>DIWF01000037.1 GCA_002422545.1 Firmicutes bacterium UBA6113 | reverse complement strand
CAACGTAGCAAATCCTGCCGGAGGTTTCCTGGTGGAAAATCTTCCTGGAGTTGGTGTTGGAACTGCTTACACACAAACTGCAGTAAGTACTTTAATACCAGGTTTAGGAGCACCATTTATAGCTCTATCCGTATTTTTCTTTGCCTTTACTACATTATTGGCATTTGCCTTTTATGCTGAATCAAATGTTGCGTATCTGTTTAAAAACAGCAAACATCTTAAAACCGTTATTAACGTGGTAAGAGTAGCAATTGTATTATTGACATATGTAGGAACAGTCAGATCTTCTGAATTTGCCTGGAATCTGGGGGATATAGGTGTTGGTATGATGGCATGGCTGAATATAATTGCTATAATACTGTTGACTAAACCTGTATTGGCAACTTTAAAGGATTATGAAGATCAAAAGAAAATGGGCTTGGACCCGGTATTTATTCCTGAGAGGTGCGGAATAGAAAATGCAGATATTTGGGATAACATAGTTAAAAATAATTATCCCGAGGAATTGGCCGCATTAAAAGAGAAAACCAACAATGCATAGTTCCTGCACAAAGATTTGTGGTACTTGCTTACAGCCTACAGTAATAGGGAATGTCTCGCATTCCCTTTTTCGATATCGAACATTACCGGATACTCCACGCGCAGCGGAGCTTTATTGGCTATACTCTTTTATAAAATCTTTATCTACTTCTTTAACTTTAATATTTCCTTTGACAATGCAGGTATTGAATCCTTCCATTCCATACTTAAAAAGGAAGAAATAAACCATCACAGATAATTTGATTTCAATGTTGTAGGATAAATTTCAATAAATAATTCTAAAAAAACTTCTATTAAAGAAATTGATAGAAGTTTTTATATTTATGCACAAAATGACAGATCGACAGTGAAGTCCGCTATAGGGCTTGGTAGTAGCAATTATTAGTTTAAGGCAAAAGACTATAACCTTTTTAGTCTGGTTTATTATTATTACAAGATAAAAAAATTATTTTATTATTAGAAAAACGCATTGACAACGTTATCTTTATGTGTTACTATTAATTTCGATGAACATGGTCAGTGACTATGGTAAGCGAAATAATAATACATAGAGTGGAGGATATAGAGTGGCTAAATTAATGGATGTAAAAGATGCTGTTAGTTTAATTAAGGACGGTGATACAGTATTAGCTGGTGGATTCTATGGTAATGGTACTCCAGTTTTAATAGTTGATGAACTTTTAAGACAAGGTCAAAAAGATTTAATAATGATTAATAACGATGGAAATACAGTAGAAAAAGGCGTAGGAAGATTAATAGCAGCTGGACAAGTCAAAAAGTTCATATGCTCTTGGTGTGGTAGATTACCAATTGCACCAAAATTAGCTGAGGAATGTAAGATGGAATTAGAATTATGTCCTCAAGGTTCATTTGCTGAAAGAATTAGAGCAGCAGGTTATGGTTTAGGTGGAATTTTAACTCCAACGGGTTTAAACACGATTGTAGAAGAAAAATGGGCTCAAAGAGTTGAATTAAATGGAAAGCAATGGTTATATCAAACTCCGCTTAAAGGAAATGTGGCAATTTTAGAAGCAGATAGGGCTGACGAAGCAGGTAATTTAGTTTTTCATTTGACCCAAAGAGCATTTTCTACTGTTATGGCATTTGCTGCTGATTTAGTAATTGTAGAAGTTAATAAATCTATAGAGTCAGTCGGTAGTATTAGTCCGGAAGAAATACATGTTCCAGGTATTTTGGTAGATGTATTAGTGCAAGGAGGTATAACATATGAACAGTAAAGAGCTTATAGCAAGAAGAGTTGCTAAAGAGTTTAAGAATGGTGATGTTGTAAATTTAGGTGCTGGTCTACCTGGCATGGTTGTTAATTACATTCCAAATGATATAACTATTTATCTACATGCTGAAAACGGTATCGTAGGTTTTGGGTCAGATGATCCAAGCTTACCTCGTGATATTTTTAGAACAGAAGCTGCTGAAAATCGTGTTTCTATTATTCCTGGTGGTGCCATTGTTGATAGTTGTACTGGATTTGGAATAGTTAGAGGCGGACATCTTACGGCAACTGTTTTAGGAACAATGCAAGTTGACCAAGAAGGAAGTATTGCTAACTGGATGGTGCCAGGGGGGAAATTTGCAGGTATGGGTGGAGCAATGGATTTAGTCGTTGGTGCTAAAAGGGTAATTGTTGCTACAGAGCATTGTTCAAAAGACGGAAAATCAAAGATATTAAAAAAATGTACTTTTCCATTAACAGGTTATAAGGTTGTTAAAACAATAGTAACAGAATTAGCTTATATAGATGTAACTGAAGAAGGTTTAATATTAAAAGAGGTTGCACCTGGAGTAACTGTAAAAGAAGTAATTCAAAAGACGGATGCAGATTTAATAGTTAGTCCCGATGTATGTGAAATGAAATTATAAGAATGAGAGGTAATAAAATGCGTTCAGTTTCAATAATTGGAATTGGTGAAACAAGGATGGGGAGATTTCCTGATCGCTCTATAAGAGATATGATTCTTGAAGCAGGTACAAAAGCAATCAACGATTCAGGTATAGACAAAAAAAGTATCGAAGCAGTTTATTTAGGTAATTTTGATGGTCAGCAATTATGTGGACAAGGACATATGGGTCCATTAGTATCTGAAGTACTAGATTTAGGAAATATACCAACAGTTCGAACTGAGGGTGCTTGTGCTTCAGGTAGTTTAGCTTTTAGAATGGGGCTTACAGCTGTTATGAGCGGTATGTATGATATTGTTCTAGTCGGTGGCGTTGAAAAAATGACACATAGGGCAACAGATGATGTTACCGAAGCATTGGTTTCAGCAATGGATTATGAATTAGAAGCTACACAAGGTTTTACATTTCCAGCTAATTTTGCGATGATGGCTAATAGATATTTCTATGAATACAGAAATGTAAAAAAAGAAATGGCAATGTGTGCTGTTAATGCACATCGTAATGCCAGTTTAAATCCTGATGCTCAAATGCCAAAAGAAATAACATTAGAAAAGGCTTTGGCAGCATCTCCTATAGCTACACCATTATCACTTTTTGACTGTTCTTTAGTAACTGATGGAGCTGCATTCTTAGTTTTAGCTACAACTGAAATTGCCAAAAAAATAAAAAAACATAGAGTTGTTGAAGTAATTGGATCTGGTCATGCAGGAGATAATATAACATTATTCTCGAAGAAAGCAATAACAAGTTTTTCTGCTGCAAAGTTAGCAGCTAAGCAAGCCTATAATCAAGCAAATCTAAAACCAGCAGATATAGATTTTGCTGAAGTACATGATTGTTTTACAATTACACAAATAATTAATATAGAAGATTTAGGATTTGCGGAACCTGGATATGGTGCAGACTTAGTCGCAGAAGGTGGAATAGCTTTAGAAGGAAAGAAACCAATTAATTCTAGTGGTGGATTAAAGGCAAAGGGCCATCCAATAGGTGCTACTGGCTTGAGTCAAATCTTTGAAGTAGTAACACAATTAAGAGGTGATGCTGGTCAAAGACAGCTTAAGAAGGCAGATATAGGCTTAACACATAATCTTGGTGGTACTGCAGCTACATGTGTGATTAATATATTTAGGGGGTTGTAGAATGAAAAATCCGATTATATATACATATAGTATTCTTTACTCAACATTTCCTGCTTTTACAGATAAATTACCATATGTAAGCGCAATCTTAGAAAGAGAAGATGGTACAAAATTTCCTAGCTTACTAGAAGGATTTAATGAGGGGATGGAAGTAGAAATTGGACAAGAAGCGAAATTTCTTGGTATGGACGAAAATGGCCAAGAGATATATTCACTTTAAATTATAAAAAATATAATTAATTAAAGGGAGGAAGTATAATGAGAATTGCAATAATGGGAGCTGGATCCTTAGGTACTATTTTAGGAGCTTTTATAGCTAAAAGTGGCAGAAATGTAACTCTTGTTGATCCGTATAAGGATCATGTTGATGCACTTAATAGAGATGGTGCAAAAGTAATTGGTGAAGTTGAATTTATACAACCTGTTAAAGCTTGTTTACCAAGTGAAATGAATGGAATATATGACGTTGTTTTCTATATGACAAAAGCTCCATCAAATAAAGCTGCTTTACCACAACTATTACCCCATATAAACGAAAACAGTGTTGTTATTACATTACAAAATGGTATTCCTGAAGAGGCTGTAGCTTCATACGTTGGCAAAGAAAGAACTATGGGTGGCACAGTAGGTTGGGGAGCTGTGTTCCAAGGACCTGGCGTTTCAAAATTGACTTCAAAAATTGAAATAGTTGAAAAGCATGCATTTGAAATTGGAGAATTAGATGATGTAGTAAAAGAAAGAACATATAAAGTTAAGGAAATTTTAGAATGCATGGGGCACACATCTATATTACCTGATTTAGCTGGTGCTAGATGGTCAAAATTATTCTTAAATGCTGTATATAGCGGAATGTCTGTAGCAATTGGTGGATCTTATGGAGATGTTGAAGACAATGAAATAGCTTTTAAAGTATCTACATTTGTTGGTAACGAAGTAGTAAAAGCTGCTAGATTAAATGGGGTAAGACTTATTGACGATTTCCAAGGTGTAGACCTTAAAGAATTAGAATTTAACAATGAAGAAGAAAGACAAAAAGCAATAGAAATTTGTCATAAGCTTTTAAAACCTCAACGTGCTTTAACTGCAAGTATGTTAAACGATTTAAGAAGAGGAATATGGCAAACAGAAATAGATGAAATATGTGGTTCAGTATCAAGAGCAGGTAAAAAGGTAGGATTCCCAACTCCATTTACTGATAAAATAATAGAGTTAGTATACAGAGCACAAAACACTCAGACATTACCTACTATTGAGAATGTAAAAGAGTTTGAGCCATTGTTAGAAAATATAACTTACTATAATACAGCTGAAGCTTATTAGGTGGATGAAGTCCATCTAATAAATATCATAATAGATAGACACCAAGATTTAATATTTAATAGGTAGTATAAAATAAATCGTAATTTATCTGATTAAGTAGGAGGATTGTTTTATGTTTGGTATAATTTTAGCTTTAGCTTTATTAATGTTTTTGGCATATAGAGGTATGTCTATATTATGGATAGCTCCTATATGTGCGGGAATTGTTGCATTAACGGGAGGAATTGATTTACTAACCGCATATACAGAAAACTATATGACTGGTTTTGTTGGCTTTACTAAATCATGGTTCCCTGCGTTTATGCTTGGAGCTATATTTGGAAAGTTGATGGAAGTTTCAGGTGGTGCAAAATCAGTAGCACATTTTCTTGTAAAACTTGTTAGCACAAAAAGAGCAGTACTTGCAATTTTGATAGGTTGTATAGTTTTAGGGTATGGTGGTGTAAGCGTTTTCGTTATAGCATTTGCAATGTATCCTTTAGCACTTGAAGTATTTAGAGAAGCAAATATTACTCGTAAATTAATACCAGGAACATTAGCTTGTGGTATGTTTACAATTGCTATGACATCTTTGCCAGGTACTCCACAAATTCAAAACTTAATACCAATGCAATATTTTGGTACAACGCCTACAGCAGCACCTATTTTAGGTATAGTCGCATCTATAATAATGGGATTAGGTGGATTCTTATATCTCGATAGGAGAGCAAAGTATTATACGGCAAAAGGTGAAGTGTTTATAGAGCCAGCTGGCAAGTTAAGTGCAGAAACTGCTATGACAAGTGATTACACAGATTTACCAAATCCTCTATTATCATTCTTACCATTAATAGCAGTAGTAATTGTATTGAATATTCTCAAGCAACATGTTGTAGTATCGCTTCTATCTGGAATTTTAACTTCTATTATAATAAGTTTTAATAGATTAAAAGGTAAATATGTAAAAATAATCAACGAAGGTGCTCAAAACTCAGTATTAGCTATAATTAATACAAGTGCAGCAGTAGGTTTTGGAGCTGTTGTAAAAGCTGTTCCTGGTTTTGTAACATTAACAGATATAGTTTTAGGAATTCAAGGATCTCCATTACTATCTTGTGCTATAGCAGTAACTCTATTAGCAGGAGCTACTGGATCGGCTTCAGGAGGNNATGGGAATTGCACTTGAAGCATTAGGTGCAAAATATTTAGCAGTTGCACAAGCTACAGGTATATCACCAGCTGCATTCCATAGAGTGGCTTCAATCGCCAGTGGTGGACTTGATTCATTGCCACATAATGGTGCAATAATAACTGTTCTATCTATTTGTGGTATGACTCATAAAGATTCCTATCGTGAAATGTTTGTTACAACTGTACTTATTCCTGTAATTGCTACAGCTGTTTGTATAATTTTAGGAACTATTGGAATTGTTTAAGGAATCAACATTCATCTTATTGATTCAAATATAATAAAAAGACCTTAATATAAAAAAATGAATAAAATAAGCCTTAATAATGAATAATACATTAGGTTTATTTTATTTATTTTTCAACACATATAATATATAATTCAAGTGTTTTTCAGTTTCTGCTATTAGATTATAACTATTGTTATACAAACACCAATCGTATACTAAACCTCTAGCTGATTTTGCTATAAATTCTACCAATTCATCATTTTTTATATCATTTCTAAATTCACCACTATCCTGACCTTGTACTACAATTTCATTTAATAAACTATAAAATGGTCTTGATTTATTATTAAGTATTGTTACATGTTTTGAAGTGCTGATTTGACTTGCATATAAAACTTTAATTGCATCTATTCCACATACATTATAGATGTATTCACTCATGGCATAAAAAATTATATGTAACTTGTTTTCTGCAGATTCTTTAGGAGATACTTTTTTAAAGGTCTCAATATAATGTGAATCTATTCTATGAAACAACTCAACAAAAACGCTTTCTTTAGATTCAAAATGAGTATAAAAACTACCCTTTGAAACTCCTGCATGTTTTGTTATATCCTGAACTGTAACACTATCATACCCATATTTTGAAAAAAGAAGTAAAGCTGATTTAAATATGTCATTTTTTGTTTCTAAAGCATTAATACTACGTTTAGTTAATCTTTTATCTTTCAAAATCATATACTATTCCTTTTCTTACATTTATAGGTTATTTAATATATTAAAATAATATTACCATGATGATTAATAAAAATCAAATAAAAAATTACTAAGGCATTACAGCTTACCGGACTCATCTGCAGTAAATGTGTATGTGTTGTTTTTAACCTTCACATCCTCTTTGTACAGAGTTTTCAGACCTTATTGTCTACTAAAATTTGACCTATAGGGGTTCTTGGCGTTGACAATGGAGGCTCCGAAACTAAATTGTCATTTCATTACCTGTGACCGCCAAATAATATATATACATAAAGTAGCATAAAATCTATAGAGCGAGACAAAAGTCAAGAATCCCGGAATTTCAACGAAAAGTCTTAACATCACATCCAAAAATTCAATATCATGGTTCCACGCGTGCAAAAAGTGACATTTCGATGCACTTTATATATTTCCAGATTGGATAAATATGAACAACCTTGACCTGAAAGTCTGATGNNTGGATGATACAAATAAATCATCTTATAGGGAAGGCACAGAGGTCAAGGTCGCCCAATTATTTCCAGTTTTTTTATTTTATATTGCAGGGTTTGCCTTGGTATGTTTATGAGTTTTGCTGCTTTTGCAATGTTGTAGTCTGTCTGTTCCAAGGCTGAAATTATTATTTCTCTTTCTACCTTGTCAACGGCAACGTTTAATGGCTGTATTACGCTTGTATCCAGAGAACTTGAGTATGCAGGATGATAATTCTTGAACTGGAAGGGAAGGTGTTCTTCTCTTATGAGGTCACCATCGTACAATGACACAGCGCTTTCAATAGCATGTTCCAGCTCTCTAACATTTCCAGGCCAGCTGTATTCCATGAATATGTCCATTACTTCTTTGGAGATTCCGCTGAAGAACTTGCTGCACTTTTCATTGTATTTTTTTATGAAGTGTTCAACAAGTATGGGTATGTCTTCCTTCCTTTTGCACAGATCAGGTATTACAAGGGTTATAACATTGAGTCTGAAAAACAAGTCCTGCCTCAGCTGCTTATTTTCAACCACTTCGCTTATTTCTGTATTGATGGCTGAAATAACTCTCACATCAACATCAACTGTGTTGCTTGAACCCACTCTTCGAACTCTTCCGTCCTGGAGAACTCTCAAAAGCTTTGTCTGAAGCTCCAGAGGCATGGAATTTATCTCGTCCAGGAACAATGTTCCTCCATTTGCCAGTTCAAACAGCCCGGGTCTGTTTTCAGCTCCTGTGAAACTTCCCTTAACCGAACCAAACAATATGCTTTCCAGAAGATTAGATGGAAGAGCCGCGCAGTTTTGAGCAATGAAAGGTTTATGCTTACGGTTGCTTGAGTTGTGAATGGATTGAACAAAAAGTTCCTTGCCTGTTCCTGTGCTTCCTGCTACCATTACAGGTGAATCAGACATAGCAGCCTTTAATCCCAAGGATTTCAATTTAAGCATTTCCTTGTTTTGCCCTATAATGTCAAGGAAGTTGAATTTTGCCAGGGGTTTGGAAGTTTTCTCGAGACTTTCGCCTGTTTCGTATAATTCACGCTGCAAGTTTACAATTTTTTCAGACAATTCTCTTACCTTCGTAATGTTTCTTGACACTTCAAGGGCACCAACCACCTTGTTGTTGTAGGTTATGGGAAGTGTTGAGTTTAATGTTGAAATTTTATCACCCTTATAATTTACAAAGTTTTGTTCTACATTGTAAATTGGCTTGCCGGTTTTTAAAACCTTCAAAATTGTGCTGGTATCAAATGACAGCGAAGGGTATACTTCAAGGATGTGCCTGCCTATTGCCTTGTCCACATCAATTTCATCAAGTTGCTTGGCAGCAACATTGTAATATACTATTTTTCCGCTTGCATCAACTATATGAATTCCATCCGTAATGATATTAATTGCTTGAATTAAAGCATCAAAATATTTAATTTCCATGGCTCTCCTCTTCAGTGCCTAAATTTAAGCACATAATGCCGAAAAATGGGCAACAATGTTCGTGTTTATTGAAATGCAGGAATCTTTGTTTAAAATATATCAATTTTCAACTTGTTGTAACTTTCTTCTGAACCGCCAAAAGTGATCTTGTATTCAACATATATCTGGCCTTTTCCATATTCATTAAGTGAATTTTTATAGATTGCTGTAGTGAAATCCAGGTCGAATGTTCCATAGGGGGTCGTGTACAGGTTGCTGTTCCTCGTATCCTGCTGAAACTCCATTTTAGAAGAATAAAGTCCAATCTTGGTCATAATCATTTTATCCCTGTAAATTTTAAGCCTTGTCCTGCTTCCTTTGCTTTCTGTTATGTCGCTTTCGTCATAGTTTACCGTAAAGTATCCTCCATCATTGTGAAGAATTGCTTCAGTTACAAGCTCTATAACATCTTCGTTTCCTGCTTCGTCAACAGTCTGTGAAGTGGTTATTTTCAACTTAACTTTGTCCAATTTATCATCTCCTGTTCAGGTTCTTATTCTATTATCATTATTGTACTGCATTTATTAATATTTTATTATTATTTCACACAATCCGGTGTAAAATCAATAATTATGTTGTATACTATTAATTATATCAAAGTTATAGAAAGAGAGCAACATCAAAAAGCTGAAAATTCGGCACTCAGCATTTTTCGATAAACTTTGTTAAAGTAAAAACACTGAAATATGCCTATTTTTATTTTTTTTATAAGTTGGCATAATATTTGCACTATAATATTGTGAATATACCCAGTATTCAACAAACCCAATAATAAGCATTAATTTAGGAGGCGCTATGATTAAAAAAGGAAACCCATATGGAACTCACAGGGTTATAGAACCAAAAGGAGTGCTGCCACAGCCAGCTTTGAAAATCGACAATACAATGGAAATATATGACAATGAAGTTTTGATCAATGTTCAAACGTTAAATGTCGATTCAGCGAGCTTTACACAAATAAGTGACCAAGCAGGTGGTGACGTTGAAAAAATCAAAGAAATAATGAAGGGAATAGTTGCTGAAAGAGGAAAACACCAGAACCCTGTAACAGGATCGGGTGGAATGCTTATAGGCACTGTTGAACAAGTAGGACCTGCATTAGAAGGAAAAACAGATTTGAAAGTCGGAGATAAGATTGCAACATTGGTATCCTTATCCTTGACTCCATTAGTAATTGAAGAAATTATAGATGTAAGAAAAGAAATTGACCAGGTAGATATTAAAGGCAAGGCAATATTGTTCGAAAGCGGAATTTATGCTANNTTGTCAGTTCTTGACGTAGCAGGAGCACCTGCACAGACTGTTAAGCTTGTAAAAGAAGGGGACACTGTGCTGGTACTTGGCGGTGCTGGAAAATCTGGCCTTCTCTGCTTATATGAAGCAAAAAAATTAGCCGGCCCAACTGGTAAGGTTATTTGCTGGGCACACAGACAAAGCTCACTTGACACTGTTAAAGAGCTTGGTTTAGCCGATGTTTGCATAGCAGGAGATGCTACAAACGCAATTGAAGTTTATGAAAAAATAATGGAAGCTACAGACGGAAAACTTTGTGATCTTGTTATTAGCTGTGTTTCCAGACCAAATTGCGAAATGTCTGCAATCCTTGCAACAAAGGATGAAGGAACAGTATATTTCTTCAGCATGGCAACTAGCTTTACAAAGGCAGCTTTAGGTGCAGAAGGCGTTGGCAAGGACATCAACATGATGGTAGGAAACGGATATACTAAAGGACATGCAGAAATTTCTCTTCAAATAATGAGAGAAAGCAAAGAATTAAGGGACTTGTACACTAAGTTATACGCATAATTCAAAGAAAATCTTATAAATTTAAATACTAATTAAGAAGTAATTCTTAATTAGTATTTCCATGCTAAAAATAATAAAATGGAGGGATCATAGTGGCTTATTACAATGAAATCGAACTCTGGAAGGATGTAAAACCTGAAGAGTGGAGCGACTGGAAATGGCAAGTTGAAAACAGAATCGATTCTGTGGAAAAAATCAAACAAATAATCAATATCACAAAACAAGAAGAAGAAGATATATCTAAGGTATTGGAAAAATTCAGAATGGGTATCACACCATATTATGCAGCTCATATGGATAAGGATGACCCGAGAGATCCTGTTAGAATGCAGGCTGTTCCTACATTTACAGAAACTCATGTAAGTTCTGCAGATATGCTTGACCCGCTGCATGAAGACACTGACTCACCGGCTCCCGGACTTACTCACAGATATCCGGACAGAGTATTGTTCCTGATAACAGACCAATGCTCAATGTACTGCAGACACTGCACAAGAAGAAGATTTGCAGGACAGTGCGATGATGAAGTATCAATGGAAAACATCGATAAATGCATTGAATATATAAGAAAAACTCCTGTAGTAAGAGACGTTCTTTTGTCAGGAGGAGACTGCTTGCTGGTTTCTGACGAAAAACTTGAATATATAATCAAAAAATTAAGAGAGATACCTCATGTTGAAATAATCAGACTTGGTTCAAGAACACCTGTTGTTCTTCCTCAGCGCATCACTGACGATCTGGTTAACATGTTAAAAAAATATCACCCAATTTGGCTGAACACTCATTTCAACCATCCAAAGGAATTTACTCCTGAATCTATGGAAGCTTTGAGAAAACTTGCAGATGCAGGTATTCCATTAGGAAACCAGTCAGTATTGTTAAGAGGAGTTAACGACTGTCCTCATATTATGAGAGAACTTGTTCATAAACTTGTTATGAACAGAGTTAGACCATATTACATTTATCAATGCGACCTTTCTCTTGGAATTGAACATTTCAGAACTCCTGTTGCAAAGGGAATTGAAATAATCGAAAGCTTGAGAGGACATACTTCAGGATATGCAGTTCCTACATTTGTTGTTGATGCACCTGGCGGCGGCGGAAAGATTCCAGTAATGCCAAATTACGTATTGTCACAGTCAGCTGACAAAGTAATTTTAAGAAACTATGAAGGCGTTATAACAACATACACAGAACCACATCTTCCAGACCTTGAATGTACATGTGATGTATGCCAGGGTAAGAAGTCAGATCCGTTAACAGGAGTAGCAGGCTTATTACAAGGAAATGAATTAGCATTAGAGCCTACTAGATTGGCAAGAAGAGAAAGAACACACCACGAATAAAAAGTTAAGAATTAAGAATGAAGAGTGAANNAATTCTTAATTATTAATTCTTCATTAGCAAAAGGGGCAATATGAGATTAATTGAAGATATACTAAAAAATAATTATGAAACTGTATCGATCATAGGGCTTGCAAAAAATGCAGGCAAGACGGTCGCACTCAATTATCTCATAGAAGAGGCAGCAATCAACAATATTAATATTGGAATAACATCAACAGGCAGAGATGGAGAAAATACGGATCTTGTGACGCAGACACAAAAGCCTTCCGTCTACGTAAGGGAAGGTATGTATGCGGCTACAGCCAAGAAAACACTTCTGCTGTCTGATGCAAAGACGGAAATACTGGAAACTACAGGAATAAGCACTCCAATGGGAGAAGTCATAATTGTCAAGATAAGACAGGGAGGCAATATTCAGATTGCCGGGCCTGTGAGCGTTACGGATATGAAGTACGTGGCAGGGCGATTAAAACATTTTGGGGCACAAATTGTTTTTATCGACGGAGCAATTGACAGAAAGGCAGTTTCATCACCTGCAGCAACCGATGCCTGTATAATGGCAACAGGCGCGGTTTTGAGCAGAGACATGAAAAAAGTCATTGAAAAGACGGCTCATGCAGTTGAGTGCTATACTTTGAAACAAACAACGGATGAAATTAAAAGGATGATTTCAAAGAAAAACAAAACATGCATCATATTGCATGATGGAAGTGTAATTGTTCCTGAAATTGAAACCAGCATAACAGGAGGCAAGAAAATAAGCGAGCTTATTGATGAGAATGCTGAGTGTGTGTTTGTTAAAGGGGCAGTAACCACCGCTTTGTTGAAAGATTTATGGGAAAACAAATATTTAAGAGGCATTGAAGTAATAATAGAAGATGGTACAAAATTGTTCACGGATATTAATGTGTGGAATGAAATGAGACAAAAAGGTCTCAAGGTTGTAACACTTAACAACATAAATGTTGTGGCTGTAACCTTGAATCCCGTATCTCCTGCAGGGTATTTTTTTGACAGTGCCTTGTTCAGGGAAAGCATGGAAAAACATATTCCAGCAGTGAAAATAGTTGATGTGGTGTCGGGCGGTGATGCAGAATGAAGCGTTTTATGACAGAGAACACGGCTAAAAATATAAACTTCGATTATATTTTTAGCGAGGTTAAACCAATTACCGAATATGGTATCAAAAAAAAGCAGGAAGCTGTGCCTTTTTTAAAGGGTCAAGAGGCAGATCTTAAGAATGAATTCAATAAAATAAGGGCATTTATTGAAAACAGAAAAAGGCGTGATATCATTGACGTGCTCAAACATATCAAGAACATATATGAAATAGTAGAGAGGGCAAACAAGAATCAGGTTTTAGATGAAGTTGAGCTTTTTGAAGTCAAGAATTTCCTGATTCAAGTACAAAGACTGGATAAGATTTTAAGAGGCATTTCCATAGATAGTTTAAAGCAGCTTACACCTCTGCCGCAGCTTTATGAACTATTGGATCCATCTCATGAAAATCTGAACACATTTTATATTTACGATGAATATACGGAAAAACTTAAACATGTGAGAAATGAAAAAAGACAAGTTGAAAAAGACATTAAGAAGTTAAAAAATGATATAAAAGAAGCAGCTGAAAAAAAATACAACATCAGAATGAGCTCAAGAGATGAAGCAACTATAAGTAAATCTCAGAAAGAAAAAGTCGAAGAGATGTCAAGAGACATCAACCTTCGTGTATCAGGAGAAAACTATCTTAATGTGATTTTCAAAATCAAAAACAATGAGAGTATTGATTTATTGGAGCAAAAATACGAAGTTTTGTCCATGGAAGAAGAAGAAGAGGAATATAATATAAGGCAGGAAATTTCTTCTCAAATCAAAAAATATTATGGTGTGCTCATTGAAAATACCCGTGTCATAGGTGAAACGGACTATATAATTGCAAAAGCAAACTTCAGTCAGAAAACAAATTCCGTTGAACCTGAAATAATTTCTGAGCTTCAATTGGATGTGAAAGGCGGAAGAAATCTTAAGCTTGAAAAGACGTTAAAAGAAAAACACATGGAATATGTTCCTGTTGATTTGAACTTAAGAAAAAACGTCATATGCATTACAGGGGCAAACATGGGGGGGAAGACTGTATCCCTCAGGATGATTGGACAAATTGCAACCATGGCCAGTTACGGTATGTTTGTGCCGTGCCAGTATGCAAATCTTTGTCTTTTCGATCACATATATATATCAGTTGGAGACGATCAGTCCATTGAAAAAGGACTTAGTACCTTTGGGGCGGAAATAGTGAATTTAAAAGAAGCGTTGGAGAATTCTTCTGACAGGTGTCTTATTTTGGTGGATGAACTTGCAGGAGGTACTAATCCAAAGGAAGGGTATGCAATCACAAAGGCTGTTGTCAACTACCTTAAAAAGAAGGATTGCATAACAGTGCTCACAACACATTATGACAATGTTGCAAATGATGATGAAGTTCAAAATTTGCAGGTTGCCGGGCTGAAGCTTCCTGGTGAGGCTGATTTATTTGTAAACAGAAGCATTGAACAAATATCCAAATATATGGATTACAGGCTTATTGAAGTTAAATATAAAAGCGATATTCCAAAGGATGCATTGAGAATTGCAAGCATAGCAGGCATTTATCCGGAAATAATCGAAGATGCAGAAAATTATATTAATTAAGAATTAAGAGTTANNTAAGAGTTAAGAATTAAGAATTGAATGAGGAATTAAGGTAAAGCCTTAATTCAACCATAATTCTTAATTATTCATTATTCACTCTTAATAAAAAAAAGGGAGGTAACATGGAAAGCAAATTAAACCTTAATCAGGGACTCATTGACAGCGCGCGTTCAGCTGCAAAAAACATAGCTGAAAATGTACAGCAGTTTATTGATAAAAACACAACTGTAACAGTTGAAAGAACAGTGGCAAGACTTATGGGAGTTGACGGCGTTGACGAAATCGACAAACCTCTTCCAAATGTCCTTGTTGACAACATCAAGGAAGGTGGCGGACTGTCAAGGGGTGTAGCATTCTGGATTGGAAACGCAATGGTTAACACAGGACTCACTCCTCAGGAAATAGCTGAGAAGGTCAGTGCCGGTGAAATAGACATCACAAAACTTCCAATTGCTGATGAGAAAAAAATCATGGATGCGGTTTATGAAACTGCAAAGATGATGGTTGAAAGAATAAAAAATAATAGAGCAAAAAGAGAAGATTATTTAAATACAATAGGAGAAGGACAGAAACCTTATCTATATGTAATAGTTGCTACAGGCAACATCTACGAAGATGTTCTCCAGGCTCAGGCTGCTGCAAGACAGGGAGCCGACGTTATTGCAGTTATACGTACAACTGCTCAAAGCTTGCTGGACTATGTTCCATACGGACCTACAACTGAAGGATTCGGAGGAACTTTTGCAACTCAGGAAAACTTCAGAATAATGAGAAGAGCTCTTGACGAAGTGGGAGAAGAAATAGGAAGATACATCAGGCTCTGCAACTACTGCTCAGGACTTTGCATGCCTGAAATAGCAGCAATGGGAGCAATGGAAAGACTTGACGTTATGCTTAATGATGCATTGTACGGAATTCTTTTCAGAGACATCAACATGCAAAGAACACTGGTTGACCAGTATTTCTCAAGAATAATCAACGGATTTGCAGGAATAATCATAAACACAGGTGAAGACAACTACCTTACAACAGCAGATGCTGTTGAAGAAGCTCATACGGTGCTTGCTTCTCAGTTAATAAATGAACAGTTTGCTCTTAAGGCCGGTATTCCTGAAGAACAAATGGGATTAGGTCATGCATTTGAAATGAACCCAACTCTGGAAAACGGATTTTTATATGAGCTTGCACAGGCTCAGATGGCAAGAGAAATATTCCCTAAGGCTCCATTGAAATACATGCCTCCTACAAAATTCATGACAGGCAACATATTCAGAGGACATTTACAGGATGCAATGTTCAATTTCATATCAATCTGGACACACCAGGGCATTCAGCTTCTTGGTATGCCTACTGAAGCAATTCACACTCCTCATCTTCAGGACAGAATGCTTTCAATTGAAAATGCACAATACATTTTCAACAATGCTAAAAACATAGGCGATGAAGTTGAGTTCAAGAAAGACGGAATGATTCAGAAGAGAGCTCAGGAAGTTCTGGCCAAGGCAGAAAGCCTCTTGAAGGACATCGAAACTGAAGGAATATTCGATACAATCGAAAAAGGAAAGTTCGGCGGAGTTAAGAGAAGTTTTACTGGCGGAAAGGGACTTGCAGGAGTTGTGGAAAAAGACGAAAAATACTTTAACCCATTTATTGACTTGATGCTTGGAGGTGTGAAGTAATGGAAGGAATTCAAAAAGTTGATTTAACAAATGTTAAACCTTACGGTGATACATTAAATGACGGAATGGTTCAGATGAGCTTCACATTGCCGGTACCATACGGCGACGAAGCAAGCGAAGCTGCAAAACAGCTGGTTTCTAAAATGGGATTTGACGAACCTGCAGTTGTTTATTCAAAGGACTTAGGCGTTGGCTACACTTACTTTGTAATGTATGGAAAATGCACTCACACAGTGGACTACACTACGATTGAAGTTCCAAAGGTTGACATTGAGTTCATGGACAGACACCAGGTTGAAGATTATATAAAAGAAAATATTAAAAGAGACGTTGTAATTGTAGGAGCATGCACAGGAACAGATGCTCACACAGTAGGAATTGATGCCATCATGAACATGAAGGGCTTTGATGGAAATTACGGGCTTGAAAGATACAACGGAATTGAAGCAATAAACTTGGGAAGCCAGGTTCCAAACGAGGAACTCATTGCAAAAGCCATAGAATTTAAGGCAGATGCAATTCTGGTATCACAGGTTGTTACACAAAAAGACGTGCACATAGCAAACCTTACTCAGCTTGTTGAAATGATGGAAGCTGAAGGGTTGAGAGATAAAATGATTCTTGTGTGCGGAGGACCTCGTATTTCTCATGAACTTGCACAGGAATTGGGATATGACGCAGGATTCGGTTCAGGTAGCTTTGCTAATCATGTTGCAACATTTGTTGTAAAACAAATAGTTGAGAGAAACTTGATATAGCCGATATAATTGTATTTGGAGTATTTCTCCGGCGGAATGGCGAATGCCATTCCGTTTTTTTTATTCCATTGTAATGTTATGCCAAATCGTAGGGGCGGACCTTGTGTCCGCCCGGAATTGAGCAGCAAATTCCAGTCGTTTTATCTTGACAAAATTTTTTCATCCTATGGAAATCCATATTCATATAATGTATAATGTTTACATAAAAGTTATGGAGATTTGTATGGAAAAATATAAGAAATTCTTGTACATCCTAAAAGCAGCGATATTCATATCATTATTCACATCTGCGCTATATTTTGAAAATGCAAAACAGCAAAGACTCATTATATTATCTTTATTGTTTTTTGTTTTTCTTATAGTTAACATTGGGAAATACTTCATTAAGGATAAAAAAGGGATTTACATCTTTTCTTTCATATTGGATGCAGCACTCATATATTTAATTGAACTCAATTCAAGACTTCTTATCAATTACTTTTTTCACTCATTTTACATAATTGTCCTTCTTGAAGCTTCGCTAACTTTAGAGGTTACAAGAGGAATAGTACTTGGAACATTGATTGTGCTTGTTTCAATGGTTAAGTACTTTTACTTGATTTACTATAAATTTAATTTGTCAAACATGTCCCAGATGATGTTTTTTTTCATGATTAACATTCTAATCCTCATCGTTGCATCTTTTGCTCAACAAAACAAGCAGGAGAGAGAAAAAAAGGATGTGCTATACAAGGAACTTCTGGACGCCCACAGGAAACTGAGAGAATATACAGATGAACTCAACCGTCTTTCTGTGGTTGAAGAAAGAAACAGAATTGCAAGGGACATTCACGACAATCTTGGACACAACATGACTGCCTTGATAATGCAGCTGCAGATGGCAGAGCATTACATGAAGACAGGTTCAGGCAAGACACAGGAAATGCTTCAAAATTCTATACAAACAGCAAGGGACAGCCTTTCCTCCATAAGGGAGGTCGTTGAAACATTAAGAGGAAAAGAAATAATAGCTTCACCGGAAAAAGCAATCAGAACACTTGTTGATGAATTTTCACAAAAGACAGGGGCTGAAATTAACTTAAAGATAAACGGAACAGCAATACATGATGAAAAGTCTGGAACTGCTCTGTACCACATTTTGCAGGAGGGTCTCACCAATTCCGTAAGGCACGGAGTCGCCACAAGAATTGAAATTGAGCTTGATTATACAGACAATTATGTAAGTTTTTCCATCAAGGACAACGGCAGGGGATCTGAAAACATAAAAGAAGGTTTCGGAATGAAGGGAATTCGCGAAAGGGTAGAGTATTTTAAGGGCAGTGTTGAATTTCAATCCCATGATGGTTTTAATGTAAAAGGAATTCTTTATTTGGAGGATGTTGATGATAAAGTTAATGCTGGTTGATGATCAGGATATATTGGTTGAAGGATTGAAACTTATACTTGGCATGGAAGAAGACATAGAAATTTCAGGAACTGCCAACAACGGGAAAAAGGCCTACGAATTCTGCAAGTGGAATATGCCTGACGTTGTGCTCATGGATATTCAAATGCCTGAATTAAATGGTGTTGAGGTAACAAAGATGATTCATCGTGATTTTCCTAAGGTCAAAGTAATAGTTCTTACAACATTCAACGATGATGAATATATTTATGATGCCTTGAAAAACGGAGCTTCGGGATATCTATTAAAAGATACCTCTCCTTCTGAAATTGCCAGGGCTGTGCGCACTGTGTATAACGGCGGTGCCCTCATACAGTCGGAGGTTGCAGTAAAGGTAATAGACAAATTTTCAGAGCTTGCTAAGGAAAAAAGGGAAAAAAGCATTGATCCCAGGGCAGAACTCTTGACGGACAGGGAAAAAGACATATGCCGCCTCATTGCCGAGGGGAAAAATAACAAGGAAATTGCAGATGAATTATTTTTAAGCCAAGGTACCGTTAAAAACCACATAACCAGGGTATTAATCAAGCTTGATCTGCGGGACAGGACACAGCTTGCAGTCTTCACAATCAAAAATGATCTGTAATTATTTTAATTACATGTTGGCTATTTTAGGGGCGGGCCTTGTGTCCGCCCTTGTCAGTCAGAAAAATAATGTGCCAAAAGTCATGCCACATTGCTTAAACTTGTGATTTGCGATACTAGAAAACAACTTTCAATAAATATAAAATGGTATTGTAGAAAAGATTAAAACCAATAGGAGGGTTTTTATGAAAAAGTCAATTTTAGCAGCATTGGTACTGATGCTTGCAGTATCGCTTTCAGCATGCAATACCAGCAGTCTTGAAGAATATAAAAAAGCATCGGAAAAGACAGACCAGATTTCAAGGGGCAAGGTTTCAGGAGAGTTTACGACTACGATTGAACTCAACATGGAAAACATGACACCTGAAGAAATAAAGGAACTTAATTATTACAAGGACATGAAGGGAAGCTTCAATGCTTCATACGACGATGAAGTTGGAAAAAGCATATTCAGAAATTATCTCAACATGGGAGGCCTTGGATTTGATTTTGAAATGTTCATGAACGGTGAAGAAATGTTTATGAAGCTGCCGGTAGTTGGAAAATACATGGAGCTTGATGAAATAGAAGCAAGTGCGAATGTAGATGAAACTGAAGAAATCGTTTCAGAAGAAACAATTGATCTAATAACACAAAAGTGGATCAGCCTTATGAATGATGACGATGTTTTCAAGGGAAAGGACATAGTCCTTACAACTCCTGACGGAGAAGTCAAAACAACCGAGTATGTAATAAAATTAAATGACCAGCAGATAAAAAGCCTGGTCAAGGAAAGCACTGACATACTTTCAAGGGATAAAAAGCTTAAAAAGTTCTATACGGAATACATCCGGAAAAATTCAGACAGCTCGGATCTAAAGACTTTTGAAAACATTCTTGCAGAATTGAAAACAGGCATAGACAATTACAATGTTGAAAATTTTGTGTACACTGCATATGTTGACATCGATGGATACATTGTAAATGAAACATTTGAAATTTCAGCAAGTGTTATTGATCCTGAAGAAAAAGAGATTAAGGGATTCAGTTACAGCCTGAATTTGAACAATTTTGACATCAATAAAGAACAAAACTTTGATTTTCCTGTCTTGACAAAAGATAATACGTTAAGTGTTGATGAAATGGATGAAAGTATGCCTGACATGATGAAAGATTTGTTCAATAATGAGGATTAGGGGTGTGTCATGTTAAAAGTTGAAAATTTGTATAAAAGTTTTGGAAAAATAAATGCTGTTGACGGAGTCAGCTTTGAGGTTAAAAAAGGAGATGTGTTTGGGCTGCTGGGCCCAAACGGTGCAGGAAAGTCCACAACTATCTCCATGATATCAACATTGCTAGCTCCTTCCGCAGGGGAAATATTGTACGATGGAAAAAGTATATTTGATAACCAGAAGTCAGTCAGACAAAGACTGGGGGTTGTTCCCCAGGAAATAGCTCTTTATCCTACCCTTTCCGGATATGAAAACCTCAGGTTTTGGGGAAGCATATACGGACTTAAGGGAGACCTTCTTAAGAAAAGAATAGATGAAGTGTCTGATATAATTGAGCTTAACGGCCGATTAAAAGACAGGGTTGACAAATACTCAGGGGGCATGAAGAGGAGGCTTAACATTGGAGCTGCCCTCCTTCACACGCCTGAGATGCTCATAATGGATGAACCCACCGTTGGAATAGATCCTCAGTCAAGAAACCACATACTTGACACAGTGCTCAGACTAAACAAGCAGGGCATTACAATAATCTACACCAGCCATTACATGGAGGAAGTGGAATATCTCTGCAATAAGGTTTGTATCATGGACGAAGGGAAAATCATAGCTTCCGGTAGCCAGGATGAACTTGTGGAAATGATTCGGGAAAAAACACAGATAAATGTGAGACTGAACAGGATGGACAGCTTAATAGCCGAGAAACTTAAAGAAATCAATGGTGTGTCTGATGCAAGAATTTCTGATGACACCGTTGTGCTCCACGGAGAGAATGCCGATACTCTTCTTGCTGAGATTGCTTTGAAGGTTTCTGAAGGCGGAATGTTTATAAAGTCAATTGACGTCAAAAAACCCAATCTTGAAGCTGTGTTTCTTCATTTGACGGGAAAAGCCCTTAGGGATTAAGGTGATCCTATGAAGATGTTGAGTATTATTATTAAAGATTTGAAAACAATTTTAAGTGATAAACATGCAGTAGCCATAATTATAATCATGCCTCTCATATTGATGACAATATTGAGTTTTGCCTTGAAATCTTCATTTTCTGACGGAGATTACTTCGATGAAAGTGTGAAAATTGCAGTTGTAAAGCTGTATAACGGGGATGAGGATTCAAGGATGTTTGATGAAACGTTGAGAAACGGTATTTTTTCAAAAAACATGGGTGAAGAAACCATCAATGAACTTGGTGATTCAAGCCGGGATGTTGATCCTGAAAGAATATTTTTTGAAGAATTTCTGGGAAGCGATGAAGTTTCAAAAATCATATCATACAGAATCGTAGACGAAAAAACTGCAATGGAGCTTCTTGATAAGAAAGAAGTTTCGGCAGTGGTGACTCTTCCGGAAAAATTTGTGTATGACATGAAAATAAACCTTGTCACTCCATTCAGAAACAATGTTGACATCAAGGTTGAGGTGCATCCTGATAAAAGCATTGAAGGAGTGGTAGTAAAATCCGTTATGGAAGCCTATTCCAGTGCAATGTCATCGGTCATCATCGGAAAGAATGTTATTATTGAAGAAGCAATGGCTAATGGTGTGGGAGAACTAAAGAATCTGGACGATGTGATGGAAGAAGTTACAAGTGTGATTGAGGATATGAACATTGAAATAAAGGATGTGTTGGTTGAAGGCAGAAAGAGTATAACAAGTGCTGATTACTACGCAGCTGCCATGATGTCCATGTTTATTCTTTTTTCTGCAGGCCATGGGGGAAGAATGCTTCTGGAGGAAAAGGAAAACAAGACATATCAAAGGATGATAATAGCAGGAACATCAAGGTTCGGCATTTTGTCGGGAAAATTTGTGGTTGTGTTTTTGCTTTCTTCCATACAAATTACAATAATGACAATTTACTCGCACTTTGTTCTCAAGGTTCAGTGGGGGAGCATTATAAATACAGCTATTATCAGTGCTGCTGCAGCATTTGCTGTTGCAGGACTTGGAACATTCATTGCTTCTGCAACTTTCAAGGCAGGCAACTTCAAACTTGCCAACACATTTGAGTCTGCAATCATACAAATAATGGCTCTTCTTGGAGGAAGTTTCTTTCCGGTTGACGTTATGCCTGAAGTAATACAAAACTTAAGCTTCCTGTCCTTGAACGGATTAGCCCTTAAATCTTATCTTAAGGTAATGTCCGGATATGGGCTCAATGATGTAATAAAAAGTGTTGCAGCTCTTGGTTTAATAGGCTTGGTATTTTTAATTCTCTCTGTTGCAGTGTTAAGGGGAAAGGAGGAACATTATGTTAAGCATAATAAAGTTAAGGCTGTTAAGGCTTAAGGACGACGTGCTGGTTTTTGTACTCATGACTGGAATGGCACTTGTGCTGACGGCTGTGTTTGGAATTTCATTTAACACCTACAGGCCTGAGATTATGATAATCGATGAAGATAGAAGCGGCTATTCTGAAATGCTCATTGATGAGCTTAAAACAAACAATTCATTTAACTTTGTTGTAACTGACATGGATGAAGCCTCTAAAAAAGTCCAGGAAGGTAACGTAAGCGTGGCAATGGTTGTTTATAACGGATTCGAAGAAAGTCTCATTTCAGGGGATAAAGTGTCACTTGGATTCGTAAAAATAAAGGATGACACAATGATTCTCACCCTTCAGCAGGCAGTAACAAGCATTGCTTCAAAAATGGCAGGTGCAGTTAAAATTGCAGATATTACGTCGGATTATGTGAGTTCTCAAAATAATCTGATTGATGCAGAAGCTGTAAGAGTCAAATCATATGCAAGTGCCATGGATTCATGGAAATACAAGAATCCTATGAAAGTAACATCTACAATTGCCCATACAAAGAACCAGTCAGGTTACGACGGCATGAAGCATACCATGATAGGATTTACATTGTTTTTCTCTATGTACACTATGGTGTTTTCTATAGGAACAATATTAAGCGACAGGCAGTACAAGACTTGGGAAAGGATGCTCATATCCCCGGTTTCAAAGTCTTCCATACTTGGAGGAAGCATGGTGGTTGCGTATCTGGCGGGAGTTGTTCAGATGGGAGTGCTAATTTTGTGTGGAAACTACCTGCTTGGAGTTGACTGGGGAAACAGTATGTCCGGTGTATTGATGGTTGCAGCTGCATTCATATTTGCAGTTACATCTCTGGGTCTTATGATGTCGGGTTTTGTAAAGACACAGGCTCAGCTTGGTGCAATTGTTCCGGTTGTATTGACCAGCACATCCATGCTTGGGGGGTGTATGTGGCCTCTTGATATAGTCAACAACAAGGCTCTTTTGTTCCTCGCGGAACTTACTCCTCAAAAATGGGCGATGCAGGGAATAGAAGGAATAGCAAGCAAGGGAATGGGGTTTGAAGTGGCAATGCTACCAACTGCTGTGCTCATGGGAATGGGAGCGGTCTTCTTTGCAGCAGGAGTCAAGATTTTGAAAACAGAGTAAATTGTATTTTAGGCAAGTACTGCCTCAGTTATATAACAAACTTATATCAATAATGTAGGGGAGGACCTCGTGTCCTCCCGCACGGCGGGTTTATACCTGCCTTTTTATTTTTAAAATTTTGTGCAGAATGTTGATAAATATTTTTAAAAACAACTCATGCTGTGGACAACTTTTAAATTCAGCAGGACATATTATCCAATTTGCATATTTTCGTTTAATTTCATAATTGAAGGGTATATGTAGACTAAAGTGATTATTCTAAAGGAGGATATATGGATTACACTGACAAAATTAACATAGATAAATACAAGGTGCCCACAAATAAGCTAAAGAAAGACTGTATAGCTGAAGATGAACTTAATTTCTGCGGCACTTCAAGGGATGTGAATTTTCCTAAGGGAGTCATCGGACAGGACAGGGCGGTAAAGTCAATGGAGTTTGGTCTTTCTATGAATGCTGCCGGCTACAACATATTTATTCTCGGTCACCAGGGAACAGGAAAGAGCACATATGCTCAATCAGTTGTAAACAATGAAGCCGCTAAAGGAAAAATACCTGGAGACTGGTGCTATATCAATAATTTCAACGAGTGGGATAAACCACTGGCAATAACGCTCCCTGCAGGCCAGGGGAAAATTTTTCAGAAGGATATGGAAAAATTAATTGCAAATTTTGCCGTGTATATACCGAAAGCATTTGAAGGAAGCAATTTTCAGCAGCAGAAGGAAACCATTGTTCAAAAGGTGAGCGAAAAAATGGCGTCCATATTGGGAGACATTGAAAAAATTGCTGTAACTGCAGGTTTTGGAATACAACAGGCAGGAACAAAGATACTTTTGATACCTCTCAAAGACAACAGGCTCATAACGCCTGATGAATACAACCAGCTTCCTGTGGATACAAAGGAAAAAATAGAAATAAGCAGAAACAAGCTTGCCAAGGAAATTGACGACCGCATACGTGATGGACAGGTTCTCCAGAGAATTTCCGAGGAGCAGACAATAGACCTGGAAAAACAAACTGCACATTTTGCAGCAGAACCTCTCATAAATCAACTTAAGGAAAAATACAAGGAAATACCTGCAATTGTCGATTATCTTGACAAGGTGCTTAAGGATGCTGCAGAAAACCACAGCATATTCAGCAGTGTGCACCACATGGTAAATGATGAAATAGCTACTGAAGCACAGGAAGAAACTGAAACAACCGATGAAGATGAAGAAATGCTCTTTGACGGCAGGTTTTTTGAATCAAAAGACAGCAAGGACCCATTTGTAAGGTACAAAGTCAACCTGTTTGTAAACAATGAAAAAGCAACAGGAGCTCCGGTAATCATAGAAAGCAATCCTTATTACTACAATTTGTTCGGGAAAATAGAATACAAGAGCCTCATGATGACCACAATGACTGATTTTACAATGATAAAAGCAGGAGCATTACAAAGGGCAAACGGAGGATATCTGATTCTCCAGGCTAAAGATCTCCTCATGGACCCATATGCCTGGGATGCACTAAAAAAGGCGCTTAAGTACAAGCAGGCCGTTGTGGAAAACATCGGTGAACAGACCAGATTTGTGCCTACAGTGACATTGAAGCCTCAGCCCATACCTCTTAATGTTAAAGTAATATTGGTTGGAAGCTATATGTACTATTATCTCTTGTCTTCCGATGAGGATTTCAAGAAGCTGTTTAAGGTGAATGTGGATTTTGACATTGAAATGGACAGAAACCAGGAAAATATAAGGCAATATGTTTCATTTATAGGCTCAGTGTGTGAAAAGCAGCACTTGAAGCACTTCAACTGCAGAGCACTGGCAAGAGTGGTTGAAATGGGCTCAAGACTTGCTGAAAATCAAAACAAACTTTCAACAAGATTCAATGTAGTAAGCGAAATAGTTTATGAATCATCGGCACTGGCTGAATCAGACAATTCGGAATTTGTGGATGCATACCATGTAGACAAGGCAATAAAGAACAAAAAATATCGCTCCAACATGCTCGAAGAAAAAATGCAGGAGCAGATTCTTAATAAAAAAGTGCTCATAGACACAGAAGGAGCTGTGGTGGGACAGGTAAACGGATTGTCCGTAATGGATGCTTCGGGATATGCTTTTGGAATTCCTTCAAGAATAACAGCCAGGACGTACACAGGACGACAGGGGATAATCAACATTGAGAGAGAAACACAAATGAGCGGTAACATCCATTCAAAAGGAGTGCTTACTCTTAACGGATACCTTGGAGGAAAATTTGCACAGGAAAAACAATTTGGTCTTACGGCTCAGGTGACTTTTGAGCAGCTTTACGGAGGAGTTGAAGGTGACAGTGCATCAAGCGCAGAGCTTTATGCAATTTTATCAAGCCTCTCAAATGTCCCCATAAAACAAAATCTTGCAGTGACCGGTTCAGTGAATCAGATGGGTGAAATTCAGCCCATTGGAGGTGTCAATGAAAAAATTGAAGGATTTTTTGATATATGCTCCATTAAGGGACTGACAGGAAACCAAGGAGTAATAATTCCTGAAAGCAATGTTGACAACCTTATGTTAAAGGATGAAGTTGTGGAAGCTGTGGTCAAGGGTGTTTTTAATATTTATGCTGTCAAAACCATAGAGGAAGGACTTGAACTTCTTACAGGAGTTGAAGCAGGAGAAAAGAGTGTATACGGCGATTATCCAATGGACAGCATATTCTACCTGGCAGATCAGAAACTGAGCGAATATAACAGAATACTGGCAGACAATACAGATAAATAAAATAATACCGGCTGGCAAGTTACCTCACCAGTCGGTTAATTTTATCTTATAAAACTTTGCTATGTCAGAACAAATCTGAACGGGCATAACGTTTATCACTCAATACGTAGGGGCGGACCTCGTGTCCGCCCGAACTTATGAATGAAAGATTCTTTATTATATACAAAATTTTAGCTATGTCATCCTGAGCGAAGGCGAAAGTTGCCCTAACCCTATTTTTCAGGTGTTTTTCTGAAAAATAGCGGTAGGTCATTCGCAATGAGCACCAAATTTATATGAGAGGTAGCAAATAAATAAATTTGTATGCGAAACTGCGGGATCTCATCTTTTATCTTTCAATTTTTAACTCTTAACTCTTAATTCTTAATTATTGGAAGTTTTCTTCAATACTGCTCCTTACAAGATCCAAAGCAGAAGTAGCCGCTCTGTCCCTAATAATTTCACGGGAACCTGTATTTTTTATCTTCAAAACATTGAACTTGCCCTTGTAGTATACGCATATATAAACCAATCCAACAGGTTTTTCTTCTGTGCCGCCATCAGGACCTGCCACTCCTGTTGTTGATACGCCTAGGTCTGTTCCTGCTGCCTGAGCAGCACCATATGCCATTTCCTTGGCTGTTTCTTCGCTGACTGCTCCAAACTGCTCCAGAGTTTCTCTTTTGACCTGCAGTGTATTCATTTTAGCTTCATTGCTGTATGTTACAAAACCTTCCATAAAGACTTTGGATATACCGGGATAACTTATTAATCTGGAAGCTATCATTCCGCCTGTGCATGATTCAGCTGTTGCTATAGTAATGTTTTTCTCTATCAATAGCTCTGCAGTCTTATCTTCTACCTTACCTGTTTCTGTAACGTATGCGTTGTTTTTGCCGAATCGGTTGATGAGTTCTTCTTTCACAGGTTTAATAAGCTCAATGCATTTCTCCTTGCTGTCTGCCTTGGCGGTTATTCTGAATATTACCTTGCCTGCGCTGGCATATGGAGCAATTGTAGGGTTAGTTTGATTTTCAATTATGTCCAGAATCATTTCTTCGGCAGCGGATTCACCGATGTTGACTACAACCAGCTTTTCACCGTAAACAACCTGATTTGAGAATTGTTTCAGATAAGGTATGACTTCATTGTCCATGAGAGGCTCCATTTCCTTAGGAGGCCCCGGAAGTAATATTCCTATTTTGATATTTCCTTCGCTGTCTTCACCCTTTAATATGCATGCGTTGGCAGTGCCATTGGTATTATCAAGTATAATTGACCCTTTTGGAAAATATGCCTGCCTCATGTTGTTCTTGGGAAAGTCTTTTCTAAAACGGGAGTACAACTCCTTCACATGCTGATAACTTTTTTCGTCATAAACCATTTCAACATTGAAGTATTCGGCCAAGGCTTCCTTTGTAATATCATCCTGCGTGGGTCCTAGGCCTCCTGTGCATATTACAATGTTAGCTCTTGAAAATCCTATGTCAAAGCCTTTTTTAATCCTGCCTGGATTGTCGCCCACAACAGATTGATAGTGGACATCAATGGCTATTTCAGCCAGTTTTTTAGATATATATTGGGCATTTGTATTGACTATGTCTCCATGCAAAAGCTCAGTACCTACGCAAAGTATTTCAGCATTCATCTTTTTCCTCCAATAATTGTAAATTACATAAAACTAATATAGTTCAAAAAATATTATAATACAACACATTGTTTGTAACTGTCAAAAATATATTTCTTTTCAATCCGTAGGGGATGACCTCGTGTCCTCCCGCAGAACTAAACAAAATCCTGATATTTAATCTCGTAGGGGCGGGTCTTGTGCCCGCCCACATTTATTATTACGTTATCATAGAACCCAACAAAACCTTCAAATAAAATCATGTAGGGGAGGACCTTGTGTCCTCCCGTATAAATCTATATTTTTAAATTACTTCGTCAATGCAGCATATTTCTCAGCATCCCCAAAAATCTCATCATCTATTTCAGCAGCCTTTTCTGCAAAAAACAACCCTGTGCTCTTTGCATGTTCCCAAACAAGCTTATCAAACATATTGTCTGGATGCTGCTTCCCTCCTTCAACAAAAGGAGACAGTTCTATGCAAAATGCAGGTCTTTTCATTCTTGCTCTGAACCAATTTTCAAATCCGCAGCCATATATTTTCGGGTCAATACTTACTTTAGTTTTTCTGTAAATGTACTTTTTATTTAATTCATCCATAATTTTTTCGTCAAGTCCATTAAACATACCATGGGTTCCGCTGTCAGCCCAGAATGTACAGTTTCCTGAGCAGTGATAAGTAACCATGAGAGAAAAGTGATTTTCATTGCAAAAATTAATGAGTGCCATAGTTTCAGGTTCGCTGTTGGCCTTAAATCCTTTAAATCTATCTGAGCATGGAATTTCAGTGCCGGGCACACAGGTTCGTATTTCCCAGTTTCCGTCATCAAAATTTTTGTTTAAATCAACGCCGTTTGCATTGGCTTTCCAATAAGTGTGATCCTCACCCCATATCTGCATTGTCTTAAGCTTTTCATAATTAGAAGAAGCTTCTATACCATGGTGCACAATGTTCAGTCCATCAGGGTTGGCCACAGGCACAAAAAACAAATCAACAGCATCAATTATTTTCTTGACATCATAACTTTCAAAATCTTTCCCTTCACTGTAATAGCGGCAGTAATAATCAATCATCTTCATGCAGAGCATTACAGAAAAATCTTCCCGAGCATGAATCCCCCCTGTGAAAAGAACAGATGGCTTAGATTTGTAATTTTTTTCATCTTTTTCTCCGCTTATTTTCAAGGCGACAATATCTCTTCCTTCAACAGACTTGCCTATAACCTTCATGCTTAAAATGTCGCTGTATTTACTGCAAAGCTTATCCATGTCTTCATATATTTTATCCAGATAGTACGTATCAGAAGTGTCAACTATGAACATCGCAATCTCCTCATCATTTGTAATATGTTTATTATAATATAAAAATTTTCAATTATACAATAAATTTAAAACAATAAAAGCCAGTATATTAAAAACTTCTGAATTTTTTGCTTATCATGCTGTAGGGGCGGACCTCGTGTCCGCCCGGAACGTCCTTTTTAAGTCATCTTGAGCTTTAGCGAAGGATCCCATCTTTAATATTGCTAACCAAATCTATAAATGTTATAATAAATCAAAATAAAAAGGGGTTGAGCATATGCTGTTTTCCAACATGAATTTAAAAACCGGAACATTGAAGATAATCAGTCTGTCCCTTACATTGGCGGGTATTGTATTTATATTGGCATCAAAATACATTGGCAGCATAGCAATACGTCTGGCCATGCTTATTGTTTTGGTCTACAGCCTGACCAACATTAAAATGACATACAAGTACTTAACAACAAAAGAGAAAATCAATTATGCAGCTTTAGTTACTGCAGCAGTTCTTGGGTTGTTCAGACCCGAACTAATAATGTTCATAACAGGAATACTGCTTTTGATATTAACTGTTCCTATATATTTTAACGCAATAAGAAAAAGCGACTATTCTGATGTAATAATGCTCATAGTCTCAGGAGCAGGTATATTGTTTGCTTCATATTGCATCATTAATTCCAAGGCAGCACTAAACACGGTAATAATTATAATAGGTATAGCCATGACAATCATGGGATGTCTGTCGTTGTTTGAGGCACTGTACTCAAAACCAGATGATAACAGTAAAGATTCAGACGACAGTGACGATTACACCTTCGAAAACATAACAGACAGATGATATTTATTGAAATTTACCAATTTGTAGGGGAGGGTCTTGTGCCCTCCCGTTTCAATCTTCTTATATAACATCTTATGTAACTTCATAAATCGACACATTTCCCACCAATCAAGGACAATCTCCAGGAAAACATGTACATGTAACATTACTGTAATATTAAACTCAAAAACCTATGCTATATTATATACATAGGCACGTTGGCACTTATGCCGTGAATATTACAATAAAATTACATTAATCTCATTAATGTTGACTTGTCAATATCCCGGTGTTATAATACTCTAGTCATTGTGCTGACACAATGAGAGGTGCAGGGGACCTAAACACCCACAAACAAATTTCATAGGAGGAAATAAAGAATGAAAAAAGTATTATCACTTGTTTTGGTAATAGCAATGGTATTATCAAGCATGAGCTTTGCATTCGCAGGCACATTCGAAGATGTAACTGGCGATTACGAAGACGCAATCAATACTTTGGCTGGTCTTGGCGTAGTAACAGGTTATGAAGATGGAACTTACAGACCAGATAAAGTTGTAACAAGAGCTGAAATGGCTAAATTGATGGTTGAAATCCTTGGCTATGGCGATTTAGTAGCTGGAGCAAAGAGTAACTTTACAGATACTCAAGGACACTGGGCAGATGCTTACATAGCATTGGCTGCTGGAAGAAATATCGTTGTAGGCGATGGCAATGGTAAATTTAGACCAGATGCTACAGTAACTTATAATGAAGTATTAACTATGATAGTTAGAGGTTTAGGTTATACAGATGATTCTAATGAACTTAAAAATATGACTTGGCCAACAAACTTCAAAGTAAAAGCTGCTGAATTAGGAATTACTGACGGTGTAAAAATGTCTACTACAGGTGCTGATAGAGGCGGAGTAGCTCAGGCTTTATACAATGCATTAGATTCAACATTAGTTACAGTTGATACAGATGGAAACGTAACAAGCTTGAAAGACACTAATAACGTATATGTAGAATTGTTAAGCAGAATCGCACAAAAAGCTGGTTCTTATGTATCAGCTGAAAAAAGATATGAATTTACAGTTCAACCTAAACATGTTGACTCTTCTAACAAAGATTATGCTGGAGATATAGTTGATTTAACACCATATATGTATCAGACAATCGAAGCATATGCATCTAAAAATGATGAAGACATAATCGTTTACGTTGGAGATGTTTACAGCGACACAGTTGAAGGAACTTTCGTAGTTGACGGTGATACAGTTGTTGCTGACAACGAAGTACAGGTTAAATTGGCTGATGGTACAGTAGAAGATATCGATATAGACAAGACATTGAATATACCAGTGTTCTATAACGGAAGCGCTGCTACTATGAAAGAAGCTGATATGGAAGACAATGTAGATGATGGCGATGTAGTTGGTTTAGATGATGCAAAAGTAACAGTTGTTTTAAATGAAGATGATGAAGTTGAAGCAATAGTTGCTCAAAATGCTACATCTGCAGCTAGAATAACTAGAACTTACAAAGCAGAAGCTACTAAGATTGGTAAAATCAACTTACCGTTGAAAGGTGATAAAGTTGATTTAAACAAAGTAACAGTAACTGGTGCAGTTGATGATATCAATGATATCGAAGTAGATGATATCGTAGTTGCTTACGCAGCTAAAGGATATGACAATGACAATGCAAACATTGGAACTGTTAAAGTTGAATTAGTAGTATCAAGAGACACAGTAGAAGGAAAAGTAACAAAAGTAAATAAAGAATCTACTACTGCATCTACAACAATTTACATTGATGGCGTTAAGTACTCAAAGAGTGCTACAGATGGACAGACTGACTCATTTGATGTTGGAAATGAAGGAACATTCTTCTTAGATGATTCAGGTAAGATATTCGCTAAAGAAGCTACAACATTAAATGATGCTAAAGATTATGGCGTTATAATCCAAGTTTACCCAGGAGCTTACACTGGAACACCTGCAAGAAAATTAGCAGACCCAGAATTAAAGATAATAACTGCTTCTGGTGAAGTTATAACATACGAAGTAAGTGAAGATGCTTACTATCAAGGTGGAACAAACACATCAACTAGTGAAGTATTTGAAGATGATTCAACAGATACTGACTACTTAAAATTCAATGTAGATGCTGATCTTAAAGCATTAGCACCTTCAGCATTGATCAAATACAAGTTGGATAGTGATGGTATGATTTCAAGAATCCAAATAGTTAAATTGAATGCTGGATCAACTACAGGTTCAACTACAATGGATACTACTAAGGCTTCATTTGATGTAGCTGACAAAGCACCAATATTCAATATTAAGTCTAATGGATCAACTGATAAAAATGACTATTCAGTAGTAGATCCTAGTGATGTTCCAAGCTCAATTACTGTAACTTACAGTGATGTTGATGATGACGGAGCATACAAAGTAATAGTTGCTACAAATGCTGATACTTCAACTGGAACTTATGCTTTGATTACAGGCGTAAACTTCATATTGAATGATGATGATGTGAAAGTTGCTGAAATTACAGCTTATGTTGATGGTGAAGAAGTTGTTTACGAAGCTAAAGCAGGTGTAACAGTTACATCAGGAGCTATCGATACTAACGGAGCTATTTCTAAGTTAGCATTAGAAAACGGCAAAGTTAAGACATCTGTAACTGCAGTTGAAACAGCATCTAAGACTACTCCAGTAGCAAACTCATTTGTAAGCAAAGTATCTTCATCAAGAGTTCTTATTAAGACAGCTACAACTGATGGATCATGGATTGAATACAATGTTGACGATGCAGTAGCATATGTAATTGATAACAACGGCGAATTCAAAGCTGTTGAAGCTATCGAAGATCTTGCAGGATATGATGTAGTAGCATACTATGATACAAATGCTAGTGAAGCAGGATTTGAAATAATTATAGTAAAATAATAAGTTTTACTAATAAAGAACGAAAGCACCTACTAAGGTGCTTTTGTTTTATGGTTCTTTTTAAATTTAAACCATAAGCGTTTCTTATAAGCACTTTAATTTTGTTGCTACTCCTTCTGTGTATCCGTTTGTAAATTTACATGTAAAAACAATAAATACAGGTTTTTAGTTTTGTTTTACACTTTCGAGGCAACACTATCAATGAAATCATAAAACTTTTCTTCAAGCATATAGGAATCTTTTAGTTTATTTTTCAACATAACTTCAACTACTTGTAACTCTTATTCATTTAAATTTCACATTCATTTTATGAGTAGAAAACGGCTTCTTTTAAAATATTTCTTCTAATCTTAGCATGCTTTTTTATTTACCCACACTAACTCTCTCTAACTCTATCCACATGGCAGTATTATAATAATTAATTGTAGGGATTGTTTTTTAATGATATAATATTAATATAAGACTCAATAAATAAATCTACAGGAGAATTGAATATGAAGAAAACAATTAGCTTATTACTGATTTTTACTATGATATTTACAGCGTTTATTCAGTACACTGCATACGGTACAACAACTATGAGTAATATTGGTGCTGGTGGCAATCACTCTATGATAGTTAAAGAAGATGGAAGCCTATGGTCATGGGGATATAATTATTATGGCCAACTTGGTGATGGCACATTTATAAATAATTCTACTCCAAAAAAAGTTATGGATAATGTAGTTGCAGTTAGCTTGGGCGGAAATCATTCTTTAGCTCTAAAAGATGATGGAACTTTGTGGGCTTGGGGTTATAATGAATATGGGCAACTTGGAGATGGAACTTATAATACGAATCCATCAGCTAAAAAGGTTTTAGAAGATGTTATTGCAATAAGTGCTGGACAAAATCATTCTTTAGCTATTAAAAGCGATGGGTCTTTATGGTCTTGGGGTTACAATGCTTATGGGCAATTAGGTGATGGGACTTACAATAATAGTGCTTCTCCTAAAAAAATTACGGATGATGCAGCATTAGTAAGTGCTGGTGGTAACCATTCTTTAATGGTAAAAAGTGATAGAAGTTTGTGGGCGTGGGGATATAATTCATTTGCTCAAATAGGTGATGGTACAAATAACAATATTAATAATCCGAAGTTAATTTTAAGTGAAATAAAAGAAATAAGCGCCGGAGGCAATCATTCTTTAGCAATCAAGAATGATGGAACATTATGGGCTTGGGGATATAATTCATTTGCTCAGTTAGGTGATGGTACATATAATATAAGCACTACTCCAAAAAAGATTATGAACAATGTTAAAGCTGTCAGTGCGGGAGACAATCACTCAATGGCAATTAAAAATGACAATAGTCTATGGACTTGGGGATACAACTATTATGCTCAGCTAGGTGATGGAACTTATAGCAATAGTACTAATCCTAAACAAATCTTGAATGATGTAGATAAAATAGATGCGGGTGGTAATCATTCTATAGCTTTAAAAGAAGATGGAAGCTTAATTGCATGGGGTTATAATTCATTTTCACAATTAGGTGACGGCACTCACAGTAATAGTACTACTCCTAAGACAATAATTGAAGCGGCAATACCTGAAGCCATAGAAAAAGTGGAATCAAAAGCGGTTATGGCTAAGCCAAATAGCTCATCAGTGCTAATTAACGGAAAAAAGATAGATTTTGAATCATACAATATTGATGGTTTCAATTATTTTAAATTGCGCGATATAGCTATGGCACTAAATGATACTGAGAAGAGGTTTGAAGTAGAATGGGATGGAAGTAAAAACGCTGTTAGTATGACATCTTATTCAAGTTACACGCAGGTTGGGGGAGAACTTTCAGTATCAGAAAATTATCTCACTAAACAAGCGATAATAAGTTCAGCTCCACTTTATCTTAATCAGGAAGGGATTGAACTTAAGGCGTATAATATAGATGGAAATAACTATTTCAAACTAAGAGATGTGGCAAGAACATTTGATTTTAATGTTAATTGGAACCAAGAATTACAGACAATAAGTGTAGATACATTACTTGGTTATGAATCAGAATAATTGTTATAGAATTGATGACTTATCAACTCCATGTTTACTAGCAAGCATGTATGATGAACCATTACCATTTAGATACTCAGTACGGCCTTAAACTTTAATCAAGATGATATTTTATCTTTTCTTCTCAAAAATATGCTCCTGCATGTAGTAAGCAGTTTTTATCATTTAACTGTCTACTACAGGGGGAGCATATGAGTTTGGAATTTGGGGTCACTTCAAACCGTCCCCTAATTCCTACTAATGGAAGACTACTCCTTATAGTGTAAGGCTGGAGTTTTTTTGTATTTTTTCAATACTTTCTGGTTCAATGTAATATTTATAACATTCCGAATTTGTTTTTGGATTTATATAACTTATTACTATCAGTCTTCCTTTAACAGTTACCCATTGGTCATTCTCAAAACCTGATGCGTTCTCAGAGATACACATTAAACCCAATATCTGATCTTCTTGTGAACCGCATTTGGGCAATTCTATTCTTGCAACTTTAATTTCATTTTTTTGAAAGTCAAGTTCTCTGTACACAAATCCTGTAAAAACAACATTTTGTTCAGCATATTTTCGAGGATTTGCTTCGATTTCATAGTATAAAAAACCAAAGTATTCATCATCCATTGTAACAGCTCCGTCTGATGAAATTCCATAACCTTCAAGAGCATATTCAGATTTTTCAATTATCTTTTCAGCGTTTTCATTGTTAATTCCAATATTAACATTTGCGTTTGCCGATATTCTGCCGCTGTTTGAAAATATTCTGTCGATAAATTGATAAGAATACTTTTCCTTTTCAGCAAATAAAAAAAGTACAGAAGCAAAAAGTAAAATGGATATAATAAACGACTTCCTCAATGTTACCTCCATAACGCATAAAATCATTTTCAATTATATCATATGGCGTTGAGTATTCCAATATATTTGTGAAATTATAAACGGTTATGATTAATAGTCAACTATATAAGGATAAAAATAAGATGACTACTTAAAAATAATCAATCAAAAAGAACCGTCCCCGAATTCCCCGAATTCGTCGAATTCTTCGTCGCTTATTACTTCAATTCCATTCTCCCGAAGAAGTTTGGTTGTTATGCCCTGTCCTTTTATCAGCTTTCTGCTGAATGTTCCGTCGTAAATGAAGCTGCTGCCGCAAGAAGGACTTTTTTCTTTAAGAATTGCCTTTTTAATATTATGTTTTTTCACTAACTCAAGGACTTTTTCTGCTCCTGAAATGAATTCTTCTGTCTTATCTTCATTGTGACTGTTAACTACCCTGTTGCCTCTTATTTCGCAAGGGTGTCGCGGAATGGGGAGCCCTCCTTCGACCTCTGGGCACACCGTTATTGCTTTGCCTTCATCAACAAGTCTTTTGACTCTTTCTGACAATGTGGATTTGCCATCATAGCGGCAGTTTTCACCGCACAGACACGCACTTACAATGTATTCATAGCTTTTTTCCATTTACTCACCTTCCTTTTTATGATTTATTCTATACAGTTTTATATATTAAATCAGAAACATAATTCTTAAATATTCAATATGTTATGCTATTTGATGCTACTTAGCACATCCATATATGAGCATTTAAATTTATACAAACATTGTAGCACAACTCATGCTAACAATAAATAAAATTGTAAACTTCAGTAATTGGTTTTTGTATTGAAATGTTACAAGAATTACATTAAATAATGATTTGAACAAAAATGTCTGCTCCCAAGTTTTAGGAATTAATTTAAAGGAGCGTCCAAATGCTTTGGTACATACAATATTAACAAAATTTTAAGAATTTGTTCCTTTTATTTTCCAGGATTAATGATATAATACTAAACGTATCAAAATTATTGGAGGACAAAATGAAAAAAGTATCATTATTATTGGCTATTGCTTTGATGATGTTCAGCGTTGCTGCATGCTCAAGCAAAGAAGCAGCTGCACCTGCTGCAGAACCAGCAGAAAAACCAGCTGTAGAGGAACCAGCAGAAAAACCAGCGGCTGAGGAGCCTGCAAAAGAAGCTGAAGAAGCTGCAGCACCTGTTGAAGGCGCTCTTACAGCAACAGCGAAGGGATTTGGCGGAGACGTTACAGTAACTGTAGTAGTTGACGGCGATGACATAGTGTCTGTTGAAGCAATTGGCGACAGCGAAACAAACGGAATTGGATCAAACGCAATTGAACAATTGCCTGCACTCATTGCAGAAGCTGATTCAACAGAAGTTGATGGAGTTTCAGGTGCAACTGTAACAAGCAACGCTATAAAAGAAGCAGTTAACGCTGCACTGGCTTCAAAATAAATAGTGCCGGACAACCGACTACATAAAGAAAAACCCGCGATTTGCGGGTTTTTTATTGCAATGCTTTTGCAAGCTTTTTGACTAAATCGTGCCCATACCTGTAGTCATTAACTATGAAATCCATGGTCTTCTCTTCAAGGGAGGCCTTTGTTTTAACTATTTCACGGGCGTTTTCAACGGATAATTCTTCTGTCTTTGTCAGATATTCTTCAATAAAGATCATGGGGTCAACAGTCCTCATGAAAACGGTCGAGTCACATTCAGCTCTGTCCCAGAAGTTTTCGTAGGGAGTGATTCTTATTTCAAAATGAAGGTGTGGTCCCGTCACAGCCCCTGTTTTGCCGGAGTATCCTATGATACTTCCTGCTTGAACACTGCTTCCTGCAGAAACAGAAGTACTGCTTAAGTGTGCATAGAGCGTTCCGTAGTTGCCGTGATCAATAGCAACGTAATTTCCATAACTGCCATCATTAAATTTTACAGCTTTTACTGTGCCGGAAGCTGCAGCATAAACTGGAGTGTTTTCTTTAGCGTAGAAGTCAACACCGTTGTGCCACCAGTATTTTACACCGTCAACTGTTATATTTCTTGGGCCGTAGGAGCTGCTGACGCTTATGTTGTCCAGGGGAAGGCATTGAATTTTAATCACTCTTAGCATCTCCTATGCCTGGTTCTGCTTCTTTTTCACTTGTGCTTTTTTCATTTTTGTTTGATATATTTTCAAAGTAACTGTCCACTGCCTTGTCAATCTGTGTCTTGGCATATGATTCTATACCGTTGAATGTGCTCTGCGCCATTTTTTCTACGCATTTTTTTGTAATGACAACTCTTAAGGGACGCGGTACCATGTTGTACAATGTGTCAACAACCCATGTAAACTTCTGGTCACCAGCCTTGCTCTCATCCTTGTACATTTCCTCTGCTTCTGTAATATATTTAATTGAACTGCTTATAATTTTTTCGTTTGTCCTCAAATATGCTGACAAAGCTCCAAATATAACAGTCAACAATGGAATTACCAATTCCAGCAATTTTTGTAAATCAATATTCATAAATATCACATCCTCAAACAAGATATTACATTATATTCAAGAAGGATGTTTTGGTTATTACAGTAAAAATCAAAATAAAAAAGCCCTAAGGCTTTAGTTTTAGCTATAATTTCAATTTCATCTCATATGTGGACTTCAAAGCGCCTTCCAGTCCTGAACCATCATAATCATATGCCATATCAGTTATAGTTATGTTCATATATTTCTTGTCATATAATAAATCAACATCTTTACCAACAGTTCCGTCGCTGTTTATAATCCTTACAATAGGACGCATTATATTTTCTGAATTGTTTTTTACTACCACAGCGAATCTTTTGTCGCTTAATTTAACGAAAGTTCCAATAGGGTATGCTACGATCACTTGAAGGAAACTTTTCAAGATTTCGTAATCAAAGTGCTTATCTGCACATCCCATGATATATTCTATGACTTCACTTGGAAAGGATGTCATGCGGTAGGACCTGTCTGAGGTGAGTGCATCGTATACATCACACACTGCCAGCACTCTGCCGTAAAAATGAATGTTACTTCCTGCAATACCGTAAGGATAACCTGTTCCGTCAAGTTTTTCGTGGTGGCTTTGTATGCCTGAAAGAACACTGTAAGGAACAAGATCCTTCAATAGATTTACTGCATTTACAGGGTGCTCCTTAATTATATCAAATTCTTCGTCTGTCAGCTTGCCCGGTTTATTGAGAATTTCTATGGGTATCATCATTTTGCCTATATCGTGGAGCAGACCTGCCATTCCAAGGTCATGAAGCATACCTTCTCCAAGTCCCATGGCAATCCCTGTTGATATGGCCAGAGTAGCTACGTTTAGGCAATGCTGATATGTATAATCGTCATAATTTTTAAAATCTATTATGTTGTATGAAAGGTTGTCCTTGTATAAAATTTCTGTTATAAGGCTGTCTACAATTCCGGAAATCTGTCTAATGGACGCTGAATTTACTTTTCCCCAACTCATTTTCAGTTCATAGTAAACATCTTTTACAGTTTTTAAGGATTTCGCCTTGAGTGTGTCATTTATGTATGAATCAACTTCAATGTCGGCGAACACTTCGCTTTCAATGTAAGCACCTTCTATGGAGTGATAATGTATTCTATTTATAAATGTTCTGTTTAAAACTTGTCCTTTAGTCAAGAGCAAGCTGTTAAAATTACTGCTGTTGTACAAAATAATGTCTTTTGCTAAAATCATTCCCGGCTTGAGATATTTGTTTGTGATAAATAACATGCATGGCTCCAATTAATATTTTTTTATTAATTAGTATAACACAAAAATATACAATATACTACAAATTTTTTATTGTCAAATAATACGAATATCAACAAGTCCTTTTAAAATATTGGCAGTAATTCTTTTTTGTAATAACTTTTAAATATTCATCATCAAATACTTTTAAAAGTGATATAAAAATTATGTTTGTTTAAAATTGTCCGAATACTTAAATTATTGTCAAAAGTAGTTAAGTAAATTTAATAATGTTCAAGAAACAGAAGTTTTGTTCTGTGAATTATCAAGTTATCCACAACTGTGGATAGAATTGTTAACAACTCATGAAGTTGAAAAAACTAATGTGAATTGATGTCAAGAAGTATTTAAATTATATCACAAAAAACTTTTTGTTGAAATTTCAATAAAGTTGGAAAAATAAGTTTGCACAGCTTATCCACTGTTGTGGACAAGTGTGGAAAGTCGCTTGAAGCATAAATATTAGTAAATAAAATTTTGCATAAAATAATAGTAAGGTTGCGACATGATTCGACACATAGAGAATTTTGTGTAATATATAATAATGCTTGTTCCGGAATAAGGCTACATTAGCATAAGAGGCACCTAATCAATTATATGGGAATATTCGGGGGAATAAAGAACGTATAACAAAGTGTAGCAAAAACAAAAAGCCGCAATTTAGGTTGCGTCTTTTTGTCTATATTCGGAGGTAAAAGTTATGTTATTTATTTGTTTATAATTCTGGTTCAATCAATCCATAATTATCATCTTTTCTTTTATATACTACGTTTACTTCCTCTGAGTCTGCATTCAGGAAAACAAAGAAATTATGTTTCAACAAGTCCATCTGTAGTATCGCTTCTTCTATATTCATAGGCTTTATGGCAAAGCGCTTAGTTTTTACAACTTTGAATTCCTCTTCCTCCTCATCGTCAAGAGGTTCGATATTTTCAAATTTTATTGATTCATTTATATGCTTTCTGTCCTGAAGTTTTGTCTTGTATTTTCTGATTTGTTGCTCTAATGATTCCACGGCTTCATCTATAGCGTTGTACATGTCATCGGAATATTCTTCTACACGTACTATTCTGCCATTGAAAGGAATAGTCACCTCAACTTTATGTATTTTCTTTTCGATGCTTAAAACTACCTTGGCTTCAATATCCTGCTGAAAAAACTTATCCAGTCGTAATAATTTTTTGATTGCTGCCTCCCTTAATGCATCTGTGAGTTGCATGTTTTTTCCATATATAGATATTTTCATGCGGTCAGCCCCTTTCAAGTTATTTATTAATAATATACTTAAATATTACCCAAATATGAAACAAATAAACATTTTAGATTAAATATAATTTTGTTGCAGGGCATAAAAAAAGATGCTTGAGCATCTTCAAACTATTGACAAACCTAATTTTACACAAATCGTAGGGGCGGATCTTGTATCCGCCCGTGTTGTTATTTCAATAATTTTGTATCTGCGGGAGGACACTAGGTCCTCCCCTACATTATTGAAGCAAAATTTTGTCATCATTCTGAAGATGCTTGCGCATCTAATGTTCATTTTATTCAACAACATACGCTGCTTTTTTTGCAGTGTATGCCATTTTTCTGAAGTTGTTGGCATATTCTATTGTTGCAATACACTTGTCCACATAGCTGACTATCCAGGCTTCCTTAGACTTAGGCAGTCCAAATGGAAACATGTGTCCTTTTATTATATCTTCTTCTTTTTTGTTTAGGTCGAAGTATTTGCTTGCGTTGTCAAATGCTATTATCGGATGAATGATTGCATGCTTGATTGAATCGGTTATGATTCTAGGGCTGAATGTCTTTTTAAACTTATACAGGAAAAAATCGTGAAGCAATGCCCCTCTGATTGCTGACTCCCAGTCCAAATTGCGCTTATACGCCATTTGGTAAGCATAAAATGCTACTTTTACGGAATGTTCAAAAACACTTTCATCATGATGTTTCAGATATCGCATCTGCTGATATTCTTCATGTTCAATGATCGGTCTTGCAACTTCCATAAATCTGTCATCGTAATATATCATTTTACCATCCTTAAGTAATTTAATATCCATCGCTGCATAACCAGTTGTCGGTATTCAAATTCATAAATTTAAAATACTCCTACATAATATTACTAATAAAGATAAAATGCAATTAAAAAATAATTAAATATATGACATTATTTTGAATAACAAAATATTAATTTATTGTCATGGAAGTAGTGATTTTTTTACTATGTAAAAATAGTTATAATAAAAGCCGCTTACAGTTAAGCGGCCTTGCTTTCTATGATTAATAAATATATGAAGCAGGATTTACTACTGACCCGTACTTCATTATTTCAAAATGCAGGTGAGGTCCTGTAGAAACTCCTGTAGTGCCTACAGCTGCGATTATTTCTCCCTGATACACTTTGTCGCCTGCGGATACATACATGTCACTGCAATGAGCGTATCTTGTTGTAAAGCCGCCTCCATGGTTGATTAATATGGAGTATCCGTAGCTTCCGTCCCATCCTGCCGAAATCACAGTGCCGCCGTCAGCAGCTTTGATGGATGATCCAGTAGCCTTTGCCAAATCCAGACCCCTGTGGAAGCCACCGCTTCTGGAGCCGAATCTTGATGATATTGTTGCACCTGGAAGTGGATTTATGAAAGTTCCTGTTCCAATTCTTGGTGGGGGATCCTGAGTACCTGTTGTAACTATTTCTGTAGTAGGTTCTGTAACTACTTTTTCTGTAACAACTTCTTTAGCAACTTGTATTCCGTTTTGTTCTGTTACTATTGCTTCTATTTCTGAAACACCATATTGTCCTTCTCTTTCAACTATCTTTTCATCGTTGAACATATACGAAACATATTGATATTCTGTTTCATATGGAGTTTTTTCTTCTTGAGTTACTTTTCTGGTTACCTGTACGTTTACAAAAGGTTTTGGAACCACAAGGTTCAATTCATCACCTATTTGTATGTGTTCTGAATCTGATGAAGGATTTGCGGAAATCAATTCGTCAAGGGACATATCGAAGTATTCCGCTATTGTCCAGTATGTGTCTCCTTCTTCGACAATGTATTTTTGTTCTTCATCTGTGCCTTTGATTATGTAATCAGATAATTCCTCCGCAGTCTTGATTTCTGTGTTGGAGGCATTGACTTTCTCGATTTCAACAGTTTCCTGAGTGTTTACTTCAATTATTGATCCTTGGTCGTAGCCTTCAGTAAAGTAATTTTTTACTTCCTCAAGAACTGTGTTTGCTTCGTATTCCGAATTAACAACTCCGACTGGATTTCCATTTACAACTATTGCATAAGCAAGAATTGAATAGTTCACATTTTCCTCCAGGGCTTTATAAAGCTCTTCAGGGGATGCTATTTCTTTATCCTTTGCCTTGGATGGCTGTACTTCAAAAGTATTTTCAATTTCAAGTTCATGCTGGTATTTTTTTTCTAGATCTGACTCAAGTTTTTCAAGGGCAGTGTCTAATTGTTCAGAATCTCTGATTTTGCAAAGTTCCTTTCCATCTGCCAATATTGAAAAACTGTCTGTTGAAAACACATTGTTTTCATGACTATCCAAATAATTTAAAGTGTATGTTGTACTTAAAATTAATGTTGTTGCGCATGTAAGAGCGATGGCACCTTTGACTTGTTTATTTAAAGAATTGAATTTACTGAATTTATTGAGGACTTGTCTTTCTTTCTTTAGGGGGAGTTGTTTGAAGATTTCAACGGTCTTGTTAATTGTCTTGTTTTCTTTGAGCTGTTGCAAATTTAGTTTTTTCATAGTATACTTCCTAGTTTTTATCGTTGTTTTACTACTAAGAAAAAATAGTATTTTTCTTTTAAATTAAAAAATGATATAATCAAATATAACTTAATTTAATTTATCATATTTAATATTATAATATTAAATATGATAAATTGTCAACAAGAGATACAGAAAATGTTTTCACAAAAACATAATAAGATTATTACAAATATATTACAAATATATTACTAAATATTACAGTAATTATTTCCAAAGAGGAGAAATTTATGTATTTTATTCTTCAAGAAATGAAAATAGATTTGGGAGATACCCCTATAGAGAATATTTTTATAAATGATTACATGCCTTTGGCTGAAGGAACATATGTTAAGGTTTATCTCATGGGTTATAAGTATGCCAGGGACAGACAGAGTAACTTCAACAATGAAACAATTGCCAAAGATTTGAAACTTCCGCTTTCCGACGTGTTGAACGCATGGACTTACTGGGAGAGTGAAGGCATAGTAATCAAGCATGAAACTGAGGACGAATACAACTACATCATTGAATTTGTCAACCTGAAACAGCTTTATATAGACAACGTCTACAAGCACATTGCAAAAAATATACCAGAAAAAAATTATGTGGACAGCCAGGAGCTAATTACTTCAAGCAGAAATCAAGAAAATAAGGAAATGATGGAAGAAATTGAGGAAATGTTTGGAAGGCCGCTGAAAATTAACGAAAAACAAAAAATTTTGACGTGGCTTAACACATACAAGACTAAACCCGAAATAATGACACAGGCTTTCAGCTACTGCATAAACAACAAGAAGGTCAAAAGGTTCAGTTACATTGAATCTGTAGTGTCTGCATGGCACGACGAAGGAGTGAATGATATTGAATCAATGGTTGAGTACCTAGAAAAGAGAAATGACCGTTTCTCTATGTATTCAAGGATAAGCAAGGCCCTGGGATTCAACAGAACTCTCACGGAAGCAGAAATGAAGACCATAGACAAGTGGTTTGACTGGGGATACTCAATGGATATGATATTGAGATGCCTTGAAAATTCAACTAAAATAAATAATCCAAACATCAATTACTTTGATTCCATAATGTGCAGCTGGAACGATAAAGGATTCAAGAACATTGAAGACCTGGCCAATGACAAGAAAACTGAAGTTAAAACAAAATCTCCTGTAAAGGATGTTCAAAAGCAAAAAAACAAATTCCATAACTTTGATCAGAAAATTAAAAATTATTCTGAGCAGGAGCTTGAAGAAATAGCAAGAAAAAAACTTCAGAACAAATTCAACAAATTAGGGCTGAAGATTCCTGGGGAAGGAGAAGAAAATGAATAAGCAGATTATGGAAAACATAATGACCGAATACAACAAAAAAAGACTTAAAGCAGCACATGAAGCAGATAAAAGAAAAGAAAATCTCTATGTAAATATTCCTGAACTTGAAGAAATTGAAAAGATGATAAAGCTTACAAGCATTAACTTGTCAAGGATTTTTCTGACCAGCCCGGAAAATGTGGATGAGCAGATTAAAGAATTGAAGGAAAAAATAGAAAAGTTGAAAAAACAAAGGCAGGAAATTTACAAGAAAAACAACATTCCTGACAACTATCTGGAACCCATGCATGAATGCAAAAAATGCAGCGACACAGGCTATACACCGGACGGCAAAAAATGCAGCTGTTTTAACAGACAGGTTATCAGCCATCTGTACAACATGTCAAACATGGTCCACATGCTCAAAAAGGAAAACTTTGACACATTTGACATCAATATTTTCAGCAACGAAACTTATGAAAATGAAAAATTGACACCAAGGCAAAATATGTACAACATTCTTGAAGCATGCGAGGATTTCTGCATGAATTTCAACAAGACGAATGCAAACCTGCTTTTTTACGGAGGAACAGGACTTGGAAAGACTTTCATGTGCAACTGCATTGCAAAGACTCTTATTGACAAGGAAGTTACGGTCCTTTATGAAACTGCGTTTTCGCTGTTTGAAATTGTTGAAAACCACAAATTCAACAAACAAAATGAATCTGAAGAAAACCGAATAAATTACAACATGATATTTGAATGCGAGTTGCTCATAATAGATGATCTTGGAGCAGAAATCGGAAATTCATTTACAAATGCAGAGCTTTTCAACATAATAAACGAGAGGCTGGTTGCTGAAAAGAAAACAATAATTTCTACAAATTTGTCTCTGGATAAGCTGGCAAATGCGTACTCTGACAGGATTATGTCCAGGGTTTTCAACAATTTTGCCCTGATAAAATTTTATGGAAATGATTTGAGAATGGAAAGTTAATGAACAAAGGAGAAAGCATGAAACAAAATTTAATTTTTGGACACAAGACACCTGATACAGACAGCGTGTGTGCAGCAATAGCGTTGTCTTCGCTTAAAAACAGCCTGAATGAACCGTCAAAGCCCTATGTCCTTGGAACGATTAACAAGGAAACAGAGTTTGTGCTAAAGCATTTCAATGTTGAGGTTCCGGAATTATTGAACAATGTAAAAATTCAAATAAAGGATTTGGATTATGAAAAAATAAGGCCTTTCATGAAATATCAGTCTGTTCATTTTGCATATTTTTACATGAATGAAAACAAACTTAGAACTCTTCCCATTGTAGATGATGATGGTAATCTTTCTGGAATAATAACAATGAAGGACATTGCCATGAGCCTCATAAACACGGATCAAAAGCACCTCAATACTCTGTATGACAACATCATTGAAACTTTGCTGGGTAAAAACATTTTGAAGTTTGACAGAGTCATAGATGGTGAAGTAGTTGTTGCATCCTTTGAAGAAAAAACTCTGAGAAGAAATGATATAATAGACAAGAATTCAATTGTTATTGTGGGTGATCGCTATGATGTCATAAGATATTCAATTGAAACAGGCGTGAAACTGATAATTGTTACAGGTGATCTAACAATACCGGATGATTTAATCCAAATTGCCACTGCAAACAAAGTCAACATCATTAGCACAGCATATCAAACTTATTATACGGCAAAAAATATAATGCTTTCCAAATATGTGGAGGATATTATGAAAAGCCGGGACATTATGATGTTCTGTGATGAAGATGACCTTAATGATTGCAAGGAAGACATTGAACAGTCAAGGCATTCAAAGTTTCCAATCATATCCAGGGATAAAAAATACCTGGGGCTTTTGAGCAGGAACCATCTCATAAACCCTCAGAGGAAAAGAGTGATATTAGTTGACCACAATGAGATGAACCAGAGTGCCGATGGAATTGAAGAAGCAGAAATACTTGAAGTTATAGATCACCATAAAATCGGCGACATAAGGACATCAATTCCAATCAGTTTCAGGAATAATCCTGTGGGCAGTTCCAACACCATAATATTTTACATGTTCAGAGAAAACAATGTTGAAATCCCCAGGGAAGTGGCAGGCCTCATGCTGTCAGGGATAATATCCGACACGTTGCTATTCAAGTCTCCAACAACAACACAAAGAGACCGTGTTGCTGTTGAAGAGCTATTGAAGATTGTCGATCTTGATTTGCATAAATATGCAATGGAAATGTTCAAAGCAGGAACATCGCTTGAAGGAAAAACAATGGAAGAAATCATATACCAGGATTTCAAGAAGTTTAACCTTGAATACAAAAACGTGGGAATTTCACAGGTGTTCACACTGGACATCAATCAGATTATGAACAAGAAGGACGAATTCATAAAACTCATTGATGAAATAACATTTGACAAGGATTATTTCCTTATAATCATGGCCGTTACAGACATTGTCAACGAAGGTTCATACATGTTTTACACTTCTAGCAAGGAACGCCTTGTGAAGGGAATTTTCGACGAAGAGGAAACATTCCAAGGAATGTATGTTGACAAGTGCGTTTCAAGGAAAAAACAAATAGTACCAAAAATAATCAACGCATTGAGGCTCATACGCCAATGAGTCCTGCCCCTACGAATTGATTAATATTTGCAATTGGCGGTAAATTTGGAATCTAGGTTTGTATGGGAGGGCTACTGCCCTCCCGTGCAATCTATAAAATAAAATTGATATTTAATAGCTGGAAGTTAGCCAATCTAACTGTTTTTGTTTTTAATATATTCTTTTGATATGAAGTCCATTCTCATAGAGCATTTCCATTATCTGTGCGATGTGCTTGTTTCCGTTTGTTTCAACTGTCACTTCAAGCTGCACGTTCATGAAGCGGTCTGTTGCCTTGAACTGGTTGTGGTCAAGCTTTATGACGTTGGCTCCTGCATTTGCCAGCACTTCTGAAACTTTCAAGAGCTGTCCGGGGATGTCGGGAAGCTCTACTGTGAAGCAAAATATTCTTCCTCTTGACACAAGGCCTTTGTTCAGCAGCGATGAAATTGTAAGAACGTCTATGTTTCCTCCGCTTACAATGCATGCCACATTTTTATTTTTGAAGTTGAGCTTCTTAAGGGCTGCCAGAGGTAGTATTCCTGAAGTTTCAGCTATGAGCTTGTGCTTTTCAACCAGCAGCAGCAGCGCTTCCATCATGTCCTCTTCAGTCACTTCAATTATTCCGTCAACATATTTGTTCACAATGCTGAATGTCAAGTCTCCAGGCCTTTTTACGGCTACTCCTTCGGCAGTTGTTTTGCAGCGGTCGAGAGTTGAAACATGTCCCTTTTCAAGGGATTTTTTCATTGTAAGGGCTCCTGCAGGTTCAACGCCTGTTATGCGTATGGAAGGTTTAAGATTTTTGGCTATGAGAGCAACTCCGCTGATGAGTCCTCCGCCTCCTACAGGAACAAGTATTTCATCAATGCTGTCAAGTTCTTCTATGATTTCCAGCCCTATTGTTCCTTGTCCGCATATTACGTCATAATCATCAAAGGCATGAATAAACGTGTATCCTTTTTCCTTGGACAGACGCCTTGCTTCCTCGTATGACTCGTCGTACACATTACCGTGAATTATTACGTCTGATCCGTAGGATTTAGTTCCTTCGACTTTTATGAGGGGTGTAATTTTCGGCATAACTATTGTTGCATGAATTCCAGCCTTCTGGGCAGACAGAGCAACCCCCTGTGCGTGATTTCCTGCAGATGATGTGACAACACCCTTTGATTTTTCTTCGGCTGTTAGGTTAGCAATTTTATTGTAGGCTCCTCTTACTTTAAATGATCCTGTTACCTGGAGATTTTCAGGCTTGATGTACACATTGTTGTTATATTCTTTGCTGAAAAAATCACTGTATATCAATTCAGTCTTTTTCAAAACTCCGTCCAGGTTCCTTGCAGCCTTTCTGATATTTTCTTCATGGTTTAAATTCATCAGTTCATGTATTTCTTTTTCCTTCATCATGTCCACTCCTTATTTTAGAAATAAAAAAGTTGCTCCGCAACTCCGCTAGGGGGACCTATGTCCCCCTTCGGCGTTAAAACGCATACGCATTTTAACTGAGCACCCCTCTTGACGGCAAGGACGTCCCGTCCTTTGCAATCCGCTTTTTTATATGATAGGAGAAGAACTTTCCTATCATATAAAAAAGCGGGTTCTCTCCAAAAGGACGAGATAACCCGCGGTACCACCTTAATTGTGTAAAAACACCTCTTATATGTTCGATCAAACATTGGCATTATAACGGTGCCGGACGCTTTATCCTACTAGAATTTCAGAAAAGTTCTCAGGAGTGATATGTGTATATTTATACTGCCGTCTTTCACCACTCGCCGGCTCTCTGTAAATACATTGTATACACCTGTCTCCCTCAGTGAAACTATAAAATTTTAATTGATTGTAATATCCAATCATATCTTTGTCAATAACAATTTAAAAAATTATTTTAGAAAAAAATAAAAAAAGAGTTGACATTGTTTTAAGCGCTGTATATAATACAATAAAAGTTAAGACAAAGGCATTGACGGAGACAAAAATATCCTGATATAACTGCAGAGAGCCGGTGTATGGTGAAAACCGGTGTTATATGATATAATGATCACTCCAGAGCTTCTGAGTCGAAGATAGTAGACGAAGACGTATTTCTGCGTTATAAGAATAGAGTTCAAAAAACATCAGTTTTTTCGATTTGAATGAGGCGATATTTTTTTATCGTAAAATAGGGTGGTACCGCGAAAGACCTTTCGTCCCTATATACAACTATATGTATATAGAGACGAGAGGTTTTTTTTATGACCTAACCCCATATGCACGAGCGACAGCGAAGGGCAGATGGTTGGTAGGTCAAACGCAACGAATTCCCAATTTGTGCGACCAGAGGGAGCAAATAAATTGGTGAATGAGACTGTGAATGGACTAACCTTCAAAGTCAAGTTGAAATCCAAGAATCAGGAGGTTAATATGTGCAGAACAATCAGTTTTAAAGTGTCAAGCGGAATGGATTCAGCTGTAAGAGTGCTGACAACATTAAGAAGAAAGCAGTTTGATGTTAAGGGCTTCAGCATGGAGACCATAGATGCAAACAATTCGGAATTCAGGGTAATGCTGGAAGATGAAAAGAAGCAGGGTTTTGACAGAGCAATGCTTCATATGAAAAAATTTGTCGATGTGTATGATGTTTGTGAGTATACAAACAACTAGTTCCCAAAGGGGACGTTACTTGAAAGCTGGCCTTAGGCATTTGCTATAATAATTTTAATAATTCTAGGAGGAAAAAGAAATGGGTACAATGTATTACGACAAGGACGCGGATTTAAAAGTATTGGAAGGAAAAACAGTGGCTATCATAGGTTACGGAAGCCAAGGACATGCACATGCCCTAAACCTTAAAGAAAGCGGAGTAAATGTTGTTGTAGGTCTTCAGGAGGGAAGCCGTTCAAGAACAAAGGCAGAATCTCACGGACTGAGAGTGCTGACTGTTGCCGAAGCATCAAAGGAAGCAGACGTGATCATGGTTCTTGCTCCTGACACAGCTCAAAAGCAAATTTATGAAGAAAGCATAGCTCCGAATCTTGAAGAAGGAAATGCATTGGCATTTGCTCACGGATTCAACATTCACTTCCATCAGATAATTCCGCCTAAAAATATAGATGTTTTCATGGTAGCACCAAAGGGTCCTGGACATCTTGTAAGAAGAACTTACCTGGAAGGAAAGGGTGTTCCGGACGTATATGCTGTATATCAGGACTACACAGGAAGATGCAAGGACATAACTCTTGCATACGCTAAAGGAATAGGCGGAACAAGAGCCGGTGTAATAGAAACAACATTCAAAGAAGAAACTGAGACAGACTTGTTTGGTGAGCAGGCAGTTCTTTGCGGAGGAGTTACAGAGCTTATGAAAGCAGGATTCGACACTCTGACAGCTGCAGGATACCAGCCTGAAATAGCATACTTTGAATGCCTCCATGAAATGAAACTCATAGTTGACCTTATTTATGAAGGCGGATTTGAAAATATGAGATATTCCATAAGCGACACAGCAGAATACGGCGATTATATAACACAAAGAAAAATCATTACTGATGATACTAGAAAAGCAATGAAGCAGGTTCTTTCAGACATACAGGATGGAACATTTGCATACGACTGGATATCTGAAAACAAGGCAGGCAAGCCAAGATTCCTGGCTATGAAAGCCAATAATCTTGAACATCCAATAATAACAACAGGCAAGAAATTGAGATCAATGATGTCTTGGATAGGCAAAAGCGCTGAAGGACAGGAATAAAATATAAACGCAGTTTCAAGGAGGAAATATGAAGCATTCAGGCTCACAAATAATTTTAAAAGTCCTAAAGGAGAAGGGCATAGATACATTGTTTGGATATCCTGGCGGTGCTGTAATACCTTTCTTTGATGCTCTTTACGATGAGCTTGATTATTTCAAGGTATATAGACCGGCCCATGAACAAAACGGTGTACATGCCGCAGACGGTTATGCAAGAAGCACGGGAAAACTGGGAGTGTTTATTGCAACTTCCGGTCCCGGTGCTACGAATGCCATAACAGGAATTGCCAATGCATATATGGATTCAATTCCACTTTTGGTAATCAGTGGCCAGGTTGCTAATCCTCTCATAGGAAAAGATTCCTTTCAGGAAGTTGATATTACAGGGCTTACCATGTCTGTTACAAAACACAGCTACCTTGTGAGAAAAGTTGAAAATCTTGAAGATATCATAAGGGAAGCTGTGGAGGTTGCTACCGAAGGAAGGCCGGGCCCTGTGCTCGTTGATGTTCCCAAGGACGTATTCATGCACATGTGTGAATACAAGGGAAGCTCTCTTGAGAAAAAATATGAAGCTGGACTTCCGGACGAAAAAATGTTCTTAGAAGCTGTAAAGCTCATTAACAGCGCAGAAAAGCCCATAATTTATGCAGGCGGCGGTGTGAGAATATCAAAAAATGATCTTCTTTTGCTCAACTTTGCAGAAAAAACAGACATACCCGTGTGCAATAGCTTCATGGGCCTGGGTACAATTCCAAGAAGCAACAAATTATCACTTGGATTTGTGGGAATGCACGGTTCTCTTGAAACAAATATGGCAGTTACAAACTGTGATTTGCTCATAGCAATAGGCGCTAGATTCAGCGACCGTGTAATAGGAAGCCCCGACAAATTTGCTCATAAGGCAAAAATCATTCACATAGATGTGGATTCAACCGAGGTTGACAAAAACACATATGAAAGCATTCCATTAATAGGTGAAATGAAATCAATTCTTGAAAAACTGCTTGAAAAGTCTGAAAAAAAAGACAGGAGCAAATGGCTGGAAGAAATCACATCCATCAGAAAAAAGAATGACATTGAAGGGCAGTTTGTTCCTGAAAACATACTGAACGAAATCAACAAAGTATACAATAAAAACACAATAGTTGCCACTGAAGTAGGTCAGCATCAGATGTGGACTGGACAATACTGGCAGTTCAACAAGTCAAATGAGTTCATCACATCCGGTGGTCTTGGAACAATGGGTTTCGGACTGGGAGCAGCAATCGGCGCTCAGATAGGAAATCCAAACAAAAGGACTGTTTTAGTAACAGGTGACGGCAGCTTCAGAATGAACTGTCAGGAACTCGTTACAGTGGCAAAATACAAACTTCCAATCAAGATAGTGATGTTTAACAACAACACTCTCGGAATGGTCAGACAGTGGCAGAGAATGTTCAGCAATGCAAAATATTCTGAAACAGACAATTATGATGAAGTAAATTACCAGGTTCTTGCTTCTGCTTACGGAATAAAATCCTACAAGGCAGAAACATTACAGGAACTTAAAAATATTATTTCAGAAACATACAACTTAAATGAATCATTGTTCATAGAATGCAAAATAGATCATGATTGCAGCGTTTATCCCATTGTTCCTCCGGGAAGACCTATTGATGAACTGTTGCTGAACGGTTAAAAAATAAAAATAGTTAAGGACAAATTGTATGGGCGGATCTTGTGTCCGCCCGCGTCATTAATTCAATATCTTCGGGAGGACACGAGGTCCTCCCCTACATTATCATAACTTTAATGTATCCAAATGGTAAAGCTTTCGCATATTGTATGAGCCGTCAACAATCAGTGCGGACAAAATGAAGTATACTGCTGAAATCCTTATGGGATATGAAATGGAGTATATAGCTACTTCCATCAAGGGATGTAATATATTTGCAAGTATCAAGGCAACAATACCCCATGCAAGGGAAAAGTCCAAGCAGATGTATGAGTGGAGGTTGAAGGGAAGTTCGCTGTAGTCCCACATTTTGTGGTGAAAAATCTTGTCGAGTGTTCTTCCAGTCACGTATTCCATAAATGTGACGGCTGCAATGCTTCCAATTGTTGCTGTAATCAATGCAGTGAGCCTTCCGTCAATCATAACTTCACTGAGGGTGAATATTTGAATAATAGCAAGTGCGGATACACCATATAGAGGGCAAAACAAGACTGTGAGGAATCCTCTGCTTATAACAACCTTTTTTTCCACTATGCTTCTGAATGTGGTCTCAAGCACAAAACCAAGGAAACCATATATGAGGAAAAAAAGCAATAAATTGATTATATCATACTGCACATTATCTCTCCTTTGTTGTTTTATAAGTGTATTTTTTGGAGAAATGAGATAAATATGCTTTGGATTTATTGGTAATATGTTCAACTTCAGCTAGTTTTAAACTATTATCTACATTGATTTTTTTAAATCCTTAAGTGACGATAGATGGATGCTTTTAAACATTATAAGGCCCATGAGGTACAAAAGAAGAAGTATGGCTATTGCTGACACCAGAGAAAATATGTTGTTGGTCGAGTTTTGAGCAAACATTTTAAACAACATCCTGGATGAAAAACCTGAAATCAAGGCTGCAGCCACAGGTTTGAAAATCCAGTTTGAAATGTCAAAAACAATGCATGACACCTTAAGGAGTTTAGCAAGGTAAAGAAAAGTGTTTAGTATTGTTGTAAGGAACAATGCAAACAAGTATGCATCAAAACCATAAACAGGCACCAAAAAGTATATTATGGAAATTTTCAAAACCGATTCAACTATGTTTATTTTAAATGAACTGACCTGTTCATCCAGGGCGTTAAGCATGGATGAAATTACCATGTTCAGGTACATGAAGGGACAAACAAATGATATCATTTTAAGCATCAGACCCACCTGAGTGTCATTGTAGACTGCAATGGCTATTTCTGTTGGAAAAGCAACAAACACGCTTACAACCAATATGCCTGAAATTGCTGTGAAATGAAGAACCTTTGACAATGTTGATGACACTTTTTTTTCATTTGACAGAGCATTGTCTCCTGCTACGGATGGTATGAGTATGGAGGAAAGAGACGTTAAAAATGATGAAGGAAAAAACAAAAGAGGAAGAACCATACCCTTTATCATTCCGTACAGGCTCATGGCAGCTTCCGTTGAAATGCCATACAAGAGAAGCCTTGCAGGTATCATTGCATTTTCAACAGTCCTTAAGATGGAATTCAAGTAGGATGTTCCGGACAGAGGCACTGAAATTTTGAGTATTTTAAAAATCATGTTGTCTGCTTTTCTGTTTGTTTTTCCGGAGTAAGGCTTTTTGTCAAATATGTAGAAAAACCAGGTGATGACTAAAGAAAACAATTCTTCTACAGTCATGCCTATGGAAACGGCAGCACAGCCGTATTCAATGCCTCTTGGCAGGAAGTAATTCATTATGGAAAAGATGACGGCAATACGTACAAGCTGTTCCCCTACTTGCACTATGGAAGGCTTCACAACTTTCCCAAGGGCGTAAAAATATCCTTTGTAGCAGGAGGACACAGCAATGAAAGGAAGACTTGGCGCCAGGTACAATAAGGCCAGCACGGTTCTTTGATCATTTAAAAAATAAGTACCTATGTCATTGGCAAAATAATAAAGAAGAAATGCAGATGCAAGTCCTGTAATAAGCGAAAGAAATATGGACTGGCTGAGAACTTTTTTAGCATTTGAATATCTTCCAAGCGACAACTCTTCCGATATGAGCCGTGACACAGCTACCCTGATGCCGGATGTTGCAAGAGTTACCATAAGAAAATAAACAGACAGAATGAGCTGGTAAAGACCCATTCCTACAGCTCCTAGCACATTGGCAAGGTAAATGCGAAATGCCATCCCAACAATTCTCACAATGGTGGTAGCGGCAGTGAGGACCAGTGTACCTATAATCAATTTTTCTTTTTTCATAAAATACCCCTAATTTTGTATTCATATAATAATATGCCTGGAAAAGCAATTAAGAATTAAGAGTTAAGAATTAAGAATTGAAGATGTTTAAACAATATAACGCATGTTGTGCGATTTAGTATATTTTTTATTGCAAATAATTATAAACTATTATATAATGTAGAAAAAACAAAGAAGGTTTAAAAATTGAAAGATCCATTGATAAATATAAGCAACACGCTTAAGAAGACAAGATTTGAAAAGGGTCTGACGCTCGATGAAACATCAAATCTCACAGGAGTTAGCAAGGCAATGCTGGGACAGATTGAGAGGGCAGAGTCAACGCCTACAATATCTACATTATGGAAAATCTCAACAGGCCTTAAAATATCTTTTTCTGAACTATTAAGCACAAGTAATGAAAACAATGAAGCTGTAAGCATAAATCAAATTGAACCTGTATATGAATCGGAAGATAAAATGATTTTGTACAATGTTTTTCCCTTTGATCCGCTTACAGGATTTGAATATTTTTATATAAAACTGCTTCCCGGAGCACATCATATATCACAGCCCCACAAGTCATCAACAGTTGAATATGTTGTAGTGACTGAAGGAAAATTGAATATTATTGTAGATGATAAAACTCATGTTCTTGAAGCACCGGCTGCCATCAACTTCAGAGCAGACAAAGTGCACACATACAGCAATCCTTATGAGAAAGAAGTGGTTTTTCAAAATATAGTCAAGTATTAACGGCCAGAATTTTATTCTGGTTTAATTTTAACCAAGTCGTGCGCTATAGCGCACGACCTATGCTATCATATTACGGAGGTAGTCATGTTAACAAAAAGAATTGAAGATGCAAGACAAAATTACATCAATTCCAAGCCTGCAATTTCATATGAAAGAGCAAGAATCTGGACAGAATCTCACAAAAAAACAGAAGGAGAATCTATTCCCGTCAGAAGGGCAAAGGCATTCAAGGACACATGCCAACAGCTGGAAGTGAAAATATTTGACGGCGAAATTATTGTAGGTGCTGTTGGAGAGTTCAGAAAATGCGGAATATTGACGCCGGAATTTTCATGGACATGGGTGGACAGAGAAATGGACAATTTTGACAAAAGAGTTCAGGATCCATATGTTATGACGGATGAACAAAGAGATTATGTAAGAAAGAATGTTTTTCCTTACTGGAAGGGAAAGTCTTTGGAAGAATCATTTCTGGCAAGACTTCCGGAGGATAGTGCAAAAGTTGCAGTAGACACGGGAATTGTTGACAATGATTCCAAGTGGAGGCAGGCAGTGGGGGAAATCACTCCTGATTACCAGGATGTTCTTTTTAAAAATGGATTCGGAGGAATCATAGCCCAGGCAAAGAAACATATGGAAACATTAAATGAAATTTCTGCCGATAACCTGAAGAAAAAGGAATTTTATCAGTCAGTAATTTTAACATCCGAAGGAATAATTTCACTTGCAAAAAGATATTCGCAGAAAGCTTCAGAATTGGCAGACAGCGAAACAAATGAGGACAGAAAAAGTGAGCTGTTAAAAATTGCCAAAATATGCGCCAAAGTTCCTGAAAATCCACCATCAACATTTCATGAAGCAATACAGTTTGTATGGTTCACACAACTAGGAGGAATTTTGTCGGAAAATCCTCTTGCCCTTAATGTAGGAAGATTTGACCAGTTCATGTACCCATACTATAAATCTGATATTGAACATAACATCATGAAAAAAGAACAGATTCAGGAACTGATTGAAGTATTGTGGCTAAAGCTTTCTGAGTGGGTCTGGACCATTTCGGCAAATACGGCAGAATTTTTTGCAGGATACAATCAATTTCAAAACCTTACAATCGGCGGCAAGACGAGAGATGGCAAGGATGCTGTAAATGAGCTGTCATACATGGCGCTGGAAGCTACAGAAAAAGTAATGACACATCAGCCTGGACTGAGTGTGAGGATACATCAGGATTGTCCAAAAGAATTCCTGGATGCAGTAACTCATCTGGTTAGCAAGGGTACGGGATTTCCTGCCATACACAGCGATCAGGCAGGTTATCAGATGCTCATCAATGCCGGTTATGAACCAGAGGATGCCAGAGATTGGAACAATTGCGGCTGTGTGGTTCCTCATTTCAGAAAAACAGGCGAGTGGACATCGGCTGTTAATATTAATATTACTGCTGCTTTGGAATTTGCACTTAACAAAGGAGTGAACAGAATAAACGGCAAAAAAATGGGTCTTGATGAAGCTGATCCCAGAACATTTACAAGTTATGAAGAAGTTGAAAAGGCTTTTTACAGACAATTTGACAATTTAATTAAACATTCGGTAATTTCAACGCTGGTTGCGCAAAACCTGCATAGGGAAATGGTTCCAAGGCCTTTCTTGTCATCATGCATAGAAAACTGTTTGAATGAAGGTGTGGACCTGGTCGATGCAGGGGCAAAATACAATTTAGGACCTGTTCTTACAGGCATAGGTTTAGCTGTTACGGCAAATTCTCTGGCTGCAATTAAAAAGCTGGTATATGAAGAAAAATGCACGGACATTGAAACACTGATTGACGCAATTGATGCAGATTGGGAAGGATATGATGAGCTGCGGCAAAAAGCCTTGAATGTTCCCAAGTACGGCAATGATATAAATTATGTGGATGATATTGCTGTAAATATGGCAAACCATTACTACAAGGAAAGCCACAAGTATAAGGACATCAACGGCAACAATTTCAATACAGCGTTCATGGGCATATCAAATTATCTGCCTGCAGGCAAAGTAGTCGGTGCAACACCATGCGGAAGAAAAGCACGTGAGCCCCTTTCCGAAGGGGTATCTCCTTTTGCTGGAACAGATGCATCAACTCCTTTAGCAGCAATGCGTTCAGCAGCTAGACTCAATCAGGATGTGCATTCAGGAGGAACGCTTCTCAATCTAAGGCTAAACGAAGATCTTGTGCGGACAAAAAGAGGTCAAAGCAACCTTGGCAGCATGATACAGGCATTTTTTGCACTTGGTGCATTCCACGTTCAGTTCAATACGGTTTCCACCGAAACGCTTTTAGATGCTCAGAAACATCCGGAAAACTACAAGGACCTTCTTGTTCGTGTGGCAGGTTACAGCACTCAATTCGTAAACTTGTCAAGAAGCATGCAGGATGCAATCATTGCAAGAAACGCTCACGATAAATTTTAGTATGGCTTCGGAGAATGTATGAACGGATATTTTATGGAACCTCAAAACTTTTCGGTCAATGACGGAGATGGCATAAGGACTGTTATATTTTTTGCCGGATGTCCATTGAATTGCAAATGGTGCGCCAATCCAGAGAGCACGCTGGATTTTAAACGAGTTTCATTCAACAAAAAAACATGCATCGGATGCGGAAAATGTACAGAAATATGTCCTGTTGGAGTGAACATTGATTTAAACAGCCCCGGACAAAGAGAAAAATGCATTTCCTGCAGAAGCTGCATGGACATTTGCCCAACCAACAGCAGAAAAAAACTGGTTAGGATATATTCTGACAGTGAAATACTTGAAATAATAAAAAGTCAGGAGATTTTTTACAGGTATTCTAATGGAGGAGTGACATTTTCCGGAGGCGAGGCTACTCTTCAGCGGGATATGTTAAGAATCTTGGTCAACAGCCTTTATGACAAGGCTGTTGATATGGCACTTGAAACATCGGGTTATTTTGATTTTGATGAAGTAAAGGACATTTTGACAAAGCTTGATTTGATATTTGTTGATATAAAACACATGGATGAAAAGAAACATGAATTATACACGGGAAAAGGCAATAAAAAGATACTCGAAAACATTAAAAAAATGAACGAGTTGGATGTTCCCATTGTTGTTAGAATACCTGTAATAGATAGTGTAAATTCTGATGAAGACAATATTAAAAAAACGGCCGTGTTTGTTAAGGAAAATATCAAAAATCCTAAAATAGAGCTGTTGCCATATCATAATTTTGCAGAAGAGAAGTATGAATGTTTAGGGCTTGCCAAAATGTCAGACAATTTTAAAAGACCGTCAAATGAATTTTTGTCCCATTTAAAAATGATTATAAAAAATGAAGGCGCAGAATCAGTCAGCTATATCTAGCTGGCTCTGCGCCTTTTTTGGTTATTTATTTTAACTTAAGCATTTCTTCGTGTATTTTCTCAAGTTCTTCAGGTATGTTTATTTGCTGAGGACACTTAGGAATGCATTCACCGCATTTCTGGCACTTGTCTGCTCTTGCTTCTTCAGATGTGAACAAGAAGTAGCTCCTTGCAGCTATGTCTTTGTTTTCAGATTTTTTGTAGTCGTTGTAAATTTCAAAAATTCCAGGGATGTCAACGCCAAATGAGCAGTCCATGCAGTAACGGCAGCCTGTGCAGGGAACCGGCTTGATTTTTCTCAGTTCTTCAACAACTTTGTCAATAACTTTATATTCTTCATCATCTAATGTTTTTAAATCCGTGAATGTGCTCATGTTGTCTTTAAGCTGCTCGATGTTTGACATTCCGCTTAAGATTATAGCTACATTGGGAAGTGATGATACCCATCTCAACGCCCAGGAAGCTGCAGATTTTTCAGGGCTGTAGGACTTAAGATGTTTCATGGCCGAAGGTGCAAATGAAGCCAGGAAACCTCCTCTTACAGGTTCCATTACAAAGCATGGAATGTTATGTTTTTCAAGGATTTCATATGCTCCTTTTGCATCATATTCAGCCCAGTCCCAATAGTTTATCTGAAGCTGGACAAAATCCCATTTGTGAGCAGACACAAACTTTTCCAAAATATCATTGCTGTCATGGTATGAAAAACCAATATTTTTTATTTTGCCTTCATCTTTCTTTTTCTTGATGAAATCATAAAGATTGAATTTTTCCACGGTCTCTATTGTTTTTTTGTTCAATGAATGAAGAAGATAAAAATCAAAATATTCAGTATTGCATTTTTCAAGCTGCTCATTGAAAAGCTCTTCTGCATCTTTTTCTTCCTTGACTTTCCAGACAGGCAGCTTATTTGTCAGGTAGTAGCTTTCTCTTTTAAATTCCTGAAGAACCTTTCCCATAAACTCCTGGGATTCTCCGTTGTGGTAATTGTAAGCTGTGTCAAAATAATTGAGACCACTTTCCATTGCGTGACGAATCAGTTCTCTTGCTTGGTTGAAATCAATTTTGCCATCCTTTACGGGAAGACGCATGCAGCCAAATCCCAATTTAGGGAAATTTACGTCAAGACTTTCTATAAGTTTTCTGTCCATAATAAACCTGCTTTCTTTAATATTTTGAAATAAATACAGTATACTATCAATTATAACAGTAATTTTGAACTATTGGAAGATAATACAAGATGTTTTTATTTTATTTTGATCGTCTTCATATAATCCAGCTTGATGACAAAGTATATACTTGGATGTTGTCATTCTGAGGCACAGCCGAAGAATCTCATGTTTTAAACAAAGATGAGATCCTTCACTATCGTTCAGGATGACAGCGTCAGTGTTTGTTAATAGTCTAGATTATATCTTCATATAATTTTTATATTTATGTTGTAAAATTCTGACACAGAAAAATATTTTAAAAAACATATTGACAAATGATAAAGACAGAGTTACTATGAAGACACCCCCCCAGGGTATGGGGTATGGTAGGAGGTAAATATGAAAGCTGATAAGGTTAAAATAAATCGTTTGTTAAAAACAGCAGCAGGTCAAATTGAAGGAATAACAAAAATGGTTGAAGAAGACAGATACTGCATTGATATTTCAAATCAGATAATGGCTGTTCAGTCAATTTTGAGAAAGGCCAACAATGAAATACTTAAGGCCCATATGGAAATGTGCGTTAAGCAGGCATTTATGGAAGGTAATGAAGAAGAAAAAATCGATGAAATTATTTCACTTTTAAATAAAGTATCAAAGTAAAGGAGAATATGATGAAATCACAAAAATTTAATGTGACCGGCATGACATGCTCAGCATGTTCAGCAAGGATTGAAAAAAATATAAACAAAACTGAAGGAATCAAGGAAGTCAATGTAAACTTATTGAGCAACAGCATGACAGTTAAGTATGATGAAAGTGTTCTAAAGGAAAATGACATTATTAAGGTTGTTGTTGATACAGGATACGGAGCAAATGTGGCTGACACAAAAAAGTCCGCTGCAAAATCTGATGACAAAAAAACAGATGCTCAGGCTGAATTTAAGGATATGAAAAAGAGGCTTGTAATTTCATTTGCATTTGCCATACCGCTTCTTTATCTGGCCATGGGGCACATGTTTGAATGGCCGCTCCCAAGCATATTTCACGGCGATAAAAATGCTATGACTTTTGCATTTACACAGTTTCTTCTGGCTCTTCCTGTAATGATAATAAACAAAAAATATTACACAGTTGGCTTTAAGACATTGTTTAAAGGATCTCCGAACATGGATTCTCTCATTGCCATAGGCACAACAGCTGCCGTTGGATACGGTGTCTTTGCAATATATAAAATAGGCTACGGACTGGGACACATGGACATGGAAATGGTAATGAAATATTCTATGGACTTGTATTTTGAATCAGCGGCCATAATACTTGCACTTATTACTCTGGGCAAATTCCTTGAGGCAAGGGCAAAAGGAAGAACATCCGATGCCATAAAAAAACTCATGGATCTGTCTCCTAAGACTGCCCTTGTTGAAAGAAACGGAATTGAAGAAGAGATACCGGTTGAGGAAGTTGTAAAGGGTGACACTATAGTTGTTAAACCCGGACAGTCTGTTCCTGTTGACGGAATAATCACATTTGGAAACTCATCACTTGATGAATCCATGCTCACAGGAGAGAGCATTCCTGTTGAAAAAAAGGCCGGGGACAAAGTTATAGGTGCAAGCATCAACAAATCGGGATATTTTAAATTTGAAGCACAAAATGTCGGCGACGATACAACATTGTCTCAAATCATAAGGCTCGTTGAGGAAGCAAGTTCTTCCAAGGCTCCGATTTCAAAACTTGCAGATAAAATAAGCAGCATATTTGTGCCGGTTGTAATTACAATTGCAGTAATAGCTACAATTGTGTGGCTGGTCCTTGGAGCAACATTTGAATTTGCATTGTCCATAGGAATTGCCGTTCTGGTTATTTCATGCCCATGCGCCCTTGGTCTTGCAACACCAACGGCAATAATGGTTGGAACAGGCAAGGGAGCTGAAAACGGAATTCTGATTAAGTCTGCCGAAGCCCTTGAAATTGCTCATCAGATACAGACAGTGGTGATGGATAAGACCGGAACCATCACTGAAGGAAAACCAAGAGTCACAGACATGATCACAAGTGGAATAAATGAAACAGAAATGCTTAAAATAGCAGCATCAGCTGAAAAAGGATCAGAACATCCTCTTGCAGATGCAATAGTTGAAGAAGCAAAAAACAGAAATCTTGAACTTTACCAGGTCAAGAATTTTCAGGCTCTTCCCGGACAAGGTCTGGAAGCTGAAATTAACGGAAAAAAATATTACCTGGGCAATTTAAGACTTTTAAATGAACAGAAAATCAATATAAATGTCTTTGGTGAAAAAAGTGAAAAATTTGCAGAAGAAGGAAAAACACCTCTTTATTTTGCCGATGAAATAAATGTTCTTGGCATAATTGCTGTTGCTGACGTTGTTAAGAAAACAAGCAAAAAAGCAATACAGGAATTTGAAGCAATGGGTATTGAAGTTGTTATGCTTACAGGAGACAACAAAAAAACTGCTGAAGCCATAAGAAAACAGCTGGGAATTTCAAGGGCAATAGCGGAAGTTCTTCCTCAGGACAAGGAAAGAGAAATAAGAAAAATCCAGGAACAGGGAAGAAAAGTTGCCATGATAGGAGACGGCATAAATGATGCTCCTGCTCTTGCAAGAGCTGATGTGGGGATTGCCATAGGAGCAGGAACCGACGTTGCCATAGAATCTGCTGATATAGTATTGATAAGAAGTGATTTGCTGGATGCCGTTACTGCAGTGCAGCTGAGCAAAGCAACCATAAGAAACATCAAGCAGAATCTGTTTTGGGCATTCATATACAACGTAATAGGAATACCGCTGGCTGCAGGGGTGTTCTATGTAATCTTGAATTGGAAGCTAAATCCGATGTTTGCTGCAGGAGCCATGAGCTTGAGTTCAGTGTCTGTTGTGTCAAATGCCTTGAGGCTTAAGTTCTTCAAACCGGTAAGAATTGTGGAATCTCTTGAAGGAACAAAAGAAATAAATGAAACAAAAGAAACAAAAAATCAAAAGGGTAAATCAGTCATTAATGATGACTTTACAAATAAATCAAACAATAATGGAGGAAATAAAATGAACAAGGTTTTAACAGTTGAAGGAATGAGCTGCGGACACTGCAAGGCAGCAGTTGAAAAGGCACTCAAGAATGTTGATGGAGTTGACAATGCAGTTGTGGATTTAAACAACAAGACAGCTGAAGTAACATTGTCAAAAGAAGTAAGTACAGAATCTCTTACAAATGCAGTTACAGAAGCAGGATATGAAGTTACAGAAGTAAAATAGTATAAAGGGGCAGCAAGTTTGATTGCTGCCTTTTTGCTTTTTGTAACTTTAAAAGTTGTCTACAAAAAAATACCTTATTTAAAAACATAATAACAAATATTAATACATAGAAATTAAAATTATGATATAATGTATATATAACGGTATAAGAAAGGATCAATATGAATTTAAAAAGAATTTCATTTATATTTTTGATTCCTGTTTCTATTTTTCTCACTTTGTATGCAAGACACTATATGAGTTTTGCAGAGTTTTATGCTGTTGAAATATATCCTGTATTTGCAGAAACAATAAGTTTTTTATCGTCCAAGACATCTGTTTCCGCAGCTGAAATAATAATCCTATTGATTGTTGTCCTGCTGGTCATTTATACGTTATCAATGATTGTAAACTCTGTAAAACACAGGACTGCTGATTTTTTCAAGCAATATGCTGCAAATATATTGTCTTTTGTATCAGTGTTTTATTTTTTATTCGTGCTTTTCTGCGGAATCAATTATTCAAGATACGAATTCACATTTTACAGCGGCCTCGAAATCAAGGAATCATCCAAGGAAGATCTCATAGCTTTGTGCGAGATATTAATTCATGATGCAAATAACCTCCGTTCAGGTCTAACAACAGGTGAAAACAACACTGCAGAGCTTTTCGACCGGAATTATTTCGGCACTGCACAAAGAGCAAGAGATTCCTTTGATAACATTGCAAAAGAGTATAGTGTCCTTAAGGGAAATTATCCTGCACCAAAGCCTGTGAAGATGTCTCGAGCTATGTCTCACATGAATATAACAGGGGTGTTTTTCCCATACACATTTGAAGCGAATGTTAATGTTGACATTCCTCCCTATCAGATTCCTGCAACCATGCTTCACGAGCTGGTGCATTTGAGAGGATTCATGAGGGAAGACGAAGCCAATTTCATCGCTTATCTATCATGCATAAATTCAGGTTTTGAAGATTTTGCATACAGCGGGACTATGCTTGCCCTTACTTACAGCATGAACGCTCTGTATGCAGAAGATGCAGACGCCTACGCAAGTCTCAAGGACACATATTCTCAAGATGTTAAAAATGACATGATTTTCTCATGGAATTACTGGAAAAATTTTAACACAAAGGTTGCTGAAATTTCAAACAACATAAATGATGCATATCTGAAGGCAAACAACCAGGAGGATGGAGTCAAAAGTTACGGCAGGATGGTTGATTTGCTCCTGGCATATTACAGAAATTAAGGAAATTAAGCATAATAATCTTTCATCCGGTCAAACTAAGAAAAATCAGATGAAAGGGGATTATTATGGCACAGATAAATTGCACGGTCACAAACTGTTATTTCAACAATAGACAGGGATGTACGGCACCTTCCATTGAAGTTGACGGAAAAAAGGCCGAGAAAAGTCGCCTTACAAACTGCAACACTTTTATTGAGCAAAAACCAGGAATAAGAAGTTCAGTAAGTGAGCCTAAAAGCGACACAGAAATCAAATGCGAAGCAATGAAATGTATTTACAACAAATCAGAACACTGCAACGCCGCAAACATTCTTGTTAACGGCAGGAACGCAGCGGTTCCCGAAGAAACATGCTGCAGCACGTTCAGAGATTAAAAGAAATAGGATGCAATGCATCCTTTTTTATATAGTAGGAAAGTTCTCTTTCCTACTATATTTTTGTTTAATATATTAATAATGATGGTATATAAATTAGGAACAAATCAATTTCCAAATCGTCTAATATATTACAAATAATTAGGGAGGTGCATGAATGAACACTATTAAATTAATGAAGAAAATTTTCATAATGGCCGTTGTCTTTGTATTTTGTTTTGCATTTTCTGCTTTTGCTCAAGACAGAGTGGCGGTGTATGTTGACAATGAAAAAGTAGATTTTGATGTGGATCCTTTTATTGAAGAAGGAAGAACCCTCGTTCCATTAAGAGGTGTTTTTGAAAAACTTGGAGCTAGAGTTGACTGGAACAAAACTATTCAGGAAGTTGTCATAAAAGATGACAACAATGAAATACAAATGCTCCTCAATAAGAACAAGGTTATGGTAAATGGCGAAATCAAGGATATTGATGTTGCCACAATGATGATAAACAGCAGGACCTTTGCTCCACTGAGGTTCATAAGTGAAAATCTTGGACATGATGTAAGATGGGATGGTAGTACAAATTCAGTTTACATAACAAAAAATACATCTGTTCTCGAAAATAAAGACGTATTGAAGACGGTTGGTTCCAAGGAGAATCTCATTGCACTTCTTGAATACAATTCAAAGCTGTACAGCTATTTGTGGACGGACAGATTTGTTGCAGCAGAAGATTCTGGTACAATTGACAAGGAAGAAGCAGTCCAGGAAGCGCCACAGGAAGCAGGAGCATCACCGGATCATTCGGATACAAACGTGCAGGTTGAGGGAGTCCAGGAAGGTGACATAATTAAAAATGATGGAAAATATATTTACATAAAAACAGGCGAAAAACTTAAGATAATAGATTCAAATCCCTTAAATCCTAAGGTTGTATCAACTGTAAATGTCCCAGAAAACACAAGCATAAGTGAAATTTACATTTACAACAACAAGCTTGTAGTCATAGGACAAAACAACTTCTATTATATAATGAAGGGATATGAAGAACCAGCAGTGTCGGCTGAAGACAAGGCTGTTGACTACATCATGCCTCCTCGTTACTATGATGACAGGACAAATGTGCTTGTTTATGACATTTCCAATGGTGAAAAGCCTGTTCTTCAAAGGGAGCTATTGCTTGACGGAAACTACCTTTCAGGAAGGGAAATAAACGGATACATGTACCTGGTGACAACAAAGTCTTTAAATATTTACTATGACAGACAGGATGTGTCTCTTCCTTATTATACTAATGTAATAAAAAATGAAAAACATGAATTTACATATGATAATATAAGATATTTTCCAAACTATATAGATTCAAGATACATGTACACTGCAGGAATTGACCTTAATGATTCATCGGTTGAACCTGACGTTGATGTGTACCTTGGGGGTTCGGACACAATTTATGTTTCCGAGGACAGCCTTTATGCAGCTGTTGCTGATTATTCATATGATTACAACATAAAACAGACAGAGCTTTATAGCCCTAGATATTCAACAAGTACAGTAGTTTACAAATATGAGCTTGAGAGAGGTAATATAAATGTTGCAACCCAGGGGGAGGTGCCAGGAACAATAATAAACCAGTTTTCCATGGATGAACATGAAGGATTGTTTAGAATTGCCACCACCACTGGAGAAATGTGGAATGAAACTTCAAAAAACAACATGTACATTCTTGATGAGAATTTAAAAATAAAAGGAAGGCTGGAAGGGCTTGCTCCAGGCGAAAGAATTTACAGCACACGCTTCGCAGGAGACCGGGTTTACATGGTTACATTCAGGCAAGTTGACCCTCTTTATGTAATTGATGCATCGGACCCCGTAAATCCAAAGACTGCAGGAATGCTGAAAATTCCGGGCTACAGCACATACCTTCACATTGTTGATGAAAATCACATACTTGGATTTGGATATGATACAAAGGTGAGCGAATGGGGTGGAATTGTAACTGGTGGCTTTAAGCTGTCCTTGTTTGATGTATCCGACATTAAATATCCAAAGGAAACATTCACAGAGGTTATAGGAGAACAAGGAACATACTCGGAACTTCTGTACAATCACAAGGCACTGATGTTCTCACTCAATAAGGGTATCATGGCTTTTCCAATCAACAGGACTACAGACAACTACAAGACTGATTTCAACGGAGCATATGTGTACAATGTAGACATAAACAACATAAGTTATAAAACAAGGATATCACATATGGAAGGTGAAGAATATCTCTACGGCTATGAAGTAAACAGAATAATATATATCGGTGATTACATTTACACATTTTCTGAAAATGAAATGCAGATTCACAGCATTACCACAAACAAAAAAATCAATGAGTTAAATATTTATTAAACAATTATGGAATAAGTGGCAGTCATGGTAAATACATGGCTGCCATTTATTTAAAATATTCGACAAAATTTGCAGCAACATTGATACAATCCTAATTTATGAACACTAAAAACACTTTTAACATTTTTAACAAGAAATTTTAAAATTATCAAAATATTACAGAAATATTGTCAACTTGTAAACAATGTGATATAATTACTGAGTGATTTAACATAATTTATCATATTTGGAGGGTATCATGAAAAAAGGATTATCTTTGGTATTGGTGTTATTGATGGTAACATCTTTATTTGGATGTGCAACAAAGACAGAAGCTCCTGCAGCTGAAACTTTAACAGGAACAGGCGAAGGCTTTGGCGGAGATGTTACTGTTACTGTAACAAAAGAAGGTGACAAAATCACCAGCGTTGTAGCAGTAGGAGAAAAAGAAACAGCCGGAATTGGTTCAAACGCGATTGAACAACTTCCTGCAAAAATAGTTGAAGCTAATTCAACTGACGTAGATGTTATTGCAGGCGCTACTTACACAAGCAACGCAATAATATATGCAGTTAACAACGCTCTTGACCCTGCAGCATATCCATATCCTGCAGAAGAAAAACCTGCTGAAACACCAGCACCAGCACCGGCGCCAGTTGGAGAAGCAGGACCTATTGTCAAATTTGGTTTAGGACAAAATATTGAAATAGGAAAATCAAAAGATGCTACTGCTGATGCAACAGCAGCTGGTCAGGCAGATGTTACAATGGCTGCAGTTGGATTTGACGCTGAAGGCAAAGTTGCCAGCGTTACAATAGATGTTGCTCAGACAAAAATAGCATTTGACAAAGATCTGAAAGTTACTACTGACAGAGCCGCTGAAGTTAAATCAAAGAAAGATTTGGGACCAGACTACGGAATGGCTAAAGCATCAAGCATAGGCAAAGAATGGTTTGAACAAATTGAAGCTTTTGAAAACTGGATGATCGGCAAGACAATGGATGAAATCACTGGATTGAAAGTTAAAGCAAGAGATGAAGCGCATCCGGCAGTTCCAGATGTTCCTGAATTGACTTCATCAGTTACAATTTCTGTAGATGCTTACCTTGCAGCAGTTGAAGAAGCTTGGACAAACGCACAGGATGTAGCAGGTGCTGAAAAGGTAGGACTTGGAGTTGAAACTCATATAGGAAGTTCAAAAGACAAGACAGCTGATGTTCTTCCAGTAGCTCAGGCTGATACATACATGTCTGCAACGGCTTTGACAGCTGATGGAAAAGTTGCTGGTACAATAGTAGATACAGCTCAAGTTAAAATCAACTTTGATGCAAACGGTGTTGTAACTTCTGACAGAGCAGCAGAATATCAAACTAAGAAAGAAATCAAAGAAGGATACGGAATGGTTAAGGCTTCATCCATAGGCAAAGAATGGTTCGAACAAATGGAAGCATTTGAAGAGTGGATGGTTGGAAAATCTATCGAAGAAATCACTGGATTGACAGTTAAACAAAGAGATGAAAACCACAAAGCAGTTCCAGATGTACCTGAATTGACATCATCAGTAACAATCTCTGTTGAAAATTACCAGTCAGTTGTTAAGGAAGCAGCAGCAAACGCAAGATAATAAATGAAATTAAAGGGGCTTGTAGCCCCTTTTTATTTATATAAAATAATTGATATTATTTAGAATATTTGATATTATAAGCTAGGGTGATAATATGAAGAAAATAATTCCTATATTGATGACAGGAATTTTAATTTTTGCTTTTTTGACAGGCTGCCAAAAACAAGAAGAGCCTGAAAAGGAGCAAGTATATGATAAATTCAGCTATACTTTTTTAGATACCTTTGATACGGTTACGCAGGTTGTGGGTTATGCTAAAACAGAAGAAGAATTCAACGGATATGCTGAAAAAATTCATGAAAGAATGCTAGAGCTGCACCAGTTATATGACAAGTACAACACTTATGAAGGAAAGAACAACATAAAGACCATTAACGACAATGCCGGTATACAGCCTGTAAAAGTCGATAAGGAAATAATTGACTTAATCCTCATGACAAAAGAAATGTACGAAACTGTAGGAAAGAAAACCAATGTGGCCTTGGGCTCTGTTTTGAAGATTTGGTCTGAATACAGAGATGAAGCTGAAGCAAATCCTGCTGATGCTAAGATTCCTCCTATGGACATTTTGCTAGAAGCAAACGGGCACACTGATATAAACAAAGTAATAGTGGATGAGAAAAACTCAACAGTGTATCTTGAGGATCCCCTCATGAGTCTGGATGTGGGAGCTGTTGCAAAGGGATATGCAACAGAAATTGTTGTTAAGGAAATTATGCAGGAAGGTTTCACATCAGGCATCATAAGTGCAGGAGGAAACATACGGGCTTTCGGAAAACCTATGGACGGCATTAGAGATAAGTGGGGTGTTGGAATTCAAAACCCTGACGGTGCTCTTGGCACATCGGATGAAAGCATATTGGAAACAGTGTTCCTCACAGATGCATCTGTTGTAACAAGCGGCGATTACCAGAGATTTTACATGGTTGGAGATACAAGAGTTCATCATTTGATAGATCCTGTCACCTTGATGCCCGGCGATTACTTCAGGGCTGTGTCAATTGTAACTGAAAATTCCGGTAAAGCTGACTATCTTTCTACCACTGTATTCCTGATGCCTTATGAAGAAGGAAGGGCACTTGTTGAATCCCTTGATGGTGTGGAAGCTCTGTGGGTGTTTAAGGATGGAACAATACAGACAACCGAAGGCATGGATAAAATAATGAAGAGCAAGGGTGCCTCCGGAGCAATTGGTAAATAAATAGGCGATATATGAAAAAATCTAATTTTTATGCTTTTATTTCCAGAATGAAATATATAAACAGATGGGGGCTCATGAGAAACATCAAGGATGAAAATGTGTCAGAACACAGCCTTGATGTTGCTGTAATAGCTCATGCCCTTTCTGTGATTCAGAAAAGACGTCTGGATATGGATGTTAATCCGGAAAAGACGGCCCTTTATGCAATTTATCACGATGCTTCCGAAATATTTACAGGAGACATGCCCACACCTGTGAAGTATTTCAACACCGTGATCAAGACAGCCTACAAGGATGTGGAGCTTGCTGCAAGCAGGAGGCTCTTGAAGCTTTTACCCGAGGACTTTTACAACGATTATGAAGGAGTTCTCATACCTCGTGAAGATGAAAAGGAAATTTGGAAGACAATCAAAGCTGCCGACAAAATAAGCGCCTACATCAAATGCATCGAGGAGGAAAAATCGGGAAACAAGGAATTCCTCAAGGCTAAGCAGTCCATACTAAGAGATTTAAACTCCATGGACAGAGAAGATGTGAATATTTTCATGAGTGAGTTTATGGAAGGATATGAACTTACCCTTGATGAGATGGAATAATATAAAATGAAGTTATAACCAACAAGCAGGCTATAACTTTATTTTATTAGACTGAATTTTTTGATGTGGTATACTTAAATAAAAAATATAAGGGTAATATTATGAACCAATACAATTACATGACCTTCAAGTCGGTATCATATGCCATGAAAGTTGAAACGGCACTTAAAAAATGCGGCGTAAATTTTAAAATAATACCTGTTCCAAGAAGCATCAGTTCAAGCTGCGGCTTGTGCGTAAGGTTTCAAAAGGAAGACATGGAAAAATTCAAGGAAATAATAGAAAAAAACAGCCTTGTGTACGACAATATTTACCTGGACATTTAAATATTATAGGAAAGATAGCAACCGCACAAGAAACCAATTAAAAGCAATACAGAACTGCTTTTGCCTTTGTGAAGCATGTTTGCTTCGGGTATAAGCTGGCTGGCAGAAACATAAAGCATGCTGCTGGCAGCAGCTGATAGGCAGAAGGCTATAAAATAAGTGGATATACCACCAAGTTCAGCTCCGAGCACTGCTCCGAATGCTGTGGGAAGCCCCGTAATAAGGGTTAATAAAATTACATACAAGGGAGAAGCTCCTGCCATTACCAGAGGAACTCCCACGCTCATACCTTCCGGAATATTGTGGGCAGCAATCAATATTCCTATTTTTATGCCTAAATTGTCCGAGTACACTGCGCTTGAGCCAACAGCTATTCCTTCCGGGAAATTGTGAAGGCTGAGGCTTATTATGATTATCATGCTCATTTTTATGTAATCCAGTTTTTTACCTGCATATCGGGAAAGTTTCTTTGTGGGCATCATTTCTTCAGCGAAAAAAACTACAACAAGCCCAATGAAAAGACCCAACGTTACTATGAAGAAGCCTCCTATTTCATAAGCTTCCGGCATGAGGTCAAAGGAAATGACCGAAAGCATTATTCCTGCTGCAAAGCTTAAAAGTCCTGAAACCGTTCGGTCACTTGGGTTTTTAATCAACAGGGACACTATTCCACCAAAGCATGTTCCAATTCCGCCAATAACAAATCCCGATATAAAATAATATAAAATATCCAAATTTTCCTCCTGCTTGTTCATCTTATTAATATATATGCAGCCGGTTTTTTTTAAGAAATTAAAAATTTATTAAGAAGTAAATTCTTGTACATAATTATAATGTAGTATATAATTAGCCTTAGAACGTAATCCTCTTTAAGGAAAATGCAGGAAAGGAAATTAGATGGAAGAAATAATAAATACAAAGATAGTTAAAATGGATCCTGACAATTTGGACTATGATATAATAAAAGAAGCGGCACAAATCATCAACAACGGCGGAATTGTTGTGTTTCCAACAGAAACAGTCTACGGTATAGGAGCAGATGCATTAAATGACACTGCTGTGGAGAAAATTTTTAAGGCAAAGGGGAGGCCACAGGACAATCCTTTGATAGTTCATATTCAAGACACTGAAGAACTGTACGATTTATCCAGAGAAGTTCCGGAAAATGCAATAATATTAGCTAAAAAATTCTGGCCTGGTCCCCTGACTATGATTTTGTATAAAAAGGAAATATTGTCGGACAAAATAACAGCAGGACTTAGTACGGCTGCCATAAGGTTTCCAAAGAACAAAATTGCCCTGGCACTTATAAAGGAAAGCGGAAAGCCAATTGCAGCGCCAAGCGCAAACACTTCCGGAAAACCAAGCCCGACAGAAGCTTCCCATGTAATTGAAGATTTAATGGGTAAGGTAGAAATGATAATTGACGGAGGAAGCACTTACATAGGAATCGAATCAACTGTTGTAGATGTTACGGGAGATGTCCCCATGATACTAAGGCCCGGCGGAATAACAAGGGAAGACATATCAGGAGTTTTAGGAAAATGTGATTACGATCCTGCAATCATTAAAAGCAATGAAAAAATTGTTCCCAAATCTCCGGGACAAAAATACAGACATTATTCACCAAAAGCAAAAGTGATTTTGTACAAGGGAGCTTTAGATAAAATTGCACAAAAAATAGTTGAAGATTATGATAAATTTACACAGGATGGCTTAAAGGTAGGCATTATGTCAACTGCCCAGACTGAAAAATATTACGAGGGCAAGACCACAATTTGTGTTGGGGACAGAACAAAGCCCTTATCGATTTCGTCTAATTTATTCAAAGACCTTAGAAATTTCGACCACATGGGAATGGATGTCATTCTTGCAGAAGCTGTTGAAGAAGAAGAACTAGGAAAAGCAATCATGAACAGATTGGGAAAAGCATCAAGCGAAACAATCATTGTGTGAGGTATTTATGAATATTTTATTGGTGTGCACCGGGAACACATGCAGAAGCAGCATGGCTGAGGGAATTTTCAAACAGATGCTCTTAAATTCAAACATTGAAAACATTAATGTATCTTCAGCGGGATTAAGTGCTTTTCAAGGAGACAGGGCAAACCAAAAAGCCGTTGATGTTTTGAAAAATCAAGGAATAGATATATCAAAACACAGGGCGAGACAGCTTACAGGTGAGATTATAAGCAGCTCTGATTTAATTTTGACCATGACAGCTGCTCACAAGATGTCCATATTAAATTATGACCCTCAGTCAAAGAGAAAAGTATTTACGCTGAAGGAATATGCAAGCAAGACAGACGGTGAAGAATCGGACAATATTAATCTTGACATTGATGACCCCTACGGCATGGATTACAGCGTTTATGAAAAAGTAATGAACGAAATACGAATCGAGATAGAGTCGATTATCAATAAATTAAAAAAATAATTAAGTTAAGAGTTAAGAATTAAGAATTAGTGAAAAAAAGTGGAGGAAAAATGAAAATAGTACTAGCATGTGATCATGGAGGATTTGAATTAAAGGAAGCAGTAAGGGAACACTTGACTAAGAAAGGCTATGAAGTCAACGACATAGGCGTTTATGGCACAAATTCCGTGGACTACCCTGATTATGGGAAAAAAGCAGCTGAACTTGTTGCCGGAAGCGATGACAAGGGAATAGTAATATGTGGAACAGGCATAGGAATTTCCATAGCAGCAAACAAAGTTCACGGCATAAGATGTGCTTTGTGCACAAATGAATATATGGCAAGGATGTCCAGGATGCATAACGATGCAAACATGCTTGCTATGGGAAACCGCGTCATAGGACAGGGAGTTGCACTTGACATAGTGGATGTGTGGCTTTCAACTGAATTTGAAGGTGGAAGACACTCGACCAGAATTAAGAAAATGATGGAAATAGAAAATCTATAAAGAAGAGGAAACGTCATGGCTAGTTATTTTATAGCTTTTATTTCAGCTGTAATTATATCTTTTATAATGACTCCGCCGGCAAGGCAGCTTGCAATAAAGGTTGGAGCACTGGATGTACCAAAGGATCCAAGAAAAATTCACAATAAGCCCATGCCTTATTTCGGAGGCCTGGCTATTTATATTTCAATAATGGCATGCATGTTTGTCTACCTGCCACATACAAGAACAAACCTGTTTATAATGGCCGGTGCAACAATAATTGTGCTTACGGGAGTTGTTGATGACATGTATGGGATGCCTGCCAAGGTTAAAATGCTCATGCAGCTCATTGCAGCATTTGTTGCATTAAGAGGAGGAGTTCAGATACATTTCATTACGAACCCACTTTCAGAGACAGGAATGAGCTACTTGCTCTCATGGCTTTCATACCCCATAACATTGTTCTGGATTGTGGGGATAACAAACACGATAAACCTTATAGACGGCTTGGATGGTCTGGCATCAGGTGTTGCCAGCATAGCAGCAACAACTCTTCTTTTTACGGCAGCAACAATGGGACACGACTTCATCATGATGCAGTGTGCCATAATAGCGGGAGCTTCCCTGGGATTTCTTCCGTTTAACTTCAATCCTGCAAAAATATTCATGGGTGATACAGGTTCGCTGCTGCTTGGGTACATGCTGGCAGTAACTTCTGTTTCAGGTATGGTAAAAAGCGTGGCGGCTGTGGCATTGGTTGTGCCTGTGTTTGCTCTAGGGCTTCCTATATTTGACACCACATTCGCAATAATAAGAAGATATATAAATAACAAACCAATAATGGAAGCCGACAAGGACCACCTTCACCACAAGCTCATGAAAATAGGACTTAATCAAAGGCAGACTGTGTTGATAATGTACTTCATCAGCATGATGCTGGGGATTGTGGCTGTAATAATTGCCGATGCAGACCCATTCATAGGAATTATTCTTGCAACCATCATGGTAATAGCAGTATTTTATTTTGCAAAATTAGCAGGATTGTTCAGAAGAAAAGAACAGTAGTATAATTAAGAATGAAGAATGAAGAATGAAAAATTAGTAGTTGAATTTGGGCATTGCCCAAATTCTTCATTTAATTCTTAATTCTTAACTCTTAATTCTTCATTTAATTTTCGGAGGTAATGATGGATAAAATAAAGGTGCTTGTTGTTTTCGGCACACGCCCGGAAGCTGTCAAAATGGCTCCAATAGTGAAGGCTCTTAAAAATGATGAAGAACATTTCACATCGAAAATATGCGTAACAGCACAGCACAGAGACATGCTGGACCAGGTTCTCAAGATATTTGACATTGAACCTGATTATGATTTGAATATATTCCAAAGCGGCCAGACGCTCACACAAATAACTTGCAGGGCACTGTCAGGGCTTGAAGGAGTAATAGAAGAATTCAAACCGGATCTTATTCTGGTACAGGGTGATACTACAACGGTATTTTCAGGAGCACTTGCTGCATTTTATCACCAGGTTAAAATAGGTCATGTGGAAGCAGGACTGAGAAGCGGTAATTTGTATTCTCCATATCCTGAAGAAGCAAACCGCATGCTTACGGGAGTGCTCACAGATTTCCATTTTGCACCGACACAGACTTCAAAAAACAACCTGCTCAGGGAAGGCTATGATGAAAGCAAAATTTTCATAACAGGAAATACATCCATAGATGCTCTTGGCTGGGTAATAGACAAAAATTATAAATTCAGCGAAGAAGCATTGAACAACATAGACTTTGAAAATAAGAAAGTCATACTCCTGACAGCTCACCGCAGGGAAAATATTGGGGAGCCCATGGAAAATATTTTTGCAGCTGTAAGGAAGACAGCGGAAGAAAATAAGGATGTAGAAGTTATTTATCCAATGCACTTGAATCCAAAGGTACGAGAAATTGCAAGAAAAACTTTTGACGGAATGAAAAATGTCCACCTCATAGAACCGCTTGATTATCTTCCTTTTACAAACCTGATGTCAAAATGTTACCTTGTTGTTACAGATTCAGGTGGAGTTCAGGAAGAAGCACCATCCCTTGGCAAACCCGTGCTTGTTGTAAGGAAGGAAACTGAAAGGCCTGAAGGTATTTCAGCAGGTACAGCAAAGCTTGCAGGAACTGACAGAGACGTTATCTACAATGAGCTTCATATCCTCATAAACAATAAAGAAGAATACAAGAAAATGGCCAATGCAGTGAACCCATACGGTGACGGAAGGGCTGCAATGCACATAATAGATGCCATCAAGAAAAAAATGCTGTAATCAAAGCCTGCCAAAAGACAGGCTCAGACTATTGACAAACCGTAGGGGCGGACCTCGTGTCCGCCCGGGGCTATTAATTCAAAAAAGTTGTTATCTGCGGGAGAGCGCAAGGCTCTCCCCTACGAACTTAGATTTCAAGTTCACGACAATTACCAATATTAATTAATTTAATGACTTTGTCATCAATCTGAGCCTGTCAAGCAACAGGCTTATTTTTTTGCCAAATATTAAGTGAAGACAAAAACTTATGTCAAATAAAACACAATGAGCTTCAAAATATGCTGGTTGTCCAGAAAAATGTCCTGACAAAGGGCTCTATTGTCCTAAATAGTTGTAATTTGTTATAATAAATATATTGACAAACAGTTTGTTTTATATTATACTTCGAATATCAAAATATTTGAAATGAAATAAAAAATGATATCAAAATAATAGACATTAAAACATCAAAATTTATGGAGGAAATAATGATTTTAGAAAAAGTAAAAGCAATTTTAGTTGAGGAATTGGACGTAGAGGAAGAAAATATAAATCTTGACAGCAAAATAAAAGACGATTTGGGAGCAGATTCACTTGATCTTTTCGAATTAATCAGCAAAATAGAAGATGAGCTTGACATCACTATAGATGAAGAAGATTACAGCAAGCTTGTTACAGTTGGAGATATAGTAAACTACATTACAGACAAACAATAATTAATTAGAAGACGCCTGCGGGCGTTTTCTCTTATGCGGAATAATACGCAATTTTATTACAATCGAGGAGAATATATGATTAATACAGTTATATGCAGCCTGCTGAACATAAAATATCCTATTTTTCAAGGAGGCATGGCACAAATATCAGATGCGGAGTTAGCTGCTGCCGTTTCGGAAGCCGGAGGTCTTGGAGTTATTGCATCAGGCAACAACACTGCGGAATTTATAAAAAAAGAAATACATAAGATCAAGTCGCTTACTGATAAGCCATTTGGAGTTAATGTAATGCTTTTAAGCCCATATGCCAACGATGTGAGCAACCTTCTCATAGAGGAAAAAGTTCCGGTTATAATCACAGGAGCAGGAAATCCTGGAAAATACCTTAAGCTTTGGAAAGATTCAGGTATAAAAGTAATACCGGTTGTTCCATCTGTTGCCTTTGCAAAACATTTTGAAAAGCTTGGAGCTGATGCCATCATCTGCGAAGGAACTGAATCAGGCGGACACGTAGGAGAACTTACAACAATGTGCCTGACTCCTCAGGTGGTTGATGCTGTAAAGATCCCTGTTATAGCAGCAGGCGGAATCGGAGATGGAAGAGGAATTGCTGCTGTCTTAAGCCTTGGAGCTCAGGGAGTACAGGTTGGAACAAGATTTTTGCTTGCCACGGAATGCAATGTTCATCAGAACTACAAAGACAAGGTTCTTAAGGCAAACGACACAGACACGGCTGTTACAGGAAGAAAAACAGGTCATCCCGTAAGGGTTTTGAAGAATAAACTTGTAAATCAATTTAAAGAAATAGAAAAGAACAACGGAACCGTTGAAGAACTGGAACAGCTGGGCAGAGGAAGACTTTACAAGGCAGCTGTTGAAGGGGATGTTGATTACGGTTCAGTAATGTCGGGACAAATTGCAGGTTTGGTGAACAAGGAGCAAAGCTGCAAGGAAATTATCACAGAAATGTTTGATGAAGCGGAAACTATTATGAAAAACTTGAGTTCATTTATTTCAGGAGGTAGTAATGAGTAAGACAGCTTTTGTGTTTCCAGGACAGGGTGCTCAGTATGCTGGAATGGGAAAGGAATTTTATGAAAATTTCGAAGAAAGCAAGGAAATTTTTGAAAGAGCAAACCAGGCTCTGGGATTTGACCTTGCAAAGCTTTGTTTTGAAGGACCTGATCAGGATTTGAGCGTTACAAAGATAACTCAGCCTGCACTTCTTACAACTTGTATGGCAATTTATGAAGTTTTGAAGAAAAACAACAAGGATGACTCTGTTGTTATGGGAGGACTTTCACTTGGTGAATATTCTGCACTGACAGCTGCAGGAGCCATGGATTTCGAAACTGCTGTCAAGCTTGTTTACAACAGAGGAAACTACATGCAGAATGCAGTTCCTTTGGGAGAAGGTGGAATGCTTGCTCTTATGGGATGCACAGATCAGGATGCAATAGCGTTTTGTGAAGATGTAACAAAAAGCTGTGGACTTCTAGAACCTGCAAACTTCAACTGTCCGGGACAAATAGTTGTTGGTGGAAAAATCGAAGCAATAGATGAAGCATTATCAAAGACTTCACAGTTCAACATCAGAAGAGCTGTTAAACTACAGGTAAGCGCGCCATTTCACACATCTATGCTGAAACCTGCAGGAACAAAGCTAAAGGAAGATTTGGCCAAAATCAGTTTCAAGAAACCAAAGTGCAATGTTATTTCCAACGTTGATTCAGAATATTACGAAAATGACCAGGCAATAGCTGATAAACTGGAAAAACAGGTTTACAATCCCGTTAGATGGGAAGAATGCGTAAGAAAAATGATAGCTGACGGTGTGACAACATTTGTTGAAATAGGACCGGGAAAGACATTGTCAAGCTTTATAAAGAAAATAGATAAAAATGTGAAATCAATAAATATTGATAGCATTGCATCTCTCCAAGAATATATAGAATTGTCTTATGCTTAGCAGGCGTTTTTCGTGCTAAGTATTAGAAATTATTATTATTGCGAATAGAATTGTCTTATGCTTAAGCATTGGTTTTCATACTAAGCATCGAAATTCATAATATAATAATTTGCCTATGTATGTCTATGGCATATACTCTGGACAGATAAAGTGATGCAATACATCGGAAAGGATTACTATGAAGACTGCAATTATTACCGGAGCTTCAAAAGGTATCGGAGCTGCAATTGCTTTAAGGCTCAATGAGCTGGGTTACAACCTGGTATTAAACTACAGAAGCAACACAGGTTCTATGGAAGAGTTAATTAATAACTTTCCAAACAAGGAAACTAAAAATGTGACTGTACAATGCGACATATCAAACTATGAGGATGCCAAGAGACTTATTGACGAAGCTTATGACAACTTTGGTTCTGTTGATGTGTTAATAAACAATGCAGGAATAACAAAGGACAACATACTTCCACTGATGAGCGAAGATGAGTTTGATCAGGTTATCGACACAAATTTAAAAGGAACATTCAACTGTTGCAGGCACATTTCAAAAAGAATGCTTAAGCAAAAGTACGGAAGAATTGTAAATATTTCATCCGTTGTTGGACTTGCAGGAAATGCAGGACAGGTAAATTATGCTGCTTCGAAAGCAGGAGTTATAGGAATGACCAAATCTATGGCCAGAGAACTTGGAAAGAAAAATGTCCTTGTAAATGCCGTGGCACCTGGATTCATTCAAACAGAAATGACAGACAAAATACCCGATGACATAAAAAATGAAATGATGAAAAATATACCTCTGCAAAAGCTAGGACAGCCCGGCGACATTGCAGATGCGGTTGAATTTTTAATATCTGACAAAGCATCATATATAACAGGACAGGTGTTATCAGTCAACGGCGGATACTACATGTAAAATTAAAAATTAAGAGTTAAGAATTAAGAATGAATTGAAAAATCAGGCTTTGCCTGATTTTAACCATAATTCTTAATTATTCATTCTTCATTCTTAATTAATCAAATTTGGAGGAAAAAATGAAAAGAAGAGTTGTAATAACAGGTGTTGGCGTTGTAAGTCCAATCGGATCAGGCGATGCTTTTTGGGAAAATGTAAAAAAAGGAACATGCGGAATAAGTCCTATTGAATCTTTTGATACTACTGAATTCAGCGTAAAACTTGCTGCTGAAGTAAAGGATTTTGATCCTACAATGTACATGGACAAAAAAGAATCAAAGAGACAGGACAGATACAGCCAGTTTGCACTTGCTGCAGCTGATATTGCAGTAAAAAATTCAGGACTTGACATAGAAAAAGTTGACAGCGACCGTTTTGGAGTAATAGTTGGAAGTGCAGTTGGAGGAATTCATACAATTGAAGCCGAGCATGCAAAGCTTCTTGAAAAGGGACCGGGAAAAGTGTCAACATTTTTTATTCCTATGATGCTTTCAAACATTGCATCAGGACTTGTGGCTATTAAGTACCAGGCAAAATCTGTGAACTTCAGCACAGTTACTGCATGTGCAACAGGAGCAAATGCAATTGGAGAATCATACAAAAGAATACAGGACGGAATTTGTGACGTTATGATTGCCGGAGGAAGTGAAGCTGCCATAACTCCATGTTCAATAGCAGGTTTTTCTGCCCTCACTACTCTTTCAACAACTACAGATGTAAACAGAGCGTCAATACCATTTGACAAGGAAAGACATGGATTTGTAATGGGAGAAGGAGCCGGAATAATGGTTCTTGAAGATTACGACCATGCAGTAAAAAGAGGAGCTAAAATATATGCAGAGCTAGTAGGCTATGGAGCAACATGCGATGCATATCACATGACAAGCCCTGACCCAAGTTCTGAAGGTGCTTCAAAGGCTATGAAAAACGCCATAGAAGATGCCGGCATAACACCTGTTGACATAGGATACATCAATGCTCATGGAACAAGCACTTTGTACAATGACAAGTTTGAAACACAGGCAATAAAGAACATTTTCAAGGAAGATGCAAAAAATGTCCCAATAAGCTCTACAAAGTCAATGACAGGTCACTTGCTGGGAGCTGCCGGAGCTGTAGAAGCAATAGTATGTGCAAAGTCTTTGGAAAACGGATATATTCCTGCAACAATAAACCACCAGGTTACTGACCCTGAACTGGGTTTGAACTTTGTTCCTAACACAGGAATTGAAAAGGAATATGACTATGCATTGTCAAACGCTTTTGGATTCGGCGGACACAATGCAACATTAGTTCTTAAAAAATATAAAGGAAACTAATATGGTCTACAATACTAGCGAAATACAAAAAATAATACCTCACAGATACCCAATGCTCCTCATTGACAAAATTGTGGAACTTGTAGAAGGAGAAAAAGCTGTAGGAATTAAAAATGTAACAATAAATGAACAGTTTTTCCAGGGACACTTTCCGGGAAACCCTGTTATGCCCGGAGTTCTCATTATTGAAGCTCTTGCTCAGACAGGCGCTGTAGCCATACTCTCCATGGAAAAATTCAAAAACAAGACAGTATATTTTGGAGGAATCAAAAGCGCCAAATTCAAAAGAAAAGTGTGTCCTGGAGATACATTGAAACTTGTTACTGAAATAACAAAATTAAAGGCTAATTTTGGCATAGGAAATGCAATTGCTTACGTTGATGATGAAATTGCAGCTGAAGCAGAATTAATCTTTGCTGTGGAATAGAATTGTGACAATATTTTCACAATAAATTTTCCATATTTTAAAAAAATGTGTTATAATCTATAATGTGACACATTTTTTTATTTTTATAATGTTTGCAGACGTTTTTTGTTTATTTTTATCGCGGTCACATGTTAATCGTTTAACCAGTAATAAAAAGAACAATTGAAATTCTTTAATTACCATGTATTTTTAATGTCAATAGCGGAAAACTAGTCTATGTTATTACATAAAAGTTAATACAACCTTTAAAATAGTTAAATATTTCAAAAGATATATGTAATAAAATCACTTGCCCTATAAAATTATTGTGTTATAATATCATATATGTATCTATTAAGGCCATAGTATCAAAAAAGATACTGTGAACAATGAAGAGGTGATTGAATGAGCGCAGTTTCTTGCGATAATATGTTTAGTGATAAAGAAAGACACAGCACATGCTATATGAGCGACAAGTGTATAAGGTACAAGGTATGTCCAATGGTTCTGGTTCAAAAGCTTTTAGCTGGAAAAAGAAAGATAATGATACTTTGGTATTTAAGTGGCAAGGTTTTAAGATTTAACGACATCAAGAGGAGACTTCCAGATGTTACTCAAAAAATGCTTACTCAACAACTAAGAAGCTTAGAAGAAGATCATTTGATATTCAGGCACGTCTATCCGGTTGTACCACCAAGGGTTGAATATGGATTGACGGAACTTGGGGAAAAAATAATTCCATTGCTTGAAATGATGCACGGTTTTGGCGCTGAGTATTTGGAACTTGGATATAAAGATAACAATCCAGAGCTAAATTAAGTATCTTTTAGGGTACTATAGTACAAAAAAGTGCGTACTTGTCAAGTATAGTCAGATTAAATATACTGTTAAGGGTAACAGCTGAATCTTGCAGTTTCTTACACTTTCCGGATTTAAAAACCTAAAGAAAATAAGGTTTTTTTATTCAAAAATGGGGAAAAATTTACAAATGCGTCTTGTCACTTTAATAACAAGCAAAATACTGCAAGGCAAATTACAACGGAGTATTTTATGGCCGTATATTATATTATTCCAAATTTATTGACAAACATTTTTTTATATTTTATTATTAATTAGTTAGGAAAATGTTTGATTTTATAAAAATATTTGACAGAGGTGGTGGTATAGTGTCTATTGAAATAATCAAGGTAATAAAGGAGGCAGAGGAAAAGGCTGAAGTCACAAAAAAAGAAGCCGCTCAGCAAGCAAAACAAATTATTACCAATGCTAATGCGCAAGCTCTACAAATTGTTGATGAAGCAAGAGAAAATGCTGAGTCAAAAAGAACTGATGTGCTAAAAGCAGCAGAATCCCAGGGACAGCTTCTTTATGACAGCATAATCAGCGACGCTGCAAAAAAATGTGATGACATTTTAAAAAGCGCAGAAAAAAACATGGATAATGCAGCATCAATTATACTGGAAAGGATAGTGAAGGCCAGTGGCAATAGTTAAAATGAATAAAATAAGCACCATAGGCTTAAGCAGCATTAAATCTTCATTAATAAAGGAACTCATGGATTTAGGAGTGGTCGAAATAAGTGCCCAGGATTCAAAATTGACCGACCCGGAATGGATTTCCTATGTTAAAAAAGATGGAAATGAAGTTGAAGTGCTTGACTGTGATGCGAAAATATCTAAAATAAGCGAAGTATTAAACAGCCTGGAAAAACATGACAAAAGCAAGAAACCAATGTTCTTTACAAGAAAGGCTATATCATCAAAAGATTTTGAAAATGCCATTAATGATTTAAGCAAGACAGAGGAAAACGTAGCAAAAGTGCTGGAGATGAACAAGAACTTCAATGAGTTCAGTTCAGAGGAAAATAAAATTGAGACAGCTATACTCAGTTTAAAGCCGTGGGCAAGTTACGAGATTCCTTTGGAATTAACCGAAACAAAGTATACAAGCATCTTTACCGGTGTTGTTCCAAACATCGTTGACGTTGAAAAGCTTAAGTCTGATCTGCGTGAAAAAACGGACAGATGTATTGCAAATCTTGTTGGAAGCGACAAGGATCAACATTACTTTTCAATTATATGCCTCATAAAGGAAAAAGATGATGTTTATGAGATTTTAAAGCAATATGGTTTCAACACAGTGGCTTTCAAAGATTTAAAGGGTACTGCAGCCCAAAATATTGTGCAGTATGAAAACAATTTGAAAGAAATTTCTGAAAACAAATCAGAAGTTGAAAAAAGTATTACAGGTTATGTTCCATACAAGGAACAAATTCAATTGCTTTATGATTATCTGGTAATTGAAAGAGACAAAAATAAGATACTTGGCAACTTGCTGAACACTGATTCAACTTTCTATATTGAAGGGTGGATACCCAAGTCTTCCAAGGAACAGATTGAGAATGTACTCAACAAACATCAGTGCTGGTTTGAAATATATGAACCTGAAGAAGGAGAACAAACTCCTATAGCTATGCAAAACAATTCTTTTACACAGCCTTTTGAAGCAATTACAGAGCTTTACAGTCTACCTTCATCAAGCAACATAGATCCTACACCATACATGGCTCCGTTCTATTGCTTATTTTTTGGGCTGATGCTTGCAGATGTGGGCTATGGTTTGATTATGGCCGTAGCAACTTACATGGTGCTGAAGAAGTTCAAGCTGGAAGGATCAATTCAAAAACTGATGAGAGTGTTCTTCTACTGTGGAATATCAACTGCATTCTGGGGAGTGATGTTTGGAAGCTGGTTCGGGGATGCCATACCTGCTGCTGCTAAACTCTTGTTCAATTCTGATTTTACTGTGAAACCTTTGTGGTTGAATCCGATGGAAGAACCTATGACACTTTTAATAGTATCATTTGTTTTCGGTATAATCCACTTGTTCACCGGTATGGCAGTTAAAGCACACATTCTCATAAGAGACGGAAATCCTCTGGATGCCTTGTTTGACATAGGGTTCTGGTATGGACTTATCATAGGTTTGATTTTGCTTTTATTCGGCAACTCAGTGATTCCTGGTTCAGGGCAGATAGGCAAATGGATGTCCATAATATTTGCTTTAGGATTAGTTCTTACACAAGGAAGAGCAAAAAAGAATATTACGGGCAAACTCATAAGCGGTGTATTGAGCCTGTACAACATAACAAGTTATTTAAGCGATGTTCTTTCATATTCAAGACTCTTGGCCTTAGGATTGGCTACAGGGGTGGTATCTTCCGTTATGAGCATATTGGGCTCTATGGGAGGCAGAAACATTTTCGGCATATTGTTGTTTGTGGTGGTTATGATTATAGGACACACATTCAATTTTGCAATAAATGCTCTTGGAGCTTTCGTACATGCTGCGAGACTGCAGTATGTTGAATTCTTCGGTAAATTTTATGAAGGCGGCGGAGAGCCATTCAAGCCGTTTACGAAAAAAACTAAATATAACAGAATAATCAAGGAGGAAATTTAAATGAACAATATTTTAGTTAGTGGTAACTTTTTAGCAATTTTAGGCGCTTCAGTGGCTGCATTGGCAGGTATAGGAAGTGCAATAGGTGTTGGTATAGCAGGTCAGGCAGCAGCTGGAGTTGTTGCGGAAGATCCTAAAAAATTTGGTTCTACATTGATTTTGCAGGCATTGCCTGGTACTCAGGGTATATATGGACTTTTGGTTGCATTTATCATCCTTAACAAAATCGGTTTATTAGGCGGAAACATGGCAGAACTTTCTGCAGTTCAGGGAGGATTATTCCTTGCAGCGGCTCTTCCTATAGGTGTAGTAGGTATAATTTCGGCAATTCATCAGGGCAAGGTTGCAGCATCTGGTATTATGCTTATAGGCAAGAGACCAGAAGAAATAGCAAAAGCTATGGTTTACGCTGCAATGGTTGAAACATACGCAGTATTGGCACTTCTTATTTCTTTCCTTATGATAAACGGAATTGCTATTTAATAAAAGTACTAAAATTTAAATAAGGATGTGAAAAGATGAGCATTGAAAATATAACTACGAATATTTTAAGCGATGCAAGAAACATTGCTGAGATTTCCATAGCAAATGCTGAGAAAACTAAGCAAGATATAATAGACAAAGCTAAAATCGAAGCTGAAGCAATTATAAAAGCAGCTGCAGAAAAGTCTGAAAAGGAAGCTGAAGGTTTGAAAAGCAGAAAAGTATCTGCTGCAGAGCTTCAAGGAAGAAAGATGATGCTTTCCGCAAAGCAGGAAGTTATTAAGAAAAGCTTCAATTCAGCACTTGAAAAGCTTAAAACAATGCCAGAAGACGAGTATTTAAGTTTCCTTACAGATGAAATTGTAAAGATTCCAAATTGCAAGGGAACAATAATATTGAATGAGCGTGATAAGAACAAAGTCGGCGAAAAATTAGTAAAAGCAGTCAATGAAAAATTAAAAGCAGAAAAGATTGTATTAAGCGATAAAACAATTGAATCAAGCGGAGGATTTGTACTTAACAACGGATCAATTGAAATCAACAGCACCTTTGAAACCATATTGGACTCCATGAGGGATGAACTTACAAACGAAGTTGCAAATGCGCTTTTTAAATAATTTTCCTGCCTGAAAGGAGGAATGGCTTTGGCAAAGATTAAAGATACAGATTATTTGTTTTCTACTGCACGGGTTCGAAGCGTTGAAAAAAACATGCTTACCCGTGAAAGAGCAGAAAAGATGATTGATGCAAAAACAAATGAAGATGCTTTAAGGGTTCTGGATGATCTGAATTACGGCAATTCCGGTGAAGCAGTCGAACCTAACGACTATGAAAAGCTCTTATCATTAGAACATAAGAAGACATATGACTTCATAACTTCTGTTGCTCCTGAGCTGGATTTCTTCAACATGTTCTTGTATCCATACGATTATCACAATTTAAAGGTAATCATGAAGGCGGAATACTTAGGTATAGATGCTTCAGAGAATCTTGTTGACACCGGATCCATAGACCTGAAGGTTTTGAAATATTCTGTAAAAGAAAGAGATTTTTCAGGCCTGACAGAAAACATGAGCAAAGCTTTAAAGGAAATAATCGAAACATTTCCTAAAACAAACGATCCTCAGGTAATAGATTTCGTCCTGGACAAATATTGTTATGATGAAATGCTCAGTTCAGCAGAAAACACAAACAGCAATTTTATAATTGATTATGTCAAGATGCAGATAGATGCAATCAATTTGAAAACATATGTAAGACTTAAAAGAATGAACAAGTCATGGGACTTTTTCACCAAGGTTTTCTTGAATGGCGGAAAAATTCATGAACAGGTGTTTATCAAAAACTACGATGAGCCTTTTGAAAAGTTTGCAGAGCAGCTTTCGGCATACGGATTCAGGGAATTGTTCCTTGAAGGTACGGAATCACTGGTAAACACAGGAATGTTTACAAAGCTTGAAAAACTTCTGGACAATAAAATCATCGAACATGTTAAGAATGCTAAATATATTCCTTTCGGAATAGAGCCTCTTGCAGGCTACCTAATAGCAAAGGACAACGAGATTAAAATTGCAAGAATTATAATGGCAGGCAAACTTGCAGGTATCTCGCCGGAACTTATCAGAGAGAGGTTGAGAGAGACTTATGTATAAGATAGGTGTTATAGGAGATAAACAAAGTATCCTGGGTTTTAAGGCAGTTGGACTTGATGTTTTTGACTGCGTGACGAAGGATGATGCAAGACACACTCTTCGTGAGATAGCAAAGGAAGATTATGCCATAATTTATATTACGGAAAATATCTATGCTGAAATCAAGGATACTGTTTACGAATACAATGAAAAACGCCTGCCGGCAATAATACCTATTCCTGGAATGCATGGAACTCAGGGAATAGGTATTCAGAATATCAAAAAGGCAGTTGAAAAAGCAGTCGGTGCCGACATATTGTTCAACAATGACTAATAAACAATGTATATAAAATTGAAAGCAGGTGATTTATTTAATGAGCCAAGGTAGAGTAGTAAAAATATCCGGTCCGCTTGTCATTGCAGAAGGAATGAAAGAAGCAGACATGTTCGACGTCGTGCGTGTAAGTGAACAGGGATTGATCGGTGAAATTATAGAGATGCGCGGCGACAAAGCATCTATACAGGTATATGAAGAAACAGCAGGATTAGCTCCTGGAGCTCCTGTGGTAACAACAGGTGCGCAATTGTCAGTAGAGTTGGGACCTGGTCTTATTGAAACAATTTATGACGGTATTCAACGTCCATTGGAAGAAATAAGAAAAATTGCAGGACCTAACATAGCAAGAGGAGTTCAGGTTCCTTCTCTTAACAGAGAAAAGAAGTGGGAATTTGTTCCTGTAGCAAAGGTTGGAGACAAGGTTCAGGCTGGTGACATCGTAGGTACTGTTCAAGAAACAATTGTTGTTCAGCAGAAAATAATGGTTCCTTACGGAGTTAGCGGAACAATTGAAGAAATAAAATCAGGAAGCTTCACTGTTGAAGAAACTGTATATGTTGTTAAAAAAGACAACGGAGAAAAAGTAAATCTTACAATGATGCAAAAATGGCCTGTAAGAAAGGGTCGTCCATACAAGGAAAAACTTGTTCCGGAAAGACCGCTGGTTACAGGACAAAGAGTTATAGACACAATGTTCCCTATATCAAAGGGTGGGGTTGCAGCTGTTCCGGGACCTTTCGGAAGCGGAAAGACAGTTGTTCAGCATCAGCTGGCTAAATGGGCAGATGCAGAAATAGTTGTTTATATAGGCTGCGGCGAACGTGGAAACGAGATGACAGACGTTCTTATGGAGTTCCCTGAATTAAAGGACCCAAGAACAGGCGAATCTCTTATGAAGCGTACCGTTTTAATAGCAAACACATCAGATATGCCTGTTGCTGCCCGTGAAGCAAGCATCTATACAGGTATTACAATAGCAGAATATTTCAGAGACATGGGTTATTCAGTTGCGTTGATGGCAGACTCTACATCTCGTTGGGCTGAGGCTCTTCGTGAAATGTCAGGCCGTCTTGAAGAAATGCCTGGTGAAGAAGGATATCCAGCTTACCTGGCATCACGTCTTGCTCAGTTCTATGAAAGAGCAGGAAGAGTTATAAGCCTTGGTGCAGAAGGAAGAGAAGGAACGTTGTCTGCTATAGGAGCCGTATCACCTCCAGGAGGAGATATTTCAGAACCTGTTTCACAGGCAACGCTGCGTATAGTAAAAGTATTCTGGGCTCTTGATGCTCAGCTTGCTTACAAGCGTCACTTCCCGGCAATCAACTGGCTTAACAGCTACTCTTTGTATGTTGACAGACTTAACAAATGGTTTGATGAAAATGTTGCAAGAAACTGGTCAGAACTTCGTGCAGAAACAATGAAGCTTTTACAGGAAGAAGCAGAATTGAACGAAATAGTTCAGTTGGTCGGCGTTGATTCACTTTCAGTTGACGACAGGCTCAAACTTGAAGCTACTCGTTCCATAAGAGAAGACTATCTGCATCAGAATGCTTTCCATGAAGTTGATACTTACACTTCACTTGAAAAACAATATAAGCTTTTGACATTAATTTTGAAGTATTATGAAGACGGCTTAGCAGCACTGAAGGACGGAGCTGACTTTAAAGAATTGTCAGGCCTTGCTGTAAGAGAAAGAATAGGAAGATTTAAATATACAGAAGAAAAAGATATAGCAGGAGTTTATGAAGACATTAGAAAACAAATTGAAACTGAAATGTCAGCTCTTGTAGCAAGCAGGGAGGTTGAATAGGATGATTAGAGAATATAAGACTATATCTGAGGTTGCAGGTCCTCTGATGCTTGTTAAAAATGTTGAAAATGTAGCATATGACGAATTGGGAGTAATTGAACTTCCAAACGGAGAAACAAGAAGCTGCAGAGTTCTTGAAATTAACGGAAGCAATGCTTTGGTACAGCTGTTTGAAAGCTCTGCGGGAATAAACCTGGCAGAAAGCAAAGTTAAGTTTCTGGGAAGAGGAATGGAACTTGCTGTGTCATACGACATGCTTGGCCGTGTATTTGACGGCCTTGGAAGACCTATAGATAACGGCCCTGAAATAATACCGGAAAAAAGAATGGATATAAGCGGTCTGCCTATGAACCCTTCAGCACGTGACTATCCTGATGAGTTTATACAAACTGGAGTATCTGCAATAGACGGTCTTAACACACTTGTTAGAGGCCAGAAGCTGCCTATATTCTCAGGCTCAGGTTTACCTCACGCTGACCTTGCAGCACAAATTGCACGTCAGTCAAAGGTTCTAGGAACTGAATCAAACTTTGCCGTTGTATTTGCAGCAATAGGTATCACTTACGAAGAAGCAGACTTCTTCATTACAGACTTCAGAAAAACAGGTGCAATAGACAGAACAGTATTGTTCATGAACCTTGCAGATGACCCTGCCATCGAACGTATTTCAACTCCTCGTATGGCACTGACTGCTGCAGAGTTCCTGGCATTTGAAAAAGGAATGCACGTTCTGGTAATCCTTACAGACATAACAAACTACGCGGAAGCTCTCCGCGAAGTTTCCGCAGCCCGCAAGGAAGTTCCGGGAAGACGTGGATATCCAGGTTACCTTTATACTGACTTGGCTTCACTTTATGAAAGAGCAGGAAGAAAAAGGAATGTAGAAGGATCTATTACCATGATTCCTATACTAACAATGCCTGAAGATGACAAAACTCACCCTATTCCTGACCTTACAGGATACATTACAGAAGGACAGATAATTCTTTCCCGTGAATTGTACAGAAAGAATATTAAACCTCCTATAGACGTTCTTCCTTCACTTTCACGTTTGAAAGACAAAGGTATAGGCAAAGGAAAAACAAGAGAAGATCACTCAGACGTACTGAACCAACTTTTTGCAGCTTATGCAAGAGGTAAGGAAGCTAAAGAGCTCATGGCAATACTCGGTGAAGCTGCTCTTTCCGACACAGATAAGTTCTATGCAAAATTTGCTGACGAATTTGAAAAGAAATATGTGTCACAGGGATATGAAACAAACAGAACAATAGAAGAAACATTGGAAATAGGATGGAATCTTTTGACACTTCTTCCTAAGAGTGAATTGAAACGTATAAGAGACGCGTATATCGAAAAATACTATCCAAAAAATGAATAATGAGGGGGGAAACGCATGGCAAGGTTAAATGTAAATCCGACCAGAATGGTGTTAACCTCTTTGAAAAAGCGTTTAAAAGTGGCTGTGAAGGGTCACAAGATGCTGAAAGATAAACGTGATGAGCTTATGAAGCAATTTTTGGAGCTTGCAAGAGAAAACAAAAGGTTAAGAGAGCAGGTAGAAGCGCAGATCGGAAGCATCTATTCCAATTTCGTAATAGCCAGCGCCGTCATGTCTTCAGAAATATTGAATGAAGCCTTGATGTATCCGAAGCAGGGAGTTTCCATAGAAGTAGGCAGAAAAAATGTAATGAGTGTTGATGTGCCGGTTTTTGACTTTACAACAACAACAGATGACACATCTAACATTTATCCTTACGGTTTTGCCAACACCTCGGCAGAATTAGACAACGCCATTGAAAATTTGTCTGGAATATTTCCTGAAATGCTTCGTCTGGCTGCTGTAGAAAAAGAAGTTCAACTTCTTGCAGCTGAAATAGAAAAAACAAGAAGAAGAGTTAATGCTCTTGAATATGTAATGATTCCTCAGTTCCAGGAAACAATCAAGTACATTCAGATGAAGCTTGATGAAAATGAAAGAGGAAATCAGACCAGACTCATGAAAGTCAAGGACCTGATGGTCAAGGCAGCCATTGAAGAAAAACAGGAAAAAACGCAGGCTGCATTAGACGAATACAGTTCAAAATAATCAATGAAATATGGGTGCCGCATTTGCGGCACCTGTTTTATTCTATTTCTTTTTCCTTGACAATCCGTGTCTTTACATATATACTTTGAGTATCAAATAACTAGATATTTAAAACAATGGAGAATATATGGAATTAAAAGAATTGAAAATAGGAAATTTGACAGCAAGAATCCCTATAGTGCAGGGAGGTATGGGCATAGGCGTTTCGCTTTCCAACCTTGCGGCAGCCGTTGCCAACCAGGGAGGCATCGGAACAATATCAGGCGTTCAGATAGGTTTCAGGGAGTCTGATTTCGAAACAAATCCTGTGGAAGCAAATTTAAGAGCAATAGCTAAAGAAATAAAAAAAGCTAGAGAAAAAACAAAAGGAATCATAGCCATGAATTTTATGGCAGCCATGAACAACTACGAACTTTACGTTAAAAAGGCTGTTGAGGAAAAAATAGATCTCATAGTGTCGGGAGCAGGTCTTCCCATTGCTTTGCCAAAGCTGGTAAAGGACTCGGCGACAAAAATTGCCCCTATAGTATCTTCTGCCAAGGCTGCAAAAATAATCATCAGAAGCTGGCTCAAACATGACAGATTACCTGATGCTGTTGTGGTGGAGGGACCATTGGCCGGAGGTCACCTTGGATTTAAGATGGAAGAAATGATTGAAGGAACTTACAAGTCCCTGAAGGAAATTGTAATCGAGGTTAAAGAACTGATTGCTTCCTATGAAGAACAATATGGAGTTAAAATACCAGTCATAGCAGCAGGGGGACTTAGAACGAAGGAAGACATCATGGAGCTGGCAGATGCAGGAGCTGATGGTTTTCAGCTTTCCAGTATTTTTGTTCCCACAGTTGAATGCGATGCTCACGATAATTTTAAGCGTGCATATATAAATGCACAAAAAGAAGATGTAATGATAATCAAAAGTCCTGTTGGGATGCCTGCAAGAGCAATACGAACACATTTCCTTACAGATTCCATGGAAAACGGATGTATTGTGAACAAGTGCTACAGGTGCATATCCGAATGCAATCCTACTGAAATTCCGTATTGCATATCAAGAGGTTTGATCGATGCGGTAAACGGTGAGGATGGATTGATTTTTTCTGGAGCAAATCTTGACAGCATTGACAAGATGACTACTGTAAAAGAAGTAATAGACAAGCTGATAAATTAATTATTATCCTATGAACAAAGAGGCAGATGAAATTATCTGTCTTTTTTGTATCTCAAAAAACACGACCTTTATTTCCCTTGACAATATTTAAAAATGCATTTATACTTTTATTTATTACATTGATAAAATTTACTGATGTGATTAATAAAATAAAAAAGTGGTAATATAATTAATTAATAACTATTAAAAGGAGGTTGTTTATGAAAGGAGACACATTTCAAATTTTTATTTCAATGATAATTTACATGGCTGTTGTAATTGGCATCGGACTGTATTTTGCAAAGAGAGCAAATGAAAGCAGTGAGAATTATTTTCTGGGCGGAAGGTCACTGGGTCCACTTGTTACAGCCATGAGTGCCGAAGCATCCGACATGAGCGGATGGCTCTTGATGGGTCTTCCTGGGGTTGCATACTGGTATGGCTTAAGCGATGCTGCATGGACAGCAATAGGCCTTGCTGCAGGAACATATCTGAACTGGCTTTTTGTAGCTAAAAGGCTTCATAATTATTCAGTTGTTGCAGGCGATTCCATAACACTTCCAGACTTTTTCAGCAACCGTTTCAAGGAAAAAAACAAAATCATCATGACTATTTCAGCAATATTTATTCTTGTATTCTTCACGGTTTATGCTTCGAGCTGTTTTGTAACCGTAGGTAAATTGTTTAATACTCTGTTTGGTTTCAAATACCAGTACATGATGATTGCAGGCGCAATGTTTGTCTTGTTTTACACATATGTGGGAGGTTTTCTGGCTGAGACAGCATCTGATACAATGCAGGCCTTCGTTATGATTTTTGCGTTGATAACAATATTGTTTGTTGGTGTTTCTGCAGCCGGAGGACTAGCGATTGTTGTGGCAAATGCAAAATCAATTCCAGGGTTTTTCGAGTTTTTCGGCATTGCTTCACCAAAGGTAGTTGACGGAACACAGCAAATAGTAAACGGAGTTCCACAGTTCAATGAGGCGGGTAAATACGGATGGTACACAATTTTGTCAACTATGGCATGGGGTCTTGGTTATTTCGGAATGCCACAGGTTCTTCTCAGATTCATGGCCATAAGAGATCCTAAGGAGCTTACACAGTCAAGAAGAATAGCCACTGTGTGGGTTATAATTTCTCTTGGAGCTGCTGTTGCTCTTGGAATAATAGGAAGGTCTTTGTTCCCAGCTGAACTCACCACTTACAGCGCTTCCGAAAGCATTTTTATAGTGCTTACATCAAGACTGCTTCCTTCAGTGCTTGCTGGTTTTGTAATGGCAGGAATACTGGCTGCTACAATCAGTTCATCTGATTCATATCTATTGATAGCAGCTTCTGCATTTTCAAAGAACATTTATCAGCACCTTATCAAAAAAGATGCAACAGATAAACAGGTAATGAACATGTCGAGAATAATTCTTGTGGTGATTTCTGTTTTGGGAATAATCATTGCTCTCGATGAGAACAGTGTTATTTTTACAATTGTATCATTTGCATGGGCAGGATTCGGAGCTACATTCGGTCCAATAACAATATTCTCGCTTTTCTGGAAGAGAACAACCAGGGAAGGTGCAATTGCAGGAATGTTGTCAGGCGGAACTGCGGTCTTTGTCTGGAAGCTTATTCTCAAACCCATGGGCGGATTCTTTGGAGTATATGAACTTCTTCCTGCATTTATAATTTCATGCATTTTCATTTATGTAGTATCAAAAATGACAGCTGAACCTTCAGCTGAGATACAGAATGAATTTGAACGCGTTAAGAAAATGGCACAATAATAAAAAAGGGCTGAATAGCCCTTTTTGCTTTATTTCTCCAAATCCTTGCATGTGTCCATTATCTGATGGTACACGTCTTCGATGTGGCGTGAATAATTTTTGTTTTCCAACCTGCTCACGCAGTTTTCAATAACCATCTTTTCTCTTGTTTCATCATAGACGGGAATGTTGTTTTCTTTTTTGTATTGGCCGATTTTAAGAACCACATTAAACCTTCTTTCCAGGAGTCTCACCAATTCATCATCGATTGAGTTTATTTCTTTTCTGTATTCTTCCATTGTCATTTTCCCTTCAACTATTATATTTCTCTCCCAACGGCTTGGGCAATGAGTTTTAATTTTTCCATGAGAAGTGTGAACTTTTCCGGCTTTATGGATTGATTTCCATCACACAGTGCGTTTTCAGGATCGTTGTGAACTTCAATGATAAGTCCGTCGGCTCCTGCGGCTACAGCGGCCATAGCCATGGGCTCTACCATCCACCACATTCCTGTGGAGTGGCTTGGGTCAACTATTACAGGAAGATGGCTCAGTTTTTTTATTGCCGGAACTGCGCTTAAATCCAGTGTATTCCTTGTATAATTTTCAAATGTCCTTATGCCTCTCTCACATAAAATCACGTTGTCGTTTCCTCCGAGCAAAATATATTCTGCGGACATTAAAAGCTCTTCAACGGTGGAAGAAAGGCCTCTTTTTAACAGTATGGGCTTTCTTGTCTTTCCAAGCTGCTTTAGAAGCTCAAAGTTCTGCATGTTTCTGGCACCAACCTGTATTATGTCTACATTTTCAACATATTCATCCAGATATTCAGTTGACATTATTTCTGTAACTATGGGAAGACCTGTTTCTCGTTTTGCGTACTTCAAAAGCTCCAAACCTTCATCCTTAAGGCCCTGAAAGCTGTAGGGAGATGTTCGGGGCTTAAAGGCTCCGCCCCTTAAAAAGCCAGCTCCAGCTTTTTTTACCGATTGGGCAATAGATAATATTTGTTCTCTGCTTTCAACGGAGCAAGGTCCTGCCATTATGGACAGTTTGTTGCCACCTATTATTTCCTCTCCCACTTTTACTTGGGTGTCATCGGGATGGAACAGCCTGTTTGCTTTTTTGTAAGGTTCCTGTACAAATACAACCTTATCTATGTTTTCATAGGCCTTGAACACGCCCGGATCTATTTTGCTTGTGTCACCTATAATGCTTAATATGTGGTAGTTGGGCTCATTTATTTCGTTTAATTCAAAACCCATTTTAAGTATTTTTTCTTTTATTATATGAACTTCGGATTCATCCGCATTCTTGTTTAAGATTAATAACATACTAACCCCCAAAATGTACTTCATGATTAAAATCTATCATATTATTGCAGAAAGTCAATATTTTTTTCGAATCTATTCTTTTTTGTTCTTCTCGACAAAAATGCCGTAAATTGTCATAATTCCACGCAAAACAATAAATTAAATTGCAGACACTATGCTTTTGTGATATAATTTACTCAAATATGGATGGCTAGGAGGTATTATGAAAAGTAAAATACTTAATAAAATATTATTGTTGACTGTGGTAATTTCTCTGCTGTTTACAATGACTGCAAATGCCGCTGCATTTACTGATATATCAACTCACTGGGCTAAAAGCTATATAGAGAGGGTGGCAGCAAAAGGGCTTGTATCCGGGTATGATGACGGAACGTTCAAGCCGGACAACAATGTCACAGTGTTGGAAGCTTTGGTGATGATATCCAGACTTTATGACATAGACGATGATTTAAAAGAAAAGATAGTAGAAGAATATGAACCATCACTTAAGAAAATGACTAACACATTGTACAATGAGTGGTCTTTTGAATATTTATCGGTGATAATCGAACTTGGAGTTGTTTCTGAAAACGGAATTGAAGACATGTTTGCAAAGAAAACAATATTCCAACAGGCAACAAGAGAAGAAATAGCAGTACTTCTCACAAAAGCGATGATGCTTGGAGATGAAGCTCAGAATTTAAAGGTTTACACTCTTCCTTTTGCTGATGCAGCTAAAATATCCACATCCGCAAGACCATACGTATATGTCATGTACGACAAGGACATACTTGAAGGAGACTCAAGTAAAAACATAAATCCATCAGCTAAAATTACAAGGGCTGAAATCGCAACTTTGCTTGACAAGGCCTATAAATATATAGATGAAAATGACGTGTACCCGGACTTTGACGATTACGAGCCCACAACATCATTGAGCGGCATAATAACCGAAGTATCGGAAGGTTCTGCTGAATCATACATTTATGTAAAAGGTGACAATGAAGTTGAAAGTATTGTTAAAATAAATAAGGATACGGACATATATTTGAACGGCAAAGCTGCAGACATTGACGACCTTAAAGAGGACATGCTTGTAAAGTGCAAGATAAACAGTGAAAGAATTGCAGTGAAGTTGGAAGCAGACAGTTCAACAGACGTGTTAAGGGGCATTATTTACTATGTTGCATATGTGGCTCCTGCAAAAATTACCATAATAGACGAAGACGACGATAAAATTACATATGATTTGCCTACGGACGTGGAAGTATACCTTGACGGCAAGGAAATAGCGCTCAAGGAACTTGATAAAAATGATGAAGTTATATTGTATATTGATGATGATGAGGTTTATCAAATTAACTCCATAAGTAGAATAAAGAAATACGATGGAACCATAACTGCCATCGACTACAATTATCCTATAGTAGTTAAAATGAAGACCAAAGAAGGCGTTATTAAATCGTTCACGTTCAACAGCGATGTGGATGTAACAAGAAACGACGAAGATTCAAGCTTCGACCAGGTCAGAGTTGGTGATGAAGTTACAATTACTACAGAATACGATGAAATGATTGCTATCAACACAATTGCTAAGGAAGCAGAATTAAACGGAACAATTAAGGAAATTTTAATAGGTGATAACAACAAAATTAAAATTGCCGATGAAGACGGTGAAACAACACAATATGCTGTGAGCAGCAATGTTATAATTACCATAGGAAGCAGCAATGCGACCATTTATGACCTTAGGGTTGGCTACAATGTTAGTGTGAATACTTCAGGCAATGAGATTGTTACAATAGAAGCATCGCAGCTGCAGACTGCAAAGAGCTTTTCAGGAAAAATAATCTACATCAATTCAGACGACAAAATAATAATGATGCAAAATATTAAGGACAACGGTCAGAAAGAGCTCATTTACCTGAATGTTACAAACAATACAAAGATATTTGACACAACGGGATCTACAAAGTACTTTAAGGATTTGGAAGAAGGCAAAAACATATTGAGCACTGCTATTTCCCAGAGCGGAGAATATGTGGCAGCAAGCATAATGATACAGTAAATGGAAGCATCTGGGAACAGATGCTTTTTTACTTCAAGACAAGGAGATGATTATATGAAAAAAATTGCAATGATTTCAATTTTAGTTTTAACTCTGGTTTTACTTTCATCGGGCTGCACCAGATTGCCGGCATCTGTGGAAACAGGAGTGAGGCCTTCCGAATATACCGGAAAACTGAGTGCGGAGGAAATGCGGAAGGAAAATGAAAGCTTGAAAGATGAACTTGACAGTGCAAAGAAGGAACTTGAAAAATTGGAGAAGGATTATCTGAATCTTGCTAAAAACAACGAAGCTATAATTTCCCAGCTTCAAGAAGCTGAATCAAGACTCGATATAGTGGTAAGTGATGACATACCTGATTTTAAATCAGAAGGAACAGATAAGAACAGCATTATATCTTACTTGAACGATAGCATATCATCACTTGATGATTCATACAGAAAAATTGAAATAATTCAGTCCACAGACAACAAAATATTGTTCCTTACAACAGGCTACGGAGAAAAATTCAGTCAGGTGTTTACATGGACTATAGGGGAAGACAAGCCTTCGCTAATAGAAGGGGCAAGTTTTGAAAAGTCAGGAAAATGGCAATGGCTTTTGCAGGACAAGCTCATAACCATTGACTCTGGAAGCGGCGACAAAAAAATAATTGATGTACAAAATAGCGAGGTTGCAGGAGAATTCAAAGCTAAGGGTGAAATGTATCTTTTGCCTGACACTTCAACAGTGTTGATTCAAAATCCTGAAAACAATGTTTTTTCTCTTTATGACTTTGGGGCGTCATCAGACCAGGAGCTTAAGCTTGACAGCAAGAACAAATATACATCATTTCGTGTTGATGATGATGCCATTACCTTTGAAGGAACATACCAGGATCAGGGAATAGAATATAAGGTTTTGGCAACAATTAATATTGAAGAAATGAAAGAAGCTTACAGCATAAAAAACATTGATGAAACAGGCGCAAATGAAAATATGGACACCATAGAATCAGAAGATACTTTGGATACCCAAAATGATAATCCAGAAGGAAAAACAGTGTGATAAAATATGAAATATGATGTTATTGTAATAGGGGCAGGTGCAGCAGGACTTTTTGCTGCTCTTACCATCAAGGACAAGAGTGTGCTGCTCATTGAAAAAAACAGTGCTGCAGGTAGGAAAATTCTTTTGTCAGGGGCAGGCCAGTGCAACTACACAAACAGCTGTGAAATGAGCGAATTTTTAACGAGATACGGGGAAAGGGGCAGGTTTCTAAAGACTGCCATTTTCAGCTTCACAAACAAAAATACAATGGAATTTTTCGAAAAATCAGGAGTTGTGACCATCACCAGAGAAGACGGCAAAGTTTTTCCTGCATCATTTAAATCATCAGATATAGTAGAGGCTTTAATTGAAAAGTGCAGAAAAAACAATGTGAAAATTGTATATGATGAGTCAGTAGAAAAAGTAAGCAGGGATGAAGATAAAAACATGTTTTTGGTGAAGACAGGCAAGACCACCCATGCAGGAACAAATCTCATCATTGCTGTCGGTGGAAAATCGTACCCTAATACAGGCTCTTCGGGTGACGGTTACGATTTTGCAAAATCACTGGGACATACAATAGAACAGCCAAAACCATGCCTTGCTCCGGTGTATGTGAAAGAGTATCCCTTCAGAGATTTGTCCGGAATGTCTTTTGAAAACATCAAAATGAGTCTTTGGAGAAACAACAAAAAAATTAAGGAATTTTCAGGAGACATGCTTTTCACCCACGTGAACATTTCAGGACCTGTGATACTTAACAATTCAAGATACATGGAAAAGGGAGATGTGCTTAAAATCAATTTTACTTCATTTCCAAATGCAGAAGAATTTAAAACAGATTTTGAAAAGATGATTTTCAGCTCAGGCAAGTACAATGTGAAGACTGTGCTCAAATCTCTCGACATGCCAAAGCGATTCACTGACAAAATAATGGAGATTACAGGTATCCAAGAAGACAAAATGTGCAGTGAACTTGATAAAAACAAAAGGAAGAAGCTTATGGAGATGCTTTGTGAACACAGTCTCACAGTGGAAAGGCTTGGTGATTACAACATTGCAATGGCAACTAAGGGCGGTGTGAATATATCTGAAATCAATCAAAAAACAATGGAGTCAAAAATTGTTTCTTGTCTTTACTTTGCCGGAGAAGTAATGGATTTTGATGGAGACACTGGAGGATTCAACATACAGGCAGCTTTTTCAACCGGGCATCTTGCTGCAGAAAGTATAAACAAAAAATAAAATGGCTATTGCTGTAATGCTGCAAAATCAACAGTGCCAGAATTTTTACAAACACGACACTGTTGACATTCTGCGAACATTATACTATAATTGGGTAAACGTAAACACAAATTTAGAAATTAATTTACCTGGAATAAGAAAATAATAATAAAAGATTCAGGAGGTTAAAAGTGGCAAAGAAAAAAAGCATATTGGATTTGTATAAAATGAAGCAGGACGGCGAAAAAGCGGTATGGGTTACTGCTTATGATTATCCCATGGCATCTTTTGCGGAGCAAGCAGGGATGGACATGATACTGGTGGGTGATTCCCTGGGTATGATTGTGTACGGTTACGACGGCACGGTTCCTGTAACAATGGAAGATTGCATAATTCATTCGAAGGCTGTTAGAAGGGGTGCACCAAACACATTCATCATAGGGGACATGCCTTTCGGTTCATATCACATATCAGACGGAGATGCAGTCTATAACGCATGCAGGTTTTTAAAGGAAGCAAACTGCGACGCCATAAAACTTGAAGGAGGCGCAAGGGTTGCAAGTAAAGTGAAGGCCATTTCTGATGCCGGAATAGTGGTGTTCGGACACATAGGATTAACACCTCAGAGTGCAGGGCAACTTGGCGGATTCAAGGCCCAGGGTCTTTATGTGGACAGTGCGAGGGCATTGATTAAAGATGCTCTGGCAATTCAAGAAGCAGGAGCATTAGCCCTTTTGCTTGAAGGTGTGCCTCCGGAGCTCACTGAATTTATTGCAAAAAAACTAACTATTCCTGTTTACGGAATAGGAGCCGGAATTCCATGTGATGGACAGGTTCTTGTTTTAGGTGATCTTCTTGGAATGTTTCAGAACTTCACGCCTAAGTTTGCAAAGAAATATGCCAATCTCGCTGAAGTTGTGACAAATGCGTTCAAGGAATATGCCAATGATGTGAAAAGCGGAAGTTTCCCTGAAGAAAAACACGTCTACCACATCAAGGACAGCGTGGAGGATTTTGAAAGATTGTTTGAGGAATTCAAATAAAGTTAAAAAACCGTAATAATGAAATATTATTTTGCATTAAAGCAAAAAAAATATATAATGTTAGTGGGATTGATTGCATATCCCGGTGAATCAAGACATGCGATAGTTGAAATTTAACAGTAACTTTAAATCAGGAGGTCTTTATGGCAGAATTTTTAAGCGACATTGAAATTGCACAGCAGGCGAAAATGGAAGTTATCAACAACATTGCGGACAAGATAGAAATACCCGACCAATATGTTGAAAATTATGGGAAATATAAGGCTAAAATTGACTACAGATATCTGCAGAACGAATTAAAGGACAACAGCGAAGCTAAACTTATACTTGTGACAGCAATCAATCCTACTCCGGCAGGGGAAGGCAAGACAACCACGACTATCGGACTTGGGGATTCCCTTTCCAGTCTTGGCAAAAAAACAATAATCGCTTTGCGTGAACCATCCCTGGGACCTGTATTTGGAGTAAAGGGTGGAGCAGCAGGAGGAGGATACGCTCAGGTTGTCCCCATGGAAGACATAAATCTTCACTTTACAGGAGACTTTCATGCTATTGGAGCTGCGAACAATCTTCTTGCAGCAATGATTGACAACCACATACACCAGGGCAATGAGCTTGACATAGACACAAGAAGAATTGTATGGAGAAGAGCTGTTGACATGAATGACAGACAGCTAAGACACATAGTTGACGGCCTTGGAGGAAAATCCGAAGGAGTAACAAGAGAAGACGGCTTCGACATAACAGTGGCTTCAGAAGTAATGGCTGTATTCTGCCTGTCAAACGATATAATTGAACTAAAAGAAAAATTATCACATATTATAGTAGCATACAACAGAAAGGGAGAACCTGTCACTGCAGGCCAACTGAAGGCTCACGGAGCAATGGCTGCTCTGCTTAAAGATGCCCTTAAACCAAATCTTGTACAGACGTTGGAAGGAACTCCTGCATTCATACACGGAGGACCGTTTGCAAACATTGCTCATGGCTGCAATTCAGTTATTGCAACAAGAATGGCAAGCAAAATTGCTGAATACACAGTTACTGAAGCAGGATTCGGCGCAGACCTTGGAGCTGAAAAATTCATAGACATTAAATGCAGGACAACTGGTCTTAGACCAAGCGCTGTTGTAATAGTTGCAACAGTAAAAGCGCTGAAGTACAACGGAGGAGTTGCAAAGGCTGACCTTGGAGCTGAAAACCTTGAAGCTCTTGAGAAAGGACTTCCAAACCTCTTAAAGCATGTTGAAAACATAACTCAGGTGTTTAAACTTCCTGCAGTTGTTGCTATAAACAAATTTCCTACAGATACTCCGGCTGAACTTAATCTCATAAAAGACAGGTGCAAGGAGCTTGGAGTAAATGTTGCTTTGTCTGAAGTATGGGGCAAGGGAAGCAAGGGTGGCAAGGAACTGGCGGAAGAAGTTTTAAGACTTTCAGAAAAAGAAAGCAACGTTGAATTTGCATATGAACTTGATATTCCAATAAAAGATAAAATAAAAGCTATTGCAACAAAGTTGTACGGAGCAGATGCAGTTGAATTTTCACCGAAGGCAAGCAAGGAAATTGCCAACTTTGAAAAGCTCGGATTTGGAAACCTGCCAATATGCATGGCTAAGAACCAGTACTCTCTCACAGATGATCCTAAAGTTCTGGGAAGACCTACAGGATTTAAAATTACAATCAGAGACATAACCATATCAGCAGGAGCAGGATTTCTAGTGGCTCTTACAGGAGATATTATGAAGATGCCAGGACTTCCAAAGGTGCCTGCTGCAGAAAACATAGATGTTGACGTTGACGGAAAAATAAAAGGGCTGTTCTAAACAGCCACATATGTTCACTGTCATTTTGAGGTGCAGCCAAAGAATTTTATCTTTCTAGCATAAAATAAGTTTCTTTGCTGCACTCATGATGATAGTAACTTTTTAAGTGGCATGATAGCTTTTTTTGGATAATATTCAGTACAAAGGGGTGGTTAGTTGAGCAATGTTTGTTTATCGCCAAAGGAAACTTCAGATGCTCTAATAAATTCATCAGCTGTAAAAGCCTCGTATCCTCCGGGAAAACGAATGCTTTTAAGTGTAGCAGCAGGATTTTATATTGCACTGGGAGGGCATGGCTTCATAGTTGCATATGAAAGCTTGTTTTTAAGAGCAGCAGTCTTCCCTGTGGGACTCATGCTTATAGTATTGGTGGGAGGGGAACTTTTCACAGGAAATTGTCTCATGACATTTGGATTTTTGAATAAAACAATCAGTTTGAAAGATTTTATAAAAACACTTGTGCAGGTGTGGATTGGAAACTTCGCAGGTGCTCTCCTGGCCGTGGCAATACTGTACCTGGGAGGAATTTATTCAAAGCCCAGTCTTGCAGAAACAATTGCTCAGGTTGCAAATGCAAAAGTATCTCTTTCATTTTTGCAGATAGTCATGAGAGGAATATTGTGCAACATTCTTGTTTCTCTTGGTGTGTGGTTTTCACTGACAGCGAGGGATACTGCAGGAAAACTGCTTGGGTGCTGGTTTCCTGTAATGTTGTTTGTTCTGTGCGGCTATGAACATTCTATAGCAAACATGTTTTTTCTGCCCATGGGAATGCTGTTTAATTCTTCTGTGACAGCTGCTATGGTTTTAAAGAATATAATTGCAGCAACCATTGGTAATTTCATAGGCGGAGGCATAATGGTTCCTGTTCTTTATTACAAAAGCTACTATAAGTTATAAAAAGGATCTGTCTCAAAATAACATAATATTTTTATACCCTTTTTTGAAAAATTAAAGCCTTAAATTCATACCATTTGATATGATGAATTTGAGGCTTTTTAATTGAAATAATTTATCCGGCATACTTTAAACCTATGATATAAAATGGGTCAAAAATTATTTACAAAATTGTATACAAAAATGTTTACAAAATAGAATACATATAGTATAATTTAAACAGATCAAAATTATATTTTAAATAGCTTGAATTACAATAACTAATTTGGATGTGATAAATTGAATGATGAAGTTAAATTAGCACCGGAAGAATATATTTGTAAATTAATTAAAGATAGGATTATAAAAAGAGAGTTGTTCCCAAAAAGTCAGATAATTGAACTGCAATTGGCAGAAGAAACTGGTATTAGCAGAACACCTATAAGGCAAGCACTAAAGAAGTTAAGCTATGATGGTCTTGTTGATATAATCCCTAATCGTGGAGCATTTGTAGCAAGTCCAACAATTGAAGAAATTATATCAGTCTATGAATGCAAAAAGGTTCTTGAAGCAGCAGCCATAGAGAAATCGTGTATGAACATAACAGACGAAGAATTATATCGATTAGAGGAATTATTAAACCAAGGAATTCAAACGCATAATACAAAAGACTTATACAACTTTATTCTATTTAATGAAGAATTTCATATGATAATAGCTAAGGCTTCTAGAAATAAGTACTATGAAAAGTATATAAAAGAACTCATAGAAAAAACTAATGTTTATCTAATTTTTTATGATAGGTTTATGTTGACGGCAACTGATGAATCAGCTGCAATAAAAGAGCACTTTAAAATTTTAGATGCTCTTAAGTCTAAAAATATAGAAGTATGTGTTGAAGCTAGTATAAGGCATAACCAGATTACATTAGATCAATTAAGCCTGAAGGGTATAGTATAATAAAAGATGATTTTTCCCCAAACTAAGCGTGGTAGCAAGTGCATGAGAAAAAATCACCAAATAGTAACAATAATTTATTATATCTTATACCTTCATATAAATCAATGTTTTTATAACAAATTATAGGAGGTAAGGTTATGAAAAAAGTAGAATTACGCTATTTATCACAAGAGGACATCATGTCACTAGGTATTGGTTGGGATGATATCATCGAGAGAGTCGAAATGGCAGTTAGTGAGCAGGCAAACGGTACCATTGAAAATCCGCCTAAAAGAGGAATACACACTAGACCTAGTGCGTTTATCCATGAAATGCCTGTTTATTTGAAGGGCATGGATGCATGTGGTATCAAATGGGTAAGTGGATACCCAGAAAATTACAAGTTTGATTTACCGCAAATCCTTGGTGTACAAGTAATGAACTGTCCCGAAACTGGTGTACCACTTGCCGTAATGGACTGTAGATGGATAACAGCAGTTAGAACTGCTGCAGCTACAGCTGTAACAGTAAAACATTGCGCCAGAAAGGACTCTAAGAAAATAGCGATAATTGGTGCAGGAGTTCAGGGTAAAATGCATTTGTTAGCTATAAAACATGTACTTCCATCACTTGAAGAATGTCATGTATGTGATGTTAAAGAAAGTGTGCTTAATGATTATGAGACTAAAATGACCGAACAGACTAATGTTAAGATTAAAAAGTTTATGGATGTTTCAGAGGCAGTAAAAGATGTCGATATTATAATAACTTGTACACAAAAATTACCTAAACCAATTATACCTGAAGGTGCTCTTAAACCAGGTATGTTAGGAGCGGGGCTGGAAGCTGGACGAGCTTGGCCAGAAAGCATAATACATGGGGTTGATAAGGTTATTACAGATGATCTTAATCAAACTTCTTCGTATGCTTCAACAGGTGCATTTGCTGGAGGTTTGCCAGAGTTTTATGCACAAATTGGTGATATAGTAAATGGAAAACCTGGAAGAGAAAATGATGATGAGGTTATTCTTGCTTTTAATGTTGGTATTGCGGCTGAAGATATATCCTTGGGCCAATTTGTATATGAAAAAGCAGTTGAAAAAAATCTAGGCATTGTCTTACCACTTATGGAAAAGGATTTCTAGCTTAGATAAGGGCTGGTTATTATGTTAACTAGCCCTAAAATCATTAATATACTCATTCTAAAATTGTACATCTAATTATATATCGAAAGGAGATTTTTTATGTCTATTAAAAATATTAAAAAAGAATCTAAGGTTCCTAGAACGGTTACATTTACTGAAGCTATGATGCTTTTAATTATAATTGTTGGGATAATGATATGGACTGCACTTATAGCTAAGGTGCCTACTGCAATGGGTGTTCTTTATTGTGCAATTGTTTGTGCTGTATACGGAATTGTATTAGGATTTAAATGGAATGATATGTTTCAAAATGTACTTAATGTAGTTAAAACTGCAATGCCTGCACTTTATTTTTTGATGCTAGTAGGGTTTGTAAGTGCATCTTGGATAGCAAGTGGAACAATTCCATATATGATATACCTTGGACTTAAAATTATCCATCCATCAATATTTTTGGTAGCTGCATTTTTATTAACAGCAATATCAAGTATGGTTACAGGGTCAAGTTGGGCTATTGTTACATCATTAGGATTAGCTTTAGGAGGTATTGCTACGGGACTTGGTATTCCACTCCATATAGCAGCGGGTGCTATAGTGTCTGGTTGTTTTTTAGGTGATAAATGGTCACCGCTTTCGGATACACCAAATCTTTCAGCAGCTTCTACAGGGCAAGATATTATAAAACTATTTACTAATATGATACCAACATCAGGTCTTGGTGCCATATTGGCTGCGGTAGGTTTTCTGTTCTTGGGATTTTTACTTCCATCAAGCAGTAACGCGGATACTTCTGTAATAAATCAATTAATGAGTGGATTATCTCAAAATTTCAATTTTAATATACTTCTATTTGTTCCTGTTATATTTGTATTTGTTATGGCTGCATTAAAATTTGCAATATTGCCAGTCCTATCTATTGGAGTTGGGATGGGCATGTTAGAAGCCATTATTTATCAAGGTAAAACATTTAAGGAACTAACAAAAATTGTTTGGAATGGATATGTTTCAAATACTGGAATAGAAGTAATAGATTCGTTATTGTCCAGGGGAGGGGCGATGTCAATTGCAGGATTGGTAATGTTGTTATTTGCTGCATTTACATTTGCCGGACTAATTGAAAAAATAGGAGTGTTAGATGCTATTATGGAAAAATTGTTAAAGGTAATTAAGGGAACAGGTTCTCTTATACTTTGTTCTTTAATAACATCGATTATAACAGTATTTTTAAGTTCCAGTGTATATGTTTCGATAATATTAAATGGAAGAATGTATGAAAAAGCCTTTAAAGCTAGGAAACTAGATATAATTAACCTATCTAGAACAATTACAGAAGGTAGCGCATATTTTGGTGGAATGTGTCCATGGAGTGGGGGAGCTCTTTTAGTTATATCGTCATTAGGTGTGGCTCCTTGGTCTTACATACCATATGTATTTGGATGCTGGGGTGCTTTGTTTTTTACTATACTATGGGGCTATGCTGGAAAATTTTTGCTAAAAGCTGATTATGATGAATACGGAAACCTTATTGTAAATGATATTAAAGCCATAGCAAGTTAAATGCTGCTATGTTAACTTAAGTAAGGAATTTAAATTTAGAGTAACTAACCCGTGATAATCTTAATCTAAAGATATCACGGGTTAGTTATAAAATGTTAAGGGGGTTTCAAATGAAAATAAGAATTCCAACTTTTTCAAGATCATTATTAATGGTGGGAAGTTCCTTTGCAATAATTATCATTGGAACATTAATATATAAACTTAAGTCGGAAGTATTGTTATTCATAGCAGCAACTATAATGACTATTGGAGCATTGAGATTAGGATATACATGGCAAGAACTTGAGGAGGCTATTTCACAGAGGATTGGAAAAACTACAGGTGTATTGCTTTTATTATGGGGCGTAGGTATGGTAATTGGTACATTTATGTTTTCAGGTTCAATTCCTATGATAATATATTATGGAATAAAACTTATAAAACCTTCATTTCTTATATTATCTGCATTTGTTACTTGCCTAATATTCTCTGTTATTACTGGAAGCTCCTGGAGTTCTGCTGGAACAATAGGAATAGCTTTCGCTGGCATGGCACAGACATTAGGAGTGCCAAAATCCATTACAATAGGAGCAGTTCTAGCTGGTTCAATATTTGGAGACAAAATGTCCCCATTATCAGAAACAACTAATCTCGCATCACTTTGTTCAGAAGCTAATATATATGATCATATTAAATCTATGTTGTGGACAACAGTACCACCTTCCATAATAGCTGGAGTTGTCTATTTTGTAACTGGTATTGGGCTAGGGACAACTAATAATATATTACCATTATCTACATTAGAAATGTTAACATCACTAGATAATATATTTAAGTGGAATATATTGTTATTGCTACCCCTGATTATTATTCTTTATGGTTCATTTACTAAAAAGCCAGCTGTACCAACTCTCTTTATTTCAAGTCTCTCTGCGATAATAATAGGTGTAATATTTCAGGGATTTTCTTTAAGAGACGGGTTTACTTCTGCTGTTAGTGGATTTAATGTTAATATGGTATATAACGATAATATAGTACCAGAGATAACGAAAATACTTAATCGTGGCGGAATGACTTCTATGGTTAGCGTAGTGCTCATAGTATTTTGTGGATATACCTTTGCAGCTATCACAAGTAAAGCTGGTTACTTAGATATAGTTTTAGAACCGATGTTATATAGAATAAAAACACAAGCTCATCTGATATTAGCTACACTATTTACAATGTTATTAATGATGTTTGCAACAGGATCTGCTTATATAGGTTTTATATTAGTTCCGGAAATGTATAGAAAAAAATATATTGAATTTAAAGTAGCACCAAATGTATTATCAAGAAGTTTGGAAGATATAGGGACAGTAACAGGTGCGTTGATTCCTTGGGGAATATCAGCAGCATTTTATACAACTACATTTGGGATACCTGTGTTTGGAACTGAAGGTTATGCTGTGTGGACCATTCTTCCATACTTAATTCCAATATTTGCAATAATATATGCATTTACAGGTATTGGAGTTTACAAACTTACTGATGATTAACATAATGCTTAAACATTGAAATGAATTTTTTGACCTTATTTAAAGGGGCTATCTCAAATTAGAAATTAGAATTTCTATTAGAGACAGCTTTCTTTTATGTAAAAAAAGGCCTCTAAAGAAACCATAATTTAGTGTATAACAATTTATTTTGTACTTCTTTTTTTTCATAAATTTAAGCCTCAAAATTCACACCATTATATGATAATTTAGAGGTTTAGAAATCGCTTTACAAGGTTATCTCATTTTTGGATAGCCCCTAGATATCTATTTCACTGTTTTTGTCCTTTGAAACCGTTACAATTAACACGCCGGCCAAAATTAAAATGCAGGCAGCAGCATTTCTTAAGGTGGCAGGTTCCCCTAAAAAAAGCATTCCGAGCAAAATGCTTGTTATTGGTTCAAACATCCCTAAAATTGATGTTACTGTGGGTCCAACGTTTTTTACAGCTATTGGAATAAATGTGTTCGCCAGGAATGAAACGAAAAATGCCACCAGAAATGTAAAAAGCCATCCTGTTGCAGTCATTTTGAAAACCAGGGTGCCGCTTATTGTTCCAAATATAAACAAATAAACCGATGAAAATATTGCAGCATAAAATGTTATTTTAAAAGGATACATCTTGTTCAGTCCGCTTTTGTCAATGAACAACAGATGAGCGGCATAAACAACTCCTGACATCAACGCCAGAGATATGCCCATAAGGCTGAAGTTACCTTCAAAAAACATGAAAACACCCATTGTTGAAAGCACCAGGGCGATTATTTTTTCCTTGCTTACTTTTTCCTTGAAAATAAACACACAGGCAACGGTTACCAGCACGGGATATATGTAATGAATTGTGGTGCTCATGCCTACAGATATGTAGTTGTATGAAGCGTAAAGCGTGAGGGCTGTGAGAGTTGAACCCATTGATCCAAGTATTGCAAGGTTTTTCAGTTCGTCTTTGTCAGCCATTACCGGAACTTTCTTATATTTAAGGATTGCGAAAAGAAGAGGTATTGAAAGGAAGTTTCTGTAAAATGTCAGAGACATAGAATTGCTTCCTTCCAGATATGTCAGTTTTCCAAGAACAGGGGTGAAACCATAAATAAAAGCCGCCAAAATAGCGAAGGCCAGACCCTTTGTCTTATTCATAATATTCCCCCCTGCAGCGGCTATTTACCGCAGCATTTTTTGTATTTTTTTCCTGATCCACATGGGCATGGATCATTTCTTCCGACTTTTTCACCTTTTACAACTATTTTTGAACGGTTGTAATCTTTTTTAATCTCTTTTCTTTTTTCTTCATCAAAAATGTTGCTCCATTCTTCCATGCCGTAAAGCCATTCTGCTTTTGAATCATGCATGTTCCAGAGAAGTTTTTCAAAGTCAAATTCAGCTTTTATCTGAGTATCTTCTTCCAGGTTTTCAAGCTCCAATGTTTCTTTCAAACTTGTGTTTCCGCCGTCTAAAAATCCTACAAACTCCATGGCAGTCATGTTGTTTTTTTCGGCCAGTTCCTTAATTGTTCCTTCCAGCACAGGATTTTTTGTCTGAAGAATATTTTTGTAGCATTCAGTTTCTTTTGTCATATATTCATTAAAAAAAGCCTGATATTCTTCTTGTGTGGTTATTCCTTTTAATGTTTCAGTCCATTCTGTATATAAACTCATAATTTCCTCCAAGTGTTATTTTACTATCTAATTCTAACAGAAAAAAAATAAAATTCAAGGAAAATTGACTTATTTAATAAAAAAGAGCCCGAAGGCTCTTGAATTTATTTATCTTTCAGCAAGTCTCTAATTTCCATTAAAATCTCTTCTTGAGTAGGACCTTTAGGTGCTGCAGGTGCAGGAGCTTCCTGTTTTATCAATTTGTCCTTTGATTTGTTTATTAGCTTTACAAACAGGAAAATTGATGCAGCTACTATTAAAAAATCTACAACATTTTGGATGAAATTGCCGTAAAGTATAGCTGCTTCAGCTTTTACTACGGTTTCTCCATCCATGACAGCAGGGCTCATGACGTACTTCATGGTCTTGAAATCCATGTCTGCCATTAAATATCCAAGCACAGGCATTATGAGGTCGTTTACTACGGAGGTAACTATTTTGCCGAAGGCTCCACCCATTATAACACCTACTGCCATATCCAAAACATTTCCTTTGAATGCAAACTTTTTAAATTCTTTCCACATGGTTCCTCCTAGACATTTATCAATATTGTATAAGCATTTATTTACAATAATAACACTTTATTGATTAGTATGTCAATTTTTATATGAGGTTCCTCCATCAGTTATGCCAAGTTCAAAGGTGTCGTCGTAAGTGATGTATCTCACATTGTTTTCTATTACCGTATTTTCTTCTGCTCCCTTGAAAACAACAAACACCTGATTGTTTTTAGAAGATTTCTCAAGAATTGCTTTTAAAACCTCTACTTCACGCTGGTCGTTTATCTTGTCAAGATCGCTGTTCAGAGAAAGAACAAGCACTTTGTCCTGATAGTTTTCAAAGCTTTTTATGTTGTTCCACATTGTGGTGTTGTTTGCGCTCATGGTTCCATTTGAAATAATGCCGTCAAAGTATACTATGTTTCCTGATTTTGAACCAGATAATTCAGCCTTTTCAGGAGTTATTGAAAGTTTTTCCGTAAAGTTTTTTATTGAAGAAATCTTCATTGAATCAATAAACTGTGTTTCTTCCCTGAGTCCTAAAGATTTGTCCTTGGGCTCATACATTATTCTCAGGTTGTCGATGTAAATGGTTCCGGAATCTTTTCTTGTTTCATTGATTTCTGCCAGATAAATATTCTTTAATGTGACCGGATATGCTGTTCCCTGAGGAATGAAGGCTTCAACCCACTTCCAGCCCGTAAAGTTTACTTCATCTTCAAAAGTTATCTTTATTTCATTGCCGTAGGCATCTGTTATTCTTGTTCTTAGCCAGTGATTCTTGCCATCGCCGTAAACCCACATTCCAATGGCCTTTGGCTTGTCTTCAAGTTTAATTCCCTGGCCGTTGTCTCCGAATTCTATGAATGCAATGCTTTGATCAGTCATTTTCGTAAAGTCGTAATCAAGTTTCAATGCATTTGAGCCTTCCTTTACAAATTCATCAGTGATAGAGATTTTGCCTTCAGAATCTTCAGGATACAAGTTAAGCTTCAAATCTTCCAAATTCTCAAATCTGTTAAGAGTCTGGAATCTGTAGCCAACCTTTACTATTATGTTCTTGACTGCGTTACCGAATGTTGCAGTGATAGCACCGGTATTGCTTGTTTCTCCTGCAGTGAAAATTCCGTCAGTTACCTTTCCAACTTTGTTCCTGTATGAATATGAAAGATATTTTGAAGGAATGTATGCTGATTTTCCGTCTTTGTCAATTCCCAGTGCATTACCTAAGTTGTAGGTATCTCCATGGGACATAACCAGAGTTTCTACATCAAACTCCAATGATGCAGGACTATCAAGCACTTCAATTTCAGTGCTTCCTGTTGAATCACCTACTGTTGCAGTTATTGTGACATTTCCTGTCTTGCTCGGGTAAAATATGTTATTAACCACCTTGCCTGAATTTGAAGGTTTTATCGAATAATTTATGTCGCTTGCTTTAACATCCACAGGTGTGAAATATTCATTGTAAGCCTTAAGTTCAAGGGCTGCTTCAGTGTTGTTGAAAACTGCCTTATCTGCTGCTATTTCAATTTTGCTCGCTATGTCGCTGTCAGGAGAATTATTGAAAACTCCAACACCGGAAGCCAGATTTCTTTCTCTTCCATCAGAAGGAATGTTTACCACTGTGACATTGGAGTTCTTAAGAAAATCAACTCCCATTGTTGTTGATCCGCCGCCGTCCATGTTGACTGCGGTATATGCACCAAGGTCTATCATTATCTGGGCGAGTTCTGTTTGTTTTACTCCAACGTAATCTTTGTTTCTTCCGTCAATTGTAACCATTATCATTTCTGTGTTGTCTTTGTTGAATCCAATGGCAGTTCTAGGATTTGTTCCAAGAACTTCGTTGCTTGCTTCATTGAACTGTCCGTCCTTCACCAGGTAATTGAGAGCTCCAAAAGCCCAATCTACATTTTCAGGGCTGAAGTCAAGCTCAATGTCAAGAGACACGGGACTGCCTGGCTGGAATGATTTAAGCATTTGCTCCATTGTAGTTTGATTGGAACTGGCTATTATGTATCCGTCCGTTGGAATCAATGCTGAAGGCTGGTTCTTTCTCACTTCTGATACTGTGCCTTCCTTTACAACAACTTCAACAATGTCCTTGTTTGTGTATCCGGGTGATGTGCTGTTCCAATCTTTTGTAAGAATTGTTGGAGCCCAGTCCAGAGATGAAGTCTTGTTCATAACTGTAACGTCAAAAGTCGTGCCGTCTGAGCCGTAAAGGGTGATTTTGGGGTTCCATACCGATATATTCACAGAGCCGTCCAATAACCTTGATACAGTTGGATAACCGTAGCTGTAAGGAAGAGGGGACGTTATTATTTTATTGTCTGAAATAAGTGGACCGTATGTGTATGTAGGGCTTCCCATGTAGAAGAAGTCTCCATTTACTGCTGCAACAGCGCCTGATGATTTCATCATGGAGCTTAAGGATGCTCTGTTAGATACTCCATTTGCATTAGTTATGGGGTCAACAGTTGTGTATTTATCCGTCAAATCAGCTCTTATGACATTGATGTTCATCCACCCCAAGGAAGTGTACCTTTCAATACTTTCATATGTAATGCCCGTGGAGAGCCTTGTTTGTTCTGTTAAGTCGTATACTGTGTAAAAGCTGCTGGCATATGCGTTAGATGCCATCATTAGAGCAATGGCTGCTGAAACAGCCGCTATCTTTTTAATAATCATTGTATCATTCCCTTCAATTTTATATTCCATTATACCACATTTAAATAACAATTTAACACCTAATTTCCCCAAGTGTTAGCAATTTATAGAAATGCAGATAATATTTAAGACGTATGGAAAATGGAAAAGTTCCATTACCAGTTTTAAAAAAGCTATGGTATCAACTTTGAAATAAATGTAATAAATGAAATCTATCAGGGAAATATAAACCTAGATAGATTGCAGCAGAATATATTACAATTTCAACCGGTAGAAACAATACAACATTGCAATTCGAATGATATTTTTGAGAGAAAAATTTAAAATAATATTGTTGACATTAAAAAAAGTATATGCTATTATTGAACAAACTCCTTATCAAGAGTGGTGGAGGGACGAGGCCCTATGAAACCCGGCAGCCTGATTATTCAAGGTGCCAAATCCCGCGGATTTCCGATAGATGAGGTTATACCAAGACTGCGACCTCTTCTTTGGAAGAGTTTTTTTATGTATGTAATTCATATGAGAAAGGAATAAAAGATGAAGAAATGGTTATTTACATCTGAATCAGTAACAGAAGGTCACCCAGACAAAATGTGCGACCAGATTTCAGATGGCATCTTAGATGCAATTTTGGAACAAGACCCTAATGGAAGAGTTGCCTGTGAAACAGTCACTAAAACAGGTTTCGTGCTTGTAGCAGGAGAAATAAGCACAAGCTGCTACATTGACATTCCAAAAATAGTTAGAAAGACAGTAGAAAACATAGGATATGACAACGCAGAATACGGATTCGACTTCAAAACATGCGCCGTATTTACATCAATAGAAGAACAGTCACAAGACATAGCAATGGGCGTTAATGAAGCTGACGAATACAAGAAAGCTCACGTTGACACAAATGACATGATAGGCGCCGGAGACCAGGGCATGATGTTTGGATTCGCATGCAATGAAACTCCTGAACTCATGCCTATGCCAATATCACTGGCACACAAACTTTCACTGAAGCTGTCTGAAGTAAGAAAAAACAAGACTGTTCCATACTTAAGACCTGACGGAAAAACTCAAGTGACAATCGAATACCACGACAACAAGCCTGTAAGAGTTGACACCATTGTTATTTCAACTCAGCACAATCCTGAAGCTGAGAGGGAAACAATTCAAAAAGACCTTATGGAACATGTTATCAAGACAACTGTCCCTGCAGAGCTTCTTGATGAAAATACAAAATATTTTGTAAATCCAACAGGAAGATTTGTTATCGGAGGACCTCAGGGAGACTCAGGACTCACTGGAAGAAAGATAATAGTTGACACATACGGCGGATACTCAAGACACGGCGGCGGAGCATTCTCCGGAAAAGATCCAACAAAAGTTGACCGTTCAGCAGCATATGCAGCAAGACACATTGCAAAGAACATTGTTGCAGCAGGACTTGCAGACAAGTGCGAAGTTGAGCTTGCTTATGCCATAGGAGTTGCTAAGCCGGTTTCAATAATGGTTGAAACTTTCGGAACAAACAAAATTGCCGATGAAAAAATTGAACAGGCAGTTGCTGAAAACTTTGACTTAAGACCAGCAGCCATAATTGAAAACTTCAAGCTGAGAAGACCTATCTACCAGCAGGTTGCAGCATATGGTCACTTTGGAAGAAACGATCTGGATCTTCCTTGGGAAAAAACAGATAAGGTTGAAGTGTTGAAAAAATATTTATAATAAAACTTTAGGGTATTATGATCAAAAAGGAGCAGAGTATTACTCTGTTCTTTTTTTGTGTCATAAGAGTATTGGCATCATTAGTAGATGGAGATGATTTCTATGTTGCAGGTTGGGGGCCAAATCATGATTTAGCTAAGGGCAAGCCTTATATTATTCAGGATAAGGTTGGAGATGCAACTATCACACTGTTTGCAAATCATATTACTAACAGAGCTCATCCGTCATATCAATTTAGAATGCTTGCCAGTGCCATTTACGATGGAATACATGCAACTGATGAAAATAAATTTGATATTCGATTCATTGATCCTAAGCCATCATTTAAGCTTGGCGGTGATGCAGATGTAACAGTGGAGTTGACCAATAATACAAGTGAAACTAAGGAAGCAATGCTTATAGTTGCGCTATATGATAAAACAAATAATATGATGGTAAATTACTCATACATGAATATTAGTACAAAGACAGGCGAAAGCAGCAGATTAACAACCGGCTTCAGAATTCCAACGACAGGGGACTATAATGTGAAAGCTTTTGTGTGGGATAGTTGGACCAGTGCAAGACCATTGTCTGATGTACTGGAAATAGCTGTTGTAAAATAAGAAGATTATTTCCAGTTACTACCCATAATTGATTGAATGAGAAAAAAAGGTTTTCGTTATGAAGACCTTTTTTTATGCTCTTGACATGAAAGTATGTTTGGAAGTAAAATTCTATGGATACTGGACAAAGCTAATTACATTAATAGAAAAGGGGTAGTAATGGAAACAGTTAATGATTTTTCAAAAGGAAGTGTTGCAAAACATATTATGGACATGGCAATCCCAATGATTTTGGCTCAGCTTGTCAATGTTCTTTACAATATAGTAGACCGCATCTATATAAGCAGGATGCCAGGTGATGCCTTTACGGCACTTACCGGTGTTGGAGTAAGTCTTCCAATAATATCAATTGTTATGGCATTTGCAAATCTGTTTGGAATGGGAGGAGCACCTCTTTGTTCAATAGAAAGAGGCAGGGGCAACATAGATGAAGCAGAAAAGATTATGGGAAATTCTTTTGCTATGCTTGCAGCAAGCGGCATAATTCTCACTGTAGTAGGACTTATAATAAAAAAGCCGGTACTTTATATGTTTGGAGCAAGTAATGCAACATATGCATATGCTGATGAATACATAACAATTTATCTGCTGGGAAATATTTTTGTGATGATAAGCTTGGGAATGAACAATTTTATCAATTCACAGGGATTCGGCAGAGTTGCCATGATGACTGTAATCATGGGGGCTGTTGCAAACATAGTGCTTGACCCCATATTTATATTTGCCCTGGATATGGGAGTAAAAGGAGCAGCTCTTGCCACCATAATATCTCAATTGTTGTCAGCAGTGTGGGTGCTTAAGTTTCTTACAGGTTACACAGCAATTTTAAGGCTCAAGAAAAACAGCCTTCATCTTAAGAAAGAAAGAATAAAAAGAATCATTGGTCTTGGAACATCAGGATTTGTAATGCAGATTACAAACTCTATAATACAAATAGCCAGCAATGCCACTCTTCAGGTGTACGGAGGAGACCTGTATGTTGGTATAATGACAGTCATAAATTCAGTGCGGGAAATATTTTCAATGCCGGTAATGGGTCTTGCAAGCGGCGCACAGCCTGTTATGGGCTATAACTACGGCGCAGGAAAGTATGACAGGGTAAAAAGCTGCATAAAGTTTACAGCCATTTCGGCAGTGCTGTACAACACGTTTATATGGGGTTTGATTCAGTTTTTCCCCGGGTTTTTCATCAAAATATTCAACAGCGATGCTGAAGTTTTAACCGCAGGAATTCCAATGCTGAGATTGTTCTTCGCATGCTTTTTTACCATGGCCCTTCAGTCTGCAGGGCAGTCAGTGTTCGTAGCCCTTGGCAAGTCAAAATTCGCCATATTCTTTTCAATTTTCAGGAAGGTTGTGCTTGTTTTGCCTATGGTAATAATACTTCCGAGATTATGGAACCTGGGAATATCGGGTGTATTTTTGTCCGAACCTGTTTCTGAGGTAGTAGGAGGCTTTGCCTGCTTCGGCACAATGCTTTTAACCGTATGGAAGAGTTTAAAAGAAGAAAATCCTGCATAACATTGTATTTGTAGAAACTTATATGCGAACTTGTTATGAAGTATAAGGGAGAATAATATGTTTAAAAGAAGTTTGGGAACACTTCTTCCCATAAGTAGTCTGCCTTCAAAATACGGCATTGGAACGCTGGGAAGAGAAGCATATAATTTCATTGATTTTCTTGAAAAATCGGGACAGAAATACTGGCAGGTTCTGCCCCTGGGACCTGTTTCCTATGGTGATTCGCCATATTCATCATTTTCTTCCTTTGCAGGAAACCCATGCCTCATAGATCTTGAAGTATTTATAAAGGATGGGTTTGTTGAGGAAGATGACTTAAGGGATTTAGCATCACAAGACATTGAACATGTAGATTATGAAAAGCAGTTTGACAAAAGATATGATGTATTAAGGATAATATATGAGAACACAAAGACAACATACCGGGATAAAATCCTCAGTTTTAAAACGGAAAACAAATGGGCAGAAGATTATGCTTTGTTTATGTCCCTAAAATACAAAAATAATCAGCTTCCATGGTATGAATGGGACAGGGATTTAGCCTGCCGAAAGAAAGAAAAAATTGAAGAAGCTAAAGCTTTGCTAAGGGAAGAAATTGAATACTGGATATTCCTTCAGCTTGTTTTTTACAACCAGTATTCTCTTTTGAAAAAATATGCATTAGAAAATGGGATTTCCATAATAGGGGACATTCCGATTTATGCAGCAATGGACAGCATAGACGTATGGTGCAATCCTGATAATTTCATGTTTGATGAAGAGTTCAGACCGATTTTGGCAGCAGGAGTTCCACCTGACAGTTTTTCCGCCAAAGGACAGCTTTGGGGAAATCCTGTCTACAACTGGGAAAATTTAAGGAAAACAAATTACATCTGGTGGATTGAAAGAATAAAGTTTTCCTTAAAGCTGTATGATGCAGTGAGGATTGATCACTTCAGAGGATTTGATGAATTTTATGCAGTTCCCTGGGGGTCTCTAGATGCTGTAAACGGAAAATGGATGAAAGCATATGGTAAAGAACTGTTCCAAGTTTTAATTGAACAGTTTAGAAATATAAATATTATTGCCGAAGACCTTGGAATAATCACAGAAAGTGTTATTAAGCTTAAGGAGGACACATTATTTCCGGGCATGAAAGTTCTTCAGTTTGCCTTTGACAATAATCCATTGAATCCGTATCTACCTGAAAACTACGAAGAAAATTGTGTAGCCTATACAGGTACTCACGACAATGACACATTGAAGGGATGGTTTGAAAAGCTTGATGAAAGCTCAAAAGATTATGTGATAAGGAGTCTTGGAATTAATAGAGATGAATGTACAGACACGAATACGCTTGTATATGAAATAATAGATATTCTCAGTCAAAGCAGGGCAAATCTCTGTATTGTGCCTCTGCAGGATTTTCTCTGCCTTGGATCCGAGTCAAGGATGAACACTCCATCAACGTTGGGAAACAATTGGACTTGGAGAGTAAAAAAAGAATTGCTTACAGATGATCTTGCCGAAAAAATAAAAACAATAGCTGTAAAAACCGAGAGATACTAAAAAACAGCCTATTCAGGCTGTTATTGCGGGATAACCGGAAGCTGCAATGTAAATACTGTTCCTTTTCCAATATTACTTTTTACTGCTATTTTACCATTGTGCTGCTGAATGATTTCCTGAGCTATGGCTAAGCCAAGTCCGGATGACTGATGTTTATCTTTTCCGCTTACGCGATAGTAACGGTCAAATATTTTATCCAGGTCTTCAGGTAAAATACCAACGCCCGTATCAGTTACTGATATGAATGCCATATTGTCAAGGGATTTAAGTTCAACACATACAGAACCACCAGGTCTTGTATAATATATGGCATTTGTAATAAGGTTTTGAAATGCCTGTTCAAGCCTGAACTCATCGCCCCAGGTTATACAGTCATCAATAATGGTATATTTAAGAGCGACATCTTTTTTTTCACTCACAACAAGACATGCTTTCGTAACCTTGGAGACCAAGCTACCCAATGGAACACGCTCTGTTTCAAGGATAACCTGTTTGTCTTCAAGCTTTGCCATTAAAAACAAATCATCAACCAAGTGTTGTGTAAAGTCAAGTCTTTCTTCCATTACTGGAAGTTCATGAGGAAGTTGATGAGGGAATGATTTGATTCTTTCCGTACATCCCCTTAAAATAAAAAGTGGAGTTCGCAAATCATGAAACACATTCATCATAAAAGTGTTTTTTTGTCTCTGCTGATTTTTCAAGGCGCTGGTTCGCTCCAGCACCTTTGTTTCCAGTTCTTGATTTGTCTGCTCCAATTTTTCTGCAAGTGCTTCAGATTCGGAAAACTTTTCAGCAAACAAACTGTTTATCAACAGCATACAACATACTGCAAAAGGAAGATTAAACAGCTTTGAATATCTCATAACTCTTAGGAGATAACTGATTTGGTTCTTCATAACAGGAGAAACGGTTACCACAAGCCGTATGCCAAGACTTATTGTCTGCCCCGCAAGAAGCATATACGCACCTTTTCGGTGTTGTGCGCAGGCATATATAAGTGCTGCAATTGAAAAAAAGAATAGGAAATAATAATCTCTGAATGTCTTGGGTAAGAGCGTTTCAATAAAAGCCCAGGCAAGAAGCAGAAAAATGACGCCACTTCGGCTTAACAACCGGTCAAAATGGCCTGGAAGTTTTGTATTGAACATCTTGCAGCTAATGATTATGTCAAGTAGTGCACACCAGCCATATGCATGAGAAACCAAGGGCTTAATAAAATTCCAACCTGTTCCCAAAGCCAGTGAGCCGAGACTCCATAGAGTAAGTGCTCCTGTATATATGGAGAACCATAATAAATATTTTTCGGTTCGTTTATTAAAATAAAGTGACCATCCATAAAGTGACATTAAAAATGTCATTCCCAGATTGAATGCAAATGTCATGTAGTAGGTAGAAAGCGCATGGGCAGCACCATTTTCTGTGGTGATGTACACTGACTGATTGTAAGGGTTCTCCTTGCTGTCAAATTCCAAATTTAAAGTATTTGTTTCCTTGTTGTACAAGCTTGAATCAATTGTAACACTTGAAAAATTTGATAAGTTAAAATTAGCGGAATGTGCTATGACTCTTCCGTTTGCATATATGTCTTCAGGAATAAACCCGTATATCAGTGATAATGGTTGATTAATATCTTCAACAACAATATCAAAGTAATACTTTCTTGTAATTGAATCCCATCTGTAACCTGACAATGAATACATAGTATTTTCATTGGCAGGTGAAAATACTTGTCCACTTTTAAGCGTGCTAAAACTGTCATTAATTATGACACAAAGCGAAAATGTTATTATAATCATAAAAAGGAATACAGCAACAGTCTTTATATAGTTTCTTTTCATTTTAACCTCTTCTTTATAATTAAATGTTATACTATTAACATAATTACTGTCAAGCCATATTTAAAAGAGGTGTTGCAATTATAAGCTGCTTAAGATATATTATTTTTAAGACAACATATTTGTAATTATTTAAACAAAGAGGTGAATTTTGTGACACGTGTTCTTTTGATTGAGGATGATGCCCTGGTAGCAAAGGTAATTTTTTACTATTTGGAACAAGCAGAAACATATCAGATTGTATGGGCTAAAACCGGCGGAGAGGCTTTTGCAAATGCAAGAGATAACTTTGATGTCATATTGCTTGATATACTCTTGCCTGATGTTGACGGAGTGGACCTTTGCGCACGCTTGAGAGAGTGGCATGACTGCCCCATAATATTTATATCATGCCTTGACAGCAGCAATACAATTGTTCGTGCCTTGGAACAAGGAGGGGATGATTTTTTAGTAAAGCCCTTTGACAACAAGGTGCTGGAAGCTCGAATCCAGGCAAATCTTCGACGTTACAACAAGAATATGCAGCCAACTCAGAACATTTTGGAATGTCAGGGATTTACTCTGGATGCAAGACGTCATGTAGTTGTAAAGGCAGAAGGCGAAAAAAAACTGTCTGGTACAGAGTTCAAAATTCTTTCCTTTTTAATGCAAAATAAGGGCAAATACTTCACTCCGAAGGAAATTTATCTTAAAATCTGGGGTGAAAAGAGTTATGGCGATACTAGGACTGTAATAGTCCATATACATAATATTCGTGAAAAAATTGAAGACGATCCCGAAAACCCAAGGTTTTTAAAAATGGAGTGGGGCAAAGGATATTACTTTGATCTATCCGGAAAAACAATAAAACTTAGCCAGACTAATTAAGACACTGTTAATTTATTTTTTATAAATATTAACGTTTCTTAATCACTTGAAACTTTTTTAACGAGTTTCAAGTGATTTTTTTATTAATAATAAAAATAAAATAGTCAGAGGGCACTTGATTGTGAAAAATATATTAAATACAGCAATAATTTTTAATAACTGTTTAACCACCATTAATTGAAAAACATGTTATTATTTACACAAATGATTTTGGCATTGCTGAAGATCAAAATAAAGGGAGGAAGATATATATGAAAGTAAAAGGCTTTAGTGGAAAGACAAAAAAATTTATTTCTATGTTTTTATGCATTTGCATGATAGTTTCTGTTGTTGGCTGTGCCAAGCAAACAGAAGCACCTGTTAATGAAGAAAAACCAGCAGAACTGATTAATGGCAGTTTTGATGGTACTGCCGGAGGTATGCAGGGACCAATAACTGTAAGCATTACGGTTAAAGACAGTAAAATTACAGACATTGAATTTAAAGAAAACAAGGAAACTCCAAATGTTTCAGTAGTAGCATTTGAGCGCATACCCAAACAGATAATAGAAAATCAAAGCTTGTCTGTAGACACTGTAACAGGTGCGACTTTGTCCAGTTTCGGCATTATAAATGCAGTTGCTGATGCAGCAAAAGCAGCAGGACTTGATGTAGATGCTTTAAAGGCAAACAAAGTTGCAGCAGCACCAAAAGAACCACAGACATGGGATACTGATGTTCTTGTAATGGGCGGAGGAGGAGCTGGTCTCACTGCAGCTATAAGCGCCGCAGAACAAGGAGCTAAAGTTATCCTTATTGAAAAAGGCTCTGTACTTGGCGGAAATACAATGATGGCAGGGGCAGCTTACAATGCTGTTGATACAGAAGCTCAAAGTGTAATGATACTGTCTAAGGCACAAAAGAACACATTAGATAGTTATCTGAAACTTGATTCTGCTGATTCAAAACTTAAGTTTGATGTCTATCCCGAATGGAAAGAAGTTTTGACAGAGCTGAAAGCTGATATCAATGCATTTTATGCAGCAAATGCAGGTAAAGAAGCTGGAGTCGACATGCCGGGTTTTGATTCTGTCGCACTGCATATGTGGCATATTTATACTGGAGGACTCAGACAATTATCTGATGGAAATTGGATAGCCCCAAAAGTTGATCTTGCAAGGAAACTAGCCCAAAGTGCACTTGATTCTTTTGTATGGATGGGAAGTGTTGGTCTTAATTCTTCATATGGCAAGACAGCTCAATATGGAAAAGCGCCTGGAACTGGAACTGTTCTTGGAGCTATGTGGCCTAGAACACACAGTTTCATGTCAGGAGCTGATCGTATTCCTCAGCTTGTAAAGGTTGCTAAGGAAAAGGGTGTTGCTATATATACAGAAACCAGCGGTACTGAACTTTTAACAGATGCATCAGGCAAGGTAATCGGTGCAAAGGCTGAACAGGCAGACGGTACTCAGATCACAGTAAATACATCAAAAGGTGTAGTTCTTGCAACAGGTGGTTACTGCGCAAATCCTGCAATGGTTAAAGAGTATGATAAATATTGGGGAGATGACCTTTCAGACAGAACATTATCAACTAACCTGGGTACTAATGAAGGCGATGGTATAATAATGGCACAGGCAATCGGTGCTGATTTAACAGGAATGGAAGTTGCACAGATGATGCCTTCTTCATCACCTGTAAAAGGAACCATGACTGACGGTATCTGGGCAGATGCAGCAGAACAAATTTGGATTGACGGAAATGGTAAGAGATTTGTAAATGAATATGCAGAGCGTGATGTTCTTGCAAAAGCTTCATTGGCTCTTCAAGATAAAATTTTCTATATAGTTTATGCAGGCAGAGGAAATGTTGGAAACCCAAATGAGCTTATAAAGGGTACTGAATATGATGAACGTATTGCAGCCATGGTTGAAGGCGGACACATTTGGTACGGAAAAAATCTTGCCGAATTGGCAGAAGCCACAAAATCACCGGCAGCAGGCGTAGCACCTGAATTTACAGAAGAACAGCTTCGTGAAACTATTGAAAAATACAACAGCTATGTAGCAGCTCAAAAAGATGATGATTTTGGCAAAGAAGTATTATCCGGGGCAATTGACCTTGATTATATTGAATCTCATGATGAAGTGGGAATTTGCATAAGCCCAAGAAAAGCTTCACTTCACCACACAATGGGCGGTGTTGTCATAGACACAGAAACTCATGTTATAGATAAAGATGGAAAAATTATTCCTGGGTTATGGGCAGCCGGAGAAGTTGCCGGAGGAATCCATGGAGGAAACAGACTTGGAGGAAATGCTATAGCTGATATATTCACATTCGGACGAATAGCAGGATTAAACGCTGCAAGCGGAAAATAAACAAAAACTCCCGATAAATTAAATCACAAAAAACTGCCTTAGCAAAATTAATTTGCTTAGGCAGTTTTTTTATGGATTAAAAGGCCGGTGTGCTGAAATTTTTATGTTTAATAATTAATAGTTCATTAAAATCAGGTATTCATTGCTTTTAATGTTAAAACTGCTGATTGTTTCCTTCTTGCCGTATTCCATCATGTTTTCTTTTAAATTTAAAGTCACAGTGTTGGATGAAATATTAACTGCAATTATTAAGCGCGTTTCATCATTAAATCTTTCAAATACATACATTCCTTTATCATGAACAAGGCATCTGTATTTTCCCTGAGCAAAAACAGATGAGCTTTTTCTTAATTTTCCCAAGGATTTGTAATGACTTAATATTTCCTTATTTTCTTCCCCCCAGGGATAGCATCTTCTGTTGAAAGGGTCTGTCCATCCCTGCATTCCTGCTTCGTCTCCGTAATAAATGCATGGAATGCCTGGCAGTGTCATCTGCAGCAGTGTTGCAATTTTAAGGAGCATTATTCCCTCTGTCAGTTCACTGGCTGTAAGTGTGTCTACTGCCATTTCTGATTTGCTTTCTGGAACAGAGCTGCTGCCAATGACTGTGAGGATTCTTGCTGTGTCGTGTGTTCCTAGAATATTCATGAGGCAGTGTACAGACTGGAGAGGATACTTTTCAATAATCATGTTCATTGTCTGGTAAAGTTCACTGCAGTCTTTTGTTTGGATGAAGTTTATAATGGCATTTCTCAATGGATAATTTGTTACAGAATCAAGCTGTTTTCCCAGGAAATACTGCTTCAGATTTCCATAAGAAAATTTGTCTGATGCATCTTCCCATACTTCTCCTACTATGTAGGCATCTATATCTTTTTCTTTCACACATTTTCTTAAACTTTTTAAAAAGCTGTCAGGAAGTTCGTCTGCCACATCAAGGCGCCAACCCTTGACTCCGCATTTTTGCCAGTGATTTAAAACTCCATTTTCTCCTGTGATGAAGTCAATGTAATCTTTGTTTTCCTTGTTTACTGCAGGAAGTGTCTTGATATTCCACCAGCACACGTAATCCTCATTCCAGCTGTTGAACATGTACCAGCTGTAGTATGGTGATGATTTGCTCTGGTATGCACCAAGGGATTTGTAACGTCCTTTTTTATTGAAGTAAATGCTGTCTGAGCCCGTGTGGCTGAATACTCCGTCAAGAATGACATACATTCCCATTTTGGAAGCTTCTGTGCAAAGTTCCTTAAGGGATTCTTCATTTCCAAACATGGGGTCAATGTCTAGGTAATCTCCTGTGTCATATTTGTGATTTGAATGAGCCTCAAAAACAGGAGAAAGATAAATGACTGTAACTCCAAGGTCCTTAAGGTAAGGGAGTTTTTTCTTTATACCCTCAAGATTTCCGCCGAAAAAGTCATTGTTTTGTATTTCTCCTTTTTCGTTAGGCAAATACCGGGGAGTTCCTCCCCAGTCATTTCTTACCGTGATGTCATCATTTTTCAAAAGAGTCATGTCTTTATAAAACCTATCCACAAAAATATGATATATTATTCCTCCCTTAATCCAGTCAGGAGTTGTGAAGTCATCATATATCAGCAGCTGGTTATAACTTGATTTGTTTTCCCCTATGATAAATGAATAATAATAGTTTCCTGATCTATCCACAGAAAAGACTGCACGGTACAAATCAAGATTTTTTTCGGCACCTATCCATTCCATGGTAATTCTTTTGTACGTTTCAACCGCATAATCAAGCCTTTTTTCTATGAGAAGTTCTGGACGCATGGGGAAACTTCGCTTCACATAAATCTTAAGCGCAATTTCATCACCCGTCTTTACCCCTCCCTGAGGAGACCTGAAAAATTCAGACTGACTGTCAAATATAAACATAAGATTATCCTTTATAACTGCTGATTGTTAGGTTACTTGTCATTTGTTAACAGGATTCAATCCCCATATTTTCTCGGCATATTCCCTGACCGTTCTGTCGGAGGAAAATATTCCTGCTGAACCAATGTTCATTAGGGACATTTGATTCCATTTCATTTTGTCGTTGTAGTAAAGGTGTGAGGCTTTCCTGTGAACTTCCATGTAGGAGTCAAAATCAGCAAAACACATGTAAGGATCTCCCACAGCAGATCCTCCTAAGAGATATTTGGAAATGGACTCGAAGGATTTTCCGTTTATACCTTTATTTAAAAAGTCTATTATTTTTCGAAGCTTCAGATTTTTCTGATAATACTGTATGGAAGAATAGCCATGATTCCAGAGACTTTCCACCTCGTGGTCACGAAGACCGAAAAGAAAGAAGTTTTCTTCTCCCACTTCATTGATTATTTCAACATTGGCACCGTCATATGTTCCTATTGTAAGGGCGCCGTTAATCATGAACTTCATGTTTCCTGTTCCGCTTGCTTCCTTGCCTGCCAGTGATATTTGCTCGCTTATTTCACCTGCTGGAATTATGAGCTCTGCAAGGCTGACAGAATAATTCTCTATGAAAACAACATTGATGTATTTTTTAACGAATGTGTTTTTATTTATATAATCGCTGAGTGCAAATATGAGTTGAATTATTTCCTTTGCCCTGAAGTATCCCGGGGCAGCCTTGGCTGCAAATATGAATGTTTCAGGTACAATGTCAGCAATATTTCCTTCGTTTATGTCAATTATTAGGCTTATAATGCGCATGGCATTTAAAAGCTGCCTCTTGTATTCATGAAGCCTCTTGACTTGTATGTCAAATATAGAATCAATGTCAAGATTGATGTGGTTGTATCTAGAAACGTGTTCTGCCAGCCTTTTTTTATTCTGAAATTTAATTTCATCAAGATTTTTTAGGACGCTTTGGTCATCTTTGTAGTTTTTAAGAAGATTTAGCTTTTCAGGATTTAGGTAGTATTCTTCACCAAGAATGTCTGTCAACAAGTCCTTAAGCAATGGGTTAGCCTGATTGACCCATCTCCTGTGGGTTATTCCGTTTGTCACATTTATAATTTTACCTGGGGTGTATTCATTGAAATCTTTGAAAATTGTTTTTTTAAGTATTTCCGTGTGAAGATTGGCCACACCGTTTACACAGTGGCTGCCGCGTATGCACAGGTTTGCCATGTTTACTTTTTCATATCCGAATATGGACATCTTGAGTGCCTTGTTCCTATCACCTAATTTGTGAGTTGCCTCATCCATGAAGCGTCTGTCTATTTCTGCAATAATCATGTGAATTCTTGGAAGCTTCACCTTGATTATGTTGTCGTCAAATGTTTCCAGTGCTTCGGAAAGCACAGTATGGTTTGTATAGGAAACAGAATCAACAACAATCTTCCACGAATCATCCCATGAATAGTTGTAATCATCCATGAAAATGCGCATGAGTTCCGGAATAACCAGGGCTGGATGGGTGTCGTTTATGTGGATTGCATTCTTTTGGCTGAAATTATCAAGGGTATTGTATTTATTGTAATGTACTTTCACAATGTTCTGAGCTGAAGCTGAAACAAGAAAGTACTGCTGCTTTAGTCTCAATATTTTACCTTCGTAGTGATTGTCGGAAGGGTAGAGAACCTTTGATATTGCTTCGCCCAGTGAATCTTCTGCCAGGGCTCTTATATAATCGCCCTGTGAAAACAGATTCATGTCAATACTGTTTAAACTTCTTGATTCCCAGAGCCTAAGAAGACTCACTCCCTTGCTGTCGTATCCTGATACCATCATGTCATAGGGCACAGCTTCTATTTGAGTGGGGTAGTCGTGATGGATTTTCAAACCTTTTTCGGTCCATTCTTCCCTGACTTTTCCGTCAAATTTAACAATAACTCTTTCTTCAGTCCGAGGCAGGAGCCAGACATCAGAAGTTGTGAGCCAGTCGTCCGGAAGTTCCGTCTGCCAACCGTCTATGATTTTCTGCTTGAAAAGTCCGAACTCATATTTTATTGAAAATCCAACGGCCGGGTAATTTTCGGTCGCAAGGGAGTCCATAAAACATGCAGCCAGTCTCCCAAGTCCCCCGTTTCCAAGGCCCGGATCTTTTTCGATGTTGTACAGCTCTTCCAGGGATACATTATATTTTCTTAAAGCTTCAGAAACTTCCTGCTCAATTTTTAAGTTGTATAAGTTGTTTTTCAGTGATTTCCCTGTAAGAAATTCCATGCACAGGTAATAAACCTTCTTTTGCTGATTATTTGTAAACTGCTTTAGAAACTTATTTCTTTTTTTAAGCAGCAGGTCTCTTATAACGGTTGAAAGTGCCCTATAAACCTGGATTGTGCTCGCAACCTGAGGCTCAGTGTTCCAATAACGTGAAATTTCTTCATCAATCAATGTTTCCATGAGTCGTGAATCTATTTTTTGTTCCAACATTATTTTTCTCCCTGGGTCAATAAACCTTGAAGCATTTCAAAGTATTTTTCAGCGGATGCATTCCAGCTGAAGTCAACATTCATGACCGCTTCAACAAGTTTTTCCCAATCTTCTTTTTCTGAGTATACTTGAAGTCCTCTTTTTATAGTTTCCGCAAGAACTCCCGGATTTTGTTCATAAAATGTAAAGCCGTTTCCTGAACCGAGGCTGCAGTCGTGGATTGAGTCTTTGAGCCCTCCGGTTTCCCGCACAATTGGCACAGTCCCGTAGCGGGACGCAATCATTTGAGCAATTCCACATGGTTCGCTTATGGACGGCATCAGGAGAAAGTCAGATCCAGCATAAATTTTGCGTGCCAGGTCTGAATTAAAATCAATTCTTGCTGCCACCTTGTCATGATAGCGGTCCTGAAGTGACTTGAAGAAAAGTTCGTATCCCCGGTCTCCCTTTCCAAGTATTATGAACTGTACCTTTTCTTTTAATACTTCTTCAATTCCGTGAATGATAAGTTCAAAACCCTTGTGCTTTACAAGCCTTGAAATAATTGCAACAACAGGGATATTTTCATCCTGCGGAAGTCCTGCAAGCATCTGCAGGTTAAGCTTGTTAAGATATTTTTTCTTTATGTTTTTGCTGCTGAAATTTTCAAACAGCGAGCTATCTGTTTCTGGATTGTAAAAATCCGTATCTATGCCGTTTAAAATTCCTCTGAGCTTATGAGAATTGCTGCTTATTATTTTTGCAAGACCATGGGCAATGGAATCATCCATTATTTCCCTTGAGTAGCTTTCGCTTACGGTGCTGATTATGTCGCTTGTTTCAAGAGCTCCCTTCAGGAGATTTATTGCACCGTTGTATTCTATGATTGATTTTTCCTTTCCGTGGATGTCAAATACATCCTCAGCTATGTTCAAATCATAAATTCCCTGGTATTCAATGTTGTGAATGGTGATTATTGTCTTAATATTTTTAAAGTTTGAATAGCTTGAATACTTTGTCTTGAGATACACCGGAATCAGAGAAGTCTGCCAGTCGTTTGAAAGAATAATGTCCGGCATGAAATCAATCATGGGCAGTATAAAAAGCACTGCTTTTGAGAAAAAAGCAAATCTTTCGCCGTCATCATAGTGTCCGTAGCATTCACTTCTTTTGAAATAATATTCATTGTCTATGAAGTAATATGTTACATTGTTCATTACCTGCTTAAATACTCCGCAGTACTGCTGCCTCCAGGCAAGAGGTACCGTTGTTTTTCCTGCAAATTCAAAACCGCTTCGGTCTGTTATGTTTTGGTACAGGGGAATTATTACTCGGATGTCTATTTTGTCACCGTATTTTTCCGAAAGTGCCTTGGGCAGAGAACCTGCAACATCACCCAGTCCTCCTGTTGCTATAAATGGAGCGGCTTCAGAAGCCGCATACAATACTTTCATAACGCTCATATAATCACTCCTATACTATCGAATGTTTCTTGATAAAGAACGGGCAGCTGGAATAGCCAAGCAAGACTCTGTCATTGTTAACAAAGGCATATGTGTCTGATATTATAGAATCAAGCTGGGCATTTTCACCGATAGTTCCGTGCTGCATAATAATTGAATTTTTAACCACAGCATTTTTTCCTATTTTAACATCTCTGAATATGATGCTGTTTTCGACAGTTCCTTCAATTGTGCAGCCGCTGGCAATCAATGAATTTTTCACATTTGCATGGTTCAGGTACTTCGTTGGAGTTGAATCCTTTGTCTTTGTGAATATGGGACCGGTTTTGGAATAAAACAAGCTTTGCAGAACATCCATCTTTAAAAGTTTCATGCTGTTGTCGTAATAGCTCTGCAGAGAATCTATGTGTGCGTAGAAACCCTTGTATTCGTAGCCGTAAATTCTTAGGCTGTGTACTCTGGCAGCAAGGACATCGTAGCTGAAATCCTTGTAATTTCGCGCAATGGCGTCATGAATGAGGGCCTCAAGGAAATCCTTGTTCATAACCCATGTGTTAAGACCAATGTTGTGGATTCCGTTTATTATGGGATAAACAAGTATGTCTTTTGCTCGGCCTTCCTCATCAAATTCATACATTATTTTATGAATTGAACATGTCTTGTTCAGCGGGTACTTTGTGTACACTGCAGTTATGTCTGAATTTTTTTCTTCATGATATTTTATTACGTCCCTGTAGTTGATGTTGTAAATCATGTCGCTGTCGGACAGCACAACATATTTTTCCTTTGAAGATGATATATAGTCCAGTACTCTTTTTAAGGCATCCAGCCTTCCTGTAAATAGTCCGTGGTTTTCGCCCAGGGCGTAGGGAGGAAATATGAGTATGCCTCCTTTTTTCCTTGATAAATCCCAGTCCTTGCCGGAGCCTACGTGCTCCATTAGAGAACGGTAGTTGCTTTTTGTTATGATGCAGATTTTATGCATTCCTGAGTTGACCATATTGGAAAGGGGGAAATCAATGAGCCTGTATCTTCCTCCGAATGGTATTGCAGCAACTGAACGGTGGGATGCCAGTTCTGTCATGCTCCAGTCCTGCATGTCAGAAAATATTATTCCTAAAGTGTTGTTCATAATGTCCCTCCTTACATGTTATTTATAACGCTGTCGCGCGGTATTACAGTTATTTCTGCTTTTTGATCTTTTGGAGTCCCTATTTTTAGACCAGGACCGATTTTCACCATTTCATCTATTATTGAATAGTTTACTTGGGAATTTTCCTTTATTTCAACATCAGCCATTACAATTGAATCTTTCACAACAGCATTCTCATTTACTTTAACACCTGAAAATATTATGGAGTTTTCAACTTTTCCAAGTATTACAGCTCCTTCTGAAACTATGGAGTTTTTTACTTCAGCTGAACTGCTTATGTATTGAGGAGGCCTTTCTTCGTGCCTTGAATATATGACCCAGTCTCCGTACAGGTCGAAACCATCGTGTCCTAACAGGTCCATGTTTGCTTCCCAAAGAGAATCAATTGTCCCTACATCTTTCCAGTATCCCTTGAATTCGTAGGAATACATTTTTTCTTCTGATTTCAGCATTGCAGGTATTACATCCTTGCCGAAATCTTTGGAAGATTCAGGGTTTGAATTGTCAAGCTCAAGGTATTTCTTTAATTTATTCCATGAAAACACATAAATGCCCATGGAAGCAAGGGTGCTCTTTGGTCTTTTCGGTTTTTCTTCAAAGGCTGTTATTCTTCCGTCTTCATCAGAGCTTAAAATTCCAAAACGGGATGCTTCTTTTTGAGTGACGTTGATTACAGATATGGTGCAGTCGGCGTTCTTTTCCTTGTGATATTTTATCATTTGGGAATAATCCATTTTGTAAATGTGGTCTCCCGACAATACCAGCACATATTCCGGATCATACTGATCGATAAAATCTATGTTTTGATAAATTGAATTTGCAGTTCCCAGATACCATTCTGAATCTCCTACTCTTTGATAGGGAGGAAGTATTTGTATTCCGCCGTACATCCTGTCCAGGTCCCATGACTTTCCGTCTCCGATATATGAATTTAAAATCAGAGGCTGGTACTGTGTGAGCACACCTATGGTGTCCAGTCCTGAATTTACACAGTTGGAAAGAGCGAAATCAATGATTCTGTACTTGCCACCAAAGGGCACAGAGGGCTTTGCTATTTTTGTTGTGAGGGCCCCCAGCCTGCTTCCCTGCCCGCCGGCAAGGAGCATTACCACACATTCTTTTTTAGCTAATTTCATATGTTTTACCTCCCATTTCGTTTGCTTTGAACTTTTCATCCTTTTTAAGGAAAATTACCGACAGCGGCGGTACCGTCAGGGATATGTGCGAATCATACCCGTGAAGGCTGCCTGCCTGGGAAACTATTCTTTCAAAATTTCCTGTTCCTGTTCCCCCAAATTTTTCAGCGTTTGAGTTGAATATTTCAGTGTAAATTCCCTTATCTGATCCGATTGAATAACTGTGTCTTTCAACAGGTGAAAAATTTACTACAGTTATAAGTTCTTTCTTGTTTTTATTTATTCGTTTGAATGCTATTATATTTTGTTCATAGTCATCATTGGAAATCCACTTGAACCCTTCCCATGCATAGTCAATTTCCCAAAGATGGGAACAGCTTAAATAAAATTCATTCAAATCCTTAATATATATGTTCAGTTTTCTGTGATATTCATAATCAGTGAGAAACCATTCAATTTCTTTTTCAAAGTTCCATTCGGCAAACTGTCCCACTTCATATCCCATGAAATTAAGTTTCTTGCCCGGGTGAGCTGCCATGTAACCCAAAAGGACCCTCACTCCTGCAAATTTTTCTTCATAGGTGCCAGGCATTTTGTCCAAGATTGATTTTTTCCTGTGGACTACTTCATCGTGGGACAAAGGCAGTATGTAATTTTCGCTGAAGGCGTAATGAAGTGAAAATGTAATATTCTTGTGCTTGTATTTTCTGTTAATGGGATCTGTCCCTATGTATTCAAGCATGTCATTCATCCAGCCCATGTTCCACTTGAAGTTAAAACCCAATCCTCCCAGATATACCGGTTTTGTCACCATTGGCCATGCTGTTGACTCTTCAGCAATCATCATGGTATTTGGCTGAAGCTTGAATACTGTCTCGTTTAGATTTTTCAAAAATTCTATTGCTTCAATATTCTCATTTCCGCCGTAAATATTTGGAGTCCATTCACCTTGCTTCTTGTCGTAATCAAGATAAAGCATGGAACTTACTGCATCAACCCTCAGCCCGTCTGCATGGTATACTTCCAGCCAGAAAACAGCATTTGAAATCAAAAATGATACGACTTCGGATTTCTTGTAGTTGAATTTGTGAGTTCCCCAGCTAATGTTTTCTCTTTTTTGAACATCATCGTATTCATAAAGGAAGCTGCCGTCAAATTTGTACAACCCGTGAGAATCTTTCGGAAAATGTGCAGGAACCCAGTCAAGGATGACACCTAATCCGTGAAGATGGCACTGGTCTATTAAAAATTTAAGTCCGTCAGGTTCGCCGAATCGTTTTGTAGGTGCATAATAGCCTGAGACCTGATAACCCCATGATCCATCAAAGGGATGTTCCATGACAGGCATGAGCTCAATGTGAGTGAAGCCGTGCTCCTTGACGTGTTTTATGAGCATTGGGGCAATTTCCTCATATGTGTAGAGACTTCCGTCTTCACGCTTTTTCCAGGATGACAGGTTAACTTCATATATGTTAATAGGTGTCTGGTATATGTTTATCCCTTTTTTGTAGTCTTGCCAACTTTTGTCCTGCCAACTGTAATTGTACAGGCTGTGGACTATGGATGCTGTTCTGTCCCTGGTCTGTGAAGAAAATGCATAGGGGTCTGATTTGTAAAGCTCATTTCCATCAGCATCAACAATTAGGTATTTATAAAGTTCTCCTTCACAAATTTCCCGAGCAAAAAGTTCCCATACTCCTCCCATGGAAATACGTTTCATTTCATAAGCATTGTCTCTGGACCAGCCGTTGAAGTTTCCCACAACATACACAGATTTAGCGTTGGGGGCCCAAACTCTGAAAACGACTCCGGATTCTTCTATATGTGATCCGAGAAATTTATATGAATAATAGTTTGATCCCTTATGGAACAAATAAACGGGCAAGTCATTTTCAGTCATAATTAACTCTCCTAGATGGTTTTATTGTAATGCATTTTAACATGGATTATATGAAAATTATGTAAATACTTAATAAAGTATACAATAAAATATTTGTTTTAGAAAGGTATATATAATATACCACAGATTGACATAAACAAAACATGCAAAATAAAATAGCTGTTTACTGCATAGCAGCAAACAGCACAAATTAATTAAATTCTATATCGCCTACGTTTGTTTTAAGATTTATTTCTGTTTTTCCGTCACCTTCAGACAATGTTCTTTTATCTTTCATGAATTCTTGGATTGTTGCCTGGTAGCCTGAATCTGCAGGTGCTTTCATATCAATTGTACCTACCTGTGTTTCGGCAGTTATTTTGTCTGCCTTTGAAATATCTGTAAGATTAAGTTCTATGTCACCTGTGTTGACTGAGAACTCAGAGCTTTTTGCTGCTGAGAAACCTGAAAGAACTATGTCTCCAACGTCAGCTTTCAAATTACAGAATCCTTCACCATTTTGAATGCTTATTTTTCCCACGTTTGAGTATATATCAAAATTTCCGTTTATGCCGTCAATGTCTATGTCTCCTACATTTAGGGCTATTTCTGTGTTTTCGATGTTTGAAGGAAGAAAAATCTCCATGCTTGTTTCAATGTAATTTCCATCTATAAAATCAATTCCATCTGTTGAAGTGTTGATGTCTATTGAATACTGAGTTTTTTCTTGGGTGTATGTGTAGCTTTCAAGAAGCTCTTCAGCTTTTTCCTTTAATCCTGATTTTGCTGTTATAGTTATATTCACTATTGCTTCTTGTGACTCATGAGATTTTATAGTTATATTTCCAACTGAGCTGTCTATGTTAATTTTGTTAAGCCCTGTACCGTCAAATGTGAGTGTATCAGTTTTTTCTATTTTTTCCTCACCCACGGAGTTTATGATTGTCTTTGTTATTTTGTCGGATACTTCTTTTACGGCATCTTCATTTACTTTAAAATTTGAAGTGCATCCAGCAGCAAGAATAAGGGATGCCGATATTAGCAATACAGCTATTTTTTTCATTATTTCCACCCTTTATTATAAATTTATTTTCTTTTCAAGAAGGTATCCTGAGCAAAATGTGAGTATTATGCTTTGGATGATTGAAACTGCAATTACAGGAAACATTATTACCAGAAGTTCTGATGCTGAAACTGTGGTCACATTTACAAATGAACCGTATTGAGGTGATACGATGGAATAAAATTCTCCTGATGCATAGGTAAGAGCCCAGTTTAATCCCAGGAATATAATGAAGCTTAAGAATCCGCCAAATTTTATTTCAGAAAAAATGCTTTTTCTGATGGTCATTGCAGTGTATACGGTTACTATGAAACCTATTGCGAACACAAGAACTGCAAAAAGGAATACAAATACGTGGCCGAGGTTTATGCCTATATTTCCTGACAAAAGAGTGTTTATGTCGTTCATCACTTCATTAATATCTACATAGCTTCTGGTCTGATAAATTATGAATGCGCCATTTATAAGGATGAATAAAAAGTATATGAACAACATTCCTATGCCTTCAATAACTGCTGCAGCCAGCTTAGACATTATTATTTTGTATCCGCTGTTTGGAGTCATGAAAAGCATGTATCCGGATTTCTTGTTCAGGTCATCGCTGTAGGTTCTTATTACGTCGCTTACATACAACACTGCCAGAACTAACGGGAATAGCAGCAGGAATGAAGAGCTTCCTGCAATTCCTCTAGTGAGAAGATACAGGTTTAAAACCAGAGCCGAAATCAATGTCATTGTTATCAGTTTATATTTTCTAATGAATTCATATTTTAAAAGTTTAAACATTTTTGTAAACCTCCTTGTACAATCCTTCAACGGATGTTCCTTTTGAAAGCCTCAGTTCTTCGGCATCGCCGAAAAGTTCTACTCTTCCGTCTTTGAGGAATATTACGGAATCAAGTATTTTTTCTATTTCGCTCACAAGGTGAGTGGATATTATAAAAGTCTTTGTTTCATCGTAGCTCTTTGATATGAGCTCCATTATGGTGTCTCTCGATAAAACGTCTACACCGTTTAACGGTTCATCAAGCATATACAAATCGGCATTTCTTGAAAGGGCCAGAGCAACCTTAAGCTTTCCATTAAGCCCTGAAGACAGCTTTGCAATCCTGAATTCCGGATCCACCTTTATTTCTTCCAATATGTTCATTGCGTAGTCTTCCCTGAAGTCTTTGTACATGTCGGCATAAAACTTCACAGCATGTTTGACCTTAAAAGAATCATACAGGAAATTTTCTGTGGGCATGTATGATATGCTTGCTTTTGATTCATAGGACAGAGGGTTTCCGTTTATGAACACATGGCCACTTGATTGCTTGTGAAGCTGTGCAATTACTTTCATGAGTGTTGTTTTTCCGCTTCCGTTAGGACCGAGAAGTCCGTAAATCTTTCCTTTTTCAACTGACATGTTCACATCTTCCAAAGCTGTCTTGTTGAAATATTTTTTAGTCAGATTTTCAATTCTTAAAATTTCATTTTCATTCATTATTATTTCCCCTTTATTTATTTTCAGCTATAAATTTAATCATGTCTTCCCTTGTGAAGCCTATTTGTTCCATTCCCCTTACAAAGTCGTCAATCTGCTTTTTGGCCATCTCATACCTTAAACTTTTGATTCGTTCCGGTGATTCTGTTATGAATGTTCCCAGGCCTCTTTTTGTAAATAAAATTTCTTCCATTTCCATCTCCTTGTAAACTCTTGCCACCGTATTGAAATTTATGCCAAGCATTGTTGAATACTCTCTTGATGACAGCATTTTGTCACCTGACTTGAGCCTTCCTGTGACAATATCCTGCTTTATTTTTTCTATTACCTGCAAATATATTGGAATGTTGTTGTTAAATTCCATTGTTGCACCGCCTTGACTGTATTAGTATCATAGTTACATATTACACTCGTGCTTTCAAGATGTCAATACCTGAAATGTTAATTAAATGAAACAATTTTAATAATGTAATAGTATTTCAATAAATCTACAATTTTTTAAATAAAACACTTGACATTGGATTAATTACTTACTATAATCATATAAATACAAAAAAGAAATTAAATATGAATAGCAAAGGCGCTATAGGTAAAATGAAACGTACCTATAGTGCCTTAAATTTTGTTAAGCTTAATTTCTTTAAATAAATTTTATAGGGTATACAATAATAATTAAATATTAATAATCGGATATAAATAGCAAAGGCGCTATAGGTAAAATGTAATACAACCTATGGCGCTTTTTCTTTATTTATGATTTGAAAATAATCTTTAAGGAGTTTAAAAATGGGATACAAGCAATGGGTAGATGAGTTAGAAATGAATTATGGCGAAACAGTTCAATGGAGGCGGCACATTCATGAATATCCGGAACCTTCTTTTGAAGAAAAGAAGACTGCTGAATTTATTGTCAGCAAGTTAAAAGAATTTAAAATAGATGATATCAGAACTAATGTTGGAAATGGATATGGCATAGTTGCCAAGATTAAAGGTTCAAAACCAGGTCAAACAATAGCATTTCGAGCTGATATTGATGCATTGAGACTTCAGGAAGAAGCGGATGTTCCGTTCAGTTCAAAAAATCCGGGGATAATGCATGCATGCGGTCATGATGCACATGCAGCAACTCTTCTTAGCGTAGCTAAAGTGCTTCAGAAAAACAGAGATGAATTAAAGGGTAATTTAGTGTTGTTGTTTCAGCCAGCTGAAGAATGTCCTCCAGGGGGAGCTATAAGCATGGTAAAGGATGGATGTCTTGATGGAGTAGATTATGTGTTTGGTCTTCACGTCATGTCTAATGTTGAAGTTGGCAAAATTGGTTATTTCAGTCATTTTGGATCTGCCTGCTCTGACACATTCAACATAAAGATACAAGGTAAAGGAGGACATGGAGCAATGCCTCATACGGCTATAGATCCTGTTGTAATAGGTGCTAATGTAGTTACACAGCTGCAATCTCTGGTAAGCCGCTACATAGATCCTCTTAAACCCGCTGTTCTTACATTTGCAGGATTTCAGGCAGGTGGAGCAGCAGACAACATAATCGCTGATAATGCATATTTAAATGGTACAGTACGTACCTTGAATTCAGAAGTGCGTGACTTAATGGAAGAACAGATTAAAAAAATGGGCAACGCAATTATTAATTCCTTTGGAGGAAAAGCAGAAATAGAATATCGCCGTGGTTATCCATCAGTTGAGAACACTTTGGAAGTTACGTATCGTCTTAAAAATCTTCTTGCTTCCAAATTTGGCGAAAAAGAAGTATCTGAACTAACTGTTACAATGGGTGGTGAAGACTTTGCATATTATCTTCAAGAAAAACCAGGATCGTTTTTTTATGTTGGAGCAGGAAATGATGAAATTAATGCTAAATTTCCTCATCATCATCCAAAATTTAAAATTGATGAAAAATCAATGATATACAGCGGAGAAGCTTTTCTGGCTCTTGCAGAAGATTATCTTTTATAAGGAAGGTGGTTTAATGAAAAAATATATTATTAAAAGACTTCTGATTTTTATACCTGTTTTATTTATGATTTCAATTGGAGCATTCTTGATTGTTAACTTGGCTCCTGGTAATCCTGTTGACATGTATGTTTCACCTGATATGACAGTTGAACAAATAGAAGCGACTAAAGAAGCATTAGGTTTGAATGACCCGCTCATAGTGCAATATGCAAAATGGGTGACAAACATAATGAGAGGCAATTTAGGATTTTCGTTTTCAAGCAGAATTCCTGTATCTACAATTTTGTCTCAAAGAGTAGGTCCAACACTTCTGCTCATGTCCATATCACTTGTTGTGGCATATGCATTAGCTATACCGTTAGGTATATTAAGTGCAAAAAAACAAAATTCAATTGTTGATTATATTGTAACGGGGTTATCATTTACGGGAATTTCACTGCCAAGTTTTTTCCTTGGGCTGGGATTGATATATGTCTTTGCAGTGCAGTTAAAATGTCTACCTACCGGAGGAACCAAGCTTCTGGGTGTGGATGGAGGATTTTCAGACCAGCTTAGACATTTGATTCTACCGGTAATAGTATTAGCATCACAGTTTGCCGCCAATATGATACGTTATGCTCGCTCAAGCATGATAGAAGTTTATAATGAAAATTATATACGTACCGCTACTGCAAAAGGTTTGAAGCCTATGCAGATTCTAAAGAATCATGGAGTAAGAAATGCTCTTATTCCAATTATAACTGTAATAGGTGCTGATATACCTAAAATTGTTGGTGGAGCTATTGTAACTGAACAAATTTTTCAGTGGCCAGGGATTGGTTCTTTGATGGTATCATCTATAAATTCCAGAGATTATCCTGTATTAATGGCTATTACAATGATTTCGGCAGTAGCTGTACTAATTGCTAACATACTTGTTGATATTATGTATGCAGTAGTCGACCCTAGAATTAAGTTTAGTTAAGTAAAAAAGTAAAAACTTAAAAATTAAAGTTGTAAAAATCATATGAAGGAGAGGATAAAATGGAAATTAGTTCAAAATTAAAGTTTGCTAATCCTGCAAATAATCATGGATATGAAGTGGTTGAAAGTATAAATGCAAATAAAGAAGGCAGCTACTTTAAAACAATTGCAAGAAGATTTGCGAAAAACAAAGTTGCCATGATAAGTTTGGTTCTTTTTATATTTCTTATATTGGCAGCCGTATTAGCTCCTGTAATATCTCCATATCCGCCAAATAAAACTGTAGGAAATTTTGAAGCAGCACCTGACAGTGAATTTCACCTTGGTACAGATGAAATTGGCCGTGATGTTCTAAGCAGGTTGATATATGGTGCCAGGGTTTCATTGATTGTTAGTATGGGGTCTGTTGCCATATATGTAATAATTGGTACTACATTGGGGTTGATTTCAGGTTATTTCGGGGGAATTACAGATGCAACAATAATGCGTATTACAGAAGTATTTATGTCTTATCCATATTTTATGGTAATTCTTGTTTTGGTAAGTTTAATCGGACCGAGTATTTGGACAGTAACTTTTGTGCTTGGTTTTTTAGGGTGGCCGCCATTGTGCAGATTAATTAGAGGGCAGGTGCTTTATATTAAGACAATAGATTTCATTTCAGCTGCTAAAGCTACAGGATATTCCACATCATCTATACTCTTTAAACAGATATTACCGAATGTTTTATCAATCATTCTTGTAAATGCAACATTTGGTATTGCAAATGCAATTTTAACTGAAGCTTCATTGAGCTTTTTAGGCATGGGAGTTCGCCCTCCTGCTGCAAGTTGGGGAAACATGCTGTCTAACGCTCAATCTTTAACAGTTTTATCCATGCAACCTTGGAGATGGGTACCAGCCGGTATAATAATATTGGTTGCAGTCTTGGTTGTAAACTTCATAGGTGATGGTTTAAGAGATGCAGTAGAAGGGGAAACAAAGTAAATATTTACTATTTGCGTTAATGTAATTGGATTCAACTTTCCATCGATGGTATGGAATATTGTGTAATCAATTAATTATAAAATTTTATTACTTGGAGGACTTAAAAATGAAAAAAAATGCTATGACAAAAAAAACTTTACTTGCTTTAATATTAGCACTAATGCTAATTTTCACAGCTTGCAGCGGTGGCGAAAAAGCTCCGGTAACTAGCACAACTGTTAATCCAGCTGCAGGAAATGAAACTTCAAATGAAAGCAGTGCTTCATCAGATATTCTTTATATTGGTATGACTAATGCACCAGCTAGTTTCAACATAATAAATACAGCTGATATTGCAGGAAGATGGGTACAAAGATTCATGTATGATTCGTTGCTGACAATGCCTACAACAACTACATTTGAACCTGGACTTGCAGATAGCTTTGAAACAGAAGATGATCAGAATTTCACTATCAAATTAAATGAGAAGGCAGTTTGGAGTGATGGCACACCAGTTACTGCAGATGACGTAGTATTCACATTGAACTATATAGCAAATCCTGAAGTTGAAACAGCAAGAGGAACAAATATTGCTATGTTGGAAGGTACAACTGCAGCTGGAAAGCTTGAAGAAGGTTTGGCAGAAATACCTAATTTAGTCGCAGTTGATGACAAAACAGTGACACTTAAAACTAAGAATCCAGTTGATCCGGCGTATATTAAAGAATTTTTAGGCTTTGAATTAATGATGATGCCAAAACACATAGTTGAAAGTATTCCAGTAAAAGAATATGGAAATTCAGATGCCTGTAATAATCCAACTGTAACAAGCGGACCATATACATTTGTGCAATATCAAAACGGTTCTTATGTAGAACTTGCAGCAAACCCTAATTATTACAAGGGAGAGCCTGAATTAAAAAAAGTATTTATAAAAATTATGAATGGTACAAATCTTGTTACCGAATTTCAATCAGGCGGAATACACATGGCAGCCGGCGGAGGTATTGGTGTAGTGCCTGTTCAGGACTTAGAAATATTGCGTAATGATCCAAATATTCAAGTTGATGCAAACCCAGGATTTAACTCTCAGTTTATGTTGATAAACAATAAGAAATACAATCAAAAATTACGTCAAGCCTTAGCTTATGCAATAAATCGCCAGCTTATTGTAGACAATCTGCTAAAAGGGGAAGGCGAAGTACTTTCCAGTGTTTATGCATTAGCAAGCCCATATATGAATGAAGACTTAAAACCAATTGAATACAATCCTGAAAAGGCAAAGGAACTGCTTGCAGAATCCGGATTCGATACATCTCAAGAAATCAATTTAATAGTACCTATAGGAAATAAGGTGCGCGAACAATCAGCGAACTTGATTGAACAAGACTTAGAAGCCATAGGACTTAAAGTTACACAGACAACACTTGATTTTCCAACAGTTATGGCAACAGTAAAGACTTATGACTTTGACATGTGTCTTATGGGTTTTGGATATACTGTAGAACCTGATATGTCAACTTATTATGCATCTACTGGTTCTATGAATTTTGGTCAAATTAATGATGCACATTTAGATGAACTGATAGAAAAAGGAACTTCTTTGACAAGCTTTGATGAACGTAAGGCTGTTTATGATGAATTTCAACAATATATGCAAGACAATACATTTATTTTGGGATTATATTCTGATTACCAAATAGCTACAAAAAATAAAATTTTAAATGGTGGAATTACATCATATTGGTCAGGATCACTTGCTGATATACAAAATTGGAATTTAAACGGAGCTCAGTAATCGGTAAAATATTCAAGGAACGGGGAGATATCTCCCTGTTTCTTAATTAATGAAAACAGATAACCATCTGAATCTTTATTCAAGGTGAAGAAATGAAATAAATTGAGGTGAAATAAATGGAAGAAAGTAAAATTTTAGAAGTTAAAGATTTAGCAATTTCTTTTAAAACATTTGAAGGGGAAGTCAACGCGGTAAGAGGCGTAACCTTTGATTTGCATAAAGGGGAAACATTAGCTATTGTTGGGGAATCAGGTTCAGGAAAATCTGTATCTACCAAAGCAATAAATAGAATTTTACCAAAAAAAAATACATTTATAAAAAGCGGTGAAATTATTTTTGAAGACAAGGACTTGTTGAAAATTTCTGAAAAAGAAATGCAGGGGATTCGTGGAAAAGATATTGCAATGATATTTCAGGATCCTATGACTTCATTGAATCCAACGATGAAAATAGGCAAACAGATTGCTGAATCTATAATTATTCATCAGCATGAAAATAAAGGAAATGCAATAAAACGTGCTGTTGAGCTTTTGGATATGGTAGGTATCAAAAATCCTGAAAAAGGCAGCAATTTGTATCCACATCAATTTTCAGGTGGAATGAGGCAGAGAGTTATGATAGCTATGGCATTAGCATGTCATCCAAAAATAATCATAGCTGATGAACCTACAACAGCATTAGACGTTACAATACAAGCGCAGATACTGGATCTTATGAATGAACTTAAAGATAAATTAAACACTTCCATATTGTTTATCACTCATGATTTAGGGGTAGTAGCACAGATGGCAGACCGTGTGGCTGTTATGTATGCCGGAAAAATCATAGAAATAGGCACTGTTGATGAAATATTTTATAATCCTCAACACCCATATACATGGGGACTGTTAGCTTCAATTCCCTCAGCTGATTTAGAAGAACATAACTTATATAATATCAATGGTTCTCCGCCTAATTTGCTCTACGTACCTAAGGGTGATCCATTTGCTCCAAGGAATGAATATGCTTTAGAAATTGATTTTGAAGAAGAACCTGAAATGTTTAAAGTTTCAGATACGCATTATGCTGCTACATGGCTTCTTCACCCCGATGCACCTAAAGTTACTCCACCAATAGAAGTGGTGAGAAGAAGAGAAAAGTTTCTAAATCTTAAAATGAGGGAGGTTATCTGATATGGAATTAGTACAAAATAAAAAAGTAATATTAAGCGTTCGCAACCTAAATCAATATTACAACGAAGGAAAGAAAAATGAAGTAAGAGCAATAAATAATATTTCTTTCGATATATATAAAGGAGAGACACTTGGGTTAGTTGGAGAATCTGGTAGCGGTAAATCAACTACTGGAAGGGCAATATTAAAACTTAGTGATATTACATCGGGAAGTATTATATTTGATGGTCATGATATAACTAAAATAGACGGTAGAAAAGATACTCTTAAGTTCAGAAAATCAATGCAGATGATCTTTCAAGATCCATATGCGTCACTCAATCCCAAGATATCAGTAATGGATATTATTGGGGGTGCTCTGGATGTTCATAAAATGACTAATTCAAGAAAAGAGAGAACAGAAAGAGTTTATGAACTATTGGAGGTTGTAGGATTAAGCAGAGACTATGCTTCTCGTTATCCTAAAGAATTTTCAGGTGGCCAGTGTCAACGTGTAGGCATTGCAAGAGCCCTTGCTGTAAAGCCTGATTTTATTATTGCTGATGAGGCAATTTCAGCTCTTGATGTTTCAATCCAGGCACAAGTTGTTAATTTATTAAAAAGCTTGAAAAAAAGCAGAGATTTGACGTATTTGTTCATTGCTCATGATTTATCAATGGTAAAATATATCAGTGATAGAATAGCAGTTATGAATGCTGGAAGAATATTGGAATTGGCATCATCTGATGAATTATACCGCACACCTCTGCACCCTTATACAGAATCTTTGCTGTCAGCAATGCCTACTCCTTATCCAGATGATGAACGCAGCAGACAGAGAATATATTATGATAAAAAGTATCATACTTATAATGATGAAACAAAAGTTAAACTAAATCAAATTGCACCTGGACATTATGTTTATTGTCACGAAGATGAAATTTCACACTATGTTAAAAAATATAAACAATTGAATAAATAGTAATTGTAATAATATTTCAATAAATCTTGACACACATATTATAATGATATATACTTCATACAAATATTTTCAGAGAGCTTACCAGTCTTTCAACTCTCATCTCAGCTGAGATGAGAGCTTTTTTACATAGTAAGTTCCTTCCTATATTAATATAAAACGAGGAAGGAAAGGATGTTTGTTTTCGATTATATCTATTTTTATAAATGTGGAGGTTTATATGCATAAGAAATTATTTATTCCAGGACCAATTGAAGTGAGAGAAGATGTTCTTCAAAAAATGTCGACTCCCATGATTGGCCACAGAAGCAAGGATGCTTCAAAACTTCAGAAAGACATATCAGAAAATTTAAAGAAACTTTTTTACACCGAAAATGAAGTCTTGCTTTCTACATCCTCCGGAAGCGGACTCATGGAAGGAGCCGTGCGATGCTGCACAAAAAAAAGAGCAGCTGTGTTTTCAATTGGTTCATTTGGAGACAGATGGCATGAGATGGCAGTTTTAAACGGAATAGAAGCAGATTTGTTCAAGTCCGAACCAGGAAGTGTTACTACACCGGAAATGGTTGAAGAAGCGCTGTCAACTGGAAATTATGATCTTATTACAATAACTCACAATGAAACATCAACAGGCGTAATGAATCCAGTAGAGGAAATAAGTAAGATTATACGAAAATATCCCGACGTAATATTCTGTCTCGATACAGTAAGCTCTGCAGGAGGGACAAAAATAGAGGTTGATAAACTTGGAGTAGACATATGCATTACTTCATCTCAAAAAGCGCTTGGTCTGCCTCCGGGACTTGCAATCTGCACAATATCAGAACGTGCTGTTGAAAAAGCAAGAACAGTCAAAAACAGAGGATTTTATTTTGACCTTGTCCAGCTTTACGACACGGTTAAAGACAAGGACTACCAGTATCCTTCAACACCAAACCTATCAGCAATGTTTGCCCTCGACTACCAGCTTGACAGGATTATGGAGGAAGGCCTTGAAAACAGATTTAAAAGACATTTTGAGATGGCTGAATACACAAGAGCTTGGGCAAAGAAAAACTTTGAACTTTTCCCCGAGGAAGAACATGCATCAGTAACTCTCACCACCGTTAAGAACACCAGAGGGATTAGTATTAAGGATCTTAACGTCGAGCTTGGAAAAAGAGGTTATTCAATATCCAACGGTTACGGAAATCTTAAGGAAAAAACATTCAGAATTGCACACATGGCAGATTTGACATTAAATGACGTTAAAGAGCTTCTTGCAGCAATTGACGATATATTATCCATTTCTTGACGAAAAGCGTTTTTTGGAGTAATATATTCAGGGAGAATGGGAGATCTTAATGTACGATTTAAACAGTGTTAACAGCTACTTGAATACAAAAATAATTGGTCAGACTATTATTCAATATGATAGTCTGGCGTCAACTTATGCCAAGGCAAAAAATATCTTCAACACATGCCCTGACGGGACGGTTGTGCTGTCTGAAAACCAGTCGAAATGTACTCTGAGATTTGGCAATGAATGGATATGTCAGGAAGACAAAAATATTTATCTGAGTATAATTTTGAAGCCTTCGGGAAAAAATCTCATAACATCCATGTTTGATATTGTTGGATGTTCATCTGTCTTAGAAGGTGTTGCCGAAACATGCGGCTTACAATGCAAAATTAAATGGCCCAACGACATATTGGTTAGGGACATGAAAATTGCATCCATATGCTGTGATTTTGCAGGAAAGGCAAGCGAACCCTTAGGAATAATTATTTCCATGTGCATAAATGCAAACTTGGACATGATTGAAACAGATAAATTAAATGAAGAAACAAAAAAATTAACAACATCTATAAAAATAGAAACAGGCGGGGATGTTCACAGGGAAATGCTTATTGGAAAAATACTGAACAATGTTGAAAGACATTACGATGAATTTTTAAGCATGGGCACTGTTGAGAGCGCCGTCAATTCATGCATCATCAATTCAGCAATTGTAAACATGAATATTAAGACTGTAAAACGAGGAAAAAAATCCGTGAGAAATGTATATGCCAAAAACATAGATGACGATGGATGCCTTGTGGTTGATGATGAAAAAGGAAATGAAGAAATACTGAGTCCAGGAGAAACCATTATTATTTATGAAAGAAATGTTTAAAATCGGCAACATCCAATTGAATACAAATGTATTGCTTGCTCCTATGGCAGGAGTTACAGACATTACTTACAGAACCATATGCAAGGAAATGGGAGCCGGACTTGTGTATACAGAAATGGTCAGTGCCAAGGGACTGTACTACAAGGACATAAAAACTGCGCAGCTGATGAAAATAAACCAGAAAAACAGACCTGTATCACTTCAGATATTCGGAAGTGATGCGGACATCATGGCATATGTAGTGGAAAATTACATAAACCAGAGAGATGACATAGACATTGTTGACATCAACATGGGCTGCCCGGCGCCAAAAATAGTGAAAAATGGTGACGGCAGTGCGCTTATGAAAAATCCCACATTAGCGGGAGAGATTATAAACAAGGTCAAAAAATCTTCCACAAAGCCTGTGACAGTTAAAATCAGGGCAGGATGGGATTCAAAAAACATCAATGCAGTTGAGTTTGCAAAAGTGCTGGAATATAACGGAGCAGACATGATTGCTGTGCACGGCAGAACAAGAGAGCAGTTTTATACTGGTAAGGCAGATTACAGCATTATTAAGGAAGTTAAACAAAGCGTGAATATACCTGTCATAGGCAACGGTGACATTTATTCTCCTCAGGATGCTTTGAAGATGATTTCTGAAACTGATTGCGACGCTGTTATGATCGGAAGAGGAATCTTAGGCAATCCATGGCTCATAATGAATACGGCAAAAGCTCTTTTGGGAAATTTCGATTTTTATGAACCGTCATTGACGGAAAGAGTAGAAATGATCAAAAGGCATGCTTCCATGCTGGTAAATGAACTGGACGAGAAAATTGCCATACTCGAAATGCGTAAATTTGCTGCCTGGTATATGAAGGGAATGAAAAATTCCTCGGAGACCAGGGCTAGCATAAACAAAATAACAAATGCAGAAGATTTGTATAATGTTTTAAACAGATATTTAGAGGCAATGATTATAATATGATGTAATTTAACAAATATCTTGACATTGTTAAGTTACTTGATTATAATGTTTAAATTAATTAGAAAAGAATTGTCATCGAATTATCATATTATATCAATTTCATAATAGAATGAATTATACATCTTTGAGCAAACAGAAAATAATATGTATAATAAAATGCATTAATTTTGTAACAAGCAACATTATTAAAAGGAGCAATATTATGAAGAATAATGAAACTTTGATTACAGCAGAGGGATTGGAAGAATTAAAAAACGAGCTTGAAGATTTGAAGCTGGTAAAAAGGAAAGAAATTTCTGAAAAAATTAAGGTTGCTTTAGCTTTTGGGGATATAAGCGAAAACGCCGAATATGATGAAGCAAAAAATGAACAGGCAAACGTTGAAGCCCGAATTGCAAAACTTGAGCAGATGATCAAAAGTGCCAAGGTAATAAAAGCAACAAAACAAAAGGGAATAGTAAGCATTGGTTCAAAGGTTCAAATAAAAGATCTTGAGTTTGATGAAACAATGGAATACACAATTGTGGGTTCCGCCGAAGCAGACCCTTTCAAGGGCAAGATTTCAAATGTTTCGCCTTTGGGGAAAGCCCTGCTGGAGAAAAAAATAGGTGATATCATCGAAGTTGCATCTCCGGCCGGCGATATGATAAAATATGAAATACTAACAGTTTAATAATAAACTTTAGCAAAAGATAAGGTGGTGTTAAAAATTGAGTGAACAACAAAATTCAGGAGATTTAAGGCAGGTAAGGGTTGGAAAGTTAAAAGATCTTATTGAAGCAGGAAGAGATCCATACAAAGTTTCTAAATATGAAGTAACTTCTACTACGAAATATATCAAAGACAACTACGAAGAGATGGAAGGCAAGCATGTTTCAATAGCCGGCAGAATAATGTCAAAGAGAGGCCAAGGAAAAGTAGGCTTCTATGATATCCAGGATCATCTGGGAAGAATACAGATATTTGTAAAGATGGATACCATAGGCGAAGAAGAGTACGAATGGCTGAAAACTTATGACATAGGTGACATTTTAGGTGTTAAAGGCGAAGTTTTCAAAACTAAAATGGGTGAAATTTCCGTAAAAGCTGAAGAAGTTAAGCTATTATCCAAATCGCTTCAAACTCTCCCTGAAAAGTTCCATGGACTTAAAGATACTGAATTAAGATACAGACAAAGGTATGTTGACTTAATAGTTAATCCTGAAATTAAAGATGTATTTTTAATGCGAAACAAAATAATCAGAGGAATAAGAGAATACCTGGACGGCGAAGGATATTTGGAAGTTGAAACTCCAATCTTAAGCCCAATAGCAGGCGGTGCAAACGCAAGACCTTTCATAACTCATCACAACACTTTGGATATAGATATGTACATGCGTATTGCAAATGAGCTTTTCCTTAAAAGATTAGTTGTAGGCGGACTGGGTGACGGCGTTTATGAAATGGGTAAAATGTTCAGAAACGAAGGTATGGATGCAAACCACAATCCTGAATACACAGCTATAGAAATATACAAACCATATGCGGATTTTAACGACATGATGACCTTGACTGAAAATATAGTTGCGTATGTTGCCATGAAGGCCAGAGGAACTACTAAATTGGAGTTCCAGGGCAAGGAAGTGGACTTCACTCCTCCTTGGAGAAGAGTAAAGATGCAGGATATGGTTAAGGAACATACAGGCATTGACTTTGACCTTATAAATACAGATGAAGAAGCAATTGAAATTGCAAGACAAAAAGGCTTGGAAATTAAACCTTTGATGACAAGAGGACATGTTATAAGCGAAATGTTCGAAGAGTTTTGCGAAGAACACCTACAACAGCCTACATTTGTTACTCATCATCCTGTTGAGATATCACCTCTTGCTAAGAGAAATGTTGAAGATCCTAGACTTACTGACAGATTTGAAGCATTTGCCAACACATGGGAAATTGCCAATGCATTTTCAGAATTGAATGATCCTATAGATCAAAGAGAAAGATTTGAAGAACAGGTAAAACAAAAAGAAGCAGGCGACGATGAAGCCCACATGATGGACAATGACTTCATTAATGCCATTGAAGTAGGCCTCCCTCCAACAGGAGGACTTGGAATAGGTGTCGACAGAGTTATAATGCTTATTACAGGCCAGCCTACAATAAGGGACATCATATTGTTCCCGACAATGAAACCAATAGACTAATAGTATCATATAACATATAGAATATAGCAAAACAGAGCAGCATGTCTGCTCTGTTTTTATATTGTGTATTTTCCGTAAATTTCATTTAATCATATTGTTGTTTGGGGTTGACAAACGAATATGGAAGTGGTAGAATATCAAAGTTGTCTTAAGTGACGGACAAGAAAAAATTGTCAGTTGACAATATGAATAAAATACTGTAGACTGAGCAAACTATCTTTCGAATGCAAAGCAGGATTAAGAAAAAGAGAAAAAATATCTTGACAAGCAGCTACTGAGATGATAGACTATAAAAGTTGCTGGTGACGGCAACAAGTTGAGAATTAAATAAGTAAAAAAACTTCTTGACAAAGAAAAGCTGATGTGGTAAACTATCAAAGCTGTCTCTGCAAGAGGCGGTGAGTCAAGAAAAAAGAAATTAAAAAGAAATAAAAAGTTCTTGACAAGTTAAAGCAAAAGTGATAAACTATTAAAGCTGTCTCAACTGACAGCGACGAACTTAGACAATAAAACAGCATAAGAAACCTTTGAGAGTTCTAAAAAAGAACAAACAAAACAAAAAGTAAAAAAAGATAGATAATGCTATGCGTTATCTTGAGTATGACCTAACCCGGTTTTCGACCGTAGGGGAGAAAAACGATGGTAGGTCAAT
>DIWF01000036.1 GCA_002422545.1 Firmicutes bacterium UBA6113 | reverse complement strand
TGTACCGGTAGGTTTGACGCTTACACACAATCAATTGAAACAGATAGATTTTTATTAAGAAAATATACTTTAAACGATGCGGACGATATGTATAATAATTGGGCTAAATACGAAGAATGCTTTAAATATCTCCCATGGGAACCATGTGTCTCTATATATGAGGCTAAAGAACGTATTAATAGGTGGTTGGAATTATATAAAGAAAATACCTTTTACCAATGGGGTATCGAACTTAAAAAAAATAAAGAAGTAATTGGATTTATTAATTTACACAACATAGATGAGCATAACTTTTCAGCAGAAACTACATACATATTATCTCCACAATTTTGGAATAAAGGTATTATGACAGAAGCAGTTAAAACTGTTTTAGAATTTGGCTTTGAAAGTATAGGCTTAAATAGAATCAGTGCAGATTTTTTTTCTGGAAATGATTATTCGCAAAAGGTTATGCTTAAAAATAATATGAGATACGAAGGAACATTTCAGGAAAAGTATTTTAAATCTGGTAAATTTTACGATTCGATTCAGTATGCAGTATTAAAAAAAGATTGGAAACAGATGAACGAAGAACAAAAAGAGTAAATTAATTCACATTTTTCATATATTACGTCAGAAAAGTAGAATAATGTGTAATAATAATTCTAATAAATTTTCGCAGGAGGAAACGCAATGAATTGTGTAACAAATCTTTTGCTTTTCTCGTCTAATATTTTAGTGGTTAGATTTTCCCCGCAATTAATAGGTAATATATTTATAGTGTAAACAGTAATATTATATGTAGTAAGTCCCGAGGAGATAAAAATGTTAAAACGAGCATTAAAATTTGCTATAGGTCCGAGCATAGGAATAACAATAGGCGGTATAATTATTCCAAGAATTATGTTTTCAAACCTATATAATAAAACATATCCACCAATAATAGTACATGCAGGTTTGTATTTTATTGTAGGTTATATTGTATCATTCTTAGTGTCTTTATTAATTGAATGGGTTAAGTTAAAATTTGATAGTAAGCATGAATGATATATAGTTTAATTCAAAAATGGTTAAAGAATTAATAAATCCTCAAAATATAGATTCCAATATTACTAAGGATGATAATAGTTGACTGAACATTAGTATTAGTTAAAACAAATTTTTATTTTGGGAGGAGAAAAAAAACTAATGGAAAAGTGGGATATATTTGACGAAACAAGGCAACCATTAAATAAAATTCACAATAGACAAGATAAAATGGTAATTGGAGAGTATCATATTGTTGTAGGAATTTGGACTATAAATATTGATAATGAAATTTTACTAACGTTGAGACATCCAGACAAGAAGGAATATCCAAACTTTTGGGAGAATACTGTCGGGTCTGTTTTATCAGGAGAAACAAGCGAGGTAGGTGCAATTAGAGAATTGTTTGAAGAAACAGGAATAATCGCCAATGAAAATGAGTTATACTTTCTTGGTACAATAAAAGAGGAAACAGCATTCGTTGATACTTACATAATTAGAAAAAATATTAAGATATCTGAACTAACGATGCAAGAAGGTGAAACAGTAAAGGCGCAATGGGTATCGTTGGACAAGTTAAATCAAATGATAGAATTAGGAATTATTGCATTGCCAGTTTCAGAGAGATTATTACCTTTGAGGAAGAATTTTGAGGAATTTTTATTTAATAATAAAAAAGGATGTACTAAATTTTGCTCTTAGTTTATCAATTTTTCACCTAATCGGTATGTTAATTGGAACTAAGTAATACAGATAGGAGTGAATATTAATGATTAATATAGGAATTCTGGTTTTTGAAGAAATTGAAGAATTAGATTTTATAGGACCTTTCGAAGTTTTATCGTATGTTAATAAAATAAAGAGTGATAGTGTAAATGTGTGGCCTATAGGCACTGATGAAAAGATCATTCGAGGATACAATGGTTTACGATTTTTCGCTGATTATACAATTGATAATTGCCCACATTTAGATGTCCTAGTAGTCCCAGGCGGGCAAGGGAGGAAGAATGTCATGAAAAACATTAAAATCCTTGATTTTATAAAAAGTCGATATACTGAGTTGAAATATTTATCTTCTGTTTGTACAGGTTCATTGATAATTGCTTCTACAGGACTTTTGAAATATAAACACGCAACTACTTACCATACTGCCTTCGATGAACTTTCTGAAATGGGAGTAGTAGTTGAAAAATCGAAAGTAGTTCAAGACGGCAAAATTATTACAGGAGCAGGTGTTTCCTCTGGAATAGATGTAGGGTTATATTTATTAAGCAAACTATTTGATGAAACAACAGCACACCAAGTAGCAGATAAGATTGAATATATTTGGCACAAAGATTAATTCACACTGTTCAAAATTATCCATTACCAATTTAATTATAATCTTTATTGAGTGTACAAGTAGAACATTTACGATATATAAGTAGAATATAACATACTTACGGGGGAAGATATGTATTGAATAATATAAACTCACCTTGTGTATAACTTTCAAATAAAAAGCATAATAGAATAATTTATATAATAATTTTAAAAATATACTCAGGAGGAAAATGCAATGAATGCTTCAGTTAAACCAAACATTACATTAGATGTGCTTGATAAAATTGATATTAGAGTAGGAACAATAATATCAGTTGATGACATTAAAAGTTCGAATAAATTAGTTAAACTTTCAGTCGATTTTGGTGATTTTATTAGGACCATATTAGTTGGAATGAAAGGTGAAAGAGAAAATCCAAAGGAAATTGAAGGAAAACAGGCATTATTTGTTGTTAACCTGGCCCCTAAGAAAATGGCTGGAGAACTTTCTGAAGGAATGTTATTTGATATTGGATATGCGGATGGTATCGTTCCTGTATTGGCTCAACCAGAAAATACTGTACCTAATGGCACAAGGGTTGGATAAGGATTATTATGTTGTAATCATAAATTATAAAAGAGGATTATTTAATGATAATTAGAGAAGCAAAAATATCTGATGCATTAAGTATTGCAAAAGTTAATGTAGATACTTGGCGAAGTGCATATAGAGGCATTCTATCAAATGAATATCTTAATAACTTGTCTTATGAGCAAAGAGAGCAAGCAATGAAAAATATTATTAATAATTCTAAAAAAGATGAAATTTCTATTTTTGTTGCTGAAGAAAGTACAAACGGAATAGTTGGATTTTCTACATGTGGAAGAGAAAGAAGTAATGATGAAATTTATCATGGTGAATTATATGCTATCTATATTATTAAGGAGTATCAAAATAAGGGTATAGGAAGGGTGCTTTTTAATCATGTTCAAGAAAGACTGTCAAGCCAAAAGTTACAGCCAATTCTTATATGGGTTTTAGAAGACAATAAACCTGCATGTAACTTTTATGAGATAAGAGGCGGAAATAGAATTAAGGAAAGATATATAAATATCGAAAATGAAATATTAAAAGAAGTTGCATATGGTTTTATATAAAGGAAGTAAATAAGTTAGTAAGTATTAAATGGTTGACTTAAGTTTTTTAATCGTGTTGAAGATAGTCTGCTAAAATTTGCAGTTATTGTAGGCTTATCAGATGATGTATATAGGCTTAAAAATAACATTCAGTAATTCAAAGCCTACAAATATCTTGAAATTGTAAAATATTTTAATTTAAATATAAAATTGTGTAACAAATCCTTTGTTTTTCTCGTCTACACTGATGTATCAAGTATTCCTACTGTTGTTGTAGTACATGGCAGTTCAACAATGGATTGCAATGGGATCTTTAGATGACGTTTATTCTGCTGATTGTAACGATAATTTTATTGAAGAAGTAAGAAATTTAGGATGTGAAGTTGAGTTTGTATTACATTCAAAAGGGGAACACGGTTTTGAAGCATTTAATGAAGGTGAAGAAACTAATAGAATTATTGACGATACAATTAAATTTATAAATAAATAGTCTGAAATCTAAATTAAAGAAATCGTTCAGGAGGGTTCACAACATGACGGTTTATATAGCATTGTTAAGGGGCATTAACGTAGGCGGAAAAAATATAATCAAGATGGCAGATTTGAAAAGAGTATTTGAATCAATTGGGCTTTGCGGAGTGAAAACATATATTCAAAGTGGAAATGTTCTATTCAAATCGAATGAATCAGAGGAATTTTTGTGCAATAAAATTGAACATGAGATTGAAGCAGTCTTTAGTATTCCTGTAAAAGTAATTTTGAGGACATCTATGGAGTTAGAACAAATTATTTCGAATTGCCCATTCTCTAAGGATGAAATAACAGAAGCAGAGACTTTATCCGAAGTAGAGAGTCTATATGTTGCATTATTGTCACATAATCCTTTAAAAGAAAATATTGAGTACATAGATGTTTATAGAAGTGAAAGCGATAAATATCATATTGTAGGGCGAGATATTTATCTTTTGTTCTATCATAGTATTAGAAATTCAAAACTTGCTAATAATCTTAATAAATTGAATGTTCCGATAACTGTTCGTAATTGGAAAACATTAAGCAAACTTGCAGCATTAGCAAAAAGTATGGAAATATGAAATGTCATTAGAATTTATAAATTTGTTGAAATGTGAATATGAGAGTTAAAACTACTCTTAAATAAAAAGGGGAAGAAAAAATATGAATATTAACAAGGGAGCAAAGGTTGGTATCGTGATTGAGATTATAGCACTTGTTATCATGATTCTTACTGCTATTTTTAATAAAACTATTCCATCTGTAGTGAGTTGGATTTTTACCATAGGCTTAGCGATTGCATTAACAGGAACAATGGTAGACCTTTCAAAAAAAATAATAAAATATAAAAATGATATAAATCCAAACTTGCAGTATTATATACGAGTCGTAAAAGGAGTTGTTTATGGTTGAAAAGTGGATTGCAGTAGTTGGAAGTCCAAGAAAGGGCAAAAACACAGACCTAATTGTGGATTATTTTATTCAAGGGTTAGTGGAGAAAAATATTGAAGTAGACAAGTTCTTGTTAGGCAGTTCAAACATTACGACTTGTACAGGATGTGAATATTGTATTAAGTCAGGTACATGTATTATTGAGGATGATATATCCAAGATTATTGAAGGCTTGAAAAAAGCAGATGGATATATATTTGCTTCACCTTCATATAATTACAACGTGACAGCCCAAATGAAGGCTTTGTTAGATAGGACTTTTTGTCTGAATGATTATAGTAATGGCTGTAAAAGCCGACTTTTATCCAATAAAAAGGCAATCGTAATTGGTGTATGTAAAGGAAGTAAAAAAGAGTCAATGGGGTTCACAGTAGAATGCATGAGCAAAACTCTTTCAGACCTAGATGTTAATATTATCAATACACTTGAATATTATGATACAAAAAACATGCCTGTCGCAAATAATGATAGTATTAAAGAAAAAATAAATGAATTAATAAGAGATTTATAATTTATAAAATGTCAACTGACTGCTGGACATTGGCTGGTTCTTAATAAATGCGTAGGAGTTTGGCTGGGGTTATTTTGTATTGGGATGTTAAAAAATATACAATGTTATCATATTTATTGGTGCAAATATAGTGGGGGAGATATTATGAAAAATTTAATCAGAATTAATGATTATTCAAAAGATGAAGTATATGAAATATTCAAAATTGCAGAAGAAATTAAAATTGGAAAATACACAGATTTTCTTAAAGGTAAATCTATTGTGATGTTCTTTCCGAGTTCAAGCATACGAACGAGAGTTACATATGAGAAGGGAATTTATCTGCTTGGCGGACAATCAGTTTTGTTTCCTTCAGATACACTTGATAAAAAGGAAAATATCAAAGATGTTGTGGGATATCTCAATAACTGGGCAGATTGCATTATAGTAAGACATAGCAATATTGAACTTATTGAGAAAATGTCTAAATCATCAGCTGTTCCTATAATTAACGCTATGACAAGTGTTAATCATCCTTGTGAGATATTGACGGATTTGTATTCCTTATCCAAAATGAGAGATGATTACTTAAATGCAAAATATTTGTTTGTAGGGGCTAAAGGGAATATAGGAATGGCGTGGAAAGAAGCTTCTGATTTATTCGGTTTTGAACTGACACAGAGCTGCCCTGTTGGATATGAAATTAATGGGGTTACTGTTGAGCATAATTTGAGAGAGGCTATTATAGGAAAAGATATCGTATTAACTGATCCAATAAGCAAGAATATTCTTAAAGATTTTATGAATCATCAGATTACAAAATCCTTGATGGATACTGCAAATCCAAACGCTCTGTTTAATCCATGTCCGCCATTTTATAGGGGCGAAGAAGTTTCCGCCGATGTTATTGACAGCCATTATTTTGTAGGATATGAGTTTAAAAAGCATTTACTTGAAGTTCAACAAGCAATAATTATTTATAGCTTAAATAACTGAGAAAATGAGATGTAATTTAAAGTTATGTTAAATCGCAATCTTTGTATAATTTAGAAGTATGGGAATTTTATAGAGGGATGAGTAAATGGAGTTTACAACAACATTCTCGATATTTTTGATTATATCAGCTTTGATAATAAGTTTTATTGTTTCAGCACTACAACAAGGTACTTCTGGAGTTAAAATTATGCTTTTGGGAATTAATACTACTTTGTTTGGAGGTATTTTTGCTGTAGACTCTCATATTAATCTTGCAGGTGTTGAATATCTTATATCACTTTTTGGTTTTATAATTTGTTTCATAGGTTTTTTGAAAAAGGAATAAGATTTAGATCATATATTTTATATTTAGTGTCGCATAAGTATTATTATGCGTAATATAAGTAAAAACAGTCAGGCTACAAAAATTGAGGAGATTATTGCTGTGAAAAAGTCAAAACTTATTTTTTTATTGATTGTAATTAGTTTTATATTATGGAATGTTTTTCCCAAAACAAATTCTCTTTTAAAAGGATTTTATCAAAGTGAAATGATTGGAAGTCATATTATCCAAATGTTAGTTCGAGAAGAAGATAATAGTTTTGTTGAATGGATTGACAATAGAGAAGTTGATAGAGGAACTTACGAAAAACTCGATGACAAATCATATAGAATTAAGAGTAATAGGCAGAACTTTGAAATCACATTAAATGATAATAATTCTTTTGAGATAGTTATTAGCAAGTTGAATGATGGAACCCCATTTATTATGAAGAATATTACGACTGATGATATCCGTTACAGTTTTGGTAAATTTGAGGACGTAGATGAACATAAATCTATATTAGATTAACACTTGTTGCGATTGATTAAGAAGAGTACTACGCATCTTTCGAATTTTACACATCTTTTTAAATATAATATAAATATTAGATGAATTAACAATTTCAAAATAATTAGGGGGCTATGTATGTCCGAAAAATTCAAAATTAAACTGATGGAATTGACAACATTTATATTAATTATAATTTGCATCTTTGCGGTATATAAACTTTATACTAAGCCAGTTAGTTTAAATAATGTAATAAACAATAGTTCCATTAAATCGATTTTTATTAGAATGATTGTAAATGACACTAAAGATTATGAAATTCCTGATGAACATGATATTAAATTAGATAAAGATGAAGATATTGATGAATTTATAAATATATTAAATAAATATAAATATTCTAAGATACCGAGATTCTATAATGATAGGGTTTTTCCTGTAAATTATAGTGACGTTACTATAGACTGTGTTATAAATTATGACGATAATAAAGTATTACATCAACAAGTAGCCATAGATTCTGATAATGAAGTAACATTTTATAATAAAAAAGGCAAATATCGTGATTATGTAGTAAAAGGAAATGAAAAACAGTTATTCAAGGAATTATTAATCTGGATAGATTTGCGATATTAAGAAATAATTTGGTTCTTCAAATTTTAAATCTTCAAATGTTATGTAAAAGTAGAATTATTTGCTTAATGCAAGAGTAGAAAAAATCGGGAGGAATTTGTTTGAATAGGTGCATATTAATTAAGCCGAACTTTCTTAAAAAAGTCAGAAAATTTGTTAAAAGGAATGTTAAATGGGAGGGGAATAATTGAAATTAAAATTGTATGTATTAAGTTCGGTATTACTATTTGGGGGCTTTGTTATAGTGGGATGTGAAGGAGCATATATACCTATTAATGAACAAGGAGAAGCCCATGAAGAAAACAATACGGAATCAGAACCTGTTATCCAAGATCATTCTAAGAAAAATAATTATGAGTTAATAGACAGTGATGTTGCAGAAATTATTACCTACGATTATCAGCATAGATCAATGTATATTGCAGGATTAAAATTTTTTGAAGAATTCAGCACGGAAGAATTCGGATTTTCAAACGAGGGTAGCGTTTCAATAACAACAGATGAAAATGTTCTGAGATTCAAAATGACTACCGCTACTGGTACAACTACTGGTACGGTTGATGGCCCTTATGTATATTTTGAAATGGATCTTGACACGAATGAAATTATTGATAAAAAATTTGAGCCTGCTCCAGACTACATCAAGTTGGGTAAGACTGAGTTTATTAAACACAGTGGAGAAAAAATTGAATTGACTGATGAGCGTATGGTTGAAATTGGATTGTATTTCAAAGAACTTATTGAAGAAATAGAAGCAAATAATGAAATACAGAAGTAAAATTACATTTTCAGAAATACAATAATACGTTCATCAATAGAAATAATACATTATTCTAGTATACGCATTTGCAGATTAGTGTAAATAAAACACCATATATTAGAGGAGTCTTATGTATAAAAAAATCATTCTATCTGTAATAATTCTTTTGATAATAATATTGGCAATGTTTTATTTTAAACCAGTAGATATTAATGACCTGATACAGCCATTTAGTGGCGAAAATTTACCTAGAAAAATTGAAACTGCGATATTTTTTTCTGTACAATCAGAGAAGGTATTAGATGTAACTAATGAGGAATCGATAAGAGAAATGATTACTCTAATAGAAAATATGAACATAAAGAAAAGTCTATTAATCCCTCAATCATATAGCCCAAAGTTAAAAGAAACATATCGACTAATTTTGTATGGAGAAGATAACAGATGCCAATATATAAACATTTTGAATAGTAAGTACATACAAATAAATCATAAATTGTATGAGATCTTTGATACGCCTAAATTGGCAAGAATATATGACATAATCATTCTCGCCCAAGCAGAAGGAACACTTGATAGATTTTACTATGATTTAATTGAAAACAAGTAATACTCAATTTCAAATGTTTTGTAATTGCAATATGTTGAATCATATCAGTAGAATAATAGTAATTTGAGAGGATGTGCGGTTATGGTTACAAGAACGATTATGATTTTTCCTGAATTTGAAAATATTGAAATTATCAATGATATTCGTAAGAAATATGACCCATTGGTAGACTTAGTATTGCCACACATTACTTTGGTTTTTCCTTTTAATAGTGAGTTAACTAACGAGGAACTTAATTTGCATTTAAAAGAGTGCTTGAATGACACACAATCATTCAAAGTTGAACTAAAAGGATTCAGTAAGCAGGAAAATAAATATGGAAATTATTTATTTTTAAATGTAGTACAAGGTATAGATGAAATTAAAAACATTCATGATAGTCTGTATAAAGATAAACTAAAACAATTTGATGCAGGTAATGATTACGTTCCACATATGACAGTTGGAAATTTATCTTCTATTGATTTGTTTGATAAAGCATTTGATGATGTAAATAAATGTAATGATAAATTTAGCACTGTAATCAAAAAGATATCTGTTGAAATGATTGGTGAGCATGAAGAATCAATTATCATAATAGAACATGAACTAAATTGACAAATTTATATTTTGGGGGATAAATAATGAAAATCGAGATATTAGGATCAGGAGGAGCAACAATTACACCAAAGCCATTGTGCAGTTGCGATTTATGCAAAAACGCTAAGTTAAAGGGGATACCAGATGTAAGATTAGGACCATCTGTTTATATTCATGATGTAGGAATATTATTTGATACTCCGGAAGAAATTAGTTATATGCTTAATAGAAGTAACATTACCAATTTGAATTCATGTTTTTATTCACATTATCACCCTGATCATACAATGGGATTAAGACTATTTGAATGCAATTTTGACTATCGGAACAGTTTAGTTAAACCTACTCCTTACAATAGAAACATAAATGTATATGTACCGGATTATGTACGAGTAGAAATGGAATCACACCTCTCCCTATGGAACCATTTATCAAAATTCAATAACTGGGAATTAATAAGTCTGCATACAATAACTGAAAATGAAGCAGTTGATATAGTTGGTTATAAAGTAATTCCAATACAACTAAATCAAACGTTTGTAAGCGGGTATGTTGTTGAAAATAAAGAAAAAAGGGTGCTTATACTGATGGATGAATTAATTGGTTGGATTCCAGAAGGATTAGGTCATTTCGACTGTGTAGTGTTACCTATAGGGTTATTCACAGTGAATCCTTTCAACAATGAAAGGCGATGGCCTGAAAATCATCCTCTTTGTAGAACAGAAGCAGATTTTTTAGCAATAAAAAATATAATAAGTAAATTAGATACAGAAAAAGTTGTGTTCATTCACATTGAGGAAGTTGACGGACTTGACCATGAAACATTAAAACAATATGTTGAATACTATGCTGTTGGACAGGATTGGCAAGTGGGGTATGACACGATGACTATTGAAATATAGACATATAAAATTAAGCAGAGAATTGATAAAAAGTAAGAATATTTAATTTATTTGTTGGAACTAAATTAATTTTGTTAGCAACAATAAAATATAAGATAAATCAAATTGGGGGAGATTTCTATGAATAGATTAATTCGATATGCAAACTCGAATGATTCTAATGTTTTGGGTAAAATTCATGCAGAATCATCACAAGCAGGATTTGAAAGTATAATTCCAGATAATATTTTAAAAGATGTTTTTTCTATTGAAAGAAGAACAAAAAGGTTTATTAGTGAAATATCAGAGGGTTCACCAAAGACTGCCATTGCTTTTAATGAAAATGAGCCAGCGGGACTAATTTCATTTGGGAAATGTAGGTACGGTAATAATAGAGAATCATGGATAGAAATTTGGAGAGTTTATTTGATTCCAAAGTTTTGGGGAAGTGGCATTTCTAAAGAGTTAATAGAATGGTCAATTAACGAAATACTGAAGGAAAACTTCACCAATATAGAACTTTGGGTATTAGAAGAAAATATAAGAGCCAGAAATTTTTATGAGAAAATAGGTTTTAAATATGATAATACCTTTCAGATAATTAATATGGGTAAAGAGTTAAGAGAATTACGTTATATCAAATCATAAGAATAAAAGGTACTTCAGAATCTTCATCTCATGCGTAACAATTGTAAAATTAGGCGAACTAAAATATATTATAAAGGAGTTACGAGTGATGGACTGGAATATTACTGGATTGTTGTATGTGCCAATTATTTTTAACATAGTATTTGAAATTACTAAATTTATAGCAGTTTTACTATTTATAAAAGTATGTATAACTTATTTGAATAAGAATAAATGAAAACAAGAAATAATAGAACGACATATTCTTCAAATATTACACCGCATAAGTAGAATTAGGCAAACTAAAACAATAATGGAGGTAAGTTGCTATGGAAAATAAAGGGGTAAGGGCAATCTGGTACATTTGGGCTGTAGCATTTTTGTGGTTAAATGCCCTTACAGATATACCCTACATTTTTGCAGCATTAGCATCTTGTTGCATTATTATTGGTAATATACGCAGTAGGCAACTATGAAAAATCAATAGAAACTTGTATTTGGGCAAGCAGAATTTGATACATGGGAAATAGGATATATGTTTAATAAGATAACTTCCAATTTGCGTCGTAAATTATTACGCAATATTCGAATTAAGCGTGCTATCATAAAAGAAGCACAGTTTTACAGGATTTTTAATTATGTAAATTATTATTGTCTCAATATTATTTATAAAACAAAACTAAATCTTTAAGATTTATACGAGGGGGAAGGTTAATGAAGCGGTACATAGATGCTACAAAAAGTGGATGCATTGCAATTTATGCCAAAGATGAAGAAGGAAAACCGATAGAAATAGTTCAAGCAGGAACAACTATATACAGTATGCCAATAAAAGACAGAAAAGACTATCTGATGATAGAAGAAAAAAGTGGAGTGTTTTTTATCTTTGACGATTGCATACCTCAATTAGATTTCTATGCTGTTCCGAGAATTGATATATTTGCAAGAGATAATCAAGGCGGATACTTTGGAACTATCGGTAATATTAGTGATCTAGAAGATTTGAAAGCAGTAATATGCTATATTGATAAAAATATGAATGTATTTAAAGCAGCAAATTGTATGCGAGAGTTCATATTTCCTACTGATACAATTATTGAACGTATACAAAACATGAAACCCATATCTGGAATAACTTTATGCAGTTCTATGAAAGAAGCAAAAGAACTATATGAATTTTTAAATATATAAAAGGCTCTGTCACAGCAAATAAGTTTGTGCTAGCAGAATATTATGTCATATTAGTAGTCAAGTTCGAACTGATTTATTATAATGGGGGAAATATGAAAAATAATAAAAATAACTGCAAACTATTTGACGAAACAACAGCACAACAAGTAGCAGATAAAATTGAATATATTTGGCATATTTAGGGGTGAAGATATGGATATTAAATTTGATGAAATATCATTAGAAACTTATTTAAGAAAATGGCAAGATATTTTAAGGTTAAGAGATTGGGATATTAGATATGAAATTGTTTCTACAGAGTGGAGAAAAACCGGGGACATTAAGATCGATATGGCAGATAGAAAAGCCATATTAATGATAAATAATTATAATCCAAAACAAACAAACTTAGAGGCAGTAGTAATACATGAGTTACTTCATTTAAAATTATGGGGAATGGACCAAATGATTGAACAACTTATTTACTCAGTTTTTGGACAAGATGAAAATGACCCAAAATTTGATTTTGCTTATAATCAATTTATGAATACATTAGAGTCTACGGTTGAGGATTTATCAAAAAGTTTCTTAATATTAAGTGGCGAAAATAAAGATATTTCATTTGGCAGGGTTGAGCAGCTAGTTATAGATGAATTGCATAGGAATGCAAGATAGTTTGCTCTCTCAAAAGAGCAGTTTTCATATGTTTGAAAATAATCTTTAGGTAATTTATCAGTAAGCAGGAAAATAAATACGGAAATTATTTGTTTTTAAAATAATAAGATATGTTCATTATTTTACTCAGGGGGACAATGACGTATTAACAATAAGAAAGTACGAAATAAATTTTAATAATAATAAGGAGTCAGAAAAAAGATGAAAAAGTATTCAAATTTTATAATAATAGCATTACTAATAATAAATATGTTTTGTTTATTACAAATAAATAATCTTAAAAGTTCAATGGACAATTATTATCAGCAAATTGTGTCAGGCATTAATAGAAATAATAACGAAATATCAAATATTTATTCTAATATTAATTCTATTCTTGAAAAACAGGGTAGTTTACTTGATAGTTATGAAATAGAATTTGGTGATAGTCTAGATAAGGATAGTTTAAAAGTATCAGTTAAGTTTACCGTTGTGCCTAAAGAATACTCAGAAGGACTTACAGTAAATATCCAATTAAATGATGAAAGTTTCATATTGAATAAAAAGGGAACATCTTTTGAAGCAACTGTTGATATAGATATTTTTAAGACATTTCAACCAAAAGTAGTTATCAGTCAGAATGGAATTCAAAGAACAGAAAGTATTGATGAATATTATGATTTATATAATAAGTTTTTGTTGCAATTGGAAGGACATTATAATGGAAGTATACAATATAGTAATGGTAAACATATATACAAGGGTGGCAACATAGAACTTAGAATCACTAACACAAATGACACTATGCCTGAAAAAGTTAGTATTGTATATGATATAAATGGAAGCACATTAAGAGAAGATGAAGTTGATATATCAGAATTTAGTAATGAAAGCCATGCAACTAACTTTATAACTACAGATATCATTGATGAAGTTGAGCTAAGCGCTAATGAAGTATTAACAGTCTATGCAAATATACAAGATAAATATGGTATTAATTATAAATATGTAGTTTTACGTAATGAAGTAGATAAAAACGGTGAACCTGTTTTTAATAGTCCAGAATGGTCAAATGGTAGTATTGTAGAAATAACAAGAAATGGGAAGGTTTTGAATGTTCCAAATTACATGTATTAAGATGGTTTCCGCAAGATTAAGATTTGTTAAAGTCTTTATTGAAAATAAATAGAATTATAAGCAAGCCCTTTAATAGAAAGGGAGAAAGAAACTATGAATATTAACAAGTTAGCAAAGGTTGGTATGGTGATTGAGATTATAGCACTTGTCATCATAACACTTATTACTCTAATGGAGAATTGGTAACATTTGTTTGAGATGAAGCACTGTTCTCACATGATATCAACACAGTAGTATTATCTAAAGATAATAGAGAATTATATAGATAGGGGTATCCTTTAGGAACAACTAAATTTAGAGATAAAGACTTGAAATGGCATAGTATAAAGTAATACTTCCATACAAATTATATGATTAAGAGCATTATATTTCATAATCATTATATTATGTTAATATGCATAATTCAAATGTTACGAATCAGTATTATAATGCGAAATATCTTATATAAATTATGAAGTTAATTATTACAGATGTTGATAGGAGGCAGATATGATGTTAAATGAAATTGAAAAGTCACCTCAGGTATTTCACCCATGGCGTAGATATTTAGCGAGAACGATGGACTTCATTATATACAATTTACTTTGGTCAGCTTTTATTGCATTTATATTTCATGTAAATGTGGCGGTAAGAAGCGGCTTAGAGAACTTACTTGATTCTTTCATGGCATTTGTTATAATGTTGGTTTTAGAGCCACTATGGCTCCATTTATTTAGGACCACACCTGGTAAGGCAATCTTTGGACTTAGGATAGAAAACCATGGTGGCAGTCGACTTTCTTATGGAGAGGGGTTAGAGCGAACCTGGAGCGTTATAGGAGATGGCATGGGATACAACATTCCAATCTATGGACTAATCCGCCTTTGGAAAAGCTACAATTTGTGTAGTGAGAATGAAACTCTGCCATGGGATGAATCAATATCCTACACCATCAAGGACACGAAATGGTATCGAGGCGTGTTTTATGTATGTGCATCTGTATGCTCATTCGTTGTTTTATTTGCGATAATATCTGCACAGCTACTTCCTCCCAACAAGGGTGATTTAACTATAGCAGAATTTGTAGAAAACTACAATTATTATGCTCAACATTTTGACATTAACTTTAGAGATGAATATTTGGACGAGACCGGGAAATGGAGAAAGAAAAAATCTGACAGTACGGTAATATATATCAGCCATAGTGAAAATCCGGAGTATCATTTTATATTGAAAAATGGATATATCACAGATGTTTCATTTGAAATTGAAATCAAAAATAATGAAAATATGCTTAGTCCATATGACAAGCAAATGGTTTTGGCATCACTCGCTTTTGCAGGCGCACAAAATGAAATGATAATATTTTCAAAAATTCCAAATCGAATAATTGAACAAATCGAAAATAACACTTTTAAGGACTACAATTTTGTGGAGGCTGGCATCACCTTTATCTGTGATATTGAGCATTCTGGCTATAAAGAAACACAATCCTATCTGTTGCCATACGAAGATGAGAAAGAAACATATTTTAACCTAAAGTTCTCCATGAATAAGCAATAATCAAAAGTATTCGTAATTCAAAGCTTGCTAATAGTATTATAACTTGAATGTATCGACAACTGTATGCTGGAGATTTAATCAATTAACTAAGACAATAAATATAGGCATTGGGAGGATAAAATGTTTCTGGAGGGTTAATTTTATATGCAAAAATGTTAAATGTGATTTAATAAATTCAAAAATAAAGATCTACATGAAAATAGAATAGATAGGAATTGTCAGTAGAGTGACACAAACTTAGTTATATTGACTATTTAGCAATGTTTACTAAGTTAGCGAAATATGGTATATTATTAATAGTATCAATTTATTTGTAAGGGAACCAAAGTATTGATTATGAGCAGGGGTTAATTGTAAAATAAAATCACAAGCAAGATAGGCTTAATATTAGAGGGGTGATATTAATGCGTTCTGTTATATCTTTTTTCCTATCATTTATTTTCTTTATTATATATTTTAAAATTTTATCGCTTCTTAGTTTTCCAATTTCACCGACAGCTAATATTATACAACTTTTCATTTTAATTTTTATCATAATTCCTTTATCTGTATTTAGTGCTTTTAAACTAATAGAAATAATAAAAACAATGTAGTTTTGATAGATAGGCTGTAACAATAAAACAATAGAACTGAAAATTCCTCAATAAATAGATGAGATTATATATAAATGATTGAATATCAATAGTTTATAAAGGAGCAATAAATTTACATATAATTATGCAGATTAGCAAATTCTTTGGGGGGTGCATTTACACGTCAAATATGAATAAGTAAATGCAATATTTTAAGAAAGCTATATTATTAATATTATATTTATACTAAGGAGGATGTATATGAAAAAAGTAATATTTGCTGGCCTTTGCATGTTAACGAGTACAATTGGTATAGTTTCTATGCTCTTTGTAGTACTTCAATTACAAAACCAGTATGGTACTATTAATGGTCAATCAAGTTTACCGTTATACTTGAATTTATTAAATTTAATGCCTGTTTTTACTACGTTTTGCATATTGGGTATAATAGGTTTTTTCATCGGATTATGGGGACTATTTGAAAAGAATACACAATGATTCCTTTTGATTTGAAGTTTAAATGTTACGCAACAGTAAAATACTATATGCAATAATTGGAGATTTTAAAATGAAATATGTTGGCTATATTTTTATAGGATTTTTAGTTTTCTGGATTGTAGAGTTTTTATCTATAAATGTTGGAAGTGCCATTGGTTCTGGTCCTGGAGAGATAGGACTTGTAGTAAGCGCTATATCAATATTATGTGCAATAGTAGTAATATGCACAATAATAATAGTCGATACAATTAAAAATGAAAAATAGATATGATGTATAATTCAAAATGTATGGAACAGTAATAAATTACAAAACAACAATAATTCATACCGAAAAATAGGAATTTATTTATATAAAGGATGGTGACTAAATGATGGTTGAAAAACAATATTTATCAGATGTTGAGGCGATACTGTCACGCAGATATGATAATGGATACGATTACTGGACAACGCCTGACAAACGTTTGTTAAAAGGTTCTCCGTTCTCGGCATATAACAGTGCGCTAATGCTGTTAGAATTGGGCGTAGAGTCATCAAACACAGTATTGAAAGAAGTATCGGAATTATTCTTCAGTACTTGGACAAAGGACGGTCGTTTTAAGTTGTATCCAACTGGCGGTATTCTTCCCTGCCATGTTACCAATGCCGCTCATCTGCTTTGCAGTATGGGCTATGTTTCAGACGACAGAATACAAATAACACTCCGGCACCTTCTTGAAACGCAGTATACCGACGGCGGTTGGCGTTGTAATAAATTCTCTTTTGGGCACGGTCCTGAAACAGAATATTCAAACCCAATGCCTACGCTTACCGCGCTGAACGCGTTTCATTTCAGCGATTATCTCAACAAGGAACCTAAACTTGACAAAGCGGTAGACTTTTTATTGGAACATTGGACAATTAGAAAGCCGATTGGACCTTGCCATTATGGAATGGGTACATTGTTTATGCAAGTAGAATATCCTTTTAACAATTACAACCTTTTTATGTATGTTTATGTTTTATCGTTTTATAATCGGGCGAAAGAAGATACGCGTTTCTTAGAAGCCTTTGAAGCATTGCGTTCTAAACTCGCTGACGGGAAGATTGTTGTAGAGCGTGTCGTTCCTAAATTGGCAAAGTTCTCTTTCTGTGAAAAAAATAAACCAAGTGAATTGGCAACGAAGCGCTATCAGGAAATTCTTGATAATATTGGATGAACACAAGAAATAAGCATAAAGGAACCACAAATTCCAATTTGTATAGTTGAGTAATTGAGCATAGCATTAGGTTAAAAAGGAAAATAAAAAGGGGGAATAAAGGTATGGATTTATTGTATAAATGTCCAAATATGGATTTAGTAGAAAAAAGAAAAGATGTTATTTATAAAGTAAGTGATGAAAAGTTATTGAAACTGGATGTGTATTACTCAAATAGCACTGATGTATTAAATATACCTACAGTTGTGGTAGTACATGGCAGTTTATCAATTGAAAATATTAAGGACATTAAACTTTTTCAATCATGGGGAAAAGTTCTAGCGGCCTCTGGTTTTAATACAGTTGTATTTAATTGGAGGCCTGAAGAATGTCCGGATGATATAAAAGATCTTATATACTTTCTTTTTGAAAATTCCAATGATTTGAAATTAAATATAAGCAACTTAAATATTTTTGCTTTTTCTTCAGGGGTAGAAATAGGCATTAAAAATATTATGGAAATAAATACTGGATTTATAAATAAGATAATTACTTATTACGGAAAACTAGATTCAAGTATTATAAAGATGATTAACAAATCCTGTTTGCCAAAATTCTTTATAGCTATGGGATCTTTAGATGATGTATATTCTGCTGATTGTAACGATAATTTTATTAAAGAAGTCAGGAATTTAGGATGTGAAGTTGAGTTTATATTACATTCAAAAGGTGAACATGGTTTTGAAGCATATAATGAAGGTGAAGAGACTAATAGAATTATTGAAGAGACAATTAAATTTATTGAAAAATAGTATAAAAATCTAAAGTTAAAAAATCAGGGGGGATTATGGATAAATTTGTACTAATTAAGCCAAGTTTTTATTATGAAAGTGATATTGAAGCCTTTCGTAAAGAAATGTTAGAGGCTAACAGTTCTATGGATGGTACAGGTCCGTTGAGGCGTATGGAAAACATTAAAGAATGGCTGGAATTTAATCAAAGGTGTGAAAATGAAAAAAGTGTACCTGAAAATTTGGTTCCATGTGAACAATTCATTTATGTTCGTGAAATAGATAATAAAATAGTTGGTATGATTCAATTTCGACATTATTTCAACGAATTTCTTGAAAAATATGGTGGTCATATTGGATACTCAGTACGCCCTGACGAAAGAAGAAAAGGTTATGCTAAGTATATGCTTTCTGATTGTCTTAAAATTTGTAAAGCATATGGGCTTGATGATGTATTGATAACGTGTATTCAAGGAAACGAAGGTAGTAAACGTACCATTTTGGCTAATGGCGGAGTATATGAAAGTACAATTTATTGTAAGCCTGATAATGTATACCTCGAAAGATACTGGATACATTTATAAATTTCTATTTGTGAATAGCAGACTATTGCAGCAGTAACAAATATGATTCATTTATACTTTTAGATTATATGCCTTTAGTGGAAAATTGTAAGGTAAGAAAATCATATCAGTTAGGAGTATGGTTTGATGCTAAATAAGAAAACAGTTGCAACTGAAATATTATTTTTGCTTTTGGTATCAGCAACATCAATCTTTTACTTTGATATTGGTCAATGGAAAGCATATGTACGATTGTTTGGTATATTCAGAATTTTGATTTCATTAACTACACTGTTAATTTTTACTGTAAGAATATAATACAGGCGTTACTTTAGGTAAGGAGGGAATATAGTTGAGCAAAAAGCTGTCTGCAATTTTAATCATTATCTTATTAGTGATGATAAGTTGTAATAAAAATGATTCATTATTTACAAAAGTAGACCTAAATAATGCAAACGGGGAAATTAAATCATCTTTGAGTACTTTTTACAGTAAGAATGGTATTTATCTTTATGAAAATGGTACAGATGAGGTGTATTTGTTTTTGAATGGGTACAATGTAGTACAAGGAGAAAAAACACCATACTATGCCGATGTAAGTATGAAAGTTAAAGATAAAACATTGGTTATTAATTTCAGTGAAAAATATGCTGATGACTATGAAAATAAGGAAGTTGAGAACAGACATTTATATAAAATTAAGAAGCCTGAAAATGTTGATACCATAAAGGTTTTTAGTAATGAACAAGAAACACACTTCGATGCTGTAATTGTCAGTGAATAATATTCAAATATTATTAGATGTATTTAAGGAGTTAGTATATGAAGAAAAAACTATTTATTTTTGGAGCCATTATAATTGTTTTTTTAATATTTATAACTGTCGATAGAACGCAGCTACATAACTTATACAACAAACAGATTACATTGCCTACGGATCAAATTACCTCAGGGGAAGTTTCAGATTCACGTATAGGAGGAAAATTAAGTCACGAATTATCAACTACTGAACTTAATGGATTTATTAACTTTTTTAACAGTTGTAATATTACTGAACGAGATTGTAGGAAAATATCGGGAAAACATACTTCAATATCGGATTCAATCGATATAACATTACAGATGAATAATGGTACGGCAATATATTTTATGGCATTTGGGGATGGGGAAATATATGTTACTGATGAATATAGTAGTAAGTATTATTCATTATATGACACAAGGTTATTAAACTATATTTCTGGTATGGGTGAATGCCTATACTCAAAAGTTAATTAAGAATTTTTCTAGATTTGATGTGATCAAAACAGTTAGCATGGTAACTAAATAATTCGTAATATTCAACTTAATACGATAACATATTCTTATTATGCTGTTAGTATTTTTTAAATATAGAAAATAAAAAACACAAAGAAGTCATATGGGTTTACAAATGGAGGAAGTAGTGAATAGTGAAATAAAACATAAAAGAATTTTAGAAATAGTTCAAAATAAATTGACTTGTTCTGCACATAATCTGGATCATGTAATGAGAGTCTACAATCTTTGCTTAATGATTTCAAAATATGAAGAAAATGTAGATTTAGAAATATTGATTCCAGCAGCATTGCTACACGATATTGCAAGAGTTGATGAAAATGAAGATAAAACAGGAGAAATTGACCATGCCGTTTTGGGAAGTAGAATTGCAGGAGATATATTAAAAGATTTAAAATATGATGAAGAAAAGATAAAAAAAATCAAGCATTGTATTATTACACATAGATTCAGAACCGGAAATGAACCAAGAACAATAGAAGCGAAAATACTTTTTGATTCAGATAAACTAGATGCAATCGGTGCAATTGGTATTGCTCGAACCTTCATGCTTTCTGGTCAATGTGGACAAAGACTGGAATTAAATAACTCAATAAGTGAATACATAAATGACAACACAACCGAAAATGGAAGGATAAAGGATAGTTCAAAACATAACCCAATCATTGAATTTGAAGTCAAATTTAAAAAGATTCCGGATAAATTATATACAAAAAAAGCAAAAGAAATAGGCGAAGACAGGATTGCATTTATGGAGCAATATTTCAATAGATTAAAATTAGAATTACAATGTAATGTGGAATAAGTTAAACTAAAATTTATAATTATATAGAAAATTAATTATAGGAGGACATTGTGGATTTTGGAGGATGGTCATCCCAGCAAGTTATAACAATTATTATTTGTATTACAGTAGCCATTGTTAATGGAATGGTACTTAGTAAAAAAAGAAGAGGCATTAAAAAGAGGAGAGAAACATATTGGAAAATAAAGATGTTTTTAAAGATATAATACAAGATTATGAAACAGCACGACCAGGGTATACATCTGAACTATACAATGATATTGTTGAATACGCAATGTTAAAATGTGATGCAAAAATACTTGAAATAGGTTCGGGCCCGGGTCAAGCAACAGAATATTTTGTAAAAAATCATTACAATATTACAGGATTAGAGATTTCAGAGAAACAAGTCAAATTTTTATTGGATAAATACTCTGAGTATCATAATTTCAATTCTATATGCTCTTCATTTGAAAATTACAATTGTTTAAACGAAGAATATAACCTGATTTTTTCAGCTACAGCTTTCCATTGGATTAAACCTGAAGTTGGATACACTAAAGCATACAACATGCTAAAAAGAAATGGAGTAATGGCGGTTTTCTGGCATTTGGCATCTATAGTTGAGCCAAAAACTGAAATGCTGAAACAAATAAGAAATATATATCGAAAATATGCTCCTGAGCTTGATGACTATATAAGTTTAGATGAAGCAGAAGATTTACATAATCTTAGGATTTCACAAATACAACTCAATAATTTATTCAATAATCCAGTATCTAAGATTTATAGATGGGATGATGAATATACTACAGAAAGATATTTAAAGCTGATGAATTCTTATTCGGATTTTCATGATATAGATATTCATAAGCAGAAGGCTATTTTAGATAGTGCTGCAAGTTATATAGATGGTAAGGGGGGTAAAATTGTTATTCCTCAAGAGGTAAGATTGTATATGGCTAAGAAGTAATATGCAAGTGTGTATTCATCATACCAATATTTCAAAGAAATGAACGTTTTAACTTATTTTATACGTAAAGGAGTGAATGATTATTATGAATTTTAGTACAATTGGATATACTTTATTTCTTGTTTTTCTCGGAATAGTATCTTTCTTAACCAAAGAGATAGTAACATTTGTGATGTTATGTTTTATAATAATAATATTAACAAATATACATAATGTATTAAAAGGAATTTTAGAAAAATTAGATAAAACATCGTAATGAAGGTCATATAAAAAATAAGAAAATATACAAAACTTTCAAAAATTATATAAAGAAATAGAAAATTTAAGGAGAACAATAATGAAACCAGAAATTAACCTTATTACAATTTGGACAGATGAAATAGAACAGATGAAAAGTTTTTATAATCATGTTCTTGGATTTGAAGTTGAAAATGATCTTGGCAATTATGTTGAATTTAAAAATAATGGAGTAAGATTTGCCATCTGCTTGAGAAATGTTATGTATGGATATAGCAATGAATATAGTAAAAAAGCAGTTGGTCAGTCTCTTGAACTGGCATTTCCATGCGAAAATCCAAATGATGTTGATAAATCATTTAAACAGTTAATAGAGATGGGAGCAATTCCTATTCATGAGCCACAGGACATGCCTTGGAACCAAAGAACTGCATTATTTGCAGACCCGGATGGCAATATACATGAAATTTTTGCAGAGATTATTTAGTTGCTAATGTTTATTTAGATTATATTCTTCAAATGTTACACATCAGTAAAATTATATTCAACAGTAAAAGATTACAGAATAACAATTATTATTCTTACCGAAAAATAGTAATTTGCAGAGGAGAATAAATATGGATAGTGTATATGTAGGTTGCCCTGAATTTGAAAATAAACGGTTCAATTTAAGATTTATTTCTATAGATGATTGTGATGACTTGTTAAAAGTATATTCTGATAAAAAAGCAGTTCCTTTATTTAATAGCGATAATTGTGGCGGAGATGATTTTTACTATAAGACACGTGAAAGAATGAAGGAGGCTCTTGATTATTGGAAATTCGAATATGACCGAAAAGGTTTTGTAAGATGGTCCATTATAGATAAAAAAGATAATACTGTAATTGGAACAATAGAATTATTTCATAGAGAGTCTAAAGATTATTTTAATAATTGTGGGCTTCTCCGTTTAGATTTGAGAAGTGATTATGAAACAAAAGCCAATATAATAGATATTTTAAAATTAATTATTGATAAAACTTATCAATTGTTTGAATGTAGTATGATAGCAACAAAGGCACTTCCTATTGCAAGAGAAAGAATAAAGGCTCTAAAGGAATTAGACTTTTCACCTACTGAAAACAAGTTGATTGGTCATGATGGGACGGAATACTCATCATATTATTTTAAAAAGATGTAAATTCCAATTTGACGTATAGCCGAAATTAATTAATATTATTTCAATGAACTGCCTGTTATTTATTATAAAACAGAAATTTTATTTGTGGGTATTTTTATTTGAAATACGCATAAGGTTTTGTTATAAAGAAAACTTTTGGAAAAATCACTATTGAGCGTTTATATCTGCCTGAAGTACAATTAGATAGAAAATGAAATATGAACAAGAATATAGTTGAATAGAAAAATTACTTACATTTTTATTATCTTGATAGATGTGATAATGTAATTGATTTATTCTCTTTCAGAGCGAATCCCCCGGATTTTTGCATATAATACTTAATAATAGGTATAAATTTGCAATGTACTTTCTAAATCTATAATCTCATGATTTCAATAGAAAATTGAAATGCGTTATTCGTAAATCTTGAATGTTTGCCTCATACGGATGAAAAGTGCTGTTTTAATTGACTTAAAATTTTTGAAATTTGCATAATATTACATATTTTACGTAAATTTTCCGAAGTCTTGTGTGCATACCATATATTATGTGCTAATTATAACTTTGTTAATTATTCTTTTAAATTCGGAGAGTTAGTTATGTTTGCGGGATAAAGGTAAGTTGATTCGGATTTGTAAAATATTGCGAAATAATAGTAATGACAAAAATAAAGATGTAGGATGGCTGATATACTTGAAAAAGATGATAATTTACGTATTTTTAATATTTTTCGTTTGGTTCGTAATACATACTTTGATTATTACTTTTGATGGATTTAACGATAGTATTGGAGTTTCAGATGCAGCTGTTGTGTTAGGGAATAAAGTAGAATTGGATGGAACTCCTTCTAAGAGGTTACAGGGCAGATTAGATAAAGCTGCAGAACTTTATGATAAAAATTATTTTGATTATGTAATAGTAAGTGGCGGAATAGGTAAGGAAGGATATGATGAAGCAGCTGTTATGAAAGAATACTTAATTAAAAAAGGAATTCGAAGTGATAATATACTATTAGATCCTGAAGGATATAATACATATATGACTGCCAAAAACACCAAAGTTATAATGGACAATATGGGTTTGAAATCCGTAATGATAATTTCTCAATTTTATCACATTACAAGAACAAAATTAATATTTCAAAACGTCGGTTTTGAGCAGATCTATTCAGCCCATTCAACACACTATGAACTAAGAGATATATATTCTCTCTTTAGAGAATTTTTTGCATATTATAAATATCTATTATAGCCGTAAGCGTAAATAATCGAAATTTGATAAGTGAAAATTAATTGCTCAAGTCTGACTTAATAAGTTCCTTGACAAATATTAAACTAAGTATTAAACTAATTTTGTAATTAAATGTAATTATAAATATTTCACCTAACCGCAAAGAGTTCTGAACGGAAAGGCGAGCGTATACGACTATTGCTATAATGCTAATTTGCCGTTTAGTTCCCTTTTCGTTTCTATGAGAAAAGGGATTTTTTAATTCTTTTAGTTTTATATACATTGCTGTTTATTTAATCGTTATATATATAACAATAAATTGGATTGCAATTAAATTTAGAATTATTGACATTTCCTGATTTGTACGGAGAGTATTGATTTATACTGTTGAGCAATTTCTGTCAGCTATGATTATATAATTTTTGGAAGGTTATTATGATGAAAAAATTTCTTAAGTCTTTAATAGTGTTAATTGCTATTTTAATTATTTGGAATTTATTTTGTTCTTTAAATATCTGGAGTACTTATGTGGTGCCTCGCCCTATGAAGGTTTGGGATTCATTTGTTGGTATGGCTGAGTCAGGTGAACTGTTTGAAAACATTTCAATCAGTCTGCGAAGAGTATTGATTGGCTTTTGTATTGCATTTTTTCTTGCATTTTTTCTGGGAATACTTGCAAGTTTAATTCCTAAATTAACACCATATTATAACCATATTGTAGAATTTGTGCGCAATGTTCCGCCGATGAGCTTAATTCCTCTTTTGATTCTTTGGTTTGGAATAGGAGAAACACCTAAAATTATCATAATTGTGTTGACATCATTTTTTCCGATTTTCTTAAACACTAAAAGCGGGATTCTGTCCTGTGACAGCAAGTTATTGGAGGTTGGCGATTCTCTTGGGTTTTCAGATGGGCAGAAATTTTTTAAGATTATGCTTCCTAATGCTGTGCCAAGTATTCTTGTTGGAATGCGCATTGGATTGGGATATAGCTGGCGTGCCATTGTCGGTGCAGAAATGATTGCTGCTGCTAGCGGTCTAGGGTACTTAATTCTTGATGCCCAGCAGATGTCCCGTTCAGACAAGGTTTTGGTAGGTATCTTTGTAATTGGTATACTTGGCTATTTTTGCGACAGGTTATTTTATTTAATCATAAAAAATATTTCTTATGGAGGTGTTGGCGATAGCTGGAGTTAGAATAGAGCATATAGTTAAAAGCTACATGTTAGAAAATAAAAAGGTTGATGTGCTGTGTGATCTCAATTTTGAAATTGATTCTGACGGTATAACAGTGATTATCGGGAAAAGCGGATGCGGCAAAACAACATTTTTGAGAATAGTAAGCGGACTTGAGAAACCGGATAGCGGCCAAATAATTTTTGAGAAAAAAGAAAAAATTGGAATGGTGTTTCAGGAAGGAAGGCTGATGCCTTGGCTTAATTGCCGGAAAAACATTTCATTTGGATTAAATAAAAAGACATTTAATAAAAATTACATAGATTCATTAATTGATATGGTTGGGCTGAATGGTTTTGATGAAGCTTATCCAAATCAGCTTTCCGGAGGAATGCAGCAGCGAGCGGCACTTGCGCGGGCGCTAGCTTATAATCCATCACTGATTTTAATGGATGAACCTTTTGCGGCACTGGACTTTTTCACACGAGATACTATGCAGAACGAGCTTCTGAGAATTCAGGCTGCAAGTCAGAAGGGAATTATCTTCGTGACTCACAATATTGATGAAGCATTGCTTTTAGGACATAAGATTGTTGTTTTTGAAGGTGGTGAAATGAAAAAGCAGTATGACTTATCAAGTTATGGTTACGGCAGAGATTTGCTTTCACAATCGATGCTGAAGATTAAGAAAGACATTTTAAATACAATGAAAAATTAAATTAAAAGGAGTAAAAAATGAAAAAATCAATATCAATCTTATTATGCATTGTTATGCTATTGGTGACAGTAACAGGCTGTGCAGCAAGCAACGGAGCAACAAACCAAAGCAGCACAAAAGTAGAAGCAAGCGAGAAGTTTACAGTAAACAAAATAGCTGTTACATATGTTGAAGCCCCTTTGAATGTTCCTTCAATGGTTGAAAAGTCAAAAAAGATGTTTGAAAAAGGCTTCGCAGAATATGGTCTTCCTGTAGAATATTCTGAACTTACTGCAGGACCTGATCAAACAGCAGCGCTGGCTTCAGGAGATATACAGTTCCTCTATGCAGTTGGAGCCACATCAGTAATACTGTCTGCATCTAACGGAGCTGATATTAAAATCATCAGCATGTATAGCCGTTCACCTGAAGCATTTATGATGTTTTCAAAAGATGACAGCATAAATTCTCCAGAGGACCTTAAAGGCAAGACTATCACAGGACCAAAAGGTACTAATCTCCATGAAATGCTTTTAGCGTATCTGAAACAGGGAGGACTTACTCAGGATGATGTAAATTTTGTAAGCATGGATTTGCCAAGTTCTCTTGCAGCTTTAGAAGGAGGCAGCGTTGACGTTGCTCTTCAGGCAGGATCAAGCGCATATAAACTTAAAAAAGATGGTTACCACATGATTACAAATGGTAAAGGCCTATTCGATGCGAATATTGTTGTAGCAACAAGCAATAAATTCTATGAAGAAAATCCTGAGCTTGTAGAAAAATTCCTTGAAACTCAAAAATCCATACTTGATTATATGGACAATAATCATGATGAAATTATTGACATTGCTTCCAATGAAACTGAACAAGATAAAGCAGCAGTAGAAGAAATGTACAAAATGTACGACTACAGCATGGAAATTACGGATGAAAATATCGAATCGATGCAAAAGACAGTTGATTTTATGATGGGAAATGACATGATTGAAAAAAATGTTGATATCAGATCATTGGTATTGGAATTAAAATAATAAAGTAAATTTGATAATAAATCGATTATTGTAACAGGAGGTGTGTTTATGGAAACAAGAATTGCCGTTGTGAGCATAATTATTGAAAATACTGAATGTACAGAAAAGGTGAACAGTATAATGCATGAATACAGCAAGTACATCATTGGCCGGATGGGTCTTCCTTACAGGAAACGCGATATTTCAATTATATGCATAGTCATGGATGCTCCAAGCAATGCTATAAGTGCTTTGTCTGGAAAATTAGGTATGATTCAGGGTGTTACTACCAAGACCACTTATTCTAAAGTTTTCAATACAGATGAAACGATAGAAGAGAAAGGAATATAAATGCGCAGTTTAATTGATAAATTGTACAGAGAAAGAGTTTTAAGCAAAGAAGAGCTGGTTACATTGCTAAATGGATTCGGCAAAGACGATTCGCAATATTTGTTTTCAAAAGCAAGAAGCGTAGCACATAAATTTTATGAAAACAAAATATATGTAAGAGGGCTAATTGAATTTTCAAATTACTGCAAAAATGACTGCTATTATTGCGGAATCAGAAAAAGTAATTTAAATGTTGATCGTTATCGTTTAAGCAAAGAAGATATATTATCATGCTGTGCCCAGGGATATGAATTAGGCTTTCGCACCTTTGTTTTGCAAAGCGGAGAAGATTTGTGGTATTCAGACGATAAACTCATAGACATAATTTCTTCAATAAGAAATGCTTACAAGGATTGTGCAATTACTCTATCCATTGGTGAAAAAACACATGATCAGTATGTGAAGTATCGCAATGCAGGAGCAGATCGATACCTGCTCAGGCATGAAACTGCAGATGAAGAACATTATGCAAGGTTGCATCCTGAGGAATTGAGCGGCAGGAACAGAAAAAACTGTCTGCATGACCTGAAAAAAATAGGATACCAGGTCGGAGCCGGATTTATGGTTGGTGCGCCGTATCAAACTGTTGAAAATTTGGCTGAAGATTTGTTGTTTTTAAAGAATCTACAACCGGAAATGATTGGAATAGGTCCTTTCATTTCGCACAAAGACACACCATTTGCTCATTTTGAAAATGGCAAACTGGAACTGACACTTTTCCTCATAGGAATATTGCGTCTGATGATACCGAATGCTTTGATTCCTTCAACAACCGCACTTGGTACAATTAATCCAAACGGACGAGAATTGGGAATATTGGCAGGAGCAAATGTTGTGATGCCAAATCTGTCTCCAGTGGGTGTAAGAAAAAAGTATTTGCTGTATGACAATAAAATTTGTACAGGTGAAGAAGCAGCTGAATGCAGATCTTGTTTGCATAATCGCATGCAGAAAATTGGATATGAAATTTTGGTTGACCGAGGTGATGTTCAATCTGTAGAAAAATAATCTTTATGTTATTACATGAAAAGGAGTAAATTATGAGTTTAAATGATACACCTAGAGCAAACCGATTGCATATCGGTATATTTGGCAAAAGAAACAGCGGCAAATCCTCACTGATTAATGCCATCACAGGGCATAAGACGGCTTTGGTATCGGATTTTGCGGGAACAACTGCAGATCCTGTTTATAAATCCATGGAAATCAATCCAATAGGTCCATGTGTTCTAATTGACACCGCAGGGTTCGATGATGAAGGAACAATTGGAGAGCTGAGGGTTGAAAAAACAAGAGAAGCTGCTAAAAAAACCGATATAGCGCTGATTGTATTTGATGATGATGAAGATATTGACATGGAAAAGGAATGGATAGCTGAATTTAAAAAGGAAAATGTCCCGACTATTGCTATATTGAATAAGTCAGATTTAATAAAAGATGCAAATTCAGCAAGTGATTACATAGAAAAAAGCATTGGAATGAAGCCTATAGTTGTAAGTTCACTCACAAAAGACGGCATTAAAAAGATTTATACTGCCATAATGCGCAGTCTGCCGGAGGATTATGATGCAAAAACTATTACAGGCGGTATTGTCAATGAAGGAGATACGGTGCTTTTAGTAATGCCTCAGAACATACAAGCGCCAAAAGGGAGGTTGATTCTTCCTCAAGTGCAGACAATAAGAGAGCTATTAGACAGAAAGTGCATTGTATTAAGTGCAACTGTAGACAATTTGGATGAATCGCTAAAATCTTTGGCAAAACCACCACATGTTATCATCACTGATTCTCAGGTATTTAAATCTGTCTATGATAAGAAACCAATGGAAAGCAAATTGACATCATTTTCAGTTCTTTTTGCAGGTTATAAAGGCAACATTGATTATTATGCCAGAAGTGCTGCAGCAATTGATAATTTAAATGAAAATTCAAGGGTTCTGATTTCTGAAGCCTGCACTCATGCACCTCTGACTGAGGATATAGGTAGAGAAAAAATTCCTATGCTTCTACGAAAAAAAGTCGGACAAAATCTCACGATTGATATTGTTAGCGGAACGGATTTTCCGGATGATTTGACAAAATACGATTTGATTATTCATTGCGGAGCATGTATGTTCAACCGTAAATATGTATTGTCAAGGATTGAAAAGGCGAAAGAACAAAATGTTCCAATGTCTAATTACGGAGTTGTGATTGCACACCTGTCCGGAATACTGGATAAAATCGGTTTATGAAAAATTGGGAGATTGTAATGCTTGGTTTACTTAATCTTGGAAGTTTTCTACTTGGCTAAATTGCATGGATATTATACTCATGAAGAATATACACATTCACATAAATATTTAGATATTATCATAGTCATGCCCACTAAAATAAAAACTTCTTAAATTATACACAAAAATGCCCTAAAAGATTTACTATAATCCCTTAGGGGCTTTTTTGTGAGGTTAAGATGCTTATTTTATTCGTCAGGGTCATTGTACTTATCATCAATTTGTTTTTGCCTTTTTTTATTTATTATATAAAGAATTTCAAAACCAATAAATGAGGTAAGCGCTCCGCAAAAAAAAGTGATAAGAGAAGTTATTGCAATAAAAGTTGCTCCTCCCATTTTTTCCAAGCCAAGATTTATAGTATTAAATGTAGTCGTGATAACCGCAATGGTAAGTCCACACACAACACTATTTATTACAACTATTTTTTGTCCTTTGAAACTGTTGTTAAAAAGATTATTGCCCACTATAATATTTCTGCCCACAACATAAATTGCAGCCACCATAAATAGTATGAATTCTGCTGCGTACTGAGAAAATGGTGCATCAAACATATATTGCTGAATTAGTATAGAAATAAGCAGCCCGTAGAATACAATTCCAAAAGCATCGCTTCCTATCTTTCTTTTTTGAGAAACTATTCTCTCGTCTTGAATATTATTTTTTTTCATTTTTATTCCTCCCAAAATAAATCATTTAATGTTTTACCCAATGCTTTACAAATTGCTATGCAAAGATTAAGTGTTGGGTTATAATCGCCTGCTTCTATTAGTCCAATTGTTTGCCTTGTTACACCAACTTTTTTTGCCAAGTCTTCTTGTTTCATATCGCATTCCATGCGCGCTATTTTCATACGCTTGTTTTTCATAATCCGCCTCCTTTATATTGCATAGTATAATATAAATATTACAAAATGTAAAGTATATATTGCATTAAATAATAAAAATTTGCAATTCATAATGAGAATCTTCATTAGTACTGACTCCTTACCTCTTGAGCATTTAAAATTTAAATTTAATAGGTGCTGCAATGTGAATTAGTATCAACAGAAGAGTTTATATTAGGAATCACCATTTTTATATTGCATACTAAACTTATAAAGTAATATAATGAAATTATTAAGCATTATGGAGAATTAATCATGAAAAGTATAGTAATAGTGAGGTGTTGGGGATGAATGAAGAAAAGTTAAAAAAATTAGTGGGAAACTTTAAGCAAAGAAACATAGGGGTAGAGTATTTGGAAAGCTTAGAAGATGTTAAATCATTCATATTAGATATGGTACCAACAGAATCGACAATAGGAATTGGTCATTCGGTTACACTCCAAAAGATGGATATTACCAACTTATTATTAGAAAGAGGAAATGTTGTATATGATAAAGAACTTGCAAAAAATCGAGAAGAAAGTAAAGAATTAAAAAGAAAGGCTCTTACTACAGATTGGTATATTACTGGTTCAAATGCCATATCTGTTGATGGAAGAATTGTTAATGTGGACCATAGTGGGAATAGAGTAGCTTCAATTACTTATGGACCAGATAAAGTAATAATTGTAGTTGGTAAAAATAAAATTGTAGATACAGTAGATGATGCAATAAAAAGAGTTAAAAATGTCGCATGTCCCACAAATGCAAAGCGTGCAGGATATAATCCTCCATGCGTAACATTGAACAAGTGCGTAGGTTGTATAGGGGTATGCAATATCCTTTCAATAATCGAAGGTCAAACAGACAGCAATAGAATTAAGGTGCTCATAGTTAATGAAGAATGTGGATTCTAATATTTTAAATTATAAATGCTGAAATAAACCGTCTTAATACTTGAAGTAAGAAATCAAAATGTCTCAAATAGTAGACGAGAAAACAAGTTTTAAATCATTTTGACACTTAATTAACATCTTAATTAGTTTGATTTTTATCAAAATCATTTAAATCAAGTTAAACAAATATAAAATGTCTCAAATATGATTCGCAAGTCTACTATTTGAGACATTTTTATGTGAATTTATTGATTGTTTAATAACTAACTATAAGATTGATAAATAGCTTAAAAATAATTTGGAGAATATGAATTGTAGTACTTGGGCTCTAAAAGCTTAATTTTCAATGCATTTACTGCTGGTTTTATATAAACTTTGGGAAAAGCTGATTTTAATAAGTTACTTGGCATGCTTATTGCTTTGTTAAATAATTGTCTAAAGGCCTAGATAGATGGAAATTTAAAGGAGAATACAAAAATGTCAATATCAGAAATATCAAGTCAATTAATTAACGTTTTAGTAACAGTAGAAGATGAAATAGCTTTAGTAAAAATCAACAGACCGAAAGCATTAAATGCATTAAACAATGATACTCTTTCTGACCTTAATAAAATCTTTGATTGCATTGCAGAGGATGATTCAGTAAGGGGTGTAATAATTACTGGAGAAGGAAAAGGGTTTGTAGCAGGAGCTGATATAGTTCAGATGCAAGGTTACAAAAGCATTGAAGGAAGAAAATATGCAGCATTTGCACAAATGATTTTTAATAAAATAGAAAATTTAGAAAAACCAGTAATATCCGCTGTTAATGGCTATGCTTTAGGTGGTGGATGTGAATTATCTTTAAGCTGTGATATTAGGATTGCCTCAACAAAAGCAGTGTTTGGACAACCTGAAGTAGGTTTGGGGGTAATTCCATGTTTTGGAGGGACACAAAGATTACCACGATTAATAGGTTCAGGTATTGCTAAAGAACTTATATACACTGGAAGACAAATTAAAGCAGAAGAAGCCTTATCTGTAGGATTAGTTAACAAAGTTGTAGAACCTGAATTGTTAATTGAAGAAGCCAAAAATATGATGAAGGCAATTCTTAAAAATGCTTCATTAGCTATTGGATTTGCAAAGATAGCAATAAATCGTGGTTTAGAAATGGATATAGATAATGGATTAGAATTAGAAAAGGACATCGCAGCTTTATCATTTGCTACAGATGATAAAGATGAAGGAATGAAAGCATTTATTGAAAAGAGACCTGCAGTATTTAAAAATAAATAAAATTTAATGAACAAGCTATTTTGAAAGTATAAAAAGTAAAATATGAGGTGTATATTATGGACATATCAGTAGTAATAAGCTTAATTGGGATTTTGGTATCACTCGGATTATTAGTAGTACTGATAATGAGAGGAGTAAATATTTACGTTGTAGCCATTCTTTGTTCAATTATAGTAGCTTTGACAGGCGGTATTAATCTTTATGATGGCTTAAAAGAAAGTTATATGGGAGGTTTTGTAAGTTTCTTTAAAAGTAATTTTTTGATTTTTTTAACAGGAACAATAATGGGTAAAGCATATGAAGTTACAAACGGAGCTAAATCTATTGCAAAAATGATAGTAGATAAATTTGGACCTAGTATGGCATTGATTTCAATACCATTAGCATGTGGTATCATTTCATATGGAGGAGTAAGCGTATTTGTTGCGAGTTTTGCAGTGTTTCCGATAGCCTTAGAAGTATTCAAACAAGCAAATTATCCAAGAAGGTTTATTCCGGCTGCATTAACTTTTGGTTGTTCCACATGGGCAATGGTTGCTCCAGGTGCACCACAAATACATAATGCCATACCTGCAGCTGCTTTAGGAACAGATTTGATGGCTGGCGCAGTAAATGGATTTATTAGTTCAGCAGTTATTTTGGTATTAGGCAGCATAATATTGATTAAAACTGTAAATAAGGCAAGATCAGAAGGTGAAAATTTTGTGGCCAAACCTATGGATGTATTTCATGATAATGCAACATATCCAAGCGGTTGGTTAGCTGTAATTCCTCTGATATTAACAATTCTTTTAATAAATATAAAAATTGGTGGTAGTACATTGGTGCCATTAGAATTTGGGGTGTTTCTAGGTTCAGTTGCTGTAATAATTCTTTTAAACAAATATCAAGATAATCATAAAATATTATTCAACCTTGGAGAAGCGTGTAAACAATCAGTAGTATCTATATCAAACACTTGTGCAGTAGTTGGTTTTGGAGCAGTTGTTAAAGCAACTATAGCTTTCCCTGTTGTTATTGATGCAATGATATCAATACCCGGTTCACCTTTAGTAGGGGTTGCCATTGGTACAACAGTTATTGCAGGTATTTGTGGGTCAGCTTCAGGTGGCTTAGGTATTGCAGCACCTCTTTTAGGACCGGCTTACTTAGCATTAGGTGTACCAGCTGCAGCAATTCACAGGGTAATGAGCATCTCTTCAGCTGCATTAGATTCTCTTCCACATAATGGCTATATAGTAACAGTAACGAATGGTTTATGTAATGAATCACATAAGGATGCATATGGATTAATATTTTGGTTAACAGTCGTTGTACCAGCAATTGGTTCTGTTGTAGCTGTAGTACTGTTTTCAATGTTCCCAGCTTTACCATAATATTTTATATAATAAGATTGATAATTTAGATAAAAAAATCGCATTAACTAATAAATAGGAGGGTAACATGTTTAAGCCGTTAAAAGGAGTAAAAGTAATTGATTTAACATATTTTATAGCTGGGCCTGGTACTGCCAGAATACTTGCTGATTGGGGAGCTGATGTTCTAAAGGTTGAGCCATTTTGGGGTGATCCAGGGAGAACAACTGGTGCTGGTATGGGAGCCCCTGCAAATTTTGGTATTAATCCATTATATAGTTGCTATAACTCAGAAAAAAGAGGAATTGCCATAGATTTAAAATCAGAAAAAGGTATGGCAATTATGGAAAAATTGTTAGAACAAGCAGATGTATTCGTATCAAGTTATAGGACAAAAGCTCTTGAAAAATTAGGGTTAGATTATGAAAGCATTCATAAAAGGTATCCAAAAGTTGTATGGGCACAAATAAATGGATTTGGGGATTGTGGACCTGCAAAAGACAATCCAGGATTTGATACTGTAGCATTCTGGGCGCGAAGTGGAGCTATGGCTGATGCGGCCGAAAGGGGAACTACAGTTAATCCGCCTATAGGTTTTGGAGATGCAACTACTTCATGTAGTTTATCCGGAGGTATTGCAGCAGCTCTTTATGAACAACAAAGAACAGGAATTGGTGCAAAAGTAATGGTTTCTTTGTTTGCACAAGCAATATGGAACTTAAGCGCATTAGTGGCTTCTACACAATATGGTGATGAATACCCAAAAACAAGGAAAAAAGCAAATTCACCAGTAATTAATTCTTATGAGTGTAAGGATGGTGGTTGGATATTTTTAAGTATTCTCGAACATGAGAGATATTATGAAACATTCTGCAAAGTAATAGGAAGAGAAGATTTGGTAGGAAATAAAAAATATGAAACTACTCTTGCAGCAAAAGAGAATGCTGCTGAATTAATTGAAATAATATCAACAGAGTTTAAAAAATGGACACAAGATGAAATGGACAAGAAACTGACAGCATCAGATATAGCTCATGAAAAAATACAACATGTAATAGATGCTATAAAAGATCCTCAAGCACTTGCAAATAATTACGTATATGAAGTTGAAAATCGCGATGGAACTAAGTGCTTCGTAGCAATGCCTCCAGTTAAATTTAATACAATTGATGTTAAAATAAAAAACGATGCACCATTAATAGGAGAAAATAACGAGGAAATATTGTTGGAATTAGGATATACAGAAGAAGAAATTAAAAAATTAGCAGAAGAAAATATAATAGCAAGTGTTCCATATGAGAAAGCAGAATCAGCATTTTAAGGTATTAAAATTCTCTTATATCACTAAGAAACAATATAAGAGATTATGGTTATAATTTAATACTCAGTATTACTGAGAATTCTACGCAATAATAAGGAGGAAATAAATATGGATTTTAACTTCTCTAAATCTGAAGAAGTGATTCAAAAAGTTGCACGAGAATTTGCTGAAAAGGAAGTAGCGCCTTTAGCAGAAGAGATAGATCGAGAGGGAAGGTACCCTTTTGAAACATTTGACAAGATGGTTAAGTGTGGATTTACAGGTATAGCTGTACCGGTTGAGTATGGCGGATCTGGTGGAGATGATATTACAAAAATTATTGTAATATCCGAAATTGCTAAAAAATGTGGGGCAACAGCTGCCATATTATCTATACATGCGGTATTTGTGCAAACAGTATTAAAATTTGGGTCAGAAGAACAAAAACAAAAATATTTACCACTTGTCACAAGCGGAGGTAAAAAAACAGCATTCGCCTTAACTGAGCCTAATGCAGGATCTGATGCAGCAACAGTAAAAACTACTGCCGTATTAGAGGGAGATGAATATGTTTTAAATGGAACTAAATGTTTCATTACTGGAGGAAATGTAGCTGATTATGTAGTGGTATTTGCATCTACAGATCCTTCTAAAGGAGTTAAAGGATTGTCAGCAATAATAGTTCCTACAAGTACACCTGGATTCTCAGTTGGTAAAATTGAAAATAAAATGGGTATAAGAGCTTCTCAAACAGCAGAAATAATTTTTGACAATTGCCGTGTACCAAAAAAAAATCTTGTAGGCAAAGAAGGGCAAGGATTTAAAATAGCTATGATTGGGCTAGATGGTGCACGTATTGGTGTTGCAGCACAAGCTTTAGGATTAGCTGAAGGTGCATTAGAGGAATCAGTTTCTTACATGAAAGAGAGAGTTCAATTTGGGAAGCCTATTGCTGCTTTGCAAGGATTACAATGGTATATTGCGGAAATGGCAACGAAAATAGAATGTGCAAGATGGATGATTTATAGAGCAGCTTATTTAAAAATTTCTGGACAGCCTTTTACAAAGGAAGCTGCAATGGCAAAATTAAATGCATCTGAAACTGCTAGCTTTGTAACAAATCGAGCTTTGCAAATACATGGTGGCTACGGATATATGAAAGATTATCCGCTAGAAAGAATGGTAAGAGACGCAAAGATTACAGAAATTTACGAAGGTACCTCTGAAATTCACAAGGTTGTAATTTCAAGAGCAGTACTTGGTTAGGAGGGTAATATGAGAATTATAGTATGTCTAAAACAAGTTCCGGATACTAATGAAGTTAGAATAAATCAAGAAACAGGAACTCTTATACGAGATGGTGTTCCTAGCATTATGAACCCAGATGATAAAAATGCTTTAGAAGCAGCTTTGAGATTTAAAGATGAATTTGGTGCAGAGTTAACAGCAGTAAGCATGGGACCACCACAAGCTAAGGATGTTTTGAAGGAAGCTATGGCAATGGGTGCTGATGAAGGAGTATTGATTAGTGACAGAGCATTTGGAGGTTCAGATACATGGGCTACTGCAACAATTATAGCAGCGGCTATCGAAAAAATTGGAAACTATGACATTGTATTTTGTGGCAGACAGGCAATTGATGGAGATACAGCTCAGGTTGGGCCTGAAATAGCAGAATTTTTAAATATACCTCAGGTAACATATGTAAAAAATGCAAAATTTGAAGGTGATAAGCTTGAGGTAGTTAGATACACTGAATATGGAGAGTATGTATTTGAAGTAGCAACACCAGTTTTATTAACTGCTATCAAAGAGCTTAATGATCCAAGATACCCTACAATCAAGGGAATAAATGAAGCATATGGAGATAAGGGTGAAGAAAAGATAAGAGTATTTGGTATTGGTGATTTAGTTGTTGATTCAACACAAATTGGGTTAAAAGGATCTCCTACTAATGTTTATAAATCTTTTGTACCGGTTAAGAATAAAGTTTCAGAAATAATAGATGGCAATAATTCAAAGGATAAAGCAAATACACTTGTAATGAAGTTATCAGAATTAAACTTAATTTAGTGAGAGGAGGGACAATAATGGAAATAGCAAAAGTAAATCAAGGTATTGATTTAAAGGATTATAATGATGTTTGGATTATTGGTGAACTAATCGATGGGAAGGTTCACCCAGTAACAATAGAATTAATTGGTGAAGGAAAGAAATTAGCCGAAAAAATAAATAAGAAATTGAATGTTGTAATAGTAGGGCATGGAGTAAAAGGTATAACAGAAAGACTTTTACACTTTGGTGTAGATAAGGTTTTATATATTGAGCATGAATTGCTTAAAGATTTTAATACTGAGGGATATGCAATAACCATTTCAGATTTGATAAAAGAAAGAAAACCTGAAATAGTATTATTAGGAGCAACATCAATAGGAAGAGACATAGGTCCAAGAATTGCTGCAAAAGTTGGTACTGGATTAACAGCTGACTGTACTAAACTAGAAATAGACGAAACTGATGGAAAATTACTTCAAACAAGGCCAGCATTTGGTGGAAATTTAATGGCTACAATAATTTGTCCAAATAACAGACCACAAATGTCAACTGTTAGGCCGGGTGTTATGGCAAAGGCAGTACATGTGGATTATGCAGGGGGAGAAATTGAAGTAATTAATCCAAAAATATCAAAAGATGATTTAAGGGTTAAATTAATTGATAAAATTGTAAGTGGAAAAAAAAGAGTAAATCTTATAGAAGCAAAAGTTGTAGTTTCTGGCGGAAGAGGTCTAAAAGAAGCTTCCGGATTTAGATTAATTCAAGAATTAGCCGAGGCATTGGGTGGAGAAGTTGGATCATCAAGGGCAGCTGTTGATGCTGGATGGATTGAAAGTCCACATCAAGTAGGACAAACCGGGACAACAGTAAGACCTGATTTATATGTTGCATGTGGAATATCTGGTGCTATTCAACATCAAGCAGGAATGCATGAATCAAAATATATAATAGCTATCAATAAGGACAAAAATGCGCCAATATTTGAAATATGTGATTTTGGTATTGTGGGAGACTTATATGAAATAGTTCCAGCTATGATTGAAGCAATTAATGAAAAACATTTCTTAGAGATATAAATAAACTATTGCAATAAAATCTAATTTATATTAAAAAGCTCGCTATTGCGAGTTTTTTAATATAAAAAATAGTCATGTTAATACAGAATTTGATAATAATATTGGATTCTGCGTAAGAATAATAAGTGGAATTCTTATTGAAACTATAGCTTACCCTTAATAAAATGACATGCAAATTTTTTTAGTAAATGTGTAAGTAAATGCTTAAAAGGTATGTAAAAATATTTTACTTGATCGAAAATTATGATATAATTAGTTGATAAATAATTGTCAAAATAATACTTATTAATATTTTTATGATAGGCGGTAACATCACATGGACAAAAATAATTACAAATATATTTTTCAAGAAATATTGAAAATGACTGACGATGGTTTTATTGTAGTTGATAAATTTGGAAATGTTACTGATATAAATGAACAATATTGTGATTTTTTAGGAAGAAAAAAAGAAGATGTAGTAGGATTATCAATATTAAAAATCATATCTAATTCCAAAATGATTGATATTGTTAGTAAAAAATATCGTGAGGAAGGTGCTATTCATAAGTTTTTGGAAGGAGAAGCTAAGGAAAGTTCAAATGACATATTGCTTGTAAATCGTTCTTGTGTATTTGACGAACAAGGAGAAACAATTGCTGGAGTAGCTCAAGTGAAGTTTAAACTTCAGACGCTGGATTCAGCACAAAAATTAATGAAGGAGTACTCAGAACTTCAATATTATAAAGAAGAATACAAAAAAGTTGAATCTAATCGTCATTCCTTCGATATTATGATAGGAAAAAATAAGAATTTTATTAAAATTAAAAAAAGTGCAATGAAATTTGCAAAAACAGATTTTCCTATATTAATAACCGGTGAAACTGGGACAGGAAAAGAAGTTTTTGCTCAATCCATTCATAAAAATAGCAATAGAAGAGAAAAAACAATGGTCAGCATTAATTGTGCTGCTATTCCTAAAGATTTGATTGAGTCAGAGCTTTTTGGATACGAAGAAGGTTCTTTTACAGGTGCTAAAAAAGGTGGGAAATTGGGCAAATTTGAATTAGCCAATGAAGGAACAATATTCCTTGATGAAATTGGTGATATGCCTTATGATATGCAATCAAAATTACTTAGAGTTTTACAAGAAAATGAAATAGAGAAATTGGGTGGAACTAAAACTACTAAAATTGATGTTAGAGTGATTGCAGCTACACGTCAAAATTTACAGGAAATGATTAAACAAGGAACTTTTCGAGAGGATTTATATTATAGGCTTAATGTTGTAAATATTGAAGCGAGCCCTTTGAGAGAAAGAAGGGATGACGTTGTGTTATTTGCAAATTATTTTTTAGATAAGCTTAACTGCAAATATAAATCAGTTATAACTATAAGTGACGAAGCATTGAGTTGCTTAAATAATTATAATTGGCCAGGAAACATTAGGGAGTTAGAAAACGTAATAAAAAGCGCCTTTGCATCTTGTGAAGATATGACTATTCAGCTTAATGATTTACCTTCAAAAATGATTTCATGTAATGCTGATATTAACGAAAATTGTAGTAATAAAAAATTAAAAAATTTAGTAAATAACTATGAAGCTTTATTAATTAAGGATGCATTAAAAAGAAATAATAAAAACGTACAAGATACAGCCGAAGAGTTAGGAATACATAGAAGTTTGTTATACAAGAAAATGGAAAAGTATGAAATCTTATAAATTTCATACTTCATAAATAGAATATTATTTTAAGGCTTATTCATGATTGGCTTATGATATTGCTAAAGTATTTCATAGCAATATAGAGGAAAATTTTCTATTTGAATAAAGTAAAAGGAAATCAAGAGCAGAGCAAAGCAGAGGTGTAGTTTAAATGGCATTAAGAGAAATAAGATTGTTTGATGATGAAATATTAAGGAAAAAAAGCAAGATAGTTGATGTTGTAGATGATAAAATAAGACAATTATTAAATGATATGGTTGATACAATGTATAATACAGAAACTGGTGGTGGATTGGCCGCCCCACAAGTAGGTATATTAAAACGATTAGTTGTTATAGATATGGGACAGGGACTTATAAAGTTGGTAAATCCAAAGATAATTAAACAAGAAGGAACACAGGAAGTTATAGAAGGATGTTTAAGTATTCCAAATAAGTGGGGTAAATTAACAAGACCTGAAAAAGTAACGGTACAAGCATTAAACGAAAATGGAGATGAAATAATATTGACAGGTACCGGAGATTTAGCAAAATGCTTCTGCCATGAAATAGACCATTTAGAAGGTATTCTTTTTACTGATTTTGTTACTGAATATGTAAAATAAATTTTGAGTTAGTATTATTATGAAAGATCAACAAGTCAGTAAAAAACGCTAATAAGAGGATAATATATGATTAAAAAACTTGATTTGAAAAATCCAGAAATAGCAAGATGTATATTGGAATTACAAATAGCTTCATATAGCATTGAAGCTGATATTATAGGATTTAATGATATACCACCTTTAAAGGATACAGCCGAGAGTATAAATACATGTGATGAAATTTTTTATGGCTATTATATTAATGATGTTTTAGCAGGGATAATTTCCTACAAGATTATAGAAAAAGTTATTGATATACATAGGGTTGCAATACACCCCTTATTTTTTAGGATGGGTATTGCAAATAATCTGATTAATTTTATAGAAGGACTTGAAAACAACATAAATAAAGTAGTGGTATCTACTGGAAAAGAGAATTTACCAGCTGTTAATTTATATTTAAAGAATGGATATAAAAAGGAAAAAGATATTGAAATTAGTAAAGGAATGTATATTACGGAGTTTGAGAAAAATATGAAATTACCAGGTTTATAAAGGTGTGAAAATTGGGAGTTTTTAATGGAGGGTAATATGAACAAATTTCAATTATATTTACAAAATCATCCGAAGGTGCCTAAAAGAGTTATTTTAGGATATATCATATTTGCAGGATGCTTTGTATTTCCTTTTGAAAATGAGCTTTTCCCGTTTGATTTCACAAAGGCATATTTAGTGATTGCTTCTTATGGTATAATCGGGTTAGGATTAGCTGCAATTTATGGTACACATAAAGAGAAATTTGTATATGTAGCAAGTTTATTTTTAACTATATTAGGAATGATATGCAGATATATTTTAGAATATGGTGAAGTTTCAAACACAATGAATTTTACACTACTTAACATTATTTCTTATCTCGCAGCAATACCTGTTTTTACAGTAGTTGCATATTATTTCTCTATAAAATATTTGATGATAAAGAACTAATTTTAACTTCAAGCTAGATTTGGAAAGATTTAGAGGATAAATATGGAGTATAAAATTAATATAATACAACAAGGAGATATGTCCTATGATATTAGAAACGGAAAGATTATATTTGCGTGAGATGAACCAGGCGGACTTTTCATCATTGTGTAAAATATTGCAAGATAAAGATGTAATGTATGCTTACGAACATGCTTTTGATGATGTTGAAGCACAGGAATGGCTGGACAGACAAATTATGAGATATAGCCAATATGGATTTGGTCTGTGGGCTGTAATATTAAAAGAAACTGATGAAATGATTGGACAATGCGGTCTTACCATGCAGGACTGCAACAATAGGCAGGTGCTTGAAGTTGGATATCTATTTCAAAAAGCGTTTTGGCATAAGGGCTATGCAAGCGAAGCTGCAATCGCTTGTAAAGAATATGCGTTTGAAGTCCTGGATGCTGATGAGGTGTTTTCAATTATTCGTGACACCAACATTGCATCCCAAAATGTTGCAAAGCGAAATGGCATGACAGTAACAGATAGATTTATTAAACACTATTATGGTGTTGATATGCCACATTTGGTTTTTTCGATTAAGCACAGTTAATGAGCATAAAAGTTTTTCTAATTAGTCATATCATTAAAATCTTGATATGACTTTTTTATTTCAATATATTGCACCGAAAAATTAGTAATGTTGTAGTGTTGGATAGAAACACCAATCTTAACAAAAATACATAGGTTGCATATAATAATTTAATAGTTATTCTATTAAAATGCTAAGAAAGGCGTGTAATATAATGGATAATAGATATCAACAACAATTAAATAACATACATATGAGAAAATACGGAAATTTATATCCCAATAATAATTTAAATATGCTAGAAAACATGAATATGAATAATACTGGATTTTTGAGACTTAATATCGTTAAGCAAAGTGACAAAACACCTGTTACTAATGCTACTATAACAATCTATGTCACTGATGGTATGCAAAGAGATATCCCTGTTATGCATTTAATAACAACAATTAACCCGATTCGAATAGAATTGCCTATGGCTAATGAATTAGGAACTAAAATAGCAGGACCTGAGTATAGCTTTTCCACATACAATTTAAGAATAGACGCTTTTGGTTACATTGCAAGGAATATATATAACATACGTTTGTTTCCTAATACAACATCCAGCTATGAGATTGGATTGCAAACTGTAACAGATCTAGAGGCTCAGCCACTTATTGAGGAAAGGCTTGATTTCCCACCTCACCCAAGGGATATAATAGATGGCATACCTTCAACTTCATGTATTGCAGCATTTTCAAATATTAAAAATCAAATGACAAGATAAGATAATTAATAAAGCACAATGAAAGATTAAACTCTCATTGTGTTTTTTAATATGAGTAAGAACTGGACGGGCTTGAAAGAATAAATCGGGAATTAAATCAACTTAGGCTGTTCAATACTAAATTAATCAACTATATATGGGAAAATACTAAATTATGTTATATAATAGATATGATAAAGATATACCGTCGATATTTGAAATTCTATATTGATAATTAAATAAATAATTCAATAATATGAACTATAAAAGACCAGGGGGAAAATAAATGGAAATTATGTTGCCGCTTGTAACAATTCATGTTTTATTCTTAATTATAAAAGGTGCAGTACATCAAGGTACACTTGTGGATTGTCAACAGTAAACTAAACAACTTTTTTAAGGGTATTAACTTTGTATTGGTACGGAGTTAAATATCTTAAAGATGAATGTATTCTGTGATTGTTAAACCAATTTACATAATCTGCTAATTGATATTTTAAATCATTAAGCGTTTCAAAATGTTCACCTTTTACAAATTCTGTTTTTATAATTTTAAAAGTTGCTTCTGCAACTGCATTATCATACAGGCAACCCTTCATGCTTAAGGAACGTTTAATTTTAAAGGTTCTAAGAGTTTCATCAATTAGTTGATTTTTGAATTCATTACATCTATCAGTATGAAAAACATTTATATTTTTAAGGTTTGATTTTACCGTAACAAAAGCCTTTGCGACCAATGATGCATCTTTATTGCGCCCAGCGCTAAAACCGATTATTTCACGATTAAACAGATCTATAAGTACACATATATAATTCCAACTTTTGCCGACTCTAACGTATGTTAAATCGCTTACTACAATATTTAGATGTGGTTGCTCGTTGAATTTACGGTTCACTAAATTAGCCACTTTTGATTCATTGCATTTATCTACGTGTGGTTTGAATTTAGCGACAGTGTATTTGGAAACTAAGCCTTCTTGTTTCATAATACGACCAATACGCCTGCGTGAAACAGTATGACCAAGTTTTGAAAGTTCTACTTTAATCTTACGTGTTCCATAATTCTTGCAGCTTGCTTTAAAAACATTTAGAATATTAGTTTCAAGAATGCTTTCATCAGGCTTTTGTTTTACTTCATAATAGTATGTGCTTCTTGAAATTTTAAGGACTTTACACATTGCTGAAACAGAGTATTTGTGAAGATTGTTTTTTATCACTTTTACTTTCGTCCCAAGATCAGCGCTGCTTGTTTTAAAATATCATTCTCCATTTCAAGTTGTTTGTTGCGTTTGCGAAGTTCTATCAGTTCTTGCTCCTCTGGAGTACGGTTATCTTTTTCCGTAAAAGAACCGGTAGATTCCGCTTGCTTAATCCATTTATCAAGTAGAGATGGTGAAATATCATATTCATTTATAATATCGCATTTTCTTTTTCCATTTTGGTATAACTGAACGATCTGGCTTTTTAATTCAGCAGTAAATTTGCGACGAGGTTTTCTATTTTTTGATTCTGGCATGGTCATGCTCCTTAGTTTTTATATTTTGATTGTACATGACCTTAAAAAAACTGTCCAGTTAATTATAACCTATCCACTTGATGCACTTAAAGAATTTGAAGATTATTTAGATAAAAAGGAAAAAAATAAAACTGACTAAAGTTTTTAAAGATGTGAGCAATGGGGGTATTGTAATGATTAGTTTACTTAATCTTGGAAGTTTGCTGCTTGGCTTAATTGCATGGATATTGCCAGTTGTTAACCTCATGCGGTATAAAAAACACGAGAATAGGAATTGGGTCATTCTTTCTATTTTGAGTATAAGCGCTTGTGCTTTTTCGTTATATTTTCAGATTTTATATAATAATCATTTGGTCAATATTGAAGATTGGTCTGCTTTAATGGACACAGCAGGCGCTGTTGCTTTTGTGTCATCAGCTCTACTCATCGTTACCGTTATATTAAATACAATTACTTTGTATATTTTTCGTGACAGAACACCCAAATAACTAAATACAAGTTTTATTGTTCAATAGCCGCCTGTGTAGGTAGAGGAAAGGGTAGATATGCCTACAATCAATAAGAAATTTTATATTAGGCATATAAATAAGTGCACTAACTAGAGAAGAAGTTGTGCATTTTTTGTTTAGTAAAATACTTAAATTTTGGGTTTATTGTTCATAGGTTTTTTCTATTCCAAGTAACTTAGCTTTTCTTACAATAGTTGGTTGAGTAGTTTTAAGCGCTTCAGCAGCTTTATAAGTTGTTTTATATTTAGCTAATGCATCTGTAATCATTTTTTTTTCTAAAGATTGAACTGCTTCTTTTAATGAAAGATTTTCATTAATTTCAATATAATCATCAGGTTCAAACTGTTCTATTCCATCTGGTTTTGTTATATACAAAACTTGATTTGAAGTTATAACATTTTTTTCACCTATAATTACAAGTCTTTCAATAGCGTTTTTTAGCTCTCTAATGTTGCCAGGCCATTCATACTGTTCCAAGGTAAATAGTGATTTTTCGTTAAATATTTTGTTTTTACCATACTTTTTATTAAAGTCATCTAAAAACTTAAGACAAATTAACTTAATATCTTCTTTCCTATCTCTAAGTGGTGGTATTTTTATAGGAATTACATTTAGTCTATAATATAAATCTTGGCGAAATTCACCTGTCTTTATAAGATTAAATAAGTTTTCATTTGTAGCCGATATAATTCTAACATCTAAAGGAATTTTTTGAGTGCCGCCTACACGCATAAATTCATTTTCTTGTAATACTCTAAGTAATTTAGGCTGTAAGTTCAAAGGCATAGCACCTATTTCATCTAATAAAATAGTTCCTCCATTTGCTAACTCAAATAAACCTGCTTTGCTTTTTACAGCACCTGTAAAAGCACCTTTTTCATAACCAAACATTTCTGATTCCAAAAGATTTTCAGGAATTGCCGCACAGTTAATTGTAATAAAAGGCTTATCCTTTCTAAGGCTATTAATGTATATTTCTTTTGCCAAAACCTCTTTACCTACACCGCTCTCGCCTAAGATTAGAATAGTGGCATCAGTTTTAGCAACAACTGGTATTAAATTTTTAATTTCACTGAGTACCTTTGAATTTCCAATAATTGTTGAATTATTTTGCTCACTTTTATAAAATTTTAATTTTTTACACAGAATTTTATTTTTTTCTACTTCTGCATCTAATACTTCTTTTAAGTCAGATATTTTTGTCAAGTCCTGAACTAAAGTAAAAACATATTCAATCTCATTTTTCCCATTAAATATTGGAGTACTTGTAACCAATACCTTAGCATCTTCAGGAGTAGAACTAACCATTGACATTTTTTTTCTCTCGCTTAATACTAAAGTGGCAAGTGATTGAGAAGAAACTTCATCAAAATGATGGTAAGTATAGCTTGATGTCTCGTCATTGGTATGAGTAGTTTCATTTATGGTAAGAAAATATTTTAGATACTTGCTAATTATTTCTTCAACATGTCTTCCAACGGCAAACTCTCTTTTTATATTATAGACTTTGCTCCATGCTTTGTTTACAAATATTATAATTCCTTCACCGTTTATTATATGTATAGGCATATCAACAAAATCCGAAACAATAAAAGCATTTAAATATTTAAAACTTTCAGGATAGCTATAGTTATTATTCATCAAAATTACTCCCTCCAATGTAGAAGACTTTGTTTTTTATATTATATCAGGAAGCAACATTACATTCAAGATAATTCATTTTTATATTTATAATACAAAAATGAATTAATTTTGCTGAAAGTAGATATATTCAACTGAATAAACTTTTATATTAAAAAAGAATTTAGGCGTATATAAGATATTTATTGTAGTTTAAAAAAGCTTATAAGTATTGATAATATCAATGTTTTATAGCTAGCTTTCCTAATATATTTGCAAAAAAATAAAAATATATTTTTTGTTTTCAATTTTGGCATAAGTTTTGCTTAATATATTAGTATCTTAACATATTTGGAATTGTGCTTATGGAAAAATGTCAGGAGAAGTTTTAAATGATAAAGAAGGAATAGAAAGCTTAGCAAAACTGGGTGAAAACATGGCAGTTTTACTGCAAAAAATAAAATATTTTGGAGGAACAAATGGATAGACAAATACTTAAAGGAATCATTGATATTCATGTTCATGCTGGTCCATCAGTTGCGAATAGAGCTCTTGATGCTGCAGAAATGCTTATGGAGGCACAACGCGTAGGATATGCCGGCTTTTTAGTTAAGGATCACTATTTTCCAAGTATTCTTGGTACTAAAATGATCGAAAAACATTTGGGTGATGGAAGCTGTAAGGTATATGGCTCCATGGCACTTAATAATTCAATTGGACTCTTCAATTTAAAAGCACTAGATACTGCAAGGCAAATGAATGCAAAAATTATTTATTTCCCAACAGTTTCTACAAAAAAACATATTGATGATCATAAAAAAGCTTCTTTTATTGGTTCAGGAAAGGCGTCTATACAAGAAAGTCCCGTTGTATATGTTGATGAAGAAGGGAATATGGACCCAGCTGCTATAGAAGTTCTTAAATATATGGCTGAGTATGACATGGTATTAGGTACAGGACATGGTAATCTTTGGGAAATTGAACATTTAGTTGGTAAGGCGGTAGAGTTAGGAGTAAAGAGAATTCTTGTAAACCATCCTCACTATAACGTTAATGCTTCTTATGAACAAATGGCAAAATGGGCAAAGTTAGGAGCCTATATAGAATTAAATGTATGTGTATTTAAGGGAGGTTCAAAAATAGGAACTGTAGATGATATAGTAGCAAAAGAAATGATTGATGCCTGTGGAGTGGAAAATATTATACTTGACACTGATATGGGGCAATATGGTAATGGTTCTCCTGTAGAAGGAATGTACAACTTCATTAATCTTTTGGAGAGAGAATTTGGCATTACTGAAGAAGAAATAAATATAATGGCTAAAAAAAATCCAGCCAAATTACTTAATATATAAACTAAAGAAGTCTTAGTTGAAAATATAAAGTAATTTAATAATTTTGCCTTAACATAACGAAGGGAAAGATAATAAGTATGAAGTTAAATGATGTTGTAATAGTTGGGACCGCTCGTACACCAATTGGAGATTTCTTAGGTAGTTTAAAAGGTTTAAGTGGAGTTGAGCTGGGTGCTATAGCAGTTAAAGGTGCTTTGAAAAATGCAAATGTTGACGCTGAGCTAGTTGAGGAATTGGCTGCGGGGTGTATTTATAAGAATGGTCAAAAAGGTAACCCTGCTAGACAAATTCAAATCAAAACAGGTATGTTAAACAGTGGCTGGGCATATACAATTGATCAACAATGTGCTTCTGGTATGAAAGCTTTTGAATTGATTTATGAATCGCTTGCCCTAGGAAAATCTTCTATAGCAGTTGCTGTAGGCATGGAAAGTATGACAAATTCACCTTATCTTATTTTAAATAATCGAGAAGGTTATCGAATGGGTGATGGAGAAATAAAGGATAGCATGTTATATGATGGCTTAGTTTGTGCCATAGAAGGATACCACATGGGTGTAACGGCTGAAAACCTTGCTAAGGAATACAGTATTAGCAGAGAAGAACAAGATGAACTTGCTTTTTTAAGCCATACAAGAGCATTAGAAGCACAAAGAAAAGGTATATTTAAAGATGAAATAGTTCCTGTAGAGATTCAAAATAAAAAAGAAATTATAATTGTTGATACGGATGAGCATCCAAGAAATGATATATCTATAGAAAGATTAAGTAAGATGAAACCAGTTTTTATTAAGGATGGTACAGTTACAGCCGGTAATGCATCAAGCGTGAATGATGGATCAGCTGCATTGGTTATGACAACTTTAGAAAAAGCTCAACAATTAGGTTTAAAGCCTCTTGCAAAAGTTGTTTCCATTGCTAATTTTGGTGTAGAGCCAAGAATCATGGGGATTGGTCCAGCTTATGCAATTCCAAAATCTATTGATTATGCAGGACTTACAGCAGATGCAATTGATTATTATGAAATAAATGAAGCTTTTGCAGCTCAATTTCTTGCTGTAAACAGGCTGCTGAATTTAAACATGGATAATGTAAATAAAAATGGATCTGGAATTGGTCTGGGTCATCCCGTAGGTTGTACAGGCGCTAGAATAATTCAAGCTGCTTTGATGGAATTAAAAAGAAGAAATGGTCAATATGGGGTAGCTTCGCTTTGTGTTGGGGGAGGACCTGCCATGAGCGTTGTATTAGAAAATTTAATTTAAAAATTAAGATAAATATTTGGAATTTAATTGATTTGTCATTGAACATAAGTGATTTTTTATTAAAAAATCGCTTAAAAATAAATTATTATAAATTAGGAGGGTCAATAAATGACAACAGTAGCATCAGGAAATTGGAACGAATTACCATGGGAAGAAGTTAGAGAGGGTATCACAAGAGTAGTGTTTGCCATGGAGGCAGACAGTGTTTGCTGTTCAATAAACAAAGTTGAAAATGGGAATGAAGTAAAACCTCATAGACATCCAAATGAGCAAGTGGCACTTGTATTAGAAGGTCAATGTGATTATTATGTAGATGGGGTACCTTATAGGTTAACTTCTGGTTCTTGGGTTACAGTTCCATCAAATGTAGAACACTATATTCACGTATATGACAGTCCAGTACCATGCATGAATATGGACATATTTACTCCAGATAGACCTGAATATACAGAATCCTATACTAAATTCTTAAAGGAAAATAAAAGTAGTAAATAGTATAAGCAACATTTAAAAACTGCTGACATTTATTAAATACATAGCATAGAGATATAATTATTCAGTAATTTTGACTACTGAAATTATTGATTATATATTTTTTAAATAGTATAATTTTAAAATATTCTATTGTAGAGGAGAATGAAAATATTATGAAAAGATTAACTATATTAACAACAATATTATTAACATTAGCAATAATAGTAACGGGATGTGGCAGTCAAGAAACAAAAAGTCCGCCTGATAACGTATCGGGAGAAACAATGAAAATTACATTTGCTGATTATGGTTCAAGTGCTATGCCAACAGCAGATGCCTATAATTTTTCAGCGGATTATATAAGAGAAAATAGCAATGGAAGAATCGATATAGATGTTGTTTCTGATGCAGTGTTAGGAAATGAAACTGAAATGATACAGCAATTAATGGATGGTACTATGCAAATGGCTATTGTTGGCTCTAGCGTATTCAGTAAATATACAGATAAACTAGAAGCATTTCAATTACCATTGTTAATAACTGATTATGAAAAAGAAAAAATAGCTTTCAGCAGTCCAGAAGGAAAAGCTTTGCTAGATGCAACTGAAGATATTGGGCTTAAAGTCATAGGATATGCTGAAAATGGTATAAGACATTTTGCTAACAACACTAGACCAATTAATGTGCCAGAAGATTTAAATGGATTAATTTTAAGAATTGCTCCAAGTACTATGCTTCAGAAATCTATGGAACTTTTAGGTGCTAATCCAACTCCATTAAACTATGGTGAAGTATATACTGCACTTCAGAATAAAGTTATTGATGGAGAAGAAATAAATATTACATCACTTTATGCTATGAAGCATTATGAAACAATAAAATACGTTTCAGAAATAGGCTTATATCCTTTCCCATCTCTTGTTGTAGTTAATCTTGATTTTTGGAATTCATTGTCTCCAGAAGACCAGAAACTAATTGAGGAAGGTTTTGATAAAGGATCTGAAAAATTACTTAACGAGTTTCTTCCAGACTTCGAAAAAGAATCAAAAACTGCATGCGAAGAAGCTGGCCTAAAATTTAACGTTATTGAAGATAAAAAGGCTTTTGCCGATAAGGTAAAACCAATTTATGAAGAGTATAAAGCAAAAGATTCAAATATTAAAGCATTTATTGAAATGTTGGAAGTTTTAGAATAACTGTTATTATAAATGTTTTTGCCTCCTGAAAAAAGGAGGCAAAGACTAAAGTGAAGAACAACAAACATGGAGGTGTCAAATTGAAAATAAATGTAGATATTTTAGATATAATTCTTGATAAAATAGCTACACTTGTAAAATATTTCTTAGGTGTTTTACTTGGTATTATGCTTATATCTGCTCTTTTTACAGTATTTACTCGTTATTTTTTAGGAAAGTCCTTTGCATGGTCAGAAGAGTTAATAAGATATTTGATAATATGGGTTTCTTTCCTTGGCGCAGCAGTTGCATACAAAGAAGAAGGCTTAGTTTTCTTTGATATGATAGTTAATGCCGTTAGGGGTAAAAAAAGAAGAAATTTATTATTGTTTAATAATACTGTTACTTTAGTATTTATGGGATGCATTTTTGTAAACTCTATTCAGACTATCATGATGCCGTCAGTAGCTAAACAAATAAGTATAGGATTACAAATATCTATGGCGATTCCATTTTTAGCAGTTCCATTAGGATTAGGTCTAATGATAATATTTGGAATAAATCACTATAGGGTAATTTTAGATAAATACAAGAAAGGGGTGTACAACTAATGGCAATAGCTGGAACATTATTTATTATAACATTATTGGCGGGAGTTCCAATAGCGGCAGTTTTGGGAATTGCTGGAGTTGTCCATATTTTCGAAATAGGTAATCCTGCATTTTTAAATGTTATAACACAAAGAATTTTTGCAGGTATGGACGTAGTAGGTCTTACATGTATACCATTTTTCATAGTTGCAGGCGAAGTTATGAATGCTTCAGGAGTTACGTCAAAATTATTGGAATTTATACGTTCTTTTATAGGACATGTTCGTGGAGGACTTGCGTATGCAGCTGTAATTATAGCTATGATTCTTGCTGCAATATTAGGTTCAGCAAATGCGGTTGCATCTATACTATGTGCTGTTCTTATTCCTGAGATGACAAGAGATAGGTATCCGGAAGAGTTTAGTGGAGCCTTAATAGCTTCATCTGGTATTCTCGGACCAATTATACCACCTAGCGTAACATTCGTATATTTCAGTGTTTTGAGTAATGTATCTGTAAATGCATTATTTATGGCTGGAATTATACCTGGTATTTTATTAGGTGCTGGCTTTGCAATTGTAATATATTTTAGTGTTAAAAAGTTCAACTTGCCTAAAGGTGATCCATTTGATTTTCAGAAATTCTTAAAAACTTTTATATCAGCTTTACCTGCCTTAATAGTTCCTGTAATTATTGTAGGTGGTATTATGGGCGGAATATTTACTCCTACAGAATCTGGAGCAGTATCTGTATTGGCATCAATTTTAGCTGGAATAGTATATCGTAAGTTTAAATTTTCAATGTTACCCTCAATATTTGTTAGATCAGCAGTAGCAACTGCTGGTATATTTATCATTATCGGATTTGGAAATGTTATAGGGTGGTCAATGGCTATTGATAAAATCCCTCAAGCAATACAAGCTGCTATACTAGGGTTTACAGATAGCAAAACTCTAATTATATTAATTATGTTAGGTATTTTAATTGTTGTTGGATGCTTGATGGAGGCTACAGCAGCAATGCTCATATTTACACCAGTCATGCTACCTATAGCAACTGCGATAGGTATGGATTCAGTACATTTTGGCATAATATTCTGCATTATGCTTACTATTGCATTGGTAACACCTCCGGTGGGTATGACGCTGTTTGTTACATCAAATATTTCGGGTATATCACTCAATAAATTAAGTAAAGCAGTAGTGCCTTTTGTACTAACGGCATTTATAGTTACATTTGCACTGGCATTTTTGCCTGATATAGTAATGTTTATACCAAGGATTCTTGGCATTGTTGCCGGATAAAATAAAAGGTAGGAAGGTGATTATATGAATAAAAAATTTTCTTTAAGAGAAAGAATTTTAAATAAAGAAGTTGTAGTTGGATTGTTTTATAAATTTAACAGTCAAGCAATTGTTGAAATGGTAGGTAATACAGGGTTTGACTTCGTAATTATTGACACTGAGCATTCTAATTATTCAAGCTATGATGTGGAAGGGCTTATAAGAGCTGCAGAGTGTGTAGGTATGAGCAGTATTGTAAGAATTAGGGAGGCAATTTCAGAGGATGTGCTTCACGCACTGGATTCAGGCGCTGATGGAGTTCAAATTCCAAGTATAACTTCAATAGAAACAGCTGCTGAAGTATGCAAATCTTCTAAATATTATCCAGAAGGTAACAGAGGCCTTTCAACTACTCAAAGAGCTGCTATGTATACAGCTTGGAATAATGAAGTTGGCTATATTGATCATTCAAACAAAAATTCATTAGTTGTAGTTCATGTAGAAAACATAGAAATGGCAGAAAGAGTAGAAGAATTACTTGAAATACCGCAATTGGACGTAATTTTCGTAGGTCCTTCAGATCTAAGTCAATCAATGGGAAAACCTGGACAGATGAATGACCCAGAGGTTGTAGGTGTTATAGAAGATATTTTTAGAAAAGTTCTAGCAAAGGGTAAAGCTGTAGGTATATACTGTGGCACACCTGCAGCTGTTAAAAAATATGTTGAACTCGGAGCAACATATATCGCATATGGGTCGGATGTTACAGTTATGGTTGATGCTTTGAAGCAGCATAAAAAATCTGCTGATGAGGTATTAAATAAATAATAAAAGAAAAGATGTATTTGATTCAAATATTTAAAAACCTTTATACTGATATAATAAATTACTCAGTTTAGAGGTTTTTATTATGAGAAATATAAAATAATTTTTTTGTAATTAACTGTAAGTTTTGCGTATATATAATATTTTATTGACATAAATATTCCATTATGCTAAAATTCATATGTAATTTACATTATACAAATATATTTTTTGTTTTCTAGGGTTCCGCAATTTATATTGGCAGGTCCAAGAGAAAACGCACAGTTGACTGTGTACACGGAAGGATAAAAGCCTGGGAGATATTGAATAATATTTCTATGGGTTTTTTTATTTTATTAAACTAATTTGGAGGTATTGTTATGAAAAAGTTTGTTATTGAAGATTCTTTTTGGAGTTTATTTCCTGATGCAAAAATAGGAATTATTATTTGTAATGGCATAGACAATTCTATAAAAGATAAAGAACAATTTGCTGAAATGATTTCAAATGGAGAAACGGAAGCTTTAAAATATTTACAGGATGCAGAATTCAGCAATAACCGTGTAATAAAAGTATGGAGAGAAGCATTCCAGAAATTCAAGACTAAGAAAGGTGCAAGAGCATCAATTGAGGCGCTGCTAAAGCGAGTTCAAAATGGAAATCATATAGGAACCATTAATCCGTTGGTTGATATTTACAATTCTATTTCATTAAAATATGCATTGCCTTGCGGCGGTGAGGATATTGACAAGTTTGCAGGTCATATAAGATTGACTGCGGCTGTTGGAAATGAAGAATTTATTCCTCTGGGAACAGATGAAAATTCGCCTCCATATGAAGGTGAAATAGTCTACAAAGATGATAATGGTGCAATTTGTAGGTGTTGGAACTGGCGTGAAGCAGTAAGAACAATGCTTACTGAAAATACAAAAAATGCTTTTTTGTGTATTGAATCAGTTGATGAAACCAGGACTGCAGAATTTGAGAACGCATTAAATGATTTGGCTACAAATGTACAAGATAACTTAGGCGGAACATGTAAAATTTCGTTTCTTGACATTAATAACAAGGAACTTGTAATAGAGTAATTTTTTTAAATAAAATTGAAATTTAGAATGCAATTTCAACATAATCCAGCAATTTACATGAAAAAAGGCTGTTACATTGCGATTTGATAATCGCTGATGCAACAGCCTTTTTATCCCATAAGAGTGGATATCAACGCATTTATATTTAATAATAAATTCATTCCATCTTCAATTGACTTAACAACCAATACTTTAAGTTGTTTTTTATAAGATAGACGAAATGAATTTTATGTATTCTATAATCAATTATACAAATTTTGTATAATATGTGATATAGTTGTGTTATAATATTGTAAACGATTGCAATTAACGGACAATTTAACGGGGGGATTTATATGATATTTATGCCATTTATATGCCTTGGCATCGGATTATTGCTAGGATTGCGCCATTTGTCGGAAAGATTATTGAACATAATAGACAAAGTTATTAACGTTGCTTTGGTGTTGTTAATGTTGACCATAGGATTAAATATAGGTATAAATGACTCAGTTATGCTAAATTTGCATTCAATAGGATTTAACTGTCTGATTATTGCTTTATGTGCTATTTTTTTCAGCGTTTTATTTACTGTAATTGTAGAAAAAACTTTACTGCCTTTGGAGAAATTAAGAGATAGGATTTGTGCAGAAAATATCAGCGTCAGCGATGAAATTAATATCTCGGATGAAGAAGTTAAGAGTGGCTCTCCGCTTATATGGATCATGCCTGCAAGTATTGTTTCAGGAGTAATTATTGGTTATTTTCTGTTTCCGGATAATTTATTATATGTCCTTGACTATTTGCTCATTGGTTCACTAATAATTTTATATATGAGTGTAGGCTTAAGCCTCGGCTCTAATATTAATGTATTCAGATATATTAAAATACTTGGTTTCAGAGTTGTTTATATTTCTATAGCGATTCTTTTAGGTAGCATTACAGGTGGAGTAGTTTCTGGAATTATTCTTAAACTGCCTCCACACATATCAATAGTTTCGGCGAGCGGGATGAGTTACTACAGTCTAACTGGAGCATATATGACGCAGGTATATGGAATTGAAACTGGTACATATGGTTTTATAGTAAATGTTATGAGGGAATTCTTTACAGTGTTGCTGTTACCTTTGCTCATAAAAATAAGTACGGGAAGTCCTATTGCCGGAGGAGCTGCGGGAAATATGGATACAATGCTGGTTCCTGTAACCAAATTTGTGGGAGTTGAAATCGGGTTGGTAACATTGATTACAGGTGTTATTTTAACTTTTACAGTACCGTTTATGCTTCCAATTTTATGCGAAATATTTGCTTAAAGTATGTATGTCTAGATTTACTCAATCAGGAGATAGAAAATGAAAATATTTAAGGGTTCCATGCCTCTTTTCCCAGTAGCTGTTTTGATTTTAGGTCAATTAATAGGATTTATGGCACTTAACAGAGAATATCCTCAAAGATTAAAAGAGTTAATTATATACGCGGATATATCAGCCATTTTGTTATTATTTTTTTTGTTTATTACAAAAGTTATGAAGAAAAAGAACAAAATAATATACTTTGTTTTTATTCCGCTTATTGCGGGTTTTGCAATATATTCAATGTGGTCTTTTAGCAATACTTCTCTTAATATGGATCCTATACCCACAATTCTAATCAGCACCCCAGACGCAAAAAATCCTGAGATTAAGGTAGTGACCTTTAAAACTTATGTTATAAATAAAAGTAAAAAGACTGTAGATGTTAAATTTTATTTTACAAAGGAAGATGGAACTGAAGACTGGTATCCATATTATGATATTATACCGGATTTACATGTTACAGAAGTATATCATCTTGAACCTGAAAAAGTGGAACATATAAGTTCTGAAGTGATTGTCAAGACTGATGATCTTAGATTAATCACTTCTCACTTCACAGATGCTAATGTGCGATATGAAGTTATAAAATAATAGGGGGGAAAAATGTTAAAAAGAATCGCTTTGGGTGTTATTTTTGCGTATTTGATCGTGGTTATTATCAGTAATGATTTAAAACCATATAGGTTGGGAGGTAATGAAGAATTAGTAATTACCAGATGGGATTATGCTTTAGAAGAAATAGAGCCAAATAAAACTAAAATCTCTTACGGCGTGTTCTTTACTAACAAAAGTTTAGGCAATATATTCATAAGAATTCTTAAACCAAATTATAAAACTGAAGTATTAAATAATATAGAATATGACAATGTTATTATTCTCAATAAGGAAATAGTGCCTGAAGAAGTGTTGGAAGTTGATTGGGATGTAATTGTAAACAAACAAGGACTGACAGTTAAAGATGCTAAGGCAATACTAACAAGCGTGGGAATAAATGCAAGGGTTAAGGGAGAAAAGGTTATAAACCACGAACTGGTCGGAACATTTAATCATTATTAAAGGAATAAAATGGGGGTTTGGGATAATGAGAAAGTGGATGTTGTTATTTATTTTGTGCGTATGCATATGTGTTTCAGGCTGTGAAAGCAAAAGTACTACTTATAAAGAGACTACAAATGAAAACATCGCCAGCGATGAAATTAACAAGAAAGAAGCAATAGATAAAGAAGGTTTTTTTGAAGACAGTGCGGGTAATAAGTTTGATAAGTATATGGTGAGTGATCACTTTGAATTATATTACAATTCGAAAAATGAGCTGAATAAGTTCTATGCTACTAATTCTATTAGTATATTGGAAGAAGAGTATGACAGGATTTTGAAATTTTTAGATGTTGAAAATACTAATATGCCTATTGTTAAAATTAATATGTATGATGAATATGAATGTTTAAGACAATCCATTATATCGGAGACGTTTTTTGACCCTGATGACATGGACATAAACTTCGCAGGTGTGACATTGAGCAAAGATATCTTTTACTATACTCTGAAACATGAATCAGGTAAAGCAGTAGATTTAGAAACAGTGCTTGTGCATGAATTTGTTCACACTGTAGCAATGGCCTTAACAAATGGAAAAATGCAAATTGATTGGTTGTGGGAAGGAACTGCAATATATCTGACAGAGGATACGGATTATAGTAAGGATTATTACAAGGGATTGATTGAAAAGGGAATTCCTGATAGGTATTTATTGAAAAGAAATGTAAAATACAGATATAATTACGGGTACAGCATGGTTGAATTTATTGTTGAAACATATGGCAGAGAAAAATTAGTTGATTTGCTGTTGGATTACGGAGATATAGAAGAAGTTCTTAATATTACAGAAAGTGAGTTTAGAGAAGGCTGGAAAATATTCGTAGAAGGAAAAACAAGCTGAATAGCTTCGATGGTTTAACTAGATATAGAAAATTATGAAATTTTAAATAAGGAATACAATTATGAATAGAAATAAGAAATTGAAAATAATAATTATAATACTTACATTGATTATGGCAGTTTCAATGATTTTGACGCTTCAATTTGATGATTCAAGTATAGAATATATATTCAGGTTTTTGTGGCTTGCTTTAGCGTTTATAATTACTGTGTTGCGAGGCGTGTGGGTTATAGTTGAAGATAACAATAAAATAGCCGGATATATTTATTTTATAATTGCTTTCGCTTTTATTGGATTTGTTTTATTTGTATATATTAATTATTGAGGTAAGTAGGGTTTATGAAGAAGGGCAGGGCACTGCACTGCAATATAGAACTTATCATATGATGATATAGGATGGAAAGTACTATCTAATAAAATCATAACTTAAATAGTAATATAAGTTGTAAAATATTTCTATTTATATGTAAGATTGTGTAACAAATCTTTTGCTTTTCTCGTCTTATAATATAATGGATATATTTTAAAATATTGGGGTGAGATTATGATGAGAAAATATAAAATTAAAGACTTTTCAACTCTAATATTGATATTTTTTATATTATCTTTGTACCTTTTTTACACAAGACCAGTAAATTTATATGATGTAATAAATAGCGGTTCTGTAAGATCTGTTTTTGTAAATGTAATATATAATGATTTAGAAGAAGACGAAGTTCTCAAGGGTCCTAATGAATATAGTATTACATTAAAAAAAGAGGAATTTGATGAATTTATGAAAATATTAAATAAGTATGAATATTCAAAGACTCCAAAGATTACTTCTTATTTGTTTATACCTGAAAAGTATAGTTATAGAATAATAGATTGCACAATAAATTATGACGGAAATATATTACACCAACAAGTAACTGTGTATTCTGATGATGAAGTGACATTCTACAATAAAAGTGGTGAATATAGAAACTATTTGGTAAAAGAGAGTGATGAAAACTTATTTGAAGAATTGTTTAGCTGGTTAGATGAGAGATATATTATATCTGAGCAATAGTAGTGTCGCATATATGTATTTGTTATTGAAACATTAAAAAGAGAAAAAATTTGAAATGCAATCTTATAAGCGGAACAGGGGATTGTATGAAGAAGTATGGGGGAATATTTGTGTTGAAAAATAAATATATAATGACTATTAATATTTTATTTATTGTTATAAGTATTTTTGCCTTATTTAAATTGTATTTAACAAATAGAAATTTAATAACACTAGTTGATGAAACGGAAAAAAAGTATCAGGAACTTAGAGTTCAAAAGTCACATGATAATTATATTGAAGCAAAAATGCTGAATCTATCAGTAATTGAAGATAATTTTAAATGGATGAAGGATGTTGAAAAAACTGATAAGATAACATTAGAAAACTATGATGGCAATATTTTAGATATAAAAGAAGACACATCAATAAATAAAATTATACTTCAAGGGTTATTTCTAGGTGAAAGTATTATTACAGATGATGATTATATTAGTGTTCAATTGCATAATGATTACCGTCTTCATTATATTTTACGATATCATTTCAAGGATACTATCAACGAAATATTCATATTTGACGATGGAACTATAAAATATAAGGATTCATATTACCGTTCTCCTATTTTATTATGCGCAGCTCAATCATTAATGCCAATTGCAGATGAAGTGAATCATATTAAAAATAATGCACTAAGTGCAATGGTTAATTCCACTATGGCCACTTGCTCAAATTATATGTTATCGGAAATCGATAAGTCAAATATGGAACAAGGATTAACGGAATTATGGGATAATGCAGTTAGATTAAGGGCTTCAGCGCATTTCATTAACAAGAATATGGTTAAGGTTGATGATAATATTGAAGAAACATTCGAAATGCTTGTTACTAAATCAAGCGGATATAGTGAAGGAAAACAAGTTGATATGTATATTTTTGCCATAAATGGCGGAGAAGTAGATCACGTAAAATTAGTATATGAAGATAATGAAGAAATTTATAAACTAAAAACAGAATTAAGTAAAGACAATAAGTATTTATATTTTGATAATATTTGGACTGCTGATTGATGAATTGAATAGTTATGTTAAATGAAATGAGGGGGTTTTAATGGGTAAATGGGTAGGATTAGGTTTTAGTAGAGTTTTTGTTCTGAAAGTATTAATAGTTTTAGTTATTGCTTTTTTTATAATCAGTTTAATATTTCGATACCTTATTAAATCAAATAAAATAAAACCAAGTAAACTATCAAAATTATTTTATATGGATGATGAACAATACGTCAAGTATTGGGAGAAGGAAAGACGTAAGGGTAAAGTAAAGTTCGTCATATACATGGATGTCATTATAAGCATAGGCATATGGGGTACTACCATCGTGGTCATAGCAGCGACAGATGGAGATTTCAGTAAACTTAAAAATACTTTGCCTATATTTTATGGTTATTTAATCGGAAGCACAATAGGCTATCCACTGAGATGGAATATAAATGAAGAAAGATATAAAGAGTTAACAAATAATATGGAGTAAGTAGAGAAAATTCAATACAAAAGGACGGTTAAGATGATATACAATTTTAAGTCGATTATTCACAAAGAAGGCAATAGAGCATTTATAAAGATTCCATTTAATGTCTGGGAGAAGTGCGGTCAAAAAGGACTTATACCTGTTAAAGTTGAAATATCTGACATTTCTTTTGAGTGCAAACTTGTTCCAAAAGGCAACGGTATTTATTATATACCTGTAATAAAGGAAGTTTGCAAAAAAATTGATTTTGATAATGAACTTGATGTGCGTTTTAAAATCATTGATGGACTTAGTCGAATAAACTCAAATAGCCCATATAGCAAAGAAAATCCTATAAGAAAAATTGATGGCATAACCTACATAAAACAACCGCATAATGGATGCTGCGGTCAAACGTGCCTTGCCATGCTTGCAGGTATTTCTGTTGACGAAGTTATAAAAATAATGAAGAGTTCAAAACATCAAGCCAGCATTAGCAAGGTGATTGAAACATTAGACTACTTTGGATTTTCTTATAAGAAACCGGTTTATACTAAGGGTAGAAATGTTCAATTGCCAAAATGTTGTATTATAAATGTCAGAGGAGAAAACAAAAGTCATCTTTCAATATATTATGATGGTATATATTACGATCCTACACAGGGGATATTACCGGTGTATCCATATGAAAATTTAATTAGCTATATAGAAATATGCATATGAGTTGACTGTAAAATATTCGGACAGGTTGTATTAAATAAGCAAAAGATGTTGTATTAGATGGACTGAATTTATTGACACTTTTATCAATCTATTAGAAAAAAGCTGTGTCATTTAGAAAGTGATATTTAAAAAAATCAGTGGACTACCAGGAGGAGAATTAAATGAAAGAAATAATAATAAACGGTGAGAAGTTAATAATCAGAAGGTCTAAGACATCTGATGCTGAAGCATTAATCAATTATATCAATACCGTAGCAGGAGAATCTGACTACTTGTCATTTGGAATCGGAGAGTTTGACATGAACACTCAGCAGGAAGAAGTATTTATAGAAAACACACTAAAAAAGGATAATGCCATATCAGTAGTGGCAGAAATAGGCGGAAAAATTGTAGCAAACTTAAACTTCTCGGGAGGATCAAGAAGAAGACTTGCTCATGTGGGAGAATTCGGCATTAGTGTTCTGAAAGAATATTGGGGATATGGAATAGGGGAAGAACTTATTAAGTACCTGATAGACTGGAGCAAGAGCTCAGGTATTATCAGAAAAGTAAATTTGAAAACCAGGACAGACAACTTAAAAGCAATAAAACTATATAAGAAGCTGGGTTTTGAAGAGGAAGGTATGTTGAAAAGGGACATTTTAATAAATGGAACATTTTATGATACCCTATGCATGGGTATGATGATTGATTGATATTATGAGCTAGGGGGATATTATGAGTATATTGAATTCATTTGACAATGAAACTGAAGAAATTTTAAAGCCGAGCTGTGTTACAGGAAAAATAGACAATTTTCCTGAAGTTGTTGTTGCTACGTTCAGTGACAAAATAATCAACCTGGTTAAAAATATGGATAGTGCAGTCCAGATAAGTGATATGTCGGCAGGATATACTATTCCAATTTACAAAATAAATTATGATGGCAATGATGTTGCTGTATATCAAACAATACTTGGAGGTGCAGGTTCCGCAGGCCTCATGGAAGAGGTAATAGCCAAGGGAGGCAAGAAGTTTGTGTTCTTCGGTTCATGCGGAACATTAGACCAGGGCATTGCTGCAGGTCATTTTATAGTACCGGTTGCTGCATACAGAGATGAGGGCACCAGCTACCATTATGCGCCGCCGGCTGATTATATAGAAGTACGTACAGCAGATAAACTTGCCGGTATTTTTCAGCAGCTGGATATTCCTTACATAAAGACGAAGACTTGGACAACAGATGCCTTGTACAGGGAAACAAGGAAAAATATGATGAATAGAAAATTGGAAGGATGTCTGGCAGTTGACATGGAATGTGCATCAATTATGGCAGTGAGTCAATTTAGGAATGTTGAACTGTATCAATTCTTGTATGCTGAAGATACATTGGATGGAATTGAATGGGATTCACGGACTATGGGGAAAATTAGCAGAAGCACATTAGAAAAATACCTGCAGATAGCGCTGCAGGTAGCATCCAGAGTGTAATATATAGAAAAATCAGGAGATCTTATGAACAAAAAAAATAAAATTGAATTACCTAAAGAAAAAAGAGAAGAGATGATTTTAAAAATAAAGAATTACTTTTTAAATGAAAGAGATGAAGAATTAGGCGAGTTGGCTTCAATTATGATTTTTGAATTCATAACAGAAGAGTTGGCAGCAGAGTTTTATAATCAAGGGGTCTATGATTCCTATAAATATATGAATGACAGATGTGAAGATTTACTGTCAATTCAGAAATACTAATATAAATTCATTAGTGCTATACCGGAAGTAGGTAATTGATTAATATTTAAAATATATGGAGGAATTATGATTTGCTGCAGAGACATACCATTTAATGAGATTTCAATAATTAAAGAATTATGGGAAAAAAACAGGGAATACCATGAAAACATTTCAGAAAATTTCGGAGACCTTTATGCGGATTTAGTTTTCGAAGAACGTATGAATCATTTCAGTTATTTTAATAAAGAACATATAAAAATTACAGCAGCACAAGAATTTGACAATAACATATTGGGATATGCCATTTCTACATTTGAAGGAAACGAAGGATGCATTCATTCGTTGCATGTTGCTGAAAATTACCGTGGATCAGGAATAGGAAAAAAATTGATGAACAGCCACATAGACTGGCTGAAGGAAAACGGATGTAAAGATATTTCCATAACAGTGGCTGTGGAAAATTTAAATACCATTGAGTTTTATGAAAGCTTAGGATTTAAAGAAAACACAATTGAAATGAGATTAAAATAATTTGAACAGTTATAAGGAAAGAGTAAGGAGGAACGTTATGATAGAGGTAATGTTTGGAGAAAGTGAAGGCGGAGGCATGAAGGCAGCAAAAAATTACCAAAAGCCTGACATTGATAATATGGCGATTTCATATATCGGTACTGGGAAGAAGCCTGATAGAGAAGAACTTGAGAAGATGTTTGAAGGTCAAGCGGTCGGTGGCAATTCGTCACAGGTGGTTTGTATTCCGTTCTTACTAGATATGGGAGATATAGACGTTCCGGTTGACAGCGAATACAGAAAAAATCTAATAATTGATATGTATACCATAAATGGATTGAATGACATTGATGTTATGAAAAGTCTTGAAGAGGCGTGGACAAAATACCTTAGTGAAATAGAGAAACTTAAGAGATATGCAGCACTTGGAGAAGACATTCGCTTATGGTACAGCGATGCGCCGTATTCTGTGTGCGGGTTTTATTTTGTGTGTAATATATTAAAAGAATATGACTGCAGGGTTTTTGCCGTGAAGCTTCCCCAGCATGTGCAGCTTTCAGACAATGAAATACAGTCTTACACCACATGGGGCGAAGTGGCATCTGGAAAGTTCTATGAATTTCTTCCTTTGGCAAAGGAATTGTCTGCTTGTGAAATACGCGTTTATGCATCAAATTGGACTGAATTAAAGGAAGAGAGAAGTACTTTGCGCGCTGTTGTTAACGGAAAGGTCATAGGTGTGCCGGAAGATTTTTATGACCACATTATTCAAAAGGAAATTCCTGATGGTGAATTTATCATGGCTCGTTTAATAGGAAAAATATTAGGGAATTATCCTCTTGGAATCGGTGACTGGTGGTATGCCAAGAGAATTAACCTGATGATAGAACAAGGGAAACTGTCTGTAGTGAAAAGGCATAAGGAAACCTACAGCCAAACACTAAAAAAGATTTAGGTTATTTATAAGTAAGAGACTAGCAATATACAAAAAATAAAAAATAGTAAAATAAACGAATTAATTTAGAGGATTTGACTTGTTTCAATTGTTGACATATGACATGAAAAGAGATATAATTTTATTAAATAACATATGTCAAGAACATTGACTATAAGCAATAAAAATTTGAAGACGCAAGTCTATTTTAATGGAGGTAATTATGTCTTACAGTCCTTTATTAGGAAGTTCCACAACACATACAAAGGTTAGGACCCCGGAAAACGTTTCTAGATTTTCTGGCATGTGTTCGGTTTGCACATTGAATTGTACCGGTACATGTGAAATAGGTTTGTCGGCACTTAGAGGTTCTGAAGCAATTTATCCGTATGAAACTGATGTGAACCAATTTGCTTCAGAAAAGGAATATCCATTGGATTTTTCTCATTTTAATATTAACGGAAGAGTTTTTGGGACATTTGGATGTGAAGAAGATGCTTATGTTGCTACCTATCCAAAAGCTGATATAAATATTGATTTTGGAATTGGAAACAAAATAAAGATGAAAGCTCCAATAATTTTGCCTGCCATGGCAAAGTTGAATTGGAAGGATTATTATGCAGGAGCAGCAATGGCCGGCGTCTTGGTGGTTATAGGAGAAGATGTAGTTGCAAAAGATAAAAACCTCCTAATAGAAAACGGAAAAGTTGTTTCCTCACCATTAATTAAGGAAATGGTTAATTCTTTCAGGCAGTATTACAGAGGTTATGGGGATATAATTCTGCAGGCAAATTATGACGATGAGAACCTGGGTGTATTGGACTATGCCATAACTAAACTTGGAGTGAAATCTGTGGAGCTGAAGTTCGGCCAGGCAGCTAAAGGTATTCAAGGCATGGGAAGGGTAAAAAGCATAGACGATGCAATAAAATTTCAAAAGATGGGATATTTGATCTATCCGGATCCTTCGGATCCTGAAATCGCAGAAAATTATAGAAACGGAATAGGCCAGGTTTTTGAAAGAATAGGCAAGCTGCCTATGTGGAACGAAGAAACACTTATTAACCGTGTTGCTGAATTAAGGAACCTGGGCGCTGAACATATATGCTTTAAAACAGGTCCTTTTGATCCTAAGGATTTAGTAAGAATTATCAAGATTGCTTCGATGACTGGAGTTGATTTAATAACATTTGACGGAGCCGGTGGAGGAACCGGAAACAGTCCCGTGAAGATGATGAATGAATGGGGTATACCAACAGTTTATTTGGAAAGCATGATTTATGATATGTTGAAAAAATTCAAGTTTAGAAATTATAATCTGCCTCAAGTTGCTATTGCAGGAGGATTTGCATCAGAAGATCAAATTTATAAAGGATTGGCACTTGGAGCTCCATACATAAATTTTGTTGCGGTAGGAAGAGCAGCTATGGCAGCGGCAATGGCCGGCAAAAAAGTAGAAGAGTTGATTAATTCAGGTACAGTACCAAAAGAGATACAGCGTTTTGGCAGTACAAAGGAAGAAATGTTTGCAGATATCAGGGAACTGAAGTTGTATTATGAAAATGCTGAACAAATTTCAGCAGGTGCCATTGGTGTTTATTCTTATATAAACAGATTGTCAGCAGGAATAAAACAGCTCATGGCCTTAAACCGAAAGTTCAAATTAAGTTACATAGATAGGAGCGATATAATTCCATTGACGGAACTTGCAGCACAAGTAACATGTCTGGATACTTATGATGACATATTAGTAAGAGAGTTGGAAAAGTTGTAGCCTGAAAAATAAATAAATATATATTTAATAAATATGGTTCAAGAGATTCTTGAACCTTTTTTGCAATAAAGTTATTGACATATGACATAAATAAGCTATAATAAAAATATAAATAACATATGTCAAAAATAATTGTTGTTTAGTAAAACTAAAAAATCAAAATAAAATATAAAGGAGTGTAATTATGAAAATAGCAATTCCAGCAGAAGACAAATCTATGGATGCAAGTATATATGAGTCCTTTGGACGTTCACCATATATACTTCTGTACAATACAATTACAAAAGAGGGTGAATTTTTAGATAATAAGGCAGTTGTAGCACAAGGAGGAGCGGGGGTAAGGATGGCACAGGTAGTTGCGGATAATGGAGTTAAATCCCTTATTACATTGCGTTGCGGCGAAAATGCTGAGAAGGCATTGAGTAGTGCAGAAGTGTTTATTTACAAAGGAATACAGGGAACAGTAAAACAAAATATTAAAAAGTTTATTGCAGAAGAACTTTACCTTCTTGATGAATTTCACGAAGGGTTTCATGGACATTAGAAATAATCAGAGTGATTGAGTAAAAGAATTTAATTACAAGGGAGAAAATATATGAAAATTGCTGTGCTAAGCGGCAAGGGAGGCACAGGAAAAACACTTGTATCAGTTAACTTGGCTGCTACAACAAATGAATCAGTGTACATAGATTGTGATGTTGAAGAACCAAATGGACACTTGTTTTTCAAGCCTCATAATGTAAGCAAAAAAAATATTTCTGTTAAAATCCCAACTGCTGATGAAAATCTCTGCAATGGGTGTCGCAAATGTGTTGAATTTTGTAAGTTCAATGCTTTGGCATACATTAACAAAAAATTAATTGTTTTTAATGAGGTATGTCATTCTTGCGGAGGATGCTCATTGCTTTGTCCTGAAAAAGCTATTTCAGAAAGAGAAAAAATAATCGGAGAAGTTCAGACAGGCGTTTCGGATAATGTCACTGTTATAACAGGAATATTAAATACTGGCGAAGCATCGGGAGTTCCCATTATTAAAAGTTTGTTGGATAATGAAGAAGCAGGTAAAAGGGAATATACTTTTATAGACTGCCCTCCCGGGAGTGCATGTGTGGTAATGGAAAGCATTAAGGATGCAGATTATTGCATTTTGGTAGCTGAACCAACTTTGTTTGGAGAACATAACTTAAACATGGTTTATGAACTGGTAAAGTTGTTTAACAAGCCTTTTGGTGTAGTGTTGAACAAATGTCTGGACGGTGAAAATCCTTCTGAAAAATTCTGCATAGATAATAATATAAAAATATTAGGCAAAATACCTTTTGACAATGAAATAGGAAAGATAAATTCAAATGCGCTCATATTAGTAAGAGAAAATGAAAAATACAGAGAAATATTTTCTTCTCTGCTTAAAATCGTTGCTAAGGAGGTAGAATATGAAACAGCTATTAATTCTTAGCGGTAAGGGTGGTACAGGCAAAACTACTGTTTCCAGTGCTTTTATAAAATTTGCAAATGCCAAGGCCTATGCAGATTGCGATGTAGATGCACCTAATTTGCATCTCATTATGAAGCAGTCATCAGAACCTAAAACAAAAAATTATTACGGATTGCCCAAAGCTGAAATAGATGCCAACTTATGCGTGCAGTGCGACATGTGCAGAGATAATTGCAGATTTAACGCAATAAAAGTTGACAGCCTAACTAACGAATATAAAGTTGATAAATTTGTGTGTGAAGGATGTGGTGTATGCCAGGCTGTATGCAAGACAAATGCAGTATCGCTTTTACCGGATATTGCTGGAGAATTGATGCTTTATGAAGATGATGATGTATTTTCAACTGCACAATTAAAAATGGGCAGCGGCACATCAGGAATGCTTGTGACAGAAGTTAAAAAACAGATGAAGGAAGCTGCTCCGATTGCTGAACTGGCTATTATTGATGGTTCCCCTGGAATTGGATGCCCTGTAATAGCTTCAATCAGCGGTGTAAATATGGTTTTGATAGTAGCAGAACCATCAATATCTGGAATAAGTGATATGGAGAGAATTATAAAGACTGCTTCAAAATTTCAAACCAAAGTTGCTGTATGTATTAATAAGTATGATACTAACATTGAAAATACAGCAAAAATAGAATTGTTTTGCAGAAGTTGCAACATACCATTTGCAGGTGAAATACCATTTGACTCCAATGCTGCTAAAGCAATAAATAATGGGAAAAGTATTGTTGAAATTGATTGTGCTGCAGGTAATGCTGCAATAAAAGTATATAAGGAAACTATAAAAATATTAAATTTTATGGAGGAAATAAAATGAAAATAGCAGTAGCAAGTGAAGGCGAAATAGTTACAGAACATTTTGGACATTGTGAAAGCTTCAGTATTTTTGAAGCTGAAAACAACAAAATAGTAAAAAGTGAAACAATAGCAAATCCAGGACACAAACCGGGTTTCTTACCTAATTTCTTAAACGATAGGGGAGTTAACGTTATAATAGCCGGAGGAATGGGCAGCGGAGCTATAGAAATATTTGATGAAAAAGGAATAGAAGTGGTTACAGGTGCAAAAGGAAATGCAAAAGTAGCTGTAGAACAGTATATATCCGGTACACTTAAATCCACAGGATCTGTTTGTCACGAACATCAACATCATGATGAGTGCGAAAATTAAGATGCTTATAATTCATAACAATAACTTGTAATCATATAAATATAATAAAACATATTTGTAGGAGTACTTATGATTGCTGATAGAGTTACAGATAATGATTCTGACATTAATCAAGGGTGTATTACAATAGGCAGATTGGCGCCGGATTTTGCTGCATCTTCTACTCATGGAGTTGTTACCATGTCACAGTTCAGAGGAAAGTGGGTGTTGTTTTTCAGTCAGCCAGGAGATTTTACTCCTGTATCTGAAACCGAATTAATTTCTTTTACACAGCTCTACCAGGAGTTTGAAAAAAGAAATGTTCAACTGTTGGGAATAACAATAGACAGTACTTTGGCTGACATTGAATGGCTAATGGACATATCTATAAGAACAGGCATGACAATTCCATTTCCCCTGTTGTCCGACCGTAATGCAGAAATATCAAATCTTTATAACATGGTAAACCCTGACAGAGTATTTGAAGAAAGTGTAAGGGATGCTTTTATAATAAACCCTGATGGAAGAATACGTGCAATAATAACATATCCTGTTTCCTGTGGAAGAAATACATATGAGATGTTGCGTGTGATAGACTCGCTTCAATTAACAGAAGGGTATAACTTATATACTCCTGCAAACTGGATGCCTGGAGATCCAGTCATAGTCCCACCGCCTCACACATTGGAAGAGGCTATGCAAAGAGTAAAAGGAGAATCTGAAATTTCAGCCAAATGCAACAGCTGGTACCTTTGCTATAAGGAATATAATTCAATTAACGATACAACTCAAAACAATAATATGAATTCTGATTATAGTTCAACTCAAAAATTAAAGAGAAATAAGTTTTTAAGTCAATAATTTTCTTATAAGATTATTTTAAAAACTCAGGATAATAATTACCGCTCAAAACCTGCAGGACATTATTATTAAGTTTAAAATATAATGGTTTAGAATATAATAAATAAACTAAGGCCGGGAGTACTCCCGGCCTTGTTGTATATATGAATTTAATTAGATTATTATAAGCTTCATATCTGAATACTTGGCTTCAAACAATTTTTTCTTAAGCTTGAAAGCCTGTGTCTCATATCCTTTTACGTCAACAACTGTTTTTTCGCCGTTCATATGGTATATCAAAAAATCTGCTATGTATGTAATTTTTCTGATTTTTTCTCCGTTTTTGATAAAGGAATCCTGAAGCAGAAACTTGGGCTGGAGTTCAAAACCCTTGATGTCTTTTGCTTTTACTCTCATTTTTAATTCAAGATAAAAGTTAGCTTCCTTCATGCTGTCAAATGTTATGTCATCGATTACAACCTTGTTGTTTCTGTATTTTGAATGGGTTGTTTTTTTCGTTTTTGTGGCATACTCATTGTATTTATCCTTGTCCCAGTTTTCCTGTTTAGTGCATTTGTTGTTTCTACTCTGCATTAAATCATAAAATTCTTTTTCATTCCATCCCATATGGCTAACAACTTCTCCTTCGGCTGTCTATCATATATATTATAACATCAAAACAAATGTTTGGCAAGATTCCTAACATTCAAATAACCAAAATGTATTGCTTATAATTCAACAGTTCCAGTTCTGAATGCTTCCATCATTTCGCTTGTGAGGCTTATGTTCAGTTCTGCAGGAGGTATATCTTCTTTGTTAACCCATACTCCAAGAGAGAGTTCATCTTCTTCAAGTGTTATTTTATCATCGCCGTCAAGTTCGGCATAAAAACCTGCAAGGAGGGTGTCAGTAAATGGCCATGGCTGGCTCTTATAGAATTTCAAATTTTTTACCTTAAGACCCACTTCTTCTTTCACTTCTCTGTGAACAGTCTGCTCTAGACTTTCTCCTATCTCTGCAAAACCTGCCACAAGAGCGTATCTGGTATATGCTCGTCCTGCATACTTTGTAAGAAGCAGTCTGTTCCCGTCGTGAACTGCAACTATTACGCATGGAGATATGGTAGGATATGTTTGGAAACCACAGGATTCACAGTACAGCATCCTTTCTTTTTCAGAACGTTTCATTGTTTTTCCGCACTTGCTGCAGAATTGGTGATTAGAATACCAGCGGTTTAACTGCCAACCAACTGCACCTGCAAAAGATCTCCAATATTTCAGTTCAGCCCTGAATCTGTTTGTGGTCGCATATGTCCATCCTTCTGCAGAATCAAGTCCTTTTTCATCCACAAGATAGTAATTGATTTCATCAATGGTGAAAAGAAATTGAGCATCATCTATTAAGTGAGGATAATCTTTCTCAAAATCAGAAAATGAAGGATACCATAGTTTGTCCTTGTCTTCTCTGATCAGGACCATATCTCCTTCATATGAAAGAAATAAATCATGTGGTTCTGCTTTTTTATCTTTAAATTTATTATTGAATATTCTAGGCTCTATGTCTTGGATCATCTTTATCTCTCCCAACTTGTTTAATTAATTTTTATTATATCACAACATAAAATGCTTGAAAATGAATTTGATGAAATACTCTATAAGTAAGATGCAAAATTCAGCGTTAATTGCAGTGTAATTAAATTTTAAAAAAGTAAATTTAAATATTGACAATTAGTTGACAAAGTGATATTTTAATATTAAACAGTGTTCAAAATATAAACGATGTTCAACAGGGGCTAAAATGTATAAGAGAAGAGAAAGAGAAATAGAAGCAATGAGAGAACTTATAATCTCTGCTGCCAAGGAAATTATTGCAAAAGAAGGATTTGACAATCTTTCAATTCGAAAGATAGCCAATAAAATTGAATATTCACCTGCAATCATATACCATTACTTTAAAGACAAAGATGAAATAATGAATTCGGTCATGAGAAACGGCTACATGAAAATCATCAGTGCAATTACTAAATCTGCTGATGAAGATTTAAAACCCTCAGACAAGTTGAAAAGAATATCGAGGGATTACATAGAAGAGGCGCTGAGCATGCCTGATGAATTTCTTGCAGCACAGTTAAATCAATCTCCCTATGCACTCAAACACACATCATCCCTTTATAAGGGAGCGTCAAAAGAAAAGCCTGCATTATCAGCACTTTGCAAATGTTTAAAAGAAATTTACACAAAACTGGATGATGAACAGATTGAATTGAAATCACAAATGATTGTAGTTTCAACATTGGGTTTGATTGTAAAATTGATAATTGAAAAAGACCTGGACGAAGAACAAAGACAAAAATTGATTGAAACATTTATAGAAGAAGTTGTGTGTAAAATATAAAAATTGAAAAGGAGAGTTAAATGAAAGTATTAAAAATTATAGGACTGATATTTATTTTTTTAGTGATTGTTGCTGCTTCAGGTATGTTTTATCTGAGCCGTGGTCTTGAAGAAGGAGTAAATGTAGTCATTAATCCGGTAAATTTATCAGAAATCAAGGATGGAGTATATAACGGAAGGAATGATTTTGGAAGGTGGACCAATGAACTGAATGTAACTGTTGCAAACAATAAAATTACGAACATAGAAATCGTAAAAGACGTAAAGATTGTTAGTCCTGAATTAAGTGCGAAGCTATTTCATAATGTTATTGAAGAACAAAATATCGACGTTGATGTTGTATCAGGTGGGACGGTTACAAGCAAAGCATATCTTAAATCTATTGAAAATGCGTTGAATAATTAATTGGAGGAAATATGAATACATTAATAGCTTATGGAACAAAGTACGGCTGTGCACAAAAATGTGCAATGGAATTAGCCAAGGAATTAAATGGTAATGTAGAACTTGTTAATTTAAAAGAAAAAGGAATCGGGGATCTTTCCAGGTATGACAGAGTAATAATCGGCGGTTCTGTCTATATTGGCAAAATACAAAAAGAAGTTACAGAATTTATTTCTGCTAACCTGGATGTATTGTTGAAAAAGGAAGTTGGACTGTTTATTTGCGGTATGCAGGAAGGGGACATGATGGAAAAAGAAATAGCTGATAATTTTCCAGCTGAACTTATAAACAAGGCAAAATCAGTGATGAACTTTGGAGGAGAATTTAATTTCAAAAAGATGAACTTCATGGAAAAAGTAATAGTCAAAAAAATTTCTAAAGTATCATCAGACAAGTCAGACATACATCATGAAAATATTAAGAAACTGGCAATGGATTTAAATTAAATAGTACTTAGATAGTTGGAAGTTTTCACGCTTATAGCACGTATGCTCATGCTTTCTGAATTCCACTGTGCAAATGGAACATATTGCAATTTCAAATCGTCTAATATATTATAATCATAAGGTGGAGGAAAAAATGAAGAAAAAATTTAAGATTATATTTTTGTTATGTTTTATGATCTTGTTTGCCGTATCAAGAAAGCCAAGTGTCTATGCAGCAGAAGTGTCGGTTACATTGCCCACATTTGATGTAGTTATGAACGGCATTAAGATTAATAATGAATACAGGCAATATCCATTGATAGTTTATAAGGATATTACATATTTTCCTATGACGTACTTTGACAGCAGGTTTTTAGGAATTGAAACAAAGTGGAATGATGTAACAGGTCTTGAAGTAACTAAGTCTTCAGAAACTTCAGTCACTTACGAACCATATACCATTGCCAGGAAAAACCTTACCAAATATGCTGCTTCAATTCCTGCTTTTAGTATAAACGTTAACGGAACTGCAATTAAAAATTCAAATGAAGAATATCCTCTTCTTAAGTTCAGAGATGTTACATATTTTCCTATGACATGGAAATTTGCAGTTGATGAATTTGGGTGGAAATATTCTTTCTCCAATAAAGATGGACTCATAATCACAAATCCGAAGTATAACGGTCTTAAGGCAACAGAGGTTGAACTTCCTTTGGCAGTAAGGGACGGCGGAAGCGTTATAGGGGATTTTATTGTTGCAGGTAAGTATTATTATTATGAAGGAGAAAAGGGTATTATTTATCAGTCTCCAATCAATAATCCTTCTATAAGAAAAAATGTTTATGAACTTCCGCTGTGGACATATGGTAGCAGTTATGTTTATGCATCATTGGAAACTGTAGATGACAAAGCAATTTTGTCATACCATCAGGGAGGAGCTTCCATGGGTACTGATTATAGGATTATACTCAATGAAGATGGCACAAATGAAACATTTTCTGAAGGTTATTTATATAAAAAAATTTTTGGAGATTATACCGTAATTGCTAATCAATTTGTGCCTCCGTCACAAAACAATCTTTCAATAAAGAAAGCTGGAGATGAAGAATATAAACCAATAGGCGATAATAATTATATTTATGGATGGAACTGGAGCAGGACAGAAAACAGCGAGGGAGGAGGTCCAAGCAAAGACCTTTATTTGATAGGGGATGATATATACGTCCTCGCATACTACAAGCCCCGTTCAGAATTCGGAACCACAGGAATTCACAAGGTAAATATACAAACCGGTGAAACTACAAGGTTATGTGAGGAGTCTGCCGTAAAGTTCATAATTTGTGATGACATCATATATTTTATGGATATTGAAGGCTACTTGTATAAGATGCCCTTAGGCGGCAATAAGGCTGAAAAGCTGACAGACTTTAATGTGAGTGACTTTACTGTTTTGAATCATATAGTATACTATGTTTCAGCAGATGATAAGGGGCATGAGCTTTTTAAACTTGGTCAGTCAAGTTCACTGAATCCGGGAGGAATTGTCAAATCATTGAACATACAGGATGGGTATGTTACATGTACATTTGAAAAAAGCAGCAATTCCAAATTTAAAGTTATGATATTAAACAGTGAAGGAAAAGAGGTTTTCAAATCATCAATTGTTGTAAAAAAGGTTATAGTGGACGATGATCAAGTATTTTATTACTGTGAGTAATGCAATTTATATAAAATCTTTATTCAGTTGAAGCTGAATAAAGATTTTGTTTTATTTGAATTAAGTCTTGTTTTAGCAATGGAACATATTTTGCTTTTAAATCGTCAAATATATAATGTATAATATATGAAAAATGGAAATTTAACATATTGTTCTAGAATACAATACGTTGATGAGGTGATGACATGATGAAGAAAATATTAATTATATTTATGGCTGTACTGCTTGCAGCAGGAAGCTCAGGATGCATTTATGTTAAAATTAATGATCAGGAAAAAGAAATTAAAGAAGATGAAAAAAAACCTGAAAATAATGAAGCAGAGTATGAGCTGGATGAAGAAGGCATAATAAAGACGGAATATGCTAAGGAGATAATTGAAGAAACTGCAGCTGAATTGATAAATGCAATAAGCGATAAGGATTTTGAAAAAGTTTCTGAATTTGTCCATCCGGAAAAGGGAGTGAGATTTACTCCATACACAAATGTTTCTGTTGACAATGATGTTGTTTTAAGCCAGGAAGAAGTGAAGAATTTTTTCAATGACAAAACAACATATATTTGGGGACATTATGACGGCAGGGGTGATGAAATTTCGCTTACTCCTGGTGAATATTATGATGAGTTTATTTATTCAGAAGATTTTAAAAATGCAGAAGCTATTGGATATAATGAAGTTTTAAGCAGCGGTAACATGGCTGAAAACCAATTTGAAGTGTACCAAAATGCCATAATTGCAGAATATTACTTTCCGGGATTTAATCCTGATTTTGGAGGAGCCGACTGGAAAAGCCTTCGCCTGGTGTTTGAAGAATATGAAGGTACTTGGAGACTGACAGGTATTATTCACAATCAATGGACAATTTAAATTACAAAAAGATTTTGGAGGAGAAATATGGCAGTAATAGTGAGAGTTAAAAACACAGAAAAAAACTATATTTTGCTGGGAACAGGATATGGAGCATACAAGGCTGTTACACCAAGTTTTTTGGGGGGAAATCTGTTCCCAAATGAAGAGGAAGGAACACTTCCCATGGCAGCAGTTTGTGACAACAGCGGAAACATTGTATGGTTAAATTCGGAATCATTGCAGGTAATAGAAATTGACGGTGTAAAAATATCAGATATAAATTTATAAATTCGAAAATCCAGTGTTCATAAAATTTTAAATTGTTCCGGAGGTTTCAAATGAATACTATAAAGGTCAAAAGAATATATGAAGAGTCTTCAGTTGATGACGGCTATAGAATTTTGGTAGACAGGCTGTGGCCAAGAGGTTTTACAAAGGAAAAAGCCAACATTGACAAATGGGCAAAAAGCATATCTCCAAGTACGGAACTAAGAAAAACTTTCAACCATGATGCAGATACAATGGATGAATTTGCAAGAAGATATATTTATGAACTTGACACCAATGGATATTCTGATGAATTTATAAATATTGTTAAGGAAAGGTTGTCAGAAGGCAATGTGACATTTTTATATGCTGCAAAAAATGTTGATATGAATCATGCAATTGTATTAATGAATTGGATAAAAGAAAAAATATGAATGAAATAGTTCCAATTGATATACTGCTAGGATTTCACGAAACAGCTGTTTGAATAAATAAGAAAAATCAGCAAATAATTATATTATTAAACAGTTGGAGGAATCATATGAACAAAATAATGGCAATAAAAGTTGACGGGAGAAATTCAAAGGCTCCGCACCTTCAGGAAATACTTACTAAATACGGTTGTATTATCACAACCAGGGTTGGGTTCCATGAAACCGGTGAAAATGACAATTGCAGTACTCAGGGTATCATCATACTTCAACTTACAGGCGAAGAAGATGAAATTAATCACTTGAGCAATGATGTTGAAAAGTTAGAAGGTATTTCATCTAAATTTATTGAGTTTTAAGTTTATATAGCTAAAGATACGCTCAGATTGCTTCTGTAGTGAATGATGATTACTGTACTCCTGAAGATATCAAAATTATCTAATACTACGGGCGGACACGAGGTCCGCCCCTACGCATTGGAATATTGGCATTTGTCGGTGAATCTGGATTCCATTTTGTAGGGGAGAATCTTGTATTCTCCCGCACATAAAAATTATTGAATCAATAACAACGGGCAGACACGAGGTCCACCCGTACGATTTGTGAATAATAAGTTTGCCAATAGATAAGATGTATCATATGATACATCTTATTTTTAGTTTTTTAATTGTATGATTCCAGATATTCTATGGAGTTTTTTATCATATCAGGTGTGACCACATATGGATAATGTTTTACATCTATTCCCTTGAGCGCCTTATCAATCACTTTATCCACATCTTCTATGGAGCAATGCAGGTGAGACAGCTTAGTTGGAAGTCCCAAATCGCTGTTGAATTTATGGATGCGTCTCAGTTCATCCTCTTGCTTGTCTACAGCAAGCAGTACAAGAATTCCATATGATACAATTTCTCCGTGGAGGTGATGATGTTTTTCTATTTGCGGTATTACGGTAAATCCGTTATAGACAGCATGTGCAAGCCCTGTTGTCAAGTCAATGTTCAACAGATTTGATGCAAATCCAGTTGATACAATGACACCCAAAAGTATTTCCTCAAGTTCGCTTGATACTATATTTTTCTTGCAGTCTTCTAAGGCTTTGACTCCATATTTCAGGAACGGACCGTTGCACATTGAAGCAATAGTAACACCCATTTCCTGAGAATGAATAAGTTCATCTCCTCTGCTTGATACTGAACTTTCAAAATATTTTGCCATGGAATCTCCGATTCCTGCCCAAAGATATTTATCAGGTGCATTTGCAATGATTCCGCTGTCTATAAAAATGTGCTTTGAAGGTATTGACGAAAATGAATATTCTCTCAGCGATCCATCAGGATGGTACAATATACCAAGGCTAGTGCAGGCTGCACAGGTAGATGCAATTGTAGGGAAAGTGAAAAACGTCTTGTTTGTTCTTTGAGCCAGAACCTTTGCAGTGTCAATGGCTTTACCTCCACCCACTGCAAAAATCATGTCTGATTCTTCAACTTCAGGAATTGATTTGAGCCTTTCAATATTTTCTACTGATGCTTCGCCTCCAAAGAGGAAAAATCCTGTGATGCTTAACTGACTATCTACAACAGCATTTTTAATTTTATTTTTAGCTGCATTAATGGCGCGCTTGCCTCCTATTACAGCAATCTTGCTTCCAAATGGCATACAAATCTTTGCTATTTCGTTGTACGCATCAGGTCCTATGGTGTAGCTTGGAAATAATTGTGTTTTCATGATTTCTCCGTTACTGCATTCTGCAGTTGCCGCTTCCTGGCTGCGGCTACCAAATTTAGTTAGTTTTTCTGTCAAATGAATATTTGCCAGGCTATTAAAATTCTGCTTTTTCAGTAAATGTAATGTTTATGTCAGAGTTTTCTTCTCTTGATTTGTTGTCTTCTCTCAGGTATTTGCGGTTTTTATATGCTCCAACTGTAAGGAATGGTACTATTATAATTGCAATTCCAAGGTATCCCATGTATCCATAGCCGTATTTTATGATTTTATCCAAACCAACCATAGAAATTCCCATTGATAAAGACATTATAAAGGCTGATACGATGACTCTTCGCACTATAACTTTTTTTATTCCAGACAATGCTTTAGCTTTTTCAAATTTTTCAACAAAACCATAAATTGTTGTTACTCCTGTGGAAATAAAGCAGAGGAACAATGAGATGTTGTATGCCCAGTAAACATATGGTTTTCCCAATTGTTTTGTTATATACAATGAAGGCAGAGTTGATTCGCTTGCTGCTTTAAATTCTGCATACCATCCTAACAGCATGATAACAGACAAAACAAGAGCAATTGAGTTTATGATGAAGGCAATCATCATTGCGCGGGATACTTCCTCTTTGCTCTTCAATGACTTGCCGCATGATATCATTGTTGGAATGACTACAGATTGAAAACCTGCATAAGTAAATGCTTTTAAAATCCCCTTGAATATACTGCTGGTGCTTTCGCGAGCTGAAAATATTGTGCTTATTTCAGGCATTTTAGCATTGATTCCCATAATGAATATTACAGCGCATGATGTCAATATTCCAATTGACATAACTGTTGATGCTTTGGAAACCATAGCAGCTCCAAAAATGGTGAGCGTCAGTAATATTGCTCCGATAGAAAGTACTGCATATGCGTAGGGAATGTTGTATGTTTTGTTAATCAGTGAAGCAGCTCCTGCAACTACTGCTCCTACAGCACATAAAACCATGATGTAAAAATAAATATCAAATAATACCGACAGCTTGTCAAAAGGGTGATAAAGAGTTTGGAAAAGTTCCTTATAACTTCCTAAACCTCTGGAATTGTACATAATCATACATTCCCTGATAGTCAATGTTAATAATGCCATGGCCAGGACTGCCATAAAAGGTGCTGCCCATCCATACTGAACATAGTACTGAGTTGCTTGATTGCCTGTTGCAAAGCCACCGCCTGCATGAGAGCCGAACAATACGCATGCGACTGCAAAGGCTCCTGTAAATTTGATGTTTTTTGCTGATGATTGTTTTTCCATTTCTAATACCTCTCCAGATTTATTTTTAATACACACGGCGGACGAACGCCTGAAAAAGGTATAAAAAAATCTTCCTCTCTCAGGGAATTATCCCTAAGAGACGGAAGATGTAATCTTTCGCGGTACCACTCTTATTCATTTCATACGAAATGCCCTCTAGATACGGATTATTTCTAATCGATATCCTGCCATTTTAACGACTGGCTGCCCGTACATGCCTACTTGTATATTTATTTTCGGCATATCCGCTCCAAGGCTAGTTCGGCATATCGTCTGATGTTGTTTTTCACCAACCAACAACTCTCTGAAATCACTGATGATGCTTAATACTCCTTATCACTGCGTTTATGTTGCTCATTAAATTGTGTATTGTCCGTGAGTATATCATCCGAATTTTTATTTGTCAATAGAAAATTTAAATTTTTTTAAAAAATGTAAACATGCATTAAAACCAGCCAATTGATAACCGCATTGCATTAATATTTTATTGACAACAAAGAATTTTCTGCAGTAATTATAAACAGAGTTTGTACATAAAATGTATTATAAATAATTATTGCAGAGGTGACTATGAAAAATATAAAAAGAATTGTTGCTGCGTTGTTGACAATGCTGCTTGTTGTTATTATGAGTTTTAATGTTGAAGATATAAGTGATGCTGTTCCTGCAGCAGCAAGACCATCAGTAAGGCTGCCGGTATTGATGTACCACAAGGTCTTGAAAAACAGGAATAGTCTCGGAAAGTACACTGTTTTACCAAGTGAGCTGGAGGCTGACTTGATTTACATGAAGGAAAAGGGATACACAACGGTTACAGTGGAAGATTTGGTTGCATACGTGTACAATGATGTAAGTCTTCCGGAAAAACCTATAATGCTTACATTTGATGATGGTTTTAGTAGCTATTACACCTATGTGCTGCCGCTTTTGGAAAAGTATGAAAGCAAGGCGGTCATGTCCATAATTGGAGAATGTGTTGACGAAAGTTCGGTAGACGAAAACCTTAATCCGTATTTAAATTGGGCACAGGTTGAAGAACTTTCAGCTTCTCCATATGTGGAAATTCAAAACCATTCATATGCAATGCACAGATTGGATGAACGTGTGGGATGCACCATATTGTACGGAGAATCCTATGACGAGTATAAGAAGGTAATTGTAAATGATGTGGGATACCTGCAGCTTCTAATCAGCGGCAAGACAGGATATACTCCAAGTGCATTCACATACCCCTTTGGAGCCATGTGTAAGGAATGCAAGAAAATACTAAAGGAAATGGGATTTTTAGCCTCACTGTCAAGCACTTCAGGAGTGAATATCCTAACAGGAGATGAGGATGATCTGTATGAGCTTAAAAGAATTAACCGTCCGTCTGGAATAAACCACGATGCATTTTTCAAAATGCTCGAAGAAGTGGAATAAATTTTATAAGCAAGTAAAGTTTAGAGATTTTAATTGAAAGATTATTTAATAATATAAAAACGGAAGCCCGTTATTCTAATCAATATAGAATGACGGGCACTTCTTTGTTTTGAAACTTCTTGCAGGTAGCTATTGCACTGCAATGAAGGCAGTTTCTTGATAGTTTGTCGGCACGATAAAGCAAATCCCCAAGAACAGATGTGCTTTTAATGTTGCGGTGGGATTCTATTGCTGTTAAAATTTCATGAATTTCTGATTCGCTGAAATCGCAGTCCCGGAGTATCCCTTCTGCAAGATTTTTGCTTGCCAGCGCATGGTCTATGCCGCTTTCGTATTCCATCCACCTTCCAATATCGTGCAGTAGGCCCATGGCATACAAAATTTCCTTGTTGGCATTTAAATTTTCTTCTAGAGAGATTATGTATGCAATTCTTGAAACATCAAGAAAATGCTCTATATCGTGATGGCAGTAAATTCTGTTACCCTCAGCTTCTTTGTTTTTATTGAGATATTTAATATAATCTTCGTTTGCAAGTATTTTATTTATTCTTTTCATATGTCAAGCCTTTTAATTTCTTCGCCTTTAAAATTTTCCATCATATTTTTAAGACTTTTGCCTCCAATCAGCAAGTCCGGTGATATTTCAAAAAGAGGATACATTACAAAAGCCCTTTCAGTCATCCTCGGGTGGGGAATAATAAGGGTTTCTGTATTGATTTTTACATCTTCATACAAGAGTATGTCTACATCTATTATTCTCGGACCGTTTACAATTGTTTTTACCCTTTTCATTTCATGTTCGATGCTTTGGGTGAAAACAAGCAGATCTTCCGGAGACAAATAAGTTGTTCCTTCCACAACAATGTTCATAAACCAAGGCTGGTCTTTGTATCCCACAGGTTCTGTCTCATAAAATGAAGAAATTTTAAAGATGTTTATTTTTTCTGAAAGCAGCTTTACTGCATGCTGGAGATTTTCTTTTTTATCTCCAAGGTTTGTTCCCAGGCTCAAGTATATTTTGCTCATGACCGTTCCCTTTCCATTTCAACTCCAAAATAATCGAAAATTCCAGCAACAGGCGCTTCAGGTTTTTTAATTCTTACAGTTATTTTTTGAACATCCTGAAATGAATTTAAGACTTCGCTGCATATTTTTTCTGCCAGGGCTTCAAGCAGGTTGAACTTTTCTTCTGTAACTATTTTTTTTATGGTTAAGTAAACATCTGCATAGCTTACGGAAAAATTCAAATCATCTGTTTCACCTGCTTTTTTAAGGGGCAGATAGAGGTATGCGTCCACAAAAAACTTCTGTCCTATGGTTTTCTCCTGTTCCAATACGCCGTGATAGCCGTAGAAACCCATATTTTCCATAATTATTTTATCCATTTATTTTCTCCTGATTATTGCATCGGTCACTTTAGCAGCATGCACATTGGCCAGCACGTTGTGCACTCTCACAATGTCCATACCCTGGGCTATTCCTAATGCTGTTGTTGCAGCCGTTCCAATGTCTCTGTCCTTGGGAGGAACGTCAAGTACTCTGGCAATGATGCTTTTTCTTGATGTACCTATGAGCACAGGGTATCCCAGGTCCTTAAGTTCACCAAGACGGCTCATGATTTCAAAATTGTGCTCAACAGTCTTTCCGAATCCTCCAAGACCCGGGTCAAGAATTATCATATCATCCTTTACACCGGCTGATTTAGCAATTTTTACAGATTCCATCAAAAATTTTTTCACTGCTTCTACAATATCACAGTCATATTCATTTCCAACATGGTTGTGCATTAGAATTACAGGAGTCCGGTACTTTGCAGCAACATCTGCAAGTTTCCTGTCTTCCTGAAACCCCCATATGTCATTGATTATGTGAACGCCGTTTTTGATTGCTTCCTCGGCAACGTCAGCTCTGATGGTATCTAATGACATTATGGCATTCGTTTCTTCCCTGAGCCTCTTGATTACAGGAATTACTCTTCTCAATTCTTCTTCGGAGCTGATTCTTGTGTGGCCGGGCCTTGAGGATTCGCCCCCAATGTCAATTATATCTGCGCCGTCTCTTAACATTTCCTTGGCATGCTCAACTGCGATGTCAACAGATGAATAATCGCCTCCGTCTGAAAATGAGTCAGGTGTGACATTCAATATTCCCATTATCAATGTTCTTTCGCCAAACTCAAGTTCACGGCCTAAAAATTTCATAGTCCTTTTTTTCGGAACAATTTTTATATCCTTTTTATCCATCAGTCATACCCCTTATTTGTTTATCATTGACATAACTTCTGCTCTAGATTTGGGATCCGTTCTAAACAGACCTCTCACTGCGGATGTCATTGTTTTAGAACCGGGTTTTTTAACGCCTCTCATTGTCATACACATGTGCTCGGCCTCTATTACTACTATGACGCCGTAAGGATCAAGCTTTTCCATGATTGTATCCGCAACAGTTGAAGTGATTCTTTCCTGCAGCTGAGGCCTTTTAGCGACAGTTTCCACTACCCTTGCAAGCTTGCTCAATCCCGTAAGTTTGCCGTTTTTAGGAAGATAAGCAACATGAGCTTTTCCAAAGAACGGAACCAGGTGATGTTCGCAAACGGAATAAAACGGTATGTCTTTTACCAGCACAAGTTCCTCATACTTTTCTTCTTGAAAATAAATCTCCAGGTGCTTAGCAGGGTTCTCATGGAGACCTGCGAATATTTCTTCATACATTTTTGCCATTCTTTTCGGTGTATCTTTAAGACCTTCTCTGTCAGGATCTTCGCCGACTGCAAAAAGAATTTCCCTGACAGCTTTTTCGATTCTTTCCTTATCCATGATATTTCTCCTTATATGTAATGATTTGTTTTGTATGTAATGTTAATGCTCGATTTAGTATGCCGAATTGATTGTATTGTATAATTATATCATAAAATTAATCTTGTTCAATGTTTATGTTTTATGATAAAAAATTGACATGTTTATAATATTTATAGCAAATAGTTATTGAAGGTTATATAATGATAGTAATAAGATTATTAGATGATATACTGAGTGAACAGACATGACTTAAGACAACTAAACTAATGACATTGGAGGATTCATGGAAAGATTGACTAAAAAAGCAAATGATGTTTATTATGCTTTAAGTGAAGATTTAAGTAGTGACGGAAACATATGTACTGGAAAAGCTGTTGATAAACTTGCAAAATTTGAAAACTTCTATGAAGGGTTAAATCAGAAATTTTCAGAAATTGAAAGAGACATGGAAAAACTACGCTCAGAAGGAAAAACAAGCACTGTCAAATTCAAGCAACTTCTTGCGAATAAGCTTGAAATAAACAATATAATTACAATCTTGAAATATAACGGACTACAGTGAAAAAATTAGTTTAAAACAATCCAACGAACGGAGATTATGATTATGAAGATACATAAAAGGAGAAAAAATGAACAATAAACTGATTAGAAAAATAGTGATGATATTAACTATTTTTTGTGGAGTTGCAGCTGCAATTGGTATTTCGTACGAGTATTTGCTGCCTCTTTACCTGTCATACAAGTTAAACACAGATTTAAGTGACGCAAACTCAATAGGTATTATAGGAGGTGCTGACGGTCCTACAGCAATTTATTTATCAGGTTCTGTGTCTCCGGGAATAACAGCAGCATTTGTCATACTTGCAGCAATAGGAATAGCATATCTTGTAATCACCAAAAGAAAAAATAACAAATAAAACAGCTAAGGCACTACAGAAAAATGGAAGTAACTAATAAATTTATTGAAGATTACATAATAAAGCAGCTACCATGTAGAAGCTGCTTTATAACTAAGTATTCTTAATGTTGACATTCATGTTCGTGGGAGTGGCATGAGTCTCCTGAGTCAGTAACTGAACCTGCAAGATAATTATTTGCAACTGTCTGGACATCACCTGAACAACCGCGTATAACTTCTATGCCTGAATTTTTCAAAACTCTGACAGCTCCGTCTCCCATGTTGCCTGCAAGCATTACTTTGACTCCCATTTCTGCCAGTGTTTGCGCAATGTTGGATTTGCAGCCGCATCCCACTGGTGAAGCAATAGTTTCACCCTTTGTAATTTCCTTGCTTTCATTAACAGTATAGACTGTGAAATATTCACAATGTCCAAAATGGTCATCAATGAGATTTTGTCTTGATGGCAATGCTATTTTCATATGTTAATCCTCCTTGATATTATAAAGAAATATTCTCAGGACTAGATGTCCTTTACTAGATAATACATCTATAAATGTCATATGTCAATAATAAAATATATTTACTTTATGAATTAAGTGAACCATATCCAGATAGATGGAATCATAATTATATCAAACTCATCTTAAGCTATGAGAAAAGTTATTCCAGAAAAGTCGAGTTAATATTGGTATTAATTGTATGGCTGTAGTATAATAATTAAGGGCTACAAACCAATCAATGAGCAATTTGTTATTTACAGCAATTATTATCTTCTGCACTTCATTGTGCAGGGTATAAATACAAACGAAAAACCGACAAGAAATACGGAGGAAACATGACAAAAGAAGGCATTATATTTGATCTGGACGGAACTCTTTGGGATTCTTCAGAAAGCGTAGCCAATTCATGGAATGATGCAATTGCAACATATGACAACATAAATTATAAAATGACTGTACAAGCAATGAAAGGATTCATGGGAAAGACTATAGATGAAATAGCAGCATTGTTTTTTGCAGATTTTTCTTTAGATGAAAGAAAACAAATAATTGACAGGTGCATCATGTTTGAACAAGACTATATTGAAAAAAACGGGGGCATTTTGTTTCCCGGAGTTGAAGAAACACTTGAATTACTGTCTTCACAGAACAGACTTTTCATTGTAAGCAATTGCCAGGAAGGATATATTGAGGCTTTTCTTAAGTACCACAAGCTGAATAAATATTTTGATGATTATGAAAATCCCGGCCGCACAGGCAAGACAAAAGGTGAAAATATTAAGTTAGTGATGGAAAGAAATAATATTGACAGAGCTGTGTATGTAGGCGACACAGAAGGTGATTTAATCTCTGCCAGATTTGCAGGAATTCCTTTTATTCATGCAAGATATGGCTTTGGTAAAATAAGAGAGATTGTTCCTTATGCGGACAGTGTATTTCAAATACCTGCAAGGGTAAAAGAAATAGCAAACAAGATGTGATTATAATTAATTACCCTATGCAGAAGAAGTCTATGACCATCTCGGTTTGGCGGTTACGGGCAATGAGCTTACTGTAAATGACATAAGGTTTACACCGATGATGATTGTAATTAAGTAAAAAAATAATAAGGTGACTTAATGAAAATAATAGAATTAAAAGAAAATGAAATAAACATATCTCTTTTTTCGAACTTCAACCGTTATCAGGATGTTAAGAAATGCTGGAGAAAGGAAGACGGTCAATGGCTTCTTAAGGACGTTCCATTTGTCGAACAGTGGGGACATGAAGAATATGAGTACCTGGTCAAATGCCTCAAGAACACCGTAAGAACAAATGGAGTGGTTATTGGAGCATTTGATGGAGATGATATTACAGGATTTGCATCAATTGAAGGCAGTATGTTTGGTTCATCTCACGAGTACTTACAGCTGTCAAGCATTCACGTGTCTCATGAAAAAAGAGGAATGGGAAAAGGAAAAGAAATGTTTTTATATATGGCTGAAAGAGCTAAAGAAATGGGTGCTAAAAAACTTTATATTTCAGCACATTCTTCTGAGGAAACTCAAGTCTTTTACAGGGGACTTGGATGTCGCGAGGCACAGGAATACAATGAGAAGCTTGCTTTGGATGAGCCCTGTGACTGTCAGCTTGAGTATGTGCTTGACAAATAATTGTAATAAAGTGATTTCTTAAGCAAAATAATCTCCATATATTTTGGTACATCGTGAATAAAAAGGAAACTCCTGTCTATAATAATATATATAGGAGGTTTTTTCCATGAGTATGATTACAAACAAAGAACTGAAAATTAAAAATATATTAGAAATTTTCAAACAGCCGAAAAAATCAGAAGAAAAAAAAGAAATTTACATAAATATAGAGAATGCAAAACGAGAGTGGGAAGACGCCAAAAACATATTTGAAAATGTATCACAGCCCGACCTGGTTGACTATGCAATTTATAAAGTAGAAGCTGCAGAAAAAAAATATACTTACTTGCTTAGACAAATTAAAAACGGTAATACAAATTAAAGGGTGTAAACTATTCGTTTACACCCTTTTAGTTCATTATATAAGTTCCTGATCAAGAGACTCAAATATTTCATCTGAGAAAAAATCCTCCAAAGATATTTCAAGACCGTCACATATTTTTTTTATCAATACAATGCCGATGTCTTTTCTGTCCAAGTCAAAAACGCTATAGACTGTTGAAGGCGTAATTCCTGATAAGTTTGCAAGTTTGTTGACAGCCAGCCCCCTGTCGGAACAAATATCATTAATTCTATTTATTACTGCCTCTTTTACACACATAACATACCTCCCATTACAATAAAATACCTTTAAAAGTATTGTAGCACAACTTCGCCACAACGTATACGCCAAAACGTATAAAATACATAAATTATCATAAAATATTATAAAATATTGCAAAAGTCAACGAAAACTGTCTTTGTGTGAATAAATATTAAAAATACGAATACGTATTTATCGATATAAATCTGATTGATTTTATCTTTTATAAGTGGTAAACTTAAAAATATATTACTAGAAAGTGGTGTGATTTAATGAATTCATCAGCAGAAATGTCTGAAACTATAAAAATTGGGAAGAATAATAAAGACAAGCTCTATGAGCTGGATTACATGAGATTCATTGCCTGTCTGGCCGTAATGATTGTACATATTACAGCAACAGGTGTTACCGGTTATATTCACGGAAGTTTTCCGCATCTAGTGACGCTGTTAGTCAACAAAAGTTTGAAGTTTACCACTCCAATCTTTATTTTTTTAAGTGGCGTGACAAGCTTCTACAGCTACAGACAAAAGGAGTTCAAGTACTTTTCTTTTCTAAAGAGAAGACTGGCTAAAGTGCTTGTGGCGTACCTTTTATGGTGTGTCATATATTATGAGGCATATATAAAGATTGGATATTACACTTGGGACATTAATTTCTTTATCACAAGTATTCTTCAGGGGACAATGTCATATCATTTGTATTTCGTAATAATAATTGTTCAAATGTACATTGTGGGACCGGCACTTTATCATCTCCTTAAAACCACGGACAAGAAAATACCAATATTGCTTGTTGCTGCAGTTATTACATTGTTGAGTGCAGAGTTTATAAGATTTGAATTGTCGGACAGGCTTTTTTTAAAGTATGTGGTTTTTTATATGCTTGGTATCTATGTAACGCTTGAGAGAGAGTTATTCCTGTCCTTTGTTGAAAGACACAAAACACATGTGATTGCAGGATATTTAATAACAGGACTTGCATATACTGTAGCATCTTATTACGATATGAGTATATCCACATATGTCTGGTTTTTTTTCTCGGCATCATCGGTGTTCTTTGTTTATTATGTGGGACTGGTAATGAAGAAAGTGTTCAGCAAATATTACGGCTTTATAAAGCTTTTCGGGCAAAGTTCATACTACATATACCTGATGCATCCCCTTGTTCTTACTGTAATGATTTTGTATGCTGAAAACAACGGTATTTTGTCCGTTACAAAGAGACTTATACTTTATTCTGCAACTGTAATGCCTGTAACCATAATATCATGTCTTGTATTTACAGCCCTAAGGAACAAAATAAAGAAGAAAAAAAGAGCCTCACTTGCTGCAGCAGCCAATTAAAAGAGAAATATTGAAATTTAATTAACATTTAGAACCACAAGTTTAGTAAGAAAACTTGTGGGTTTTTATTTTCATGAGCAAAAATCATTATGTTGAAAATATGTAGCAGATACGTATACAAAAAAGAAAATGTGTTTTTGTACATTAAATTTTGAGTGTATTCATAATTAGCACAAAATAGCGTTTGCTGCATAAAGAACGAACATAAGCGAAACGTATGCTTTACGATGATATTCAGCTGTTTTAAATAACTTTATGTTATAAAATTCTAAAAAAAATAGCGTTATTGAAAGTTTGAAGCTAAAATAATTACTAAATCTTAATAAAGATATTGTAGAATTTTAGCAAAAAAATAACAAATTACTATTGACATATTCGTCAATAAATGATAACATTCGCATATGCACTTGATGAATATACAAAATGTACGCAACGTCTGCAATATAGATACATCCGGAGTATCTGACATACGTATGCAAATAAAAATGAGGAGATTAATCAAATGGCAGAAGAAAAAAAATTCAAATTAGGTCTTATACCCAGAATTATCATTGGTATCGTATTTGGTCTTGTTCTAGGAAGTTTTGCACCAGTTTGGCTTGACAGAGTATTTGTAACTTTTACTTCAATTTTCGGAAACTTTTTAGGTTTTATAATCCCGTTAATAATTTTAGGATTTGTAACAGCCGGTATTGCTGAACTAGGCACAGGCGCCGGCAAACTTTTGGGAATAACAGTTGGACTTGCATATTGCTTTACATTGTTCTCAGGTTTTACGGCATATTTTGTAGGAACAAGCTTTTTACCTTCTTTTATTACACCAGAATCTGCAAGCAGCATAGCTGAAGCAGCAGCTGACTTGGAACCTTTCTTTAAGGTAGAAATGCCGGCTGTAATGGGAGTTATGACAGCATTGATTTTATCATTCATTTTAGGCTTAGGAATTTCTGTAACAAAAAGTGAACCGCTTAGAAAAGCAGCAGAAGATTTTCAGGCAATTATATCTAAAGTTATTGAAAGCATTATCATTCCATTGCTTCCAATATATATAGTAGGCGTTTTCGTAAACATGACTTATACAGGACAAGTTACAACAGTGTTCTCAGTATTCTGGAAAGTATTCTTGATCGTAATAGCAATGCATTTAGCAATGATAGTTATCCAGTTTGTAATTGGTTGTACAATTAGCAAGAAAAATGTATTTAAATGCTTGAAGATCCAGATAACAGCTTATGTTACTGCACTTGGAACACAGTCTTCAGCTGCAACTATTCCTGTTAATGTAAACTGCTCAGAAAAAATGGGTATTTCAAAAGGTATTAGAGAATTCGTTGTTCCTTTGTGTGCAACAGTTCACTTATCAGGAAGCACAATAACGCTGACTACATGTGCATTGGCTGTAATGATGCTTAATGGAGTTCCGGTAACGTTGACTGCATTTGCAGGATTTATAGCAATGCTTGGTATAACAATGGTTGCTGCACCTGGAGTTCCTGGAGGTGCTGTAATGGCAGCTCTTGGAGTTTTGGAAACCGTTTTAGGATTTACAGAACCAATGCTTGCATTGATGATTGCATTGTACATTGCTCAGGACAGCTTTGGAACAGCATGCAACGTATCAGGAGACCAAGCTGTAGCAATGATAGTTGATACAATTCAAGGTAAACAATCAAATAAATAATAGTAGATTAAGACAAGCTGTATTGATAGTCATACAAAATAAATGACTGATGCGGATGATTTTTAAGGAGAAAATAATGAGAGATTATAGTGTTTTTGATATAATTGGGCCGATTATGATTGGACCATCTAGCTCACACACTGCGGGCGCAGCTAGATTAGCTAAGATAGCAAGAACAGTAGCGGGCGGTAAAATTATAAAAGTAGATTTTATTCTTCATGGTTCGTTTGCAGAAACATATAAAGGACACGGTACTGACAAGGCTTTGGTTGCAGGAATTTTAGGTATGGATCCATGGGATGAAGACCTGAGAAATTCATTTGAACTGGCAGCTAAGGAAGGTATTGAATACAATTTTATAGCAACTGATTTAGGAGATGTTCATCCGAACACTGTAAGATTTGTAATGACAAAAGCAGATGGCAATGTAGCAGTAGTTATGGGATCTTCTATAGGCGGAGGAAATATAATTGTTTTTGATATAGACGGACAGGAAGTTGAGTTTACAGGCGAGCGTCCTACTCTTCTTACAAAGCATAAAGATATACCAGGTGTTCTTTCTCAAATAGCAAATATTTTGTATGATGAAAATATAAATATTGCCAACATGAGAGTATACAGAAACGAAAAAGGTAAGGAAGCTACAATGGCTATTGAGACAGACAGTATTATTCCGGAAAAATTATTGGAAAAAGTAAGAAGCATAAAAGAAATACATTGTGTAAATGTAGTTAATCCAATTATAGAAGGAGCGATATAATGTTTGTTTCAACGGGAAAAGAAATACTTGAAATTTTAAAAAATGAGAATATTACTCTTGCAGAATATGCAATAAGAGAAGAAATGAACAGAAGCGGATTTACTCGTGAAAAAGTAATTGATAAGATGAGAGCAAACCTCAATGTTATGAGAAAATATTCTACAAATTCTCAGGAAAAAGAAATAGAAACAGCAGGAAACCTTATTAAAGGTGATGCAAAAAGATTGAAGGAATATTCGAGAAGCGGAAAAGCACTGACCGGAGAATTCATGGTTGATGCAATGTCAAGGGCTATGTCATGTTCTGAAACAAATTCAGCCATGGGAAGAATAGTAGCTTGCCCTACAGCCGGTTCTTGTGGAATATTGCCTGCAGTAGTGTTGTCTGTTGGAGAAAAACTCAATAAAACAGAAGATGAAATGATTCAGGCATTGTTCGTAGCAGGAGGAATAGGAATTCTTATAGCTAAGAATGCAACATTGGCAGGAGCAGAAGGCGGATGTCAGGCAGAATGCGGAGCAGGCTCTGCAATGGCAGCGGCTGCTGCTGTTGATATGCTTGGAGGAACAGCTGAACAGGAAATGGATGCTGCAGCAATAGTAATAAAAAATATTCTTGGTCTTGTATGTGATTCTGTTGCAGGAATTGTTGAAGTTCCATGTGCAAAACGTAACATAGCTGGTACAGTAAGTGCCATAGCAACAGCTGACATGGTAATGAGCGGAATAACAAGCAAGATACCTTTAGACGAAATGATCGTCGCTATGTACAAAGTTGGAAAGCAGCTGCCTCCGGAATTAAGAGAAACATCATTGGGCGGAATTGCTGTAACACCGACAGCTTTAAAGCTAAAAGAACAAATTGAAAAAATGAACAAAATGGATTAATAGTTTTGTTGAAGTTTAATTTGTAAAAAATATAATAAAAGATTTAAAATCCCCCCAAAATAAAAACAACTCAGCGTCCCGGCAAGGATGCTGAGTTGTTTTTATTTTTATTGTAGAGAAGTTTCGTATGCTCTCATAGCCTGAAGAGTTTCTTCCAGAAGCTTATCAAGTTCCCAGCCAAGCATGTTTGCTCCGTCTTGTATTGCATCTCTTGAACAGCCTGCAGCAAAACTTGGAGTTTTATACTTTTTCTTCAAAGATTTTAATTCCATATCCAGTGTGCTTTTAGAAGGTCTCATGAGCGCTGCTGCACCGATTAAACCTGTAAGTTCGTCAGTTGCAAACAACACTTTTTCCATTGTGTGCTCAGGTTTTATATCAGCCGGAGTCAATCCGTAACCGTGGCTTGCAATGGCACGGGTGATTTTAGGGTCTATTCCCTTTTCGTTCAATATTTCCTGAACCTTCATGCAATGCTCTTCAGGATACATTTCAAAGTCAAGATCGTGCAATAATCCAACAATGCCCCAAAATTCAGCTTCATCCTCGAAACCTAATTTCTTGGAGAAGTATTCCATTACAAAACCCACTGTTTCTGCATGCTTCAAATGAAATTCATCCTTGTTGTATTCTTTTAACAAAGCCCAAGCTTCTTCTTTAGTAATTGTGTTCACAGTATCCCTTCTTTCCTTTAATTGTAAAATATAAATTTATTTTAACTTATTTGATTAATCATGTCCATATAATTTATAATATATATTTTTTGAATTATCTATAAAATTATAAATAATACATAAATTGATAAAAAATAAATATGTAGATATTATGAAGAAGTGACGCCAAAATGTTTTATTTTTTTAACAATTTAAATATTAATTAAAAATATTATGTTTTCGTTTCGAATAAGCGTCATATGTGGGAAACTAAAGACTGAAATTTTAACATTTTGTCAAATTCGTTTTTTAAGATTGATTTTTTTCTTGCTTCATGCTAAACTGCATAAGTCTTTGTTATTAGAAAAACAAAGATGCAAAATAATGCATAACAAGATATTATTAACAGCGTAAAAACGTTGACTTGCAGCGAACAATTTGTTAATATTGTATCAAAAACAGAAATACGATATAATTGGCTAAAGCCGTTATATATAAAAAATTATTGTAACTTTGGAGGGTGACAATGAAAAAATCAATATTATTATCATTAATTTTAACAATGTCTTTATTTGCTTTTGCAGGATGTGCAAAAGAAGAAGCACCGGTTTCAAATGATCCTGTTGTTGAAGAACCAGCAGCAGAAGAGCCAAAAACTGAGGAACCAGCAGCAGGAGAAGTTGAAGTAACTGAAGATTCTGTAAAAACTGGACTAGCAGTTATTTCATCAATTGAAAAATCAGCTGATGCAGGCGAAAAAGATGGTTTAGCTCAGACAGATTCAGTTGTATTGGCAGTTACAGTTGACCAGGATGGCAAAATAGTTAAAGCAGCTATTGACACTGCACAAACTAAAATCAACTTCACAAAAGAAGGAAAAATTGCTTCTGACGTAGAAGCAGAATACAAGTCTAAACAAGAACTTGGAGCAGAGTACGGAATGGTAAAAGCTTCTTCAATAGGCAAAGATTGGTTCGAACAAGCTAATGCTTTAGCTGATTACATGGTTGGAAAAACAGTTGAAGAAATAAAAGCTATACCTGTTTCTGATACAGGCGTACCAACAGAGGCTGACTTAACTTCATCTGTAACTATTAAAATAAACGGTTATGTTGCTGCAGTTGAAAAAGCAGTTGAAAATGCAGAATTTTTAGGAGCAACTAAAAATGATGAATTAGGACTTGGAGTAGTAACTACAATTTCTAAATCTAAAGATGCAGCTGCTGACACAGAAGGCTTAGCACAAGCATATTCAACATTTACTGTAACAACTTTCGATGCTGATGGAAAAATCACTTCAAGCATAATAGATGCATCTCAGTCAAATATTAAATTTGACACAACAGGAAAAATCACTACTGATTTAACTGCTGATGTATTGACAAAAAATGAATTAGGTGATGATTACGGCATGAAAAAAGCTTCAAAGATCGGCAAAGAATGGTATGAGCAGGCAAAAGCATTTGCTGACTTCGTAGTTGGAAAGACTGCAGAAGAAGTAACAGCAATCGCGGTTGACGCAGAAGGAACTACAACTGATGCAGACTTGGTTTCATCAGTAACTATAGGAATAGACGCATTCCAGAACATAGTTGCTAAGGCTGCTGCTTCAGCAAAATAATAAACTAGAAATTTTAAGGAGCATTTGCTTCAGGTTGACAACAGATTTTCTACTGTAGGAGGGCTATTGCCCTCCCGCACTGGCGGAGATTTCCGCCCATACAATCAGTAGAATTCAGTTTGTCAATGTCTGAGGAGATGCTTTTTTTTATATAATGCGTGTGATATAAAATTTGACATAAATGCTAAATTATTATAGAATGAATAAACAGTACAGATAAGATTACTTATACATTTAAACTAAGCCCAAGGTATTTTGCTTTGGGATTTTTTGACAGAGGTTATTATGGATGCCAAGAATAAGTCAAATTTAAAAACTATTTACACATATACCAGGGGCTACAGAAAATTCATTGCCCTTTCTGCTTTTGCAACCGTTGTCCGCGTTGTGGCAGGTTTTGCTACGCCGCAGGTTATAAGCTTCACGGTGGACTCTATTATAGGTAATGTTCCTTATAAACTATTTTCACCTTTGATGAGTTTGATAAGCATGGCCGGAGGCAGAGAAGGGCTGAGACAGAATTTGTGGCTCTGTGCAGCATTTGTAATTGTTATAGCCATCATTGCCTCTCTTGGTGACTTTATTGGAAGAATCTCAATTGCAAAGGCAACGGAAGGAACTGTTAAAACCATAAGAAACAAATTGTTTGAACACATACAAAAATTACCTTACAGCTGGCACATCAAAAACCAGACAGGCGACATCATACAGCGGTCCACATCTGATGTGGAGGTTCTTCGAAACTTCATAAGCACACAGCTGTCTGAAATGTTCAGGACAATAATGCTTGTTGCAATATCCCTGGCTCTGATGTTTCCCATGAATTTAAGTCTCACTATGATGGTACTTGGCTTTGTTCCTGTTGTCATTTTGTATTCCTCCATATTTTACGGAATATTGTCAAAAAAATTTCTTGTGGCTGATGAAGCTGAAGGAGCACTTTTTACGGCAACTCAGGAAAACCTGACAGGTGTGAGGGTTGTAAGGGCATTTGGAAGAGAAAAATATGAAATAGAAAAGTTTTCAGAACGAAATCTTAAATTTTCTGACTTGTGGGTTAAGCTTGGATACCAGCTTGGATACTATTGGGGAATAGGGGACCTTGTAACAGGCCTCATGGTCATGACAATTGTTGCTGCCGGAACTTATCAGGCTGTTAACAATGTGATCACCTTGGGAGAATTCCTTGTATTCGTGTCATACACCTCAATGATTGCGTGGCCCCTTCGAAGCTTCGGTCGTATTCTCGGAGAACTGAGCAAGACTAAGGTCTCGGCTCAAAGGATTTGCGAAATATTATGCGAGCCTGAAGAGCTTGAAGCTCCTGAGTCTGTTGAACCTGACATGAACATGGACATAGAATATAAAAATGTCACGTTCAGATATGACGGAAGTGCTCCCGTATTGGACGACGTCAGTTTTAAAATAAAGGCAGGAACAACATTTGCAGTGCTTGGAGGCACAGGCTCAGGAAAAACAACGCTTATGCACCTTTTAAACCGTCTGTATGACCTTCCGGAGGATTGCGGAAGCATAACAATAGGCGGAGTGGACATCCACAATATAAAAAGAGCACATCTGAGGAAAAATATAGGAATGGTGCTGCAAGAACCATTCTTGTTCTCTCGTTCCATAAAAGACAACATAACAATAGTAAAAAGCGAGGCAACTATCGATGATGTAAAGGAAGCAACATCAATCGCTCAGGTTGATGGGGCTATAGAGGAATTTTCAAAAGGTTATGACACCATTGTAGGGGAAAGAGGAGTTACATTGTCCGGAGGACAGAAGCAGCGAGTTTCAATTGCCAGGATGCTTCTTCAGAAAACTCCTATAATGGTCTTTGATGATTCTCTTTCTGCTGTTGATTCAGAAACAGATTCAAAAATACGAGAAGCACTTAAAAATGATAAAAAAGGTTCTACCATAATATTGATTTCTCATCGCATAACAACTCTCATGCAGGCAGACACCATTCTTGTGCTTGACAGGGGCAGGGTTTCTGATATGGGAACTCATGATGAGCTTATTGAAAGGGAAGGCATATACAAGGAAGTATTCAACGTACAGATGAACTTGTCTGATGATGTTGATTAGGGGGAGTTTATGGAATATTACGAAGAAGATACGGGATATAAATCGATTAATATAAAGACGTGGTTTAAGCTTGGCAGATTCTTTTTGCCATACAAAAAAAAGATTTTGGGAATTGTGGTGTTCATGCTTATTACAGCACTAATGGACCTTTCTATTCCACTGTTTCAAAAATATGCTGTGGACAATTTTATTGTCAAGGGGACGACTGAAAGACTGAGTATGTTTATAATTGTTTACTGCGCTGCACTCATTGTCATGGCTGCATCGGTCAACATATTCGCCAGATATGCAATAGTTGTGGAAATGCACATAGGAAAAGATTTGAGAAAAGAAATATTCACTCACCTTCAGAATTTGTCCCTATCATATTACAACACAACTCCTGTAGGCTACATCCTGGCTAGAACTTTAAGTGATACAAACAAAATCGGTTCCATGATTGCGTGGGGACTGGTTGATGTTTTCTGGTCATGTACATATGTAATAGGAGCATTTGCAGCAATGATGCTTTTAAACGTGAGACTGGCACTCATTGTTATGGTTGTTGTTCCTTTGATGGCAATAATTACATTGTACTTTCAGAAAAAAATGCTTTCAACAAGCAGAAAGTTAAGAAAGGTAAACTCAAAGCTTACAGGTCAGTTCAATGAAGGAATTACCGGAGCCAGAACCACAAAGACGCTTGTCATTGAAGACAAGAACCTTGACGAGTTCAAATCCGTGAGTCTTGATATGGAGAAAGCATCTCTCAGGATGGCAAATCTCAACGGACTTTACATTCCTATAATAGTATTCTTCGGCTCAGTTTCAACTGCAATTGTACTGGCAAGAGGGGGATATCTGGCAATGGGCCATGTAATACAAATTGGAACACTGTCGGCATTTATATCCTATGCAATCAACATTTTTGAACCTGTACAGCAATTAGCCAAGACATATACAGATGTTATCGCCCTTCAGGCCAATGTGGAAAGAGTCACTGACCTCTTAGAGAAGGAGCCGTTAATAAAGGATAGGGCTGACGTTGTTGAAATATATGGAGACAACATCAATCCAAAAAAACAGAACTGGGAAGAAATAAAAGGTGATATAGAATTTCGCAATGTGACGTTTAAATACCCGGACGGTGATGAAGAAGTTTTAAAAGACTTCAACCTCCATATACCCGCTGGAACAAATGTAGCAATTGTTGGAGAGACAGGAGCAGGTAAAAGCACTCTTGTAAACCTTGCTTGCAGGTTTTTCGAGCCTACTGAAGGAGAAATTTTAATAGACGGTAGGGATTACAAGGACAGGTCACAGCTCTGGCTTCATTCAAACATAGGTTATGTACTGCAAAATCCTCATTTGTTCTCAGGCAGCATAAAGGACAACATATGGTACGGCAACCTGGACGCAACAGATGAAGAAGTAATAAAAGCCGCTGAAATAGTATCTGTAAACACAGTTACCGACAAGCTTGAGAAGGGATATTTAAGCGAAGTGGGAGAAGGAGGAGATAAGCTTTCAACCGGCGAAAAGCAGCTTATTTCAATTGCAAGGGCAATACTAGCAAATCCAAGGATATTTGTGCTTGATGAAGCAACTTCATCAATTGACACACAGACAGAAAGATTCATTCAAAATGGAATAGATTATCTTCTTAAGGGAAGAACTTCATTTATAATTGCTCACAGGCTTTCAACAATAAAAAAAGCAGACATAATCTTAGTTGTCAAAAACGGAAAAATAGTTGAACAGGGAAGCCATAAAAGCCTCATTACTAAAAAAGGATATTATTACAAACTTTACACAAAACAGTTTGAAGAGGAAAAAACTCTCGAAGTTTTAAAATAGAATTTATCTGAATTATGTTGACTTGAAATGCTATTTGTGTTATTATCTTAATGCACTCTGTCTGAGTGAAAACTTGGTCTCGCGCAACAGAACCCTATGAATCTTGTCAGGTCCGGAAGGAAGCAGCAATAAGTAGACAGTTTTGTGTGACGCGAGGAAACCTGGTTGGATCTCGGCAGGGTGCTTTAAATTTTTTTAGAATTATCGCCATTGATGTTGCTGCATTGATGGCTTTTTTATTGTAGGAATCTTATTCCATATAAGTAAATATAAATTTCAATCTGTAATCTATTAAAAATATTAAACTGTATCTTTTAAAGGGTACAGTTTTTTATATAATCTAATTAAAGTAAATCACAGGAGAATGATATGAAAGATAAAAATATAAAAGAATTGGTTTACACATCATTGTTTGCAGCGCTTATCTGCGTGGCTACGTTCATAATCAAGGTTCCGTCAGTAGTAACAAACGGATACACACATCTAGGAGACGGTTTTATTTTTATAGCTGTGATTCTCCTTGGAAAAAGAAACGGTTCATGGGCAGGAGCAATCGGAGCAGCCCTTGCAGATATTATAGGTGGCTACGGCTACTATGCTCTGCCCACATTCATAATCAAGGGTGTCATGGGACTTATAATGGGAACAGTTATAGAAAGACTTCCTGAAACTAAAAACAAATGGGTGCTTGGAGCAGCAATTGGCAGCGTATGGCAGATTTTCGGATACTACATGGTTGGCTCCCTCATGGTTGGTAACTTCATTACAACAATAAGCGAAATACCCGGCAATGTTATTCAGTCTGCTGCAGGAATAATTGTAGCTGTAATGTTTCTTGCAGTGTTTAAAAACACTCCAATCGGAAGAGAAATGCTTGAGTCTTAACATTTAAATTAATAAATTGAAATGTCCGTCCCCGGAATTAACCAATTCTGGGGACGGACATTTTATTATGATTTTTGTATGAACTTTGTGCTGCATTTCCTGCAGGTTACTGATATTTTACCTCTTCCTCTTGGAGCACGCATAATTTGTTTGCAGTTTGGACATTTGAAATATTTGTAGTCTTTGCTGTCTTTAATAATGTTATATTTTGATTTTGACCATGTCTTCACTGGATTCCAGTATTTAAGAAACATAAAATTTTCCTTCTGCCTTACAGGGATGTTTCTCGACAAAGTCCTGTAAACGCAGCCTATGAATATGGCATAGGTTATAATCGTCAAAAATTCAAGCCTAAGGGCATCGCCTAAAAATGTAAGCACCATTCCTGTTATAAGCAGAAAAAGTGTAAACTGGTCAGTTCCGTATCTTCCGACCATAAAATTTCTAAAACCGTTCATATTATTTCCTTCTTTCTAGTTGTTTGTCTGATTTGTATTTTCCGGATTTATGAACTCTGGAGCATATAATGTTCCCGTCAAATCTGTTCCTTCCACAAAATTGTTCAATGCTTCACCTTCCACAGTTAATATTATGCTGCTGATTCCAGGTATTGTTGTAAATGTGTATGTGAAGGAATCAATCATCATTTGTCTTAAATCATTTTTGCCGCTGTAGGCATTCATGAGGCTGTCTGTGAAGTCTAATGTCAGAGTTGTACCCTGCATGGTCGCACTTTTAAGAACGACACTTTCCGGTATTGGATTGATTCCGTAAAGAATATCCGTATCCTTATAAGCATCGAACATTTTCTGAGCTTTGAGTTCTGGTGCATCCGTATCGCTTATTCCTGCCTGTAAAGCATCTATCTTGTAATCAAACAGGTAGTATCTGCCGTCAATTTTGTATGACATGTAAAGCACGTAGTTGTCTTTTACATAAGGCAATGAAGTAACATTGTCAATGCCGTGGAAATATGAATCAACACTTTTTCGGTCAACTGTAAATGAGAGACTGTAAATAGGCCAGTATCTTTTAACACCGAAAATAGTCTTTTTAAATGCTTCATAAGCCAGCAGTCCGCCGGTGCTTCCGTTGTTGTAGCTTTCATAAGAACTCGGAATGTCTATTACAACATTTCCGTTGTTGTATGTGGTGTTTGTAACATTGCCTATAACAGTCTTGAGGCTTCCTGATTCTGGACCGTTCTGAAGCTGTTCTATTGCCATTCTTGTCAATGATTTATCTTCAACAACAAATCTTGTGACAGGAATCAATGTGTCTGCATTTGGAGTTGCAAAATAAAGTGTCAAACCCTTTTTACCGGACTGTGCAACATTTGAAGCAGGGAAGTATGTTCCTGCTGTGTCGTATGTAACATTGACAGAAACGGATTCATTTTCCTTTTCAGCTATTAAATTTGAGCTGAAAACAAAACTGTATGTTCCATCTTCAAGACCAAGGCTTTTCTGGCTAATATCAAGTGTTGTAACCATTGGATTGGAAGAATCAATTGAAATGGTCATGTTGGTTGAAGGAGATACAAGTTCAAGGTTTGTAATATTTTCCTTCACCGGTACATTGTCCTTGTACACACTTACAGTAAAGATGTTATCTGCCACACTTTTAAGTACTTCTTCATTTTCTGACTCATGTTTTATTGTTATTGAATCAGGATTCAAAAGATCCTTTTTTTCTGTTGTCAGCCTTAATGCGCTTTCTTCCACCGGAGTTTCAATTTCAATTGTTCCCCTGTAGTCTATGGGAGACAGGTTAAACAAGTATGTTGACGAAAAAAGACCAATCAGTGCTATTATTAAAATATTGCTGAATATTTTCATATCAATACCTCAGTTCAAATTATATATATTTATTATATAACAAATCTTAATAAAAATAAATATATTTATAGATTGTGTTACCTTCCGGGTGCCATCTTTCATATAATACAAATAAATATGTCGAGGTGGTATATATGGACAGAAGAGGTCCAGACCAGGAAATGATCAATAAAATGTATGATGCCATTGAATTGATATATATTTTAAACAGGTTAACAAATGGTTCCTATTGTGACGATTATTCAAAAGAATATCTTATCAGCATGCTTGGTGACGTGGATAATTTGAAAAACAATTACGACAGATACAAGTTCAGGGATGAGGACAGAAGAATTGAAAGAAGAGACTTGGTTCATGGTTTAAGACGGTGTGACAGCTTAAATTGTGATAATAAGGGAAATTTTGTTGATAAAATAATAAATTTTTTACAATCATTAAATGAGTAAATGAAGTAACAAATAAACCCGCTATGAATAATATATAACAAAATCAATTTTAGGAGGTACTATATGTTTAACAATATATTAGGAGATAATGGAGATAGTTTACTATTCTTCTTCCTGCTTTTAGTAGTTCTTGCTTGTTTTTCAGGTGATGACGGATTACTTGGCGGAGTAGGCGGATTTGGCGACAGTGATAGTTTGTTATTCTTCTTCTTGCTTTTAGTTGTTTTGTTCTGCAGCTGTGACAAATTAGAAGGCGGCCATTGCTAATAGTAACTGGCATAGTACATTGAATAAAACCTTCCAGCGCTCATCTGGAAGGTTTTATTGTATTGTATGGAAATAATTTTTAAAAATGATATATATGCTGCAAATGACATAAACAAGTGGAAAATCACAACTCAGATATTCATTTTTATATTAATGTTAATTTATTTCAAATAGTTTTCAAACCAGTTTGTCATTTCTTCCAGTCTTCTGACCCTGTGCTTCGGCTTGCCGCTTCTGCTTAATTCGTGGTTTTCTCCTCTGAACATGCATAGCCTTGCATCGACACCGTGATATTTAAGTGCGGTGAACATCTGAAGTCCTTCTGCCAGCCAGCAACGATAGTCTTCTTCCGAATGTATGAACAATGTAGGTGTAACTGCCTGGTTTGCATACTTAAGGGGTGAATGAAACCACATTTTTTCCACATTGTCCCAAGGCGTTGAAGAAATCTGGTCAGCATTGAAATAATATCCAATGTCAGTTGTTCCAAACTTGGAGATCCAGTTTGATATGCTTCTTTGTGAGGCTGCACATTTGAAACGGTCAGTGTGTCCAATTATCCAGTTTGTCATAAATCCGCCGTATGAACCGCCTGTAACGCCTATGCGAGTTGAATCTATCTGAGGATATTTTTTTAGAACCTCGTCTGTAAATTTCATCAAATCATCATAATCGATTGTGCCGTACTTTCCTCTTATGTCTGCAAATTCATCGCCTCTGCCGTCGCTTCCTCTTGGGTTGCAGAAGAACACAAAGTATCCTTCATTGGCCCATACCTGCATTTCGTGGTAGAATATTTCTCCGTAAACAGTCTTTGGCCCTCCGTGAATGTCAAGTATACCAGGGTAGCACTTGCTTTCATCGTAGTTTACAGGCTTTAATACATAGCCTTCGATTTTTACTCCGTCGTTTTCAAATTCCAGATGTTCCGGTACTACTATATTTTTTGTTTCAACTATTTTTTCATTGAATTTTGTTATTTGAGTTTCAATGCCATCTTCTGTTATGTAAATTTCCTGAAGCTTTGTTCCTCTTAGTCCAATGAATATAATTCCGTCGTTGCACACGTCGAAACAGTCCACAGAGCCGTTATCGGATGTCAGTTTTTCAAATGTTCCGTCAAGGTTCAGTTTTTTGATGAATGAGCTCTTGTTTTCAGTTGCAACAAAATACAGGCAGTTGTCAAACACCCTGTGGTCTGCTCCCCCGCCGAAACGACAGTCAGAACCCACTGAATTGTGCATTCCGAAATCGTGGCAGTTTATGAGTTGAACATCGCTGCCGGTTATTTTATAAAAGTTGTGGTTCTGATTGAGTCCGTATTTCTCCATTGGAGATGCTGCAAACACAATTTCCTCTCCCACAAATTCAGCAAAATCTATATTATATTCGTCTTCTTCAACCAGACATTTTGCCTGACTTGAATAAAGGTCATATATGTAAAGTTCGTTTGTAAGCTCCATTTTGTTTGTGTAGTTCTGAGATACATAAAGTCCCTTGCCATCCTTGACAGAGCACAGGTCTACATTTTCAAACTGATTTGATATTGGTACGATGTCCTTTGTTCCTCTGTCAAACAAGTAAAGCCTGTTTCTTTTTTTGTTGGTGAAACCTTCGCCGTTGGACCAGAACGGTATTTCATCCAATACTTCGTAGTCCTTGTTTTCTTTAATCATGTCAATTGCCTTTGACTTTTCCTCGCCCTTGTGGGAATGAAGGTTGATGCCATAGTGATCATATGTTGCTGCAATGAGGAATTTTTCATCGGCTATTTTCTTTATCTGGTTCACATTCATTGGAATGCGCATATATTCATATGCTTCACCTCCATGAATGTTGATGGCATAAAAAACAGTCCAGTGCTCACCATCTTCAATTTTTTTCTTCAATTTTTCATCTCTTAAGGATGAAAAAAGAATCACTTCATTGTCAAGCCAGATTAAATTGTTCTCCTTGTTCATGGTTGTAAGCTTTTTGTATTCTCTTGTTATGCAGTTGTAAATCCAGATGTTGGACAAATACTTGTTTTCGTCGTAATCTGCAGAATTTACTATAAAAGCACCATAGTTTTTGTTGGGAGAAAGCTCAAGTCCGGACAAAAACTTATAATCTAAAAAATCTTTCAGCTTTAAGTTTTCCATAATATGCCCCCTTTGCTAATTTTCGTGTATAATAATATTATATATTCAATTTTAGAGTTATGCAATTTAATTATTGAATAATGCTCGTGATTGGTAGTATAATCAACTGGATATAATAAGGGAGGGCGTTTGACGGATATGGAACTGAACAGAAGTTTTACACTTAATTTATTGGAACAAATAATCAATATACCAAGTCCAACTGGATATTGCAAAAAAGTAATAGAGCATATAGAAAATGTTGCTCAGGAATACGGATATAAATTTGAAAAGAATAAAAAAGGTAACGGAATAATAGAAATAGAAGGAACTGATAACAGCTACTGCATTGGAATCCCTGTGCATGTGGATACGCTTGGCGCAATGGTCAGATCTGTTAACCAGGACGGAACAATCAGGTTCACTTCCATCGGCGGAAACATATTTCCTACCCTGGATGGAGAATACTGCAAAATACATACAAGGTCCGGCAAAATTTACACGGGCACAATTCTTTCGACATCTCCTTCAGTGCATGTATATGAAGATTCAAGAACAAAGGAAAGAAATGAAAGCAACATGTGTATAAGGCTTGATGAAGTAGTAAAAACAAAGGAAGATGTAAATGCTCTTAATATTTCAACAGGTGATTTCATTTCTGTTGAACCGAAGTTTGTTGTGACTGAATCAGGATTCGTAAAATCAAGATACATGGATGACAAGGCAGGAACAGCATGCGCCTTAAGCCTCATGGAACTTTTCAAAAGACTTGGCACAAAGCCTAGGAATAAAGTGAAAATAATTATTTCCACATATGAGGAAGTGGGCCACGGATGCTCAAATATTCCTGATGATATTGATGAAATGATTGGAATAGACATGGGATGCGTTGGACTTGATTTGTCATGCACAGAACAAGACGTTTCCATATGCGCAAAGGACGGCTCAGGACCATATGACTATGAAATTACAGGACAACTCATGGAATTGGCAAGGAAACACAACATTGGACATGCAGTGGACATATATCCAATGTACAGCTCGGATATTTCTGCTTCCATGAAGGGCGGCAATGACATAAGAGGAGGACTTATAGGTCCCGGAGTTCATGCTTCCCACGGCATGGAAAGAACACATATAGACGGAATTGAAAATACAATAAAACTTATTTATGTGTATCTGACTGAATAAAATACATTAAAGGATGATCTCAAGTGGAAAATTTGATATTTTCGTTGAATGTGGTGGCGCCTATATTTTTGCTCATGTGCGTCGGTGCGTTCTTAAAAAAGGTAAAAATATTTGATGATAAATTTCTTGTGAAAGCAAACACCTTTGCGTTTCAGGTATTGTTTCCGGTTCTTCTTTTCAACAACATTTACAAAAGCAAGGTTTCGGGCGAAGTTAACATTAAGCTGATTATTTTTGCAATTGCAGTTGTGTTTGCCATAATAGGAATAACATTGTTTGCTGTGCCTAAGTTTGAAAAGGACAACAAAAACAGGGGAATTATAATTCAGGGTCTGTACAGAAGCAATTTTGTGTTGTTTGGAGTATCATTGAGCCAGAATATTTTCGGTGATGCGGGACTTGCTGCCGTAACTACACTTGTTGCCATAATAATACCGATTTACAATTTTATGGCAGTAATAATATTAGACATGTTTTCAAATGATAAGAGTGACATCAAAAAAAATATAATCAGTATTGTTAAAAACCCTCTGATAATAGGTTCCGTTCTTGGAATAATTGTTTCGGCTCTTGGAATTAAGCTTCCTGTTTTTATAGAAAATACAATAGGCGATATGGCAGATATGGCAACACCTCTTGCACTTATGGCTCTTGGTGGGGACATTGAAATAAATAACATCAGGAAGAATCTGAATTACATATCTGTTGTGACCATAGGAAAGCTTCTGGTAATTCCCGCAGTTGTAATAGTCATCGCATATGTGTCCGGATTCAGAGGACCTGAACTGGGAGCTTTGTTCAGCATGGTTGCACCATCTGTGGCTGTTTCAAGCTACACAATGGCCCAGCAGTATGACTGCAACTACGAACTTGCAGGACAGCTTGTGTTTGTATCCACAATGTTCAGTCCATTCACAATTTTTATATTTATATTTATGTTAAAAACAGTGGGTATATTTTAGGAGGGCTTATGGAAATAAAATCATATAAGAAAAATTTTGATCATTCATACACATTTGGAATGTTTCCTACTGTGGAGCTGATTACTTCCAGGCCAAATGATGTGGTAAAAGTGCTTGTAAGCTCAGGCTACAGGTCTGACAATTCCATGGACATATTTGAACTGTGCAAAAAATACAATATTAAGACGGAAGTTAACGACAAGGCAATCAACAAAATAAGCGACAAGGAAAACTGTTTTGTTGTTGGAGTGTTCAATAAATATGAATGCAGCCTTGACAAAGAACAATCACATATAGTGCTGGTAAACCCAAGCAATATGGGAAACATGGGAACAATAATAAGAACTATGGTTGGTTTTGGTTTGAGTAATCTTGCAATAATAAGCCCGGGAGTTGACATATTTGATCCTAAAGTAATCAGAGCGTCAATGGGTGCTTTGTTTAAGCTTAATTTTAAGTATTATGAAAGTTTTGCCGATTACCAGAAGAGTTTCAGTGATTACAAGGTATACACATTCATGCTTGACGGAGCTGTGTCTCTTAAGGAAGTAAAACATGATGAAGGCAGATGTTTTTCATTGGTGTTCGGCAATGAAGCAACAGGACTGGACTCAAGTTTTTCCAAAACAGGAACAAGTGTGCTCATCAAACATACAGATCGCATAGATTCATTGAACCTTACTATTGCTGCGGGCATTGCAATGTATCATTTTTTGAGTTAAATAAATCAATTTATGGAAATGAGATAAGAGTATAACATTTACAGGTTAAATATTTAAGACCCTTTTGTAAATAATATATAGAGGTTTAAAAAGCCAAATATCATTTCGAAGGGATGAAATTATGAAAAATTTTAGCTTTAATGACAACAAAAATAAAAACAATAACAATAATAATGATGAAAAATTGTTTAACTGGGAAGAACAAGCCAAGTTAGACAGTCAGCAGAGTTTTAGGGAACAACAAAAGCATATGATTGATAATCTGAGAAACGAAAACAATAACAACCGCTTTGACAACAGAAGCGACAACAACCGTTTTGACAACAGAAGCGATAACAATCGTTCAGACAACAGGAACGACAATAATCGCCTCGACAACAGAAATGACAACAATTTTGACAACAAAGATAAGAAAAAAATAAAAAGAGACAACAACGAAAATAATTTCAGGTAACAATTAAGAATAATTAAAATAATTAATTTGTTGCATCAACAATAAAAAACGGTCTAGACTGTTCATTTGATAAAATTTTTATGTTTATCAATATTTTGAATGGTCATACCGTTTTTTATATACTGCCATATTCATTCAGCATAATAGTGGGTCATAGTATTCATACTCTGAGTTACAAAGTCAACAAATATTTTAGAAGCTAAATTTTCTGAATTAGTATCATATAGCAATATGTTTTGCCGCTTGACTACTTTTCCATTTTCATCAGTTATTGGGAAAAAGAATAAGTTTTTAAAATTACTTAAATGAATTTTAGGAAGCATTGTCCAACCAAGGCCCTGAGAAACTAAATCCAGGCTTGCTTCTATTGAATTTACTTGTATAATTTTTTCAAAGTGATTGTTTTTTAAAACTGTTTCGCACCATTTCCAAAAAATTTCATTAGACTCCACTGATGTATCATAATTAATATATGTTTTTGATTTTAACTGGCTGAGATTTATGTGCGCTTTTGACACTACACCATATGGTTCCTCTGCCAATATTACCTTGCTGCCATCAAATTCCATATCCCCTCTTCTTATTACTATATCAGCCATGTGGTTTTTAATCAGTTCAGAATTCAATTCACAGCTTGAATAAGTTTTCAGGTTAACATCAATGTCAGGAAACTCCTTGTTAAAGTTTTTCAGAATAGAAGCTAAATAGTATTTTGCAAAAACTGTACTGACATATATATTGATTTTGCCAGATATATCGTTATTAATCTTTTTTATTGAAGATTTTAAATTTTCATAATCCTGTATTGCCTTTTTGCTATATTCCAAAAGATACATTCCTTGATCAGTAAAAGATACTCCATCAGAATGACGGTTTAAAATTTTTATTCCAAGTTCTTTTTCTAGATTTCTTAAACGATATGTGATTGCTGGCTGTGAAAGAAAAAGCTTTCTTGAAGTTTCTGATATACTTCGGTTTTTATGTATGTTTATTAATATAATCAAATCTTTAAAATCTATGACACTCACCTCGTTGACATAAGTTTTTTTTATGGCTTACCAATAAAAATTCGATATTTGTGATAATTTAAAATATAAATTATAATCATTGTTATTATACCATAGTTATTAAAAAATTCGCAACTGAATTGATTGGTAAGGCCTTTCAGACGCTAAAAAACATATTAGAAACATGCTTGTGGAAAACGTTAGTCTGACCAATAATCAACCATGAGAATTAAAAGGAAACAGGTTCCTAGGATTTGGTAATACATGTATATGTTCCAGTCTCGTAAATAAAGGGTGCATTGAAAATTTAGTTATGACTTAAATTTTGAGCACTGAGACTGAATTATATAAAATTTATAATAACAGTATAGTTTTAAAATTTAAGATTGTATCAAAATTTATTTTCAAATTTTGACAATACATAGAAAATTAGGAGGAAGAAATGAAAAGGAAATTAAGTTTTATTATAGCTATTGCTATGATAGTGCTGTCAGTTATGACAGGATGCAGCACAGGTTCAGCTTCAAGCGGTGCACCTTCAAATGGTTCCGAAGGAGGGAACAGTGACGCAGAGGGCAGTGTTAAAGATACTCTGATGTGGGGTGTAAATGCGGAGCCATCTTCACTTGATCCTTCAACCAGCAAGGATACTGTTACGCATATGATGATGTACCAGATATTTGATACCCTTGTGAGAGAAGATCCTACTGATTATACAAAACTTGTACCGGGGCTTGCGGAATCTTGGACTTTCAGTGATGATAATAAAGAGGTTACGTTTAAACTGAAAGAAAATGTAAAGTTTCATAACGGGGATATCATGACTGCAGAAGATGTTCAATTTTCCCTTCAAAGATCATTGGAATCCAGCTATTCAAGTGCTATAAGTGAAGCTATTGATCATTTTGAAAAAGTTGATGGTATGACTGTTAAATGTGTTTTAAAGTACCCATACAGCCCTATCTTAGATGTTATGACAAATTTAACTTATGGCATAGTAAGCAAAAGAGCAGTAGAGGAAGCAGAAGCTAATAAAATTGATTTTGCTAGAAATCCTGTGGGCACAGGAGCCTATAAATTTGTTGAATGGACTAGTGGTGATGCTCTTAAACTTGAAAGATTTGATGATTATTATGATGGAGCAGCTAAAATTAAAAAAATTATTTATAAGCTTGTTCCAGATGCGGCTTCAGGAGCTATAGCTCTTGAAGACGGTACACTTGATGTATATTACAATATATCAAGCAGTGACTATGATCACCTTAAACAGGTAGAAGGCTTGAGCTATGTTGAATGTCCTGGTGTCGGACTGCATCATATAACATTCAACGTGACGGACGGCATATTTAGTGATAAAAGGCTAAGACAAGCTGTAGCGTATGCTTTGAACCGTGATGATATAGTTATAGGAGGTGCAGACGGATATGCTGAAGTGGCAAATTGCCTGGCACCGACGTCTGTTTTCGGGTATATAAAAGATTTTGAATGGTATGAACAGGATATTGAAAAGGCTAAGCAGCTACTTGCTGAAGCAGGTTACCCCAACGGTTTTGATGTTGTATTTAGCATGCAAGGAACATCCACTTACATGAAACCTGCTGAAGTTGTTCAAGATCAGCTCAGAAAAATAGGTATAAATGTGACATTTAATAAGATGGAACGTGCCGCATACCTTGAGGATGTTGGAGGAAACAGAAATTTTGTTGCAAGCCTCAGAATGATAAATGCTACGGTCCGGGATGCAGACAGTGTCCTTACAAGAAGGTTCCACAGCAGCATGTTAGGCGGCGGAAATAATTACTCGGGATATTCAAATCCTGAGGTTGATGCATTAATTGAAGAGGCGAGGGTAAAAAGTGACAGCAATGAAAGACTTGATATATATAGACAGGTTTATGAAATCTTAAAAGAGGATGTTCCATTGATACCTATATACAGCGATAAAGTCTTATTATTCCATAGCGCAAAGCTTAAAAACCTCTATCCTCACCCTGTTTACAGATATAATGTAAGTAAAATGTACTTTGAAGATTAATGTTAAATTTTTATATAAAGCATTATCTAATCGTCAGAGGAGCTTAAGCTTCTCTGATGACTGTAGAAAGGAGTAAAAATGCTGAGATATATTACTAAAAGGATTTTATGGATAATTCCGGTCATACTTGGAGTTTCATTTATTATATTTTTTATAATGGATTTTACTCCCGGAGATCCGGCGATTATGATACTTGGAGAGGGTGCTAAGCCAGAAGAATATGAAGCTCTGAGAAATGAATTGGGATTAAATGATAACTTTTTCGTGCGATATATAAGTTACGTTTCCAATGCTGTGAGGGGAGACTTCGGTAAATCCTACAGAACAAATATTCCTGTTTTGCAGGAAATTATTTCACGGCTTCCGTATACGCTCAACTTGGCAGTTATCAGCACTATTATAGCCATTGTTATAGGGTTGCCCGTGGGAGTGATATCCGCTGTTAAACAATACACTGCAGCTGACAACATTTCGCTTGGAATTTCGCTGCTGTTAACATCTATGCCTGCGTTTTGGTTCGCTTTGATGTGTATACTGTTGTTTTCGCTGAAGCTTAGGTGGCTGCCTTCATTGGGAGCGGACTCCTGGAAACATTTTATTCTTCCTGCAGCTGCGGCGTGTACCAATACTTTGGCTTCTACTCTTCGTATGACACGGTCTACCATGTTGGAAGTAATTCGCCAGGATTATATAAGAACTGCGAGAGCTAAAGGCGCTAAAGAAAATGCAGTTATTTTCGGACATGCTCTCAGAAATGCTTTGTTACCAGTTGTGACAATTATAGGAGTTAATTTTGGGCATGCGTTGGGTGGTACTATTGTTATTGAACAGGTTTTTGCTATGCCAGGCCTTGGTCAACTTATGATAAATGCAGTGAGGTCAAAAGATATACCGATGGTAATTGCATCAATTTTGTTTTCAGCCATAATTGCCAGCCTTGTTAATCTACTTGTAGACATAGTATATGTCTATATAGATCCTAGACTTAAATCTGAATATTCAGTTTTGAAGGCAAAGAAGGTGAAAATATGACAGAAGCAATAAAAGATAACATAAATGAAAAAGAGGATATTTTAAAAAAGGTACATCAATTTAAAAAGAAAAGTCAAGCTAAGGCTGTATGGACAAGATATAAAAGAAATAAATTAGGAATGTTTGGCCTGATAGTTTTTTGCTTGATGGCAGTGGTAGTTCTTTCTGCTGATATTTATCTTGATTATGAGGAGCAGGCAATTGCGCAGAATATTTCAGAACGATTCCAATTTCCTTCTGGGGAACATATTTTGGGTACTGATCAGTACGGGAGAGATGTTCTTGCACGCATAATATACGGCGGCAGGATATCTATGTTTGTTGGGATGGCTACAATTTGTGTGTCATTATCAATGGGAGCCATAATAGGAGCATCTGCAGCATATTATGGCGGGAAAATAGATAACATACTTATGAGGATAATGGATATATTTCTTGCGATACCAAATATGCTTATGGCGATAACTCTTGTTGCAGCATTTGGCTCAAGTTTGCTAAATCTGATTTTGGCAATGGGAATTTCTAATATACCAAGAATGTCAAGAATAGTAAGATCTGCTGTTTTGAATGTTAAAGGGCAGGAGTATGTTGAGGCTGCCATGGCATGCGGAACGTCAGATGCAAGAATCATTTTTAGGCACATTCTTCCTAATGCTATGGGGCCAATTTTAGTACAAGCCACTCAAACTGTAGCGAGAACAGTTATTACTGTTTCTTCGTTAAGTTTTATAGGGTTAGGCATATCCGAGCCGACTCCTGAGTGGGGAGCAATGCTGTCTGAAGCAAAGAGCCAGCTTAGATATTATCCATATTTGGCTATTACTCCGGGAATTGCAATAGTAATGATGGTTATGTCTTTAACTCTAGTTGGAGACGGACTTAGAGATGCATTGGATCCAAGGTTGAAGAACTGATTACTTTAAAGAGGAGGAAAATAAATGTCTGAAAAATTATTGGAGATAAAAAATCTTCATGTTATGTACAGAACTGATGATGATGATATTTATGCTCTGAATGGAGTGAATATCAGTGTAGAAAAAGGCAAGACCTTAGGGCTGGTAGGAGAAACGGGAGCAGGAAAAACAACTACGGCACTTAGTATAATGAGGCTTCTGCCGGATAGGGTAGGAGCTGTAAAGCAAGGTGAAATAATATTTGAAGGAAAAAACCTTTTAAATGTTGACAATGAGGAAATGAGATCCATAAGAGGAAATGACATTTCAATGATTTTTCAGGATCCGATGACCAGTCTTAATCCGATTCATACAGTAGGACAGCAAATAGGTGAAGTAATAAAACTGCATAATATTCATTTAGATAATAAGGATATAGAGTTGAAAATTGACGAAATGATGGAGATGGTTGGTATTCCGGCAGATCGTAAAACAGAGTACCCTCATCAATTTTCGGGAGGTATGAAGCAAAGGATTGTTATAGCCATGGCACTAGCATGCAATCCGAAGCTTCTTTTGGCTGACGAACCTACAACAGCCCTTGATGTTACAATACAAGCCCAAGTTCTTCAAATGATGGGAGACCTTAAAGAAAAATTTAATACGTCTATGATTCTTATAACCCATGACCTTGGCGTGGTTGCACAAATATGTGATTCCGTGGCTATAATGTACGCTGGAGAGGTAATTGAAATTGGGACAATAGAGGATATTTTTGAAGCGGATGTTCACCATCCTTATACAATCGGACTTTTTGGTTCAATACCAGATATGACTAAAAAAACATATCGTTTAAATCCTATAGACGGTTTAATGCCTGACCCTGCGATAGTGCCACCTGGCTGTAGATTTGCAGATCGCTGCCCAAAATGCATGGAAGTTTGTGAAAAAATTTCTCCTGAAAATTTTATAAAAAATACACATCAAATTAAATGTCATCTTTTTACCGAAAAAGCAAAAAATGCTACTGGAAATTAAAACATGGGAGGAAATTTGAATGACTGTACCTATGATTCAAACGAAAAATCTTAAAAAGTATTTTGCAACTAAAAAAGGAGAACTGCATGCGGTAGACGGAGTAAATCTTACTATAAATAGTGGAGAAACATTAGGTGTAGTTGGAGAATCGGGATGCGGAAAGTCCACATTAGGAAGAGTTATATTGAAACTTCTTGAACCTACCGAAGGAGAAGTGCTCTATGAGGGTAATGACATATCAAAATATAGTAGGAAACAAATGAAAAACATGCGAAAGGAAATGCAGATAATATTTCAAGACCCATTTGCATCTCTGAATCCTCGTATGACAGTCAGTGAAATAATAGCTGAGCCTATAAAAGTATGTAAAACAATTACCAATGACAATGAAATATTAGAAAAAGTATTTGACCTTATGAACACAGTAGGTCTTGCCGAACGTTTCGTTAATACCTATCCACACGAGCTTGATGGTGGAAGAAGGCAAAGAATAGGTGTTGCACGTGCCCTTGCCTTGGATCCCAAGTTCATTGTTTGCGATGAGCCTGTTTCTGCTCTTGATGTTTCAATACAGGCACAAATTCTTAATTTGATGATGGACCTTCAGGATAATATGGGACTGACATATATGTTTATAACTCATGACCTAAGCGTTGTTAAACATATAAGTGACAATATTGCTGTTATGTATCTTGGACAATGTGTAGAACTGGCAAAAACAGATGAGCTTTTTGAAAATCCTGCACATCCGTATACAGAAGCTTTGCTTGAAGCTATTCCTATACCAAGCTTAAAATACAGGAAAAAGTTGAACATAATTAGAGGGGAAGTTACAAGTCCTATCAATCCTAAACCGGGTTGCCGCTTTGCTCCCCGATGTCCTAAGGTTATGCCTGAGTGTTCACAGGCGAGCCCAGAGCTCACGGAAATTTCGCCAGGACATTTTGTTTCTTGTTATATATATATGAACGGACATTATCAGACAAAAGGAGAAAAACATGAGAACATTTCAGCTAATAAAAGTTAAAGCCCATACACCTTTTGAGAGAGGTTTTCAATACGGAGAACAAGCACGTGAAAAAATTATTGCAGAGATAGAAGATTACAGAGTGTTATTCGGTGAAACCAGCAGTATGAGTTGGGAAGAAATTAAAGGCTATGCTCTTAAATATGTCCCTCTTGCAGAGAAACTGGTACCTGATGTAATGGAAGAGGCCAGAGGAATATCTGAGGGAGCCGGAGTAGGCATAGCAGACATAATGGTACTTAATACCAGATATGAAATTACAAAATTTCCTAAACCAAATGAATGCACTTCATTTTCGGTCCTGCCCCAGGCCAGCAGAGAAAAAAAGACATATGTGGGACAAAACTGGGACTATAGAGCGGGTATCCTTGATAACATAGTAATGGTTCATATAGAAGAGCCGAATGGTACGCGTATTTTTGGTTTGGCTGAAGCAGGACAGGTTATCCGCAACGGCTTTAACAGTTTCGGGATAGGCCTTTGTGCAAATAACCTGCAGTCAATTAATGATACTTGGGGAATTGGAATTCCCGTAACCTTCTTAAGAAGAAAAGTTTTATCCAGCAAAAGTTTTAATGAAGCATATAAATTATTAACAGAAGCACCTCGTTCTGTTTCCTGCAATTTTATGCTGGCTTCTGCCGAGGGAAAAGCTGTGGATATAGAAACATACCCATTAGGAACAGATGCTATTGAGCCTGTGGAAGGTATTATTACACACGCCAATCATTTTACAGTGAAAAATGATATAAGTGTAAATGAGTCCAGCCCCAGAGGAGACAGGCTTTACGAGCTATTAAAGGAAAATCATGGTGAAATAGATATTGCACATATAAAAAAATGCCTGAGCGACCATAAAAATTATCCGCAGGCATTGTGCCGCCATCCATCTGACGTAAGCATACGTTTGGGAAGAAGAGGAATTACTGTCGCGGGAGTTATATATGATTTGAAGGAAAGCACGGCTTATGTTTGTGCTGGGCCGCCGTGTGAAGGTGAATTTATTGCTTACAAATTAAAAAATGACGTTGAAGTGTAATATAAAAGATTTGAACAGGAGTATAATATGATGAATTTTCAATTAATAAAGGTTAAGGCTGATACGCCATATGAAAGAGGGGTGCAGTACGGGTATCAGGCAAAAAATAAAATTATAAAAGGAATTGAAGGATATAAGAATATTTTCGATGAGACAAGCGATAAAAGCTGGGAACAAATTCGAGAATATGCGGATGCCTATATTCCTCTTATTGAAGAAAATATGCCTGAAATTATTCTTGAAGCAAAAGGAATAGCAGAAGGTGCTGGAGTTAGCTTCAGAGATATTATGGTTCTCAACTGCCGGTATGAAATAACAAAATTCCCCATAATGAAAGAGTGCACCACTTGTGCCGTTCTGCCTGAAGCATCTGCAGGTGAGAAAACTATACTTGTGAAGAATTGGGATTACAGAGCAGGTATCATGGATAATATAGTTATATTGCATATAGAAGATGAAAACGAGATGCGTATTTTAGGAGTTGCTGAAGCGGGACAACTAATACGTGAAGGATTCAATTCTTATGGAATAGGACTTTTTAACAACTCTTTGCAGTCGGTTTATGACAATGAAGAGACAGGTATTCCGGTTACATTTCTTAGAAGGAAGGTTTTATCTTGTAAATCTTATGAAGAAGCTAAAAACTTATTACTCACTTCAGAAAGAAGTGTTTCTAACAACATGCTGTTAGCATCTAAAGAAGGCAAAGCAGTAGACATAGAAGCCTATCCCAAGGGATCAAATATAATTGAGCCTGTAAGGGGAATTATAACACATGCTAATCATTTTACATTAAATCCAGAGCTTAACGCTATTGAAGGAAGCCCAAGAGGAGACAGACTTTATGAGCTGCTTATGGCAGACCATGGTTCTATAACAGTAGATTATATAAAAAAGTGTATGTGTGACCATGAAAATTATCCGAAAGCTATATGCCGTCATCCATCAGATGCAAGTATACCTCTTTTCAGGAGAAGTATAACCGTTGCGAGTCTGATAGTTGATTTTGATGAATCCGCTATTCATATTTGTGCCGGTCCCCCTTGCCAAGGGGAATATATAGTATATAGGATTTAATATAAATACTTAAATAAACTAAATTTATATTTTTTAATAACTAATTATAATTGGAAATAGTTTATAAGAGTCCCAATGAGCTTTTGTATAAGCAATATTCTTTAAATAATTTTCAATGGATTAAGCAAGTATGTATAAGCCTTCTACAAAGCATAGTAAAATAGAAATGATAATTTTTTACAAGTAGTAGTAATATCATTCCCTCCAAAAATATTGATAATACTTGGCTTTAAAGATAAAATGAATTTCTATCTTCTTTGAAAATTTAATTAATAAAATATCTGCTAATAGAAAAGCTAATACGATTATTTGAAAAAAAGAAAAGACTTAAACAGAAAAAATCTACCTATCAAGATTGGTATGGAGTTGATTTTGGTATAAGTCTATTCTTTTTTATTTCAATTTTAATATATCCTCAGCCATTTTGCTGATGCTTTCATTATCAATAGAAGTGAATTCCCTTTTGTCAACTTTAAAGTTTTTCTTCACTGTCTTAATTATAAGCTGGTCCACTAATTTGTATGGCTTGACTTTTAGCCTGCCTCCGAAACATTGAATAGATACTGACTTGTTCAACAGCTTTTTCGGAATGTTGTGAAGAAGGTATTGATTTATTTTTTCTGGAAAACCACAGCATAAAAAAATAGCGGTATTTACTTTCATGAGCTTATCCAGGTTGTCCCCTACGAAGTCCTTAACTGTTTTGTGAATATCGTTAAATCTAATACAACTTCCAATTATTACTGTATCATAATCGTTTATTACAGGGGTTGTTCGTTTTAAGTTTACAATATCGGCTCCGGGAAGCTTTTCTCCCAGCAATTTTGCACACATCTGGGTTGTATTGTTGTTACTCGCATACGCTATCAGTATTTTCATGTCCTGCTCCAATTCATAAGATAATTAAATGATAATATTTTATTTGTCAAATGTCAAGCTTGTGCATTGTGATAAAACTAACATTAATAAAAATGCAGTTTTACATATTCTGAAAAGTAGATTTTTTCACGATTACAAAACTATTGACACGTTTGAAATAGGGTATTATAATGATGTTGTAATATGAAATGACATATTTTCACAATTGAAATTTGAACATTAATATTTATAAATATAATTTTGAGTGAAAAGCACAGGAGAGTCCCCAAGGGGCGCCGAAGAAGCAAATAACACTGGTCGAGTGTTACGAAACTTTCAGGCAAAAGGGCTGCGCTTGGACAAAACTCTGAATAGTACAGCTAAGACAGAGGTAATGACATCGTTGTTACCCCTGTCTTTTTATATAACAGGAAGGTTCTTTTTCCTGTTATATAAAAACGAGGATTGCAAAGGACGGGACGTCCTTGCCGTTAAGAGGGGTGCTCAGTTAAAACGCGTATGCGTTTTAACGCCGAAGGGGGACATAGGTCCCCTAGCGGAGTTGCGAAGCAACTTTTTTATAATCAAACCTAAAAAATATATTAAGGAGTGATGGAATGAAGACAACACCATTATACGAAAAGCATGTTGAGCTTAAGGGAAAGATAATTGACTTTGGGGGATGGGCGCTTCCTGTGGAGTATTCGGGAATTATTCCTGAACATGAGGCTGTGAGAAATAAGGCTGGTTTGTTTGATGTTTCCCATATGGGAGAAATCACTGTTAAGGGCGAAGATGCCGAGAAATATCTGCAGATGATTGTTACAAATGATATTTCGGTGCTTAATGACAATCAAATTGCATATACTCCAATGTGCTATCAGGACGGCGGAGTGGTTGATGATATGCTGGTATACAAGTACAGCAGCACTGATTATCTTCTGGTTGTAAATGCATCCAATACACAAAAGGATTTTGAATGGCTCTTGTCACAGTCTTTTGGAAATGTAGACATAAAAAATGTTTCTGATGAATACGCTCAGCTTGCATTGCAGGGACCAGAAGCCCAAACTATTATGCAGAAACTTTCTTCGGTTGATTTAAATTTGATTGAATTTTATCACTTTTTAGGTGATGTAAATGTCGGTGGATTTAGCACTATAGTGTCAAGGACTGGTTATACAGGCGAAGATGGATTTGAACTATATTTTAAAGCTGATGACGGACCAAAAATGTGGGATTTGATTCTTGAAGCAGGAAAAGAACACGGACTTGTGCCTGCAGGTCTTGGCGCCAGGGACACTCTGAGATTTGAAGCAGCACTTCCACTTTACGGACAGGAAATCGACAAGGACATAACTCCTCTTGAAGCAGGACTTGGATTTTTTGTGAAGCTTAACAAGGAAGATTTCATAGGAAAAGAAGCACTGGCAAAGCAAAAATCAGATGGGCTGAAAAGAAAAGTCATTGGATTTGAAATGGTTGACAGAGGAATTCCAAGAAGCCATTATGAAGTGTTTGCTGATGTAAGAAAAATCGGTTATGTTACAACAGGAAGCTTTTCACCAACCCTTAAGAAAAATATAGGGCTTGCATTAATTGAAGCTGAATATGCTAAAGAAGGAACTGAAATAGAAATATCAGTACGAAACAAAAACCTTAAGGCAAAAGTGATCAAGAAACCTTTTTACACTAAAAAATACAAGAAAAACTAAAGCATATATAAAACTATCGTTATCGTTAATAATTGAATGTTGTCATTCTGAGGCGTAGCCGAAGAATCTCATGTTTTCAATAAGGATGAGATTCTTCACTATCGTTCAGGATGACAGCGTCGAGGGTTGTCAATAGTCTGACGATTCTTTAATGAAGAGAAATGTTTAAAGGCGACAATATTTGGTAGTATTAAATTAACAATGTTATTTATTGATGAATTTGTTCATCATAACTAAATCAATTATATGGAGGATATCATGAAAGTATTAAGCGAATTAAAGTATTCAGAATCACATGAATGGGTAAAGGTAGAAGGAAATAAGGCTTATATAGGAATCACCGATTATGCCCAGGACCACCTTGGAGACGTTGTTTATGTGGATCTGCCGGGAGTTGATTCGGAAGTTGAAGCCGGAGGACAATGCATAGTTCTTGAATCTGTTAAGGCAGCTTCAGAAGTTTTTTCACCACTTTCAGGAAAGATCGTTGAAATAAACGAAGGGCTTTCCGACAATCCAAGTTTCATCAATGAATCACCATATGAAGCATGGCTTATTGCTGTTGAAATGTCTGATTCGTCAGAAGTATCAGGCCTTATGAGTGCAGAAGATTACGAAAAAATATGCGATTAAGGAGGGCGTATGAGATATATTGGAAATACTGATGAAGACAGAGAACAGATGCTGAAAGAAATTGGTTATCCAGACATAGAATCTCTTTTCAAAGCTGTTCCTGATTTAGTTCATTTAAAAGCAAAATTAAATATTCCTCAAGCTCAGTCTGAAATGGAGCTTGTAAATAATATGAAGTCATTGTCAAATGAAAATTTAAACACTGATGACTATGCATGCTTTTTAGGTGCAGGAGCCTATGATCACTTTATTCCTTCCGCAATTGACCAACTTATTTCAAGACAGGAATTTTATACTGCATACACTCCATACCAGCCTGAAATAAGCCAGGGAACACTGCAGGCAATATTTGAGTATCAGACAATGATATGCGAACTCACCGGTCTTCCTGTAGCAAATGCGTCCATGTACGACGGAGCCACAGCATTGACGGAAGCTGCAATAATGTCATGCGATGCAACAAAAAGAACTGAAATATTAATAGTATCCTCAGTGCATCCTGAAAGCCGACAGGTCCTTGGCACTTACGCAAAGTTCAGAGACATGACTGTTGTTGAAACAGCATACAATAACGGCCAGGTTGATCTGGAGGATTTAAAATTAAAGATAAACAAAAATACGGCAGCGGTCATTGTTCAAAGCCCTAACTTTTTCGGAATTATCGAAGATATTGAAGCTATAGCAGCAATTGCTCATGAAAACAAGAGTCTTCTTGTTGTAAGCGCAGACCCAATATCTCTGGCTGTTTTGAAAAGCCCCGGGGAAATGGGAGCTGATATTGCAGTTGGAGATGGTCAGCCTCTTGGAAATACTCTCAGCTTTGGAGGACCTTACCTTGGATTTATGGCCGTTACAGACAAATTGATGCGCAAGATGCCCGGAAGAATTGTTGGCCAGACTACAGATGAACAAGGAAACAGAGGATTTGTATTGACTCTTCAAACAAGAGAGCAACACATAAGAAGAGAAAAGGCAACTTCAAACATCTGCTCAAACCAGGCTCTCAATGCATTGCAGGCTACAATTTACCTAACTCTCATGGGTAAGGAAGGGCTTAAAAAAGTTGCAGAACTGTGCTTCAACAAATCTCACTACGCTTATGACCAGTTGATGGGGACAGGAAAATTCAGCCCTGTGTTCACTGCGCCTTTCTTTAAGGAATTTGCAGTGCAAAGCACGGAAGAAATATCAAATCTCAACGACAGACTTCTAGAAAGCGGTTTTATAGGCGGATACGACCTGGGTAAAAATTATCCTGATCATAAAAATGTTTGGCTTGTAGCTGTTACTGAAAAAAGAACAAAACAGGAAATAGACGATTTTGCACGAAAGGCAGGGGAATAATATGCAAAAACATAAAGCTTTAATATTTGAAATGAGTAAAAGCGGCAGAAAGTCATATTCACTTCCTGACTGCGACGTGCCAGAACTTAGTATAAATGATACAATCGACAGAAAATATTTAAGGCAGGAATCTCCGAATCTGCCTGAAGTGACTGAGCTTGATGCAGTAAGACATTTCACTCAGCTTTCACAGAGAAACCATGGAGTGGATTCAGGATTTTATCCTCTTGGAAGCTGTACAATGAAGTACAATCCTAAGCTTAATGAAAAAACTGCAAGATTTGACGGATTTGCAAAAATTCACCCATATCAGCCTGAAAAGACAGTTCAGGGAGCACTTAAGCTAATGTATGACCTTGGAAACATGCTTTCTGAAATAACAGGGATGGACGGATTTACGCTTCAGCCCACAGCAGGAGCCCATGGGGAACTTGCTGGCCTCATGATTATAAAATCATACCACAACAACAGAAATGATTTTAAGAGAACGAAAATAGTTGTTCCTGACTCAGCACACGGAACAAACCCGGCATCAGCAGCAGTCGCAGGATTTGATGTGGTTGAGGTTAAATCAAATGAAAACGGTCTGGTTGATATAGGTTCATTAAAAAGTGTAATGAGCGATGAAATAGCAGGATTTATGCTCACAAACCCAAACACACTTGGGTTGTTTGACTCAAACATCCTTGAGATAACAAAAATAGTCCATGAAGCAGGCGGACTTATGTACTACGACGGTGCAAATGCCAATGCAATTCTTGGGATTTCAAGGCCTGGAGACATGGGATTTGACGTGGTACATCTGAACCTTCACAAAACATTCAGCACTCCTCACGGCGGCGGAGGACCTGGTGCAGGACCGGTTGGAGTTAAAAAGGATCTCGTTCCATTTTTACCTGTTCCAGTTGTTGTAAAAAATGAAAATGAATATTTCATGGATTATGACAGACCACTTTCCATAGGAAAAGTAAAATCGATGTACGGAAACTTCGGTATACTGGTTAGAGCCTACACATACATCATGAGCATGGGTCCTGAAGGACTAAAGGCAATTTCAGAAAATGCAGTTTTAAATGCAAACTACATTGCAAACAAGCTGAAGGACAAATATTTTCTTCCTGTTGACAGGGAATGCATGCATGAGTGCGTGCTTTCAGGAGACTGGCAGAAAAAGAAAAACGGAGTATCAACTCTTGATATTGCCAAGAGGCTTTTGGATTTTGGATTCCATCCTCCTACAATATATTTCCCTCTCATAGTTTCAGAAGCCATGATGATTGAGCCGACAGAAAGCGAATCAAGGGAAACGCTGGATGAATTCATAGCAGTAATGAGGCAGATTGCTGATGAGGCAGAAAATGACCCTGAAATGGTAAAAACTGCTCCTCACACAACAATCATATCAAGACTTGATGAAGCAACTGCAGCCAGAAAACCGATATTGCGCTACACAAAATAGACCATAAATGTAGGGGAGGACCTCGTGTCCTCCCGAAGATAACAGAATTATTGAATTAACACGGGCGGATACTTCAATCCGCCCTTACAATTTGTGGAAAATAGGGTTTACAATAGTCTGAATAGGTTCTCAAGCCTATTTTTAATTGATGACTAAAGTAAAAGTATGCAAACGAAATCATAAGTGTTTTTAGTTTGATTACACTAATAGTTACAATTATTAATTGACACAGTCAATTTTTTTTGATAATCTATATGAAAAATATAAAGGTCGCTTCAAAAAACAAATAAAGAGGAGTAAAAAATGATATTAATAGTTGATTTTGGTGCACAGTACAGTCAGCTTATAGCCAGAAGGGTTAGAGAAGCCAATGTGTATTGCGAAATAGTGCCATACACATATACAATCGATAAAATAAAAGAAAAAAATCCGCAGGGAATCATATTGTCCGGCGGACCAGCGAGTGTTTATGAAGACATGGCTCCTACAGTTGACAAGGAAATATTTGAACTTGGAGTTCCGGTACTTGGAATTTGCTATGGCGGACAGCTTATAGCACAAAAATTCGGCGGCAAGGTAAAAAGAGCCGACTCAAGAGAATATGGCCGCGTTAAATTAGAAGTTAACTCAGAAGACAAGCTCTTCGGCAACATCGAGCAAAACTCGCTTGCATGGATGAGCCATACTGATTATATAGAAAAATCTCCAGAAGGTTTTGAAATAACTGCCAAAACAGATACGTGCCCTGTATGCGCCATGAGAAACACAGAAAAGAATATCTATGCTGTACAGTTCCATCCTGAAGTTGAACACACAGAAAAAGGAAGAGAAGTAATCAACAACTTCCTGTTCAATGTATGCAACATGACAAAAGACTGGACTATGGGAAATTTCTGCGAAGAATCAATTGCTAAAATAAAAGAAATGGTTGGAGACAAAAAAGCTCTGTGTGCAATGTCAGGAGGAGTTGACTCTTCCGTAGCAGCAGTTATGGTTCACAAGGCAATCGGCTCAAATCTGATTTGCGTATTTGTAGACCACGGCCTCTTGAGAAAAGATGAAGGCGACCAGGTTGAACAGGTATTCAAGGAAAAGTTCAACATGAATTTAATAAGAGTAAATGCAGGAGAAAGATTCCTGGGAAAACTTGCCGGCGTTACAGATCCAGAAACAAAACGTAAAATAATCGGCAATGAATTCATCCGCGTATTTGAAGAAGAAAAACAAAAATTAAAAGAAGAGTTTGGACATATAGATTACCTGGTACAGGGAACAATTTACCCTGACGTTGTTGAAAGCGGAACTGCTACAGCTCAGGTTATAAAAAGCCACCACAACGTTGGAGGACTTCCTGAAGATGTTGACTTTGAACTGTTGGAACCATTAAGACAACTGTTCAAGGACGAAGTTAGACAAGTGGGAAGAGAACTTGGTATTCCAGAAGAAATAGTTGAAAGACAACCATTCCCAGGACCTGGTCTAGCAATCAGAGTTCTTGGAGAAATTACAGAAGATAAACTTGAAATAGTAAGAGAAGCAGATTTCATATTCAGAGATGAAATCAAAAAAGCAGGTCTGCAGAACAAAATATGGCAGTACTTCGCATGCCTTCCAAACATCAGAAGCGTAGGCGTAATGGGAGACGGAAGAACATACTCCCACACAGTTGCATTAAGAGCAGTTACATCAACAGACGGAATGACTTCCGACTGGGCTCGTATACCATATGATGTATTGGAAAAAGTAAGCAACAGAATAGTAAACGAAGTGGACAATGTAAACCGTATAGTTTACGACGTAACAAGCAAGCCACCAGCTACTATTGAGTGGGAATAAGATAAAGATTGAAGTTGAACTGCATTTAAGGTTTTAAGAATTTATAATGACCTGTTAGGTTTTCGAAGCATTTTAGAAAATCTAACACGGTCATTGTTTATTTTTGACCTAAAAAGGAGATGTTAGATATGAAGACAGGAGACATCAAAGCGAACAGGGTGATAGAAAGTAAACCCAGTCAAAGAATTTTCAGACAATAAATCTGCTGATTTGAAATTTAATTTAATAATTTGGTTGATAAGTTAAAGAACTTATATACATAATGATATTGAGTAAATGAAATACTCAAAAGTAGCAAAATAAGCAGAGTCGGATTATAAATCTTATGATATAATATAATTCATTAAGTATGGGAAAAAGGGAGACATGTTAAAAATATATAAATGAAGGGACAGTGAAAACAGTTCCATAGACCAAAGGAAGTTGCGGTGTTTTAATGAAAGGTTTAAAAAAGATTATAAGTGCATCCATATTGGTTGCATTAGCATCTCAAATTAATTTAGGATTATCAGAAAGTGATTTTGTCGTTTCTGCAGGTGTAATAATATTTGTGACATTTCTTTATTATTATGAAGATATAAGCTCTATATCGATGGGAATGTTATCTGCTGTCACGGTTTTTTTATTAAGATTAGCAGTCTATCAAGTAACTATTGGTTATAACAATGAAGTATTCATTGCTTATATGCCGGAAATGTTATTTTATATTTTTTATCCATTATTATATAAATTATTAATAAAAAATGGTAGAAAGCACAATATAGGTTTTGTTTTTTTGGCGCTTATTTCATGTGATTTTTTATTAAATTCGATTGAAGTGTTTTTTAGGTATTTTATTTTTGCTGATACAAGTCTAATTGAAGTTATTCCATCACTGCTGGTTGTCAGCATTGTTCGATCATCTTTAGTATTAGCTATATTAGTAGCATTTAACTACTATGATTTGATGTTAACAAAGAGAGAGCATGAAGATAGATATAAAAAGCTGTTATGGCTTACATCTCAACTAAAAACTGAAATTTTTTGGATTGAAAAAAATATGGATAATATTGAAAAAGTTATGTCTCAATCTTATAATTTATTTGAGCAAATAAGCAATAATCAAAATAAAGACAACTGGGCTAACAATGCTTTAAATATTGCCAGAGATGTTCATGAAATTAAGAAAGAAAATGGATTAGTGGTTCGAGGAATTAAAAGCATTACGGAAAATAAGCTGAATGATAATGGTATGGAATACAAAGATATTAACAATATTTTGCTTGAAACAATGATTAGAGAATCCAAAAATATCAATAAACACATAGAATTCGAATTTATTATGGGTGAAAATTTTTATACAGATAAACATTATTACTTGATGTCAGTTTTGAGAAATCTAATAATGAACAGCATGGATGCTATTAGTGAATCTCAATTTGATGCAAAAATTAGCGTTGTTCATAGTGTTGATGAAATTGATCATATATTTCAGATATCAGATAATGGATCTGGAATTAATGAAAATGATATTAATGAAATTTTTTCGCCGGGCTTTTCTACTAAAATTAATTATGATACAGGAGAAATAAATAGAGGCTTAGGGCTTAGCATAGTGCAGTATATTGTTGAAGAACAACTTAAAGGTGAAGTGAAAGTAAATTCTAAATTAGGAATTGGAACGATTTTTAATATTAATATCCCTAAAATTATTTTGGAGGAAAAATCAAATGAGAATATTCATAGTTGATGATAATATAAATGTAGTTAGAATTCTTGAAAAAATAATATATGATAAGGAATTGGGAGAAGTAGTAGGCACATCTTATAATGGACCTGATGCATTGAAGGAAATTGATGCTATCCGACCAGATTTAGTTTTATTAGATTTGCTTATGCCAGTCAAGGATGGCATAAGTATTCTAAAGGAGATTAAAAGTAAGTATCCAGAAATACATTATATAATGATATCACAGGTATCCTCCAAGGAAATGATATCAAAAGCATATGAGCATGGAATAGAATTTTTCATTTCAAAGCCTATTGATGCAGTAGAAGTGCAAAGTGTAATTAAAAATGTTACATATAAATTCGAAATGAACAAGAAATTACAAACCATACAAGGTTTATTTTCTGATAAACAAAGTGCATCTGTTCTAGGGCATACTAAAGATAGCATTATTGGTATTAAAAGGGTTATGCAAAGAATGGGTATATTAAGTGAATCAGGAAGTCAGGATATTATTAATATTGCTAAATATTTAATTGATAATAATAAACACACGTCTGATGAGACTATTGCAGATTTGTGCAGCCATTTTACAGATAACCCTAAAGTTATGGAACAGAGAATCAGAAGGACTGCAGCTATTGGAATGAAAAATCTTGCTAACATCGGACTGGAGGATTATATGAATGAGATATTTACAGAGTATTCTAATGGATTATACAATTTTGAACAGATAAAAATAGAAATGGATTTTATTAGAGAAAAAAGTAAAAAAAGAGGTAAAGTTAATTTAAAAAAATTTATAGATGGTATTGTATACTACAGTGAAACAGAAAAAGCTTGAAAAAAATTCGAAAAAATGACATCGTTTTTTTAATCACATGAAACTTACTGAAGATTTTTGAAGGTCCTCGATTAATATATGAAAACATTAAACACGATTGATTTAATGTATATATAATTAAGGAGGATTTATATAATGGAAAATTTCAGAAATTTTGTTGCAATGATTAATACAGTGCTTTGGGATTATGTGCTAATTTTTGCACTTATGGGTATTGGTATTTTCATGACTATTAAGCTTAAGTTTCCTCAATTTACTAGGTTAATTCCGGGCTTGAGGAAAATGATTGCCGAAATAGCAAATAAGGAAAAGGCTGAAGAAGGCAAAATGACTCCTATACAAGCCTTAGCAACTGCTATAGCTTCACAGGTAGGTACAGGAAATATAGTTGGTGTTGCAACAGCTATTGCAGCAGGTGGTCCTGGCGCTGCATTTTGGATGATAGTATCTGCATTCTTTGGAATGGCAACTATTTTCAGCGAAGCAGTATTGGCTCAAAAATACAGAGAAAATAAAGATGGAGAACTGGTAGGTGGACCTGCATATTATATTAAAAATGGGTTGAAATCAAAATGGCTTGCTGTGTTTTTCTCCATAACAGCCGTTGTAACTATGGGAATTGTCGGTACCATGGTTCAATCAAATTCTGTTGCCGGTTCAGTTAGTTCAGCGTTTAATATTCCGGTTATTGCAGTTACAGTGGGTCTTGCAATAGTAGTTACTTTGATATTGATGGGAGGCATGGGAAGAATAGCTTCTTTTGCTGAAACTGTTGTTCCAATAATGGCTGGTGCTTATATACTTGGAAGCTTGGTAATTATTGCTTTAAATTTAGGCGGGTTTATTACAGCTATTAAAAGTATTTTTATTGGAGCATTTACACCAGGCGCAATTGGCGGAGGTGCACTTGGTATAACAGTTCAACAAACTGTAAGATACGGTCTTGCCAGAGGATTGTTTTCCAATGAAGCAGGAGTTGGTTCCACACCTCACTCACATGCAGTTGCAGATGTAAAGCATCCAGCAGAGCAGGGTTTTTCAGCAATGATTGGAGTGTTTATTTCAACATTTTTAATTTGTACATCAACTGTTATGGTAAATACGGCTACAGGTGCATATAATTCAACAATACCTGCATCAGTAATGGCCGAAAGTGCAACGGTCATGACACAAAATGCTTTTACTTTAAACTTTGGAAGTGTTGGGGGAATGTTCCTATCAGTTTGCTTATCATTTTTCTCTCTGACAACAATAATAGGCTGGTATTTCTTTGCAGAATCCAATGTAAAGTTTTTGTTTAATGCAAAGCCTGTAACCTTAAATACATTTAAGGTTATAGTAATTGCCTCATTAATAATTGGTACATTGATAGATGCTACATTTGTATGGGAATTAGTAGATATGACTGTAGGACTAATGGCAATACCAAATATTATAGCTTTATTTGCACTGTCTAAAGATGTGCGTTCCATATTAGATGATTATGATTCAAAGGTGTTGAGCGGAAATATTAGTTGGGAATATAAATATCATAAGATAGAAGCAAAAAGCAGCAAGAAAAAACATTTGAACAAAAAGGTTTTTGGTACAACTATGTTAAAATAGATTTGGCAGGATTTAACCAGCACCTCATTAAACTAATGAGGCGCTGGTTTTAAGTATATAATATGGGAGAAAGATTCCTTGGAAAACTTGCCGGCGTTACTGATCCTGAAACAAAACGTAAAATAATAGGCAATGAATTCATCCGTGTATTCGAAGAAGAAAAACAAAAATGACTTCCGACTGGCAAGAATTCCATACGATGTATTGGAAAAAGTAAGCAACAGAATAGTAAACGAAGTGGACAATGTAAACCGTATAGTGTACGACGTAACAAGCAACCCACCGGCTACTATTGAGTGGGAATAGAGTAAACGTTAGAATTTCAATGTAATTAATATTGGGGTAGTATGAATTTTGGATAGATGGTTTATGATTACTATATTTTTCGGTAATCAGAACCATCTATTTTATTATTTTAAATATATACTTTTATTTAAGATATAAGTGAGAATGCTTAAATCATTTTATAGAAATTTTAACTTTGATTTTTTTTTCTAAAATACTAGTTGCAATACAATGATTTATTATTAATCTCAATACTAGATATAACAAATTATTTGATATTATTCGACAAAATTAGACATAAATACAATAGACGTAGTGATATATATTAAATTAAATCATTTACGTATATGGAAAAACAAATATTTAGTTATAAACAATTTAATGGTGGGGGATAAAATGAAGGAATTAAAATTGGAATTAGAAAATTGCTATGGTATTCAGAGAATGAGTGCATCTTTAGATTTCTCTAATAAGAATGTTGCTGTAATTTATGCGCCTAATGGAACTATGAAATCATCATTAGCAAAAACATTAGAAGCAGTAAGAGATAGCAAACCAGTTGAAGAAAAGGTTTTTAATTATAGTAGTACTTGTAACATAGTTTATAATGAGACGGTTATTTCACCGGAAAGTATTATAGTAATAAATCCTTTTGATGAAAATGCTTTTGAAAATCAGGGTATGTTGATGGCTAACGATGATCTACGCAAAGAATATTTATCTATACACAAGTCTATAGAAGATAAAAAGCAATTTTTGTATGAAAAGTTAAAAGAAAAGCTAAAGTATTCATCGCGTAGTAATTTTGATACAAAAAATGTTATGCTGAAGGATTGGGGAAGCAAGGTAAAAGCAGAGTATATGTGTTTGGATGAAATTTATAGTCTATTACATGATCCTAAAATGAATTGTTTATTAAGCGAGGAAGAGATAGATTACAATACACTGTTTAATGATAAAGTTTATTCTATGATTACAACAGGAAAAACGTCAGAGTTAATTGAAGAATATGAAAAGAAATATAATGAACTTGTTGAAAAATCTCTATATATGCAAAAAGGTGTAATAGATCACAACAATTATAGTAACATTAACAGTTCGCTTAGTACCAATGGTTTTTTTGCTGCTAGTAATGAAATTAAATTAAATGCGAAAGATGGAAGTACTGCTATAGTTGTAAAAAATCAAGATGAATTAGATGAGTTGATTAATAAAGAAAAGGCTCAGGTTCTTAATACAAAAGAAATTAAAGATTTGTTTGAAAAAATCAATAAAGTCATAAGTAAAAATAAAGACACACAAGCATTTAATGACTTCTTGCAAAAACATCAAGAGATTATCGTTGAATATAAGAATATTGATGAATTTAAAAAGAAGGTTTGGGTTAAGGCTTTTTCATGTTATGAGGTTATGCTTCAAGAGTTATTGGAGGAATATAAAAAGGCACAAGATGATCTTAAAGTATTAAGAGATAAAGCAAAAGGGGAAACAACAGACTGGAAAAAGGCTTTAGATTTATTTGTAGAAAGATTTTATGTTCCGTTTCTAATTGAACCATCAAATCAAGATGACGTAATTTTGAATATGGATTTGCCAAGTTTTAAATACATTTTTTCTGATAATAGAGGAAAAAAAGAAATTACAAAAGATAGTTTGCTAAATGTGCTCAGTACGGGTGAAAAAAGAGCATATTATATTCTGCATATGATTTTTCAAATATTAGTGGCAAAGAATGAAGGCAATGAAAAATTAATTGTACTAGATGACATTTCGGAGTCTTTTGATTATAAGAACAAATATGCGATCATTGAGTATATTAATGATATATCTGAGTATCGAAATTCAAGTGGTGAGAAAATATTTAACATTTTATTATTAACTCATAATTTTGATTTTTATAGAACAGTTGCATCACGGATAACAACAAAAAATAATGCATATATTGCCTATACAAATGAAGGAACAATTCAACTTGAAAAAGGACAATATACTAAAAATATTTTTGGGCATTATAAAAAATGTTTGGAAAGTGGTTGTTGTGATAATATAATGGTTGCATCAGTTCCATTTGTAAGAAATCTTATTGAATATACAGAAGATGATGAGAATATTGATTACTTGATTCTTACAAATGTTCTTCATTTTAAAAATGATACTCAAACAATTACGCTCAAACAAATTCAGAATATTTTTAATAGATATTGGTGTAAAAGCAACAATGTAAGTTTTGCAAGTGAACGCGAAAATGAATTGATATATGATGTTATCATGACTGAAGCTGATAAGATTGCAGATCTTGAGAAACTTGAAATAGAGAATAAACTTATTCTCTCAATGGCAATTAGATTAAAGGCTGAATCATATATGATACAAAAAATATTAACCGAAGTTACTAACGGAAATGATATTATAAACGCTATTTATTCAAAAAAGAATCAAAGTGCATGGTTGATAAAAGCGTATAGACAAAATATTCATGATGATGCAATGAATACTTTAGACTTAGTTGCAATGATCACACCAGAGAATATACATTTGAATTCATTTATGTTTGAACCCATATTGGATATGTCTTTAAAACATTTATATAGTCTTTACCAAAGTGTAAAGGAATTGGCAGTATAAAAATGGTTATTTTATTAAGAGCATATAGGGTACGGTTCTCAGTGACAACTCTTCTATAGAATAGCTTGAACAATAAATTTATATCATAAACGGTGACATCTTTGTATATAACTAAAATATTGATAATGAAAAATCTTCATAACAAAATATGGCAGTACTCTCATGCCTTCCAAACATAAGAAGTGTAGGCTTAATGGGAGACATACTCACACACAATGGCATTAAGAACAGAAATATCAACAGACGGAATGACATACGATGTGCTGGAAAAGGTAAGTAACAGAATAGTAAACAAAGTGGATAATGTAAACCGTATAGTTTGTGATGTAACTAGCATGCTACTAGCTACTATTGGGCGGGCATAGATATGAAAAGCTTATAGACATTGTTAAGGGAATGTTTATAAGCTTTATTTATATCGTGTGATTCAAATCTGATTATGTTGCTAATTTTGAACCATGTATTTATTACTATCGTTCATAAGTTTGTTTTGCCATTTTGTTATTTGAGTCTTCACCAAGTAATGCCAGTGTTAATTATAGTAGTTTTTTTATTTTACTGAATTTAAATAAAGCATTAAAATATAGAGATATTTACATAAACGTGATATAATGCTAGTTAAATAGACACTATTTGTTTTTGGCAAGATAAATTTTTAGCGTTTAGGAAGTTAAGAATTTCTATTTCATTGATAATGAGCCTATGTGGACATGATTAAATGTCAAGGGTGATATACAAAAAATGCTATGCCATTGCCCTTTAAAGGCTATCATGTGCACTTCTCATAATAAATGAATGGTACACTAAAACTGGGAATCCTAAAGCTCCACAGTGCTTAAAACCTTAACTTCCATAAACATTATTAGAGTTTGACACATATAGCTGTGTGCTTTATTAAGCTATTTAAACTAGTAATAGATGAGAAGATGACTAATGTTGAACTTGCTGAAAGTGTAGGGTTCAGTGCAAATATTATCACACGACTTAAAAGAAATAATTATAATTTTAGAATTTGCTTCAGAGGACGGGGAAAAGAGAATGATTGATACAAAGAAAGAACAAGAGCGTGATGAACTTCATCGTGCAATATGGGCAATCGCGGATGAATTGCGTGGTGCTGTAGATGGATGGGATTTTAAGAACTATGTTCTTGGTACCATGTTTTACAGATATATTTCAGAAAATTTGTGCAGTTATATTAACAGCGGCGAAGCAGAAGCCGGTAATATAGACTTTGATTATGCTAAAATCTCGGATGCTGAGGCAGAAGAAGCAAGAGCTGGTTTGGTAGAAGAAAAGGGATTCTTTATTCTGCCCAGTGAATTGTTCTGCAACGTTCGTGCTAAAGCTACAACTGATGAAAATCTAAATGAAACACTAGAACGTGTATTCAATCACATAGAGGAGTCTGCCAAGGGTAGTGAAGCTGAGAATGATTTTGCAGGTTTGTTTGATGATTTCGATGTAAACAGCAACAAGCTGGGCTCTACTGTCGCTAAGAGAAATGAAAAACTGGTCAAGCTATTAAATGGTGTGGGTGAAATGAATCTTGGTGATGTTAAGGATCATTCTATTGATGCCTTTGGAGATGCCTATGAATATCTAATGTCAATGTATGCATCAAATGCTGGTAAATCAGGCGGAGAATTTTACACACCAGCTGATGTATCAGAACTCTTGACACGCCTTGGTACTGCTGGTAAAACAGAAATCAACAAGGTATATGATCCTGCCTGCGGTTCTGGTTCGCTGCTTTTAAAAGCTGAAAAAATTCTTGGAAAAGATGCTATTCGAAATGGTTTTTACGGTCAGGAAATCAATATAACTACATATAACCTTTGTCGTATCAATATGTTTTTGCATGACATTGGTTTTGACAAATTTAATGTAGCTTGTGAGGATACTTTAACAGCACCACAGCACTGGGACGATGAGCCATTTGAGTTGATTGTTTCTAATCCTCCTTACTCTATCAAATGGGCAGGCGATGAAAACCCACTGCTCATCAATGACCCTCGTTTTGCTCCTGCCGGAGTGCTTGCGCCAAAGAGCAAAGCTGACCTTGCTTTTATTATGCACAGCCTTTCTTGGCTTGCATCCAACGGCACGGCTGCTATCGTATGCTTTCCTGGAATTATGTACCGTGGCGGTGCAGAACAGAAGATTCGAAAATATTTGGTTGATAATAACTATGTTGACTGTATCATTCAACTACCAAGCAATCTGTTCTTTGGAACCAGTATTGCAACCTGCATCATGGTGATGAAGAAAAATAAGACTGACAACAAGACAATGTTTATTGATGCTTCTAACGAATGCATCAAGGTGACAAATAATAATAAGCTGACACCTGGGAATATTCAACGTATTGTAGACATATTTGGAAAAAGTGAGGAAGTGAAACATTTCTCCTATCTGGCAAGCTATGAAGAAATCGCAGAAAATGAATATAACCTGTCTGTTTCTACCTATGTGGAATCAGAGGACACCCGTGAAAAGGTGGACATTGTGAAGCTGAATGTAGAGATTGAAGAAATTGTTATGCGTGAAAATGAACTGCGTGAAGCTATTCGCAACATCATCGAAGAAATTGAGGTGCGCGAATGAGTAAGTTAGAGGAATTGATTGCAGAGCTTTGCCCAGATGGTGTCGAATATAAGGAGTTAAAGGATATATTGACAATTAAAAATGGCAGTGATTATAAGAACTTTGATCAAGGAGATATCCCAGTTTATGGGTCTGGAGGAATTATGACTTATGTGGATAGATTTGCCTATAATAAGCCTTCAGTATTGATTCCAAGAAAAGGTTCTATTGATAAATTGTATTTTGTAGACACACCATTTTGGAATGTAGACACCATTTTTTATACAGAAATCAATAGTACACTGGTGGAACCTAAATACGTGTATTATTACTTACAAAAGATGCATCTTGAAGATTTAAATACAGCTGGTGGTGTTCCAAGTTTAACTCAAAAAGTATTAAATAAAGTAGTTATTCCCGTTCCTCCACTGCCAGTGCAGAGTGAAATTGTCCGTATTCTGGACAATTTCACGGAGCTTTCAGCGGAGCTTTCAGCGGAGCTTATAGCAAGAAAGCAACAGTATGAGTATTATTGCAAAAAAACTTTTGAATTTAGCCATAGTAATGATATCAAGATTATGAAATTATCTGAAATAGCTGATATTGGTACAGGAAGTAGCAATACAAATGAGCAACTTGAAATCGGTAAGTATCCATTTTTTGTTCGTTCTCAAGAGGTGAGAAGAAAAAATGAGTATGAATACGATGAGACCGCAATTATAACTTCAGGAGATGGTGTTGGAGTGGGTAAAATATTTCATTTTGTTGAGGGTAAATATGCTTTGCATCAAAGAGCATATCGTATCCACATAACGGATTCCCATGTTATGGCAAAGTACTTCTTTTATTATATGAAAACTACTTTCTATGAATATATACAAAAGAATGCTGTGAATTCATCAGTTACATCAGTAAGAAGACCTATGATGAATAACTATACTGTTCCTATTCCGACATTACAAGAACAACAACGTATTGTGGATATTTTCGACCGTTTTGATGCTCTTTGCAACGATATTACCACAGGACTTCCTGCTGAAATAGAAGCTCGTACCAAGCAGTATGAATACTATCGTGATAAATTACTGATATTCAAAGAACTCTCATAGGAAGGAAGCGAATGCTATGCCTTATTTTAACATTGTCGCACAGACAAATGAAAATACAGTTGTTACAGAATATGAGCCTGTGAAGGCACGTTCTGACAGCTACCAAAGCGAAGCTGCACTGGAAAAGGAATTTATTCGCCTGCTTTGTGAGCAGGGTTATGAATATCTGCAAATCCATACAGAAAAAGATTTGATTGCAAATCTCCGTAACAAGCTTGAGGAGCTGAACCATTATCAATTCTCCAATACGGAATGGGAGCAGTTTTTTTTAAGTGCAGTGGTAAATCCAAATGAACATATCGTAGAAAAGACCCGAAAGATACAAGAGGATTATGTGCAGGTGCTAAAACGTGATGATGGTACTTCCAAGAACATCACTCTAATAGATAAAAAGAATATACACAACAACTGTCTACAAGTCATCAACCAGTATGTATTAGGTACATCAGAAGGTGCAAAATATGATAACCGCTACGATGTGACGGTGCTTGTCAATGGTCTACCTTTGGTGCATATCGAACTGAAACGCAGAGGCGTTGCTATCCGTGAAGCATTCAATCAGATTGACCGCTACCAACGTGATTCTTTTTGGGCAGGTTGCGGATTGTTTGAATATGTGCAGATTTTTGTTATCTCCAATGGAACGAATACAAAGTATTATTCAAACAGTACCCGTTTTAATGCAATCAAGGATGCGAATTCTGGCAAGACTAAAAAAGGAAAAACCAGCAACAGCTTCGAGTTTACTTCTTTTTGGGCAGATGCCAACAATCGTGTGATTCCTGACTTGATTGATTTCACAAAGACATTTTTCGCAAAGCACTCTTTGCTTAATGTCTTGACCAAGTATTGTGTCTTTACATCAGAAAACATGCTGATGGTTATGCGCCCTTATCAAATTACTGCTACTGAGAGAATTCTTAATAGAATTGAAATTGCCAATAACTATAAAAAGTATGGCAGTGTTGCAGGCGGCGGCTATATCTGGCATACAACGGGTTCAGGTAAAACGCTGACCTCATTCAAGACTGCAAGGCTGGCTTCACAGCTTCCATATATCGATAAGGTGCTGTTTGTGGTGGACCGTAAGGATTTGGATTACCAGACAATGAAAGAATATGATCGTTTTGAAAAGGGTGCTGCCAACAGCAACACCTCTACTGCTGTTTTGAAAAAACAGCTGGAAAATCCAAATGCAACAATTATTATCACAACAATTCAGAAGCTGGCAACTTTCATTAAGAAATACAGTGGACATGAAGTGTATGAAAAACATGTTGTCATTATTTTTGATGAATGTCATCGCAGCCAGTTTGGGGATATGCATTCGGCTATTATAAAAAACTTCAAAAAGTATCATCTGTTCGGATTTACAGGTACACCGATTTTTGCAGCTAATTCCGGAGCGTCAAAGAACCCGGAATTCTTTACTACCGGCCAGACATTCGGCGACCAGCTTCATACCTATACCATAGTAGATGCCATCAACGACAAGAATGTTCTTCCGTTCCGTGTGGATTACATAAAGACAATGGATACAGAAGAAGAAATCAGTGATGAAATGGTGTGGGATATTAACCGTGAAAAAGCAATGATGGCACCACAGCGTATTTCCCTTGTAACAAAGTATATTATGGAGCATTTTGACCAGAAGACATACCGTGGAGATAAGACTTACATTTTCAATTCTCTTACGAATATTACTGAAGTTGCCTCTGCTGCAAGAGGTTCCGTTGAGGAAATAAAACAGAAACAGCGTGTCAGTGGCTTCAACTCCATTTTTGCCGTATCATCTGTGCCAATGGCAAAGTTGTATTATCAAGAATTCCAAAAGCAGATGGCTGCCGACCCAACACGAAGACTGCGTGTAGCTACCATATTCAGTTATGGTGCAAACGAAGAAGAAACTGACGGTATATTGGACGAGGAAAATTCAGAGGACACTTCTGCTCTTGACCAGAACTCCCGTGATTTTCTTGAGTCAGCTATCAGAGACTATAATGAAATGTTCCATACCAACTATGATACATCCAGTGACAAGTTCCAGAATTATTACAAGGATGTATCCCTTCGTATGAAGAACAAGGAACTGGATTTGCTGATTGTAGTAAATATGTTCCTTACAGGCTTTGATGCCACAACACTGAATACCTTGTGGGTTGACAAAAACCTTAAGATGCATGGATTGATTCAGGCATTTTCCAGAACCAACCGTATTTTGAATTCTATAAAGACTTTCGGTAATATAATATGTTTTAGAAATCTTCAAAAGCGTGTGGATAGCGCCATTTCTCTTTTTGGTGATAAGAATGCTGGAGGAATTGTCCTGCTCCAGAGTTTTAAGGATTATTATTATGGATATATCTCTGCGAACGATAAAGCAATGCCTGGATATTTGGATATGATGGAGGAACTGAATCAGAAGTTCCCGCTGACAGATCCACAGATTATCGGTGAGCATAACCAGAAGGATTTTATTGCTTTGTTCGGTGCAATCCTTCGTATGCGAAATTTGCTGGTATCCTTTGATGAATTCCAAGGCAAAGAATTGATTACCGAACGTGACTTGCAGGATTATCTTGGCAGATATCAGGACTTGCGTGACGAGTGGAAACGCAGGCGTGAAGCTGGAGAAAGCACGGATATTATTGACGATATCGTATTTGAAATAGAACTCATCAAGCAGATAGAAATTAATATTGACTATATTCTGATGCTGGTTAAGAAGTACCATGATACCCATTGTGAGGACAAGGAAGTTTTGATTACTATCAAAAAGGCAATTGATGCCAGCCCGGAACTCCGCAGTAAGAAACAATTAATTGAAACATTTATTTCAGGTATCAATGATGAGGATGATATAATTAGTGAGTGGCACGATTATGTTGTGAAACAGCGTGAAGAAGAACTTCAAACAATTATCACAGAAGAAAAGCTGAAGCCTGAAGATACTCGTAAATTTCTAGAGAATGCATTCCGTGATGGTGAAATCAAGACTGCAGGGACAGATATAGATAAGATTATGCCTCCTGTATCCCGATTTGGCGGCGGTGGCAGAGCCGAGAAAAAACAGGGTGTTATTGATAGGCTGAAGGCATTTTTTGAGAAGTACTTCGGCATCGGTGGTTCAAGTTCATTCATAGAAAAGGAAAATGTGGTGTATAACAATGATATACATGGCAATCTTTCGATGGCAGCTGAACCCCAAAATCCCTATGGCTCAAATGATAATTTCTAAGGAAGGGCGAATCATATCTCTGACACTTAAAAATCAATAGGCTGCTCTAGTACTCAAGTTTTCGCAAAATTAATTATATGGATAACAAAAACATATTTAACCGATACCCGATAAAGAGTATGAAATATGTCCTAAACCTAATTAAGAGCTTTTGTCTTGTATGACATGTATAAAAGAATCTGGCTAAGCCAAATATAGGAGTTTGATATGTCGATTGAGCTATTGAATCAAAATCATCGTGACGCGATTGTTGACGCTTTTGAAAAGGCAGAGCATCACATTCGAATTATTAGCCCGTTTGTACAGGAAAATATGACGCGGTACCTTGTAGACTCAATGAGCAAAGAAATTGATGCTCAACTGATTACACGTTTTTATCGCGAGGATTTCATCAAATCTGTAAGTAGTCTTACTGCACTAAAAAGCCTTCAAAAGGCAGGGGTTGTTATTTACGCACTTAAAGATCTTCATGCTAAGCTGTATCTGTTTGATCATAATGTAGCTATTATAGGGTCAGCCAATTTTACAGGTGGTGGTTTTGGACACAATATTGAGCTATCATTGTACATAGAGGATGAGTATGATTTAATAGCACAACTTTCAGACTACTTTGATAAGATGTTGCTGGCTATTCATGAGTCAGGTGATTTCAAGGTCATTGGCGATATAATTGAGGATGAAATTCTAATCGTTCAAAAAGCAATTAAAGGACGTAATCAGTTTAGTAGACCAAATCCTGTACGTTTTGGCGCAGAGGTTAGTACAAATAAAATACCCGATGTAATACAAACTGATGAAGTGGAGAACATACTCGGTCTATCCAATGAAGTTGCCTCGGCTATCTTAAAATTCGAGGGTGCAGCTAATAGACGAATTGACCCTAATATACTATATAAACCTAATCTTTATAATCATAAAGGGATATATTTCACAGCCTCCTCAAAATCTCCAAGAAGCCTGAATAAAGACACTACTGTTTTTCTTTCAGCTGTCAGCTGGGACAAGTCTGGTGCTGGAACTCCAATTATTGTAGGTCGAGCTAAGACAAAGGGCTATGACCGCAATAATATTACTGACGATAATCTAATAAAGGAGCATCCTTGGACTATTGATTATAAATATTATGTAGAGCTGTATGACATCGAAACAGTAGACACAAAGATAATTAATTGCATATCATTGAATGATATAATTGCAGAAGTAGGTTATAGGTTATATCCAAATACTGATAACAATCCTACAACGCCAATCCCGAGCTTACGAACAAGGCATCACCAAAAAGCTTATATTGCAATAACTCATTACGCTGCAAATAGGATAAACACAATGCTTGAGATTTTGTTTAATCAATATGGAAAATCATCATTTTAGTGTATAGAGGTCCATCTTATAATCGATTCACAGTATTAAATTAGCTGTTGATATACTTATACTTGTTAAAAAGTCAACACCTTTGTAAATGTCAACCAAGATGGACGAGCAACATATTACAAACTATAATAAGAACACAGTATCAAATCGATAAAAAACCTTGGAAACTTAACTTATATACTGGAGAATTTTATGATGAAAGAAATGGTAAGCGGTTAGGAAAAATAAAGGAAGAAGATCTTATAGCGATATGGCAGATTAGAGGTATAAGGAAGATTATAATTGCAGAAAGAGCAATGTATTAAGAGTAGTACCAGAAATATCCAGTAAGGTTCTGTGCATTACCATCATTGTTGCTATCGGATGAGATTGAGAAAATACAAAATAGTAAGACCAATAGGGTTAATAAGCATAAATTGTATAGAATTGAAGAAGGTTTATTTACCTATTCAAGAGCCTTCTTAAATAGAAGGTCTTTCCTAAATTTAAATAAGAAATAAGAATTAATATAGTAGCGTAAGTTCAATTGTTTTGCCTGCAACTTCCACTATATCTTAGCTTAAATTAAATGGATCATAACCAGAACCGCCATCTCCGGTTGTCAATATTAATTTCTTTGTTTTTGGCGAAAAGGTCAAACTTAACACCGTTATGATTCATAAATGACCTTCCTAATTTAAGTAAAGAGCGCCTTCTTTGAACTTGACCATTTGGCAGCAAAATCCATTCTTCAACTGTATCAATATGATCGTAGTTAGCTTCCCTATTATTCCATTTAAGGTTTAACGTATTGGGGTTAAATGGGTTAGGCAGAAGGAACCTGGTAGAGCTCCAGGACCTTGTGTTCCAGCTGATGTATAATGGAGAAGCTCATAAAGTGTCGATGAATGAATTGACAAAAGAAGCAGGAACATTTCGAAGTGTTGGTGTAGGCGTATTTGCCGGAAAACAGTTAGTGCATATGGCGCATCCTGCAAATCAGGTTCCACAGCTGATAAAAGAATTAGTTGATTGGGCAAAGAAGGCTGACATCGAACAAGTCATAGAACAAGTTACCGAACAAGTTGAAAGATTATTAGAGGTTATCGGTGATAAAGAATGTTCAACCAAGGAGCTTATGGAATTATTGGGATTAAAGCATAGACCAACATTTAGAGATAATTACTTGTTGCCAGCTTTGGAACTAGGTTATATTGAAATGACGATACCAGATAAGCCTAATAGTAGTAAGCAGAAGTATAAAAAGGTAAAGGATAAAGTAAAATAATAAATATATGAAACTTTAGTGGTAACTTAAAGAAAGGATTAGAAGATATGAAAGTAAAATTACAAGATGTACTCGAAGCAATGAGTTTTACCAATCCTGAAACGGAATATTATTACAGTACAGAAACAGAAGAAGTACTTATGATATTTGATGGCATGGTTAATGGTGATGATGATTCAGAGCTGATAGAAGAAATTGAAGATGGATTTATTGAGGATTATATTCCGTTGCCAGGTCAGTACGATATCGACGAATATAGCATGATGGAAAATTTTATATACGAATTGCCAGAAGGTAAAGCACAGGATGAATTGGAAAATGTGATTCATGGCAGAGGTGCTTACAGAAGATTTAAAGATAAGCTATGTAATTTAGGCTTGGAACAGAAGTGGTATAAGCATAGAGACGGTGCTTACGAAAAAGTTGCAAGAGAATGGTGTGAAAGAAATAATATCGAAATCATAGAATAGAGGACACAAATGCAGATTGGATTATCGGGAATAGTGCAAAAAAGAGTAAAGGAAGCGGAACTTGCTCCAGTAGAAGAGGAAGATTTAGCATTTTGTTGGGATACTCATTTAATAAAATATAAAAACAGAAATGTTTTGCTAGTAGTGAATGTAAGCAGCAGATATGCAATTGCTATGACAGATATTGAATCAAGAGACTGGAATTATTATGTGGTTTATATTCACAACGTTATTTGTTTAGCAATGCGAGCAGAGGGATATTCAGAAAGTCAGATAAACAAATATATGCAGATGGCAGGCGATGCTAAGCTTACCAAAACTCACGGGAAGAAAGCAGTTGGAGGAGTCAATAGGGTAGCAACATGTATCGATTTTTATGATGATGCATTAGAGAAGGAAGTGAAGTACCAAAGGGAGCTGAGCGAATACATAAATAGAGATATTTGTACACCGCCTGGTTTTGAAGAATTTGGATATCCGACTGAACTATTTCAATTGGATATGGAACGCTTGGGAGTAGCTGAGAAGAGAAAGTCAGCAAAAATAATTGATTTTAGAAAATATTCGAGACATGAAGAGTAATCGTAGCCATATGAGGGGACGGCTCTCGGTGGCAATTCTGCATGAAAATGGCTTAATTAAAGAATATTTGTAGAGTGCAAATTGGACATGAAAAATCGTCCCCAGTGGTCTCTTATATTAACAGCAATGTTTTTATTGAAAAATTGATATATGTCAATTGTCAATATCTATTTCAGAGAGATGGAAAATATCAGTTACCATGTAGCCGCAGGACATATCAATGAGGAATTGCTCAGACGCATAATGGAGGTTATTTTAAATTGTAATTATGATGAGGATGAGACGTTAAGACTTGAAATATTTAGTGCGATTTTAGTTGAGGATGAATTTTTTAAGTGTACAAGTTGGTAAAATAGAATGAAACACTAAAATAATTTTGACTCATTCAAAATTGATTTTTGATTTTGTGGAAATGTTAATGCCTGGTAGGAAAGAACGTAAGTTGGAACCGGGGAAGGGATTATAGAAAGGAATTACTATGTCAGTAAGCTCAATAGAAAGTAAGATTCGCTCACTTCAATCAGAAGTTGAACGTTTATCCAGAGAATTGGAACGTGAAGGTAATAAGGAAGTAGGATATCTTAAAAATATTCAAAGAATAGAGAAGTCTGTAAATAAAAATACATCCATAACTCAAATGAAATCAAAACAAAGATCAATTGACTCTGATAATGAGAAAATTTTGAAAAGTAGAAAAAACCAAACAGATATTAATGTGAAAATAAACAAAAAAAGAATGGAAATTTCTAAAGCCCAGAGTGAATTGCAGAAAGAACAAGCTAAACTTTACGATGTTTCTCTCAAAAAACAAAACTCTATTATTGAAGAACAACGACAGTTGATTAATGAGATAAAAGTCTCTCCGTCTACTACAGTAAGCGCTAATATTGCAGAAAAAAAAGAATATGATTTTTTTATATCTCATGCGTCAGAGGATAAGGAAGCAATTGCGGAACCGTTAGCTACTTCGCTTATAGATAAAGGTGCGAAAGTATGGTATGACAAATTCACGTTAAGAGTAGGAGATAGTCTTAGAAAGTCAATAGATGATGGACTTTCAAATTCCAGATATGGAATTGTTATCTTGTCTGAACCATATTTCAAGAAGTTTTGGACTGGAGAAGAATTAAATGGATTATTTGCTAAACAAGAAAATGGGAGAAAAGTGATTTTACCATTGTGGCATAATATTTCCAAAGATGTTGTGAAGAAAAACAGTCCTATGCTTGCTGATATGCTAGCTTTAAAATCAGCAGATTTTACAGCAGAAGAATTAGCAGAAGAGTTTATACAATTATTGTAAATGCAATTTAGAAAGAAAACAATCCGCAGACTATAATATGGGAGATTCGAATATGAGTTTACAAGTACAATCTATGGATGATAATATTCCCTTTACAGAATATAAAAAATGGATTGATAAATATATACGCAATAATGATACTAGAGAAATTAATTTTCAAAATGATGTTATAAAACGACTTATCGAAAACTTGTTTCCAAAGTATGATGTTGTAAATGTTGGAACAAAAGGGACAGATACTAGTAAACATGATTATTATCATTATTCAGGAAAATATATTGATGATCAAGGTCGAGAGAAACCTACAACTCCAGACATTTTGATAGCAAGTAATTGGAACTGGTATAATATTGAGTACGAAAATGAAATAAAGTATATTGCAACTATTGAAGTGAAATCTCCTTATGGAAAAGAAGCTATATATAAATGTGATTGTAACAATTGTCCGAAACAAATTAAACTACATTTAAGTGCTGAAAAAATTGATAAAGTAATATATACAGATTCATTAGAATGGAGATTCTATAAACAAGATGAATTGGATAAACCGGAACAATTTTGTTTTGTTATTAGAAAAAGAGTCGGAAGAGGTTATACATATGAATGGAAGTCAGATGCTCTGGCACAAGAAGAATTTGAAAAACTAATAAATAAAATGAAAAATTTTTTGACAATCAAGAGTGAGTAGACTGTTAGACTTTATATAGATAGAAAATTTAAGAAAGGTGGGTAACTATGATAGGAGATATTTTAAAGCTGAACTAGGACCATATATGGGTATAATGAGCTTGATATGAGCGAATTGTTTCAAATATCAAAAAGCTATCTTTCTGAGATCGAGAATAATAAGAAACAACCATCACTAGAATCGTTAGAAAAGTATTTGGAAATTTATGGAATGAAATTATCTTCCCTGATATTATTGTCGGAAAACTATGATGATGCAAATAAAAATAATAAGGGAGACAAATTTATTAGAAATATGATGATTAAGCTTATCATGCCTCTTTAGCTATTGAAAATAACTCCTTATTATTGTAGTGTGTGAACTGGACATGGAGAACCGTCCCCAGTGGTTAGAGGTTATCGGTGATAAAGAATGTTCAACTAAGGAGCTTATGGAATTATTGGGGTTAAGGCATAGACCAACATTTAGAGATAATTACTTGTTGCCAGCTTTGGAACTAGGTTATATTGAAATGACGATACCAGATAAGCCTAATAGTAGTAAGCAGAAGTATAAAAAAGTGAAGGATATTGTAAAATAATGAAGAATTTTTTGTAATTGCAGATTTTGGTACATATATATTATAAAATAAAAAAATACAAATAAAGGCGGAATTATGAAGGAATATATAGTAGATAATGATAGTAATAAAATGAGGTATCATGATTTGCCAGGTAATGATACTCCAATATTATTTATCCATGGGTTAGGTTGTGCTGGATCTTTTGATTATCCTGAAGTTGCAGCGCAAACTGATTTAATTGAACACAGACGAATATTGATAGATTTGCTGGGCAGTGGATTTAGTGATAAGCCAGATAATTATTTATATACTGTTAAAGAACATGCAAACTATTTATATAATTTCGTACATGACCTAAAACTTAATAAGTTCATTATTTTTGCACATAGTCTGGGTGGACCTATTGCACTTGAACTTGCAGATAGATGTAGAGAAAATATTGAAGCAATAATTCTCAGTGAAGCTAATTTGGATAGGAGTAGTCAGGGATCATCAAGTTATGAGTTTGGAACTTGCCAAGAACATGACTTTATAAATGGTATATTTGATGAAGTTGTTAATGAAAACACCATTGAAAATTCTATGTGGGCAGCGACATTGTCAGTTTGTTCTTCCACAGCAATTAGTAGAATTTCCAAGTCAGCAGTTGCTGGTGGAAACCCATCATGGCGTGAGATATTATATTCATTAAATTGTAAGAGGACTTTTATTTTTGGTGAAAACTCTTTACCAGATGATGATGAAATTGAGTTGAAAAAACAAATGATAAATATTGAAGTTGTCAAGTCAGCAGGACATTCTATGGCTTGGGAAAATCCAAAAGGATTGCAGAAGCAATTAAGAAAGGTATTCTTTATGCACGGGGAGTATAGAATTTAGAAATAAATTAACAAATATATAAGGATTTGTGACACGGGATAAATAGGAATATGAAGGGGTACTACATGGATATTAATTTTAGAGAAATAGATAAATTTAATTATAACACTTGTGTGTCTTTAAAGGTTGGAGAGCATCAAACTAACTATGTTGCCAGTAATGCATTTTCATTGGTACAAGCTTTTTATGAAGATGAATTATATCCATTAGCAATATATAATGGTGATGAAATGGTTGGATTTTTATTATATGATTATGATGAAGAGCTATCTGGATGGTCATTTTCAAGATTTATGATTGATATTAAGCATCAAGGCAATGGATTTGGCTCAAAAGCGTTAGAAGAGTTTTTAACTTTTTTCAACAATAAATTTCCAGGTGAAAATTTATATACAAGCGTAGAAATAGATAATCAAGTAGCTATTAAGCTGTATGAAAAATATGGATTTAATAAAAAGTATTCGTTTGAATATAAATTTGGAGATACTATCTACAAGGAATTTAGAATGTTGAAAGAATTATGGTAGTAAATAGGAAATTCCAATTGACGGCAGATAATTTTTGAAGGAGGCGGACAGTGATAAAATGAAGAACAGAACATATATTGCAATCGATTTAAAATCCTTTTATGCTTCGGTTGAGTGTATGGAACGAGGGCTTAATCCTTTGACCACAAACCTGGTGGTAGCTGATGCAAGCCGTACTGAAAAAACCATCTGCCTTGCTGTCTCTCCCTCCCTCAAAGCGTACGGCATTCCAGGCAGGGCGAGGCTGTTTGAAGTGGTGCAGAAGGTCAAGGAAGTTAATGCAGAACGTCTGCGCAAAGCACCAGGGAGAACTTTTACAGGAGCCTCCTTCAACGATGCTGAATTGAAATCCTCACCTGATATGGCGTTGGACTACATTGCTGCTACGCCGAGGATGGCCCTTTATATAGAGTACAGCACGCAAATTTACAATATTTACTTGAAATACATTGCCCTCGAAGATATCCATGTGTATTCCATCGACGAGGTATTCATTGATGCCACTGATTATATGATTACCTACAATCTTTCAGCTCGTGAGCTTGCTACGAAAATGATTCTTGATGTACTTAAAACGACCGGTATTACAGCATCAGCGGGAATTGGCACAAACTTGTACCTTTGCAAGGTCGCCATGGATATTCAGGCAAAGCACACCATACCGGATCAAAACGGCGTGCAGATTGCTGAACTTGACGAAATGAATTATCGTCGCTTACTGTGGTCACACCAGCCTTTAACAGACTTTTGGCGCGTAGGCAGAGGGTATGCTAAGAAGTTGGAAGAACAAGGTCTCTTTACCATGGGAGATATTGCAAAATGTTCTCTTGGGAAGCCAAACGATTATTACAAAGAGGATTTACTGTATAAGCTGTTTGGCATCAACGCTGAGCTGCTTATTGACCATGCATGGGGTTGGGAACCATGCACCATTGCCCATATTAAGGCGTATAAGCCAAGCACAAACAGTATCGGATCAGGACAGGTGTTGCACTCTGCCTATACATTTGATAAAGCGAAGCTGATTGTGCGAGAAATGACTGATCTGCTTGTCCTTGACCTGGTAGACAAAAAGCTTGTGACCGATCAGCTTGTTTTGACGGTTGGATATGACATTGAAAATCTATCAAACCCTGTGAAAGAGAAATCATATAAGGGGACGATTACCACCGACTACTACGGACGTGTTGTTCCGAAATCTGCGCATGGTTCGGCAAATCTTGGCAGGCAGACCTCCTCTTCAAAGCTAATTTTGGATGCCGTCACAGAGCTGTTTGAGCGCATCGTTGATAAAAACCTTTTAATCAGGAGAGTCAACATTACTGCAAATCATGTTGTTGACGAGGCAGCTGTTCAAAAGACGGATAACAATGAACAGCTTGATCTTTTTACAGACTATGAGGCTGAACAGGCGAATAAAGCATATGAAGAAGCCGAGCTTGCTCGTGAAAAAAAGATGCAAAAAGCAATACTACAAATAAAAAAGAAATATGGAAAAAATGCCATCCTAAAGGGTATGAATCTGGAGGAAGGCGCAACCACAGTGGAAAGAAATGAGCAAATTGGAGGTCATAAGGCTTGAAAAAATCATATGACGACATCATGAATCTACCGCACCATGTCTCAGCAACACGCCCTCATATGTTAGCTATTGACCGGGCAGCTCAGTTTTCTCCTTTTGCCGCACTGACCGGATATGGTGACGCCATCAAAGAAACCGCAAGATTGACTGGGGAGAGAGTGGAATTGGACGAATACATGAAGGACGTTTTGAGCATCAGGCTTCAAATCATAGCAGATCAGCTTAAAGAGCATCCAAAAATAGCAATTACCTACTTTCAGCCAGATGAAAAGAAGAACGGCGGCACCTATGTTACTGTTAGCGGCAGGGCTAAAAAGATAGATGAATATGAACGGGTTGTTGTTATGACCGATGGCACAAGGGTCTCCATTGATGAAATAGCCAGCATTGATGGGCAGATATTTGAAACCATGTGAGGATATCGGGTTAGCATGAATTTTGGATAGATGGTTATGATTACTGAATTTTTCGGTAATCAGAGCCATCTATTTTATTATTTTTAAGTGCATTCCTAATGGAAAATTTACTAGGGATTCTGGATTGCAACAATAAACTAAACCACTTTTTATTTGTATTTTAGAGTTGACAAATATATCGTGTGACGATATAATATAATTACGATATAACGACAGACGATATAACGTGTGACGAGAGGATGTATAAGAACATGAATGAAAATCTAGCGTTGACTGAAACAACTTATTATATATTGTTATCGCTGTATAAACCGCAACATGGATACGGAATAATGCAGCAGGCAGAGGAATTATCAAAAGGACGAATCAGACTGGCCGCAGGAACATTATATGGTGCGCTAAATACCATGTGTGAAAAAGGATGGATAACTCTTCTTCCGGTCGAAGAAGGAAGCAGAAAGAAAGAATATAAGATAACGGGACGCGGAGTGTCGATTTTAAAGAGTGAGATTGAACGTCTGAGAGAACTTGTTTATAATGGAGATTTAATTCTTGGGGGGGAAAATGATGAAAGAAAAGAAGACTATCCATAAATGGATTTGGGCGTGGGATTTTGAAAAAGAAGAACAATGGCTTAACGAAATGGCGATGAACGGTTGGGTTCTTTGCTCAGTGAGCTTTTGCAGATATACATTTGAAAAGTGTGAACCCGGTGAGTACATTATTCGCCTGGAAATGCATGGAGTAGATGATGCATACATTAATTTTATGAAAGAAACAGGTGCTGTATACATTGGTCGCATAGTGCAGTGGATTTACTTTTGCAAGAAAACGGAAGATGGTTCTTTCGATATTTTTTCAGACATTGATTCACGAATTACCCATCTGGATAGAATTGGAAAAATGATTGAAATAGCTGGGTTTGCAAACCTGGTTATCGGAGTTGTAAATACATTTAATCCGACGCATGCAGGTTTTATCAATTTATTGTGTGCAACATTGCTTATGTATGGTCTTGGCAGAATTCATGGTAAAAAGGAAGCAATGATAAAAGATAGACAACTCTATGAATGATGAAACCATAGGATGCCATAGGGGACGGTTCTTAGTGTATATCCAGCAAGGCAAATTGCTAAAAAAGAATTTTGTTGAGTGTGAACGGACAGGGAGAACTATCCCCGTTGGTTCGTATGAAAAAAAGTATAAGTGAGGAAAATATATGAGATATACGTGGGTTGATGAATTTTTAGTAAGTAAAAAAGGTGTTACTAAGGATCTTCAAAAGGATTGGAATTGGATTCGTTATCAGATTGGCGGGAAGATGTTTGCTGCTGTTTGTTTGGACGAAAATAATGAACCTTATTATATTACTTTAAAATTGGAACCAGCAGAAGGAGACTTTTTAAGAAGTCAATTTAAGGACATAATTCCGGGATATTATATGAATAAAGTACACTGGAATTCCATTAAGCCAGATGGAGAAGTACCAGATGATTTGCTAAAGGATCTTTTGGATAAATCCTATCAATTAGTTTTTTTAGGTTTTAGTAAGAAAAAACAGATGGAAATAATGTGTAGTGATAAAGTAAATTAGGGTAAAATATCCTGCGATTATTCACGCAGGATATTTTTGAACTATTCGAATAAAAAGCTTGTCATAGACATGGAGCCCATAATACATTCGTCATTAAAGACGCTTAGTTTTTCATTTCCGTCTAATGCTCCTAATACATATAAAAGCGGAGCAAAATGGTCGGAAATGGGTACAGCATAATCTGCAGATTTACCTATCTTTCTATAATCAACCACATTATCATAATTCTTGTCTTTAATACTTTTTATAATATAATTATCAAATTTCTCAGCCCAATCATATCCTCCATCCATTTGCCAGTTAATTCTACTTAGGTTATGTGTAACATTTCCACTTCCAAAGATCAGGACGCCTTCTTGTCTGAATTTAGCTAATTGTTGACCAATATTGTAATGCTCCTGCATGGAAGCGTTACGGTCGACACTAAGCTGAATCAACGGAATATCTGCTTTTGGGTATATTCTGTGTAATACTGACCATGTTCCGTGGTCATAGCCCCATGAATTATCTATTTCCACTGGACGAGATAATATTTTAATAATGTTGTTAGAAAGTTCAGGAGAGCCTTTGGCAGCGTATATAATTTTATAAAGGGCATCCGGAAAACCATACATATCGTATATTGTCTCTGGATGTTCCTCATCCATAATTTTAGTACCATTTGTATACCAGTGAGCTGAAACAGACAATATTGCTTTAGGGTTTGGTAATTTTTCTGTGAGCGACTGCCATTCACGAACAAATTTGTTATCTTCAATTGCATTCATGGGAGAACCATGACCAATAAATAATACAGGCATATTTTTCATACTTTATCTACCTTCCTATACATTTGATAAATAACTAATACCCATAAAATACTTATTGAAAACATTTTTTAATATGCATAATTGTATTGCAAAATGTAATATATTCTTTTATATATTTATTTTTGGCAAGCTTTGTATACGAGTATTTAAAAAGGTGTTATCCTTTCAACTAACAATAAAATTCTGAGGACTGTTCTCAGAATTTTATCGCATTATTTAACAATTTCAAAAATGGTTCCTTTGTTATAATCGGTTACATTTTCTGAGCCATAGACGCCTAAATATAATCTTGATTGATTGAGATTAGTCCCCAGGCTGACATAAAATGATGATTGATTGCCAAAATTATAATCTGCTTCAATAATACCGTAATCATTTTCTTTGCAATCAGTCCTTACTTTAGTGTAGGCTAAGACTCCTCTTTCTGGTGGCGGAGATTCTTCCAATGAGAAATTTGTAAAAACAACGCATCCTGATAAATCGGGAATTTCACTTCCCATATATGGTTGAACACCTGTTAGTGCTGAACCGCTAAATTTATCAGGCCGTGAATCTATGTGATAATAACAAGTCAGAGGATGTATACGACCAGCTGAAGTGCTTATTGCTTCATTGAAATAAGCAATAGTTTCCTGAGCTAAAGAAGAGTTTGCTGAACAACCTAGTATAACGGTAGTCGGTAAATTACCTTCCCAGCCTCTCCAGCCTAGATTTACGAGAGTTTCCTGATTAAGCACACGATTTTGTGATGAAGCTTGAATTATTTCAGTGACTGGTATTGGGGTATAATAAACAAATGAAAAAATTGATTCTACTAAGTCTTGACCAACATTTCCAACATATTTGATGTATTGATTGTAATATCTTTGAAATGAAATGCCGGGAATATTTCGAACACCTTTTGCAATTACTGAAAGAGCTCTATAAATAGACTCAGGAAGTTCATTAAATCGTGTGACTGCGGGGGGATTATCCATAAAAGTATTCATATCTACATCAATTTCAATTATTTTACCTGCAACTTCCATTATATCTTGGCTTAAATTAAACGGATCATAACCAGAACCGCCATCTCCGGTTGTCAATATTAATTTTCCTGTTTCTGGCGAAAAATTTAAGCTGTTGACACCGTTATGATTCATAAATGGCCTTCTTAAATTAAGCAATGAACGTCGACTTTGAACTTGACCATTTGGCAGTAAAATCCATTCTTCAACTGTATCAATATGATCGTAGCTAGTTTCTCTATTATTCCATTGAAGGTTTATGGTATTGGTGTTGCATGGATCGGGCTGGAAGGAACCTAACAGAGCGCCAGGGCCTTGGGTTCCAGCTAATGTATAATGGATATAAAATTGTCCGTTGTTATAAAAATCAGGATGGAACGCTAAGCCCAAAAGCCCTCTTTCATCATACCCACCATTAGCACCCAGCTCTATTATTCGTTGGCGAATATCTAAGAATAACTTTATATTTCCATTTCTTACATAAAAAATTTCACCCACCTGTGTTGCAATAAACAAACTTTCCATTGAGTCTCCCGGAAGAATGGCTGTTTTAATAACGGTTGGTAAGTTTATGTTACTCACTATGGGGCGCAAGCTAACATTTACTTTTTTCAATGATTACACTCCTTTTTTGCTTTTTTATTAGTATATGTTTGGAATCTTTCAATGTACTATAAAAAAACAAGACAGGAGACCCTTATGAGACATAGGAGACGGCTTTCGGTGGTAATTCGGCAAGACAAATGGTTTGTTAAAAATATTTTCAGAGTGTGAATTGGTCAGGAAAATCGTCCACAGTGGCATAATAATCACGTGCCCATTGCTTACACATTGACTAGTCCTTGTTTTGGGATTCTATTAATATTTCCTCAGTTACTAATTTACTTGAGTTTAAAACTAAGGATACTCCAGGTCCAGGATGCAATGAGTTACCTACAAAGAATAAGTTATTAGCTTTATCCGATTTAAAATGTGGTCTAAAATAATTTGTTTGAGTCAATGTAGTGCTAAGTCCAAAGGCTGTGCCTCCATAAGCATTAAATCTACGCTCCATATCAAGAGGAGTAAGATGATTTTTATATACAATATTCTCTTCTATATCCTCTAACCCTTTTATTCTCTTCAATTCCATAATTATTTTATTTGATAATTCATTAATTGTAACATCATCCCAAGTTATTTTATTGAAAAACAGATTAGGAACCCTCAGCATAATGTTTAAACATTCGCCTTCATTTTTGGTCATACTGTCATCGATTCTACTGGGACAGTAAATATAAAGAGTAGGGCTTTCAGGTAAATTACCTTCAAAGGCTGATTCTATATTATTTTTGAAATTTTCACCCAAGTATATATTGTGAACTGATAATTGAGGGTATTTTTTTCTGAGTCCTAAATAAATTATAAAAGTAGAGCAAGAGTATTTTAACTCAGAGAGTTTTTTATCGGTATAATCGTTCTTGTAATGTTCGTCCTTAATTAGATTTTTCATAGCATACGGAAAATCTGCATTGCATACGATGATATCTGCTTTTTCTATAGCTTGGGATGTTCTTATTCCAATGGCTCTATCATTTAAAAATATTATTTCTTCAACGTCTGCTCCTGTATTTATGATGCCTCCAAATTCAACAATTAATTGAGAAATAGCATTAACAAATGAATACATTCCGCCCTTTAAGTGCCACAATCCATATAATTGAGATACTACGGGTATAAGTGTGTAGATATTAGGACCTTCATAAGGAGATATACCTACATACATAGATTGAAAGGCAAGGTATTCTCGAATATTTTCATTTTTAATATAATCTGAGATGAAATCATAAGAGGTAGTAATGTATGTATTTTAAATGCTTTAGATAAAGTTGTTAAATTAAAGAAATCCTTTGGAGTATCTTGTGATTTTTCCAGAAAATATTTATTTGCGATTAAATATTTTTCATAAACATCAGATATAAATTTAAAATAACCTAGATAGTCATCCTTTGATATGGCTTCTAGATTTTTAGTTAGTTTAGACATGCTTGTATTGAAGTCTATAAAATGATTACCATCGGAAAAAACTCTGTAAATAGGATCTATTTCTATAAACTCAAGATAATCTTCATAATTTTTATTAACATATGAAAAAAGCTCCTTGTAAACATCAGGCATCATTAAGATTGAAGCTGTTAAATCAAAAGTGAAGTCTTCTGTTTCTGTAATATTGACTCTTCCACCAATTGAATTTTCTTTTTCATAAATCTCTACCTCATATCCATTATGTAAAAGTCTTAAAGCTGAAGACAGGCCACCAATTCCGGCACCTATAATAATTGCTTTTTTACTCATAAAAATCTCCTTAAACTATACTATCTATCTTCTTAGTATTTGCAAAAATTACAATATTAACATCTTCTTTATTAAGAAATAAACTATTAGAACTTTAATTAAAGGACAATTAGGAAAAAATTACTCTAAAAATATCAGGGCATTCAGAAATATGTTGTAATTTTGGAAATTTATGCATATAATTAAATATCATAGCTGTGGTAATACCACGATTCAATTAAGTCTGTGTTACACATGAGAATCAGGAGGTTTAATGAAAGGAAAATCAGCGGAAGCAATCGTTGAAGAGTTTCTTATAACTGGAATTTTAAACGGTAAGTATCAAGAGTTTTCTATGCTGAAACCAGAAAGAGAACTTGCAAGTGAATTTGGATATAGCCGACCTGTCATTCATAAGGCAATTATACGTTTAGAGGCAAAAGGGCTGGTAACCATCATACCAAGGCAGGGGATTCGAGTAAACGATTACCGAAAAACAGGTAAACTTGGACTTTTGGAGAGTATTTATGACCTTTATCATGGCGGCATCAGCAAATCGCTAAATCAGTCCATGCTCAATTTTATTAAGAACAATCTTGAGGCAATGATTGAGCTCTTGATTGTTGGACCGTATGATAATAGAAGAGATTGTATTCAAAAGCAAAGCCAAGTTAAATTTGAAGAAAGTCTCGATGTTTTTATATGGCTTCAAAATTTTGCGTTATTTTGCGGCAATTCTATTTATCCAATGCTGCTCAATGAATTTAAAAGTGGTATTCTGAATGTAGCGTGTGCAGTCTTGGTTCATGGAGATCGAAGCCTATTTGAAGCAAAACTCAAGGCTGTTTCTTCACTTTTATCAGATGACTGTGAAATTGATATTCTGAAAAACAAGACTGAAAATAGTAATATTGATAATAAAAATATTGCACAAATTCGAGAAGTTGTTGCTCAGACGATACAAATACTTTTTGCATTTATAGAAGAAAATTGGCTTATTGAGGGGGAAAATCATGAAGCAAAACAATCCAGCTGTTAAGACATTTTTGTCTGCGGCAATCGTTTTAATCGTCATGCTGTTTTTAACGGGTTTGCTGACGTATTTAATTCCTAATGGTGATTTTAATGCTGAGACGATGACATTTACTATAAGAGAAGAACAGGGAATCCCAATCCTCACTTGGATAGGTGCACCCATACTGGTGCTCTTCAGTGAATCAGGAATACTTGTGATAGCCATTATTCTTTTTCTATTAATCATTGGTGGCTCTATTCATCTTCTTAAAGAAACGGGACTGATAGAGGGCATCATTTTAGCCATCGTTAAGAAATTTAAAGACAATGAATTTGCACTTCTTTGTATGCTTGTTTTTGTTTTTATGGCTCTTGGTGCTTTCATCGGTGTATTTGAAGAAGTAGTACCCCTCGTACCACTCATTATTATCCTTGCAAGACGAATGGGGTGGGATGAATTGACAGGGCTGGGCGTAAGTGTACTGGCAACCGGACTTGGCTTTGCTGCTGCAGTTACAAATCCATTTACCATAGGTGTTGCCCAAGGCCTTGCAGATGTTCCTATTTTTTCTGGGGCATTGCTGAGACTATTGGTTTTTATCTCTGTTTATGTTATTTTAGTAGCATTTTTATTCAGGAGAACAAAGAAACATCGGATAGATCGTGTGGAAAATGAACTTACAGACAATCATGACGTATCAAAAAAAGCATATGTCTTTTTTATAGTCCTAATGATCATCATGTTTATGCTTGTGGGAGCTACACCTTTTGTGGAAGCGTTAAGAGATTACACATTGCCATTAATCGGTGTTATTTTTCTTATGGCAGGCATTGGTGTGGGGCTTATTTCAAATTGGAAACCTACAAGGGTGGCAAAACAGTTTTTCATTGGTGCAAAGGATATGTCACCAGCCATAATTTTAATTTTACTGGCTACAGGTATCAAACACGTTATGATTGAAGGTCATATTTTGGATACCATTCTCTATCAAATTTCACAAAATATCAGTCACACATCTCCGTTAATAGCAGTTTTTATTGTATTTATTATTGTTATGATTATGAACTTTTTTATTGGATCCGGCAGTGCTAAGGCATTTATATTAATGCCAATTCTTGTGCCAATTATGGACCTTTTGGGAATAGGAAGACAACTGGGAATTTTAGCTTTTCAGTTTGGAGACGGATTTTCAAATGTATTTTATCCAACTAATGCGGTGCTGTTGATTTCACTTGGACTGGTTCAAGTCGGCTATGGTAAGTGGATTAAATTCATATTGCCACTTCAATGGATTTTGATGCTTTTATCGCTATTTTGGCTTACTGTTGCCTTTACAATCGGGTACGGATTATAAAATGCTTAATTATAAATAAGGAGGATAAACGATGATAATTTATATTTTATTAGGATTAATAATTTTATTTGCAGCAAGTATATTTTTAAGAACAGCATTTTTTAAACCCGAAAAATCAAAAGAGATAAAGCAAACACCGACAGGAATAGAAGATTCAGCTGTTGAAAACGGCATCGTTCAAAGATTTCAGGAGATGATACAGCACAAAACCATATCGTATAATGATCGTTCAAAAATAGATTTTAAGGAGTTTGAGCGATTCAAAGAAATGCTTGTAAGGAATTATCCTAGACTTAATGAAGCTTGTACGAGAGAACTTCATGGTGATGCAGGTGTTCTGTATAGATGGCCTGGCAAGATTACTGGCGATCCTGTGGTGTTAATGTCACATTATGACGTCGTTCCAGTGAATGAGGAACTATGGACAAAGCCTGCGTTTGAAGGCCTTTTGGAAAACGGCGTTATTTGGGGACGTGGGACACTTGATACAAAAGGAACGCTATGTGGTGTGGTTGAAGCTGTAGAAAAGCTTATAGGAGAGGGATTTGTGCCTGAAACAGATATCTATCTTTCTTTTTCAGGAGATGAAGAGATTAGCGGTAATTCTGCACCAACTATCGTCGAAGCGTTAAAATCACGTGGCATTCGCCCAAAACTCGTTTTGGATGAAGGCGGTGCAATTGTTGAAAATGTATTTCCAGGAGTGACAAAGCCAAGTGCGCTCATAGGTGTAGGTGAAAAAGGATACATGGATGTCGTTTTAGAAATGTCTGGTAAAGGTGGTCACTCATCAGCACCTCCTTCACATACATTAGTAGGAAGATTGGCTAAAGCAGTGGTAAGGCTTGAACAGCATCCTTTTAAAGCAAATATTTCCCCAGCGGTGAAGGAGATGTTTGAAAAAATGGGAAGACATTCAACGTTTATGTACCGCCTAATATTTGCAAATATGTGGTGTTTTGGACCTCTTTTAAAAGTTCTTTTTACAAAACAAGGGGGAGAGATGAATGCACTCATTAGAACCACCCTTGCACCGACAGTTATGGAAGGCAGCCAGGCGTTCAATGTCATGCCTCCCAAGGCCAAAGTAGGACTGAATTTACGCTTGATGGTTACCGACACTGTAGAAAGTTCATTAGCACGTATTAACCGTATAATATCAGATCCCGAAATTCAAGTAACTTGCATAGGGGGACATAACGCTTCACCAATAGCGAATACCACATCGGAAGGTTGGAAAAAGGTGGAGCGAACCATAGAAGAAACATGGCAAGGAACAATTGTGTCGCCTTATTTGATGTTAGCTGCAAGTGACTCAAGGCATTTTTGTGCAATTAGCGACAACGTCTTAAGATTTTCAGCGATGACACTTTCATCTGAAGAGAGAGGCATGATTCATGGCAATGATGAGCGAATCACTGTAAAAGCATTGATGGAAACTGTTGCGTTTTACATCAGATTGATAAAGCAATTATAACACCCCGTCCCCATGATATTATATGATTCCATTGTTTACGAAAAAAACAGCATTCGACTTTTCAATCTGTCGAATGCTGCGTTTAAAATTATTTACTTATTTTCATCATACTTTATTTTGCTTTAGCTGCACTTTCTCCGGATATACGTCCAAATACGGCTATATCAGCTATTGCATTTCCTCCAAGACGGTTTGCGCCGTGAATGTCACCTGTTACTTCTCCTGCTGCATAAAGTCCTTTGAGTGGGCTGCCATCTTGGCCGATTACACGGCCTTCTGTATCTATTTTTATACCACCCATTGTATGATGAACAGTTGGAAGTCTTTTTGCTGCATAATATGGTGGGGTTCCTAATTTTTATGATTATTTATTTTTTGTAATCAAAGCCATGTCTTATTTTATAGCAATACAAAAAAGCAGCATTGCGCCATACGCAATACTGCTTTTTCTTAAATTTTAATCTTCAAATAACGGTAACATTTCTAAGAAAATAATATCATTTCTTTTTGCTGCGTCACCTTCTGCAAGAATGGCTGCCTTTGCAGCTATGATACCGCCTGCTGATTCAACAAGTCTTTCAATTGCTTTTATAGATTCTCCTGTGCTTATAACATCATCAATTATAGCAACTCTTTTTCCTTTAATACTTAAAGCATCCTGCTCATCCAGCACTAAAAGTTGTTTCTTTTGCGTTGTAATAGATACAACCTCATCAATAATAGGTGAATCCATGTATGGTTTGACGCTTTTTCTAGCAACTATATATTTTTTCATTTTTAATAATCTAGATATTTCAAATGTTAAAGGAATTCCTTTCGCTTCAGCTGTAACCAAAATATCTAATTCAGGCAGTTTTTTTACAATTTCTTCAGCAGCAGCACATACCAATTCTGTATCACCCAATATTACAAAACTGGCAATGCTTAAATCCTCTTTTATTTTAATTATGGGAAGCTCTCTTTTAACTCCCGCCACTTCAATATTATATGTATTCAAAATAAACCTCCGTTACATTCCAACTAAACTTGCTACAGTTCTAAAAATAACTCCGGCCAACATTCCGTAAAATGGATCGCTTATAGCTGTCACAGTCATAGTGATACCTCCTACCATAGCTCCCCCAGGTATGCCAGTTACACTTAGTGCTGCCAATGCATTAACAGGTACAGTTACAATAGCTCCAAGCACAAACAAGAAACCTGCTATTGATTCGCTTGGCACATATTTACCGATTTTAGGAAGAAGTCCTGCAAACAATATTATTGCCATAATGCTCATCATTATAACAGAAGAACGCAGTGGATCAGGAGCTCCGCCTGTAGCAGAAATAATTGATTCAACAGGTCCTCCCCCAAATGATGCTGATACCAGGTCAGCCAGACTGCTTACAATTGATAAATGATCTATATTAACAGCAGTGTTTGCAATTGAACCTGTGATTTCTCCAAAAGCAATATTTGCTCCGATATTAAGACAAATCATTGCTAAAGAGCCTTGTATTACAGTTAAATTTAGTACAGGTTTTTGAAATGAAATTTTTTCTCTTTCAGTAATTATCAAATCAGATTTTTGTTTCAGTACTAATGCTAAAATGCTTGTACCAACTACAGATATTGTTACAGTGTAAACCAAGTCTTTTGTAATCATGTAAACAATAAAACTGACTACAATTGAAGCGTATCCAACAATTTTATTTTTCTTTGCCATATTTAACGCTACTCTTGCAAGCATTATTCCCACGCCTGCCATCATGCCGTTTGTAATTGCAGGACCGATGAATGAAACGATCTTTTCCAACAAACCAAACAATCCGATAAATGTCATTCCAATTGCTCCAAAAATAATCATGGATAATCTTTCTTTCATGTTATTTCCCATTGTCCCAGCCAATGTAATGGTCTCAGCTTGAAACGAAATTGGTGCCACAACCCCAAGAGCCAGGCAGCCAACAGCACCAACCAAAAAAGCAAAAGCTGTTGGTACTGATGCAAAACCAAAAGATAATGCTAATAACCCTTGCGGTAATCCATTAAGAACAACACTTAATGCAGCAAGTAAATCCTTTAATAATTCCATAATTCCTCCTTAGTATTGCACTCTGATTTATGAAATGAAAAGAACAAAAAATCTGGAATTCTTTTTGAGGAGAATTCCAGATTAGGCACAATAAATTAAGGCCTTAAAGACCCTATTATCTGTTATTCTTCTCATAGTAGGATAATTTAAGGTCATCCCGTAGAAACTTTCGAACCATATTTCCGAAAATATATGAGAGTACATATTTTAATAATATAACAGACTAAATAATATTTTTCAATAGCTTTTATATATTATATATGCAAATATCATTTGGGAGACCTTGATGGAATTCCATACAATACAACAATTACATTATTTAAATCTATTTAAACTGTTTGTAGTGTGCAAAATACACTATTGCATTTTTACTTTTTAATATATACTTAAAACGGTATATTTTAAGAATTAAGTTTTTTACTAATACGGAATATTCTATAGGCGTGCATACATAAGGGTAAATTGTGATAGTAAAAATAGTCTATAATGAACTAATATTAAAATTAAAATATGAAATGATGGTGATATCTTGATTAATATTGAAAAAAAAGCTTATGACACTGCAATTGCTCAAAACAGTGCCTACGTAATCAAATCTGTAATGTCATTTGGAGGATGAGGGAACACTCCAATGAGCTTAGGTATTGAGCTTGTAAAAGATTTTGAAGATAACAACAATTATTATCATGAATTTAACATAGACGGAGTGAAGGTATTCATACAAAAAAGTATCAAAATGGATGAAAATGTTGAAATTATTCAACTAGGGTCTGTTTTTAAAGTAATAGGATTAAATTTATAAAAAATAGGTACTTATTGAAAAGCAAAACCGGCCGCCTGTACAGGCGGCCGGTTTTGCTTTTTTACTTCCTTTGTGATGTCAGGGTGAAACTTTTCGGTGCTTCCAGAAATTTATGGGACTTTAAGGAATTCAAACTCTCACTAAAATTCCACTTTATCATAAGATATAACAGTGTAAAAAACTCTATAAGGAGGAGTAATATGGGCTTAAAATATACCATATTAGGTGGAGATAAGAGAAGCTTAGAGCTTGGCAATTTACTAATGAAAGACGGAAACGATGTTTGTATCTATGGTTTTGACAGGGTGGAGCAGTATAAAAACGAAACAGTAAATCTAAATGAAGCAATTGAATATGCGGATGTTATTGTAGGTCCATTGCCGTTTTCTACAGACAATATAAATGTAAATGCTCCATTTTCAAGTGAAGTAATTCAAATTGATAAGGTATTTAACTTCATGTCTGAAAAGCAAATGATTATTGGTGGAAAATTTAGCAGTGAACATGAAAAAATACTAAAAAACAAGAATCTTAAATTAGCCGATTATTTTACTAGAGAAGAAATGCAGGTTCTTAATGCAATACCAACAGCTGAAGGAGCTATTCAAATTGCAATGGAAGAAACACCTATTACACTTCATAATTCAAATGTTATAGTGCTAGGCTATGGGAGAATTGGAAAGGTTTTATCAAAGATGCTGTATGGAATTGGAGCAAACGTGCATGTGGAAGCAAGAAATTATAGTGATCTTGCATGGATAAAGAATAATGGCTATATTCCAATATACCTAAAAGAGTTAAAGACATATTTGCCGAGGATGAACGTTGTTTTTAATACTATACCTCAGATAATATTAAATAAAGAATTGTTAAAAAGCATTGATGTCAGTTGTTTAATAATTGATTTAGCATCAAAACCAGGTGGAGTTGATTTAGAAGCTGCAAAGGAACTGGGTTTAAAGGGTATAAGTGCTTTAGGTCTTCCAGGAAAGGTAGCACCGGCAACTGCTGCAATGGTAATTAAGGACACAATTTATAATATTGTAGAGGAGATGGATGTATAAATATGTCAATAGAAGGGTTGAAAATAGGTTTTGCATTAACAGGTTCATCCTGTAATTTTAGTAATGTATTTCCGATAATTGAGGATTTAGCTAAGAAAGGTGCAGATATTTATCCAATAATATCACAAGCAGTAGATACTTTTGATACAAGATTTGGCACAGCTGAAGAATGGAAAAATAAATTAAAAGAGATTACTGGTAAGGAATTAATCAAATCAATAGTTGAAGCTGAACCTGTAGGACCTAAGTTAAAGCTTGATGCTCTTGTAGTTGCTCCATGTACAGGTAATACAACAGCAAAGCTTGCAAATGCAATTACTGATACATCAGTGACAATGGCTTGTAAAGCTCACTTAAGAAATCAAAGGCCTTTAGTATTAGCTATAGCAACTAATGATGGACTTGGAGCAAATGCTAAAAATATTGGATTGTTATTAAATACAAGGAATATATATTTTGTGCCTTTTGGTCAGGATGATGCAGTAAATAAACCAAACTCCATAATAGCTAAATTTGATAAGATTGAAGAAACCATAGAAGCAGCAATACTAGGTAAACAGCTTCAACCTTTATTAATATAGAACAGTCTTGTTGGGCAATTTATTTGTCCGGTCAAAGAAATCGGGTATCATAATGTTGTGGTTGCCCTACCGCCGCTTTTCAGAAAAACCACTCTGAAAAACGATGTTAGGGCATACAAAAAACGGTGCAGAATTTGCACCGTTAATTTATTGGAAGAAATTTGAATATAATCTTTGTAAAAATTCAGAAAGCGCTTCATTTTTAACTTCTATAGAAGCTTGATCATTAAAATATTCTGTATTAATTAATTGCTCTTTTTCATTTATCAAAAATTTATCCAATTCTTCTTTGATTTCATACCCATAATCATCATTGAAAATAAAGGATATAATTGAATTGTTTTCTTGTTTTTTTATTCCAAAACCTATTATTCTTAAGTTGCTTTTATCATTCGAAATAAGTGTACCCTGGTCATCCGCAAATGTTGATAGGATTCTGATAGGTATATTATATTGTTTTCCCAGTAAAACAGCGTTTGGATGAATTACATTTGCTCCGTTAATTGCCAATCTATACATATCATCATAGGAAATTTTCTTAATATATCTGGCATTTGGTACTACCCTTGGATCGGTAACAGCAATTCCAGGCACATCGGTAAATATATCTACTCTTTCGGCATTTAAATATCCGCCAAGTGCTACAGCTGTTGTATCACTGCCTCCTCTGCCAAGTGTGGTTATTTCCAAGTCCTCCGTAGCCCCTTGAAAACCAGCAACCACAACGATTTTATTTTTATTTAGATATTTTTGGATTTTATCTGTGTTGATATCAATTATTTTACCGGAATTAAAGTTATCGTCTGTAATTATTCCGGCTTGAAATCCCATTAAGGCTTCGGAGGATAAACCTTCACTTTCTAATATATGAGATACCAGAGCTGCGGAAATTATTTCTCCAACTGACATGATTAAGTCCTTCTTCTTTGGATCTATGGTGGTACTTATATTCTCTAACTTATTTATTAAAGTATCAGTAGCATAAGGGTCTCCGCTTCTGCCCATTGCGGATACAACTATAACAAGCTCACTGCCAATTTGTGTTTCTTTTTTTACTAGGTTAAGAAATTCACTTTTATTACTTAAATTTCTCAGAGAAGTTCCTCCAAATTTTTGAATTACTATGCCCATTTTCTGCCTCCTATACTAGGTCCTGCTCAATGAGTGATTCGGCTATTTGAACAGCATTTAATGCTGCACCTTTACGCAGATTATCTGCCACAATCCACATATTAAGTCCGTTTTCTACAGTAAAATCACGTCTGATACGACCAACAAAGACGTCGCTGGTATTCTTTGAAAACAAAGGCATAGGGTACAATTTTTCCTCAGGTTTATCTAATACAATAACTCCAGAGAAATCTTCAAGTAACTTCTTAATTTCCTCAATGTTAAAAGGTAATTCTGTTTCAATATTCACTGATTCAGAATGCCCTCTAAACACAGGTATTCTAACTGTTGTAGCTGTTATCTCAATTTTTTCATCTAATATTTTATGTGTTTCATTGACCATCTTCATTTCTTCCTTGGTATATCCGGTATCAAGAAATGTATCAATGTGTGGAAGAGCATTAAATAAGATTTGATATGGGTATACTGAATGTTTTATTTCCTTTTCATTTACATAATCCCTTGCTTGTTCATTCAGTTCATCAATTGCATTTTTACCAGTACCAGAAACAGATTGGTATGTGGATACCACTATTCTTTTTATATTATATTTATCATGTATCGGTTTTAGAGGTACCAACATTTGTATAGTAGAACAGTTAGGATTTGCTATAAGACCTGTATGATTTTTTAAATTTTGTGGATTAACTTCAGGAACTATTAAAGGAACATTATCATCCATTCTAAAAGCACTGCTATTGTCTATGACAACAGCTCCTTCCCTAATTGCCAAGGGGGATAAACTTTTACTTATTTCAGCATCAACACAGAAAAATGCAATATCAACATCCTCAAACGCACCTTCACAAGCTTCTTCTGTATATAATATTTCATGTTTAAATTTCACTTCTCGACCTTTGTTAGCAGCAGTGCCTAATAACCTAATAGATTTAATAGGAAATTGTCTTTCAATAAGAATCTCTAAAAGTTCCTTGCCAACAGCTCCCGTGGCTCCTACGATTGCTACATTATAATAATCCAAAATCAAATCCTCCTTAAATTTTCTAAGATTGCATTAATCAGATGTTTTTATTTTATTCATGAGGTTTATTTTTGTTAGCAAATAACGGTCTATTTCATAAAATGGATTACAATATTTTTTTGAAAGGGGAAATGATATGGTTAAATGGGGAAGATTGATAACGGCTATGGTAACACCTTTTGATGAAGAGTTAAATGTCGATTTCGAAGCTGCCAGTTCACTGGCAATTAAATTAGTCGAGGAGGGAAGTACTGCTTTAGTCATAACAGGAACAACTGGAGAAGCTCCAACACTAACAGATGATGAAAAAATAAATTTATATAAGATTATAAAGGCTTCTGTAGATGTTCCTATAATTGCGGGTGTAGGGACTAATAATACAAAAATTACCATAGAAAATGCAAAGGCAGCACAAGAGGTGGGGGTTGATGGACTTCTGGTAGTTACGCCATATTACAATAAACCTGATCAGGACTCTCTGTATTGTCACTTTAAGGAAGTTGCAAAATCTGTTGATTTACCAATTATGCTATATAATGTACCCGGAAGAACTGGTTGCAATATATTACCTGAAACGGTAGAAAAACTTGCTCAAATTGATAATATAGTAGCTTTAAAGGAGGCAAGTGGAAATATAATTCAATTTGCTGAAATAATAAAGCGCGTCCCTAAGGATTTTTTAATTTATTCAGGAGACGATTCAATGTTACTTCCTGCAATGTCAATAGGTTGCTATGGGATAGTTAGTGTAGCCTCTCATGTCGTAGGTCCTGAAATGAAGGAAATGATAGATGCTTTCATAACTAAGGATACTGAAAAGGCAAAAGAAATACATCTAAAATTATTAAATATCTTTAAGAACTTATTTATAATATCAAATCCAATACCAGTAAAAGCAGCATTAAATTTGATGGGAGTAAATGTTGGAGGATTAAGACTTCCTTTAACTGCAGCAAGGGAGAATGTATTAAAAGTTTTAAGAGAAGATTTAAGGGAATTAGGAAAGATTTAGATTTTTGAGATAGAACCATAGATATCAATGGGGACGGTTGAAACTAGTGAAAAAGTCTCGAACCGTCCCCATAGGCTGAGATTCGCAGTTATTTATTAATATAATGCTAAAATTACTATTGCTGCAATTCATATATAATGGTATCATTAAATAGTAAAATTAGCAAGATGCATTAGATGCATGCAGGAGGACAAATGCTAAAGGAAATTAGTACAAAATACATAGTAAATGAATTCGATATTAGTAGACAGACATTATATAATTGGATACAAGGAGGATTGCTGAATGAACCTGTTAAGGATTGGCGCGGATGGCGTATTTGGACACAAGAAGACCTCGATCAGCTTCAAAAACTTCTTAGTGAAAAGTATAATAAGAATTTAAGCATTCAAAAACATAATGACGATACTTTATTAGAAATGTCAAACCGAAGATATTTGGGGAGCAAACAAAAGCTAATTGATTTCATTGAAAGTATTATTAGAGAAAATGTTGAGGATTTTAATACATTTTTCGAGCCCTTTGCTGGCACAGGTGTTGTTTCAAACTATTACAATAATCAAAACAAGGTAGTTATAGTTAATGACATTTTGAAATCAAATTATATTGCATATGATACTTTTTTCAGTGCTGGGAGTTATGACGCTGGAAAATTAATAAATACAATAAAACAACTTAACGCAGCAACCATCAATGATGATAATTATATGTCTATTAATTTTGGAAATAGATACTTTACAATCCAAAATGCCAGAAAAATCGGTTATGTCAGGGATCAAATCGATGTATTATATGAACAGAATTCTATTAATGCTCGCGAAAAAAATATACTTATAACATCACTGCTTTATGCAGCAGACAAAGTTGCAAACACATGCGGTCATTATGATGCGTATAGAGAGACTCTTGATAACATAAAGGACTTAGAATTATTAATGCCAAATATTAATGATGATGCTAATACAAATAATCAAATCTATAATTGTGATGCCAACGTACTTGTTAAAGAAGTACAAGCAGATATGACATATATTGATACACCTTATAATAGCAGACAGTACGGAGATGCGTATCATTTATTAGAAAATATTGCAGAGAATAAAAAGCCTGAATTGCAAGGAAAGGCTAAAAAAATAAAACAAAGAAATCACATAAAAAGCAATTATTGTACTGTAAAAGCTGTAGAGACTTTTAGGGATTTGATAAAGAATGTAAGAACAAATCATATTCTGGTTTCTTATAATAATATGGCCAAAAAAGGAAATGGACGCTCCAATGCAAAAATCTCAAATGAAGAAATTATTGAGATTTTGAAACAAAAGGGTGAGGTTAAAGTCTATGAAACAGACTTTAATGCCTTTACAACCGGAAAGAGCAAAATCGACAATCATAAAGAATTGATTTATTACTGCAGAGTTAACTAGAGGAAGGACTATGGACTATATAAAATCCCCATTTAATTATACTGGTGGCAAGCATAAATTATTGAAGCAAATTCTTCCTCTTTTCCCTGACAATATTGATCAATTTGTTGATTTATTCTCTGGTGGATGTAATGTTGGAATAAATGTCAACGCAAATAGCAAGAAGTTTATTGATTTTAATCCGCAATTAATTGAGTTGTTAAATGTCTTTAAAGCTTATGAAATAGATATTATATTGTCAGAAATTGAAAATATTATAAAAACTTATGGGCTTTCTGACAGCAGTTTTTTTGGATATGAATATTATGGATGTACCAGTTCAGATGGGCTTGCCAATTATAATCGTGAGAAGTTCTTGAATTTGCGAAATGATTATAATTCATTAGAACACGAAAATAATGGGTTTAAAAAAAATATTATGCTTTACACTCTGATCGTTTTTGGCTTTAACAATCAAATCAGATTTAACAAAGAAGGAAGCTATAATATTCCTGTGGGGAAGAGAGATTTTAATAGTAAAATTAAAAATAATTTAATTGCATTTTTGAAAAACATAAAAGACAGCAACTCTGAATTTATTAATGCTAATTTTAAATCGCTTACGGCAAATGATTTTAAAGGAACTTTCGTTTACGCTGATCCGCCATATTTCATAACAAATGCTGCATATAACGAACAAGGCGGTTGGACTGAGGATTGTGAATACCAACTTTATGAGCTTCTTGATAACTTAAATAAGAATAATATAAATTTTGCTCTCTCCAATGTTATTGAAAATAAAGGCATTAAGAATACTATACTTGAGAGCTGGATAACAAACAATGATTATAAAATACACTATTTAGATATGAATTATAATAATTCAAACTACCAAATTAAAGACCGTTTGAAAAAAACTGTTGAAGTTTTAATAACTAATTATTAGAACATTATTTTTTTAATTACATATAGGGCTATCTCTTTTTAGTTTAATAAATTATTTGAGACAGCCCGTTTCTAACTTCCAAAATCCAAAATCCAGACATCCGTTCTGGATTCCTAATGGTAGTACTTAAACTCCAACATCTTGCCATGTTTACACCTCATTAGTACTTATTTCTATTTATTTTCCACTTATCAAAAAAGTCTTTATCATATTGCTTAATTTGTTTGCTGTTCTCATCAAAATGCTTAAAAGACAAGCAGTCTTCATTAGCAGTTTCAAAAATGGATTTTTCAAAGTTGTTTTTGGAGATTATATATTTAGTTTCATTTAAAAATCCTCTGTCATAATCTAAATCATTAATAATGCTAAATCCTATGTCATTGTTATTCTCACTATAGTTTAATATTGAAAATTCACCATTCAACAATTTTGTAGCCTTCCACAGCCTGTTATATTTCATTTTATTATCTGGAACACCAGGAGGGCCATATCCCCAGCAATACTTCATGGGGGTGCATACATAATTTTCCTTGGTATTTTTATAATTAAGAGCAAATTCTATATTAATTAAGGAATTATTTTCTTCAAAGAAAATGAAAAAATCGAAATCAAATCCTTTTGTAGTCGCCTCAGTGAGATTTTCCTTAGAATCTTTATATGTTAATAACCTTTTAGTAAATTCCAGACCCTGATCATCATTGGTATTTATATTTGATTTCCAGTAATTATACACTAAGTTTTTTGCATATTCAGTAGAGGTTTTAACTTTTCCTAAAGGTTTTGAATGAGAATCTCCATCAATATTGTTAATTTTAAGAAACCAGCTTTGAAGATCCTCAAAGCCTCCATACTCATGTATATGTCTTGTATGTTTATCTTTATATTCAATAACTATTTTTTTATGTAATTCGTTATTAGAATAGAATATTAAATAATAATATATGCTGTCGTTTGAACGCATAAGACTACGTATTAAACAGTGTTTTTCATATGTAAATTTATCAAGAATTTCTTTAGCCAGTTTCGAGTTCCAAGTAGCTTTAGTAATCCTATTGATATTTGTAATATCTGTTTCAAAAAATTCAAAAATAATCAGTTTTTTTAATGTTTCCGAATATTGAAGTCTATCAAACCAAAATAAACTCACTGCCTACTCCCCCTGTTTAATAAGATGACAATTCTACATAATAACTAAATTATATAATAAATCAGAACTAATTGATATACCTATATGAAAAATAAGGGAATTTAATGGTATATTGTATTAGGAAGATGTATTGATATTGATCTTTTAGTTGATTATTTAAGATAACCGTGTTAAAATTTTGAAGTTCTTTTAAAATTTAAACGGTTATTTTTTTGAGCAAATGGTCATTGGAGGTAATTATGTTAAAAAGAGAATATACGCAGATGTCCGAATCATACCTGGTAGGTGTCTTGTTGGCAGTTGTTGGCGGCTATCTTGATGCTTATACATATATTTCACGGGGAAAGGTTTTTGCCAATGCACAAACAGGAAACATTGTTCTTATGGGATTGAATATTTCACAGAAAAACTTGAGCAATACAATTCACTACATGATACCCATTGCAGCATTTATTTTGGGAATTGTCTTTTCAGAGTTAATTAAAAGCAAGTTTAAACAAAATTCCCTCATTCATTGGAGACAAATTGTAGTGGCTGTGGAAGTTGTTGTATTAACTGTTGTTGCATTTGTTCCTAAGGGAAATAAGGACTTGATTGTCAACTCGGCAATTTCCTTTGTATGCGCCCTACAGTTTGAGTGCTTCAGAAAATATACCACGACCATGTGTACGGGCAACCTGCGCAGTGCAACAGAACAGTTGTTTTTATATAAACATACAAAAAATGTTCATGATCTGACTAAAAGCCTGGAGTTATATGGAATAATTTTATTTTTTATTATTGGAGTTATTTTAGGAACAGTATTGACAAATATGATTATGGAAAGAGCTGTATTGGTTAGCTGCATTATATTAGCTGTGGTGTTTGGAACAATGTTTAGCAAAGAAAAAATATTAAGTTGATTTATTTACATATAGTGAAGCGGCATGAACATCATGCCGCTTCTATTATTAAATTATATTGTATTCTTTCAGCAGCTTTTCTATATCAGTTCCCTTTATTTTTTTGAGAACTTTCTTTAATACAATTTTTTCCTTGAAACCCAGGTCCATATCGATTGCTTTCTTACCGTCACGAAGCTGTACTGTGGCGTTTAGCAAGTCGCGCAGATCATAAACGCTGCCCCAGACTTCCGGCACACCGCGGTCTATATCAAGAAGAGTGTAAACAGCTTCCATGCCTGTACGCATGGAATACTCAGTGGTGAAAATTGTATCGCGGGCTGTTTCAGCAAACTGTCCCAGGAAGGCAAAGTTTACAGCTCCTTTAGGCACAACATCGGGTCTGTCGCCATAAGCACGGGGCATGAAGAAGGCCGTGATGTAAGGCATCATGCAGGGAACTGTATTGGCGCTGTTGGCAGCCATGTCTTCAATCTCGTTTTCAGGTACTCCCATGTGATACAGCCATTCCATGCAGATTTCCTTTCCTGTACAATCCCGCATGGATTTTTTAATGTAATCACCGGGTTTATCTGAGAACAAACCATATACCCAGACAAGGCACTGATCCTTGGGCTGCTGGCGGAACTGCGGCTGACGATTGATGGTCCAGCTAAGAAGCCAGGATGAATCCTTCGCTGTGACGATGCCACCAGTCACCACTTTGCCGGAAAATGGATCACGCTTGCAAATATTCTTAATATAAGGAATGATACGCTGGTCAAGAGTTGTAACGGTAGCACTCATCCAATTGGACTGCTCCGGGTCATAGCAGAACTTGTCGGGATGTCCAAAGGAGGGGTCCTGTGCTGCAATCTTGCGCCACATGTCCCAACCTCCACCGGCTTTGATTTCCGTGTTGAAAACGGCTGGCGAATTCTGATCTCCAATTGTTGAATTTTCCACGCAGCCGCCGTTAGTTATGAACACCAGATCATTTTCTGTCAAATCAATGCTGTCATTTTTACCTTCACGAATTATTTCAATGCTTGTTGCCTGTTTTTTATTGCCGGAGCAATCAAACTTTACATTAACAACCTTGACACCGTAGTGGAACTGGACACCGAAACTTTCCAGATATTTTACCATTGGCAATATCATGGACTCATACTGATTATACTTAGTGAAACGCAGCGCCTTAAAGTCCGGCAGACCGCCTATATGATGGATAAAACGCTGGATATAAAGCTTCATTTCCAAGGCGCTGTGCCAGTTTTCAAAGGCAAACATCGTACGCCAATAAAGCCAGAAGTTTGATGACAGCACTTCATCATCGAATACATCGGTGATGCGCTTGTCCTGCAACTTTTCGTTTGGAGTGAAGAATAGATTCATGATCTCCATGGCACCTTTGTCTGATATGTCAAACTTGCCGTCTGTGTGAGCATCCTCTCCGCAATTGACCGTTGCACGGCAGAGGGAATAGTTTGGGTCTTTTTTATTGAGCCAGTAATATTCATCCAAAACACTTACGCCTTCAGTCTCAATAGAGGGGATAGAACGGAACAAGTCCCACATGACCTCAAAGTGATTGTCCATTTCACGGCCTCCGCGCATGACATATCCTACATTCTCATACTTGTAGCCGTCACAGGCTCCTCCTGGGATTGGTTCTTTTTCAAGAATATGGACATGTTCGCCCTTCATTTGTCCGTCCCTGACGAGATAGCAGGCAGCAGTCAATGCTGCAAGGCCGCTGCCGACGATGTATGCAGACTTGTGATCCACTCCTGCCGGTTTCAAAGGTCGTGCAAATGCTTCATAGTTACCGCTTGAGTAATACATATATACCTCCAAAAATTTTTTTCTATGTATGTATTTTATCAAAATAAAATAAATCCCACATTAAACAGAAATGCCGTCATGATAAAACTTTTATCATAACGGCAAGACTATAATATTTTTTATCATTCATCGGTTTTTGATGTATTGTTGTCGGTTCTATAACGGTTCAGTGCTGAGGTAATATTTTCATGCATCAACACAGAAAGATGATCTATAATTTTTTGTGGTTCTTCTTTCATATCGTTTTTAACCCAATCCAGCATCAGTCCCACAAAAGCATATTTATAAAAATCAGCTATAAACTTCTTGTCCTCTTCTCGGACAGCCATATTAGCAGCCTTTTCATCCACAACACCTATCAGTAGATTGTACGTTAACTTATACAGATATATTTCTACTTGTTCCCGGCTAACAGAACGATATACATTAAGAATAAAGGGTTTGTTCTCCAATACTGCTTCAAATATATGCATAAAACCTTGCTGCCACGTATCATATGTCTTCTTGCCTTCAAGTGCTTTCGTTGCATCTTCAATGCACGACCACTCTACAAGGTCATATATGTCCTTAAAATGATAATAAAAGGTCATGCGGTTAATACCGCAATCTTCAGCAATATCGGTTATGGTTATTTTATCAAGAGGCTTTTTAAGAAGTAGATTTTTCAAAGAAGCTTCTAACGCCCGTTTTGTTATCTGAGACATAATGTTCTCCTTCCTTACACACCGCTTCTTTCGCTATTTATATTATAAACAAATACATCCAGTAAATCTACGTTTTTATTTATGTATTGAAAAAATGTTGAGACAACTGCAAAACCGTACAAAAAATTCAGCATCAGGCTATATCAACTACAATTATTAATTTCATATATAAAATTAAGTGTTGCAAGTTACTATAAGTTTAAAATTTACGTTAATATATTTATTGAGTAGACATAAATAAAATAATATCATATAATAGTAATCATAATTAATATAAACATTACTAAAAGAAATTTAAAAAACATTTGCTGCGTAGTAGTTAATGTTTAATGCAGTGTAAAAAATATAAACACAAGGAGACTATATGAACAATAGTATTATAAGTGAATTAAACTTCAAAAATGAGCCAGTTTTAAAGTATTTGCCAAAAAGTCATGAGAGAATGGAATTAGAGGCTGAATTATATAGAATAAAAAATTCTTATATAGATATACCTTTAATAATCGGAGGCAAAGAAATAAGAACCGGAAATAAAGGGTTATGCATCATTCCACACAATCACGGAAAAGTAATTGGAGAATATCAAAAAGCCGGTAAAACAGAAGTAGAACTTGCTATAAGCGATGCTTTGAAAGCTAAAAACAAATGGGAAGAAATGCCGTGGGAACACAAAGTTTCAATATTTTTAAAAGCAGCTGAATTAGCATCAGGTACTTGGAGAGCTAAGCTAAATGCAGCTACAATGCTGACTCAAAGTAAAACTTACAGACAGGCAGAAATTGACTCAGCATGTGAATTAATTGATTTCCTAAGGTATAATGCTTATTGTATACAGCAAATATATAACGAACAACCATTATCAACAAAAGATGTATGGAACAGAATTGAATACCGGCCTTTGGAAGGATTTATTTTTGCTGTATCACCTTTCAATTTTACTTCAATTGCCAGTAATTTATCAGGAGCTCCGGCTCTGGCCGGCAATACAATTCTATGGAAGCCGGCATCAACCACCGTTTATTCATCTTATGTAGTTTATAAGTTATTTCAGGAAGCAGGACTGCCTGATGGGGTTATTAATTTTATCCCGGGGAACGCTGGTGAAATAAGTGATACTGTATTATCCAGCGAGCATTTGAGCGGAATACATTTTACAGGGTCAACTAAAGTATTTCAAGATATGTGGACTGCTGTAGGGAACAATATAACAAATTACAGAACATTTCCCAGAATTGTCGGTGAAACAGGAGGGAAAAATTATATTATAGCTCATGCTTCGGCAGATAGAAAATCACTTATAGAAGGGCTGATTGATGGATCGTTTGAATTTCAAGGTCAAAAATGTTCTGCAGCATCACGTGCATATATTGCTAAAAGTGTATGGCATGAAATAAAGGATACGCTGCTCCAGAAAGTATTAAATATTAAAGTCGGTGATATTGAAGAAATTGATACTTATATGGGAGCTGTCATTGATAAAAAATCATATGATTCAATAGTAAAATATATCGAATATGCAAAAAATTCTGTTGAAGCTGAAATATTAATCGGAGGAGAACATGATGACAGATTAGGTTATTTTGTCAATCCTACAATAATACTAACTAACAATCCTAATTTTAAAACAATGGAAGAAGAAATTTTTGGACCTGTACTTACAATTTTCATATATGATGATTTAAATTACTCGGATATTTTAAAATTGTGCAACAACACTTCTAAGTATGCCCTGACTGGTTCGATTTTCGCTAAAGACAGATATGCCATAGAAGAGGCTGAAAAAGAATTGGTTCACTCAGCAGGAAATTTCTATATTAATGTAAAACCAACAGGAGCAGTAGTATCACAGCAACCTTTCGGCGGTTCAAGGTTATCAGGCACAAATGACAAGGCCGGTTCAAAATTCAACTTGATTCGCTGGATGAGTCCAAGAGTAATAAAAGAATACTTAATTTAAGAAATATTATTGTAAATTATGCACTGTTTCTTCCAAATAGTGATTTTACGGATTATTATGAATCATGAGTTTCTTAAGTAACAATCATGCCTTCACAAGTAAAAGTTCATTTTTGAATGTGTTATAATTACAGATAAAATAATTTAACGAAAAATAAAGTTTTCATTGAGAGTCATGAGAAAACCAAGGTAACAATAAGTGCATGTCTGCATAAAATGTTGCTAAGGAGGTGATTCCATGAGAAACAGAAATCACAGACACTCCTTTGAAGGAGAAACTACCATAGATGACGGTCACAGGCATTACTATAGAGGCAGTACATCTTCAGATCCTAACATTCCCGGTCATTATCATCATATGTCAGATGTCACAACATTCAATGATGGTCACAGGCACAGAATTCAAACAAGAACAGGCCCGGATATTCAGGTACGAGGCGGTCACGTACACCGTTATGAAACTGTTACGACTTTTGAAGATGGACATACGCACTATGCAGAAGGGTACACTTCTGTTTATTAAAATAATCTACAGCTCCTGAAATTTTTTCAAGGGCTGTTTTTATATGAAAAATGACATAAGCAGCCAATTCACATATTTTATCAGTATGAATATATTGTTATATGCTTATAAAAAGGAAGTGTTAAAAATTGTATTATTGGGTTTTAAATTATCCGAATGATAAAATCTATATAAGTCCAGGTCAAGGTTTTTTTTTCTTACCGCACCATGTTAATTCACAATGCTTTTATTTTGATGTTGATTTAACAGATCAAGTTGGATTGCCAATTGAAAAAGCATTATTACATATATTTAAATCTTATAGGTATAATGAATACAGCATTATAATCAATTCCGAAGGATATCATCCTGTACAAATAAACAACTTACAATTCTACCCTGGGATAATTTCAAAACTCTGCATTGACATGATTCCTGTCAGTATATGTATTTACAACATGCAGTCTGTTGAAGACATTGAAGATGTTCAAGATGATATAAGAGATATGACTTTGACGCTTGGGTTGGACTCTCCCAAAGGGTCCCTAGCTACTTTATATGCAGAAAAATTTGCTGAAGAAGTAAATACATTGAGTAACGGTAAAATTAAAATAGAGGTATTTACAGATGCTGCACTAGGAACCGACAGACGGATGTTTAACACTATAATAAGTGAAAAAAAGCCGAATTTTATTATTCAAACTACAGCTCATCAGGTAAATTTAGTTCCGGGATTATCTGTACTGGATATGCCCATGGTTTATACAGATATAAATAAATTGAGAAATACGATGGATAATGAAAATTTCTACGAAAAAATAAATAATATATACAGCAGCAATGGATACAAGTTGCTTGGTATGGCTGATGAACAATTCAGGCAAATGACTTCAAATATAGAAATTCAGGATATAGAACAATTTGGAGGAATTAAAATTAGAGCAATTCAAAATCCTAATCATATAAAATTCTGGCAGCTGCTTGGGGCAATAGTCATACCGCTTCCAGTTGGAGAGATATATTCCTCATTAGTGCGCGGATACATAGATGCTCAGGAAAATCCCTATGGAAATATAGCCGCATTTAAATTTTATGATGTTCAGGACTATGTTGTAAACACAAATCATTTGCCTCATTTTTTGCCTTTGATTACAAGTAATGATATCTATGACAGTCTTAATGAGCAGGAAAAGAAAGTAATTGAAGAAGCGGCAAAAAATGCAACAGTTTATACTCGTATTAAGGCAGATGAGCGTCTTGAAGAAGTGAAACAAACACTTATTGATAACGGTATGACTATAGTTGATATACCTGAAAGAACAAGGCAGGATATGGTAAAATTTGCTGCAATGCCTGTATATGACAGCATACGTACGCTAGTTAATGATGATGAATTAATAGACCTTTATTTAGAAATGAGTAAATAATCCAAAATTTTCGACTACTTTTGACATTCTTTTTATGCAAATATGTTAAACTTTTGTTGTTGCAATTTTTTGTTCAAAAATAAACACTATGTATATTAATGTTAAGAATGTAAAAAAAATTTTATTAATGACTTTTTAATGACAAATTGCATAAATTTAGGTATAATATTTTTGTGCGATTTTTAGGCTGGATAAGATTTACTTATAATAATAAATGTTTATAATTGTGGGGGAATTTGGACATGCATAAATTATACAAGCCTTACTTGATAGGAACCATTATTTTTGCTGTTTTTCTCAGCATACTCATGTTAGTCAGCTACAGGACAGAAATTGTTTTGTTAAGCGTATTTATTGCAGCATATGTGGCTGTTCTTGAACTTGTGATGTTAAGATATTCGCAGCACAGCGGAGCGTCTCTGGGCGGAGCTGTAATCATTTTTGCAGCTTTTTTGTTTAATCCTGCAACGTGTGTATTCATAGTAACCCTCTCATTTGTAATTGAAACTGCAGTTGACAAACTTTTTAAGAATGAAAATGCATTGTTTTCAGCCAGCAAGGTATTATATAACTGGGCAATGCACATAATATGCATGCTTAGCGTACCGGCAGCAATCAATGTTCTTCATGGTCAAAATGTTGTATTGTTAATAGTCATTGGTTCGATTTTGTACAACACAATCAATTCCTTAATGTTAATGCTCATAATTTACCTCTATACCAACAATAAAGACGAAGCACGCGTGAATAGCATCCATTCTCTAACATCCTGCATTTACATATACATAATATTAAACATTTTGCTTTACTACGGTTATGGAGCATATGGAATAAATGCTGTCTCAGTGATATTTTTGTTTTTGCTTCCTTTTCAAAACTCAATCATGGGAAAGGTAATGGGGCATGAAATAGAAACATCCATCCTGGTTGATTCCCTTACAAACGTGTACAACAAGGCCAGCCTTACTAAAATTCTTACGGAATATGTTCAAAGCAAGATTCCGTTTACATTGGTATTCATCGATTTTGACAATTTCAAAAAAATAAATGATACATACGGACATGATGTGGGAGACAAAATTCTTAAACATTTTGCATTCACATTAAAAGGAAAGTTAAGGAAATCTGACAAGTTGTACAGGTTTGGGGGAGACGAGTTTTGTCTTGTTATTGACAAGGAATGTGATGTCAATGTTGTCATTGGCAAAACAAACAGCTTGAAGGGCTCTCTTGTGTATGAAGAAAATAACTTAAAAATCCCGTACTCATTTTCTATAGGCAAGTATAAATACAACGGAGAGTATGGGGTAACGGAGGATCAGATTATAAGCATTGTCAGCCACAGGATGATACAAAACAAAGTGTATAATGTTTATATACAGCCGTAATCATTGTTAATATTCGGACAAAGCATTAATTCAATTAGTTGGACATATGCATTGTCCGTATTTATTTTAAATACATCTGCTTATTTTTTAAATTATGGTTTTGTAAACTGTCCACCATATGTCTACCCTTGTCCCTGAATCGTGTCTTTTTTGGTCATTTTAAATCTTTACAAATCTATAGACAAAAATGCAAATCTTGTTTATAATGAATACGTGACAATTAATGATAATAATCTAAAACGTTTAATTTATAACAATTAAACAAAAAATATTAAATTAATTTTAGGAGGTTTTTACCAAATGAGTAAACCAATACTGTCAGCACATTTTGAATCAAGGACGCCATCAGATGTAAGACTGGCGCAGATGAAATATGAGGAACGTAAAGTAAAACCACAGGCTGTTATTAACGTAGGTATAGGAAATGTATCACTTCCAACTAATCCTGCAATGCAGAAAAGAATGTTTGCACTTGATGCACCAGAAAGCCCATTTGCAAAAGGCGTTATCAGATATACAAGCACTGTTGGTTTAACAGAAACTCAGGATGCGTTTAAGAACATCCTTAGCTGCGAAGGTTTTGATACCAGTAAATTATTTGTTCAGGTAACAGATGGAGGATCTACTGGTATGGAATTATTGCTAATAGGCGTTTGCGGTGCTCCAGGCACTGGTGAAAAACCTCTTATGATGATAGATCCAGCTTACACAAACTATATTTCATTTGCAGAAAGAATAGGTCGCAAGACTGTTACAGTAAAACGTCATTTGAACGAAGACGGAAAGTTCAGCCTTCCTGAATTGGACAAAATTGAAGAAACTATAAAAGAAAACAATCCTGGAGCTCTTCTTGTTATTCCTTATGACAACCCAACAGGACAGCTCTATGATTATGAAACACTTAAGGGACTTGCAAATCTGTGCGTAAAATACAACATGTGGATGATAAGCGACGAAGCATATCGTGAATTGTACTACGTAGAAGGCAGTGAACTTGTAAGCATATGGGGAATTACAGATGCTGAGGTTCCTGGAATTGAAGGAAGAAGAATAAGCGTTGAAACTGCATCAAAAGTATGGAATGCATGCGGATTAAGAATTGGTGCCTTAATAACTGACAGTGCTGAGTTCAACAATCGTTCAGTAGCTGAATATACTGCCAACCTCTGTGCTAATGCCATAGGCCAGTACATATTCGGAGCACTTGCACATGAAAGCAAGGAACAAATTGCTGATTGGTGCAAAGAACTTCGTGAATACTACAAGGAACTGATATTCAACGTATACAACGGATTGAAAGAACAAGAACCTGGACTCATTGTATCAAGTCCTGATGCATCAATCTACTCTGTAATTGATGTCAGAAATGTTGTAAAACCTGGATTTGATGCGATAGATTTCGTATTGTACTGCGCAGGTGAAGGTTCAGTTTCGATTGACGGAGTTGAAACAACTCTTCTTGTTGCACCTTTGAAAGGTTTCTATGATATTAAAGGTGGCGAATTCAACCCCGGAAGTACTCAGTTCAGAATTTCATTTGTTGAATCTCCTGAAAACATGGCAAAAGTACCAGAATTGTTCGTTAAACTCTTGAGACAATTTGAAGCACAAAGATAATAATTACAAATAGCAGAAGGTTAAGCATCCATTGGTGCTTAACCTTTTTATTATTTAATTAATAACCGTATAACGGCTGCAGGTAAACTTTTACACAATTATGACGATATATATTCATATTACAGTTTAACAAAGAACGGTTGGTGATTTAAGGAATGAATAAATTTTTTAAACCATACATGTATGCTGCAATAATTGCTGCGGTGTTTTTAAGTGGCTTCATGCTTTTTAATTACAGAGTTGAAGTAACTGTTTTAGGAATACTCATAACAGTGTTTGGAATGGTGCTTGAGGTTGTTATATTAAGGTATTCTCAAAACAAGGCAATTTCATTCCTTGCGGCAGTGGCAATATTTGCAGTCTTCAAGTTCAATCCTGCCACATGCGTTGTAATAGTAACTGTGTCAATGGCACTTGAAATTTTAGCAGTTAAAATAATAAAACATGAAAAACTGTTTAATTCAATAAGCAAGTCTCTATACAACTGGTCAATGCGCGCAATTTGCATATTGGCAGCAAAATTAGTCAGCACATTGCTACAGGGATATAATCCAATACTTGTAATTGTAGCAGCAGTTAGTTTTTATGACTTGGTGAATGTAGTCATGCTTAATACCATAATTTGTTTGCACACAAACAGCATGGATGAGATAAATTCTCAGAGCATATATGCTCAGCTGTCGTATATATATGTTTGTACGGTTATAAACATCATAATGTATTACGGATATGAAGCTTACGGTGTAAACGGAATACTTATAATTTATATGTTCCTTTTGCCGTTCCAGACTTCAATATTGAAAAAAGCAATGGTAAAGGAAATAAAGGCTTATGCGATGATTGACTCATTGACAAAAGTGAACAACAAGACAAGTCTTTCTGTGACGCTTACTGATTATCTGAACAACAAGACACCGTTTACAATTTTATTCATGGATTTTGACAAGTTTAAAAATATAAATGACACATACGGACATGACGTTGGAGATAAGATACTGGTGCATTTTGCCGGTAAATTAAAACGGAGTTTAAGAAAAACCGATAAATTGTACAGGTTTGGCGGAGATGAATTTTGCCTTTTAATAGAAAATGACTGCGATGTTGATGCAGTTACTGATAAAATCAACAACTTGAAGAATTCGCTTGTATATGACGAAGGAATTTTTAAAATACCATATACATTTTCTTTTGGCAAGTACAAATACACAGGCGGATACGGCATAACGGAAGATGAAGTAATAGGAACCGTAAGCCACAGAATGGTACGAAACAAAGTGTATATGCAGTAAAAATTCAGCCGTTGTAAGTGATTACTTCTAATGAAAAATCCGCTGAGTAGTAATTATCAGCGAATTTTTATATGCAATATAGGATGTCTTGTTAGGTTATTGTTCAATAACCGGAACTTCCTCATTGTCTATGACAAAGAAATTGTTGAATATACCTAATACTTTGTAGGAGGAGTCGTTATTTTCTATGGTGTAGAGGCTTAAAACCTTGTAATCTTCTCTGACAACAGTGCTGTCTGCCACCAGGTCAGAAACAAATCCTACCACAGACTTTTCTATTTGTGTGGAGACTTCAATTTCTTCATAGTTTTGTGTCTTGTTCCATTCCTTGTAATCCTCATAGGATGGATTTGTGGAAAAGCCGATTAATGATACTATTAACAATATAACTGTTGAAAATATTATTCCTTTCATCTCTTTCTCCTTTCTAGTTAATATTTATATTATTTTCAATATTTTCCAAATTATTCATGTTAAAAGAAAAATTATAGATGCAAACATCAAGAAACATTTTTGACATATTAAAATCCTTGGTATATATTAAAGAAAATATAATGAAATAATCTGGAGGATTACAATGAATAATATGGTAAAGCAAAAATTATCAAACAACGAAGCTGTACTTGGCACGTTCTTTCAAATGGGAAGCACCACAGCCATGGAATGTCTGGGAATAACAGGACTTGATTATACAATTATTGATACGGAACACGGACCTTTTGATGTAGAAAGTGCAATGGATTTTATTAGGATTGCTGAACTCAAGGGAATTACACCGTTTGTAAGAATCAAGGACATAACAAGGCCTTCCATACTTAGGATGCTTGATGCGGGAGCAAAAGGTCTCATAATCCCATGTATTGAAACTGTTGAACAGGTCAGAAGCATTGTAGAATATGGAAAATATTCTCCTATGGGCAAAAGAGGATTTATTTATGGCAGGGTTTCGGAATATGGAAATTCTAAAGATGCATCGAGTATTGACAATTATATGAAAATCTGCAACCATAATACAATGCTTATACCCCAGTGCGAAACTATCGGTTGTCTTGAAAGTATAGAAGAAATTGTTTCAATCGAGGGTGTTGACGGAATATTTGTGGGACCATATGATTTGTCCATAGCAATGGGTATTCCGGGACAATTTGATAATCCTGAATTCAAAAAGGCTTTGAACAGGGTTCAAAATGCATGCAGGAAATCAAATAAGCCGATTTTCATTTTTACAGGAAGCATAGAGGCAGCAAAATCATATATAAAAGAAGGCTATAACGGCATAGCTTACAATTTAGACACTGCAATGTACATAAATGCATTTAAAAAAGCAATTGAAGATATCAAAGCATAACATCCGTTTAGGCATGGCCTAAACCATTTCCTTCAGCTGACAAAATTTTTCACAAACTATTGGATTTTGTGATATAATAATAAGCATATTTTCAATTTCCAAAAATAAGGGCATGGGAGGAAAGACTTTGAATGAAATAGTGATTTTTGCACCGACGGAAGGCATATTGAAAAAAGCAAAAAACATCATTGCTAAAAACAAGTATGACAATGTCAAGGCAGTGTATGGAAATATACACGATGATATTGCCAGTACAGACAAATATGTGACAAAAGATACAAAGGTAATAATAAGCCGCGGCGGTTCCTACAGCTATTACAAGGAAAGGTTCAACATACCTGCCATTGAAATAAGAGTGGATGTATATGATGTAATTGATTGTTACAACAAGCTTGGAAAAACAGACGAGCCCATTGGAATAATAGGATTTACCAATGTGATTTACGGTTTTGACATGATTTATCATTTCATAAAAAATAAAATTACAAACATAGCAATACAGGACAAGAAAGATACCCATGATGCCATAAAGACAGCCATGGACAACGGAATAAACACGTTCATGGGAGACACGACTGTACGCCTTTTGTCCGGTATTCATAACTTTCATGGTTCTGTCATAGAATCGAGAGAAGAAAATATCAATGTTGCCATAAACGAAGCGTTGCTTGTATTAAGCGTCATTAAAAATGAAGAAAGAATCAGAAGTCAGACGGAAGCCATAACGGATTTCATTCACGACGGAATAATCACCGTGGATAAAAATAAGAAAATAGCTGTGTTCAACAAGGAAGCTGAACGGCTGTTTGATCTCAGGAAAGATGAAGTTTTAGGGAATAATATTGAAAGCATATTTGATAATATCGACATAAGCGACGTCTTACAGAGCGGAGATGCTGTCATTGCAAAAATCATGACTGTAATGGATAAGCAGATGATTACAAACTTTATTCCAATTAATGTCAACGGTGAAATCCTTGGGGTTGTAATTTCATTCATAGCAGCATCTGATGTAAGTGTCATGGACCATGAAATAAGAAGAAGTCTTGCAAAGCATGGCTTTGTGGCCAAGTACCAGTTCAAGGATATAATTTATCAAAGCAGAAAAATGGAAAAATGCATTCAGACTGCAAAAAAGTATGCCCAGTACGACACCCCGATACTTGTGTGCGGGAAATCGGGAGTAGGCAAAGAAATGCTGTGCCAAGGTATACACAATTCAAGTTTTCGCTCAAAGGGGCCCTTTGTGGCAGTAAATTGCGCGGCCATTCCATCGACGCTGTTTGAAAGCGAGTTGTTCGGTTATGAAGATGGAGCATTTACAGGAGCCAGAAAGAACGGCAAGGCTGGAATGTTTGAAATTGCCCATAACGGAACTATTTTTCTGGATGAGATAAGCGAAATACCACTGGAATTTCAGGGAAGGCTTTTAAGGGTTCTTCAGGAAAAGCAAATAATGCGAATAGGCGGAGACAAGGTTATTCCGGTTGATGTCAAGATAATATGTGCTACAAACAAAAATCTCGATGACCTGGTGAATCAGGGAAAATTCAGAGATGACCTTTTTTTCAGAATTAACACTCTCAATCTGTATATTCCTTCACTGGAAGAAAGAAGAGAAGATATATTGATACTGGCTGAATATTTCATAAAAAAGTATTCAAGAAAGTACAAAAAAGAAGAAGTCAAAATGCCGGAAAAAGTTAAGGACATATTGATTGCAAAAAAATACAAAGGAAACATAAGAGAACTTCAAGGCATAATGGAAAGGTGCGTAATCCTCAATTCTTTTGAAACGTTAATCGAGCCTGAGGAAGACTTAAAGACTGATTTAAATGCTGTAACTTTTGGAGAAGACTTGGCGGTTGACCTGCACACTATGACCCAGCAATATATTGAAAAGGTATATTTAAACAACAATTGCAGCACAAGGGCTACCTGTGACATTTTGAAGATTGACAGAACTACTTTGTGGAAGAGGTTGAAAAAAACAACATAGAGGTTGATTATATCAACCTTATTTTATTTTTTGAAGCGGGTTGTTTGCGTCTAAATTCTAAACTATTAAAATAGTTTGTAAAAAGCATTCCTATTTCAACATTTAATAATTTAAAAAAGAAGGTCTGGAGCAATTTTATTTTTTGGCACGAAAATTGCTCTTATTTATTGTGACATAATATATTTGAATGTGTCCTAATAATTATTAATAAAATCCAAAGGGGAGGAATGATTTAATGAATGCAATCCTTAAAACATCAGACAATGACAATGTTGTTACTTGTTTAAGATCACTTTACAAAGGTGATGAAATAGTTGCAGATGGCATAACATTCATTGTGAAAGAAGACATACCTCAGTTTCATAAAATGGCTATAAAAGACATAAAAAAAGGTTCACCTGTGTTTAAGTACGGTCAGGTCATAGGACTGGCAACAAGAGATATTAATTCTGGAGATTATGCCCATGTGCACAACATTGAAAGTACCAGAGGACGCGGAGACAAACAGGAGGCGATAAAATGAAAATAACCGGATACAAAAGAGAAAACAAAACATTCGGCATCAGAAATCATTTGTTGGTAATTCCTGCTTCGGTATGTGCCAGTGAAACAGCTATAAAAATCGCAAACCTTGTTCCGGGTGCAGTTGCAATACCTCATCAGCACGGATGCTGCCAAGTTGGTGTCGATTACAGACAGACTGTGAGAACACTGACAGGTTTCGGATGCAATCCAAACGTAGGTGCAGTGCTGATTGTGGGGCTTGGATGTGAAGGAATAAATTCAAAAGATATGGCAGAAGATATAGCCAAGACAGGCAAGAGAGTTGAATACATTATCATACAGGAAAACAACGGAACATTGGGAACCATATCTAAAGGTGCTGAAATCTTAAGCAGTATGTCAGCTGAGCTTTCCGCACAGCAAAAGGTTGAATTTGACATAAGTGAAATTATTCTTGGGCTTGAATGCGGCGGATCAGACCCTACAAGCGGCATTGCTTCAAATCCTGCCATAGGCAAGGCTTCAGACATGCTTGTCAGTGCCGGAGGAAGCAGCATATTAAGCGAAACAACTGAAGTTATTGGAGCTGAACACCTTTTGGTCCATAGATTCGACACTGAAGAAAAGAAAAAAAAATTCCTGAGAATGGTCAGCGACGTGGAAAAAAGAGCAGTTGCCATGGGTGAGGATTTAAGAGGAACGCAGCCTACTCCCGGCAATATTCAGGGAGGACTTACAACTATAGAAGAAAAATCACTGGGCTGCATGCACAAGGCCGGAACAATGTATAACTTCAAAGATGCACTGGAATATGCACAAATGGTTCCGAAGGAAAAAAAAGGACTTTATTTTATGGATACTCCTGGAGAAGATATTGACTCCATTACAGGAATGGTGGCAGGAGGAGCTCAGATTGTTGTCTTCACAACAGGAAGAGGAACACCTACCGGATGTCCCATAGCTCCCGTAATCAAGATTACAGGCAATACAAACACTTACAACATGATGAAAGACAACATTGACATCAATGCAGGCAAAATAATTACTGATGGAGCCACACTTGATGATATAGGAAGAGAAATTTTTGACAAAATAATAGAAGTATCAAACGGAAAACTGACTAAAGCAGAGGTTCTTGGTCATAAGGAATTCGGAATTTATAGAATCGGTTACACATTTTAAATAATTGGAGGAGAATAATATGAAAATTTTAAAGGGCATTCAAAAAGTTCCTGGAGGGTTGATGGTAGTACCATTGCTGTTGGGTGCAACAATTAATACATTTTTTCCTGATGCGTTGATGATAGGCGGATTTACGACGGCATTGTTCAAAAACAGTGCCAGTGCGCTCATTGCACTATTCTTGCTGTGCAACGGAGCACAAATTGACGTAAAGCAGGCTGGTAGTTCTCTTGCAAAAGGCGTAGGACTGACTATGGTTAAATTTATACTTGGAGCCGGATTGGGATGGGCTGTTGGAAAAGTGTGGGGAATAAACGGAGTGCTGGGACTAAGTCCAATAGCAATCATAGCAGCTGTAACAAACTCAAACGGAGGACTTTATGCGGCTCTTGCAGGACAATACGGAGATGCATCAGATGTAGGAGCAATTTCAATATTGTCAATAAATGACGGACCTTTCCTCACAATGATAGCATTGGGTGCAGCAGGACTTGCTTCAATTCCTTTCATGTCGCTTGTTGCATGCATTGTGCCTATTCTTATAGGATTCATTCTTGGAAACGCAGATGAAGACATGAGAGAGTTTTTAGCAAAGGGTTCAGTATTGTGCATTCCTTTCTTTGCTTTCCCGCTTGGAGCTGCTCTTAACTTTGGCCAAATCATTACAGCAGGAGTACCTGGCATAATTCTTGGACTTGTTTCAACAGTTATAACAGGTTTTGGTGGTTTCTTCGTAATGAAATTGCTGAAGGCAAAAAATCCGGCAGTAGGAGCTGCAATAGGAACAACTGCAGGAAATGCCGTTGCTACTCCTGAGGCGGTAGCAGCAGTTGACCCTGCACTGGCAGTTGTAGCGGCAGCTGCAACAGTACAGGTTGCAGCTGCTATAATTGTTACAGCAATATGCTGTCCGCTTCTGGTTTCATACCTTGATAAAAAGGTAAACGGAACAAACAGAAAGATTAAAGAAGCTTAATATGTTTCTTGAATTTAAAGGCAGACTCAGTCTGTCTTTAAGTTCTGTAAGGAGGTTTTAATATAAACAGATATTTAATAATAGCAGATGACTTTACCGGAGCAAATGACACAGGCGTACAGCTAAAAAGAAGAGGAATTGCTACGGATGTGGTATTTTCTGCGGATTTAATAGGCAATTCCGGCACATCATATGTTGCAGACACTGAAACAAGAGGGATGTCAGGCAAAGAAGCATACAGTACAGTCAGTCAAATCATTGAGAACATTGATTTTTCCGGATTTAAATATGTGATAAAAAAGGTAGACTCCACTTTGAGAGGAAATATAGCCGAGGAAATCAAAGCTGTGGATGAAGCTTTCAAAAGCGATTTGGTATTCTTTGCTCCTGCACTTCCTGACTTGGGCAGAACAACGGTTGAAGGAGTACATTGCTTGAACGGCACACCCATCACGCAGACCGAGCTTGCAAGAGATCCTGTTAAACCTGTAACAGAAGACAACATAAAAAAAGTACTTGAAAAAATATATGCTGAAAAAGTTGTTCATGTAAATATAAAAGATTTACAAGATGGAAACTTTGACTTTTCAGCCGGCAGAATATTCACATTTGATGCTTCAAGCAACGATCATATGCAGACTATAATCAACAAAGGCCTTCAGACAGGCAAAAGAATATTGTGGGTTGGAACAGCTGCCATGGCTGACAATTTGTTTGAAATTGAATACAGAACCGCTCCTTCACTGGCAGTTGTGGGAAGTGTGAGTTCCGTAACCAGAAGTCAGGTTAAATTTGCTGAAAATTCAGGGATAAAAATACTCAAAGTTCCAATTTCTGATATAATTGAAGGCAAGGAAATTAATAACACAGTCAATGAAGCAGTGAAAATTTTAGCTCAAGGAAAGGATTTGATCATTATTTCACCTGCCTCTTACAGCCTGGAAGAATATGAAAGGATAAATATCTCAGGCGCAGGAAAGTCCATGACTACTAATGAAATCAGCATTTTCGTACAGGACGCGCTGGGTGAAATATCAAAAGAAGTTCTTGAAAAAATAAAGATATCAGGCGTTTTTCTCACAGGAGGGGACACTGCCATTGGACTTTTCAAAAAGCTTGGTGCACTGGGTTCTTCCATAAGCGGCGAAGTTACAACAGGTATTCCTCTCATGAGATTAAGAGGAGGTTCATTTGACGGGCTCAAAGTGATTACAAAGGCAGGTGCTTTTGGCAAGGAAGATATACTTGTATATTCATTGAGAAAACTTAAAGAGGTGACAAATGAGCAAAATTAATAAAATGTTCGGAATCACATTGGGAGATCCCTGCGGCATAGGAACGGAAATTACTTTGAAGGCCTTGAAGAGCGTGCCGGACTATGTGGATAGATGCATACTTTTTGGAAGCCTTGTACTTATTGAACATTACAATGAAATGTTTGGTTATGGATTCAAGTTCAATAAAATAGAAAAAATAGAAGATTTCAGGGAAGGATTTGTGAATGTTCATGACCCCATGAATATTTCACTTGATGATTTTGAAGTAGGAAAAGTTAGTGCCAATGGTGGTAAATGTGCATTTTTAAGCGTGAAGGCAGCCATTGACTTTGCCCTCAGAAAGGACATATCATCAGTTGTTACTGCACCCCTCAACAAGGAAGCACTGCATCTGGCAGGATACAACTATGCTGGACACACTGAAATTTTTGGCGAATTTACTCATGGAAAGTCTTATGCCATGCTTCTTTGGAGCGATAAACTCAAGGTTATTCATGTTACCACTCACATGTCTCTTAGAGATGCATGTGATAACGCAAAAAAGCAAAGAATCATGGATGTTGTGCACTTAGCGGATGAAACACTTAAAAAACAGGGATATTTTTCTCCAAAAATTGCAGTTGCAGGACTTAATCCTCATGCAGGAGAAAACGGCATTTTTGGAAGAGAAGAAATAGAAGAAATTCAACCTGCTGTTGAACAGTGCAAAAAAGAAGGAATAAATGTCTGTGGACCAATTCCTCCAGATACTGTATTTCTGAAGATGTACAATGGCGAATATGATATTGTTGTCGCCATGTACCACGACCAAGGACACATTCCTCTTAAACTTTTGAACTTTGACAGCGGCGTTAATATCACTGTGGGACTTGATGTTGTCAGGACATCGGTGGACCATGGAACAGCGTTTGACATAGCAGGCAGAAATATTGCAAGAGAAGACAGCATGCTCAAGGCAATTGAAATAGGAATGAAGTTATAACAGTTTATGAAAAAAGGAAGCTAATAATCCGCAATAATAATTGCAGATTATATTTTATCATCAAATATTTTTAATTATATGTTTTAGTCAAGGAGGTTATTATGACTAGTATAAAATTGCCTTACGGTAAAGAACACGTTTCATTGGAAATTCAGGAAGAAAGATTAAATGCAGTGCTTGTAAGCGAGCTGCATCACTATAAACCAGAAATGGGCCAGACAGAACTGGTAAAAGTTGCAATGGAAAATCCCATAGGTTCAGAAAAACTTTGCAACCTGGCAAAAGGTAAAGAAAAAATCGTGATTATTGCCAGTGACCACACAAGACCTGTTCCAAGCAAGATAATCATGCCTCTCATGCTTGAAGAAATAAGAAAAGGAAATCCTGAAGCGGATATAACAATTCTCATTGCAACAGGCTGCCACAGAGAAACAACAAAAAATGAACTTGTTCAAAAATTCGGTGAAGAAATTGTAAATAACGAAAAAATTTACATTCATGACTGCGACGATGACAGCATGCTTGTAAAATTGGGAATTCTTCCGTCAGGAGGCGAGCTCATTATCAACAAACTTGCCCATGAGGCAGATTTGCTTGTTGCTGAAGGATTCATTGAACCACACTTCTTTGCAGGTTATTCAGGTGGAAGAAAAAGCGTGCTTCCGGGAATTGCAAGCCGTCAGACAGTACTTGCCAACCACTGCTCAGAATTCATTGCTGATCCTAGATCAAGAACAGGTATTCTTGAAGGAAATCCAATCCACAAGGATATGATGTGGGCTTCAAGAAAAGCAAACTTGGCATATATTGTAAATGTTGTAATAAATGCAGAAAAGGAAGTTATTTATGCAGTTGCAGGAGATATGGAAAAAGCTCATGCCAGTGGATGTGAATTTTTGTCAAAACTCTGTAAGGTTAAAGCGGTTCCGGCTGACATTGCAATTTCTACAAATGGAGGATATCCTCTTGACCAGAACATTTATCAGGCAGTGAAGGGTATGACGGCTGCGGAAGTGACTGTTAAGCAGGACGGTGTAATCATCATGCTTGCAAAATCAAATGACGGTCATGGTGGAGATGTATTTTACAATACATTTAAGGATGAGGCAGACATTAAAAAAACCCTTGATTTATTTATGGAGAGAGACAGAAATAGAACAGAAGCAGACCAGTGGCAGTCACAGGTTTTCATTCGTGTTCTTCAAAAATCCAGAGTTATATATGTTTCAGATTCAGATGATCAGACTGTTATTGACTTTCACATGATACCGGCAAAAAGCGTTGAAGAGGCATTGAAAAAAGCTGAAAAAATACTTGGCAATGACCATGCAACTGTTACGGTTATTCCTGACGGAGTATCTGTGATGGTAATAGAATAGTAAGGTTGTGATTTTATGAAAAAGGTAATTTTGATTCCTGATTCTTTTAAAGGCACACTTAGCTCAGAGATGATATGCGGCATAATGTCCCAAAAGGTGAAAAAGCACTATCCTGGTTGTCAGGTTGTGTCCATTCCTGTGGCAGATGGAGGAGAAGGCAGTGTTGACTGCTTTCTTTCAGCCGTTGGAGGAGAGAAAATAACGGAGACTGTCAAGAATCCATATTTTGAAGACATGCAGTCTTTTTACGGCACAATCAATGAAGGAAAAACAGCTGTCATAGAAATGGCTAGCTGTGCCGGTCTTCCGCTCGTTGAAGACAGAAAAGACCCTAAAAAGACAACCACTTATGGAGTGGGCCAGCTTATTATGGCTGCAGCAAAAAAAGGCTGCAAGAAAATTATTGTTGGTCTTGGAGGTTCAAGCACAAATGACGGAGGATGCGGAGCTGCAGCTGCTGTAGGTGTAAAATTTTTCAACAAAGAAGGCGAAGAGTTCATACCTGTTGGAGGAACATTGAAGGACATTGCAAAAATAGACTTGTCACAGCGCTCCAGCCTTATCGCTGACATTGAAATTGTAACAATGTGTGATATTGACAATCCTATGTTCGGAACAAATGGAGCAGCATATATTTTCGGACCACAGAAGGGAGCCGACAAAGACACGGTTGTTGAGCTTGACAATGGGCTTAGAAATTTATGCAATGTTATTAAAAATGACATTGGTATTGATTTGAAAGATGTTCCAGGAGGAGGCGCAGCAGGAGCAATGGGTGCCGGCATGATAGCATTTTTCGATTCCAAGCTTCAGATGGGCATTGAAACTGTGCTTGATACTGTTAGCTTTGACCAGGTAATTCAAGATGCAGACATGATTTTTACCGGAGAAGGTAAAATTGACACTCAAAGCTTGAGAGGCAAGGTTGTTATAGGGGTTGCCAAAAGGGCAAAGAAGAAAAATGTTCCCGTAACTGTAATAGTGGGGGGAGCAGACTGTGGAATTGACGAAGCCTATGATATGGGAGTCGCATCCATATTCACAATAAACAGGCTTCCTGAAGAATTTGCTGTGAGCCGTACAAAAAGCAAGGAAAATATGGAAGCAACCATGGACAACATCTTAAGGCTCATGAAAAGCGTAAAACAATAAACAATTAATAATAAAATAGAAACATAGCCTGAAACTGCAACAATGGTTTCAAAAAATAAATCAGCCTGTTCACAGCACCATAATTGAACAGGCTGATTTATTAAATACTAAGGTTCACGTTTCGTCTTCTGAATGATGGGTATATTAAAAAGGTAAAGTTTAAGGACAATGAAATTACACTTTAAATAAGGGGTCAATCATGAATAATTTTGAAGAAAGAACAGAAAATTTAAAGGAATATGTTAAAGGGTTAGGGGCAAGGGCTGACGGGCAGGAGTTGTACCTCAGACACAAAGAATTCATTGAAAAGATAACTCCTCAGGAAGCTTTTGAAGTTTTCAAGAGTATTCTTGATGAAGGAGTTAAGCCTCATGATATTTTGATTTATCTTGATAAGGTAATCAATGCATTTTACAAGAGTTTGTCAGACTATAAATGGGAAAAACCAAAAAACGATAACTATGTTGATGACATGCTCAAGGAAAACAAATCATTGGTTGAAAAAACAGATGAAATAAAAACTTTGTTAAAAGAATCTGACTTAAAGGTTAAAAAAGAAAAAATTCTTAAAAAACTTTTGGAGCTTGAAGGTTTCAATGCTCACTACATCAAAAAAGAAAACATACTGTTTCCTTACATGGAAAAAGCTAGACCTAAGTTTGAAGGGCTTGCTGTAATGTGGGCTCTTCACGATGAAGTGAGAGAACAATTAAAAACAGCAATTCAGACGGTAAAGGATGAAAGTTCCAATGAACAGCAGATAAACATTTCAATAGCAAGGTTGTTTTTTGGAATTCTCGGAGTGAAGAAAAAGGAAGAGCTGATATTGATTCCTGCTGCATGCGAAGTGTTAAGCGAAAAAGACTGGTATGAAATGCATAGACAAAGTCTGGAATATGATTTTCCATTCATAAATAAAGTCAAGGAAACTTTTATTGAATCACCCTCTCATGAAATGTCTTCAGGAGGCGTTTTCAGGACTGAAACAGGTGAAATGAACTTCGAAGAAATATTGATGGTATTCAACGCCTTGCCTGTTGACCTGACATTTGTGGATGAATACAACAAAGTAAGATATTTTACAAGACCAAAGGACAGGATTTTTCCTCGCTCTCCTGCCGTAATAGGGCGAAGCGTAAACAACTGCCACCCTCCTCAAAGCGTGCACATTGTGGAAGAAATAATACAGAGCTTCAGGGCAGGAAAGGAAGACTCGGCGAAGTTTTGGATAAATGTGAAAGGAAGGCTGATTTTAATTCAGTATTTTGCACTGAGAGGCTCAGAGGGCATATACAGAGGAGTGCTTGAAGTAAGCCAGGACATAACCGACATTAAAAATATTGATGGAGAAAGAAGGCTGCTGACCTGGGAAAAATAAATATATAATTGTGACAATATCACTTAAAAATTAATATGTTATGATAGAATTATATTATGAAAGAAGGGATTTTATGAAAAATGTTACATTGTTTACTTCAAAGACATGACCTTACTGCACCATGGCAAAGGAGTTCCTTTCAGAAAATAAAATCCACTATGTGGAAAGGGATATAAGTGCAGATCCTGAAGCGCGCAAGGAAATGATGAGAAGAAAAGTGACCGGTGTTCCAACATTTTTAATCGGAGATGATGTTGTGGTAGGACTTGACCAACAAAAGGTATTAAGTCTTGTAGACCACAGACTAAAAGTATGTTCCGCCTGCGGCACAAAGATGCGTGTTCCCACTGATAAAGGAAATGTAATCTTAAAATGTCCTAACTGCAAGAATCAAATTGAATAACAACTAGAGCACTATAAAATACATGTTGTTTTTTAATAAGTCTGACCTTTTAATTGGAAATGATAACAATCGATTTTGATTCCAAACGTAAGTTAATTGATACAAATTTATGCTTATTGATTGTTGTTGTAAAAATAAGAAAAATGTTGTTGACAATAATTGTTTTTGATTATATCATGTAAAAAATATATAACGGCTGTGACAGATGAAAGTAAATCTGACGAATCTAACAGGGAGTACCCGTCGTAGACTGAAAGCGGGTATTAGAGAAATCATTTTGAAGTTCCCTCTTGAGCTGACTGGATGAATTAAGTAGTTCAGGACGTATTCCCACGTTACAGGGATAGAATATTTTTGTATTCGAAAAAGTGCAGCGCATGCTGAATTTGGGTGGTACCGCGGAATTATAACCTTTCGTCCCTATTTAATTATAGGATTCGGAAGGTTTTTTTTATTTATAAAATTATATTATCGGAGGCAATTATGATACTTGTACTTAAAAACGGAACAAAGGAAGAAGAAATATTAAAAATAAGAGAGATGCTTGACAAATACGACATACAGGTCAATTCTATAGTTGGCCAGAGCACAACAGTGCTAGGACTTGTGGGGGACACTACTGTCCTTGACATAAACTCCATATACCTGAACAAGAATGTCGAGAAAATCATTAAGGTGCAGGAGCCATACAAAAAAGCAAACAAAAAACTGCATCCAGAGAACACCGTAGTTAAAGTGGGCAATATGGAAATAGGTGGTCCCAATGTTGTTGTTATGGCAGGACCGTGTTCTGTAGAAAGCAGAGAGCAGATAATAGACATAGCCAGAAATGTTAATGATGAAGGAGCTTCAATTTTAAGAGGAGGTGCATGGAAGCCGAGAACTTCTCCTTATTCTTTCCAGGGTCTCAAGGCTGATGGGCTGGAGCTGTTAAATCTTGCGAAGGATGAAACAGGGATGCCAATAGTTTCTGAAATAACCAATGCAGCCCACATAGAGATGTTCCTGGACTCTGTTGATATTTTTCAAATCGGTGCCCGCAACATGCAGAACTTCGAGCTGCTTAAAGAAGTTGGAAAAACCAACAAACCTGTTCTTTTGAAAAGAGGATTTTCAAATACACTGGAAGAGCTTCTCATGTCTGCTGAATACATTATGAGCGAAGGAAACGAAGATGTTATTTTGTGTGAAAGAGGAATAAGATCTTTTGAAACATACACAAGGAACACTCTTGACATAAGTGCCATACCTGCTCTTAAGAAACTCAGCCATCTGCCGGTAATTGTGGATCCAAGCCACGCTGCAGGAATGAACTGGATGGTTGAACCACTGTCAATGGCAGCAGTTGCTGCAGGTGCTGACGGACTTATTATTGAAGTTCACAATGACCCTGCAAATGCTCTTTGTGACGGCGCACAGTCACTGACTTATAGTGAGTTCAAGGAAACAATGAGAAAGTTAAAAATGATTGCAAATACAGTTGGAAGGACAATGTAAGTATATGGACTATGGTTGTTTGATGGGAAAATTAAATGATTATGATGCATCAATGAAGGATTTGTTCCAAAAACGCATGGCTGTTCTGGAAGAAATAATCCTGGCAGACAAAAATGCATCAGGTACCGAATGCTTAGAAAGAGCAGGAGACTATGACATGGAATATAAATATTTCCTCAATATGCAAAAATCCATGGACAACAGATACAAATACAAATTGAATCCTGTTCTTGAAAAGCTCAATCCCGGTTGCAGGGAAAAATCAGCGGTAAAAGTTGTATGCTACCAGGGACTTGAGTGCTCTTATTCCGAAAGTGCTGCAAAATCACTGTTCAATGAGGCTAAATTAATTAACAGACTGACATTTGAAGATGTGTTTAAATCAGTATATGGAGAAACATCAGACATTGGAATTGTACCCATAGAAAATTCAACTGCAGGTTACATAAACGATGTCTATGACCTCCTTTTGAAGTATGATTTGTTCATTAACCACACATATGAGAAGAAAGTGGACCACTGCCTGGCCTGCTGTCTTGATACCAAGACTGAAGACATAATGGAGGTTTATTCCCATCCTCAGGCACTGGCTCAGTGCAGCGAATATATTACAAAGAACAATCTAAGGGCAATTGATGAAATAAACACTGCTGTTGCAGCTCAGAAAATAGCCGAACTTAACAAAAAAAACGCTGCATGCATATGTTCTGCAGAAGCTGCAAAGCTCTACGGGCTAAAAATCATTGAAGAACAAATAAATGACCAGAAGCAAAACTACACCCGCTTTGCAGCAGTTTCAAGAAAACTGCTGGTTGAAGATAATCATAACAAAGTGAGCATTGTTTTCAACGTTCTTCATGAAACAGGCTCCTTAAGTGAAGTGTTATCAACTTTTGCTTATTATGGCTGCAATTTGTCCTACATCAATTCAAGGCCCAATCGCATTAACACGTGGGAATACATGTTCTATGTGGATTTTGAGGGCAACTTATCTGACAATAAAATAAAGTCAATGCTCAGCCAGCTCAAGACGGAACTTCCTTACATGAAAATACTTGGGAGTTTCAAGGCTTAAAATAATAATGATTTATGCTGCTAATTTCAATTTTTAAAATAATTTGTTGACAACCGGATTTTATGTGATACAATACATATAATTTAAATGAAATCAGGAGGATCAGAATGAAAATTGTAAATAAGTTTATGGCGGCTAAATTGTATAACTATTATTTTAGTAATTATTATTACTATTATTTTTGTACAAAAAAACTGCATAGATTTATTTATAAGGGATCAAAACTTAAATTCTTATCTTATGATTATGCTTAACCAATAATTATAATATTTGGAAATCAGGAAGAGTCCTTTGGGACTCTTTTTTATTTTATTAAAATCCAGGAGGGCAACATGATATTAGTAATCAACAATCAAGCAAGCGAAAAAGAAATCGAAGATGTAAAGAAAAAAATTTATCAATTCGGGTGTGAAGTGTACGAATCAATGGGACTTAACCATCACATTCTTGGAGTTGTGGGTGACACAAGCGACATAGAATCCGGAACTTTTCAGACAATAAGCATTGTCGACAAAGTTATTCTGGTGCAGGAACCTTACAAGAAAGCAAACAGGCTTTTTCACCCGGACAACACTGTGGTAGACGTAAAAGACAGGTCAATTGGCGGCAAAAAGCTTGCAATAATTGCAGGACCTTGCTCGGTTGAAAGTGAAGAGCAAATTTTATCCATTGCTAGTTCTGTAAAGAATTCAGGCGCAGGATTTTTAAGAGGAGGAGCATTCAAGCCAAGAACTTCCCCTTATGCATTCCAGGGGTTGAAAAGAGAAGGGCTTGAACTTTTAAAATTTGCAAGGGAAAAAACAGGGCTCCCAATTGTGACGGAAATAATGTCTACGGAATTTCTGGATGAATTTGTTGAACAAGTGGATGTCATTCAGGTTGGAGCAAGAAACATGCAAAATTTCGACCTTTTGAGACAGCTTGGTAAAACAAACAAGCCTATTCTCTTAAAAAGAGGGCTGTCTGCCACAATCGAAGAGCTTCTCATGTCAGCCGAGTACATCATGGCCGGTGGAAATGAAAATGTAATATTGTGCGAGAGAGGAATAAGGACATTTGAAAAATATACTAGAAACACTTTGGACTTAAGTGCCATACCTGCCATAAAAAAGCTCAGTCACCTTCCTGTAATAATAGACCCCAGCCATGCGGCAGGATTGTGGTGGATGGTTGAACCAATGGCAAAGGCAGCAGTTGTTGCAGGAGCAGACGGGTTGATTATTGAGGTTCACAACGACCCGGAAAATGCTTTGTGTGACGGTGCTCAGTCAATTAAGCCTGAAAAGTTTGATCGACTCATGGGAAAACTGAAAATTCTTGCCCAGGTAGAAGACAGGGAAATCTAGAGGTGCACTATGGACATAGCATGTGACTTTAATATTACAATCGTGGGGCTGGGACTCATAGGAGGTTCCATGGCCAAAGCCATAAGGGAAAATTTAAAAGTTAAAAACATATGGGCATTGGACCTTGACAGGGATGTACTGAGGGAAGCTCATGAGTCGGGAATAATAGATGATTTATTTGAAGATGATAAAATTCCACTGAAAGATTCTGATATAGTAATTTTGTGCACATACCCCAATGCTGTCCTTGAGTTCATGAAAAACAACAGGGACAATTTCAAACATGGAGCTTTGATAACCGATACATCAGGAATAAAAGAAAAAATTGTTGAGGGAGCAAGAGACCTATTAAGGAGTGACTGTGAATTCATTGGCGGTCATCCCATGTCCGGCAAGGAAAGCATGGGTTACAAATATTCAGACAGCAACATATTTCAAGGAACAAATTACATCATAACGCCTGATGAAAAAAGCAATAAAGAATTGGTATTGCTTTTAAAGGAAATTCTATTTACAATAGGATTTAAGAGAATAATTGAAATGTCTCCCAGAGAACATGACAAGATAGTTGCATACACAAGCCAGCTTCCACACATACTGGCATGCATCATGATGAACAGCAAGAGTTTTGAATTGAGCAGAGACTTACATGGAGGAAGTTTCAGGGATATTACAAGGGTTGCAGACATAAACTGCGAGTTGTGGAGTGAACTCCTTCATGAAAACAAACAAAATATACTTGCAGAACTGGAAGATGTAATTGAGGACATAAAAAATATTTCCAAAATGATTGACAACGATGACATTGATTCCCTGAAGTTGGTTTTTAAAAACAGCAGCATGCTGAGAAAAGAGATGAACTATGAAAAAGCTTAATATGAATGTAGGAAATATTACAAGCAATATTATTATAGAAAAAGGAATTATAAAAAATGCAGGACATGAAATAAGAAAAGTTTACAGCAACATTAAAATTGCTGTTGTAACAGATGAAAATGTGTTCGGCTTATATGGTGAAATACTTGGAAAATCCCTGGCTGCAGAAGGTTTTACACCCACATTCATAGTTATAAAGCCAGGGGAACAAAGTAAGACGGTTGATACTTTGAAACATGTGTACTCAAATCTTGTGAGCATGGGAATTACAAGAGGAGATTTGATAGTCGCCCTTGGAGGCGGAGTTGTTGGAGATTTGGCCGGCTTTGCCGCCTCAACATATTTGAGAGGTATAGATTTTGTACAGATTCCCACATCACTTCTTGCACAAATAGACTCAAGCATAGGAGGCAAGGTTGCAGTAAACCTTGATGAAGGGAAAAACCTAATAGGAAGCTTTTATCATCCAAGACTTGTGCTCGTGGACCCGGAAGTGCTCAACAGTCTTCCCGAGAAGTTTGTAAAGGATGGTCTTGGAGAAGCCATAAAGTACGGATGCATAAGAGACGAGGAATTGTTCAGTATGCTTCTTGATATAAAAAACAAATTTGAACTTTTAGAAAATATTGAAGACATCATTTTCAGATGTTTAAGCATAAAAAAAGAAATGGTTGAAATGGATGAAAAAGACAAGGGCATAAGAATGCTTTTGAATTTTGGTCATACCATAGGTCATGCCATTGAAAAATATTTCAACTATGAAAAATATTCTCATGGTGAAGCTGTTTCTGTTGGAATGTATTTGATAACTAAAAAAAGTGAGGAAATGGGTCTCACTGAAAAAGGAACATCGGATAAAATTAAGGATATACTTGAAAACTACGGTATAGAATACATAATCCCTCATTTGGACAGAGAAGAAATAATTAAGAGCATTTTGGTTGACAAAAAGAACATATCTGGAAAATTGAACCTGATACTTTTAAAAGATATTGGAAATGCATTTATTTACATAATACCTGAAGAAGAAACAAGCAAATTCATTTAATGGAGAAATATATGTCTGCAATTAAAATTAAGCCAGCAAAATTAAACGGAAAAATATTAGCTCCTCCGTCAAAGAGCATGAGCCACAGAGCAGTAATTTGCGCGGGCTTAAGCTCTGGAGAAAGCATAATAGAAAATGTTATTTTGTCAGAAGATATCAAAGCAACCATGGACGGCATAATACAGCTGGGAGCGGAAATTGAAGTTTCAGAGAATGGTTCATACAGTACTCTTTGTATAAGAGGAAGCAAAGGAAATGTTTCTGAAGCTTTCATAAACTGCAGGGAGTCGGGATCAACCCTTAGGTTTCTCATACCTGTGGGACTGATGCTTGCAGATAGATGCACATTCACCGGTTCCGGAAATCTGTCCAAGAGGCCCCTTGATGTGTTTTATGAAATATTCAAAAGAGACAGCATTGATTATGAAACTAATGATGGACAGCTGCCTTTAAGGGCAAAAGGAAATCTCAAGGGAGGAACTTACGAAATGACAGGAGGGGTAAGCTCTCAGTTTATTTCAGGGTTGTTGTTTGCACTTCCTCTTCTTGAAAAAGAAACATCAATAAGGATAAAGGACAACTTAGAGTCGCGAGGTTATGTGGACCTTACCATAAACATGCTTGAAAAATTCGGCATCTTTGTAGAGAACCATGACTACAGGGAGCTAAAAATAAACAAGGAATGTAGGTATAAGAATGCTCATTACAGAGTAGAAGGAGATTATTCACAGGCTGCATTTTTCATAGTTGCACGAGAAATAGGAAACAATGTGGATTGTCTAGGACTTAACGTTGACTCACTGCAGGGAGATAAGGAAATTGTAGATATTGTCAGGAAATATGACAGAGGCATGGAGGAAGTTACAATAGATGCTTCTCAAATACCCGATTTAGTACCAATTCTTACAGTGCTGGCATCTCTTAAGGATGGAGTAACTACATATATAATCAATGCAGAAAGATTAAGAATAAAGGAATCTGACCGCCTGAAGGCCATTTCAACAGAGCTTGGAAAACTTGGAGCTATTATAGAGGAACAAAAAGACGGACTTATAATCAAGGGAAAAGATGTTTTAGACGGAGGGGCAGTTGTTGACAGCTGGAATGACCACCGCATAGCAATGTCTCTTGCTGTGGCTGCAACAAGATGCCGTGAAGACATAATTCTTAAGGACTGCATGGCAGTCAACAAGTCATACCCTAACTTCTGGGAAGACTATAAAATGCTTGGAGGTGAAATAAATGAGTTCAATGATAGGCAATAAATTAAAAGTAAGCATATTCGGTGAATCTCACGGCGGTGCCATAGGTGTTGTAATAGACGGTCTGCCTTCCGGACTTGAAATAGACATGAACTTCATAGAAAGTCAAATGGAGAGGCGTGCCCCCGGAAAAGATAGTTTTTCAACAGCAAGGAAGGAAAGCGACAAGCCAAATATTGTAAGCGGCTTGTTTGAAGGAAAGACTACAGGAAGCCCCCTTTGCGCAATTATATTAAATGAGGATACAAGGTCGAAAGACTATTCATATCTTAAGTCTGCCATGCGCCCGGGCCATGCGGATTATACGGGCCATGTGAAATATTCAGGCTTTAATGATTATCGAGGAGGAGGACACTTTTCGGGAAGGATAACAGCTCCTCTTTTGTTCGCAGGTGCACTTGCCATGCAGGTTCTTGAAAATTATAAGGGGATTTTAATAGGAACAAGAATAAAAAAAATATATAACATTGATGATAATAGTATTTTTAAAGAAAATCCTGAGACTATTATGAATATAAAGAACATGGATTTTCCTGTTATAAATCAGCAAGCAAAAAAACTTATGCAGCAGGAAATATTAAAAGCTAAAGAAGAGGGTGATTCTGTTGGGGGAGTTGCAGAAACAATAATACTTAACATTCCTGCAGGATACGGCGAACCATTCTTTGATTCTGTGGAGAGCAAAATTTCACACATGATTTTTTCCATACCTGCAGTAAAGGGGGTTGAGTTCGGACAGGGTTTTAACATGACAAACATGAGGGGCTCAGAGTCAAACGATCCATACTATACACAGGACGGAAACGTGTTTTTAAAAAGCAACAACAATGGTGGAATCCTTGGGGGCATTACAAACGGAATGCCTGTTGTTTTCAGGACGGCTATAAAGCCTACACCGTCAATTTCAAAGCTGCAGGAAACAATAGATATTTCAACCCTGGAAAACACAACACTGCAAATAAGCGGACGTCACGACCCCTGCATTGTGCAAAGAGCAATTCCTGTTATTAATGCAGCTGCTGCACTTGTTGTTCTTGATTTAATCATGGAACGGGAAGGTGAAATTTTTTTCAACAAAACTAAAGGTGAAATATGAAAAACATAGTATTGATTGGAATGCCCGGAAGCGGCAAAAGCACAATTGGACTCATGCTTTCCAGCAAACTGAGTATGAAGTTTATAGATATGGATGAACATATTGAAAAAAAAGAACATAAAACAATCAAGGAACTTTTTGCTGTAAACGAGGAGTGTTTCAGGGATGCAGAAACAAGATGCGCTGAAGAGCTGAGCAAAATGGACAATTGCATCATATCTGCAGGCGGAGGAATAATAAAAAGGAAAGAAAATATTGACTTCCTCAAACAAAGCTCCACCATTGTCTTCATAAACAGATGTGTGGAAGACATAGTATCTGACATAGACATGAGCACCCGCCCCCTCCTCAAAGATGGAATAAAAAAAGTATATGATTTATATTATGAAAGAATAGAGTTGTACAAGACGTACTGTGATATAGAAGTGGTCAATTCAGGAGAGATTTCAGAAACCGTGCAGGATATTATCCAAAAAGTTGTAAAATAAAAAGACAAGATGCCCAATGTCATTAAGTTAACCATCTTGTGACAAATAGAATCATAGAATTATAGTCAATTGTAAGTTTGTGCACTCTCAATTGACTTTTTTTATTTAGGGACTTATTTTTTGTACGCAAATATTCTTTTGCTTTACCTCATAAAATTGAATATGATAGAATCTTTTAGCAAAAGTATATAAAATTCTAATTAAATAAAATTAGTGTTCATGAATGGTTCCTTTTTGGGGTTGAAAAATAAATTTAAATCTTTCTTCTCCATTGATCCTTGGGGTTAAGCCAACCTCATATGAAGTGGCCATATTAGGCCATATTTGAATATAGTAAATATAAGCGTTATAATATCCTTCGTCAGAAATGCTCGCAGAATAAAATTCATTACTACCTATTAACTCATTTAATACTGGTAATTCTATATGGACTATACCATTATTATCTGTATATAATTCTGCTATTACTATACCTTCTGCACTTTCATTATATAGACCTGTATAAGAAATTTTAGCAATACTAACAAAAGTTTTTGATATAGGTCTATTTCTATTACCTAATACTCTAATGTCTAGTATACCAGTTTCACTTGCATTTAATCTATTATATGAACGAATTGAATACAACATTATATCATTTCCTTTCTTAAAGTTATACTTTAATATATGCAGTAGAGTGATGGAGTTTAATTATAAAGAACTTATCATAATGTAATATGCCTTTAGCTGGCGTTTTGTTTTGTCTTAATTTTGCACTTAAATAATTCACGTTTTATGACCTTAGTCATTTTTGTTTGTTAAATATTTATAATGTCGGTTGAAGCCCGCCATATCTCTGTTGCATATAGACTCTTGATAATTCATTCCACGTAGCTTCATCTATCACTCCTGTCGTCTCTAATCCAAACATTTGTTGAAAAGCTATTACTGCTCTTTCTGTTTCTTCTCCAAATATGCCATCTTCGCTTATATAGGAGATTGATGGAATAGCCAACGATATATAAGATAACATTTCTTGTGCTATCAATATGCCGGGGCTTTCTCTACCCTCACCTTTTCTGTAAGGTAAACCTGGAAACCTTAAATAGGGAATATATACTTCCTTTGGAGGCAATGTGGAGAATATTCCAAGTGCAGCCCTAATCAATAGGTTTAATGTATCTTTATCTGCAATACCCGTTGTTGGCAGACCCATAACTTTTTGAAATTCAATGACAGCAAACCTTGTTTGTTCATCAAATATTCCTGTTATCGCAACACTTGGTACAGATTGGTAGTAAACTGACATAACACTTAGCAGATATTGTAACAGATCAACGCCAGGCCTTATGTCTCCTTTTAAAAAAGCATCTTTTGATATTTCAATTATTTGTTCATATATCGAACCTTCAACTACTAATTCGGATAACTTGGAAACCGCTGCGTAAATTTGTCTTATTTTATAAAATGTAGCTTTATCTATTATTCCTGTTACAGGCAAATTAAAGATTCTTTGGAACTCTCTGACTGTATTTTCTGTAGATTCCCCGTAGTAACCATTTGCAGGAATTATTTGGGGTATGGCAGGAAAATTCATTGATATCCTGTTTAAACCTAATTGTTGTCTCAATATAATAATGCTTGAATCGCCAGGCATAAGCGGCTCTCCGGGATATGTCAAACCTACACCTCCAATGGGTGCATTTTCAACTAAAGAAATATCATCTCCAAAATAATATTTTAAAATATCCATGGGAGTATAACCTTGTTCAGCTAAATCTACACTTCCCCACTGAAACAATCCATTGCAATTAGTCACCCTTCCATCACAAAATGTTGTAAAAAGCGGTATTACTTGACCAGCTCTGATAACATAGTCATTGAATATTTCATTAACAATTCTATCAATACTTTCATATATACCCCTGCCTTTAACAAACGCCTGATCAAATTGTGTTGAATTTGTAATGTCAAATTCATATCCTCTTGACCTGTACCATTCTAAGATATACCTGTTTAATGCAACAGAAATAATAGCATGTATATTTGCTCTTAATGCGTTTTCAGGCCAGGTAGGATATAGTTCTGAAGATGCTACGTTTTTAATGTAATCAATAAATGGTACGGTTACATTTTCAGCAATTTCATCAGGGCGATCTAAATGCACCGTTATATATTCAGGAATAGTTACAAATTCTGCTGGAATTCCTGGTATATTTATAATCAAATCTGCATTGTTATGATAATTATTATTTAATAAAAACATTTATATCTCCTTAAATATTTGATTAATCTATAGGACTTGAAGGAATAATAATTACTTTTTCCGGGATAAGGTCTGTTTCACCTGGAATAATGGGATGCATGATAATTTTGTTAAATATATTTTTAGATCGGCATAATCTATGTTTATAATTGTTTGTTCTCTTTAAATTATTATTACTCATACAAAGACTACTGCTTCTAAACTTACCTATTTATGCTATTATATGTACCTTTATAAAACATTGGCACCTGTTGATAGTGCTTGAAGTTAAATTATATGAAATTCCAACAATGAAGATTTAATAATTTTGCATCATATTCGTTTTGTTCATTAACAGTTTGCACAATGCAATCTAGATAAAGCCGATTGTTTAAATCATAAAGTTATTTTTTAAAAAATTACATAAAAAAGAACAGAGTTTTTGATATACTCTGTTCTTTTAAGTAATTATCTTAACTTAATGACATTAACAAGATGCCTTGTCTTTTTGTTATTTTTTTACATTGAAAGCTGTTACTTTAAAAGGCTTTTTGACGGCATCCATAACAGAATTCTTTGCGTATTTGACCAGATTCTTGTCCTGGTCTTTGCCTGGGATGAATGTAACATCATTATACAGATCTTTGTTGATTTTTTCCTCATTTACAATTAATGTTTCAAAGACTGTAAGACCTGCTATGTACCTTCCCATCTCTTCATTTAAGTGGAAACCATCTCTGGTAAGTTCGTCGCCTATGGACTTCAGGTATGGATTTGTTCTTGCATTTTGAATTGATGTTCCGCAGGGAATAATTATATCAATTTTGCTTTCATCAGCTGCCTGCTGGTATGTCTTGGCAATGGCTTTGTACATGGTGTCCTGGTTTCTTCTGTAGCTTTCATAGTCTGAATGGCTGCTGTCAGATGCGTATGCCCAAGTCATGTTCAATGATAGATTTGCATTTGGAGACAATTCTTTTACATATGAAGCAAGGTAATTGAGGTACGGCTTAAATGTTGTATAAATTCCCGAGTATCCTGAATACTGCTGCAGAATTATGTAGTCCCAATCTTCATCCAGCAAGGCTGTTTTCATAGTCTGTTTTGGCTTTTGACTCATGCCGGCGGATGTCCATTTTTGATATGTGTAATATGCGTTGTTGCTGCTTGCATTAATCCAGTGTGTCTGAAGAGAACAACCATTGAAGTTAAGGTTGGCCGCAATCACATCAATTCCTGCAGACTTGGCAATGTCATATACCATGCTCAATGAATCGTTTGAAAATGAGTTTCCTATGGCAAGGATCTTAATTGTTGGAATTTCAGGCTCAACAATTTTGATTTTGCAAAATTCTGATTTTATTCCGCTGTTTTTTGCATAAATTATAACTTCACCCAGATCTTTTGCCAAAAATTCGCCGCTAGAATTAATAGATGCAATTTTTTTGTCTAGAGACCAGGAAACTTTTTTGTCTGTTTTTAAAGACAAAGAAATGTCTTTATAAATGCTGATATCTTTAAGACCATTACCTGACAGACTCTGCTGTTCTAGAATTGTTTCAGAATATATTTTTGCAGCATCAATTCCCGTACTGCCTTTGACGATTATTTTTGCGGTTCCTTCTTCCTTATTCACTGTGAGGCACTTTACTTTCGAGTTTTCGATTAAGACTGAATTTTGTCCGGTTCCTTCAACAAACAATCCACCTGTTACAACAACATTGCGCAAATCTGTTTTTCCGTTTTTTACATTTTTGGTTATGTAAATGTTGTTGTAAACTTTGTTTTCAATTTTAGTTCCAGGCTTGTCGATTATCAAATCTGTAGCATCCGCAAACCCAAATATATCATTCAATGCTATCTGCATGAATTTTGTCTGATCTGTTAAATCCCAGCTTAATCCGTATGCGTTTGATGGCAATACTACCGTAAGCATTATCATCAATGCTAATAATGCTGTTAATATTCTTTTTTTCATTTTTACCCCCCGTCACTACCTATGCATATTAAAGTTATAGAATTATCATAATATTAACATAAATTGCAATAAATATCAAGATATCTATAATTTCGACAATTGAATATTCTTTGAAATTTGAGAGTTTTAACAAATAATTACAAAATATTAGCATTAATAAATCAAAAAAAATTAGCATAAAAAACCATAAATGAATAAATAAGTAATTTACTATTTTACATAGATTCATTCATACATAAATATCAAATTATTTGGTGCATCAGCGTTGGTTAATTTATTGACTTATAATTATCATTAAATATGTTCTTGAAGTTTTATCGGTTTTACTGTATAATTTTTAAAACTTGCTGGCACTAATTGTGCTGACATTAGTTTACATGTATCAAAAGGAGTTTTTATGGCTATTGTAAATGAAACTGAAATCAGAAATGATGTTTTAAGAAGGACTGCTGAAAAAATGATGACTGCAGCACGGACTGCACCAAAGGCCAAAGGAATTGACAATATTGAAATAGCAATTGCTGAAGGAGATACTATTTTAAAGCTGTCTGATAAGCTTAAGGAACTGGTTAATGTAGGCAAAGGGCCAGAATATTTCTTAAGGGATGCACAAAATATTTTAAGTTCCCACATTGTTGTATTGCTTGGGACAAGGATTAAACCACTTGGAATTAAATACTGTGGATATTGCGGATTTGAAAATTGCGAGGAAAAACTAAAACATACTAAAGCTCCATGCGCCTTAAATACAGGAGACTTAGGTATAGCTGTAGGTTCCGCAGCAAGTGTAGCAATGGATGAAAGAATTGATAACAGAATAATGCATTCTGTAGGAGTTGCTGCGGTTGAACTTAAACTGCTCGGGGAAGATGTAAAAATTATTTACGGGATTCCTTTGTATGTAGGGCCTAAAAATGTATTTTTTGACAGAAAATAATATAATTTAAAAGGAGTATATATGAAATTTATTGAAAACACATCAATCGACCCTCACTATAATCTAGCATTTGAAGAGTATATTTTTAAATATTTAAATGCAGATGAGGACTTCGTGCTTCTGTGGAGAAACGGCCCATCTATAATTGTGGGGAAAAATCAGAATACTGTTGAAGAAATAAACATGGAATTTGTTAAAGAAAATAATATAAATGTTGTACGCAGGGTTACAGGCGGAGGAGCGGTCTACCATGACCTGGGTAATCTTAATTTCTCCTTTATAGCAAAGGCGGACAGCAATGAAAAAATAGATTTTAAAACATATAATGTTCCGATTATAAATGCCTTGGAAAAGCTTGGTGTAAGATGCGAATTATCGGGACGAAACGACCTTGTTATTGATGGGAAGAAATTTTCCGGAATAGCACAAAGTATTACTAAAGGAAAAGTACTTAACCACGGAACACTTCTTTTTGATTCCAAACTTGAAACATTATCAAAGGCTTTAAATGTAAAAAGAGATAAAATAGAATCAAAGGGAATAAAATCTGTTGAAAGCAGAGTTACAAATATTAAGGCATATGTTAAACAAGATGCTGATGTGCTTGAATTTAAAAATCTTCTCCTTAACAATATATTTGAATATTTCAATGAGCCTATAAAAACATACGAATTATCTAAGGAAGATAAGGAAAATATTCAAAAAATGGTTGATGAAAGATATGGCACTTGGGAATGGAATTACGGCAGATCCCCAAAATTCAACTACAAGGGTTACAAAAGGTTTGAAGGCGGTTGCGTTGAAGCAAGGCTGCAGGTTGAAAACGGACTGGTAGACAATTGTAAAATTTACGGTGATTTCTTTGCAAAGGGAGATATAGCTGTTCTTGAGGACAGACTGAAAGGAATAAAATATGATATTGATGAAGTGAAAAAATCATTGACAGACTTTTCAGTGGAGGATTATCTTGGAAGAATAACAAAGGAAGAATTTCTGGAGTGCCTTTTCAACTAATTAAATAAGGATAAATTAAATGCTCAAATACAAATTGCGTTAAATAATTGCGCAATGCTAAATATTTGAGCATTTTATTGTGCAAAAAATAAACATTTGATTTTGGGCATGTTAAAAAATGTTTTCTGATGCTCAGAAATTGATAGTTTTTGCAAATTAAATTTTAAAGTTAACTGGCATAAAAATTGCATATATTTTGTAGGGTGTTTTACATTTTTGTAGCAACGGGGTAGCATAAAAGGTATTCGGAGGATAGGTATGATGGAACGAAAAGATGTGGATTTACATGAACAAATCAAAAATATTGCTGAAAAAAACGATTGGCTGATTAAGATTGCAGGTCCTATTTTAAAAGAGTTGTGCCTACAGTTCAGCGGCAATAATTTTGTTATAATGCTGGCAGATTCAAACTCAAAGGTTTTAATCATTGAAAAGAGCAATGATTCTGAAAAGGTTGGAATTTTAATTAATCTTATCAAGAACCGCGTGTACATAAATAAAGCGGAAAACGAATTGATTGAACTTCGTGTTTTAAATCAAAATAATGAGAAAAGTGCTGACTTTGAACAAATCACATATGATTACGGAAATATCTTAAACCATGTATATAAAATAAAAATCAATTCTGAAGCAAAAGCGTTTATAACTCTCACAATGTTCAAGGAAGAAGAAGGCTGTGAATTAAACTCTTTCATGCCTGTAATCTGCAAATCCATAAACAATTTATCTAATATGTATAGAAAAAACAAGGAGCTTGAAATCCAGAACAATTTTAGGGGCCTGCTCATTGATGCTTCATCTGACGGAATGCTTTCTGTTGATATGAAAGGAATAATAACATTTATAAATCCTGCAGGGATGAGAATTCTGAAAATCGAAAAGAATGTAATAGGAAAACATATTACTGAAGGCGTCGATTTTGAACCGACAATACTTCATGTATTGAAGACACAAAAGGGTTATGTTGATAAAGAATTCAGGCTCAAAAGCAAAAGAGGGGTTGTTCATTTTGTCAAGACTGCCATTCCCTTAAGGGATGAAAAAGGAGAAATGGTTGGAGTTCTGGATATTTTCAGAAATATCAGAGAAGTTACCACAATGGTTAACAGAATGAACGGAGCTCAAGCAAAGTATTCAATTTTTAACATAATCGGAGAATCCTTGCAAATTAAAGAAATAAAAAAAATGATTAAGATGGCAGGTTCAAACGAGAGCCCAGTTTTAATAGAAGGAGAAAGCGGTACAGGCAAGGATATTATAGCTCAATCCATTCATAATTACAGCATCCGCAGCGACGGACCATTTGTTACGGTAGACTGCGAAGCCCTTCCTAGAAACCTGTTGGAAAGTGAACTTTTCGGCTATGAAGAAGGATCTTTTTCGAAAAAGAATTCAGGAGGGCGGCCCGGAAAAATAGAACTTGCTCACGGAGGAACATTGTTTTTAAACAATGTGGGATATATGCCTCTTGATCTTCAAAGCAAGCTTTCCAATGCGCTTATTAATAAGGCAGTTGTTAGGATTGGAGGCTTTAATGAAATACCCATTGATGTAAGAGTTGTTTGTGCCTCAAACATCAATCTTGAAGATATGGTTGCAGAAAATAATTTCAGAGGGGATCTTTACAAACTGATCAATGTTCTGCACATGGAAACACCTCCTCTGAGGGAAAGACATGAGGATATAGATTTAATAACAAATCAAACATTAAACCAATATAATCTGATTAATGGCACTAACAAGGAATTTTCAGAAGAAGCAAGGGCTTTGCTGCATAAGTGGTGCTGGCCTGGAAATGTCAGGGAACTTGAGAGAGCCATTGAATATGCTTATTGTATTGCTAAGGATAATATTATTTTACCTGAGCACATGCAGAACAAAATTTCCAAGGTAAACATAAAAATCAAGGAAAATCCTCTTATGACCATCAAAGAAGCTGAAGCAGTTGCTGTTGTTAAGGCATTGGAGCATACAGGGGGCAATATTACTCAGGCGGCAAAGATACTGGGAATAGGCAGAAATACCTTGTACGGAAAAATGAAGGAATATGATTTGTAAACTGTCCTGATTTCGAACAATTTTATATTTTTTATATTTATGAATTTTATCGTTCCATATGATAAAAGAATTTTGGCACAATTATTGCTATATTTTTAGTAAAAGAAAAATTAGGAAAGGTGGTATTTAATTTTGAAAAACAAAAAATATTCAAAAGAAATGCTTCTTGACTTTTATGAAACAATGGTCAGGATCAGAAAATTTGAAACTAAGTTGACAGAATACTTTACTAAAGGAATGCTGTATGGAAATATTCATACTTCAATAGGTCAGGAAGCAGTTGCTACTGGAACAAACAAGGCTTTGGAGAAAACAGATTTAATTACTGCAACACACCGCGGACATGGACAGATAATAGCAAAAGGGGCAGACACTAAAATAATGATGGCTGAACTTTTTGGAAGAAAAACAGGCTATTGCCAAGGCAAGGGCGGTTCAATGCACGTTGCTGACGTTTCATTGGGAATACTTGGGGCGAACGGTATTGTTGGAGCTGGAATACCAATAGCTGCAGGCTCAGCGCTTGCTTCAAAAATTAAAGGTACAAAAGAAGTTACTGTTGCAATCTTTGGTGATGCTGCATCAAACCAAGGTACATTCCACGAAGCAATTAATATGGCTTCTGCATGGAAACTGCCGGCAGTATTTTTATGTGAAAATAACAATTACGGTGTTTCAGTAAACATTCACACTGTAACTAATGTTGAATATATTTCAGACCGTGCAAAAGGATACAACATCCCTGGAGTAGTGGTTGACGGAAATGATCCAATAGCTGTTTATGAAGCTGTTAAACAAGCTGTTGAATATGCCCGTGAAGGAAACGGCCCATCAATAGTTGAATGTATGACATGGCGTATGAGAGGACACTATGAAGGTGATCCTGCTGCATATCGTGACAGAGCAATAACAGATGAGTGGGCAAAGAAAGATCCTATTGATAACTTCAGAACGAGACTGTTGGCTGAAGGAATAGAAGAAGCTGAAATAGTTAAAATTGAAGAAGCCATGGAAAAAGAAATCAACGATGCCATTGAATTTGCATTGGAATCTCCATTGCCTGATCCAAGTGAAGTTACAACAGACGTATATTCAAGTGATAATGAGAGGTGTGTTGCAAGATGAAAAAAATAAGCATTAGCAAAGCAATTAGCGAAGGTCTTCATGAAGAAATGCTAAGAGATGAAAATGTAATAGTTCTTGGTGAAGACATGGCGAAAATGGGAAACGTATTTGCCATTACACAAGGATTTCTTGAAGAATTCGGACCGAACAGAGTAATTGATACACCTATAAGTGAATCAGGATTTTTAGGAATGTCTGTAGGAGCAGCCATGAGAGGAATCCGCCCTGTTGTGGAACTCATGTATGTTGACTTTATAGGAGTTTCATATGACCCTATAATGAACCAGGCAGCAAAAATGAGATATATGACAGGCGGACAAGTTACAGTGCCAATGGTACTTCGTGCACCTATGGGTTCAGGAAGAAGAAATGCCGGACAGCATTCATCATGCCTTGAAACATTGTTTACACATATGCCTGGACTTAAAGTTGTTTGTCCGTCAACTGCCAAGGATGCAAAAGGACTTATTAAAGCAGCAATTCGTGATGATGATCCTGTAGTATTTTTGGAGCACAGACTTCTTTATGCTAAGAAAGAAGAAATTCCAGATGAAGAATATATTATTCCATTAGGAAAAGCAGATATTAAACGTGAAGGAAAAGATGTGACGATAATTACTTGGTCTCGTCAGGTTTATTTTGCCCTTGAAGCAGCTGAAGAACTTGAAAAAGAAGGAATTGATGTTGAAGTATTAGATCTTCGTTCACTTGTTCCGCTTGATTGGGATGCAATAAAAGAATCAGTTTGCAAAACTCACAATGTTGTAGTAGTACATGAAGGTGTAAAGAGAAGCGGATTTGGAGGAGAGCTGTCAGCACAAATTACTGAAGAATTGTTTGATGAGCTTGATGCTCCTGTTGAACGTGTTGCAGCATTAAATGTTGTACCTCCGTTTGCACCAACATTAGAAGATGCATTTTTCCCACATCCTGCAGACATAGTAAAAGCAGTTAAAAAGTTATTAAATAAGTAAGAGGAGGTCATTTATATGGCAACAGAAATTATAATGCCCCAGCTTGGTTTAACCATGGAAGAGGGTACCATTGCAAAATGGATTAAGCAAGTAGGCGACAAAGTATCAGTTGGGGATGTATTAGTTGAAATCACAACTGACAAACTTTCAAGTGAAATAGAAAGCGAAGTTGAAGGTGTTTTATTAAAAATAGTGGCACAAGAAGGCGAAGACATTCCTGTTAAGGGATTGTTGGCAATAATTGGAGCAGAAGGGGAGCAGGTAGGTGCAGCCTCAGCTCCGGCAGCAAAAAAAGAAGAAGTTCAAACTGAAGCACCAAAGGCTGAAGCAGCAGCACCAAAAGCTGCCTCAGTTACTGAAGGCGGAAGAGTAAAAGCATCTCCACTGGCTAAGAAAATTGCATCAGAACTTGGAGTTGATCTTTCAACAGTAGCAGGTTCAGGACCTAACGGACGCATTGTTCAAAAAGATGTTCTGGCAGCTGAAGTTAGTACTGCAGTTGTTGAGAAAGCAGCACCGGAAGTTAAAGCAGCACCAGCTGCAGCACCGGTACAACCAGCAAATGCAGATGTTGTAAAACCATTGACTAACATGCGCAAGGTTATTGCAAAGAGAATGCAGCAAAGCAAGAACACTGCTCCTCACGTTACAATAACAACAGAAGTTAATGTTGACAAAACAATAGCTCTTAGAAGCAAGCTTAATGCAAAAAATGCAGATGTAAGATTCAGCTATACTGACATATTGGTAAAAATGTGTGCAACAGCTCTTAGAAATTATCCAAAAATCAATGCTTCAATCACAGAAGACAGCATGATATTCCATGACAAAATAAATATCGGAGTTGCTGTTGCATTAGATGACGGACTGATTGTTCCTGTTGTAAGCAATGCTGACCGCAAAGGCTTGAAAGCAATAACAAAAGAAACAAAGGATCTCATAAATAAAGCAAGAACAAACACACTTTCACCTGATGAAATGTCAGGAGCTACATTTACAATAAGCAACCTTGGAAGCTATGACATTGATGGTTTCACTCCTGTTATAAATCTTCCTGAAGCTGCAATTTTAGGTGTGGGACGTATTGTGAAAAAACCAATAGTCAATGAAAATGATGAAATAGTGCCTGCATCAATGATGGTATTAAGCATGTCATTTGACCACAGAGTTGTAGACGGAGCACAGGCTGCTGAATTCCTTAAGGCTTTGAAGGGCTACCTGGAAGATCCAGACAACATGTACGTATAATCATTTCATAAATATGGCCGCTTTCTCAAACCTTACGGGGTGGACAGCGGCTATATCCACATAATATTATAAACGAAAGGAAGTGAATTTTAGTGAGTTATGGCTCACTAATATATTATGAGCGATAAAACAAAGGTAGTAGTAATAGGCGGAGGTCCGGGAGGATATGTTGCAGCAATAAGAGCAGCACAACTTGGCGGAGAAGTAACACTGGTTGAAAAACAATATCTTGGAGGAACATGTCTGAATGTAGGATGCATTCCTACCAAAGCATTGCTTCATTCTGCAGATTTGTATGAAGAAGCTAAAGAAGGAGCAAAATACGGCGTAATAGCAGGAGATTTGAAGATTGATTTCACAAAGGTTCAGGAAAGAAAGCAATCTGTTACAAAACAACTGGTAAGCGGTGTCAAAGGACTTCTTGCAGCAAATAAAGTAAAAGTAATTTCAGGAGAAGCAGCATTTGTTGGCAAGGACACTATTGAGGTAAAGACTGAAAAAGGAACTGACACAATAAAAGCAGACAAATTCATAATTGCTACTGGTTCAATTCCTGCAAAGCCTCCGATTCCTGGAATTGATTCAAAACAATGCATAGATTCAACAGGAGCCCTTGAACTTAAGGAAATTCCAAAGACAATGGTCATTGTTGGAGGCGGTGTAATAGGCGTTGAAATAGCAACACTCTACAGCACATTGGGCTGCAAGGTTACAATCATAGAAATGCTTGCTGAAATTCTTCCTATGATGGATGGCGAGCTTACAAAGATGATACGTGCAAAGCTTGCAAAAAAAGGTGTTGAAATAAATACAGGAGCAAAGGTTTTATCTTTCAAGGATGCAGGAGAAAATGTAGAAGTTTCAGTTGAAATGAGCGATGGAACAAAGAAAGTTTTTGCAGGTGAAAAAGCACTTATTTCCATAGGAAGAAGAACAAACACTGCTACTATAGGCCTTGAAAAAGCAGGCATTGCAAATGACAGAGGCAGAATAACAGTCAATGACAAAATGGAAACTAATGTTCCTGGAATATATGCAGTAGGTGACTGTGTAGGTCAAATCATGCTTGCACACATCGCTTCAGCGCAAGGAGAAATTGCAGCAGAAAATGCATTGGGACACAACAGCTTGTTTGATGCAAAGACTAATCCATCATGCGTTTACACAAAACCTGAATTTGCGTCAGTAGGGTTGACTGAAGAAGCGGCAAAAGCTAGCGGAATAGAATATACTGTAGGAAAATTCCCGTTGGCAGCCAACGGAAAGTCTATGATTATGGGCGAAGACGGCATGGTTAAAATAATTGCCGGAAAGAAATACAAAGAAATTTTGGGAGCTCACATACTTGGACCAAGAGCAACTGACCTTATAGGCGAATTGGCATTGGCTATTGCACTTGAAGCAACAATAGATGAAGTAATAGCTACAATTCATGCACATCCAACAGTTGCAGAATCAATAAAAGAAGCAGCTTTGGCAGTAGAAAAAAGAGCAATTCACGTACCAAATAGATAATATCATAGTGATAGGTGAGCATACATTGCTCATCTATTGCTGTTGTTTTTTGAAGATAAATTAAAAATAAGGAGTTGTTTAGTTTGAAGAAAATCGGATTTATCGGAATGGGCATAATGGGATTGCCTATGGCTTTGAATTTAGTAAAGAAAAGCAAAAAGGAAGTTGTAGGTTTTGACGTAGTTGAAGAAAAAAGGAATATTTTTAAAGAAAATAGTGGTATTCCTGTTGATAATACTGATGAAATAACTAATACCTGTGATATTATTTTTTTGTGTCTTCCAACTAATGATTTGGTTAAATCAACCATTCAAAAAATAATAAGTTCCGGCAGAACAGGAACTATAATTGTTGACTTAAGTTCAACTGCTCCTAAGGTAATACGTGAAATGTATCCTGTTGCTAAAGAAGCAGAGATAAAACTATTGGATTCTCCTGTCAGCGGAGGAGAAGTGGGTGCCATAGAAGGAACTCTTGCAATAATGTGCGGCGGAGACAAGGAAGTTTTCGATGAGGTACAACCCCTGCTCCATTGCATGGGAGCAAATGTTACGTATATGGGAAATACAGGCTGCGGTTCTGTGGCAAAGCTGGCAAACAACATGATAGTGGGATGCAATCTGGCATCTGTTGGAGAAGCATTGGCATTTGCAGTTAAGGCAGGTCTTGACCCACAGGTGCTGTTCGATGCTATAAAGGATGGATTTGCAGGAAGTGCAGTTTTCAGCTCTAAAGCTCCAAAAATAATAAGCAGAAATTACGAAGCCAGCGCAAGAGTTGCTGTTCACCAGAAAGATTTAAAAAATGCAGTAATGCTTGCAAATGAATTGGGAGTTGAAATTCCCATGTCCGAAATGGTATTGGACTATATGAATGAACTTGAAGCAGATGGAAGGATTAACGAGGACCACTGTGCAGTTGCAAGAATTTATGAAAAACGAATGGGTGTTGAAATTAAGAGCAGTAACGAATAAAAATAAAATAGAATAAAATTTTAATCAATCACTCTTGACAACATTTGTTAAAAATCTATTAATATTGACTTATTTATTCTACCAGTGTATAATAAATGAGCAATGAAAATGATTTCATTTAAGGAGTGATTCTTTTTGATAAATTTATTGTCTAAAACTTATGCAGATTATGTGCAAAACGGCTTTAAAAGATGCGAAGCACTTAACACTGACAAGGACAGCAGTGTTTGTTTTTTTAATATTTCAGCATTTGATTTGGATTATCTTTTGGCTGAAAACAAGGAATTGTTGCATCAATCTGAACAAATTGTGGAAAACATGTGCGAATACATGGACTCTTTCATTTCGATTTTTTTTGTAAACAAGGATGGATACATTTTAAAGGAAAAGAAGTGCAAAGGTTATAACTTGGATCTTGAAATGAACTTACCTTTAGGGGGTAGATTTACAGAGAAGTTCAACGGAAACACTTCCATCAGCACATCAATTGCAGAAAATAGACCAATTTGTCTTATGGGGGATGAACATTACTGTGCGTGTTATCACGACTATGCAACACTGAGCGCACCTGTATACAATAGCGGTGAAATAGTCGGTGTGTTGTCGGCCATATGCTTAAAAGAATATGCAAGTCTCTTTGCTCTGGGCATGATTGCTTCTTCAGCAAGGGCAATAAGCATAGGCTATGAAGCTGAAAAGATCAACAAGGCAATTGTTGAGAAAAACAAATACGAAAGTGCAATAGTTGAGACGCTTACTGATGGTGTTCTTACAGTGGACAAGGACGGATTTGTAACTTACCTTAACCAGGTGGGAGCTGAAATACTATGCGTAAACAGGGAAAGTTCAATCGGAAAACATATATCAAATGTTGTTGATTTCAAGCCGGTTGTCTTGGATGTTTTGAAGACGGGAAAAGGTTACATTGACAAAGAATTTCTGCTTACAAATGCAGCAGGAATCAAAATTCATTTCATTAAGACAGCAGTTCCCATAAAGGATGAAAATGGAAACGTTGTAACTGTTGTAGATACATTTAGAAAAATCAAAAGAGTCAACAAGTTTTTAAATGAAATGACTGGAGCATATGCTAATTTCAATTTTGAAGATATTATAGGATCAAGCTCAAAGCTTCAAGATTGCATAAATACTGCAAAAGCTGCAGCCAGCAGTCTATCAAACGTCTTGATTACAGGTGAAAGCGGTACCGGAAAAGAGCTTATTGCACATTCAATTCACAATTACAGCGACAGAAGAAAGCAACCGTTTGTTTCAATAAATTGCGGTGCCATTCCAAGAGAACTTCTGGAATCTGAACTTTTTGGATATGAACCTGGTTCGTTTACAGGTGCTTCCACCAAGGGAAGAATAGGCAAGTTTGAGCTGGCTGACGGAGGTACTATATTTCTTGATGAAATAGGGGAAATGCCAATGGATATGCAGGTTAAGCTGTTAAGAGTTATTCAGGACAGAAAACTTACGAGGGTTGGCGGAAACAGCATATTTGATCTTGATGTAAGAATTATTGCAGCAACAAACAAGAATCTATTGGATCTTTGCAAAAAAGGAATTTTCAGAGAAGACTTATATTACAGGATTAACGTTCTTCATGTAAATCTTCCTTCATTAAGGGAACGCAAGGAAGATATCTATGAACTGATTCACCATTTCGTTAAAAAAGTAAGCAATTATTTAAATAAGGATGTTAATGATATTTCACCGAGCGCCATGAAAAAGATACTTAGCTACAGCTGGCCCGGAAATATCAGGGAATTGGAAAATGCAATAGAAAGAGCAGTTAATCTTTGCAATGGCAGTATTATAACAGAAAATGAAATCTTTAATGACGAATGGAGCATTAACAATGCTGCAGCAAGGCAAGCTGAAGAATCTTCGGAAGCTTCTTCCGAAGCACTTTCTGAAAGAGATATTGAACCGCTGGAAGTCATGGAAAGAAGGGCTATTGAAAGAGCCCTTAGCATTTCCGGAGGAAATATAACTATTACTGCAAATATGCTGCAGGTTACAAGAAACACAATTTATAACAAAATGAAAAAGTACAATTTAGCAGAATGAATTAGTAAATGAAAAATAGCAGTGCTAAAAAAATTGGCACTGCTAAAAAAATGCGCAAACGAGTGCACAAAATTTTAACATTCAATAAAGTTACAGTTTGCAAATGTTTGTTTTGAGTTTGACGTAAAATTAACTTTATGTAAATGCAAATGTTTTTCTGACTTGGTGTTAAAATTGGCATATCAATTGCAAGTATATATGTGCAAATTAAAAAACTTTTAGGAGGAATTTAAGTAATGAAAAAAATATTATCCCTTATACTTGTAGCAGTCTTGACATTAAGTGTAGGCTTGACAGGATGCTCATCAAAATCAGAGCAGCCAGCTGGAGATAAGCCTGCCGAATCTACAGGGGAAAAGGTAACTTTGAAATTTAGTACTACAACTGCAGACACATCAACTTGGACTTTAGGTGCTAAAAAATTCGCTGAAATAGTTGGCGAAAAAACAAATGGAAGAATTGAAGTTAAAGTATATCCTAATGATCAGTTATCAGGCGGAAATCAAAGCAAAGGTATTGAAATGCTTATGTCAGGTTCAACAGATTTGACTTTCCACTCTAATATAATTTACTCAGTAATGGATGAAAGATTCGGAGTTGTAAGCTTACCATTCTTAATTCAAGATACTGCTACTGCAGATAAATTGCTTGACGGAGAAGCTGGAGCAGCTTTAAATGAAATATTGCTTGAAAAGAACATAGTAGGTCTTGGATTTGGCGAAAATGGTTTCAGACAGTTGACAAACAGCAAGAAAGCTGTTGAATCACCTGCTGATATGGCTGGTATGAAAATAAGAATACCTGGAATCAAAATGTTCATATCTCTTTACAAGACTTTAGGCGCTGACCCTATAACAATGAACTTCGGTGAAGTGTTTACAGCTTTACAGCAAGGAACAATTGACGGACAGGAAAACCCAACAGACGTTATTTCATCATCAAAAATCAATGAAGTTCAGGAATACATGACTGTATGGGATTATGCATATGATGCAATCATCCTTGGAATGAACAAAGACAAGTTTGAAAGCTTCAGCGCAGAAGATCAACAAATAATAAAAGATGCAGCAAAAGAAGCTATTGCTTACCAGAGACAAATCAACAGAGAAAAAGCAGCTACACAAACTCAACAATTTATTGACGCCGGCATGAAAGTAAACACTTTAACACCAGAACAAAAAGCAGTATTCAAAGAAGCAGTTCAACCTGTATACGCTGAATATGAACCAATAATGGGAAAAGACCTTATTGATGCTTTCAGATAGTAGCAACAAATAAAATTTTTTTCTAAGCCGCAAGGCTTAGAAAAAAATTTTAACTTAAAGTAAAACGGAGGTAGCGATGAAAAAGTTTTTCGGTAATTTTGAGAATTACATCATGGCTTTTGGACTGACAGTAATGACCTTTATCACAGTAATAAATGTTATTTCAAGAAAGTTCCTGGGATTGTCAATGTCTTTCTTGGAGGAATTAACAACATCAATGTTTATCCTTATAACATTGTTGGGAGCAGCCGCCGCAGCAAAAAGAGGCGGTCATTTAGGTTTAAGCGCATTAACTGATTTATTGCCAAAGAAATTTCAAAAATATGTAGCATTGATTACTTGGGCAGTAGCAGCATTTTTCTCAGTTTATTTAATAAAATACGGTTTAGTTATGGTTAAAGGCGAAATTGCTATGGGCATTACAACCCCATCTCTGGGTTGGCCTGAATGGTGGTTTGGAATGTTTTTACCTGTAGGCGGATTATTTATCTTCATAAGATTTACACAATGGACTATTAACGCTTTTAAACAAGCAAAGAAGGAGGTAAATTAACATGAGTATAGCAGCATTATTATTTCTTTCCTTTGCAGCACTGTTATTATTAAATGTACCAATAGCACTAAGTCTAGGTGCTTCATCTCTTATAGCCATGGTAGTAGCTGAATTGCCTTTAGACATGTTTCCAATGCAAATATATGCTAACATAGGTAAATTTACATTGTTGGCAATACCATTTTTCATGCTTGCAGGAAATACAATGGAAAAAGCAGGTATATCAGATAAACTGATCAACCTTGCTAATAAATTCGTTGGACACAAAACCGGCGGTCTTGCAATAGTAGGTGTTATAACTTCATGCTTCTTTGCAGCAATTTCAGGTTCCGGTCCGGCAACTGTTGCATCACTTGGAGTTATTATAATCCCTGCAATGATAAATGCGGGTTATTCAAAAGGAATGTCTTCAGCTTTAATGGCAACAGCAGGTGGTATAGGAGTTATTATTCCTCCAAGTATTCCATTCGTTGTATATGGTGCAATTGCCGGAGTATCAATAGGTAAAATATTTATGGCAGGTATTGTTCCAGGTCTATTGATGGGAACAGCTTTAGTTATTGCCAGCTTAATAATGGCAAAGAAAATGGATATTGAACCAGTTCCAAAGGCTTCAGCCAAAGAAAGATGGGAAGCTTTTAAAGATGCAATCTGGGGTTTGATGATGCCGGTTATAATTCTTGGCGGTATTTACGGCGGATTCTTCACACCAACAGAAGCAGCTGCAGTTTCAGCAGTATATGGTATTTTGGTTGGTGTGTTTGTATACAAGAAAATTAAAGCAAAAGATTTATATGATTTGATGGTTGAATCAGCCATAGGTTCAGCAATAGTAATGTTTATAGTTGCTGCAGCAGGATTGTTTGCTTGGTTCTGCACAACAGAAGGAATTTCTGATATGGCAAGCGATTTGTTATTGTCAGTATCAGGAAGCAAGTACATGTTCTTGTTAATAGTAAACATAATTCTTCTAATAGCAGGATGTTTCCTGGATGCAACTTCAGCACTTTATATATTTACGCCTATAATGCTTCCAGTTGCAACTCAATTAGGCTATGATCCAATTGCACTAGGTGTTGTTATGACTATGAACCTTGCAATAGGAATGATTACACCTCCAGTAGGAGTTAACCTGTACGTAGCGTGCGGCGTTTCAAAAATAAGTCTTGGACAAATATCAAAAGCAGTTGTTCCTTATTTAGTAGCTTCTCTGATAGTATTGTTCCTGATAACTTATGTACCAGATATTATCTTATGGTTACCAAATATGATGGGAATTAAATAAATCAAATTATTTTAATCCTGTAAATTTATTTAATAATGAATTTAAGAAGATGGATTATTTTAATCCATCTTTATTTTATCAAAAATAAGGAGATATATAATGAATGTAAGGGAACATACAAAGGAAGCTAATATTAAAAGAGTAATTGTAGGAAGAATTCCAAGAGGTGAAGACCTGCTTACAGGAATCAGAGAAATATGCGATGAATATGGAATAAAAAGCGGATATATCACAGGACTCATCGGAAGTCTGGACACAGGAAGATTTATATATGCAATTCCAAATGAAGAAGGAAAAATAGGATTTGTATACAGTGAATCCGTAGATGTTGAAGGACCATTGGAACTTTTGGCAGGTCAAGGCCTTATAGGAACTGAAGACAATGGAAATCTGTCAATCCATCTTCATATGCTTGTAAGCGACAAGTATATGAGAGTTTTCGGCGGACATTTTGTAGACGGCGGAAATCGCGTTGCAGCTACTGCTGAAATAGTGATTCATGAAATTGAAAATGCAGAATATAAAAGACAATTTGATAATCAAACCGGATTCAAGCTGTTTAAGATAAAATAATTAAAAAGTTACAATAACCAATGGGGTAGACTACACAAACAAAATTTATTCAGGGAGAAAACATATGAGAGCAGTGGTAAAAGAAAATGCTGGTATAGGCGCGGTTTTAAAAAATGTTGAAATGCCTGTGCCTGAAGAAGGCGAAGTATTAATAAAAATTAAAGCTGCAGCTATATGCGGCACAGACCAGCACATCTATAACTGGAACAACTGGGCACAAAACAACAATATTAAGCTTCCTACAATTCTGGGACATGAATGTAGTGCCGAAGTAGTAGAAGTTGGACCAGGGGTCAAGACGTTAGAAGTCGGGGATTATGTGGCATGCGATACTCATATTCCATGTGGTCAGTGTTATCAGTGTAAAAACGGTCAGCAGCATATATGCCAGAATTTGAAGCTGTACGGTGTACATACAAACGGATGTTTTGCGGAATATTCGAAAATACCTGCAGTATGCGCTGTCAAAATTCCTGAAACTATAAGCCCAAATGTGGGTGCGGTTTTAGAACCTCTTGGAACAGCAGTAAGATCATGCGTAGAAGTTCAGGCTTCAGGAAAAAATATAGCGGTAATAGGATGCGGTCCCATAGGATTAATGGCAGTGAACACTGCTAAGGCATTTGGAGCAGCAAATATATATGCAATTGATATAAATGAATACAGACTTGGTATTGCAAAAGAATTAGGAGCAACAGAAGTAATAAATTCATCCTTAGTTAATTCTTCTGACAAACTTAAAGAACTTACAGACGGAGTAGGCGTTGATGCATTTATTGATGCTTCAGGAAGCACCGCAGCTATTCTTGACGGTTTCAAGGGATTAAGAAAAGGCGGAATGGTTGCTTTAATAGGTTTACCATCAAGACCTTTAGAAATTGACCTTGGTTCACAGGTTATATTTAAAGAAGCAACAATAATAGGAATACACGGAAGAAGAATGTTTGAAACATGGACTGTAATGTCTAATCTTCTTGACAAAGGCCTTTTGAATATTGATCCTGTTATAACTCATGTTTTGAAACTTGAGGAATTTGAAGAAGGATTTGATATTTCTCAAAAAGGAATTGGCGGCAAGGTAATTTTGGTTCCATAATAATATTATTATTTCCATGATGCAGCAAAGAATAATTTAAATCTTTGCTGCATCAAATTAAAGATAAATTCAATATGCTTAATATTTAAACATAATATATGCTCAAAAAATTAGCAAACTGCTCATTTTTTGAGCACGAAGTCGATTCAAATTTTAATGATATTTTAGAATTATATTGAAATGAAAGGGTTTTCACAATTGGCACATTTATTGCAAACATTTTCTTAGTATAATTTATGAATGTGATTATTCTTGATTAAGTTGACTTTATTGAGAAAACGATTACAAAATGGTTAAGTGTTAATATTCCCGCAAAGGGATTAAATAGAAAGGAGAACAATTCAAGCAATATCAACTGTTTTTATTTAATGAGATAATATTAAAGAATATATTCTAGGGAGGATACGAAAATGAAAAAAATATTATCACTTATTATGGTAGCAGCTTTAGTTTTAAACATTGGATTAACAGGATGTTCATCAAAGACAGTAGAAAAACCTGCAGAAGAAAAACCTGCAGCAGAAGCACCGGCAGTTGAGAAACAAACTTTAAAAATGAGCGTTACAGCATCTGATACATCAACATGGGCAAAGGGTGCAGCAAAATTTGCAGAAATAGTTGCTGAAAAAACAAACGGACAAATTGAAATTAAAATTTACCCAAATGACCAGCTTTCAGGCGGAAACCAGAGCAAGGGTATAGAAATGCTTATGTCAGGTTCAACTGACTTCACATTCCACTCTAACATTATATATTCAGTAATGGATGAAAGATTTGGTGTTGTAAGTCTTCCTTTCTTAATTCCTGATGTTGAAACTGCGGACAAGATAATTGACGGAGCAGGTGGAGAAGCGCTAAATAAAATATTGCTTGAAAAGAACATAGTTGGTCTTGGATATGGACAAAATGGTTTCAGACAACTTACAAACAATGTTAGACCGGTTGTAACTCCTGAAGATATTGCTGGAATGAAAATCAGAATACCAGGTATTAAAATGTTCATATCTCTCTTCAAAACAATGGGAGCTGACCCAATAACTATGAACTTTGGAGAAGTATTTACAGCATTGCAGCAAAATACTATAGACGGACAGGAAAATCCTCTTGATACAATTGCTTCATCTAAAATAAATGAAGTGCAAAAATACATGACAGTTTGGAACTATTCATACGATGTAATTATTCTTGGTATGAACAAGGATAAGTTTGAAAGTTTTGACCCTGCAACTCAACAGATATTACTAGATGCAGCAAAAGAAGCATGTTTGTATCAGAGACAAATAACAAGAGAATTAGATGCAGTTCATACAAAGAACTTCATTGACGGTGGTGTTCAGGTAAATGAACTTACTCCAGAACAAATGGGAGTGTTTAGAGACAAAGTTCAGTCAGTATATACTGAATATGAACCAATAATGGGTAAAGAACTCATGGACATTTTCAGACAACAAAAATAAATTACATAAAAATAAGTCCTGTTAAGGACTTATTTTTATGTGTTAACCACCATCACAGGACAAGGAGAGGCTGAAATAACCTTCTGTGTAACCGAGCCTACAAAAAAGCGTTCCACTTTTGAAAATCCTCTTCTTCCTATTACAATGAAATCATATTTTTCTTCTGCAGCCAGCTTTACGATTTCTTCTGCAGGCACTCCTACTATTATCTTTTTATTTATCCTGAGATTTTCTGTGTCAATGTTTCTTACTAGAATATCAAGCATTCTGCCTTCTTCAATAATCAGTTGCTTCAGCATATTTTTGCGGTTTGCTATAAATGCATTTTCAACGGTCATTCCAAAATATGAATATTTGTCTTCTGTGGGAAGATTTGCAACTGTAATGAAAGTAAGTTCTGCATCAATTAGTTTTCCAATTTCTGCTGCTTTTTCAGCTGCTTTTTTGGAAGCTTGTGAACCGTCAACGGGAATTAATATTTTTTTCATATGAACCACCTTTCTGAGTCTTTATCTTTTATAAATGTTATTCATGAACTACAAGGACCGGACAAACTGCGTCTGACACTACTCTGTATGCCACGGAACCCAGGAAGAAACGTTTTACTTTCGTAAATCCTCTCTGACCGATTACAATCATGTCATAATTTCCTTCTTCAGCTTCTTTTAATATTTCTTCATAGGCAACTCCGGCAATTACTTTTTCAGTTGTTTGAACATCGCTTAAATCCAAGCTATTTAATACGGAATCCAACATTTTCTTTTCGTTTTCTTTCAGTTTTTCTTTTAATTTTTTCATGTCAGGATCTATCAGCACACCAAACTTGTTGTATTTTGATAAATCCGGTTCCAGTATTACAGTTATGAATGTTATGCTTGCACCAAATTGTCTGGCAATTTCCATGGCCTTCGTTGCCGCTTTCTGGGAAGCGGTTGAACCGTCCACAGGGACTAATATTTTTTTCATGGTTTCCTCCAACTAAAAAGATTGCTTATTATACTTATACCGTAATTTATTTGTTGTAAACAAAATTGTTCTTAAAAAATACAAATTTTTAAAAATATACACTATTGTTCTAAAATACAAAATGATTTAAAACGACGACAAAGGTTAATGAAAAATTAATGTATTGAGGAGGCAGGATGACTGTGATATAATTTATAGGCCAAGAGTTAAATATTGCGGAGGAAAAATGGAATTATTAAATACACTTAACGAAAAACAAAGAGAAGCTGCAGCTCATGACAAGGGTCCCATACTTGTTATTGCAGGGGCAGGAACAGGCAAGACAAGGGTTCTTACTCACAGAATTGCAAATTTAATAGGCACAAGAAAGGCAATGCCCTGGGAAATTCTTGCCATTACGTTTACAAACAAAGCAGCAAATGAGATGAAGGAAAGAATATCACAGCTCATTGATTATTCGGTTGATAAGATGTGGATTGGAACATTCCATTCTGTTTGCGTCCGCATACTCAGAAGAGACATAGACAGAATAGGCTATGACAGAAATTTTATAATATATGACACCAGCGACCAGAAAACACTCATAAAAGACTGCATCAAAGAACTTGATCTTGATGTAAAAAAATACAATTCAAATGTAATTAAATCAATAATAAGCAACGAGAAAAACAACAGGGTAAATCCGGACAAGTTCACTTCTGAGCATTACGGCAGCTTCTACCACAGAAATGTGGGCGACGTCTACGCTCTTTATGAAAAGAAACTTAAGACAGCAAATGCCCTAGACTTTGACGACCTTTTGATAAAGGCTCTGGAACTTCTTGAAAGTGAGCAGGATATAAGGGATTCTTACCAGGAAAGATTCAAGTACATACTTGTGGACGAGTATCAAGACACAAACAACATTCAGTACAACCTTGTTAAATTACTGGGTAAGAAAAAAGGCGGCGAAAACAACGTGTTTGTTGTAGGCGACGACGACCAGTCCATTTATGGCTGGAGAGGCGCAGACATAACAAATATACTTAACTTTGAAAATGATTTTGAAGGAGCCAAGACTGTAAAGCTTGAAAAAAATTACCGCTCCACAAATGTTATATTAAGTGCTGCTAACGGAGTTATCAAGAACAACAGCCAGAGAAAGGGAAAAAATTTATATACAGATTTCCAGAACGGCAATTTAATAAGAATTTTTGAAATGGACAATGAAAAGGACGAAGCATTCACAGTTGCTTCCCTCATGAAAAAGGAAAACAGGGACAACAATGTTGAATATTCAGACATGGCTGTTCTTTACAGAACAAATGCCCAGTCAAGAGCCCTGGAGGAAGGGCTCATGAGGGAAGGAATTCCTTACAAGATTGTGGGCGGACAGAAGTTCTATGAAAGAAAAGAAATAAAAGATCTTGTGGCCTACCTGATGCTCATTTACAACCAGAAGGACGGCCTTAGCCTTGACAGAATAATAAATGTGCCCAAGAGAAAAATAGGGGCCAGGACTATAGAAATATTGACAGACTGCGCCAACAAAAATGGAATATCCATGTTTGAGGCCTGCTTTGAATCAAGCGACCTGGGACTTACTCCGTCGGCTTCAAAAAGCATTGGGGATTTTGTTTCCATGATGGAAATGCTCATGATTAAAAAGGATGTAATGCCTGTTTCCGAATTTATACAAACAGTGTGGGAAGACACTGGGTATAAAAACATGCTTATGGAGGATGATACCATAGAAGGAAGAAGTCGTGTGGACAACGTGGATGAATTCCTGTCTGCAGCCAAGGATTTCGAGGAAAGATACGAGGAAAACAGCCTTGAGGATTTCCTGGCCCACATTTCACTTCTTGCTGATGTAGACAAGACCGAGGAAAAAGTTGACTGTGTAACGCTCATGACTGTACATGCAGCCAAGGGTCTTGAATACGACACGGTGTTCATAACAGGCCTGGAGGAAGGAATATTCCCCATAATACATCAGGACGAAGAAAGTGATGATGATATTGAAGAGGAAAGAAGGCTTTTCTATGTGGCAATAACCAGGGCCAAAAGAATGCTTTACATTACCCACGCCAATGACAGAATGCGATTTGGTAACCATGAGATGAAATCAAAGTCAAGATTTCTTAAGGAAATACCCAGAGAATGCATAGAAGAAGAAAATCCGCTCGCATTTGCAGCCAAGAAAATGGAAATGATGGATGAAGCATTCGGTGGTTTTGGAAGCTCAGAAAGTTTCGGCAGTACCAGGAAAAAACCGTCCTTTGTGAAAGACACGTTCTTCAAGGGAAGTTCAACCTATGAGGAAGAAAAGAAGCCTCGTCTTAAGTCTGACAGCATAGAGGCAGGGGACAGAATAATGCACAAGGCATGGGGAGAAGGAACTGTAGTCCAGCTTAAAAAAGACGGCAGCACAACAATAGCTGTGATCGCATTTGAAAACAAAGGAATAAAAAATGTCATTTTAGGCTATGCTCCAATTGAGAAAATACAGTGATGAAGGTGCAATATGGATAAGCTTCAATTAATGAAAGAAAAAATAGAGATTTTAAACAAGGCAGGCAAGGCATATTACCAGGAAAACAGGGAAATAATGTCCAACTTGGAATACGACAAGCTTTATGATGAGCTTGAACGACTGGAAAAGGAAACAGGTACTGTGTTGTCCAACAGCCCCACAATTCATGTGGGGTATGAGCTTTTATCAAACCTTCCCAAGGAGCGGCACGACAAGCCCATGCTTTCCCTTGACAAAACAAAGGAAGTTTCTGCCCTAAAGGAATGGCTGGGACAAAACGAAGGGATGCTTTCATGGAAGCTTGACGGCCTTACAATAGTGCTGACATATGAAAACGGCAGCCTTCTTAAGGCAGTTACAAGAGGAAACGGAGAAATAGGCGAAGTCATAACAAACAATGCCAAGGTGTTTGTAAATTTGCCTGTAGTGATACCTCACAAAAAAACACTCATATTGCGCGGTGAAGCAGTTATAAGCTACAGCGACTTTGAAAAAATCAACAGTGAAATTCCGGATGCCGATGCAAAGTACAAAAATCCGAGAAATCTTTGCAGCGGTTCCGTAAGACAACTCAACAACAAAATCACTGCTGAAAGGAATGTTCGTTTTTATGCATTTTCTCTTGTGAGGGCTGATGGAGAAGAGTTTCTAAATTCAAGGATACAACAGGTTGAATGGCTAAAAAGCCAGGGATTTGGAACTGTGGAATACAAGAAAGTGAATGGGGATAACATTGAAGAAACTGTGAAGTGGTTTGCGGAAAATGTTGCTGAAAACGGTCTTCCTTCAGATGGATTGGTTCTAACCTACGACAACATTACATATGGGGAATCTCTTGGAGCAACTGCCAAATTTCCAAGGGATTCAATTGCATTCAAGTGGCGTGATGAAATCAAGGAAACAAAACTCATTGAAATAGAGTGGAGTGCTTCAAGAACAGGACTTATAAACCCCATAGCGGTGTTTGAGCCTGTGGAGCTTGAAGGAACAACCGTGAGCCGTGCCAGTGTGCACAACTTAAGCATTATGGAAAACCTTGATCTTGGCATTGGCGACACCATAACGGTATACAAGGCAAACATGATAATTCCACAGATTTCAGACAACATTACAAGAAGTTGTAATATCCGTATACCGGACAGTTGTCCTGTCTGCGGAGGAGAAGTAAAAATTAAAAATGAAAATGACATAAAAACTCTTTACTGCATGAATGATGATTGTCTTGCAAAGCAAATAAAATCTTTCACTCATTTTGTAAGCAGGGATGCCATAAACATAGAAGGTTTATCGGAAGCAACACTGGAAAAACTCATTGCAAAGGGCATGATAAAGGAACTTGCTGACATTTTCCATGTAGAAAAGTTCAAAGACGAAATTGTTGAAATGGAAGGCTTTGGAGAGAAATCATTCAAAAACCTCTCTGCAAGCGTAAAAAAATCAAGAAAGACAACGGCAGCAAGGCTTCTTTACAGCCTTGGCATACCAAATGTGGGACTTTCAAATGCAAAGCTCATAAGCAGGAAGTTCGGTAACAACTGGAGCAAAATTCAAAGCGCATCATTTGAGGACCTCATAGAAATCGGCGGCATTGGAGATGTCATGGCAAATGTTTACGTTAAATTCTTCAGCGACGAAAAAAGAAAAGTCATAGTTGAAGATCTCTTAAGGGAAGTGGAGCTTGAAGAAGCAGAGGAAAACAATGAACCGCAGGTTTTTGAAAATATAAATTTTGTAATTACGGGCTCTGTGGAACAGTTTAAAAACAGAGACGAACTTAAGGAAGAAATTGAAAAAAGGGGAGGCAAGGTCACAGGGAGCGTAACAAGCAAAACAAATTTCCTGATTAACAACGACAACCTCTCCAATTCATCCAAAAATAAAAAAGCCAAAGAGCTAGGCATTAATATAATCACAGAAAGCCAGTTTGTTGAGTGGCTCAACAACGGTATCGTACCGGAATAAATGCATAGAAATATAAAAAAGCTTTATGAATTTCATAAAGCTTTTTTTAATGAAAGATGCTGAATTAAATCATATGACATGCAACTTTATGAAAATTGCCATAGGATTTGAGAGGAGGGATTGATTCACGGCATATAGATTTTGCATTTGCGCATCTTTCAGCAAATCTGCAGCATTCCTGTGGATTTATAGGGCTTGGAATTTCACCCTTGAGCATAATCCTTTGCTTGTTCTTTGCTATATTGGGATCAGCTTCAGGTATTGCCGACAACAGAGCTTTTGTGTAAGGATGAATCGGATTTCTATAGAGTTCCTCAGCATCCGCCTGTTCTACAATCATACCGAGATACATAACTATTACCTTGTCTGAAATGTATTTAACAACGCTTAAATCATGGGCTATGAAGAGGAATGTAAGTCCCCTGTCCTTCTGTAGCTTCTTAAGCATATTGAGCACCTGCGCCTGTATAGAAACATCCAGGGCTGATATGGGCTCATCGCATACTATGAACTTCGGATTTACGGACAATGCTCTTGCAATGCCTATGCGCTGCCTTTGTCCGCCTGAAAATTCATGGGGGAATCTTGACATGTGGTCCCTGTTAAGTCCTACAGCTTTTAAAAGGGTTTCTATTTTTTCATCCAGTTCTCTGTCGGATATTTTTTCGTGAAGCTTTATTCCTTCACCAACTATGTCCTTCACAGTCATTCTCGGATTCAATGAAGAATATGGATTTTGAAATATCATCTGAGTGTTTTTGCAGTACTCGAGTTTTTCTTCCTTGTTTTTAACATCGAATATGTCTTTTCCGTTGTAAAGAACAGTGCCCTTAGTGGGATCATACAGTTTCACAAGGCATCTGCCTGTTGTTGATTTCCCGCATCCTGATTCGCCCACCAAACCCACTGTTTCGCCTTCATATATATCAAAAGATACATCTTCAACAGCTTTTAATGTTTCTTTCTTATTTAATTGAAAATACTTGCTTAAGTTTTGCACCCGAATGAGAGGTTGTTTTTCAACTGTCATTGCATCACCTCATTTTTCAATTTTTTCTTGCAAGGTAAATCTATAGCTTTTGCATATTCATGCTGCAGCCAGCACATGGTGGTGTGGTTGTCGGCTAATTGGTATTCAGGCGGCATTGCTTGATAGCATATTTCCATAGCATATTCACATCTTGCAGCAAATGGACATCCGGCAGGAGGTGAAAACAAGTCAGGGGGAGTGCCTTCAATTGGTTCGAGCTCTTCATCCTTTTCTGTTTCAAGACTTGCAATTGAGCCAAGGAGTCCTGATGTGTAAGGATGCTTTGTGTTGTAGAATATATCATCAACCATTCCTCTTTCAACAATCTTGCCGCCGTACATGACAAGCACTCTGTCGCACATTTTAGCTATTACTCCCAGGTCGTGAGTTATAAGGATTATTGATGTATTTAACTTTTTTTGCAGATCTCTCAGCAAGTCAAGAATTTGCGCTTCTATGGTAACATCAAGTGAAGTGGTTGGTTCATCGGCAATGATGATGCTTGGGTTGCCCACGAGAGCTATTGCAATCATGACCCTTTGTTTCATACCTCCGCTCAGTTCATGAGGATATTGATTGTATCTTCTTTCTCCATCTGAAATACCCACCAACTTCAATATTTCCAATGCTTTTTCCTTCAATTCTTTTTTGTTATACATATTTCTTTGAACAAATATTTCTTCTATTTGCTTACCGATTTTCATGGTCGGATTTAATGATGTCATGGGGTCCTGAAATATGAAACCTATTTCCACCCCCCTTATTTTTCTCATTTCCTTGTCTGTCATGGTTATTATTTCAGTTCCCTTGTATTGAATGGAACCATTCTCGAAAAATCCCGGTGGTTCTGGATTAAGTCTTACCAGGCATTGTGCAGTCACACTTTTTCCGCAGCCTGATTCACCAACAATTCCAACAATCTCGCCTTCGTTCACATCAAAGTCCACACCTCTTACTGCCTTTACAATTCCGCCATACGTGCAGAAAGAAAAACTCAAATCTTTTACTTCCAATATTTTTCCCATTTTATCACTTCCTTTTCTACTCTGTGCCTCTGAGCCTTGGGTCTAGTGCATCTCTTAGTCCATCACCCAAGAGATTTAAAGCAAGCATGGTTGTACAAATGAAAAATGATGGTATAAAAAGCTGGTAAGGATATATTCTAAGCATTTTAACACCTGATTTGGCAAGAATTCCCCAGCTGCATTCAGGAGGGGCAATTCCAAGACCTATGTAGCTTAAAAATGCTTCATTGAATATTGCCTTTGGAACTGCCATAGTCAAATTTGTTATTATCAGTCCCATAACGTTTGGTATTATGTGTTTGACTATTATTGTTAAGTCGCTTACTCCAAGAACTTTTGCCGCTGCAATGAAATCCTGTTCCTTTAGCCTCAGTACCTCACCTCTGACAAACCTGGCTGTTCCTATCCAACCAACAATGACCATTGCAACAATCAACGACGTTATCCCTGTTCCCAGCACAACCATTACAAGTATTGCTACAATTAGGTAGGGGATACCGTACAAAATGTCTATGATTCTCATGAGAACCGAATCCAGGGCACCTCCGTAATATCCGGATATACCGCCTACCAGCCCTCCTATTACTGTGTTAAGTATTGTGGAAATAAAACCTATTGCCAGGGATACTCTCGCGCCCCTCCAAACTCTCGTCCACAAGTCTCTTCCAAGTTCATCTGTACCAAACCAGTGAGAAGATGAAATAAATTGATTCATTCGCGATGAATCTATGTCGTTGTAACCGTATTGGCTGATAATGGGTCCGAATATTGCCAGTACAACGTATATTATAAGTATTACCAAGCCGGAAAATGCGACCTTGTTTTTCTTTATTCGCCTCCAGGCATCTTTCCAATATGTAAGATTAGGCCTTGTGATGGATTCCATTTTTTCCGAATTTTTCCCTACAGTTATAAACTGCGACCTATCAAATGATGATTTAATGTCTTCCATGCTGTACCTACCTTCCTGAAACCCTTATTCTAGGATCTATTACGCCATACAGTATATCGACTATCATATTTGCCAGAACCAGAAAAGCACCATAAAAAATGGTCATTCCAAGTATCAGTGAATAATCAAGATTCTGCACGCTTTGAACATAGTATTTTCCCATTCCCGGTATTGCATAAATTGATTCGATTACAAATGTTCCCGTCAGTACGCTTGCCACAGTGGGACCAAGAACAGTTACAACGGGCATAATTGCATTTCTTATTTGATGTTTGTAAGTTATTCTGAATTTGGATATTCCCTTTGACTTTGCAGTCTTTATGTAATCCTGCTGAACAACTTCAAGCATACTTGCTCTCATAAGCCTGGAAACCATGGCCATTGTATAAAAACCAAGAGCTATTGACGGCAATATTGTGTGCTTGATTCCTTGGTATTGTGCAACGGGAAACAGCCCCCATTTTATGCCGAAAAAATATTGCAGCATCGCTCCTATTATAAAATCAGGAACAGAAGTTCCTATTATTGCAATTATTACACATACATAGTCAAGCTGCTTTCCCCTGTACAGGGCTGCAATAATTCCAAAAACAAGGCCCAGAGAAATGGATAGGGACAATGCTCTCATTCCCAAATCAAATGAGTAGGGAAACGAGTCAGCAATAATCTTATTTACAGACTGGTTCACATATTTCATGGAATATCCAAAGTCACCTTTTACGATGTTTTTCATGTAAGTGAAATACTGCTCAATCAGCGGCTTATCAAAACCATAGTAACTTTCAATGTTTGCTTTTATTTCTGGCGTCATTTTGTCGCTTGAAAAAGGGTCTCCCGGCATGAGTCTCACGAGAATGAATACAATTGTAGCCAGCACCCATATTGTAACAAAAGAAATTATCACTCTTTTAAAAATATATTTACGCACATAATCACCTCTTTTTAATATTTCATGTTCCGGAATTAAATGATGTGTTTAAAGTTCTATGAGGTCTCTCACGGAGCTTGTCAGCACTTCATTGCCATCACTGGTAATCAATACCTGGTCTTCTATTCTTACTCCGCCCCAGTCAGGTATATAAATTCCGGGTTCGATGGTTATTACGTTATTTTCTTTTAATATTTCATTTGAACGGGGACCCATAAAAGGTATTTCATGGACAAACAAACCTATGCCGTGACCTATTCCATTGTAGTGATATTTGAAGTATTCCGTGTCTTTTATTGCTTCCACTGAAGCGTTGTAGACATCAGTTGCCGGTGTTCCTGCTTTCATCATTGCTGTTGAATCTTCAAGCATTTTCTTTTCTAAAGCATAAACTTCTTTTTGTTTTTCAGTGGCTTTTCCAACAACCACAGTCCTTGTCATATCTGAAAGATATCCTTTGTAACCGCAGCCGTAATCCATAAGAACGAAGTCACCGTATTCAATTGTTTTGTTTGAAGGAATTCCATGAAGCAAGGACGTTCTCTTTCCTGAAATCAATATGTTGCCGTAGGGTTTTGTGTCGGCTCCTTCCATAACCATGTAATGGGAAAGATTTGATGCTAATTCTTTTTCTGTTATTCCAACTCTGATGTCTCTTATGATTCTTTCAAATGCTCTGTCTGCAATCTGGCAGGCAGCACGCAGATTGTGAATTTCTTCAGGAGTCTTGATTGACCTGAAGCTTTCTATTATTCCGTTCAAGGCAACTGCTTCTGCCTTATTTTCAAATGTAAGTTCTTTGTATATGTTGTATGTTACAAAATCTCCTTCAAATCCAAAACTTTTTACGGAAGTTTTTTCTATTGTTGATTTAATGGCAGCAGGCAATGTTTTTCCATATTCTCTCCAGTTTACTATGGTAAAATCCGGGCATTCATGCTGAGCTTGTTCGGTGTATCGTGGGTCTGTTATAAAGAATTTTTCCGTATCTGTAATGAACAAATATGAATCTTCACCTGTATAACCGCTTATATACCTAACATTTTGAGGCCGTGCTATAAAAAAGCCTCCAATTTTGTTTTCGCTTAAATAACTAATCAGTTTTTCAATCATTTCTTTCCCCTCAACTTTATTCAATATTTAAAAATTAAAGATGATTCTTATAGAATCATCTTCAATTATGGCTAACTCAAATTATTCTGCAATATCAGCATACAGGTAGTCGTAGTTAATGCCTACAAAGTATGTTTCAAAGCCTTCAACCTTTGGATTTATAAGCATTGCATTTCTTCTAAGCTGAAGAGGAACGATTCCGCCGTCTTCAAGCAATGTTTTTTCAGCATTAAACAAGGCTTCCATTCTTTTAACAGGATCCGTGTTTGTCAAGGCATCTTTTATGTATCCGTCATAAACTTCACTGCTGTATGATCCGTGATTGTATGGAGATCCTGTAGGCCACAATTCAAGATATGACATTGGGTCAGGATAATCCGGAACCCATCCTGTAACAACCATTTCAAATTCATGATCTGATTCCATCTGAAGCCTTTGCTTGTACGGAACCTGTCTTATTGTAACTGTTATTCCAAGTGCTGTCTGAATCTGATTCTGCAAAACTTCAGCTTCAATACGTGTTCGTTCTGCATCTGTAGTCAAAAGTTCAACATCTATTGCTGCAGGATCTGTAACTCCAAGTTCTTCCATGGCTTTTGCCAGGTGTTCCTTTGCTTTTGCAGCATCACCCTTCAGAGGGAATGCTTCATATGGGTATTCATCACCATAATCACCGTTGACACCTTTAACCTGCGGAAGCACATATCTTGTGTTTGGCTGATATAAGTTTTGGCTGCTCAGCAATATATAATCTTCGCGGTTTAATGCATAGTTTATGGCAAGTCTCAGGTCCTTGTTGCTCAATTCGCAGCTTCCGTCCATGTTCAGCTTCATGAAGTCATTGGCTCCGTCATTGTAATATATTACTTTGTCCTTGTAATTTTCAAGTACTTCTGCCGGAACATTGACCTGGTCCAGTTCACCCTGTTCAAACATGGCAACTGCAGTCATAGGGTCTGCAACAGTCAATATATGTACTTCATCAAGTTTTATTTCACCGGCATTCCAGTAATTAGGATTTTTTTCAAGTATTATTCTGTCTTCATGCTTCCATTCCTTTACAATGAATGGACCGCTGTAAACATTCTTGTCAGCGTCAGCTGAAAAATCTTTTCCATATTTTTCAACAAGGTCCTGTCTTACAGGGCACAGCTGAGACATTGAAAGCATACTCAGGAAATAACCTGTAGGATTATTAAGTTCAATTGTTAATGTCTTATCATCTACAGCCTTAACGCCCAGTTCTTCAACAGCCATTTTTCCTGCATTTATATCGCCTGCATTTTTAATTAATGATGTAACTAAAAATGAATAGTCGCTTGCAGTGGCAGGATCTACCAGTCTTCTCATGGCATATTCATAATCAGCAGCTTTTATTTCAACACCGTCGCTCCACTTGGCATCTCTTAAATGGAATGTATAAGTCTTGCCGTCTTCTGAAATTTCATAACTTTCAGCCATACCAGGCTGTATTTCGCCAATATGATTTCTCATTAAGCCTTCATAAATGTGAAAGCCGACAGTCGAACTTGGTATGGAATTCATAAGCTGCGGATCCAATGTGGGAGCGTCAGCAAGCAGTGAATATCTCAGCACTTTCTTGTCAGGAGCAGTTTCTGCGGGAGTTTCGGCAGCAGCGTCTGCCGGTTTCACCGGTTCCTGTTTTTGTCCGGGTGTAGAACATGCAGCCATTCCTAAACACATAGCCATTGCTAAAAACATTGATATTACTTTCTTTAATTTTAACATTTCCCCTCCATCAAATTGATCAGATTTCAATAATTAACTTATTGAGTAGTAAAAATAAAAATCTAAGTAACCTCCTAACTTGTCTAGTGGTTTTTATTTATGCATAAACAATGCCATAAGATGCATAACAATAAAAATAAGGCATTTCAGGGAAAACGTTACGTTTTAATAAGCATACCTTTCGTTTGAGTTTATAATAAAATGCTGAGCTAAATTATGTAGTGTACTGCATTTTATTTTCTTATAGAAATTGACAAAATTATTGACATAATTTGTAAAAAAATCCGTCATATGTAAGAAAAAACAGCAACAAAAAACCCCCAATTAAGGGGGTAATTTTACTCCATATTAATACATATTTCTCAAAAGTCTAATTCTTTCTTCAATTGGCGGATGAGTTGAAAACAGTGATGCTATGCTGTGTTTGGGGTTGAAAATATAAATTGCAAGCATTTCATCTCCTCCCAGATCTTCAACCTGTTCTTTTGAATAATCAGTTGAATTTCCGGAAATTTTCTCAAGAGCATCTGCAAGCCCTTCTGAGTATCCGCATAGCCTTACGGCGTTTGCATCGGCAATGTACTCACGTTTTCTGGAGATGGCAAGGTTTATAAGCTGTGCAAGCAGCCTTATTACAAATGAAAGAACAAGTCCCGCGAGGGCAATCACAGCAAAAGCTGCAGCTGCATTTCCGTTGTTTGAGTCTCTATTTGAGCGCCTTCCTCTTCCGCCGAAAAACATGTTGTACCTGGCCATTCTGAAAAGTATTCCTCCGAGTATTATTGCTGCACTCATCAAATAAATGGATACGGTTGAAACAAGTATGTCCCTTTGAATGATGTGAGACATTTCATGAGCAAGGACACCTTCCATTTCAGGTTCATCAAGGATGTCTATGAGACCTGTTGTTACTCCAATAAAAGAATTTTCAAGTTTCAATCCAGCCGCAAAGGCATTTGGGGTGCTAGTGGGTATGATGTATATCTTGGGAGGATTTTTAAGTCCTGCAGCTAGTGACAATCCTTCAACGATATTTGCAACTCTTCTTTCTCCTGTGTTTGAAGGGTCTATTTCCTTCCAGTTTGTTCGTGAGCCGATCATTTTAGAACCTGTTAGTATTTGTATAGGAAGAAGCACCAAAATAATAAATGCAGCAATTCCTGCTCCAAGAACCACATTGTCTGCATAGTAACCTATGGAAAGGGACAGTATGATTATCAATACAATGTAAAAAATAATCAACAAGGCTGTCTTTATTTGGTTATTGCGAACCTGTTCATGAATAACTACATGATTTTCCAACGTTTATCTCCTTTATAACTTGCTTATTCTTATGTTGTCAGAGTATTCTCTTTCTTCTTCAGTTATTTCATAAGTGTTTTCTTTTGTGAATCCGAGCATTCCTGCAAACAATGATGACGGGAATGTCTGTATTGCAGTGTTGTAGTCAACGACTGCAGTGTTGTACCTTGTGCGTGCATATGCTATTTTGTCTTCAACATTTTTTACATCGTCCATGAGGTGAAGAAATGATTCGTTTGATTTCAGCTCAGGATAGCTTTCTGAAATGGCCATAATAGAAGGCATCATTTTTGAAATGCTGTCATTTGCAGCCATAACCTCATCCTTTGAACCTGACATTATCTTTGCTCTCATGCCGATTATTTTTTCTAAAGTTTCACTTTCATACTTTGTCTGCATCTTTATGGTATCAACCAGATTTGTGAGAATGTTTGTTTTTCTTTTAAGCTGGACGTCAATGGATGCCCATGCTTCAGTTATGTAATTTTTCTTTCTTATAAGGCCGTTGTACAGAACAATCATCCAAACAGCCAGTAGAACTACAATTCCTATAAATATTTCCATTTTTACTACCTCCATTATTTATATTATCACCATAAAATTAAACATTTCTTAATTAATTGCAACAAAATTTGCAGTTTAAAGCTCATGTTATGAAAAGTATAACACAAAACAACAAAAATGATAAGATGGTAATATTCCTTTCAATTGATTCAAATTGTTATCGATTGCTCCCATTGTTGTCAAACAATTAAATTAAGTTGATATTATTATACCATAAAAATGATTGCACAGAATAAATTAATGAAAAATTGAAAAAATTGATTTCAATTTGTTTCATATAAGTTCTATAGAATTCATATTGTATAGGTGTTAGGACTAGACTAAGGAAGTAAGTTGTAATGAATTTTAGATACAATATGTGAAAAAGACGATTAAAAAATAATGCTAAAATAAATAATATTAGGAGGAAGTAAAATGTATAATTTTGAATTGACAAGGGAGTTTGCTAAAAATTTGGATCAGGAAGACAAACTTGCAAAGTATAAGGAAAGATTCTATATCAATGAAGATGAAATCTATATGGACGGTAATTCATGCGGATTATGCAGCAGGGATGCAGAAGAAACTTTATTTAAGGCTCTAAAGGCTTGGAAGGAATTAGGAATCGGCATTTGGACAAAAGGAGGATATTTCTTGTACCAAGATAAACTTGGTGCTATGATGGCACCACTTATAAATGCAGATCCTGAGGAAGTTACATGCGGAAACAGCACTACAGTCAATGTTCACCAGGGTATTTTCACTTTCTATCACCCAACTCCTGAAAGAAATAAAATAATTATGGATGATATTAATTTTCCTTCAGATAAATATGCTGTAATGAGCGACATAAAAGCTGCCGGATATAATCCTGATGAATGTTTGAAGGTAGTAAAAAGTCGTGATGGCGAATTTATATATGAAGATGACATAATTGATGCCATGACTGATGATGTATGCATAGTATTGCTTCCTTCAGTGCTTTACAGATCAGCTCAGATTGTGGATATGGAAAGAATTACAAGAGAAGCTCATAAAAGAGGAATTTATGTAGGATTTGATCTTTGCCATTCAATAGGGGTTGTACCTCACGACTTTAAGAAAATAGATTCGGATTTTGCATTATGGTGTGACTATAAATATTTAAGCGGTGGACCTGGTGCTATTGCAGGATTCTATATTAATAAAAGACACTTCAACATGAAACCGGGACTAGCAGGATGGCAGGGTAACAGAAAGGATACTCAGTTTAATTTGTTCCAGAGTTTTGAACATGCAAAATATGCCGGAGGGTGGCAAATTGGTACTCAGCCTATTTTATCCATGGCTCCCCTCGAAGGTTCGTTAAAAATGATTAATGAGGTAGGGCTTGAAAATATTAGAGAAAAGTCATTAAATATCACTGCTTACATGATGTACTTAATTGATGAAAAACTTACGAAATATGGTTTTGGAGTTGGCAATCCAAGAGAAGATGCAGTAAGAGGAGGACATGTTGCATTAACACATGATGATGCTTTGAGAATCAATGAGGCATTTAAAGCCAATAAAATAATACCTGATTTCAGATATCCTAACGTTATAAGATTAGCACCTACACCTTTATACAATTCATACGAAGATGTTTATGAAATGGTTGAAAGAATCATAAAGATTATGAATAATAAAGAATATGAAAATTATGAAAACCAAAACCGCGAAGGACTTAACAACAGCATTTAAATGTTAAAACTCTTAATAGAAACCCTTAGGGGGTCAGGTTTATAATAAATTATTTCAATTATGAAGAGGAGGGTTACTGCCCTCCTCGCGGGCGGACACAAGATCCGCCCCTACATTGTGTAGAAGATATGTTTTGCAATAGTCTCTGTGTGACCCCTTACGGGGTCAGTTTTGTTTTTTTAATTTAGATGACTTAATGAATAATTTATGATAAAATTGATTTTAGAGGGGAAGGTATTATGGCATATAGGATATTTTTATATTTTGGTCTAATGGCGGTTGGCTGGCTTCTAAGCAGCAGAGGTCTCATCCATAAAAAACTCATGAACAGGATATCTTTAGTGCAGACGTTTTTCCTGTTTGGACTTATTTTTGTCATGGGCATTAGAGTAGGTATGGACGAGCAGGTTATATCTTCCATAGGGGAAATAGGATTCAAGGCTTTTATTTTTGCTGTGGCCACATGCAGTTTCAGCGTTTTGTTTGTTTATTTGGCACGTAAGAAATTCATCAGGGATGTGAACATAACAGGAGGCAGAAATGACTAGGAAAATATTGCTTGTGCTTGCTGTGGGAGTTTTATCGGGATTGTTCCTCATTCCTGAAAGTCTGTATGGTGCTACCGGAATTTTACTCGACATCGGACTTTGCATGCTCCTTTTTTCAGTAGGTGTGGACATTGGAAGCAATAAGGATATTTTTAAAAATCTGAAGAATGTTGGATTTAAATTGCTGATAGTGCCTGCAGCAACAGTCCTGGGAAGTTTATTTGGAGGAATTTTGTGCAGCATATTGTTCAAAATGAATTTATTCGGTTCGCTGGCAGTGGCTTCGGGCTTTACATGGTATACTTTGTCGGCTATAATAATTACACCGGTATCTGTTGAATTGGGAACAATTGCATTTTTATCAAATGTGTTCAGAGAAATCATTGCATTTATAAGTATTCCATTCATAGCAAAACATATCGGTTATCTTGAAACAATAGCGGTTGGCGGCGCCATAAGCATGGACACGGGCCTTCCCATAATAACAAGGAACACAAGCCAGGAAGTAGTAATAATATCGTTTATAAGCGGAATAATTATATCCCTAATGGTGCCAATACTGGTTCCCATATTTGTGGGTTTACTATAGAAATTAACAATTAAGAGTTAAGAATTAAGAGTTATTAGAAACTATACTATGATTAAATGTTGTTTTTAAGTATAACCGAGGAATCTCTATTAATGAAAATGAGATACTTGTTGCACTTGGTAACATACATGGAACTTTATCGTTAGAATAATCATATAACATATTAATATAAGTTTAGGAAGGGTAAAAATGACCAGAATTTATTTTACAAGACACGGTGAAACTGAATGGAACAGACAATTCAGATTTCAAGGGAACAAGAATTCCGAACTAACGGAAAAGGGAATTATGGCAGCGGAGCTTTTGTCAAACCGAATTGAAGGAATAGAGTTGGACTGCATAATTTCAAGTCCACTTAAGAGGGCCTATCACACAGCTGAAATAATAAGAGGAAGCAAATCTATAGACATCATTAAATATGATGGTTTCAGAGAAATCAATCTGGGCGACTTTGAAGGAATGCGCTATGATGAAATTAAATCAAACAGAGGTGAAACTCTCAGCAAAATAGAAAACGACCCATTTAACAACAGATATCCTAATGGAGAAAATCTTTTTGAATTTTATAAAAGAGTCGAAAAATCATTTAAGGATGTAATTGAAAATTATAAAAATAAAAATACATTGATAGTTGCTCACGGAGGAACAATCAAATGCATTGAATCATATATAAGAAATTTCCAGATAAACAAGGACTGGATGGGAACAGTGGTTAAAAACTGCAGCCTATCTTGCATTGAGGTTGATGAGAACAACAATATCAAAGAAATTTTCTATAACGACACAGAACATTTAAATGGAAGCTTAGCACTCAGTTAGTGTCGATTTTTATATTAATTGCCCGGGAAATAGAAAATAAGCTCAAAAATTGGAACCCAGACGTCAAAAATAAGGCGGACTGGGTTTTATTTATATTTTTTGCATAATAATAAAAGGCGGTAAACGATTGCTGAATGTTTTTAATTAATCTAAAAGAATAAAATAAAGTTAAAACGATTAAAATTTAATTTTATTAAATAATGATATTGAAAAATTAATTAAATAATGTTAGACTTTGTTTTATGAAATTACACATTGAATATGACTGAATGTGGTATGAGATTGGAGGATCAGATGAAAAAATTTAAAAGAGTGCTGGTGGCTAACCGCGGTGAAATTGCCATCAGAGTTTTCAGAGCCTGTGAGGAACTGGGCATAAGAAGTGTTGCCATTTATTCAGAAGAGGACAAGAATTCCCTTTTCAGAACAAAGGCTGACGAGTCTTACAGAATTGGAAAAAACAAAAAGCCGGTTGATGCTTACCTTGGCATTGATGAAATTATCAGCCTTGCAAAATCAAAGGGTGTCGATGCCATTCATCCCGGTTATGGATTTTTATCTGAGAATGTTGAATTTGCACGCAAATGTGAAGAAGAAGGAATTGTGTTCATAGGACCTGACCATATCATGATGAGCAAACTTGGGGACAAGATAAAATCAAAGATTGTTGCAAACTCAGTAGGAGTTCCAACGATACCAGGTATCGAAGAAGCAGTTAAATCAGAAGCTGATGCAAAGAAATTTGCTGACTACTGCGGATATCCTGTAATTTTAAAGGCTTCAGCAGGCGGCGGCGGAAGAGGCATGCGTATTGCATGGCGTGAAGAAGACTTACTGAGAGAATTTAAAAGCGCCCAAAGCGAAGCTAAAAAAGCATTCGGCATAGATGACATATTTATTGAAAAATATCTGGATAAACCAAAGCACATTGAGGTACAGGTGCTTGGAGACAACTATGGAAACATAGTGCACCTTTTTGAAAGAGACTGCTCTATTCAAAGAAGACACCAGAAGGTTGTAGAATTCACTCCTGCCATAAGCATCACCGAAGAACAAAGACAAGCCATATGCAGCGATGCAATAAAGCTTGCAAAGGCAGTAAATTACAGAAGTGCAGGAACACTGGAATTTTTGGTTGACAAATCAGGAAGACACTATTTCATAGAAATGAACCCAAGAATTCAGGTTGAACATACAGTTACAGAAATGATAACAGGCATAGATCTTGTACAGTCTCAGATACTCATAGCACAGGGCTACAGGCTTGATTCCGAGGAAGTAAACATAAAAGGACAGGAATCAATCGAAAAAAGAGGTTTTGCAATTCAGTGCAGAGTTACAACTGAAGACCCTGCAAACAACTTTGCTCCTGATACAGGAAAAATCGACATGTACAGAACAGGTTCTGGATTTGGAATAAGGCTTGACGGAGGAAACGGATTTACAGGAGCTGAGATAAGCCCATACTATGACAGTCTGCTTGTGAAGATTATTTCTCATTCGAGAACATTCAGCGATGCCATCAGCAAAAATGCAAGAGCGCTGAAGGAACTAAAAATCGGCGGAGTAAAAACAAACATAGGCTTTTTGCTGAACGTTTTAAACCATGAAACATTTAAAAACGGAAACTGTGACACAGGTTTCATAGCTGAAAATCCATCTCTTTTAAATGTAAGAGGAGGAGAAGACAAGGAGCTTAAGGTTTTAAACTACATAGGAAACATTGTAGTCAATGAAACTAAGGGCATTAAGCCACAGTTTGACGTGCCTCGTGCACCTAAATTCGCAGGTGCAGAATTTAAGCCTGGATTAAAGCAGCTGCTTGATGAAAAAGGACCTAAGGAAGTATCTGACTGGGTATTAAAACAGAAAAAACTTCTTCTTACAGACACAACCATGCGTGATGCCCACCAGTCGCTTATGGCTACCCGTGTAAGAACTGTGGATATGGAAAAAATAGCTCCTGCCATGACACATATGGCAAATGACTTGTTCTCCGTGGAAATGTGGGGGGGAGCGACATTTGACGTTGCATACAGATTCCTCAAGGAAGATCCGTGGGAAAGACTTAAGACACTCAGAGAAAAAATGCCTAACATATTGTTCCAGATGCTTCTTAGAGGAGCAAATGCAGTAGGTTACAAGAATTATCCGGACAATGTCATAAGAGAATTTGTTAAGGCTTCTTCCAAAGCAGGCATAGATGTGTACAGAATATTTGACTCCCTCAACTGGGTTGAAGGAATGGAAGTTGCCATAGAGGAAGTATTGAATCAAAACAAAATTGTAGAAGCAAGCATTTGTTACACAGGAGACATTCTGGATGAAACAAGAGACAAATACACACTTAAGTATTATGTTGACCTTGCCAGAAAGCTTGAAAAAAGAGGAGCTCACATACTTGCAATAAAAGACATGTCAGCACTTCTTAAACCGATGGCTGCCGACAAGCTCATACGTGCCCTCAAAAGTGAACTTTTAATACCTGTTCACCTTCACACACATGACACAAGTGGAAACGGCGTGGTGACTGTTTACTCGGCAGCAAATGCAGGAGTAGATATTGTTGACACTGCATTTAACTCAATGGCGGGACTTACAAGCCAGCCTCCGTTAAACTCTGTAATTGCAGCTCTTAACAACACTGAAAGAGACACAATGCTCAACCTTGACCACATGCAGAAAATTTCTGACTATTGGGAAGCTGTAAGACCTGTCTACAACAAATTTGAATCTGGGCTAAAAACAGGAACAGCAGAAATTTATAAATATGAAATACCTGGAGGCCAGTATTCAAACCTTAAGCCTCAGGTTGAAAGTTTTGGTCTTGGACACAGATTTGAAGAAGTGAAAGAAATGTTCAAGACAGTAAATGAAATGCTTGGAGACATTGTAAAAGTAACTCCTTCATCAAAAGCTGTTGGTGACATGGCAATATTCATGGTTCAAAATGACCTGAACGATGAGAACATATACGACAAGGCTAAGGACATGGACTTCCCGGATTCAATAGTGTCTTACTTTGAAGGAATGATGGGACAGCCTGAAGGAGGTTTCCCTGAAGGGCTGAGCAGACTTGTTCTCAAAGGCAAAGAACCTATCAAATGCAGACCTGGTGAACTTCTTCCTGATGAAGATTTCGATGCAATCAAGAAAATGCTAAGGGAAAAATACAGCCTTGAAGGAACAGACAAGGAAGCATTGAGCTATGCACTGTATCCGAAGGTTTTTGAAGAATATCAAAAAAACCTTGCTGAAGAAGGAAACTTAAGAATGATGGGAAGCGACATATTTTTCCACGGACTTGAAGAAGGCGAAACATGTGGAGTTAAAATTGCCGAAGGCAAGAAGCTGAGTATCAAGCTTGTTGAAATCAAATCCAATGATGACGGAACAAAAGACCTTGCATTTGAAGTTAACGGAAACAGAAGAGTTGTCACAATAAAAGACAAAAATGCAATAATTGCAAAAAATGCATCAATTGAAAAAGTTATGGCTGACACAGGTAACCAGTATGAAATAGGAGCCAACATACCGGGCAATGTTTACAAAATCCTTGTTAAAGAAGGAGATAAGGTTGAAGCAGGCCAGCCTATTGCAGTGCTTGAAGCAATGAAGATGGAAACAAATGTAATTGCACCTCTGGCAGGAACAGTGAACAAAATTCATGTAAAAGAAGGCCAGAGAGTTGTGGCTGGAGAATTAATAGCAGAACTGGAATAAAACCTCCTAAATCCGGGGAAATTCGGGGACGTACCTTTCAGTTTAATAATGAAATACTGCCTATAAGGGGATGGATTAAAAAGATCCGTCCCCTGATTTTATTTTGGGGAAATCCTTTTGTTGCCAGACAGCAATAATTATTTTATAATTGATTAAATCATCAGGGAGGTTTAATATGGTAAAATTTAAGGCAGCTCTGCTGCAGACTCATGTCTACAGCAACAAGGAAAAAAATATAGAAAACGCAGTTAAACTCATTGAGAAGGTTTCAAAGGAAGGAGCAGACATTGCAGTGTTTCCGGAAATGTTCATCTGCCCTTACGACAACTCGTGCTTCAGGGAGTACGGCGAAGAAGAAGGCGGACCTGCCTTCAGAGCAATGAGCAATGTTGCAAGGGAATATGGAATTTATGTGGTTGCAGGAACAATGCCTGAGCTTGTAAGCGACAAAATTTATAACACATCCTATGTGTTTGACAGAAGCGGTGAAAAAATAGCTAAACACAGAAAGATGCATCTTTTTGACATAGATATTGAAGGCGGGCAGCGCTTCAAGGAATCAGACACACTTTCACCAGGCCAGGAAGTGACTGTGTTTGAAACTGAATTCTGCAAAATAGGCCTTGCTGTATGCTACGACATAAGGTTTCCTGAATTAAGCAGGCTGATGGCAATGGATGGAGCAGAAGCAATAATAATACCAGGAGCATTCAATATGACCACAGGCCCTGCCCACTGGGAGCTTCATTTCAGGGCAAGAGCTCTGGATAATCAAGTTTACACCATCGGAGTGTCTCCGGCCAGAGACATGGAAGCATCTTACCATTCATACGGCAATTCAATTGTTGCATCTCCTTGGGGAAATGTGGTATGCCGATTGGATGAAAAGGAAGGATATGTAATACAGGAAATAGATGTGGATTATGTGAAAAAGGTTAGAAATGAACTTCCGCTTCTTAAGCACAGAAGAACTGATGTTTATGAACTGAACAAAAAAACAAATAAGTAAAATTATTGTGGTTTAATTGGCTGTTTTAAACCAAATGGTATCCAATAAACAGCCAAATAATAAAATAGAAAGACAAAGTGTTGGAAAATGAATATTCTTAAATTGGCATACATATTGCATTCATATATGTAAATATATTATTGGAGGTATATATGTCAATAAAGAAAACGGATAACAATGAAAAAATGAAAAAAGATTTTACAAAGATGCGCACGCCCCACACATACGCAATTATATTTGTAGTAGTGCTTCTTTGCTGGTTACTGACATTTATCGTGCCTGCAGGAAAATTTAGCACCCACGATATTGAGTACACAGATTCAAACGGCGATGTTAAAACAAGGACAGTGTTGATGGCTGAGACATTCAGGTACAGCTATAATTTAAATACTGACTTCCTTGTACAGGAACTTGAAAAACTGTCAGAGGATGAGGCAGAACTTCAGGAATTGGGAGCAGACCCGGAAGCTCTGAAGGAATTTGTTGAAACAGACCCATCAACATGGGATCAATCTCAGCTTGATGAACTGGGGTTGACAGATGATGTTCTGTACGGTAAGTATGGAGAATCAATTTACGACACAAGCAAAAAACTCCATAAGACTGCCAATGTGTGGGGAACAGATGATTACAGCGGATTCGGATTCATGAATTATATTTTTGAAGGTCTTGTTACAGGAAGCAAGTATGGTTCAGCAGTTGGCATAGTTGCATTAATTTTAGTTGTTGGCGGATCTTTTGGAATAATCATGAAGACCGGGGCAATTGATGCAGGCATTTATGCGTTCATCAAGAAATCGAAGGGACTTGAAAGATTAGCTCTGCCTCTGTTGTTCTTTATATTTTCTCTTGGAGGAGCTACATTTGGAATGTCTGAGGAAGTTATTCCATTTGCAATGATAATGGTTCCATTTGTTATAGCTCTTGGATATGACTCCATAGTTGCAGTAACAGTAACATATGTGGCATCGCAGGTAGGAAATGCTGCATCATGGATGAGTCCATTCAGTGTTGCAATAGCTCAGGGAATTGCAGGAATACCGGTTTTATCCGCTGCGTCGTTCAGACTTGCAATGTGGTTTGTTGTCACGGGATTATCGGCAGCATATATGATGTTATATGCAGAAAAAATAAGAAAAAAACCGGAACTTTCAGCAGTATATGATACTGATGAACACTTTAGAAACAGAATTGAAAATACAACAGAAGAAGAGATGAAATTTACAATTGGACATAAGCTCATATTGCTGGAAATGCTTGCAGTGCTTGTGTGGATTATTTGGGGAGTTACAAAGAAGGCTTACTATATCCCTGAAATTGCATCACAGTTCTTTGTAATGGGCTTTGTTGCCGGAATTATTGCTGTTGTGTTTAAGCTGAACGGAATGACTGTAAACGACATGGCATCTTCCTTCCAGGGAGGAGTATCAGACCTCGCAGGAACAGCTATTGTTGTCGGTATGGCAAAAGGTATTCTTCTTGTTCTAGGAGGATCTGATGCAAATGTTGCTTCAACCCTTAATACTGTGCTTTACAGCATCGGAAATGCATTGAATGGAGTTCCTGCAACTGTTGCAGCATGGAGCATGTATCTGTTCCAGAGCTTGTTCAACCTTGTTGTAACAAGTAACTCAGGCCAGGCTGCATTGACAATGCCTATAATGGCGCCTCTTTCTGATATCGTTGGAGTATCAAGACAAATTGCAGTCCTTGCTTATCAGCTTGGAGCAGGATTTGTAGATGCTTTCACTCCAGTTTCAGCAAGCTTGATAGGGGTGCTTGGAGTTGCAAGAATAGACTGGACAAAGTGGGCAAAATATCAAATCAAGATGCAGGGATTCTTCTTCCTGATAGGTTCAATTATAATAGTTATAGCAGTAGCAATCGGACTCCAATAAAATTTACAAGCTAGGAAAGGAAGTAGCATGATTACAATAATTAGAAATGCAGATGTTTACAAACCAGAACATGCTGGCATTAAGGATGTTCTTTTGGTAGATGGTAAAATAGCCTCCATAGCTGACAATATCAGTGTTGAAATGAACGGATTTGTTAATGTCTTGGAAATTGATGCCAAAGGCAAAAAATTGGTTCCTGGATTTGTAGATTCTCATGTTCATATTCTTGGAGGAGGAGGAGAAGGCGGATTTTCCACCAGAACACCAGAGGCTACACTTACAAGCCTTACAACTGCAGGAGTTACAACTGTAGTGGGATGTCTTGGCACTGACGGTGTGGCGCGGGATATGGTTTCTCTTCTGGCAAAGGCAAGAGGTTTAGATGAAGAAGGAATTACAACGTACATATACACAGGTTCCTACAGAGTTCCGGTGAAAACCATAACAGGCGAAGTAATGAAAGACATTATGGTTGTTGATAAAATCATCGGTGTTGGAGAAATAGCCATATCGGATCATCGTTCATCTCAGCCGTCTTTTGAAGAATTTGTAAGATGCGTGTCGGATGCCAGAGTAGGCGGGATGCTGTCGGGAAAATCAGGGATAGTTGACATACATTTAGGAGACGGTCAAAGAAAAATCGACTACATTAAAAGGGCTGTAAGAGAAACTGAAATACCAATTACACAGTTTTTGCCTACGCACATTAATAGGAGCCCTGAACTTTTTGAAGAATGCGTTCTTTATGCAAAAGAAGGTGGATATGTGGATTTTACCGGAAGCGATGATCCTGATTTCTGGGAAGAAACAGACGGCGAGGTAAGGTTTAGCAAAGGCCTTAAGCGTCTTATTGAAGAAGGTGTGAACCAGGACAATTTCACCCTTTCATCTGACGGACAGGGAAGCATGCCTATTTTTAACAAGAAGAAAGAATACGTGGGTATAGGTATAGGTAAATCAACATGTTTGATTAAGGCAATAAAAGAATGCGTCTATCGTGAAAACATACCTCTTGAAATTGCATTGAGGGCAGTCACTTCAAATCCTGCAAGAATACTTAAGCTTAAGACAAAGGGCAGAATTGAAGCAGAAATGGATGCGGATCTGTTGATTTTGGATGAAAATCTGGACATTGACACTGTAGTAGCCAAGGGTAAAGTGATGGTTGAAAATAAAAAAGCTGTTGTATACGGTGTTTTTGAAGAAAAAAAATAAGATAATCCTGAGGGAAACCTCAGGATTTTTTGTAGATAGGGCTATGGAAAAATGTTATAATTGAAATAATAATAGTGCAGGGGTGATTAAATGTCAAAGAAAATTGTATTGATTGCAGGTTCTGTAAATACTAAGAATTTTCTTCTTGGGCAGCTTAAGGAATTTATTCTGGATGAGTTTTTCATTGAAGCATATTCACAGGAGGAAGGAATACAACCAAACATTAAATGTGATTTGCTTATATTTTCAAGCCAGGAAATGAAGGACGAGCTTGAAGAGATGAAAATTGCAGTTGAATGCAGCGATATTGTTGTGTGCGAAAGAAGCATCAACTTTGACTTTATTGACCAGGTTGCAAATATCCCTGTAAACGAAGAAGTGCTTCTGGTCAACGATGAAAAAGAAACAGCATATAGCTCTATCAATGATTTAATCGAGCTGGGGCTTAGCCACATTAAGTATTATCCATACTATCCCGGCATAGGGAACTACAAGAAATTAAAAACAGCCATCACCCCCGGAGAACCTGACAAGGTTCCAGGCTGTGTCACAAAAATTATTGACTTAGGACCAAGAATAATTAACATAAATTCTATGTATGTAATCATGGATAAGATAAATCTTGACCATAAAGATGCCACATTCATTACTAAAAAATATATGAAAAAAATAATAAATGTTTCAAAGCGCGTGTCTGCCATAAACAACAATGTCAATGCATTGAACGGATACCTGAACAATATCATCCACAATCTTGTCAACGGAATTCTTATTTATGATGAGGACGGCTTTATTAAATATTCCAACGAAAAAATGAAGATGATTTTTTCGGCAAATAAGGAACTGATAAATAAAAACATAAGAAATATTATTGACAGGGATTTGTATCCGTATTTTCTGAGCTCCGAAACATTTGAAAACAAAAAAATAAACATAATGGGTGTAACCACCAAGGTTTCAAAATTCATTGCGCCAAACGGCAAGGATATTGTGGTTACAACTGATAGGGATGAAAAAGAAAAAAGTGGTAAAAATCATAATCAGAACCTTTTGTTGAAGGGGCATGTAGCAAAGTATGATTTTGAAAATATAATAGGTAACGGCAAATTAATTGCTGAAACTAAACAAACAGCATTGAAACTGTCAAGGTCGGATTTGTCGGTATTGATTGAAGGCGAAAGCGGCACAGGCAAGGAACTTTTTGCAAGTGCCATACATAAAAACTCCAAGAGAAAAAACGGACCCTACCTTGCAATAAACTGCAGCGCTTTGCCTGATGAACTTATAGAAAGTGAACTTTTCGGTTATGAGGAAGGGTCATTCACCGGAGCTAAAAAAGGAGGAAAAATTGGTCTTTTTGAACTTGCCGACGGAGGTACTATTTTTCTTGACGAAATTGGAGATGTGTCGCCCAAGGTTCAGACAAAACTTTTGAGAGTTCTTCAGGAAAAGGAAATAATGCCTATTGGAGGAACATCCATACGAAAGGTTGATGCAAGAATAATTGCTGCCACAAACAAAAATCTGAGAAACATGGTTTTAGAAAAAGAGTTCAGGGCAGATTTATATTACCGGCTGAAAATAGGGTATTTGTACCTTCCTCCCCTTAGAGAAAGACTTTGCGACATAAATGGTCTAGTTTCATATTTCATCAAAATGGAAACGGCTGCAGACATAAAAATATCAAAAAAAGTTACAGATGAATTCATGAAGTACAAGTGGTTTGGAAATGTAAGAGAACTTGAAAGTACAATCAAGTACATGATTGCTGTCAGAATGGGAAATGTTCTTGAAATGTCAGACCTTCCTGATAGAAAATTTTTTGAGGAAACAATTAAAGTTACTTCAGTATATTGCGAGAAAAACGAAGAGCAGTGCAGTTTAAGCAGTGAAAGCATTAAAATTTTAAATTGCATCTACAATATGCAAATTCAAAATATTGCTGCTGGAAGAGAAAAAATATCCATTGATTTAAAGGAATGCGGCTATAATCTTACGAGCTCGCAGGTAAGAACAAGGCTGTGCTATCTTGAAAATCAAGGCTATATAACAAAGAGCAGAGGAAGACAGGGTACGGCTCTGACAGATAAGGGTATTAATGTTGTAAAAAATATAAATTTTAGATAGACATTTTATATAGCAAAAACAGAACATTGTCATAATTATAAATAAAAAGGAGTTTATCATGAGAATAATAATTGACGGAGATGCATGTCCTCAGCGCGTAAAGGAAATATGTGAGCATGCTGCTAAGGAATATGGCGTTGAATTGATAATAGTTGTTGATATAGATCATTATATAGTAAGCGATTTTCAAATTATAATTGTGGAACAGGGAAGAGATTCTGTTGATTATAAAATTGTGCAGATATTTAAAGAAGGAGACATACTTGTAACCCAGGACTATGGGCTGGCAAGCCTGGTTTTGGCCAAGGCCTCAGCTGTTATTCATACTGCCGGATTTTTCATAAACAAAAACAACATAGACAGCCTCCTTCAGTCCAGATATATAAGTGAAAGGATAAGAAAGCAAGGAGGCAAGACAAAAGGCCCTTCCAAGAGAACAAAGGAACAGGATGAAAATTTCAGGAAGTGTCTTTATAAGGTGTTGCACGAGAAGCTTGGGAAGGTTAAGTATAAATCATAGATAGATACTTAATCTTTTGTTTGGCATTGCAGAAAACAATTTGATAATATAAAAAAATATATTGACAAATAAGAAAACGTATGCTAAAATATGAAAAAGAGGTTAAGGAATATATGGAAACAGTAGGAAAAATTCAATCTGTAGATAGAGCATCTTTGATTATAAAGCTTTTAGCAAAAAAAGAATCAGCAATGAAATTGACAGAAATTGCTGATGAGCTTGATATTAATAAGAGCACTCTACACGGAATAATAAGCACATTAAAATATCACGGTTTTGTAGATCAAGATAAGGAAACACAAAAATATAGACTTGGGATGTATTTTGTTCATCTTGGAAATATTGTTACAAAATCCTTGGATATACGGACCGTTACGTCACCGATTATTTCTGAAGTATGTGAGAAACTTAGCGAAACAATACATATAGGAATGTTGGATGGATATGAGGTAGTATATGTAGATAAAAAGGAATCCAATCAATCTATGCGGATTTTTACAACCATCGGAGCTAGAAATCCTGCATATTGTACAGGTGTAGGAAAAGCCATGATTGCTTACGTAGATGAAGATATATTAAGCAATAGACTTCCGGAAAATCTTGTGAAAATTACTAAAAATACCATTACAGATAAAAAACTGCTTTTAGATGAACTCAAAAAAATCAGAGAAAATGGCATTGCATTCGATAATGAAGAGAATATAGAAGGATTAACCTGTGTTGCTGCACCTATATTTGATGGTACAGGAAGAGCAAAATATTCAATAAGTGTATCTGGACCAACAATTAGGATGACCGAGCAAAAAATCAGTGAAGCAATACAAGTCATAAAGGATGCAGCCAAAAGGATATCAGAGGAACTTGGTTACAGAGAATTTAATGCATAAAAGTAAAAGGGCATATGCCCATTTATTTTAAAGCAAAACAAGAACGTAGTTTGACAATATAGAACAAATAACTAATCAGAATAAAGGGGCTAAAGCCCATTTATTATAGAACATAATCAAAACCGAATTTGATAATGTAGAACAAAATCAAATGGGTTTCTAAAAGCTTTCAGTTTGACATAATTTAATAGCTAGACGTTAAACAAAAAATCATATTTATTAAAAGGAGAACAAAAATGAAAAAAAGAAATTTAATTCTTGTAAGTCTAGTATTGTTAGTAGCAATGTTATTATCAGCATGCAGCAGTTCGAATGAGCCAGCAAGTACATCTTCAGCACCAGAACAATCAGGTACAGCTTCAACTGAGACAAAAGTTCTTAAATTAGGTCATATAGCAGCACCAGGCACTGCGTATGACAATTTTGCAAATGAATTTAAAAGACAAATAGAAGAAAAATCAGATGGAAGATATGTAATTGATGTTTATCCTGCTGGACAATTAGGCGTAGATAGAGAATTAATGGAATCACTCCAAATAGGTAATGTTGACTTCACAGTTATTACTGCGTCAGATATCAATCAATTTGTTCCTGAAATGGCGGTTCAGGACTTACCGTTTTTATTTATGAGCTGGGATCATGTTTTCAAGTTTCTTGAATCAGATGCAGCAAAGGAATTTGCAGCTTTAACAGATTCTGTTGGAATGAAAACTCTAGGATTTATGCCCAGAGGATTCAGACATGTAACCAGCAATATAGCACCGGTTAATACTCCTGCTGATTTAAAGGGGTTAAAAATCAGGGTTGCTGAAAGTGAGGTTTACATAGATACATTTAAAAATTTAGGAGCAAATGCGCAAGCGATGGCTTGGGGTGAAGTGTTTACCGCATTGCAGCAAGGAACTATAGATGCTCATGAAAATACAGTAATAACTACACGAGACTATAAAATAAATGAAGTTCAGAAGTATATGTCAGAAACAGGGCACTTCTTTGCATTTGCAATGATGCAGATGAATACGGAGCTATTTAACAACATGAGTCCGGATGATCAAAAAATGTTCACTGAAACAGGTTATGAAGTTGCGGCTCAATTAGGTAAAGAACAACAAGCAAACGAGGCTGCTGCAAAGAAAGAACTTGAAGGTTTGGGAATGGTATTTAATGAAGTTGAGAACAAACAGGCTTTTGTTGACTTAGTGCAACCTGTTTATAACAAGTTTTTAGAAACTCAAGATTCAAAATTCCTGGATGCTATAAAAGCATTGCAATAGACAAGGTTGGGGCCATGCTCCAACTTTACTTCAATAAATTTTCAAGGAGATGATTATTTGAAAGCATTAAATAGTATTAGCAGCTTTCTAAACAAGCTTTTAAGACTGATTCTTATAATATGCTTTTCTGTCATGACTGTTTCATATTTTTCACAAATTGTTCTTAGGTATGTATTTGGAACAGGACTTCATTGGACAGAGGAACTTACAAGATATACTAATATTGCATTGGTAATGTTCGGCTCAGCGGTAATATCAGGTAGGAAAAATCATATAAACATCAGTGTTCTTGAAACAATAATACCTCAGAAATATGTGAAATGGGCTTACCTTTTACAGCAGGTATTGACAATTGTTTTCTTTGGTACAGCGATATTCTATGGATTTGATATGATGAAGTTAGCCGGAACGCAAGTTTCTACAAACTTAAGAATACCAATGAAAATAATTTACGGAATATTTCCAACAGCATTTAGTATATTGGTTTTTCAAACATTCGTATATATTTTAAATGATGTTTTTGAATTAGGTAAAAAGGAAGGTGCTTTATAATGAGCGGAGGATTATTATTTGGAAGTGCATTTATTCTCCTTGTGATAGGAGCACCGATTGCCGTAGGATTAGGTCTATCTTCATTGATTTTTTCTCTTATGGGTGACATAAAAACAGTAGTAATAATACAAAAACTATTTGCAGGTATAGATTCTACTGCATTATTGGCAGTACCATTCTTCATTTTGGCTGGTGATTTGATGAACAGAGGGGGAATTGCTAAAAGGATTGTAAATATGGCTTCCTCAGCTGTAGGAAATATTCATGGTGGAATGGGTATTGTAGCAATAATAGCTTGTATGTTCTTTGCTGCAATTTCAGGAAGTGGTATAGCTACAACTGCTGCAATCGGCGGTGTAATGTATGCAGGAATGATGAGAGCAGGGTATAGCAAGGGTTTCAGTGCAGCAATTATAGCATCTGCATCGCCAATTGGTATAATAATACCCCCAAGCATAGCCTTTATAATATATGCTGTTTTATCAAAGGTTGCAGTGTCAGATTTGTACAAGGTTGGATTTCCCGCAGGTTTTATCGTTGGGACTTTGCTGATGATACCAACATATTTAATTGCTAAGAAAAGAAATTACAAGGAACGTGCAGCTAAAATAGTAAGCGGTGAAATAGTTCTTTCAGATGTTCCTGAAATAAGAGAAGAAAAAAAACTCTCAGGATTTAAATATTTCATAGATTCTTCATGGGCACTTGGAACTCCTATAATTATAGTAGGAGGAGTTTTTGCAGGAGCGTTCACACCTACAGAATCTGCTGTAGTAGCGGTTGTTTATTCAATAATAATCGGCATTTATGTTTATAAGGAAATGAAGTGGAGTGATCTGCCAGAAATATTTTACAAGTCAGCTTTGTCTACTGCAGGAATAATGCTTATAATGGCATTAGCAGCCCTTTTTGCCTGGGTTATGACATATGCTAAAATACCTCAAACAATACTTAATGTATCTTTGTCTGTAACTCATAGCAAAAACTTGATATTGTTAGTAGTGAATGTAATAGTACTAATTGCAGGAATGTTTATGGAATCCGGAGCTATTCAATATATATTGGTTCCAATTGCATTACCTATAGCTATAGAGCTTGGTGTGGATCCTGTTCATTTTGGTATAATTCTAGCGACTAACCTTGCAATAGGAATGCTTACACCACCATTTGGAGTAACACTATTCACAGGGGCTAGAACTTTCAACACATCTATTCAGGATATAATAAAAGAAGTAATGCCTTTCCTTGCAGCATTAATTGTTGCTCTCATGATAATAACGTTTATACCTCAGTCAGTAATGTGGATATTGTAATAGAGTATTATTAAGAAAATTATACAATAAATATATAATCGTAAAAAAAAAGAAAATATTAGGAGGAAATATTAATGTCAAATGTAAAACCGGAAATTGCAAAAAACATAAAAACAGGAACCTTTATGACAAATTATCATGATGAAGGTGAGGGCTTCCCAGTATTGCTGGCTCATGGCTCAGGTCCTGGGGTATCAGCTTGGGCTAATTGGAGGCTTATAATTCCTAGACTTTCAAAGAATAGAAGAGTAATTGCACCAGACATGATTGGTTTTGGTTATACCGAAAGACAGGAAGGAATTCCGCTAAATATGAAAACTTGGGTAAAACAAACTGTTGATTTCTTAGATGCTTTAGAAATTGAAAAAACTGATATAGTTGGTAATTCTTTTGGAGGAGCGTTAGCACTTGCTATGGCTATTGACTATCCTGAAAGAATAAGAAAGGTTATTCTAATGGGCGCAATGGGATTAAGCTTTCCAATAACAGAGGGTCTTGATGCAGTGTGGGGTTATGAGCCATCACTTGAAAGAATGAAAGAAATGCTTACTTTATTTGTTGATAAAAAGGCTATTGCAACTGATGATTTAGCTCGAATGAGATATGAAGCAAGCATAGAACCAGGATTCCAGGAATCATTCTCGGCTATGTTCCCTGCTCCAAGACAACAGTGGGTTGAATTCATGGCAAGAACAGAAGAAGAAATTGCAAATATTAAGCAACCAGTTTTAATAGTACATGGCAGAGAGGATCAGGTTATTCCTGTTTCAAATTCATATAAGCTTCTTAATCTGATAGATGATGCCAGACTCCATATATTTGGACATTGCGGACATTGGACGCAAATTGAAAAGGCTGCTGAGTTTTCACAATTAGTAGATAATTTCTTGGAAGAATAAAAAAGAGGTCTTGAGACCTCTTTTATAAGTAAAATTATTCAGAACGAAGTTTGAAATTAACAAACGCCATAGCAGGAGGAAATATGGAAATAACAAGACATGAAAAGCTTGCTCAAGCTTTAAAGGCTGCTGAAAAAACATGTATTGCAATTGAACCGATATCAAAGGAAAACACGGATTTAACCGTTGATGATGCTTATCAGATACAGCTCATTAATATTGAAAAAGAACTATCTGACGGAAAAAAAATAACAGGTAAAAAAATAGGTTTAACCTCCATAGCAGTGCAAAATATGCTTGGTGTAAATACTCCGGATTTTGGACATTTGCTGGACAGCATGGAGGCTAAAAATAATACTATACAGATTGATACTATTCTTCAACCAAAAGTCGAGGGTGAAATAGCATTTGTACTTAAGGAGGATATTAAGGGTCCTGATGCTACTGCAGAAGATGTGATTAATGCAACAGAATATGTAGCGGCTGCCATAGAAATTGTGGACAGTAGAATAAAAGATTGGAAGATTGGTCTGATAGACACTGTTGCAGACAATGCATCATCCGGAAAGTATGTTATAAGTCATAAGAAGGTTGATCCGAGAACAATTGATCTTAAGAATTTAAAAATGGATCTTTACAATGGGGATGAAATGATTAATTCCGGATTGGGCTCTGCAGTATTGGGGGATCCTGCTTTTTCGGTAGCATGGCTGGCAAATGCTCTTTCTAAATACGGAGTTGTGCTTAAAAAGGGAGAGGTAGTTTTATCAGGAGCTCTTACGGGAATGCTTACTGCCGAAAAGGGAAAAGAATATACAGCTAATTTTTCTGAGCTTGGAAGCATCAGTGTGAAGTTTGAATAAGAAAGCATAGGAGGATAGAGTATTGGAAAAGATTAAAGTTGGAATAATAGGTCCTGGAAATATAGGGCAGGATCTTATTATAAAATTAGGTAGAAGTGAGATTCTTGAAGTTGTTTGTGTTGTGAGCCACAGAGAATCAGAGAATCTTCAAGCAGTCAGAACAATGGGTATAGATGCTTCAGCAGGAGGCGTTGATTATCTTATAGAAAAATACAAGGGAGTAATTAAAATGGTATTTGATTGCACCTCAGCAAGCGGACATATGTCTGCAGCACCAAAGCTAAAGGAAGCAGGAATGTTTGCTCTGGATCTAACCCCTGCAGCCATTGGTCCTTTTTGTGTACCTGCAGTAAATCTTGACGAGAATTTTTTAGAGCTGGATAATGTAAACCTTGTTACATGTGCGGGTCAAGCAACTACACCAATGGTTGCAGCCATAAACAAGGCAGTAGGAGTATCTTATGCTGAAATAGTATCATCAATAAGCAGCAAGAGCGCAGGCCCTGGAACCAGAGCAAACATTGACGAATTTACACAGACTACAAAGAATGCATTGGAGCAGATAGGAGGAGCTGAAAAGGCAAAGGTAATAATTGTGCTTAATCCCGCGGAACCTCCGATTTACATGAGAAATACTATTTATACAAAAGTTAAAAATTCTGATATGGAAAAGATAAAGGCTGCTGCATTTGAATGCTTGAAAACAGTTCAAAGCTATGTTCCTGGATATCGCTTTTTATTAGAACCAATTATTCAGGATGACATAGTTACTATGATGGTTGAGGTTGAAGGGCTTGGAGACTATCTGCCGGTATATTCAGGCAATCTTGATATAATAACCTCTGCTGCAGTTCATATAGCAGAGGCAAAAGCAAGAAAGCTCATGGGAGGTGTTATATAATGTCTAAAATATATATTACAGATACTACGCTCCGTGACGGTAGTCATACAGTATCACATAAATTTTCTCCGGAAGATGTTAAAAAAATAGCATCATCATTGGATGCAGCAGGTATAGACATAATAGAGATAGGACATGGAGATGGTTTAACTGGTTCAACTATTAACTATGGATTTTCTCCATATAATGACTTTGATATAGTAAAGGCAGCTTCTTCAGTGGTTAAAAATTCAAAGCTTGCAGTACTTTTAATACCAGGAATAGGAACTGTTGAAGACCTTGAAAGAGCACAGGATTGTGGTGCAAACGCAGTAAGAGTTGCAACGCATGTTACGGAGGCAGACGTAGGAGCGCAGCATATAAAGGCTGCAAAAAAGATGGGTCTTTTTACTGTTGGCTTTTTGATGATGTCTCACATGACAACCGTTGAAAGAGTTCTGGAAGAAGCTAAAAAATTCGAATCATATGGTGCAGATGTTGTATACTGCACTGATTCAGCAGGAGCAATGCTTCCTGTTGAAGTAAAAGATAAGATTTCAACTCTCGTACAGAATTTAAGCATTCCTGTAGGCCACCACTCACACAATAATCTCGGATTAGCTATTGGAAATTCTTTGGCTGCAATTGAAGCAGGCGCAACATATATAGATGGTTCACTTTCAGGGTTGGGCGCAGGTTCGGGAAATACAGCAACTGATACTCTCGTGGCAGTTATGAAGAAGATGAAATATGATGTAAATGCAGACTTATTTAAAACAATGGATGCAAGTACAAGTTCTCTTGGACCTATCCTAGAATCAAAAGGACTTAAAACAAATGCAAATCTGGATGCAATGATACTTGGTTATGCGGGATGCTATTCAAGTTTCCTTTTGCACTCAAGAAGAGCTGCAGAAAGATTTAATGTAGATGTAAGAGATATTATAATAGAGTTAGGAAACAGAAAGGCTGTCGGAGGGCAGGAAGACTGGATAATAGAAGTTGCAAGTGATCTTGCTAAAATAAAAGCAAATAAATAATAAAAGAAAGACTCTATGTAAACTGACTTAGAGTCTATCTTTTTATAATTAACTCAACATGCTAGGTCTTCTTGACATTAGAAAATACTTGTAATAAATTTTTATTAATTATATAATTTATTAGCAGTGTTATTAATTCATTAAAAGAAAGGGGATACTATGGCTCACTTTGCAAAACGCATGAAAAGCATGGAAAATTCAGCATATGTGGTTAAAAAGCTATTCGGGGCAATGAATGATCCTGAAATTATATCTTTTGGAGGAGGCGCACCAGCCAGAGAGGCACTTCCGGTTGATATTGTCCGTGAGATTTCAAATGATATAATGAGAATGGATTCAAGAGGGATTGAAGCACTTCAGTACGGTCCTGTAATGGGAACAGCTGACCTGAGAGAAGTTGTGGTCAAAGAATTGCTTGCTCCAAAAGGAGTGGAAGCAAAATCTGAAAATATCATAATCACCGGTGGAGGAATGGAGGCGATTAATTTATTGTGTCAGCTTTTTATTGATCCTGATGACATAATACTTGTTGAATCGCCAAGCTTTGTGCACTCTGTGGAAGTTTTTGAAATGTTCCAGGCAAAATGCATACCTGTTGCTATGGATGAAAACGGCATGATGACAGATGATCTGGAAGAAAAAATCATAAAGTACAAACCAAAGATGGTTTATGTCATACCTACATTTCAAAATCCAACTGGCATAACTCTTTCTCAGGAAAGAAGAAAAAAAATTGCTGAGCTTGGAAGCAAGTATGACACAATCATTCTTGAAGATGATCCATACAGGGACATACGCTATAGTGGCAGCGATCTTTTGCCCATAAAATCTTTTGATAAAACTGGACATACAATTCTTGCCAACAGTTTCTCAAAGATTTTTTCAGCTGGAAGCAGGCTTGGATACATATATGCCAATGATGAAATAACTGAAAAGTTGTTTGATGCAAAGACAGCAACAAATTCGCACACAGCAATGCTTCCGCAGATACTATGTGCAGAGTTTTTTAAAAGAGGATATTATCCTGCTCACCACAAGATGATTTGCGATTTGTACAGGGAACGAAGAGACGTTATGCTTGAATGTATAGACAAATTTTTCCCTCAAGGAACAAAGAGAACAACTCCCGACGGAGGATTGTTTGTATGGGTTGAGCTTCCTGAAAGCATAAACACCACAGAACTTCTGACAGAGTCTGTTTCAAATCCTGAGGTTAAGGTTGCATTTGTTGCAGGTGAAGGTTTCTACGCTGAAGGCGGAGGAAAGGGAAGAAACTGCATGAGAATAAGCTATGGCGGAGTAACTCCGGAAAAAATACGTATAGGTGCTAGAAAGCTCGGAAGACTGATTTCTTCGAAGGTTAAATAAATTAGCAAAAATTAATTTCCTGTCTAATCAGTACATGAATGAGTTTTCATGGCTGATCAGGCTGGGGTTCGTTTTTAGGAGATTGAAATGGCAGAAGTTACCTTTCTACATGTTGCAGGAATGGCGTCAACCTTATTGTTAATTATGATAATCGGCATTAATTCAGGAAAGAACATTAAAAATTCATCTGATTTTACAACAGGAGGAAAGAGCGCAAGCACATCACTTGTTGCCGGAGCCCTTATAAGCACACTTATAGGAGGATCTTCAACTATAGGTACAGCGCAGCTTGCTTATTCCTATGGAATGTCCGCCTGGTGGTTTACCCTGGGCTCGGGTTTAGGATGTCTGCTGTTCGGGCTTTTTTTTGTCAATCCTTTCAGAAACAGCGGTTTTGTTACAATACAGCAGGTCATTAGCCATGAATATGGAAACTTTGCCGGAGTTGTTGCATCAGTATTAAGCTCCTTTGGGATTGTTTTAAACATAGTGGCACAAATATTGTCAGCAAATGCATTGCTTACTGCAGTGTTTGGCATCAGCCCGGGTATTAGCGCAGCAATAACTGTTGCAATTATGATATGCTATGTAGTTTTCGGAGGAGTATTAGTAACAGGAATTCTCGGAAATGTAAAACTTGTGCTGTCATACATTGCAGTTGGTTTCGGTACATATAAGATATTGACTTTGAGCGGCGGATTTGCTCCCATTTACAATGCTCTTCCAAAGGAACAATATTTCAGCATGTTTGCCAGGGGCTTTGGAATCGATATGGGCTCATTGGTATCAGTTGTCTTAGGAGTGCTTTGTGGACAGACTTACGTGCAGACAATTTTGTCGGGAAGAAATGACCTGGATGCGAAAAAAGCAACTGTAGCAGCAGCGTTATTGCTTCCTCCTGTAGGATTAGGTGCTGTATTTATTGGAATGTATATGAAAATTAACTATCCCTTAATAGAATCAAGCCAGGCATTTCCCGTTTTTGTATTAGAAAATATGCCTCCATTGCTTGGAGGAGCTGTTCTTGCAACTCTCCTTCTCGCTCTTGTGGGAACAGGTTCCGGCATGGCTCTTGGATTTGGGACTATTGTATCCAAAGACATTTACAAGAAATTCATAAGAAAAGATGCTGATGGAAAAAAAGAGCTTCTTGTCAGCAGAATTTTCATAGTTCTGTCTTTTCTCATTTCGGCTGCAATTGTGAGCATAAATAAGCAGACTGCAATTCTCACCTGGGGTTTTTTGGCAACGGGACTGAGGGGTACTGTGCTTTTGTTTCCTATGATTGGGTCGCTTTTCTTCAAGGATAAAATTGACCATAGATTTGCTGTTGCATCAAGCATAGGGGGAATTACAGCTCATCTCGCATGTGAATTGTTTTTTGAATTAAGCTTTGATTCTTTGTTTGCAGGATTGGGTGTGGGATTTGTTATTTTTGCAGTTGGTGCAATTGTTAAAAAATTTGGAAGGGATAATAATATAATAAAGCAATCATAACAATAACCAACAGCAAATAAGATGCCTTCAGACTATTGGCAAAGCCTAGTTTTCTACAAATTGTAGAGGCGGGTCTTGTACCCGTCCGCACGGGAGGGCACGAGGCCCTCCACTACATAGTTGAAATAGCTTAGTTATTACCTTGGCAGCAGCATTAGCTGCTGGTTTTATTTTTAAGTTATTTTAAAATTATTTTTCAACCATGCTATAAAACATCGGAACAACAATTAATGTTAACAGTGTTGAAACCATAAGGCCTGTCATAAGAGCCACAGCCATTGGAGTAAAAAATGAACTTGCAGATAAAGCCAATGGTACAAGTCCAACCACTGTTGTTATGGTGGTCAGCATTATTGGGCGAAATCTTCTCTTAACTGAACTTTTGCAGGATTCGTCGATTGTTAGCCCGTCATGCCTTGCTCTGTTGATGTATTCCAGAAGAAGTATGGCGTTGTTTACAACAATTCATAATTATCTCTTATTTTTCTATACTTTCAACCACATCATCAACTATTTTTTCTGAAGATGATTTATAATACATTTTTCTCATGTTTTTTCGCATTGCAATGAGCATGTCAGGGCTCTTTATAAGCTCCTTGGTGCTGTTTACTATTTGATATGTGTTGTTTGCAATTATTGCAGCCCCTTTTTTCTCAAAGTAAAGAGCATTTTCCTTTTCCTGTCCGGGAACGGGCTTTATTATTACAAGAGGAATTTGCACAGCCAAAGCTTCGCTTAAGGTGATGCCTCCGGATTTTGTTATCATGCAGCTTGATATTTTATAAAGTTCATCTATGTTCTCGGTAAATCCAAAAACTTTCAAGTTCCTGAGGCCAAGGGATTCAAGCTTTTCCTTTTGAGCAAGATTGTTTCCGCATACAACAGCAACCTGAATTGATCTGTCCTTGCAGAGTTCTACGCATACATTCTTTATGTTTCTGAACACTCCGAATGCACCGGAATTTATCAATACAATTTTTTTGCCTTTTCTGAAGTTGTACTTTTTGTACAAGTTTGTTATATTTTCCACTTCTTCAAAGGCATCTCTGATTGGTATGCCTGAAACAACTGTTTTTTCAACTGGAATGTTCATTTTTTTCATTTCTTCCTGAAGCTCATTTGTGGCTATGTAAAATTTGTCTATTTCTTCGCTTATCCATAGTTTATGTACGTAAAAATCTGTAACAATGTTAAACACAGGTATGTTTTTGTTGTTCTTGTCTTTTATCTTCAGTGATGACAATATGGGAAACGTATTTATTATGAGATCCGGCTGGAATTGCTTTGCTATTTCGTCAAGCTTTTTAAAACCGAAGTTTCTGTATAATTCAATGACTTTCATGTCTGTAAGCTTTTCGGAGCCATAATAAATTTTAGAATATGCTTCTCCGAAGTCATAGCTTTTTATGTATGCCTTTTTAATTGTTTCAGTGATTTTAGGGTGAGCCTCAGTAAACAAATCAACTACAAAAACATTGGTGTACCCCTTGTTAACAAATGCATTTTTTAAAGCTGTAGCCACCATCTTATGTCCGTTTCCGAATGGTGCTGTGGTAATTAGTATATTCAACATAATGCCTCCAAAGATAAGCAATCAAAATAATATTTTTGTTCTGATTGTACTTCATATCAAATATTATAATATATATGTACAATTAATTAAAGAGTTTGTTTGATAATAAATTAATGGAGGAATTACATGGAGTTCATAGAAGCTTTTGTACTGGTCTTTGCGGCTGAAATAGGTGATAAAACTCAGCTAATGCTAATGACCCTGGCTGCAAAGTACACTATGGTTCAAATGCTTGTAGGTATACTTCTGGGAGTTTTTTTGAATCACGGAGCAGCTGTGTTTTTAGGAAGCTTCTTGTCCGGAATGATCGACCAAAATCTGCTTCAGATTTTTGCAGGATTAATGTTTATATTTTTTGGCGTAATCATAATAGTTTCTGACGATGAAGACTGCAGCGGCAGGTGTTTCAGATTTGGTCCCATAATAACAACCGCTCTCACTTTCTTCCTTGGAGAAATAGGAGACAAAACACAGCTTACTGCAATGACACTTGCCATGGAAGCAGAGTATCCTATCATGGTACTTGCAGGCTCCATTGCAGGAATGTTGTTCATTGGCTTCATAGGAATAATTATAGGCTCATCGTTGACTAAACACATTCCATCTTATATAATAAAAACAATATCAGGACTGGTATTTATATTATTTGGATTGATGAGGCTTAACGGATAATGAATATTGAATATATAAAAAATAAAATAAATGAAGTTGAACCAAAACCAATTGATGAGGATTTCAGGTTTTCTGTGCTGGTTCCGCTGGTTGAAAAAGATGGTGAACTTAATCTCATATATGAAGTCAGGTCCAAAACCATAAGACAGCCGGGTGAAATTTCATTTCCCGGAGGAAAAATTGAGGACTTTGAAAATCCAGCCGAAGCTGCCATGCGTGAAACATGGGAGGAGCTTGGAATTCCAAAAGACAACATAGAAATATTGTCTGAACTTGACTACGCTACAAGCAAAAGCGGTTCATTTGTATATTCATTTCTGGGATACATCAAAAACCTTGACATTTCTGAAATTCCTTACAGCAAGGATGAGGTTGATGATCTTTTTTGTGTTCCCTTGTCACATTTTTTGAACAACGAGCCGGAGAAATATTACATGAACTACCTGCCTCAGGCTGACAAGGATTTTCCATACCACATGGTCAATGACGGAATCAATTACAATTGGGGGAACATAAGGTACCCCGTTTATTTTTATAAATATGAAGATAAAGTTATATGGGGGCTTACAGCGAAAATAACCTACAGCTTCATAAATAAGCTGAAAAGTGGCAATTAAAGAAAAATAATTATTACTTAATTGGAATAAAAAATTATAAAAAATATTTTTAAAAAAGTGTTGCATTTTTTAAGCCGGTATAATATAATAAGTAAAAAATATACCCAACTAAATTAGTAGGAAATACAGTGAAGAAGGAAAGTAATATATATTGAATTTTTAGAGAGAGCATCTCCTGGCTGAAAGGATGCTTATTGGATGTATATGTGAAGTGCCCTTCGGAGTACAGCACCGAAATTTATAAAGTAGGCTGCTGCGGAATCAATCCGTTAAAATGAAATAGCATGATGGTGCTGTTAAGGTGGGCAATTTATTTGCCAATAAGAGTGGAACCGCGGATTATATCCGTCTCTGATATAGAGGCGGATTTTTTGTATGCCCTAACCCCATTTTTTCGACCGAAGGAAGAAAAAATGGCGGTAGGTCAACCGCAATGAGTTCCCAATTTATGCGAGCGGCAGCGAGCTGATAAATTGGTGAACGAAACTGCGGTATGCCCTAACTATCCTGCCTCCCTAACCTAACGAAATCAATTTAGCTATAGCGTTATTTTCCGATTTAGTGGAAATCAAAAGGATGGTAGTTATGGAAAATTATACAACTTTAAAATTAATAGGCAATACTCCAATAGTTCAATTGCCAGGAGAAAATATATTTATTAAAATGGAAAAATTCAATCCGGGCGGAAGCATAAAAGACAGGGCAGCCCTTGGAATGATATTGGATGCAGAAGAAAAAGGAATACTGAAGAAAAACAGCATAATTGTTGAACCTACAAGCGGAAATACAGGAATAGGTCTTGCTCTAATAGGAAGACTCAAAGGATACAAGGTAGTAATAACAATGCCTGAAACAATGAGCGTTGAAAGAAGAAATATAATAGCAGCATATGGAGCAACATTGATACTCACAGAAGGTGCCAAGGGAATGTCCGGGGCAATTGCCAGGGCTAATGAACTCTTGAAAGATGACAAGAATTATTTCATGCCCGACCAATTCAACAACCCGGCAAATCCAGAGTTTCATTATAAAACCACTGCTCCTGAAATAATCAGCCAGGTTAACGACCTTGACATATTCGTAGCAGGTGTTGGTTCAGGCGGAACAATTTCCGGAGTTTCAAAACGGCTCAAGGAATACAACAAAAATATAATTACTGCAGGCGCTGAGCCTTCCAAATCACCTGTATTGTCCGGAGGAAATCCGGCACCTCACAAAATACAGGGAATAGGAGCAGGATTTGTACCGGGAGCATACAACGGAAGTTATGTGGATGAAATATTTACTGTAACAGATGAGGAAGCCATAGACACAGCTGTTGAAGTTTCAACAAAGACAGGAATACTGGTTGGAATTTCTACAGGAGCCAATGTGGCTGCAGCAAGAAAGCTTGCCAAAAAATATGGAAACAACAAAAAAATAGTTACAGTATCTCCTGACGGCGGAGAAAAGTATTTGTCAATGGTTAAGTACTACTAGAAAGGAATGATCCCATGATAAGATTTATAAAATCAATAATTGAAGATATAGATTCAGTGTTTGACAGGGACCCTGCAGCAAGAAACAGAATAGAAGTATTGCTTTTGTATCCTCACATGAAGGCTCTTATAACATACAGAATTGCTCACAACCTATACAAGAAAAAAAGATTTTTCATGGCAAGATGGATATCAAACATGGGAAGAAAATGGAGCGGAATTGAAATCCATCCGGGAGCAACAATAGGCAAGGGTTTGTTCATAGACCACGGCATGGGAGTTGTAATAGGAGAAACAGCAGTTATCGGAAACAATGTTACAATGTTTCATGGAGCAACACTGGGAGGAACAGGCAACGAAAAAGGAAAAAGACATCCTACAGTAGGGGACAATGTTACAATAGGAAGCTCTGCAAAGATTCTTGGAAATATTTATATAGCTTCAGGAACAAAAGTAGGAGCGAATTCTGTAGTTCTTTACGACACGAGCCCAAATTCAACAGTTGTTGGAATTCCGGGAAGAGAAGTTAAAAAAGGCAAGATCATATGCCTCAATGAATATGCAATATAAAAAACAGCCTTCGGATTTTGAACTGACCCCCATATGTTAGACCTAAAAAATCTAACATATAGGGAGGTCAGTTTTTTTATGGCAAAATATAGTTTTGAAATGAAAATGGAAATAGTAAAAGCGTATTTAAATAATGAAGGAGGCTATACCTATTTAGCTAAGAAGTATGGAATTCCATATAAGAAATCTGTTCAACAGTGGGTAACTTCATATAAAGCTTTTGGTGAAGAAGGCTTGATGCGTTCCAGAAAAAATGAAACATATACTTTCGAATTCAAACT
>DIWF01000015.1 GCA_002422545.1 Firmicutes bacterium UBA6113 | reverse complement strand
TCAGGAGCAAGAATTCTTATTTCATTGATTTACGAAATGCAAAAAAGAGACGCGAAAAAAGGTCTCGCAACACTGTGCATAGGCGGCGGAATGGGAACTGCCATGCTGGTTCAAAGATAATAGGATAATTGCTGCAGAGGAGTTATTCTCCTCTGCAGATTAATTTAATATATTAAATAGAGAGGATGATATAGTTGATTAACAAAATTATTTCAGTCAAAGAAGCTGCTGAAAAAGTTCAGGACGGCATGACTATTATGGTTGGAGGATTTCTTGCAAATGGAACCCCAGAAAACCTAATAGACGCTATTGTAGAAAATAACGTTAAAAATTTAACACTAATATGCAATGATACCGGTTTTCCTGACAAAGGTGTTGGTAAAATGGTTGTAAATAAACAGTTCAAAAAAATTATTGCATCACATGTTGGTACAAACCCTGAAACAGCAAACCAGATGAATTCAGGAGAAACTGAAGTTGTTCTTACACCTCAGGGAACTCTTGCAGAAAAAGTAAGATGCGGAGGCAACGGTCTTGGAGGATTCTACACACCTACAGGAATAGGAACTGAAGCTGAAATCGGAAAAGAAAAGAAAATTATTGACGGACAGGAATATATATTTGAACTTCCGTTAAAAGCAGACGTAGCTTTGCTGAAAGCTTCTGTTGTTGACAAAAAAGGAAACATGGTTTTTGCAAAAACTACTAAAAACTTCAACCCACTGATGGCTACAGCAGCGAAGGTTGTAATAGTTGAAGCAGACAAAATAGTTGAAGTTGGAGAAATTGATCAGGACCGCGTTATGTGTTCCGGAATTTTTGTTGATTATATTGTAGGAGGCGACAAATAATGGATGCAAAAGAAATTATAGCAAGAAGAGTTGCTCAATTGTTAAAAGACGGAGACGTTGTTAACTTAGGTATTGGACTTCCTACAATGGTAGCAAATTATATACCTGAAGACATTGATATTACTTTCCAGTCAGAAAACGGATTTTTAGGCCTTGGACCTGCTCCTAATAAAGGAGAAGAAGACTGGGAACTTGTTAATGCTGGTGGAATGCCTTCTTCAATTATTCCCGGAGGAATGTTCTTTGACAGTGCTACATCATTTGGAATAATCCGCGGCGGACACGTTGATGCAACAGTCCTGGGAGCAATGGAAGTAGATGAAAAAGGAAACCTTGCAAACTGGAAAATACCAGGCAAGATGGTTCCTGGAATGGGCGGTGCAATGGACCTTGTAGTTGGTGCAAACACAGTTATAATTGCAATGGTTCACACACAAAAAGGTCAACCGAAAATATTGAAACAATGCACTCTTCCTTTGACAGCTAAGGAACAGGTTAACTATATAGTAACAGAAATGGCCCTTTTGAAAGTTACAAATGAAGGACTTCTTCTTGAAGAATTAGGACCTGATGCTACAGTTGAAGATGTTATTGCAGCAACTGAAGCAAAAGTTATTGTATCTCCAAATGTTAAAAGATACAACTTTGCATAACTTGAAATTAATACAAAAAAACTGCCGACCGGCAGTTTTTTAATTGTCGCATTCGAACTTATAACCTATTTTTCTTACAGTTACTATTTTTTTGCCGCACTCACCGATTTTGGAGCGGAGACATTTTATATGAGTATCAACAGTCCTGTCATCACCGAAGTAGTCCCAGTCCCATACAGTTGATAATATCTGTGACCTGCTTAAAACTATATTCTTGTTCTGGAGAAGATAATAGAGAAGATCAAACTCCTTTGGCGTAAGCACAGCCTTTTCTCCATCTATGAGCACAATTCTTTCCCTGTATTTAATGGTTACTCCTCCTCCATCAATGTCCTTCATACTGTTTTGAGATGTTCTTTTCAAAAGATTCCTTACCCTTGCCATTAAAATCCTTGGGCTGAAAGGTTTTGAAATGTATTCATCTGCACCGGAGTTAAAACCTGTTATTTCATCGGTTTCAGTGTCTCTTGCAGTAAGCATCAATATGGGAACATCAGAATTGTTTCTGATGTGAGATGCAACCTCATATCCGTCCTTTTTGGGCATCATTACATCAAGAATAACAAGAGAAAAATCCATTGCCTCGTCAAACTTTGCTATTGCTTCAGCTCCATCTGCAGCTTCTGCAACATGAAATCCTTCTTTCACAAGGTAGCTTGCAACCAGTTTTCTTATATTATCTTCGTCCTCAGCCAGCAATATTTTAATATCCATATTAATCCTCCATTTCAAAACTCATTTCAACATTTTCAAGCTCGAACCAGAATTCAACACCGTCATCTACATTTCCTACTCCGTATTTTTCACCGTGCATATCCATAACTGCCTTTACAATTGCAAGACCTAGGCCGTAGCTGCCCATGTTTTTCCTGGATTTGTCCGCTCTGTAGAAACTTAAGAAAATATTTTCTATGTCTTCATCTTCAATGTGTTTCCCTGTATTAAATACTTTTATCCTGCACTTGTTTTCATGAACCAGCGTTGAAACCTTGACGGTTCCTCCATCATTGCAATACTTGATTGCATTTTCGTAAAGATTTTGAAAAACCTGTTCTATTCTGAAATAATCTGCAAAAACAATGCTGTCATCACATATGTTTTGTTCCACATTCAGATTTTTTTCATCTGCAATTATTGAATTTTTCTTGACAGCATCTTTAATTATCTCATTTATGCTGAAGTTAGATTTTTCAAGTTTGATCATCCCCCCTTCAAGCTGGGACAACTTCAGAAGCTCCTGGACAAAATCGGACATTTTTCTTCCTTCATTGATAATTATGTTCAAATAATCCAATTTGGTTTGTTCATCTATATCATCCATGTCTAGCAATGCTTCTGAGTAACTCATAATAAGCGTAAGGGGAGTCTTGAAGTCATGAGACACATTGGCTATGAGCTGCTTTGTCATCTTGTCTGCCTTTTCCTGTTTTATTAGGTCATCTTTTAACTTTGTCACATATTCCTGCAGTTTATCTGCCATGTTGTTGATACTTGATGACAAAAGTCCTATTTCATCTTTTGACAACACATCGCACCTTTGTGAAAAGTTTAAATTTGCAATTTTATCTGCAGTCTGCTGGATTTGCCTTATGGGCTTTGTAGTTTTATCTGCAATTACATATATGATTGCAGCACCTGCCAGAAGCGTGAAAATTGAAAAATAAGTTGTATATTTTATTGCTGAGTCGGAGATGTCTTTTATAAACTGCTTAGGTGTCTGCATCAGAATATATTTGTTGTCTTCCATTTTTGCCAGGATTGAAATGTTTTCTGGCCTTTTGCCATTTTCTTCCTCGCTGTTTTCAATGAAGTATTTGTTATTGTCAAGGCTTTGAAAAGCGCCATCGCTGTAAAGTTTTTCAATCAAGTGAACAATCTCGTTGTCAAATGGGTTTGTGGAAAAATATTTCTGTCTGGAAAAATATTCGATTTCGCCGGTTCCATCTTCAGTGTCCAAAGTGAACAAACATATTGTCATGTTCTGCATTTCATAGCTGATTATTTCTTCGATTATCTTGTCTTCATCTCCTGACTTATATAATGAAGTTATGCTGTCAATCCCACTTTTCAGATTTTTGATTTTATCATTTGTATACAGTTTGCCGAACATTGTGTTGCCGAGTATGATTGATAAAATCACATTAAATACAAGAACACACAGTATTACCAGGAATAGCTTGTTTTTTAAACTGAATTTTACTTTCATTTTTTTCTCCAGTGTATATTCGTAATTTTATATTAACAATAATATAGCACAAATGTGATAGGCAAGTGAAGTTTTTTACACTTTGCACAAATATTTTAATGTTTTAATATTAAAGCAAAAAAAAACAGGATAAACCTGTTTTTTTAGGGGGAGAAATTCTATGAAAATTGAAATTTTATCATTATAAATCTGCCGGTTTAGTCTTAAGTGTCATATTAACTTTTTGCTCATTGCCATTTCTAATGAATGTTACTTCTACAGTGTCGTCATTTTTATACTCATACAAGTTTCTTTTCAAATCAGACATGCTTTCTATTTTGTCACCGTCAATTGCAGTAATAACATCTCCAGGTTCCAGCCCTGAAACTGTTGCAGGCGAATTAGCCATTGTTTCTATTATTACAACTCCGTATTCAGCTGCAACGTCAACACCTAGAGCCTTCTCATATGTTTCCACATCCACTCCTGTGATGCCCACATATACTGTTGAAAATGATCCGTCATTTATTATTTGTTCAATAATAGGTTTTGCGATGTTTATCGGAATTGAAAATCCCAATCCTTCAGCTGTGCTCATTTTAGCTGTGTTTATACCTATTACTTCGCCTTTTGCATTAAACAATGGGCCGCCGCTGTTTCCTGAATTTATAGAAGCATCTGTTTGAATCAACGGTTCAATAACTGTTCCGTCTTCAAATGCTATTGATCTGTTAAGTCCGCTTATTATACCCTGTGTAACTGTTCTTTCAAGATCCAGTGTCATTGGATTTCCTATCGCTACTGCAGGCTCACCAACCATAAGAGTATCTGAGTCTCCCAGTTCAACTGCAGGAAGTCCTGTCTTGTTGATTTTTACAACTGCAAGATCAAGAGTAGTGTCATACCACAGAACTTCTCCTACTTCAGTAGAACCGTCAATCAATGAAACTGTTATGTTTTCATACTTGCCGTCTCCTATTACATGTGCATTTGTAACAATGTATCCATCTGAATCAACTATGAAGCCCGAACCCATGCTTTGTGATTTTTGAGTTTGTGGACCGAAAAATGTGTTGTACTGTTGAACAACGTCTGTTGTTATACCAACTACTGTTTTTTGAGTTTTTTCTGCAACTGCTGCTGCAAAATAAGTGTCATCAGATAAATTTATGTTTATATCCTGGGCCGTAATTCCTGTTTTTTCACCGCTCTTGCTGCCTGCTATGTTCAATTGGCTTGTTGCAATATATCCGCCTGAAAGACCTCCAACAAGAGCAGCAACCAATGCAACTGCCACATATCCGAAAAATGATTTTCCTTTGCTTTTTTTCTTTGGCTTTGGTTCCTCGTTTGCCGGCATTACAAAATTAATGTCATTATATTGTTTTTCATTATTGTTCAATCCATTGTTTTCGTTTTTTTCTTTGTTTTCATCCAATTCATTTTCATTGAATGTGTTTCTTTCATTGTCGTCCATAATATTTCCTCCTATATTACTCAAATATTTTATATTGTTATGTTACTCGTGGAATGTGATAGAACTGTGATTATTATATAAAATTTTTATGAAGTTATTTTATTCTTCCACTTTCTTCATATATTATCATCATTTTCTTTACTGAAACTTAAATTATATTGATTTGGTGAAACAAAAAAGAGCACAGAGCGCTCTCAGACCATTGACAAACTTCTTTTATTTTGCAGATTGTAGAGGCGGGTAGTACCCGCCCGCGGGAGGACACGAGGCCCTTCACTACATAGTTGAAATAAATTTGTCATCAAACTCAGCGCACCGTGCCCTACAAGTACTGGCTATTTCTATCGAATTATTTATGTCTTTTCGTCAATTCGGTCTTTAAGTCGTCCATGGTGACTCCTTCACTTACCATGAGTACCATAGAGTGATATATCAAGTCACACATCTCATAAACAAGCTCGTCCTTGCTTTTATTTTTTGCTCCTATAATAACTTCGCTTGTTTCTTCTCCTACCTTTTTAAGTATTTTGTCAAGACCATTGTCAAACAGGTAATTTGTGTATGAACCTTCCTTTGGATTGTCTCTTCTGTCAACTATCTGATTGTAAAGACGATTTAAAATTGCCTGGTCTGTGACATTTTCTTCAAAAACCTTGTTGAAAAAGCATGAGTATGCACCTGTATGACATGCATTTCCAATCTGTTCAACCTTCATAAGAATTGCATCTGCATCGCAGTCATAATAAATGCCTTTCAAATTCTGCACATGACCTGAAGTTTCTCCTTTTCTCCAGAGGCTTTGTCTGCTTCTTGAATAATAACATGCTCTTTTTTCATTTAAAGTTATTTCAATAGCTTCCTTGTTCATGTAAGCAACCATCAAAACTTCGTTTGTAATGTAATCCTGTACAACAGCAACAACAAGCCCTTTCTCATCATACTTTACTACATTTAATAAACTTTCCATTTCCATTTATATATCCTTCTTTCAACAATTAATTTCATTTCATTAACTTTCTTAAAATTATTGAAATTTATATTTTTTTGACTCAGCGTTATTTTGTGGGATTGTACGAAAGAAGAATCAGTCTTGGCACACTTAGCGTAGCGATTGTGTGCCTTTGTTTTTCGGATTGACGTTACAATTCCCAAAATGTTAACAGGAAGAAAAATATTAATTTCAACTATATTCTTACTTCAACACCATTTTCCTTTAAATATTTTTTCAAATCACTTATTTTTATTTCTCCGAAGTGAAACACCGAAGCAGCTAGAATTCCATCGGCATCAGCATACTTTACAGCTTCAAGAAAATGCTCCATCTTTCCTGCCCCTCCCGAAGCAATCACAGGAACATTGACTGCATCCGTGATTTTTTTCAACAGATCAAGGTCATAACCGTTTTTCATGCCGTCTTCGTCAATACTGTTCACAACAATTTCTCCTGCCCCAAGCTCAACACCCTTCACAGCCCATTCAACTGCATCCAGGGAAGTTTTTTCTCTTCCACCCTTCACATACACGCTCCATGAACCTTCTTCGTTTTTCTTGGCGTCTATGGACAACACAACGCACTGATTTCCAAATCTTTCAGCTGCTTCCTTTATGAGATTTGGATTTCTTACGGCTGATGAATTTACAGAAACTTTGTCGGCTCCGCTTCGCAAGATAAACTTGAAATCATCAATGGTTGATACTCCTCCACCCACAGAAAAAGGAATATTTATTTCATTGGCAACCTTTTTTACAAATTCAAGGGATGCCTTTCTTTCTTCATTTGAAGCTGTAATATCATAAAATACAAGTTCGTCGGCACCGGAATCGCTGTAATACTTTCCCAGTCGTGCCGGATCGTCAACATCCTGTATGTCTTTAAAGTTTTTACCCTTAACAACCCTTCCGTTTCTCACATCCAGGCAGGGTATTATTCTTCGTGCAAGCATATTATCTCCTTTCTTCTTTCTTAATTCTTAATTGACAACAATGCTTCCTTGAAATCCAGCTTGTTGTCGTAAAGAGCCTTTCCTATTATTGCTCCATACATGTTCATGCTGTTTAGTCTTTTGATGTCATCAATTGATGTGACTCCTCCTGAAGCAATAATATCAAGTTTTGTCTTCTGTGACAGTTCTTCATATATTTCAAAATTAGGTCCTGACAGCATACCGTCTTTTGAAATGTCAGTGTAAACCAAAGTCCTGATGCCTATTCTTTCAAGGAACTTGCATATTTCTATGGAGTCTACATTTCCTACGTCCTGCCATCCTCTTGTTGCAACCTTGCCCTTGAAGGCATCGATGCTTACGGCCAGATGCTCCTTGTAAATAGACGCAAGCTCAGTTAACAGTTCCTGGTTTTCTATTGCCATAGTTCCCACTATTGCCCTTTCAATACCAATTTCCAGTAAGTTTTTGATTCTTACGCCGTTTCTTATTCCTCCGCCTGTCTGCATGGGTATTTTAATTGATTTTGCTATTTTTTCTATGGACTTTCTGTTATGGAATCCTTCATCCTTGGCCCCGTCAAGGTCCACAACGTGAAGATATTCTGCACCTAAGCTTTCCCATTTTTTAGCCATTTCCACCGGGTCATCAGAATACACATTCATCAGTTCAAATTTACCTTGGGTAAGCCTCACACACTTGTTGTCCTTTATGTCTATTGCCGGAAATAATATCATATTTAATCGACAGTAACATTCGCACTGTCCTCTCCTTTTTTAGTTTTCTATGATTTCCTTGTATGCCTTAAGTATATTTTGACCTGTTTCACCGCTTTTTTCAGGATGGAACTGAATTCCGTAAACATTGTTTTTCCTCACAATGGCAGGAACCCTTTTTTCATAATTTGAATAAGCCACAAGCTCTTGATTGTCTGAAACAGCATAGTATGAATGAACAAAGTACACATACTCGTCTTCATTGATGTACTTTAAAATAGGATCCTGTTTGTTGAATTTTAAATTGTTCCATCCCATGTGAGGAACCTTTAGATTGACATCAAGAAATTCTATGTCACCCTTTATGAGACCAAGACCTTCATATTCACCATATTCATAACTCTTATCATATAAAAGCTGCATTCCCAAACATATGCCTATGAGATATTTTCCTTTGGAAACCTCTTCTTTTATTACATTGCTTAAACCGGATTCATCAAGAAGCCTTATTGCATCCCTGAATGCTCCCACACCAGGAAGAATGAGGGATTTTGCACTTCTTAAATCTTCTTCCCTGCTGCTTATTTTTACGTCCACACCAATTTTTTCAAATGCTCTTTCAACAGATGCGAGATTTCCCATTCCATAATCAATTATCACATGCATTACAAGGCCCCCTTTGTGGACATAAGATTTTCTGAAGTGATGCGAATTGCAGATTTAAGAGCTCTTCCAAAGCCCTTGAACACAGCTTCAATTTTGTGGTGGTCATTTTCTCCGTAAAGAACTTCAATGTGAAGGGTAGAAAGAGAATTGTTCACAAAGCCTCTGAAGAATTCCTTGAAATCTTCCGTCGCCATATTCCCAAGCATATCTCTTCCTAGCTCAACATTGTAAACAAGTGTGGGTCTGCCGCTTAAATCAACTGCAACTCTTGCCATTGACTCATCCATTGGAAGGAACATGAAACCATAGCGTTCAATTCCTTTTTTGTCCCCTAGGGCAATTTTAAAGGCTTCTCCCAAAGCTATTCCTATGTCTTCTGCTGTGTGGTGGGAATCAACATCCAAATCCCCCGAGCATTTTACCTTGAGGTCAAATCCGCCATGAAATCCAAACAGTGTGAGCATGTGGTTCAAAAATCCTATTCCTGTGTCAATGTCCGTCTTTCCGCTTCCGTCAACATCAAGTTCAACATTTATTTCAGTTTCATTTGTTTTTCTGCTTACAGTGCTGTTTCTCATCTTTTGCCTCCCACTATATTTTTTATTTCTTCTACAAGTATTTCATTTTCTTCCATTGTTCCAATTGTAATACGGTTGAAAACTTCTCCCCCGTAATTGAATTTTCTGATAAGAACTCCACAGTCCATGAGTTTTTCAAATAAGTTTTCCACAGGGGCTTTCACAAATATGAAATTTGCACCGCTTGGATACACGGTGAAATCCAGTTCCCTGAGAGAAGAACTCAGTTCCTGCCTCAATTTTTTGATTCCTTCAATGTAATCCTTAACTCTTTCGATGTTGTCAAGTGCCTGTTCAGCAGCATACTGTGACAAAATGTTGATGTTGTAAGGAACCTTGACTTTCCACACATATTTTATGGTTTCGACGTTTGCGATCATTGCTCCCACCCGAAGTCCAGCCAAGCCGAATGCCTTGGAAAGTGTGCGCATAACAATTAAATTTTCATACTTGTCAACGAGATCTACAATTGAGTTTTCTGAGAAATCCACATATGCTTCATCCAAAATTATCAGAGAATTTTTAACACTGTCAAGAAGCTTTACAACTTCATCTCTTGTGTACATGAATCCTGTGGGGTTGTTTGGGTTGCATAGTATTACTATTTTAGGTGTTTTTTCTTTTGCTTCCATAATCATCTTGTCGATATTCTGTGTAAAATCTTTTTCTGATTTAATTCCCACGTATTCAGCCCCGCACAGATCACAGTAAGTCTGGTACATGCTGAATGAAGGAACAAAGCTCATAACCCTTTCACTCTTGTCGCAAAAAGCATTTATAACCATATTTATCATTTCGCTTGAACCGTTGCCCACCATTATGTTTTCTGCCCTGCAGCCGTAATACACAGCCATCTTTTCTCTTAATACCCTGGAGTCGCTGTCAGGATACAGATTTGGCTGAAAATTCTCTATTTTGAATCCCTCCTGTAATAAGTAATTGCTTCCTTCGTTTGCATCAAGCTTCACCCTGTAAGGAATGTCATTTACAAAATAAGCCTGCAGTCTTTCTACGCTTGGTTTTAATTTAATCATATTTTCTCCTTCATAAGAATGTCCGTTTACTTTAATCATGATCTATATACATATTCATAATGTTGATTGCTTATAGTTTTCTGATTTTGACTGCATTTGCATGCCCCGTGAGCCCTTCATTTTCTGCAAATCGCACTATGTCATCCTTGTTTTCCTTCAGTGTTTCCCTGCTGTAATAAATGAGTGATGTTTTTTTTATGAAATCATCAACTGAAAGAGCCGATGAAAACTTGGCTGTGGAGCTAGTGGGAAGAGTATGGTTAGGTCCTGCAAAATAATCTCCCACAGGTTCAGGAGTATATTCTCCCAAAAAAATTGCACCTGCATTTTTAATGCTCTTGTACAGTTCAAAGCAGTTTGATGTGAGAAGTTCAAGATGCTCCGGTGCTATTTCATTTGCCAGGTCAATGCACTGCTTCATGCTGTCGGCAATGAGTATTGCTCCGTGATTATTTATGGATTTTTCTATTATTTCGCTTCTTTCAAGTTCCATTATCTGCCTGTCAAGTTCCTTTGAAACTTTTTCTGCAAGAGAAAGAGAATATGTTATCAATATGGAGGCTGCCATTTCGTCATGCTCTGCCTGAGAAATCATGTCTGCTGCAATATAAGCCGGATTTGCCTTGTCATCAGCAACAATTAGAATTTCACTGGGTCCTGCTATCATGTCTATTCCAACGAATCCTGACACCCTTCTCTTGGCTGCTGCAACATATATGTTGCCGGGTCCTGTTATTTTGTACACCTTTGGTATTGACTGGGTTCCATAGGCAATGGCAGCAATTCCCTGAGCCCCTCCAACCTTGAATATTCTGTCAACTCCTGAAAGAGACGCTGCAACCAAAATTGAATCTTTTATCTTTCCGTCTTTCTGAGGAGGCGTAATCATTATTATTTCCTCAACACCGGCTATTTTTGCAGGAATGGCATTCATAAGCACTGTTGAAGGATATGCTGCTTTTCCACCCGGTACGTATATGCCTGCTTTTTCTACAGGATTTATAAGCTGCCCTATAAGCATATCTTTTCCTTCCGGTTTGTACTGGTATCCATTTCTTTTTTGTTTCATGTGGTATGTCTGGATGTTTTCTTTGGCTTTTTTAATTGTTTCAAGAAGTTTTGTATCAATTGAAGAAAAAGCTTCTTCAATTTCTTCTCTTGATACTTCAAGGCTTTCAATACATACACCGTCAAATTCCAGCGTGTATTTTTTAAGAGCATCATCCTTGTTAATTCTTACATTTTCCAGTATTTCATCCACTGTTTCATAGACGTTGTTGTAGTCCTGGGCATTTCTTTTCTGAAGGTCTTCTATAAAATCCGGTATATTTTCTTTTCTAATTATTTTCACCATACTTTTCATCCTCTTTCCTGATAAGTTCGATTATTTCCTTTATTTCTTTTCTCTTGAACTTGTAGCTTATTTTATTTGATATGACCATTGCTGTAATTGGATACATGTCTTCGAAAACCTCAAGTCCGTTGGCTTTAAGAGTGTTTCCTGTTTCAACAATATCAACTATTACGTCTGAAAGCCCAAGTATGGGAGCAAGTTCTATGGAACCGTTAAGTTTGATTATTTTTATTTTTTGACCCTTGCTGTTGAAATACTTTTTTGCGGTTTCAGGAAACTTCGTGGCAACCTTTATTATGGTATCGTCCTTGAATATTTTTTTTCCCTTTATTCCGGCTACAGAAATCTTGCATTTTCCTATATTCATTTTGTAAAGCTCATAAATGTCAGCGCTGTTTTCCATTATCATGTCTTTTCCTGAAATTCCTATGTCTGCAACTCCATTTTCCACATATGTTATAATATCTGAATTCTTAAGAAGCATAAATCTCAAATTTCTTTGTTCATCATCAAAAACAAGCTTTCTGGATTTTTCGTCGATGGATTCTCCTATTCCTGCAGCCTTAAGCATGTCAATGGCCTGGCTTCCAAGTCTTCCCTTTGGTATTGCAATTGTTAAACTCATCTCTGTTCCTCCTTGTAAAGAACTTTTATCAGTTCATCCAGCTCAACAGTAAATCCCATTGCAGGAATTTTGTATCCGTACTGCTCTGTGAATGAATCGTATCTTCCGCCTTTTATAATGGCCTTGTTTGAACCTTCTATGTATCCTCTGAATATTGTTCCGTCGTAGTAGGAAAGCTCAGACACCATGGAAAGGTCATAAGTTATTTTGTCTGTAATGTTTTTCATGTAATTGTCAATTTTCTTAAGTTCCTCGAGCCCTTGCTTCATGAGGTCGTTCATGTAAAGCCCCTTCAGTTCCTCAGAAATTTCTTCGAAAGTTCCTTCAAGGTCAAATATGTTTACCAGTGTGCTCATAGGCTCTCTGTAAGGAAGCTTTGACAAATATTCCTTCAGTTCCTGCCTGTTTTTAAGATACAAAATGTCCAGGATATTTTCATAATCTTCTTTTTTAAATGAACATGACTGCATAATTCCTTTTAAAAATTTGCTGTTTCCTATTTCAAACAAATAATTGCTGCTGTACTTTGCTATGATTCGGGCAGCAGTGTTGAGTATATTTTCATCGGTGTTGGGATTTCTTTCTCCTATTATTTCAACTCCCATTTCCCTGTTTTCCTTAATCCCTATTCCATTGTGCTTGTATGTCTTGCCGTAGTAGAAAACTTTAAGAAGTGAACCCATTTCCCACCTTGGCATAAATTTGTTTACTATTCCTGTTGTAATGTCAGGAGTAAGGATTAAAATTTCACTGTTGTTGTCAAGAAGCTTCACAGTTGATTTTTTGTCTATTCTTGAATTAACTCCTATGAAATCATCATATCCTTCAAATATGGAAGGCTCTATGTTCATATACCCTTCGTCGAATAAAAAGTTCTCTATATCTTTTCTAAGCACATACATTTTTTGAAAAAACTTCATTTCATCTTCAATATTTAAAAAATTCATAAGTCCTCCTTGAGATTGGGTACCCAGTATAATTTTTCGTTGCGTTTGACCTACCAACAATTTATTTCTCCTTCCGGTCGAATAAATTGGGTTAGGGCATAAAAAAAGCCGCTTGACTTATATCAAGCGGCTAATCTTTATTTATTCACCACAGATACAAGTCTAAATTCTAAACGACGAATAGAGCTTGTAACTGTGAACGTTCAAATTCACTTACAAACCCTGTATCTATGATGATGCAATTGTACGAATGTTGTGGATAATAATCTGTTTTTCATTTTACACCTCTAATAATTATTCCGATTATACTCCCATAAATATTAATTGTCAATAATACTTTTACATTTTTCTTAATAAAATATAAAATATGAAACGGGTAAAAATCACAGCTTGACTTATTATTACACCGTTGTTATAGTTAAATTAAGGAAAAGGAGGTGTGACATGATTGAAAAAATATTAAATTTTAGCCCCTTGACTTTGGCTCTCTTGGGAACAACCTTCACATTTCTGGCTACATCTGCCGGAGCATCAATGGTTTATCTCATAAAAAATGATGTAAATCCAAAAGTGCAGCATGCATTCTTGGGATTTGCCGCAGGTGTAATGATTGCAGCTTCTGTATGGTCACTGTTAATACCTGCCATAGAAATGGCCGAGGAACAAGGTGTCACAGGCTGGATTCCTGCTGCTGGTGGATTTGTAATAGGCGGAGTTTTCTTATTCTTGCTTGATAAAATTCTTCCTCACCTGCATATTGACCAGGATAAGCCTGAGGGATTAAAAAGTTCATTTAAACGTACAACAATGCTTGTTCTTGCAGTAACTCTCCACAATATTCCCGAAGGAATGGCAGTTGGTTTGTCATTTGGTCTGGCCGGCCAGGTTAATTCACAGTCTGCTTTTATGAGCGCCATTGCCCTTGCTATTGGAATAGGCATTCAAAATTTCCCTGAAGGAGCGGCAATTTCTTTGCCTCTTCAAAATGAAGGATTTTCCAAGAATAAATCCTTTATTTACGGAGCCCTCTCAGGAATTGTAGAGCCCATTGCCGGAGTTGCAGGAGCTCTGCTTGTTTACAATGTTGCAGGAATTATGCCTTGGATGCTTGCGTTTGCTGCAGGGGCCATGATTTATGTAGTTGTTGAAGAACTCATACCTGAATCACAGTCAGCTGAGCATTCTCATGCAGGAACTATAGGAACAATGCTTGGATTTTTAATAATGATGGTACTTGATGTTGCCTTGGGGTAACAAGTAAAAAAGATGACGTTTGTCATCTTTTAATTTTTATTACTGTTTATTTTTTCACCTTAACTAAGTATTTCTTGACCATGTGTGATGGGTGATAGGACTGCTTAGCTTTTCGGAGTCCCTCATTGCCAGTGTCCTCCTGCCTGTTTACAAACAAAGTGTCTGAAAAACTTTCAGTAAGAAATTTCTTGTTTAAAAATGCATACACTCCTTTAAATGATGTTTCTCCTCTTTCAACATGTATTACAGCCAGTCTGTCATTGACTCTTTCACCCACAGCAAAACCGGCAAGCTCGCCATCTACGTATATTGCTATTGACTGCAGATCAAAAAAATGAAGCTCTCTGAACAAATCCTTTATGGCATCTATTTCCATGAGCATTTCCTTGTCTACTGTGACAGCAACTTCCTCATGCCACTTGTGAAGAAGGTTCATACAGTCATTTATCACTTGCTGGTTGTCGATTTTCTTTATTTCATACTCATATGACTTTTCAAAACTGTTTACATGATTTTTTTTGCCGTGGTACTTCTTGCCCTTGAGCTCTATTAAATCCTGCGTGCTGTACACATATTCAAAATCATCCACATCTTCTTTTGCTTCAATTTTGAAATCAGTAAATTTTTTTAAATCTTCCAAGAAATTTTCATCCACATCCCCAAACAGGTAATCCCTGTCAGTAAAATCAGTATTTCGTTCAATGAGTGCATCTACTAAATTTATTAAGTTTTCTTTTTTAAAGCCATAGGGCTGAGCGTAAAATGTTCCTTTTCCTTCTTCATTTTTTTCTATTACAAGAGCCTCGTCTATTATGGCATATTTAACATTGTTCAGCTTTCTCCACATATAAAGTGATGAAAATAAATATTCATATGAATCCAGCTGGTTTTTATCAACATACTTTTCGATTATTTCCTTGTCTTCTAATGCAAGGCATTTGAAACTTAAAATGTCAATCATCTCCTAAACTATGTGCTGATGCACATATAATAATCAAATATATCATACACTATACTACCACATTTGAAAAATTTTTCAACATATTGCTTGTTTATTTTTTAAAGTGACTTGACAATATGAAGTTACTATGTTATGTTTATGTAAAACAATCCAGGAGGTTCCATTGGGAATGTTAGATTTAACTAATGTAAGTTTTTTGCTTGTGTTTATGGAAGGTTTATTGTCATTTTTTTCGCCTTGCGTGCTTCCGCTAATACCGGTATACATAAGCTATCTTGCAGGGAACGGAAAATTAACAGGCGAAGATGGGACCATATATTACCAGCGAAAAAAGGTATTTATAAATACATTGTTTTTTACGGCAGGAATATCAAGCGTATTTTTTCTTCTTGGTCTTTCTTTTTCGGCCTTGGGCACATTCTTCAACCAGCACAGAGTGTTGTTCAGCCGTGTTGGAGGAACAATAATCATTATAATGGGACTTGTTCAGCTTGATATAATCCGTCTTGATTTTCTTAAGATGGAAAAGAGATTTCACATTGAACTTGAAACAGGCAAAATGAATCCTTTGATTGCATATGTAATGGGATTTACATTCAGTTTTGCATGGACTCCATGTGTTGGACCTGCTCTTTCTTCGGTGTTAATTCTTGCATCCAGCACAGGAAGCTCACTTATGGGAAATATGCTTGTACTGATTTACTCATTGGGATTTGTAATACCATTTATAATTCTTGGCATGTTCACTTCAGAAGCCCTGAACTTCTTCAGAGAAAAAAGAAAATTAGTGAAGTATACAATCAAGGCTGGTGGAATCATCTTGATAATAATTGGAATAATGACTTTTACAGGAACATTTTCTACACTCAGCAGATACCTGGCATTTTAAATACATTAAATAATAAATAATGTTAATAATTATTTATAGTAATACGAGGAGATAAAATGAAAATCCAATACACTTTGCCCTGCAACATCGCTCAGACGCTGAACATCATAGGTGACAAATGGTCTCTTTTGATTCTTCATCAACTTCTTATAGGACGTGAAACATATAAGGAAATTCAGGACGGACTTGAGGGAATACCAACAAATTTACTTTCGGAGCGCCTTAAATCCATGGAAACTGATGAGCTTATTTTAAGAGAACTATATCAGTCTCATCCTCCCAGGTACAAATACACACTTACAGATAAAGGATTTGATCTGGTTGATGTTTTTAACAGCCTTATGATGTGGGGAGAAAAACATTTGAATAAATGCTATAAAACAGTGGTTCATAAAAATTGCGGCGGAAAAGTTGAGCACAGATACTATTGCCCTGAGTGCGGCAATTATATCCATTCTGATGAACTATCCGTTACAAATTCAATAAAAGACAGTGAGGTTAAAAATGGTTGATATTATCGTAATTGGCGCAGGACCGGCAGGACTTTCTGCTGCAATCAATGCAATTACTAGAGGAAAGACAGTTCGTATTTTCTCAAGCAAGGAAAATTATTTATCAAAGGCAGAAAGAGTTGACAATCACCTTGGTTTTTACAATGTGAGCGGTAAAGAGCTCATGGATAAATTCAGGGAACATGCAGAAGCTATGAACATAAAAATCGAAGATGGCAAGGTAGTAAACATACTCCCCATGGGTGAAAGTTTTATGGTCAATATAAACGGCGATATTGCTGAAGCAAAAAAAATTATTTTGTCCATGGGAGTTTCAAAGGTGAAAGAAATTCCAGGAGAATCAAGACTGCTTGGTATGGGAGTAAGCTACTGTGCAACCTGCGATGGAATGCTCTACAGAAATAAAAATGCAGTAGTGTGGGATCAGACAAAAGAAGCTTTGGAAGAAGCAAATTTCCTGCAAAGCATAGGAGTCAACGTAACATTTGTTTCAAAAAAAGAACGCTCTGAACATCTAAACAGTGATATAAAATATATCAACGGAACATTGACAGAAGTAATGGGCGAAGATGTTGTAAAATCCGTGAAAGCAGGCGATGTTGTTATTGAAGCAGATGCAGTGTTCATGCTGAGAGATGCAGTTGCCCCAACAGCTTTAATAGACGGTTTGAAAACAGAAGGAAACTTCATAGCTGTTGACAGAAACATGGAAACAAACATTGAAGGCGTTTATGCTGCTGGTGATGTAACAGGAAAGCCCCTGCAGCTTTCCAAGGCAGTAAGCGAAGGTTTAATAGCTGCTCAACATGCAGCATTACAAATAGATAAAATTAAGGAGAATTAAAATGACAGAAAAAATAACATATGTAAAAAGCACAAGCGAGTTTGATGAGCTTTTAGCAAAAGAAAAATTTGTACTGGTGGACTTCTGGGCAACATGGTGTGCACCATGCAGAATGATTGCACCTGTAATAGAGCAGATAGCAGACAAGTACGATGGAAAAGTAACTGTAGCCAAAGTTGATGTTGATGAAAACCAGGAACTTTCTATACGCTATGGAATTCAAAGCATTCCAACTGTTGTTCTTTTCAAGGATGGAAAAGTTGAAGCAAAAGAAATAGGTGTTAAACCTCTTTCTTCATTTACAAAAATGCTCGACAAGCACACAGCCTAAATGCAATTTGTAGGGGCGGATCTTGTATCCGCCCGAGGGATGGCAGTAACCATCCCCTACATTAGATTCTTTCATAAGAAAGAATCTTTTTTTATTTGTTTAACCATTCGTTTTTAAGTAGGCCGTAAAGATATAAATCATATCTTTCATTGTCCCTCAATACAAATTCCCTGTATGTTCCTTCCTTTACAAAGCCTGCTTTATCATACAAAGCTATGGCTCTTTCGTTGAATGACAAAACGTTTAGCTGTATCCTGTAAAAATCCTTGTTGTTGAAGCCATAATCAAGGAGCAGCTCTAAAGCTTCCCTGCCATATCCTTTTCCTCTTAAGTCATTTCTTCCAATTCCTATGAAGAGAGTTGCGACCTTGTTTTCCTTTATTATGTCGTCATATCCTGCAACACCTATTATTTGACCGCTTTCTTTAAGTCTTATTGCAAAAATAAAAGATCTTTCATTGTTTTCATAATACTTCATATTTTTGTCGACTTCATCTTTTGACTGAGGAACAGGCGGATAATAATCATAAAACTTTAAAAACTCACTGTCCTGAAACCATGAGTATAAATGTTCTTTATCCTTTTCTTCAATTTTTGACAAAAATAAATTTTCAGTCATCATAATTCACCCCTATCATTTAATGTCAGTATTTCTTATTAATTATGCTACATTCCATACGAAAAATAAAATATCAGTAATCCTGCTTGAAACAAAAATAACCAGGATACAGGACACCGGTAACTATTAATAACATTGTCTCCTAATCTTTTTAACATTATAACGTATGTTAATTGAAAAACCAAATATTTTTTATGGAATCAGATTTTAATAAAAACACAATATGTCTTGATTTTAACAAGCATGTGTTATAAAATATTAAAGTTCGTTTAATTATATCTTCGGGAGGCATCATGAATCAGCAAAAGTATAGTCTTACAACAACTATTGCAATGATAGTTGGAATAGTAATCGGATCAGGAATATTTTTCAAGAGCGACAACGTCCTGATTTTCACAAAAGGAAATATATTTCTTGGAATTTTAGTCTTCATTATAGCAGCCTTCAGCATTATTTTCGGAAGTCTGTCTATTTCAGAGCTTGCATCACGCACGGATGAAGCAGGCGGGATTATAAATTATTCAGAAAAGTACTGGAATAAAAAAACAGCCTGTGCTTACGGATGGTTTCAGACGTTCATTTATTATCCAACCATTGTATGCGTGGTAGCCTGGGTATGTGGAATTTACATAACAATGCTTTTTGGGATTGAATCGACCCTGGAAGTTCAAGTATTCATAGGAATGTTGGTTATTACATCATTGTACATCATAAACATATTGTCATATAGGCTTGGAGGATACATTCAAAATGCATCAACTGTAATTAAGTTGATTCCGCTGGCATTGATTGCAGCTGCAGGTATTTTTTTAGGAAATCCTCTCCCTGTTCTTAGCAGTAATTTAAGTGTAGTCCCATCTGCAGGACTTGGATGGATTGCAGCAGTGGGACCCATTGCATTTTCCTTCGAGGGATGGATTATTGCAACTTCAATAGGTCATGAAATAAAAAACAGCAAGAGAAATCTTCCTCTTGCACTGATTATTTCACCAATCATAATTCTTGGTGTATACATTTTGTACTTTGTTGGAATATCAGCTTACATGGGTGCAGATAGTGTAATGAAAATGGGAGATTCTCACGTAAATGAAGCTGCCATTAGGCTGTTTGGGTCTCTGGGAGCAAGAATGATATTGACATTTGTAGTAATTTCAGTGCTGGGCACGGTCAATGGAGTGATAATTGGAATAATGAGACTTCCTTATTCTCTGGCAATCAGGAACATGTTTCCGTCCAGCGAAAAATTCGTCAAGGTTTCAGAAAAATACGGCATTCCTTTAAACTCGGGAATACTCTCATATTTTATTTGTATTGCTTGGATGCTGATTCATTACATTACTCAGAAGTTCAACATACTTCCAAATTCTGATGTTTCAGAAATTTCAATAGTAATAAACTATATAGGCTTTATTTTAATGTATGTTGCAGTTATAAAATTAAAAATTAGCGGAGAAATAAAAAGCAGCATAAAAGGCTACCTTGTTCCTCTTCTGGCAATTGCAGGTTCGTTGTTCATTCTTTATGGAGGAATGCAAAATCCTCTGTTCATATACTATGCAGCATTCTGTGCAACTGTAATTGCAATTTCACTATTTTATTACAATAGTATCCAATAAAAAAGACAAGGTATCCTTGTCATACAATTGGCAATAAAACAAGATTCCATTATCCTATTAATTACAAATTTTATTAAACTCTGTAGGAGAGGGTCTCGTGCCCTCCCGTAGATAATTTTTTGTATTAATAACATCGGGCGGACACAATATCCGCCCCTGCAATTTGTGGTAAATTAGGTTTGAGTTTAATTTATTATCTTACAGGAACTACCTCTGTCCAGTATCCGTCTGGATCTGTTATGAAATAAATTCCCATTGATTCATTCACATATTCTATGCATCCCATTTTTTCATGCTTCTTGAAGGACTCTTCATAGTCATCCACAGTCACCGCCAGGTGGAATTCTTCATCTCCCAGGTCATATGATTCAACACGGTCTCTCATCCAAGTGAGCTCTAATGTAAAATCAGAAATGCCGTCTCCCATATAAACAAGGATAAAACTACCATCACTTGCTTCTTTTCTTCTGACTTCTTTTAATCCCAGTGCTTCCTGATAAAATTTAATGCTCTTGTCTAAATCAAGTACATTGAAATTGAAATGGTTAAATTTAAATTTCATATATTCCTCACTATCTATTGTTGTGTTTGATTTTCTTCAGTTGTGTTATTTTCTGTTTGTCCGGAACCGGAATCTTCAGGATTTATTTCAACTGTGCCTTCTGTTCCTTCATTCGTGTTTGTACCTTCAGTGCCATTAATTACAAAGTTAAGCTGATTCAACAGTCTTTCAAGTTCTTCAAGTTTTTCTCCATACAAAGCCCATTGTCCGTTTTTAGATGCTTCACTGGCTTCATTGAATACTTTGTTTGCCTGGTCTATCAAATCATTTACATTCGTATCGTCATATTGATTGTCTGGTGCCTCAGGTTTTTCCTCAATAATTCCAAACAGTCTTTCAATTGCTTCTTCCAACGTTGGTTCCATAAGTATTTTTTCTCCAAATGAAACAACCACCATCTTCATTTCAGGGAAGTTGCTTTCAGTGTCGGATTTCAAATAAATAGGTTCAACATAAAACAGTGAATCTTCTATTGGAACAACAAGAGTATTTCCTCTTAAAACCGTTGAACCAACCTGACTCCACAATGTGAGCTGCGATGATATTACCGTATCCTGATCTATTTTTGTTTCAATCATGTTAGGTCCGGCAATGGTCTTGGTTTTGGGAAACTCGTACAACACAAGTTCTCCATAGTTTCCTCCGTCATTTCTTGCAGCAAGAAGTGAAATCATGTTGTCCTTGTTCTGAGGAGTGTATTGTGTTGTAAGTAAAAACTCCACATTTTCCTCATCAGGAAGTTTGAACATGAGGTAGCTTGAACCAACAGTTTCTTCGCCGTTATCCATGTACTTTTCATTTGCAATGTCCCAATAGTCTTCTCTTCCAAAGAAAACCGTAGGATTTTTAATGTGGTAAAGTCTGTACATGTCAGATTGAACATCAAAATATACCTGTGAATATCTTATGTGGCTTCTTATTCCTTCCGGCATTTCGCTCATTGGTTTGAACAAATCCGTAAATATTTTATCATAAGTGTTTATTATTGGGTCGCTTTCATCTGTTATGTAAAAATCCGTTGAACCGTCATAAGCGTCTACAACTACTTTAACTGAGTTTCTTATGTAATTGGCATTCCAACCCTCAGCAAACAAATTTGTTGGCTGTGAATATGGGAACCTGTTGCTTGCTGTAAATCCTTCAATTATCCAGTACAGCTTTCCGTCGTCCTGGTTAACAACAATATATGCATCAGGATCATAATATATAAATGGAGCAATTTCAGAAACTCTCTGAATAATGTTTCTATACATAACAATTCTGCTGTCAGAATCTATGTTATTTGAAATAAGCAATCTGTAGCTTGCTTCTCTCAGACTGAACAACAGTCTGTTCATGAAATTAAGCTTAATACCCGCAGTACCTTCATAAATGGCTTCCATGTTGTCAGAACCTGACGGGTAGTCGAATTCCTTTTCATCCGTGTTTACAATTATGTATTCATCTGTTTTTTCACCGAAATAAATTTCCGGTCTGTTTATGGCAAAATCCGTGTTTGTTGTAGGAGGTATGTTTTTTACAACCATTTCAGGCTGGCCTTGAGCAGTCACCTTGTTTACGGGAGAAAGTGTCACTCCATAACCATGGGTATATTTCAAATATTGATTTAGCCATGTCTTTGCCTGATCATTCAGTTTGTTCTGGTCTAATTCTCTTGCTGATAGAAATACTTGAGTATACTTTCCGTCTATTACATATCTGTCCACATCAACATCATTGAAAACATAGTATGGCCTTATACCCTGCAGCTGGTTGTATACCTGAATAAGGGGCTCCTGGTCATTTATTCTTATATTTTCAATTACTTCTTGGTTATTTTGTATATTTTCTATTGTGAGGTTATTGTTTGCTGGAAAATCTATTGATTTTACATTGTCAAGACCATATGCTTTCTGAGTGTTTTCTATGCTGTATTCCATAAATTCTCTCTCTTTAGAAAGCTGGTCAGGTTCAACTATGAAATTTTCCACTCCTATTGCCAGAGCTGTTCCTGCAACAGATATGGCAATTAAAGCTGCCGGTGCTGCAAGAGCAAACTTCAGATTTCTTTTTTTTGCTCCTATAAAAAATGTTATTGCTGAAACCAAGCAACCTGCAGCCAATACCCTGTACAAATTCAATGTTACGTGCACATCCGTATATCCTGCTCCAAAAACTTTTCCCAGCTGTGAATACAGCAGGTCGTAGCTTTTTAGAATAAATCTTAATCCAAGAAATATAAAAACAAACACTCCTAATAAGGCAAGCTGATTTATTATTTTAACTGCAAATTTCTTGTTCATTATAGAACTTAAATCAATCTGGTTTGGAAAGTGAGTTATATTTTCAAACTGTTCCGAAACATTTTTTATACTGTCCTTTATAGCCAGATAACCGTAAAACAACACAGTTACAACTATGAGCATGAACAATATGTTTATTATGAAGTCAACAAGTGTGTTTATAAGTGGTAGCTTGAATATGTAAAAACTCATATCGTTATTGAAAATGGGATCAGCGTATCCAAATGTACCACCGTTTATAAACTGCAAAATTTCAAACCACATGGTAGATACAATGTTTGCAGTTATAATAAAGCTTATGGCAGCAGAAATCAATCTTATCCACATTTTAGCCTTTTTGTTGGATTGTGTATCCACAACATCAGACTCTTGGTCATATTTCTTTTTAAGCTTATTTATGTAAATGTTCAAAAGAATCCCTAACAATATGAAAATTGGCACACCTATGGTTACCTGAGCCTTTATTTTTGTAAAAAATGTTTCAGTATACCCAACTTCATTAAACCATAAAAAGTCCGTGGAAAATTTTATAGCACTGCCGAAGGAATTGATTGCAAAAAATAAAATAATACCAATCCCAATAATGAAAAATCTGCCTTTTTGTTTCATTTTTCCTCCTTGAAAAATTAAATTAATATTTCCACTTTACAACAATAAATACTATTTATTGAACTCTATTCTTAATTTTTCCAAAGATTTTTTTTCTATTCTGGAAACAGTCATTTGAGATATATTTAATTCTTTTGCAATTTCACTTTGAGTTTTGTTAGAATAAAATCTTCTTATTATTATTTTTCTTTCAAGATCATTTAACTTTTCCATGGATTTATTGATGAAATCTTCGTTTTCAATTTTAACAAAATATTTATCATCAGAACCAACAACATCCATCAACGATATATCATTGTCATCGTTGCTTGAATCAAATTTTTCATCCAGAGACTGTGAATTAAACATTTTTCCGGCCTCAAATGCTTCAAGCACCTCTTCTTCAGAGCTGTTAATATATTCGGCGATTTCTTTGATGGTAGGAGCACGATTTAGCTGGCTTGCCAAAAGGTTGTTATAATCATTGACTTTCTTTGATACTTCCTGAATTTTCCTTGGAACCTTGATTGCCCATCCCTTGTCCCTGAAATATTTTTTTATTTCACCAAGGATTGTGGGAGTAGCAAAGCTTGTAAATTCAAATCCCTTTGAAATGTCAAATCTTTCAATGGCATAAATCAAGCCCATGCATGCTATTTGATAAATATCATCATGTTCTATTCCCTTGTTGCTGTATTTTCTTGATATTATTTCAGCCATGTACCTGTATTTATCGAAAATTTGATTTCTGACTTCAACATCATGTGTCTCATGGTATAAACTAAATAAATCATGATTTTTTATGCTTTTGGAATTTTGACTAATTTCACTCATATTATCTTCGCCTATTCGCAAATTAAATTCTTTTCAAATATAATTTTTTTATTTTCCAAATCAAAATTGTAATTATCAGCAAGGCTTTCAATGATCATGATGCACATTTCGCTGTTTGCCTTGTTTTTTTCGTCTATTTTTCCGTCATTAAGGTCGGTAACCTCAACAGTCAGTCTTCCTTCTTCAACTTGATACTCAATGCTTAAAGGTTCATTGTTATCTTCTATGTTGCTTATGAAAAATGTGCATACTTCTGACACAATAACCTTCAAATCTTCAATGTCGTCAATGTTGAAACCGTTCAAATTTGACAATGCAGATGTCGTAAGCCTTATAGTGCTCATATATTCAGATTTTTTTGGAATATTTAAGTTAATTTTGTCCATTTTTCACCCCTGAATATCGAATACTTTGCTTAAGCCTGTTATGTCAAACAGCTTGTAAATATTCGGCTTCAAGTTCAATATTTTTATATTTAAACTGTTTTCCTGCATTTTCTTGTAAATGCTCATGAGAATACCAAGACCTGTGCTGTCAATGTACTCTAATTTTTCACCGTTAATGACCATGTTGAGCTTTTTGTTTTCAATAAGCTCAAAAACTTTATTTTTAAGGTCAGGAGAAGTATATATGTCTACTTCTCCTATAGGTTTCACTTCCAAATTATTTTCTGAAGTTATGCTGTATTGTATTTCTAAAGACATAATATCCCCTCCGATTTATTCTTCATCTTCTTCTACAATGTCATCCTCAGTGAATATTTTTGCAATTGAAGCAACTTTATCTTCTCCGTTGAGTCTCATTGCAATAACTCCTTGAGCATCTCTGCCCATTATGGAAATTCCTGATGAATGCATTCTTATTATAGAACCGTTTGTGCTGAGAATCATCAAGTCATCTTCTTTTTCAACAATCAATGAACCAACTATCAAACCAGTTTTTTCATTGATGCTGTGAGCTCTCATACCCTTACCGCCCCTGTTCTGGCATCTGTATTCCTGGGATAGAGTAATCTTAGCATATCCGTTTTCAGTAACAGTGAGTATATATTTGTTTTCATCGCTTTCTTTGATGATGCTCATTGACACAAGTTCATCATCTTCTGATGTGGTGATGGCTTTAACACCCATTGTGTTTCTTCCTGTTTCCCTAACATCATTTTCGCTGAATCTGATTCCTTTTCCATTTTTAGTAACTACAAAGATGTCCTTTGTTCCATCAGTCTTGTTGACACTGATAAGCTCATCATCATCTGCTATTCTAATTGCTACCAGGCCCGTCTTCCTTGATGTGTCAAATTCCTTTAGCTTTGTCTTCTTGATGATACCTTTTTTAGTTGCAAGAATCAAAAATTCATTATCATTGTCAAAGCTTCTTATTGGAATTATTGCCCTTATCTGCTCATCAGTATCTATGTGAATGAGGTTTATGGCAGCTGTTCCCTTTGCTTGACGCCTTGCTTCCGGTACTTCATATGCCTTTATTCTATACATTTTTCCTTTGTTTGTCAGGAAAAGCAGGTAATCATGAGTTGAAGTTATGAACAAATCCTTCACAAAGTCTTCTTCTCTAGTTGTCAAGGCCGTAACTCCCTTGCCTCCCCTGTTCTGCGCCTTGTACGTATCTTCCGGCAGTCTTTTTATATAACCGAAGTTAGTCAATGTAATGGCTACATTTTCTTCTTCAATCAAATCTTCTAAATTTATTTCTCCCTCGTCGGCAATGATTTCAGTTCTTCTTTCATCATAGTAATTGTTTTTGATTTCAAGAAGTTCATCTTTTACTATGCCGTCAACCAGGTGCTGGTTAGCAAGTATTTCTTTGAACTTTGTTATCATCTGCATCAATTCTTCATATTCTTGACTTAATTTTTCTCTTTCCAGACCTTGCAGACGTCTTAATCTCATGTCTACAATTGCTCTTGCCTGAACATCTGACAAATTGAACGCAGCCATAAGCCTTTGTTCTGCATCGTCATAAGAAGATCTTATTATTCTGATAACTTCATCAATGTTGTCTATGGCTTTTATTAAACCTTCAACAATATGTGCTCTTGCCTCAGCCTTTTCAAGATCATACCTTGTTCTTCTAACTATAATTTCTCTTTGATGAAGAACATAGTAATGAATCATTTCTTTCAAGTTGAGGACCTTTGGTTCATTGTTTACCAAAGCTATCATGATGATGCTGAAATTATCCTGAAGCTGTGTATGTTTATACAAATTATTCAGAACAATATTAGGATTGTAATCTCTTTTGATTTCAATCACTATTCGCATTCCTGTTCTGTCACTTTCATCTCTTAAGTCAGAAATGCCGTCTACTCTTTTATCCTTTACAAGCTCGGCAATTTTTTCAATCAACCTTGCCTTATTCACCACGTATGGAATTTCTGTTACAATTATGCGGCTTTTGTTGTTTTTTGCTTCCTCAATTTCAACTTTTGACTTAACTCTTACCATTCCTCTTCCTGTGAGGTAGGCTTCTTTTATGTTTTCCTTGCCTTCGATGATAGCTCCTGTTGGGAAGTCAGGACCCTTTATATATTTCATGAGTCCTAATACATCTATTTCAGGATCATCAATATATGCGATGATTCCGTTTATAACTTCCCCAAGATTATGAGGAGGAATTGAGCTTGCCATACCAACAGCTATTCCAGATGAACCGTTAACAAGCAGGTTTGGAAAACGGCTTGGCAAAACAACAGGCTCTTTCAATGTTTCATCGAAGTTAGGCCTGAAGTCAACTGTGTCCTTGTTGAAATCCCTTAAAAGTTCCAGCGCCATCTTCGACATTCTTGCTTCGGTGTAACGCATTGCCGCAGCTCCGTCTCCATCAACGGAACCGAAGTTTCCATGTCCGTCTATGAGAGGATAACGCATTGAAAAACTTTGTGCAAGTCTTACCATTGCATCATATACTGCACTATCTCCGTGTGGGTGGTACTTACCGAGAACATCTCCTACAATACGAGCACTTTTTTTGTGCGGCTTGTCTGGAGTAAGTCCAAGTTCATGAGCTGAATAAAGAATTCTTCTATGAACAGGCTTAAGACCGTCTCTTACATCAGGCAGTGCTCTTGACACTATTACTGTCATTGCATAGTCCAGATAAGACTTTCTCATTTCCTGGGTAATATTCGTTTCTATTATTTTACTGTTATTTTCAATTTCACTCATTTGTTTCCTCCGACAGCCTATATATCTAAATTCTTAACATATCTAGCATTTTCTTCGATAAATTCTCTTCTTGGTGCAACCTTATCTCCCATGAGCACGTTAAATGTTTCATCTGCTTCCATGGAATCATCTTCGTTTACCCTCAAAAGAATTCTTTGGGCAGGATTCATTGTTGTTTCCCAAAGCTGTTCAGGATCCATTTCTCCAAGACCTTTGTATCTTTGTATTTCATACTTGTTGTCTCTGCCGATTTCTTCAAGAACTTTGTTAAGTTCTGGGTCGCTGTAGACATATTGTTCGAATTTTCCCTTTTTAACTCTGTACAAAGGAGGCTGTGCAGCATAGACGTGGCCTTGTGTAATCAACTCCTTCATGTACCTGTAGAAAAATGTCAATAAAAGAGTACGGATGTGAGCACCATCAACATCGGCATCTGTCATTATTATTATTTTGTGATATCTTAATTTAGAAATATCAAAATCTTCACCGATTCCGCATCCAAATGCAGTTATCATATTTTTTATTTCTTCTGAACTTAATATTCTATCAATTCTTGATTTTTCAACATTCAGTATTTTTCCTCTCAAAGGAAGTATCGCTTGAATCCTTCTGTCTCTTCCTTCCTTGGCGCTGCCGCCTGCTGAATTACCCTCAACTATGCAGATTTCGCAAAGCTTAGGATCTTTTTCTGAGCAGTCTGCAAGCTTTCCTGGCAATGCCATTCCTTCAAGGGCACCTTTTCTTCTTACAAGGTCTCTTGCTTTTCTTGCAGCATCTCTGGCTCTTGCTGATCTCAAAGATTTTTCTACAATGGATTTTGCTGTTTTAGGATTTTCTTCACAGTAGATGCTCAAGGCCTCTCCCGTAATATTATCAACTATTCCTCTAACTTCACTGTTTCCAAGTTTTGTCTTTGTCTGTCCTTCAAACTGAGGATTTGGAATTTTTATTGAAAGTATGGCAGTTATGCCTTCTCTGATGTCTTCGCCTGTTATTGCCACATCATTTTCTTTCAATAAACTGTATTTTTTTGCATAATCATTAACAACACGGGTGAGGGCAGTCTTGAAACCAACAAGGTGGCTTCCTCCTTCAATTGTGTTGATGTTGTTTACGAATGAAAAAATATTTTCATTGTATGAATCTGTGTACTGAAGTGACAGCTCAACCATTACTTTTTCTTTTTTGCCTTCAGTGTATATTATATCCTCATGAAGAGGTTCTTTCTTGTTGTTTAAGTAATGGACAAATTCTTTTATTCCGCCTTCATAGTGGAAAAGATCCTTTACTCCGTCTCTTTTGTCCTCTAATGAAATCTTTATTCCTTTGTTTAAAAATGCAAGCTCACGCATACGATGTTTCAATATGGTGTAATTAAATACAATAGTTTCAAATATTGTGGAGTCAGGCAAAAAAGTTATGGTTGTTCCTGTATTATCAGTGTCACTCACATATTCAACCTCTGACTTTGCAACTCCTCTTTCAAATTTTTGTCTGTACCTTTTTCCGTCCCAGTTTACTTCTGCAACCAAGTAATCAGACAATGCATTAACGCATGAAACACCAACGCCGTGAAGTCCTCCCGACACCTTGTAAGCATCGTTATCAAATTTACCTCCGGCATGCAGTACTGTAAGAACAGTTTCCAATGTTGATTTTCCTGTTTTTTTGTTTTTTTCTATTGGAATCCCTCTTCCGTTGTCCACTACCACAACTGAATTGTCTGTATTAATGGTAACATGAATTGTATCACAGTATCCTGCCAAGGCTTCGTCTATGCTGTTGTCAACTACTTCATAAACCAGCTGATGCAGCCCTCTTTCACCGGTAGATCCAATATACATGCCTGGTCTTTTCCTTACAGGCTCCAACCCTTCCAGCACCTGAATCTGATCTGCACCGTAATGAATGTTATTTTTATCTGCCATTTATTTAAACTCCTCTAATTTGTAATATTGCCAATTTTTCCTTCGTTTATATAAAAAATTTTCTTGTTATAAAATTTGGTCAACTCTTTTAAATCATGGTCATCTGTTGTTGTAATGACAGTCTGTATCCCTTTTATGTAGTTCATGAGATACCCTTTTCTTTTGTTGTCAAGCTCTGACAACACATCATCCAACAACAAAATCGGATATTCTCCTGTTTCTTCTTTTATAATTTCTATTTCTGCAAGCTTGATAGAAAGAATTGCTGAACGCTGTTGTCCCTGGGAACCAAAATATTTGCATTCATTGCCGTCTATTTTTATTACTATGTCGTCCTTGTGAGGTCCGTACACAGTGGTTCCTCTCATTATTTCATTCTTCAAGTTGTTGTCTATTTTTTCCTGAAATGATTTTTTTATAATTTCCTTGTCCGAGTATTCAGCACTGCCTATGTTGCAGCAGTAACTCATCTCGAATTTTTCTTTTTTGCCTGAAATATCTTCATAAATATCCGCTGCATAATTTTTTAGCTTTTCAATATATTCATTTCTGAAGAATATCATGTCAGAACCTGTATTAACCAGGTAATCATTCCAAATATTTATAATATCCTTATTTTGTGGATTTGTATAGTAATTTTTTAAAATAATATTTCTTTCAGTTACAATTTTTTTGTATTTATTAAGTAAATACTTGTATTTGGGCTTGATTTGAGAAATGTCAATATTTATAAATTTTCTTCTTTCAACAGGACTTCCCTTTATAATTCTCATGTCATCCGGAGTAAAAATAACATTGTTCAATATTCCTATCATTTCCGAAGTTTTTTCCAGCTTAACTCCGTTTATGTGGACTGTTTTTCTTTTGTTTTTCTCCAAAAGAAGGTCTATTTTCATGCTATAGTTATTCTTTACCAGAGAAATTTCTACAGAACTTTTATTTTCATTGAAATTGATGAGCTCATTTTCACTGTTGAGCCTGAACGTCCTTCCTATTGAAGAAAGGTAAATTGACTCCATGAGGTTTGTTTTTCCCTGCCCGTTGTCTCCTATGAAAATGTTAAGAGAGCTGTTGAGCTCAATTTCTGCATCCATGAAATTTCTGTAATTCTTTATTTTTAACTTATTTATTATCATTTTTCCTCTATTGAAATGATATACTCTTCACCGTTAAATTCCACGATGTCCCCTTCTCTCAACTTCTTTCCTCTTTGAAGTTCAACTTTGCAGTTAACCTTTACAAGTCCGTCAAGAATCACATTTTTTGCCATTCCACCGCCTTCGACTGCATTAGCAAATTTCAAAAGCTGGTCAAGTTTTATATATTCTGTGCTTATATAAATATTTTCCATTTTGCACCTCTGTTTCAAATAATTTATTATTGTAAATGACCATACACAATTAATATTTATATTATCTTTTATACTGTACTTAAAATATTATGATATTCTTACAGGCAGCACCATGTAAATATAATCTTCCTTGCTGTCTTCATTTATAAAGCATGGGTTGTTTTTCCCTATTAAGTTCAATTTAATTTTTTCGCTTTCTATTACCTTGAGAAAATCAAGGAGATATTTTGAGTTAAAACCTATTTTTATATCTTCCCCTTCTTTTTCAACAGCCACATTTTCTTCTACATTGCCGTATTCAGAAGCAGAATTTATCTGCATGTTGTTTTCTTTTATGTCAAGAATTATGAGATTGTTTTTGTCATCCTTTGCAAGAAGTGAAGCTCTTTCAACAGATTCTCTTATTTCAGTCGTACTTACATTAACTCTGGTTACATAATTATCTTTTATTATTCCTTCATAATCGATGAATTTTCCATCAAGTAGATTTGAAATTATTATTGTATTGTCTATCTTGAAGGAAATATGGCTTTCAGAAATCACTATGTCTGTGTTTGATTTGTTTTCCTCTATGATTCTCAAAATTTCAAGCATTGTTTTAGAAGGAACAACAACTGACACTTCACCATCAAAGTCTATTTTTTCTTTTTTCACAGCCATTCTGTATCCGTCCAGAGCGACAAATGTGCAAAGATTATTTTTAATTTCAATAAGGCAGCCTGTGAAAATAGGTTTAATATTTTCCTGTGCAGCTGCAAAATAAGTGTACTTTATAAGATTCTTTAAAGATTCAGATTTTATTGAAAATGAATTTCCTTCATTGTCAAATGTGTTGTCAGGATATTCCGCTGCAGAATTTCCAAGTATGTTTATTTCAGAATTAAGACATTTTATTTCCATGTTGTTGTTTTCCATTGTTTCAATGTTAACATAGGAATTAGACGGCAGTTTTCTTACAAAATCTCCAATAAGCCTTGATTGTACAACTATTGATCCTTCTTCCTCTATGTCACAAGGAGAATAAGTTTTTATTCCAAGATCCAGGTCTGTGGCAGTCATAATGAGCATGTTGTTTTTTGCTTCTATGAGTATGCCTGACAATATTGGAAGAGGCGTTCTTGAAGAAACTGCTTTTTGTACAATATTAATTGATTTATTTAGTTCATTTTGGTTAATTCGAATTTTCATCTTTTACTCCTTTATAATTGGTTTGTTAACAATTGAAGCTGAAAAAACATTTAATAGAAATATATAAAATAATTATTAGTAATATTAGTAGGCACTGTTAATTTGTTGAAAAGTTGTTGAACCACTGAATTTTAAATATTTAAAAAATTTATGGCTGTTGACAAATTAATTTTTTATCCAAAACAAGAAAAATAAAAAATAATGTTATAAACAACCCATAACAGTTTATCAACAGATAAACTAATTATTCAGCATGGAAATTAAATCGTCTACATTTTTTTTGACTTCCTGAGAATTTTCCATGTCTTCTTCAACTTTGTTGCATGCATGCAGTACTGTTGAGTGATCTCTTCCTCCGAATTCTTCTCCAAGTTTAGGAAGAGAATAATCCGTAAGTTTTCTGGCTATATACATTGCAATTTGCCTTGGATAAGCTATGTTTTTTGTTTTCTTTTTTGATACAAGGTCTTCCATCGATATGTTGTAGTAATTTGCAACAACTTCCTTTATATCAACAAGAGTGATTTTCTTGTTGCTTGAAATCAAATGTTTCAAGGCCTCCTGGGCAAGCTCAAGCGAAACTTCCTTTTTATTAGTTAGAGAAGCATAGGCATAAATACGTATGAGAGCTCCTTCGAGTTTTCTTATATTTGATTGAATATGCTGTGCAATGTATGTGATTACCTCGTCAGGAACGTTGTATTTTTCAGCTTCAGCTTTTTTTCTCAATATTGCTATTCTTGTTTCATAATCTGGCGGCTGAATGTCTGCAATAAGTCCCCATTCGAAACGTGAACGAAGCCTGTCTTCCAATGTTGGAATTTCGCTTGGAGGATTATCGCTGGACACTATTATCTGCTTGTTTGCTTCATGAAGAGCATTGAAGGTGTGGAAGAATTCTTCCTGAGTACTTTCTTTTCCGGCAATAAACTGAATGTCGTCCACCAAGAGGACATCAGCTTTTCTGTATGTGTTTCTGAATTCTTCGTTTTTTCCGTCCTTGATTGAATTTATAAGGTCGTTGGTAAATTTCTCCGAAGTGACATAAAGAACATAGGCGTCCGGATTGTTGTCCAGGATGTAGTGTCCTATTGCGTGCATCAAGTGAGTTTTTCCAAGACCAACTCCGCCGTATAAAAATAAAGGGTTGTACGCAGTAGATGGAGCTTCTGCAACAGCCAGGGAAGCGGCATGGGCAAATCGGTTTGAATTTCCTATTATGAAGTTGTCAAAACGGTACTTGGGATTTAATTTTCTGTCTATGTTTATTGCGTCAGTTTCTTCGGAAGTGCTGTTAGAAGGAGTTCTTTTAGAATCATCCTTTTCGAAGTTTTCGCCGGGAACCGTGAAAATCAGTTCCGTATCCTTCTTTAATACATATGTGAATGCATTTTTAAGAAAGTTGTAATGTCTTTTCTTTAATGTGTTTTTTAAAAAATCATCTGCTGTTTCCAAATAAATTGTATTATTTTTATAAGCAACTATTTTAAGAGGCTTGAACCAAGTGTTAAAACTGACTTGGTTTGTATCTTCTTTTACAATTTCCAGGACTTCGTTCCATAATTCTTCAAAGTTCATATAATTCCTCCGGTTGTTGATAAAAAAAATTAACATGTTGTTTATAATAAATGAAAATATATGTTAAATTCTATGTTGTGAACAATTGTTGACTAAAAATGTGAACAATTTATAAAATTGATTATTCAACACTTTTTAAATTTTAATAACAGTTTGTCCATAGATTTGATTAAAATAAAAAGTTATCCACAGATACATATCATACTATCATTTTTTATCCACAATTTCAATTTAATTTTATTTATTTTAAAAAATAATTGCATTCTTCAAAAAAATGTAGTATATTACAGTAGCTATAATATTTTTAATTGTTGACATCGAATTTTAAAAATATTATAATTTAAAAACATGAAAATTTAAGATATTTATATAGATATCTGTAGTACAAGGAGGTGTTTTTCTGATGAAAAGAACTTATCAGCCAAAAAGAAGACAAAGAAGCAGTGAACATGGATTTATTAAAAGAATGAGCACAAAATCCGGAAGAAATGTTTTGAAGAGAAGAAGGGCAAAAGGTAGAAAGAAATTGTCAGCATAAGGCCGCGTATGTGGCCTTTTATTCCATTTTCAGACATAGGGAAAAAGAATGATAATCATAAAAAACAACAAAGAATACAAATCTGTCTATAATTGTAAGGATTCTATATCTGATTACAATATTGTTTTATTTGTAAAAAAAAACAATTTAGGTTATAACAGATTTGGTTTTACTGCTGCAAAAAAAATCAAACTGGCAGTGAGCAGGAATATCATAAGAAGAAGACTGAAAGAAATAGTAAGGTTAAATGAGTGTAATTTAAAAGAAGGCTATGATTTTGTCTTGATGGCCAGGGTTAATGCTACTGATTCAGATTACAAGAGTCTGGAAAAATCATTTTTTAAACTGATGAAAAAAAGGAAAATGTTAAAGGGTGATCTAAATAAGTAAGGTATTAATTTTTATTATACGAATATATCAGAAGTTTTCTTCGAGCTCGGGAGTAAGGCACTGCAGATTTTACCCCACATGCTCGCAATATTTTGTTGAAGCGTTACAAAAATACGGTTTTATAAAAGGCTCATACTTAGGAATAAAACGAATTCTCAGATGTCATCCATTTCATCCCGGTGGGTATGATCCTTTGAAATAATACGGAGGATAAACATGAATTTAGATTTTTTAGCAAAGCCAATGGGTATGCTTGTTAAATTGTTATACGACATGGTATCTGTCTTTGATACTGAATATCTTTCTGCTTATGCAATTTCAATAATTTTGTCAACTATAATATTTAAGTTGATAGTAATGCCATTGACGTTGAAGCAGACAAAATCTATGAAAAAAATGCAGGAATTAAATCCAAAAATACAGGAATTGCAGGAAAAGTACGGAAAAGATCCTCAGACGCTTCAAAGAAAACAAATGGAATTGTACAAGGAAGCTGAATACAGTCCTTTTGCCGGATGTTTACCAATGTTGATTCAATTCCCTATATTAATTGCGTTCTTTTATGTTATCAGATCACCTGAAATATATGTTTTTAAGAATCAAGAAGCATATGATTTAATAAATAAGGCATTTTTATGGATCAATGACTTAGGATTCACTGAAAATCATATTTTTGAAGGAGGACTTGTAAATGGACTGTCAATGGGTGGAATGTCACTTCCGTTCATTGGAGCAGCGGTTCCTATATTTGCTGCAATATCAGCACTTACAACTTATCTGACAAGTAAAATGACAATGTCTTCTCAGCCGGCAGGAAATGAACAGGCCATGGCTACACAAAAATCTATGAATATGATGATGCCTGTCATGATATTTGTATTCGGTATTCAATTCCCTGCAGGATTAGGATTATACTGGGTTGTTTCAAATGTTTTTCAGTTGATACAACAGTATGTTATTATGAATTCGTCCAAAAATCCGAAGGAGGAATTAAAATAGATGAAAAATGTAACTATTGAAAGATCTACAGTTGAAGAAGCTATTGCCGCTGCCTTAGTAGAACTTCATGCTGAAAAAGAAGAAGTGCAGATTGAAGTTATCAATGAGCCTTCAAAAGGGTTTTTCGGCTTGATAGGAAGCAAAGATGCAAAGGTCAGAGTAACCGTTACAAATGGTCCGGAAGAAAGAACAAAAAAATTCTTTGACATCCTGCTTAAAAAAATGGAGATAGAAGCTGATTACGAAGTGGATTTTTCCGACAACATTTTAAAAGTTGACATAGTTAAAATCGGAGAAGACGATAAAGGCATAATCATAGGTAAAAGAGGGAAAAATTTAGATGAAATTCAATTTCTTCTTAATTTGATAGTGAATAAAGGCAGAGAAAATTATGTTAGAGTGATTTTCAATGTTGAAGATTACAGAGCAAAAAGAGAAGAGACATTGAAGAAACTTGCAGCGAAAATGGCAGACAAGTGCAGGTACTACAAGCACAAAGTAAGGCTTGAGCCAATGAATCCTTATGAAAGAAGAATAATTCATTCTACTTTACAGGACGAAAAGGACATAATCACTTATTCTGAGGGTGATGAGCCCTATAGAAAAGTTGTAATAGACTTAAAATAGCATTGATCATATAACCCGGACAACCGGGTTATATTTTATATACTAGGAAAGTTTTTTATTACATGTTTATTGAAATGTAACAGTGTTAAATATTTATGTACATTTGTGAAAAAATAATGTAAAATATATGTGAATTGGAAAGAAAGAAACGGTGATAGGATGAACAGTGATACAATAGCTGCAATAGCAACATTTCCTGGCAATGCAGGTATTAACATAATAAGAATAAGCGGAGATGATGTACTTCATATAGCTGAAAAAATTTTTGTCAAAAAAGGCAGAAAAAGAGGAGAGCCCAATAATTTAAAACCAAGGTACCTTCATTACGGCCATGCAATAGACAATCAAGGCAAAATAATTGATGAAGTGCTGCTTTCTTACATGAAAGGTCCGAATACCTACACAAGAGAGGATGTTGTGGAGATAAATTGCCATGGGGGAGTTATTTCTGCGAAAAAAATACTTGAAGCAGTTCTTTTATTGGGATGTCGTCCTGCAGAAAGAGGCGAGTTTACAAAGAGAGCCTTTCTTAACGGAAGAATTGACCTTACCCAAGCTGAAGCTGTCATTGATATCATAAATTCAAAGACTGATTCAAGCCACTCAATATCCATGAATCACCTTGAAGGCAGGCTTTCCAGGGAGATAAACCATATAATAGAAAAAATCATGCACATACTTGCAAATATTGAAGTAAATATTGATTTTCCTGAATATGATGAAGACGAAATCACAATTTCTGATGCGAAGGATTTCTGCGAAGAAATTTCAAATAAAATTGACAAATTAATATCTACGGCTGATACGGGGAAAATATATAAAGAAGGAATCAAGACTGTAATATTGGGAAAGCCCAATGTTGGCAAGTCTTCACTCATGAATTTTCTCCTGAATGAAAACCGTGCAATTGTTACGGAAATTCCCGGAACTACAAGAGACACAATAGAAGAATATGTGAACATAAAGGGAATCCCATTAAGGATAATCGACACTGCAGGCATAAGAGACACAGAAGACAAAGTTGAAAGAATAGGTGTTGAAAAGGCACTCGGAAAAGTTGATGAAGCAGACTTAGTAATGATGCTCTTTGATTCTTCAAGAGAACTTGAAGCTGAAGATGAAAAAATACTCCATTACATCAAAAATAAAAAAACAATTTATATAAAGAATAAGACAGATTTGGAAAACAAGCTTGATTTGACAGATTATGAAGACATAGAAAATGAAGCAATCAGCATATCTGTTGTGAACAATCAAGGTCTTGACGAAATAATCGAAAGACTTAGCCGAATGTTTTTTGAAGGAGCAATAAATCTTGACAGCGAGCTTATTATTAACAATGCAAGACACAAGAATTTGCTTGTCAATGCAAAAAACAGCCTTGATGAAGTGTTAAAGTCAATTAATGACGGCATGACCATAGACTTTGTGGAAATAGACCTTAGGGAAGCTATGGAAAATTTAGGTCTCATAGTTGGTAAGTCAGTAAGTGACGATTTGGTTGACAAAATATTCAATGAATTTTGCATCGGAAAGTAGGAAGGAAACGAAATGGAAGACAAAGTAAGAGATTTTCTTGCAGAAGAAATAGATGTGGCAGTTGTGGGAGCAGGACACGCAGGCTGTGAAGCAGCTCTTGCGGCCTCAAGACTTGGGCTAAATACGATTATGATAACCATGACGCTTGATTCAATAGCTATGATGCCATGTAATCCGAATATTGGTGGAACAGCAAAAGGACACCTCGTGAGGGAAATAGATGCTCTGGGTGGAGAAATGGCTTTGAATATAGATAAAACTATGATACAATGTAAGATGTTGAACCGTTCAAAGGGACCGGCAGTTCATTCCCTGAGGGCTCAGGCAGACAAAAACAAATATCACACTGAGATGAAAAAAGTAATAGAAAGACAGAAAAATCTTGAAGTTATCCAGGCTGAAGTCACAAGGCTCACAGTCAATGAGGACAAAACTTTCAATGTTTATACAAAAGTCGGAGCATATTACAGGGCAAAAGCAGTAATAATCACAACAGGAACATACCTTAAAGGAAGGGTTTATATAGGAGAGTTGAATTATTCTTCAGGACCAAACGGTTTGGCTCCTGCTAATGAACTCTCGGAATCATTGATGGACTTAGGAATAGAACTCAGAAAATTCAAGACTGGAACACCGGCAAGAATACACTCTGATTCTCTGGATTATGAAAAGATGGAAATACAGTCCGGGGATGAGGAAATAATTCCTTTTTCATTCATGACCGATGAAATAAAGATTGAACAGATACCGTGCTATATAACATACACTACTGAGCAAACACATGAAATAATAAGAAAAAATCTGGACAGATCTCCTCTTTACGAAGGAGTTATAAAAAGCATAGGACCGAGGTACTGCCCTTCCATAGAGGATAAGGTTGTTAAGTTTTCAGACAAGGACAGACACCAGCTGTTTGTTGAACCTGAAGGTCTTGACACAAAGGAAATGTATATTCAGGGCATGTCTTCTTCTCTCCCATACGAAGTGCAGATAAAGATGTACAAATCTATGATAGGCCTTGAAAATGCCAAAATCATGAGGCCTGCTTATGCAATAGAATATGACTGCATAGACCCGACGCAGCTTAAAACAAGCTTGGAACTCATAAGCATAAAAAATTTATTTTTTGCAGGTCAGGTTAACGGAAGCTCAGGTTATGAAGAAGCAGCATCACAGGGACTCATAGCCGGAATAAATGCAGCCATGAGTTTGAAAAACAAACAACCACTTGTTCTTGACCGTTCCGAGGCTTACATCGGTGTATTGATTGACGACCTTGTAACTAAGGGGACAAATGAACCATACCGCATGATGACCTCAAGGGCAGAGTACAGGCTTATATTGAGACAGGATAATGCAGATGAAAGGCTTACAGAGAAAGGTTACGAAGTGGGTCTTGTTACTGAAGAAAGATACAACAGATTTAAAATAAAGAAACAAAAAATAGAAGAAGAAATTGAACGCTTGAAAAACATAAAAATTACTCCGAAAAAAGAAGTAAATGAAATTTTGGAAAATCTCGGAAGCGTACCTTTAAAAATACCTGTGAGCTTTTATGACCTGTTGAGAAGGACAGAGCTTGACTACGACAACACTGCCGGACTTGATGAACATAGGCCGTCACTCAACAAAGAAACAAAGGATTATGTTGAAACAGTCATAAAGTATGAAGGATACATTTCAAAGCAGATAAAGCAGGTAGAGCAGTTTAGAAAGCTTGAAAACAGAAGAATCCCAAGCAATATTGATTATGACAGCATAGGAAACTTAAGACTTGAAGCAAAGCAGAAACTTGACAGAATAAGACCTGATTCAATAGGTCAGGCTTCGAGAATATCCGGGGTTTCACCATCCGACATCAATGTTCTTTTGGTGTACATGATGACAAACACGGCCAACAACAAAGGAGAAAATCTTGATTAAAACAATGGAAGAGGGTTTCAGACAGCTGAAATTGCCCTACAGCTCAGAAATTGAAAACAAGTTCATAAAGTACAGAGATCTTTTGAAGGAATGGAATCAAAAAATCAACATTACGTCCATTGAAGATGATGAAGAAATATATGTGAAGCACTTCCTGGACAGCATCATTCTCCTGGATGAGGAAAATTCCTGCGAAAAGAAGAGTTTAATCGACATTGGAACAGGAGGAGGCTTTCCTGGTTATCCTTTGAAAATTGTCAACGACAGACTGAGTATTACTCTTTTGGACAGCTTGAGAAAAAGAATAGATTTTCTTGAGACAGTCAAGAAAGAACTGAATCTTGACGGTGTGGAACTCATTCACGGCAGAGCGGAAGACTTCGGTCAAAATCCAAAGTACAGAGAACAATTTGACATATGTGTTTCAAGAGCTGTGGCACCTCTTAACGTTTTATGTGAATACTGCCTTCCTTTTGTAAAAGTTGGCGGATATTTTGCAGCGTATAAAAGTGAGAATATTTCCAAGGAAATAACAGAATCTGAAAGTGCCATAAACAAGCTTGGGGGCAAAACTAAAGAAATAAAGGAAATTAATCTCCCTGGGTCTGAGATATTAAGAAAAATAGTAATAATAGAAAAAACTGAACAAACAAACAGCAAGTACCCGAGAAAAGCGGGAAAACCAAGTAAAGATCCATTAATATGAGGGGGAGAAAATTTTGATAAGCAGTATAGTAAATATAGATGTTAACAAAATAATTCCTAATAAAAATCAACCAAGAAAAATTTTTGATGACAGGGCTCTTGAAGAGTTGAGCCAATCCATTAAAAACTATGGCATTATACAGCCCATAACTGTAAGAAAGATTTATGATGATATTTATGAGATTATCGCCGGTGAAAGACGTTTCAAAGCTGTAAAGCTCCTTGGCAGGGAGACAATTCCTGCAGTAATCATTGAAGTAAAGGAAGAAGAATCGGCTGCAATGGCTCTTATTGAAAATTTGCAGCGTGAAGATCTTGATTTTATTGAAGAAGCAATGGCTTACGAAAGGCTTATTGAAGACTTTGAACTGAATCAGACACAGCTGGCAGAAAAACTTGGTAAATCACAATCCACAATTGCAAACAAAATGCGTATCTTAAAGCTTCCTGAATCTGTAAAACTAAAAATCAGGGAAGGAAGTTTAAGCGAGCGCCATGCAAGAGCTTTGTTAAAAATTGAAGATGAAGAGCTGCTTCTGAGCATTGTGGAAAAAATAATAAAAAAAGACCTCAATGTAAGTGAAACTGAAAAACTTGTAAGTTCTATAGCAGAAGATGTAAACCTTAAGAAAATTAAGGACAAGCGCTATGTTAGGAATTTTATCAATTATAAAATTTATATAAACACAATCAAAAATGCTTATAACGAAATTGTTAAAACAGGCATAGATGCGAGATTTGAGCAGGAAGAATCGGAAGAGTTCATTGAAATAAAGGTGAAAATTCCTAAAAAAAGCATGTAGAGGGTGAAGGTATGGCTAAAGTCATAAGCATATTCAATCAAAAAGGCGGAGTAGGAAAAACAACCACAAATGTTAACCTATGCGCTGCCTTGGCTATGAAAGGCAAAAAAGTTCTGAGCATTGACATAGATCCTCAGGGCAATTCAACCAGCGGGTTTGGTGTCAATAAAAATGAACTTGAGTACACCATTTATGATGTATTGATTGAAGATTACGACATAAATAAAATAATATGCAAGACAAGTATTGAAAATCTGGAGCTGGTGCCGGCAAACATACAGTTGGCGGGAGCTGAAATAGAGCTTACAAATACAAAGTACAGGGAGAAAACCCTAAAAGAAAAGATGAGCATGCTTGACAATAAATATGATTTTATCATAATTGACTGCCCCCCCTCATTGGGACTTTTGTCACTGAATGCACTGACTGCTTCAAATACTGTTCTAATACCTATACAGTGTGAATATTATTCTTTGGAGGGTGTTGGACAACTCATTGATACGGTTAAGCTTGTAAGAAAAACTTTAAATCCTAAACTTGATATTGAAGGAGTTCTTCTCAATATGTTTGACGGAAGAACAAACCTTTCAGTGCAGGTAGTTGAAGAAGTAAAGAAGTATTTTAAGGATAAAGTGTACAGGACTGTGATTCCAAGAAGTGTAAGATTGGCTGAAGCACCTAGCTTCGGGCAACCCATCATGCTTTATGATGAAAAATCAAAGGGAAGCGAAGCATATATGAAACTTTCTGAAGAAATCATCAAGAATAACTAGGAGGATAACATGGCTATTAAAAGAAAAGCCCTGGGCAAGGGTTTGTCAGCATTGATACCGGAAGAACTGGAAAAAGAAGACATAAAAAGAATTGAAGAAATAGATACAAATTTAATATGTCCTAATCCAAATCAGCCACGCAAGGTATTTGAGCAGGATAAACTTGAGGAACTGACTGAGTCCATTAAAAAATATGGTGTCATACAGCCTATTATCGTCAGAAAAGACAATGACATATACACAATCATCGCAGGTGAAAGAAGATGGAGGGCATGCAAGAACGCCAACATCAAATCCATGCCATGTATTGTCAGAGACATTGAAAATAAAAATGCCTCGGAAATAGCTTTGATTGAAAACATACAAAGAGAAGATTTGAATCCCATAGATGAAGCCAATGCATATGATTTTATCATGGACAGATACGGCATAACCCAGGAAGAAGTTTCTAACATTGTTGGCAAATCAAGGGTTTATGTCACAAATATCATGAGACTTTCAAACCTTGACAGCTACGTTAAGGAAAAAATAGTAAACAACGAGATTTCCGCCGGACACGGAAGAGCAATATTAAGCCTTTCTCCTGAAAAACAAATTGCCTTGACAAACCTTATTATAAAAGAAGATTTGAGCGTGAGGGATGTTGAAAAGCTTGTAAGGGACAATAAAAAACCAAAAAGAAGAGTTCAACCGGAAAAAGATAAGTACCTGGCATATGTTGAAGAAATGCTCACAGATAGATTTTCTTCAAGAGTAAACATAAAAAGAAACAAGAATAAGGGAAAAATTGAAATAGAATACACCAACAATGAAGATTTGAACAGGATTTTAGACTTATTGAAAATAGAAGATTAATCACTAAAGTTGATTTTTCTTTTCATTTATTGATTAATAATATTTGAACAAACTTCAATATACTAAACATGCAATATTCTTAACTTTTTGATGAGCATAAATTAATTAAGGTAAATTTAATGATGTAAAAAACGTTTATCAGATTAATAAAAGTAATTACAAGCTATATTAAATGTTCTTAAATATTTAATTGGTTCTTTTGATTGACATTATATTAACAAAAATATATAATGGAACAAATATCTGTTCAAAATAAACTAGGGAGGTTATTATTTTGATTAAAGGACTTGATGTTAGAGCTAATGAAAGGCAGTTTATTGAGCTTAAAGAGTACATTGACTCAATCAGACAATCACAGGGCATATTGATGCAGACGCTGCACAAGGCTCAGGAAATTTTCGGCTATCTTCCAATTGAAGTGCAGAAATTTATTGCTCATGAGGTAGATGTTCCGTTAGCTGAAGTTTACGGTGTTGCTACTTTTTACACACAATTTTCAATCACACCAAAAGGAAAACATAAAATAGGGGTGTGTCTTGGAACTGCATGTTATGTTAAAGGTTCACAGCTGGTTTTGGACAAGTTATCAAAAGAATTGAAGGTAAGTGTTGGCGAGACAACAGAGGATAATGAGTTTACCCTTGAGGCAACTAGATGCTTGGGCTGCTGTGGTCTGGCTCCTGTAATGATGATAGACGGGGATGTATACGGTAAGTTGGAACCTAAGAAAATCCCGGAAATTTTAGCTAAATATAAGGATTAAGGGGGACGCGTATGAAATCTTTGGAAGAATTGAAAAAGTTGAGAGAAGAGTCAATTAAGAATATTGAAATGAGAAATACAGATAAAGATATTAGAGTTGTTGTAGGTATGGCAACATGCGGAATATCTGCAGGTGCAAGACCTGTTTTAACAACTTTGGTTGAAGAAGTTGCTAAAAGAAATTTGGGAAATGTTCAGGTAGTACAGACAGGATGCATTGGAATGTGCACTTTGGAACCTATTGTGGAAGTATATACTGCTGATAAAGAAAAAGTAACCTATGTTCATATTGATCCGGAAAAAGCAAAAAGAATTGTGTCGGAACATTTGGTAAACAACAACGTTGTTGTTGAGTATACAATAGGTTCAGCTGAAAAACAGTAGAAGTGGAGGAGAAGCGATGAAGATTTTCAGATCTCATGTTTTGGTATGTGGCGGAACTGGGTGCAGTTCTTCAAATTCTGCTTTGATTAAGCAGAGATTTGAAGAAAAAATTAAAGAATTAAATTTAGATGAAGAAATACAAGTAGTTTCTACCGGATGTTTCGGTCTGTGTGAAGAAGGACCTATAGTTATAATATATCCTGAGGGATCGTTCTATGCAAGAATGACTGTTGAAAGAGTTGATGAAATTTGTGAAGAGCACCTGTTGAAGGGAAGAATAGTAAGAAAATATCTGTTTGACGAGAGTGCAAGAGAAGAAAAGATTAAACCTCTCAGTGAAGTAGAGTTTTATAAAAAACAAAAAAGAGTTGCTTTAAGAAACTGCGGAGTGATCAATCCTGAAGATATAAGCGAATATATTGCTCGTGATGGGTACATGGCTTTGGGAAAAGTATTGACAGAAATGACTCCTACAGAGGTAATACAGCTTGTAAAGGATTCCGGCTTAAAAGGTAGAGGAGGAGCAGGTTTCTCCACAGGTATGAAGTGGAGTTTTGCAGCTCCAAATCAGGCTGACCAGAAATATGTAATTTGTAATGCTGACGAAGGAGACCCGGGTGCATTCATGGACAGAAGCGTTCTTGAAGGAGACCCACATGCTGTTCTCGAAGCAATGGCCATTGCAGGATATGCTATTGGAGCTACAAAAGGTTTTATATATGTCAGGGCTGAATACCCTATAGCTGTTCATAGATTGGAAATTGCAATAAAACAAGCTAAGGAAACAGGACTTTTAGGAAAAAATCTTTTTAACTCAGGTTTTGACTTTGATGTTGAAATAAGACTTGGTGCCGGAGCATTCGTATGCGGTGAAGAAACTGCCCTTATGCAGTCAATAGAAGGCAAAAGAGGAATGTCAAGAAATAAGCCTCCATTCCCTGCAAACAAAGGATTATGGGGCAAACCTACAATTATTAATAACGTAGAAACATTGGCCAATGTTCCTCAAATCATTTTAAACGGTCCGGGCTGGTTCAAGAGCTTCGGTACAGTAAAATCTCCTGGAACAAAAGTATTTGCTCTTGGCGGAAAAATCAATAACACAGGTCTCGTAGAAGTTCCAATGGGAACTGCTCTGAGAGAAGTTATATACGATATAGGCGGAGGATGTCCGAACAACAAGGAATTTAAAGCTGTTCAGACAGGAGGACCATCAGGCGGATGCTTGACTAAAGATCACTTGGATATTCCTATAGACTATGACAATCTTACAGCTGTGGGCTCAATGATGGGCTCAGGCGGAATGATAGTTATGGATGAAGACAACTGTATGGTTGACATAGCAAGGTTCTTCCTTGATTTCACCGTTGATGAGTCATGCGGTAAGTGTACACCATGCCGTGAAGGAACAAAGAGGATGCTTGAAATTCTGGATAAAATAACAGAAGGCAAAGGCACTATGGAAGATCTTGATAAGCTTGAAAAGCTTGCAATAAATATTAAGGAAACTTCATTGTGCGGTTTGGGACAAACAGCTCCTAACCCGGTTTTGTCAACACTGAAATATTTTAGAGATGAATATGAAGCTCACGTTTTGGAGAAAAGATGTCCTGCTGGAGTTTGCCAGTCACTCTTGAGATATATTATTACTATGGATTGCAAGGGATGTACTAAGTGCGCAAGAATATGCCCTGTTGGTGCAATTGAAGGAAAAGTGAAGGAAATTCATGTTATCAATCAGGACAAATGTATTAAATGCGGCGCTTGTATGGATGCTTGTACATTCCATGCTATCATTAAAAAGTAAGGAAGGCAGGTGTTATAATTGGATAAAGTAAATGTAACTATAAATGGAATAACTGTAAATGTCCCTAAAGATTATACGGTCTTGATGGCTGCAAGAGAAGCAGGAATTGATATACCGACACTATGTTTTTTAAAGGATATCAATGAAATAGCTGCCTGCAGAGTATGTGTTGTTGAAGTTGACGTTAAGGGCGTACCTATGCGTAATCTTCCCGCATCATGCGTGCTGCAGGTTCAGGATGGAATGAATGTAAGAACAAACACTCCTAAAGTAAGAAGTGCTGTAAAAATGAATGTGGAATTAATTCTTGCAAACCATAACAGAGAATGCCTCACATGCTTGAGAAACGGCACATGCGAACTTCAGAAGCTTTGTGATGAGCTTGGAATTGATGATATTGAATTCCAGGGAGCTAAAAGAGAAGCAAAAATAGACAATCTTTCATATTCAATAGTAAGAGATTCAAGCAAATGCATATTGTGCGGAAGATGCGTGTCAACATGCAGAGACGTACAGGGAATAGGAATACTTGATTTTACAAAAAGAGGCTTTAAAACAGAAGTAGCTCCTGCATTTGATTTCAGCATGAAGGATGTTCCATGCGTATACTGCGGTCAATGCATTCAGGCATGTCCTGTTGCTGCATTGAGAGAAAGATCATATATAGATGATGTATGGGATGCAATAGATGATCCTGAAAAGTTTGTCGTAGTTCAAACTGCTCCTGCAGTAAGGGCATCACTTGGAGAAGAATTCGGATATCCTGTAGGAACAGATGTAACAGGAAAAATGGTTGCAGCTTTAAAGAGACTTGGATTTGATAAAGTGTTCGACACAAACTTTTCAGCAGACCTTACAATACTTGAAGAGGGAACAGAGCTATTGAGCAGAGTGACAAACGGAGGAAAACTTCCAATGATCACATCATGTTCACCTGGTTGGATTCGTTACTGTGAGTTGAACTACCCAGAGTTTTTGGATAACTTGTCTACATGCAAGTCACCTCAGCAAATGTTTGGGGCTATTGTTAAATCGTATTATGCAGAAAAGGAAGGAATTGACCCAAGCAAAATAGTGTCAGTTTCTGTGATGCCTTGTACATCTAAGAAGACTGAAGCCAACAGGCCGGAAATGGAAGTTGACGGATACAGAGATGTTGATTATTCTCTTACTACAAGAGAGCTTGGGGACATGATTAAGAGGGCAAGAATTAGCTTTACAAAACTTCCTGATGAGCATACGGATAGCATACTTGGAGATTACACAGGAGCTGGCGCAATATTCGGAGCAACCGGCGGTGTTATGGAAGCAGCTCTTCGTACTGTTGCAGACATCTTGACAGGCAAGGATCTTGATTCAATTGAATATCAAGCAGTCAGAGGTATTGAAGGCGTTAAGGAAGCAAGCGTGGTTCTTCCTATAGGAGGAGTTGACACTGAAGTTAAAGTAGCTGTTGCTCACGGTACTGCAAACGCAGCGAAAGTGCTTGAGTCAGTAAAAGCAGGCGAAAAAGATTATCACTTCATAGAAGTTATGGCATGTCCGGGAGGGTGTGTTCATGGCGGAGGTCAGTCTCATGTTTCTGCAAAGGCAAGGTTGGATGTTAATCCTAAAATTAACAGAGCTAATGCACTCTATGAACTTGACAGATCGCTTCCTAAGAGAAAATCACATAAGAATCCAGAAGTTATGAAGCTTTATGAAGATTATCTGAAGGAACCTAACGGTCACTTATCACACAAACTTCTTCACACTCATTATGTAAAGAGAGATTCATATATAGTTGAACAAGAAGAAGAATTTGCGAAAATGCTTGAAAAGTTGGATAAATAGTAAATGAAAGAGATTTTCCCCAGGGAAAATCTCTTTATTTATGCCTTAACCAAATTTGTGAATGAAAGTGAGAAATCATCAGAAAATCATTAATTGTGGACAACTATTTTTTTTATTTCATCGGCTGTTGATACAATGTAATCAGCACCTTCATTTTGTAGTACAGAAGAAGTTCGGAAACCCCATAGAACTCCAATTGACTTTATTCCTGCATTTTTTGCTGTCTTTACGTCAATTTCGGTGTCTCCTATGTATACGCACTGATTTTTTTCAGCTTTAAGCTCACTTATTATGTCAAGGAGAGAAGCGGGGTCTGGTTTTGCCTGACAGCCGTCCTTTAACCCGTACACATAGTGAATTCTATCCCCAAAAGTTCGTGAAACCAATTCTTTTGTGAAATCATCCGGCTTGTTTGATAAAATTGCCGTCAATATGTTGTTTTTGTTGAGATAATCAAGCATATCCAGTATTCCTTCATAGGGCTTAGTGTGGTCAAGCATATGATTTTCATAGTATGCGTTGTAGTGAACCAGGAATTCTTCTATTGTGCTCTCATCATAATTTTCAAAAAACTCTCCAACGATGCTTTCTACTACTTTTCGTCTTCCTGTTCCAAGAAGAAGCTTGTACTTCTGTGAATCTACGTGATGCAGATTGAATTTATCAAGGGCGTAATTGCATGCCGCTTCCAAATCCTCTGCAGAATCCATCAATGTGCCGTCCAAATCAAATATTGCAGCTTTAAACATAAGATCCTCCATGTATTTATTAATTACATATTAACACATATTGCCCTATAATTGAAGCATTATAAAGACAAATATTTGCTTTATGACATCTGTCAAATATGATATAATGATTAAAAATGATTGAGCAGGTGATTAAATGTTGCTTATTAAAAACGGAAGAATAATTGATCCTCATTCCGGAAGGGATGAAGTCGCAGACGTATTGACTGATGATGACAAAATAATTGAAATAGCTGAAAATATAAATGTTCATGAAGGCTGCAGAGTGCTGGATGCTTCAGGCATGGTTGTTGCACCGGGTCTAATAGATGTTCACGTCCATTTCAGAGATCCCGGTTTTACTTACAAAGAAGATATCCTTACAGGGTCAATGGCTGCAGCCAGGGGAGGGTTTACAACAGTTGTTTGTATGGCAAATACTAACCCTGTTGTGGACAATCCTGAAACATTGGAATATATTATGAATCTATCAAAAAAATCTCCTATAAATGTACTACAGGCAGCATCAATTACAAAAGGGATGAAGGGTACAGAGATAGTTGACATGGAATGTCTGAAGAAAAATGGTGCAGTGGGATTTACTGATGACGGATACCCCATTATGAACACAGCCATAGTGCTTAAAGCCATGGAAGAAGCAAGAAGCCTCAATGTGCCGGTAAGTTTTCACGAAGAAGATCCAAGTCTCATTAAAAGTGCCGGAGTAAATGAAGGAATAATATCTGAAAAACTTGGTTTGGGTGGAGCATCCCACCTGGCTGAAGATGTTATGGTTGCAAGAGACTGTGCCATAGCTGTTTCCACGGGAGCAAAAGTGAACATACAGCACTTAAGCTCCGGTAATGCTGTGGAAATAATAAGATGTGCAAAAAAAACGGGTGCTAAAATCACAGCAGAAGCTTCACCTCATCATTTTTCAATGACAGAGGGAGATGTGCTGATCTATGGAACAAATGCAAAAATGAATCCTCCTCTTAGAACAGAAGAGGACAGGCTGAAAATAATAGAAGGACTCAAGGATGATACCATAGAAATCATAGCAACAGATCATGCCCCTCACAGCAGCGAGGAGAAAGAGCGAGAGTTTTCCAAGGCTCCCAGCGGAATCACTGGTCTTGAAACAGCTTTGGCAGTAGGTATAAAATACCTTGTAAATAAAGGGCACTTGAGCATTTTAAAATTATTGGAAAAAATGACAATAAACCCTGCAAAGCTATACAACCTAGAAACTGGAATTTTGAAAGAAAATTATCCGGCTGATATAGTGATTTTTAATCCTGAGGAAAGCTGGATAGTTAATGAATTTTGTTCTAAATCAGGCAATTCGCCTTATTATGGAGCAGAACTGCAAGGAAAAGTAAAATTTACTGTATGCAGAGGCAAAATAGTATACGAGGATAAATGATTCATTCACTGGATGTAAATTTATATCCAAAGAGTAAATGCCACATATAATATTACAAATACAAATTAGCAGGTGATATAATGATTTATTTAGATAATGCAGCCACAACATATCCAAAGCCTAAATCTGTTTACAAAAATGTGATGGACGCCATGACAAAGTACGGGGCTAATCCAGGAAGGGGCAGCCATGCCATGGCTATAGAAGGGGCCAGGGTAATATATGAAACAAGAGAACTTCTAGCAGAACTATTCAATCTTGATGATCCTATGAGGGTTATTCTCACATTTAATGCAACAGATGGATTAAATATGGCAATTAAGGGTATACTAAAACCAGGCGACCATGTTGTAACAACTGCCATGGAACATAATTCGGTTTTAAGGCCTATAAAAGAATTGGAAAATATTGGAGTTGAAAACACAATAGTATTCTGTTCTCCTGAAGGAAAGATAAATGTCGACGATATAGAAGCAGCCATAAAGAGCAACACAAGAATGGTTGTCACAACACATGTGTCAAATTTGACAGGAACAATTTTCCCAATTGAAAAAATTGGAGAGATGTGCAAGAGAAGAAATGTTCTATACTTGGTAGACGGTTCTCAAAGTGCCGGAGTGCTTGAGATAGACATGGTAAAACAACACATAGATTTTTTGGCTGTACCCGGACACAAAGGGCTTCTTGGCCCGCAGGGTACAGGTGCTCTGTTGATTAATAGCGACGCAGAGATAAAGGAACTTAAAGAGGGTGGAACAGGAAGCGAATCAAGTAACCCTCATCAACCAAATTTCTATCCGGATAAATTAGAAGCAGGAACTCATAACCTCCCGGGCATAGCAGGTCTGAATGCCGGGTTAAAGTACATTTTAAGCAAGGGTACAAAATCAATTTTAAGCCACGAAAAAAATATTCTTGAGACATTCATCAATGAATTGAGTAAAAATCCTAAAATCGTAATTTATGGCCCCGAGGACATAGACGACAGAAGCGGCGTCGTGCCGGTCAACATTGATGGAATGGATTCTTCGGAAGTTGCATATATTCTTGACACAGAATACAATATTGCAGTTAGACCGGGGCTTCATTGTGCTCCTTTGGCCCACAAGACAATAGGCACGGAAAATATAGGTGCAGTAAGATTTGGGGTGGGACCTTTCACAAAAAGAACAGACGTAATTGCAGCAGTCAAAGCACTAAATGAAATTTCAGAAAGATAATATTAATAGACAAGAAAATTGTTCTGCAGTTTTCTTGTCTACATTTAATAATTTTTTAATGCAATGTATTTTTATATTTGATATAATTAGTTAACAAATTTTAACAAGGAACGATTATGAAAAAGACAATTATATTTATTGCTTTAATTTTAATAATTGTAGTTGGAATATTGTATGCAACCTATGGAGAAGATTTTTTTTCAGCTCTGGATGAGAAAAAAGTGTACAGCATTGAAAATATAAAAAGCACTCATTTGGACACCCTCGATGAATACAAATTTTTTAGCGGAGGGATAGTAACGTACAACAATCAAAAGATAAAGTATATCAATTATGACAATTCGAGCATTTGGGAGAGCGAAAACGAAGTCTTTTCTAAAAAAGTCTTTGTAACTGAAAATTACATATTCAGGCAGATGGAAAACAATATACAAGTGATTGACAAGAACAACCAAAGGTATGTAATAGCTGAAATTGCAGGAGATATATTAAATGTTTCACGTGAAAATGAAGAAACATATATGATTGTTAAGACAGATACTGGGCAAAACTCGCTGTACATAATGAATGATAACAATGAAGTTGTTGTTGACAACAAAGAATTTGATGAAATTATTACTGGGGTAGCCATAGGAGACAAATCTGAAGGTTATTCATTGATAACGCTGAACTTTGAAAAAGGAATTCCCGGGAATACACTTTATTTCAATCTTCTTGATGATGTGGAACTTTGGAACACAACAATTGAAAATGAACTATTAGTTAAAACTCAAATTGTAAACAATAATGTAATTGCCATAGGTGATAAGAATATATATTACTACAACACAAATGGAAAATTAATGTGGAAGAACAGCATATACAGCAAGATTTCAGATATAGAAATCAATAAGGACAGCCAAACAATATACATGCTGTACGAACATGATGATAATACCGAATTAATTGCATATAATTTTGAGGGGAAAGTGGTGGAAATTAAAACTGCACCTGCTGGCATGAAAAATTTAGAGGTAACTGACAACAAAATCCTTGTTAGCAATGACAGTGCAATTTTTGTAATTCATGGCAGCAAAGCAGATAAAATATTTGAAGATACTCAAGACAGAATTGAAGACTATGTGCTGGAAGGCAGTACAATAAGAATATTATTCAAGGACAAGCTCGTGTCCGGTCTAATCAAATAAATACCTTAAAAAGGAGGGAACAAATGAATTTTATCGATATTCTAATTTTGATTTTTGTAGTCTACTCATGTTTTCAAGGTTATAGAAGAGGCTTTATCAAGACGCTTTTTGACACTCTGGGCACAATAGTTGCATTTTTCGTAAGCAAAGAGTTTTATTACATAGCTGAAAATTTTCTTTTGGACAATACTAAGTTGTTTGTGAAAATCCATGATTTTTTTGAAAGCAAACTATCAAGCAGCATAGTGGAAACATTTAAAAATCCAGAACACCTTCCTGCAGAGCTGCAAAATGTGGTGAGCAATATATTGAATTCCGAGTCAGTGACACAGGTAGACACATTTTCATTGTTTGTAGACAACATTAGCCTCATTGCAATAAGGTCATTAAGTTTTATAATCACATTTTTGATCATATATGTGGCGCTGGTTGTATTATCAAACTTTATAAATGTTATATTCAAACTTCCATTGTTGAATCTTACAAACAGATTGTTTGGAGGGGCAACAGGTATTTTGAAAAGTGCTGTAATATTGTATCTTGTATTTGCACTGGGCTCTCCCATAATAAGTTTCATGCAGGACAGCTCTTTATCTCAAAGTGTTTTAAATTCGGAATCAAGCAAAATATTCTATGATAACAATATATTGTTGAATTATTTATCTTATAAAGGTTTCTACAATAATTAGGAGGAAAAATGAAAGTAATAGACGCAAGGGGCAAGTTATGCCCACAGCCTGTTATTATGACAAAAAAGGAATCAGATGCAGGTGAGAATGAACTAACTGTAATAGTAGACAATGAAACAGCAAAATCAAATGTGCTGAAATTTGGAGCAAAGCTTGACTATAACACAAACACCGAAGAAAAAAGTGATGGAATTTATGTATATCTTAGTAAAGAAATCTGCAGCGAATGTGAAGTGATAATAGCTGATGCCTCTGAAATGAACAAAAAAGTTAATAAAAAACAAAAAAAAGGGTTTGTATTTGGCACAGATAAGCTAGGCAAAGGATCAGATGATTTGGGAAGAATACTGATGAAGAGTTTCATATACACAGTATCCGAGAAAAAACCCTATCCGGATTTCATGGTTTTTTTAAATTCAGGAGTTAAGCTAACTGTTAAAGGATCTGATTCTTTAGATGATTTAAAGAAGCTTGAAGAAGGTGGAGTTAAAATTGTTTCATGTGGAACATGTTTGAATTTCTTTGAAATTACAAATGATTTAGAGGTTGGCTCAGTATCAAATATGTATGATATTGTTGATTTAATATCAGAATCCGACAACTCTGTTATGATATAAAGGAGAACATTATGCCAATGCAATTAAACGTGGGAGATGTGGTAAAACTGAAAAAGAAACACCCATGCGGAGGATATGATTGGGAAATTCTTAGGATTGGTGCAGATTTCAGAATAAAGTGCACGACTTGTGAACGACAGGTATGGCTTCCCAGAAGTGAAGTTGAAAGAAGGATTACCAAAATTGTAAGTCAGACTATACCACCTGCTGATCTTCCAAAAAATGATGAATAGAAAATAATAATAAAAATTTGTTGACATACAGTCTTAAATGTAATAATATAAATAAAAAGTAAATACCTTTAATCTGGCACAGAGAGGCTGGGAAGGAAATGTCAACTTAGAGAGTTAAGTCTTCCTTGCTGTGCATGGAGGATTTTTTTATATAATAGGAAAGTTATCTTTACTATTATATAAAAACGAGGATTGCAAACGCCGAAGGGGGACATAGGTCTCCATAGCGGAAGTTGCGTAGCAACTTTTTTATACAACTTTAAAGTAGTCCGGAGAGGCTAATAAGGAGGAAATATGTTAAAAGGCAGAAGTTTAATTGAACCAATGGATTTATCACTGGAGGAACTGGATGAGCTGTTGAATCTGGCAGGAAAAATCATCGAAAATCCGGCAGCATATGCAGATGTATGCAAAGGAAAGGTGCTGGCAACATTATTTTATGAGCCAAGCACAAGAACTAGACTGAGTTTTGAAGCAGCAATGCTTAGACTTGGAGGCAGCGTAATGGGATTTTCTTCAGCTGATTCAAGTTCAGCAGCAAAAGGAGAAAGTGTTGCTGATACAATAAGGACAATTGCTTGCTATGCAGATATTGCGGCAATGAGACATCCTAAGGAAGGTGCTCCAATGGTTGCAGCGATGAGCACGGACATGCCTGTTATTAACGGAGGAGACGGAGGACATCAGCATCCGACTCAGACATTGACAGACTTATTGACAATCAGAACATTAAAAGGAAGACTTGATAACTTTACTATAGGATTATGCGGTGACTTGAAATTCGGAAGAACGGTTCATTCACTGATAAAGGCACTTTCAAGATACGAGAATATAAAATTTGTTCTTATTTCCCCTGAGGAATTGAGGATACCTGACTATATACGAGAAGAAATACTGATTAAAAACAAAATTGAGTTTAAAGAAGTTGAAAGACTTGAAAATGTAATGGATGAACTAGATGTGCTTTACATGACAAGAGTACAAAAAGAAAGATTTTTCAACGAAGCTGACTATATAAGATTGAAAGACAGCTACATCTTAGATGCGGAAAAAATGGAAAACGCAAAAAGCGATATGATAGTCCTGCATCCTCTTCCAAGAGTAAATGAAATTTCAACAGAAATTGACTCTGATCCGAGAGCAGCATACTTCAAACAAGCCAAGTACGGAATGTTCGTGAGAATGGCGTTGATAATGGAATTATTGGGGGTGGAGATATAATGTTGAATATAGATAGCGTAAACAAAGGACTAGTTATTGATCACATTCAGGCAGGCAAGGCAATGCAGATTTACAAATATTTAAATCTTGACAAGATGGACTGCAGCGTTGCAATAATAAAAAATGCAAAAAGCAAGAAAATGGGTAAAAAAGACATAATCAAAATAGAGGACAAAATAAACCTGGACCTTGATGTCCTTGGCTTCATTGATCCTAACATCACTGTTAATGTAATAGACAACGGAGAAATAATCAGAAAAATAAATCTGGAATTGCCTTCAGCTATTGAAAATATAGTTAAATGCAAGAATCCAAGATGCATTACTTCAATTGAGCAAGAAATTGTTAATAAATTCAAGCTAACTGACAAAGAAAAGAAAATATATCGCTGCGTATACTGTGATACAGCTTACGAACAGAATTAATAAATATAGCTGATGAAATATCATCAGCTATAATCATATGCTGAATTAAATGGAGGTATAAATTGATTGCAGACAGATTATTCAAACTTGTAGAAGAAAGAGGTCACGTTTGTGTTGGCCTGGATACGGATTTCAGCTATTTGCCCGGGGATTTTGCTGATAAATTTGACAGTGCAGGAATTGCAATATATAATTTCAATAAAGAAATAATAGATGCAACATATGATGTTGTTTCTTGTTACAAAGTACAGATAGCATATTATGAAGCCTTAGGACTTGAAGGGATGAAGGCATATTCTGATACATTAAAATATATAAAACAAAAAGGCATGATATCCATTGCCGACATAAAAAGAGGAGACATATCCAAGACTGCTGAAATGTACGCAGCAGGACACTTTACAGGGGATTTCGAAGCAGATTTTGTAACACTGAATGCTTATATGGGAATTAACGACAGCCTTGAGCCATTTTTAAAGTATGTGAAGGAAAATGACAAGGGAATATTTGCACTTGTAAGAACATCCAACAAGGGAGCAAGAGATTTTCAGTATATAAGAGATGAAAAAAATGTTCCTCTGTACGAAACAGTGGGTGGAAGAATACAGTTACTGGCTGAGGAAAATGTTGGAAAATGCGGTTTCAGTTCAATTGGAGCAGTTGTTGGGGCAACGAACAACGAAGAAGGTTTAGCTCTTAGAAGCAAAATGAAATCAGTCTTCCTGCTCATACCCGGATATGGAGCACAAGGAGGAAAAGCAGAAGACATAGCAACATATTTGATAAATGGAAACGGTGCTGTAGTAAATTCATCAAGGGGAATATTGCTTGCATATAAAAATGAAGAAAACGGGGAGCATGATTTTGCAATGTGTGCCCGAAAAGAAGCTATTAGGATGAGAGACGACATAAGAGCTCACATTTAGGAGGTACAATGAAGGTTGTAAAAAGCAAAATCATAGATAATATAAAAATATTAAACAAGATTTACAGGCTTACATGTGAGTTTGCAGGTGATATAAGGCCGGGACAATTTTTTATGCTTAAAACCCTTGACAATTCGTTCCTTCTGCCGCGTCCAATAAGCGTGCACGATTCAAGTGAAAATACAGTTACATTTCTTTACAGAACCGAAGGAAAGGGAACAAGTAAAATCAGCACTTTGAGAGAAGACGACGAAATTCAGCTTTTCGGTCCTTTAGGAAATGGATTTGCCCTTGACAATTTAAGCGGAAAAATTGCAGTAGTTGGAGGCGGAATAGGCATAGCTCCTCTTTTGTATCTTGTCAAATCACTTGGTAAAAATGCGGATGTTTTTCTTGGCTTTAAAGATGCAGAAAATGCATATCTTATTGATGAATTCAAGAAGTACGCGGACAGAACAATTGTTGTGACAGAAGACGGAAGTATCGGTGAAAAGGGATTTGTCACGGATTACATCTGCTACAAGGAATATAGTACAGTTCTCACATGCGGACCTGAAATAATGATGAATAAAATAATAAAGAATTCAATGGAAAATAATGTAAAATGCTATATATCTCTTGAAAGAAGAATGGCTTGCGGTATGGGAGTGTGCCTGGGCTGCACTGTTGAGACAAAAAGCGGAAATAAGCGAGCATGCAAAGACGGCCCTGTGTTTTCAAGCGATGAATTGGTATAGAGGTGAATGATGGCAAACTTAAAAATCAATGCAATGGGGTTGGAATTTAAAAATCCGGTTTTGTCAGCATCAGGAACATATGGTTTTGGAGAAGAATTTTCTGAAATTTATGACGTTTCAATTCTTGGTGGAATTTGCAGCAAGGGCCTTACGCTGAACGGCAGAAGCGGGAACACAGGAGTAAGGTTGTGGGAGACACCCATGGGTCTCATGAACAGCATAGGGCTTCAAAACCCAGGAGTCGACAGTTTCATCAAAGACGAGCTCCCAAGAATGAAAAGCTACAATACAATAATTGCTGCAAATCTTGGAGGACACTGCGATGAAGATTATTATGAAGGTATTTACAAGTTAAATGAAACAGATGTTGACTTGATTGAGTTGAACATTTCATGTCCGAACGTAAAAAGCGGAGGCATGGCATATGGAATAAAGTCTGCCGTAGCATATGAGATTGTGTCAAAGCTTAGGAAGATATGCAAAAAACCACTTATGGTGAAGCTTTCTCCCAATGCGGAAAATATATCTGAAATGTCCATAGCCTGCGAAGCTGCAGGTGCAGATGGGATATCACTAATAAACACCATACAGGCCCTAGCCATAGACATCAAAAAGCGTAAGGCAGTATTTGACAACATTTATGCTGGGCTTTCAGGCCCATGTGTTAAACCCATAGCTCTAAGAATGGTCAGAGATGCAGCAAAATCTGTAAAGATTCCGGTTTGCGGACTCGGAGGCATAATGAGCGCGGAGGATGCGGTTGAGTTTATAATGGCAGGAGCCACGCTTGTTCAAATAGGTACAGGCAACTTCATAAAGCCTGACATTGCAGTTGAAATAATTAACGGTCTGTCAGAATATATGGACAAGGAAGGCATTAAATCCCTTGATGAAATAAGAGGGATAATTTAATTAAGAATTAAGAGTGAAGAATTAAGAATTAAAATAGAAAAAGATAGAAATTCAAAAAAATGATGGAGGATATAATGAGTATAAATGTAGTGGAAATATTAAAAGAATGTGAAGCACTTCTTGAAGGACATTTTCTTCTTTCTTCAGGCAAACACAGCAACAAATACTGCCAGTGCGCAAAGCTTATGCAGTACCCTGACAAAACAGAAAAAGTAATTGGAATAGTTGCAGAAAAGGTTAAGGATCTGGACATAGACGTAGTAGTTGGCCCTGCCATGGGAGGGATTACCGCTGCATATGAACTTGGGAGACAGCTTGGAAAGAGAGCCATATTCACTGAAAGAGAAAACAATTTGATGACATTGAGACGTGGTTTTGAAATAAAGCCAGGCGAAAGGATTTTAATTATGGAAGATGTTGTTACAACAGGCAAATCTTCTATGGAAACTGCAAGGGTCTTAGAAAACCTCGGAGGAGAAATCGTAGGACTTGGCTGTATTGTCGATAGAAAAGCAAGTGAAATATCACTTCCAATCTATAGTGCTGTAGAACTTGAATTTGAAACTTATGATGAGAGCAGCTGCCCTTTGTGCAAAGACGGTTCAGCACCTGTTAAACCGGGAAGTAGGAAATTTTAAACAAAAAACTTAGGGTTACCTAAGTTTTTTGTTATTTTATAGGAAAAATAACGGCCAGAACATCCACCAAATAGGATTTTCGCATCTGCCGTATCTGTCGCAATAAGGATATTGATAATATCCCATTCTGTCATAGTTATCTCTGTCATAACGCCAGTCATATCTTCTGTCATAATCATAATAGTTATCATAACGCCAGTTGTTGTCAAATCTTCCATTGTTATAACGGTTATAATAAATATTGCTGCTCATATCACCCATATCACTCATATCATCCATATAATACATGCTGTTGTTGCTCATGTTAGGTTCAATATTATCAGTTATATCATTCTCATTTTGAATGCAATTTTTTTTATTTTTGTCCATTTTTACTCTCCTTCATAAATATTATTTATTATAATATATGAAGTGAATTTCGTGATGTTACGACAATATTTCCTAGGAAATAGCAAAATGAATGTTACCTATATTTGAAATTAATGTTTACAAATCTTCCAAAAAGTATTAGATTATATATATGTGCTGCCGTGGCTCAGCAGGTAGAGCGACGCACTCGTAATGCGTAAGTCGCCGGTTCGATTCCGGCCGGTAGCTCCATACAGCAAAAATACCGCATTTCAAATGATTATTATAGCTGAATACAAATCAGTTCATATTGAGGCAGGATGTCGTTTCGGACATCCTTTTTTCTATCAGAAGGAGATACTATGCAGAAGGAAATGAAAAAGTTTTCAGACACGCCGTTTCTGTTGGTGAGGGAAGGCATTGTTATTGAAACAGGAGTAATTCACATTACTTACAGGATATTGAAGAAAATCATTATACATATTTGGAAAATCGCTTGAACCTATTGAAGTAGCAATAAAATGCGTGGATTTGGATAAGGAAGAAAGTCTGTTTGTTCTAGAGGCGGAGCACATTGTCTTTTGGAGCGGGTGATGGGAATCGAACCCACACAGCCGGCTTGGGAAGCCGGAACTCTGCCACTAAGCTACACCCGCAAAATTAATCATATATTATTATATGACAACACTGACCAAAAATCAAGAAATATAATAGAAAAGCCGCTCAGCGGCCTTCTTTGTTTACTTTAAAAACCTGGTTATTTTTCCTGTGTAGTAAAGTGACAGCCTGTGAAGAGCTCTTGTACAAGCAATGTAAAGAAGCTTTTTGTCATAGACTGTATTGTAGTTTTTGCTGTCGGTTCCGTAAACCATAACAGCATCAAATTCAAGTCCTTTTGCAAGGTATACTGGAACTATGATTGTACCTGTGATGCTTTGTTCTTCAAGGTAGTCTACAAGCTTAACCTTTATTCGCCCGGCGATTCTGAAATATAAATCGGATGCAGACTTTCTGTTTTTGCAAATTACGGCCACTGTATTGAATCCCTGTGATTTATAGTTTTCAATATCTTTGATCAGTTTATTGTCAAGTTCATCTGTTGCTTTGCACTGAACAATTTCAGGTTCTTCTTCGTTTCTTTTGAAGTATTCAGTGTAAGTTCCTTCGTCAAGGAGTTTTGAGCTGAACTTGCTGATTTCATATGAACTTCTGTAGCTTTTGTTCAGAAATACCTTGATGTTTCTTTCAAAACCAAATATTTCAATAATATCATCATAAATTGAAACATCGCTTTTCTTTTCAACTGACTGATTCACATCACCAACAACAGTAAAACGTGCATCTCTGTACAAGTTTTTCAGTATGTTGTAATGAAGAGGGTAGTAATCCTGAGCCTCATCAACAACAACTTGCTTAATGTCCCTGAACAAGTCACAACCTTCAGCTTTTATCTTCAGATAAACCAGCCCCATACCGTCGGCATAGGGAATGTTGTAGCTGTCCTGAAGACTTTGGTTTGTGTAATCAATTATTCTTTCGATGTTTTCAGGAAGAATCAGTCCCTTTGAAACTGCATTGAATATTTTGCGGTCTCCAAAAAGAGTCTTGTAAAGTTCGAAGCAGTCAAATTCCGTGAAATTGTGCAGATCTTTAATAAAAGAAGTAGTTTCTCTGGCAGCCAACATCCTCGTAAATGATTTGGATTCAAATTCATGTTGATTTAGTTTCACAACGGCCTTTTCAATTTTGCTTCGTCTTGACAACTTCCTTTCATGGAGTTTTTCTATAATTCTGTTCTCCATTATCTTTAGTTTTTTCGCAGGTGGCATGTTGAGCTTCCCGCTTAATAAGAATGACTTTAAAAGCTGCTTTGTTTCAAGAATTTCACCATTGAAATACACATCTTCAAATTTTATCATTTTGTGCTCAAAATAATACAAAAAGCGGTCCAATATTTCCTTGAAAATTTTAGATCCCTTGAATTCATTGTAGGACCTTAAGAAGCTTCTTTCCTCTTCTGTAACAGCGCATATTATATTTTCAAAGTTTTCGCTCTTTGTTTTAACCGATAACTTGCTTTCATATAGTTTAAAGAAGATGTTTTCAAATGTGAACTCGTTGATGTTGTCTTCTCCAAGTTCTGGAAGAACATTAGAAATGTATTTTGAAAACAGGGGGTTAGGCGAAATTACAATGATGTTGTTGGCGCTTAACTTGTAATTAAGTCCCTGGTACATCAAGAATGCTATTCTGTGCAGTGCAACAGATGATTTTCCGCTTCCTGCCACTCCTTGAACAACAAGAAGATCATTTTCCAGATCTCTTATTATAAGGTCCTGCTGCTTTTGTATTGTTTCAACAATTGTCTTCATCTTGGAAGTCATGTTTTGTGACAGTGCTTCCATGAGCATTTCATCAAGTATGTTGATGTTGCTGTCAAAAAAATATTCCATCTCGCCTTTAGTTATCTTGTACTGCCTTTTTAGCGTAATTGTACCTTTGATTATTCCGGCTGGAGCCTTGTATGCCACTGGTCCTGGTTCATTTCTGTAATATACGCTTGAAATTGGAGCACGCCAATCATAGACTTTTATATCGTGGGTTTCTTCATCCATCAAATTGAAAAGTCCTATATATATTTTATCAGTGTCGTCGTAGCCTTCTTCAGTGAAATCAATCCTTGCAAAATAGGGGCTGTCAAGCATCTTTTCATACTTGGAGATTCTCTTGGCCAGTTCGGTGTATGTGAAAGTTTGTGCTTGCAACGCGCTTAAATACTGATTAAGATCTGAAAGTTTGTCAAAATCCGCTGATGAATGGGTTGTGTTTTCCCACATTTCTTTTCTAGCAGCAATCAGATCTATCTTCTGTTCTTCAAGGTTGCTTGTTTCAATGTCCAATTTATATTTCAATAAACTTATTATTTCTTCAAGGTATTGAATTTCTTCTAAATATTTGTCATTATATTCGATCATATTATTTCCCCTTTGAAAACTGCACAAATATTAATTAACTAAAATAAATGTTTAATAGACAATTATATCATATTGTGCATTATATGAAAAGAAAAAATTAAAGGTACTTAATAAATATAAAAGTTCCTACTAACTTACTCATGGAGCAAATATTAACAAATATTACTTTAATGAGTTGTATTGAAAAAATAGCTTTTATTATATGTATTAAGGGGGAAAATTTAATATTTATTAAAATATTCTCGTGACATACAAATTATTTGGTGTATAATATTTGTAACAGTATTATAATGACGAGGGTACTAAATTGATTGGAGAAAAGATTAGAAACATCAGAAAGAGCAAGAGTTTAACAATAGTGGAGTTGTCTGAGAAAATTGATGTAACCTCAGGCTACATTTCACAAATAGAAAGAGATTTGATTTCTCCTTCGCTGGCAGTTTTGAAGAGGCTGTCTCAGGCGCTGGAAGTTCCGTTGTCTGTTCTATTTATGGAAGACTGTGAAGAAAATGTGGTTAAGATGCAGGAAGATGAAAGAACAAAAGTAAAATTCGGAAATATAAACATTGAACTTGAATATATCACTCCTGTGATGAATAAATGTGAAAAAAATGCAGGGATGGAAGCCTTTTTATTCAAGTTAAAACCTAAAACTTCGGTTAGCGAAAACGCAATTATTAATGATGCAAAAGAATACATTTATGTTTTCAAAGGAAAAATTGACTGCCAAGTAGGGGAAAAGGTGTATAAAGTGTCAAAGGGTGACAGCATATATGTTCCAGAAAACAACGGCCACATGATTTATAACAGTTATGAAGAAGAATCAGAAGCACTTTGCATATTAACACCGGCAGTCCATTAAAATCTTGACAAATTTTAACTGTTGCGGTATTATCCAATTGTGATGACGGAATGGTTAACAAAGGTATTGCGTTGATTTTAAACATTACTGAGGTATAATCTAGAGTGACACCGCGAGTATCTCTCGTCTCTGTGAGACGGGATTTTTTATATAGTAGGAAAGTTCTCTTTCCTACTATATAAAAACGAGGAGTGCATGTCGGACGTCCTTGCCGTTAAGGGGGGTGCTCAGTAAAAACGCATATGCGTTTTTACGCCGAAGGGGGACATAGGTCCCCCTAGCGGAGTTGCGAAACAACTTTTTTATATAATGGAAAATAAAGAGTCGTACTTGTATTGTATGTACATATTAGAGGTAGTTGCAAAATCTTCTATGGAGGTATTAAATGTTAGACATCAAAAGAATTAGATATTATCCTGAAGAAGTTGAAAGTCTTTTGAAAAGAAGAAATTCAAATCTCAGCCTTGGCTGTGTTCTTAAACTTGATTCAGAAAGAAGAAAAAAGCTGGTAGAATCAGAAAACATGAAATCAGAGCAGAACAAGGTCTCTAGACAAATTCCTGCCATGAAAAAACAAGGCATGGATGTTTCGGACACATTGGAGGAAATGAAGGATCTTGCTGATAGAATAAAGATAATTGGTGACGAAATCAAATCTCTTGATAAAAAAATTGAAGAAGAGCTCCTAAAAATTCCTAATGTACCTAATCCTCAAATTGCAGTAGGAAAGACAGATGCAGACAACAGGGAAGTAAGGCGATGGGGAGAGCCGAGAAATTTTGACTTTGAGCCCATGGCTCACTGGGACATTGGAACAAAATTGAACATTCTTGACTTTGAAAGGGCTGTTAAGATAACTGGCCCGCGTTTTTCAATGTTCAAAGGTATAGGTGCACGCCTGGAAAGATCAATAATATCTTATATGCTTGACAAGCACACTACTGACCACGGTTTCACAGAAATTGCACCTCCTTTCATGGTAAACAAAGAAAGCATGATAGGTACAGGACAGCTTCCCAAATTTGAAGATGACATGTTCAAATTAAGCAACAAAGATTACTACCTCATACCAACAGCTGAGGTTCCGGTAACTAACATTTACAGAGATGAAGTGCTTGACGAAACAAAACTACCCTTGTACATGACTGCATACACTCCATGCTTCAGGGCTGAAGCAGGTTCAGCAGGAAGAGATACAAGAGGACTCATAAGAAACCATCAGTTTGACAAGGTTGAAATGGTCATGTTTTCAACTCCCGAGGATTCCTACAGCCAGCTCGAAATACTCACAAGTTTTGCTGAAGAAATTCTTAAAGGTTTAAATCTTCCCTACAGAGTTGTTGAACTTTGCACCGGAGACCTGGGATTCAGTTCTGCAAAGACTTATGACCTGGAAGTATGGATGCCGAGCTACAGACGTTATGTTGAAATTTCTTCATGCTCCAATTTCGGAGATTTTCAAGCCAGACGTGCAAACATAAGGTACAGGAGAAGCGACAACAAAAAAGTTGAGTACATTCACACACTCAACGGCTCCGGGCTGGCTGTGGGAAGGACATTTGCAGCAATACTTGAAAATTACCAAAATGAAGATGGCACTGTGACAATACCTGAAGACTTAAAACCTTACATGAGAGGAATGGAAAAAATTACTCCATAATCAACATTTTAGGTCAATATTTGTGGATAAAATATTCAAAAGTTAAGTTTTCTGTGGAAAACAAAAGATTTAATCCATAAATTGAATTAAACCTTTGTTCTTTGTAAAGTTCAAATACTTGAACTTCATGTCATAATATATTATAATGTGAAATAATAGTAGCGGTCAATGCTTACCAGGGCCAGACCGCAGGACTATTTAGTACTACAGATGCAGTCCTTTAAAGGGCTGTGTTTTTTTGTCTGCATCTTTATCATAATATTTTGCACCCTATAATCATTATAATTGATACACCTAGCAATTTGAATCTGATTAGCTCATAATCATTTGTGAACTTTCTACAAAAATCTTTTATCATTGGAGTTCCTTTCCTTATATATTTAGACATAACCGCAGCGAGGTTAATCCTCGCTGCATGCTATGAATATAGAAATATTGAATTATAAGTTCAAGTTGACTGATTTGTTATTATTGTTGTTGTTGTTGTTTTCTGCTTTGTTCTTGTTGTTTTTTTCTTTTTTGCCGTTAGTCTGTTTGTTCAATGCTTTTTCACTGTTGTTGTTTTTAGTCTTTATTTCTTCAGGTGGCTCTTCAGGTAAGTTATCTTCAGGAACTATAATTACTGAAGGAGGAATTACAGCATTGTCTTCACCGGTGTAATTTCCTGATGATATTTCTTCCTCATGGGGATAGTTGCCGGATATATTTTCAGCCTCTTCATGTACTGAGTAATCTTTACTTTCTTCTGCATCATCAATTATTATTTCTTCATGTACAGCCGTTTTATCCGTCAGGTTCTCATTTTCAGAAGGAATAAAAGAGATAATATTTGAGTTGTCTGTTTCGCTCATATTACCCGTTGTCGTATTGTCAGCAACATCTATGAATTCAGTCTTGCCTTTATCAGGAGCTGAAATGTTGTCGTATTGCTTGGATGAATTTGAACCGTTGTTGTTCATTTCAACAAGTTCATCAATTGACATTTTAGACAGACTTTCAACCGAATATGAAGAACCGTTTAAATACAGTATGTTTTCAATCAGGTTAACCTTGCCGGAAGATATGCTATATTGTTCGGCAAGCTCTGAGGTTTTCTCATCTTTGACGAATGACCTTGACAAAATTTCAAGGGATAGGCCCTTCTCATCCAAATCATCCTGTATGGAACTGCCAACAACAAGTAAAAGTTCCTTTGCTGATTCTATATTGCTGTTTTCAACTGAAAGCATTATTGTCCTGGTGCTGTTCTTAAGAAGGCCCAGTCTTACCATTGAGTCCAACACATTTTTTGCAGCCTGCACTACATCGGTATTTTTTAAATCAAGTTCTTCAGTTATCTTTTTGTAGTCTTCATTGAGTGTTCTTATTCTCAATACCTGGTTTTTTCTGTTGACAACAATTTCTATGCTGCTTTGTGCATCCAGAGCTATAGTGCTGCTAGGCATTCTATACTGAAAAAACCAATATGCGAAACAAATCAGTATTGCCATATAACAAGCAGCTGCAGTTAATTTTTTCAAATGGTGAGTACTTTGCACATCCTGTTGCCTTGTTATGTAATCATGTTCAGACATTTTTTCCACAGGCATGCGGCATAATTTTTCAAAGTCTAGGGACGGTGCTTTGTTTACAGATCTTCTTATTGATTTTTCTATATCCATTCTTTTCATTTGCTCATCTCCTGCTTTGAAAGATGTTTTCTAAGTTTTTTAAGTCCCCGGTGATACTTTGACAGTTCCGTTGAAAGAGGCATCCCCAGACTATCTGCTATTTCATGGTGCGCAAGTCCTGAAATGGCATGAAGCATGATTATTTGTCTTTCCTGATCGTTCAATATTTTAAATGTAGAATTAATCACCAGTTTATCTTCATGATTGTCTATGTATGAAAAGGATATGTTGTTTTCTATATCATCCATCTGGACATTTTCTAATTGTCTTTTTAATCTCAGTTTGCTTATGGACAAATTTCGTGCTATAGTGAAAATCCAAGCCATGGGTTTTCCCATAGGAACATAAAGATGTGCAGCCCCACGGATTTTAAGGTATGTATCCTGTACTACATCCAGTGCGTCATCATGATTTTGCAATATAGACAAAACAAATGCATAGACACTGCTTTCTGTAAGGTTGTACAGCTGTTCAAATGCAGACATATCATCTTCTGCTATTTTTAAAAACACTGTTTCATCTATAATCAAATTTTTGTTTTTCTTATAATATGGGTTTTTCTGCTTTGCCATACTTAGTACCATCATCTCACCCCATCCTTTTATTAACGTTTCAAAACATGGTTTTATTGCACATAAAAAAAATATTTTAAAATAAATTTTGGGTGCAACATTTCATTCTATCATATACTGGAAGAAATTTTAAGATTATTTAATATGAAAATTGTACCAGAAGTTATATTGTGATAAAATAATATGAAATCGAAAAATCAGGAGATGAAATGAGCGATATATATTTAGACAAAACACTTTACTTTAGCAGGCCGGAACCTGCAGGAAGGCTAGAGAAGGAAATGGAATCATACCGTGTTCTAGAAAAACTCGGTATAAAGTTCGAGAGGGTCGATCATGGGGAAGCATCATCCATAGAGGACTTAAAAAGCGTGGAGGATGTTCTTGGAACCAGAATATGCAAAAATTTATTTTTGAGCAATGCCTCAAAGACCAAGTTTTACCTGTTGCTGATGCCCGGAGACAAAAAGTTCCTCACAAAGAATCTTTCAAAGCAAATAGGAAGCTCAAGGCTTTCCTTTGCAGAAGGAGAGCACATGGAGAAATTTTTAAATATCACACCCGGTTCAGTGAGTGTTCTGGGTCTCATGAACGATAAACATATGGCAGTCAGCCTGGTTATAGACAAGGAAACTGCTGAGCAGGAATATATGGGCTGCCACCCATTGATAAATACATCCACCCTAAAAGTTAAAACATCAGACATACTTCATGTTTTTCTGCCATACACAGGACATGAGTACAAGGTTGTTGAACTATAAATTATTTTCTGTTTTTAAAGTAACTATAAATTGAGGTAGCAGCGGCTGCAGCTATCATAATCAAAAGGTCTGTTGCAGTATCGTCAAGACCTCCTTTCACCATTTCAGTGCCAAGCAAATAATCTCCGGAAAATTCGTACATTTCCCACAATGTTCCCAGTGAAACAGAAAAGGAAAATGAACATATAGATTTAAAAAATTCGAACATTTTATGAGATGTTCCTTGTTCCTTTTTGATTGACGTCTTAATGAGAAAAAGAAATGTAACAACAGCATACCATCCGGATACAAAGTGAAGCAAGAGATCAAACCACCAGAATTTGCTATAAAACTTGTTTATTTCTCCAAGATAAAGGGCTGAAAATATAAAAAGGGACAAAATCATCTGAAAACCCGGAGGCAGAGTTAGCTTCTTCTTGTTTGCAGCATGGACTAACAGAAAGGGAATTGACAGGCAAATAACAGCAGCAACGGACAATTTAAAAATTTCCTCCTGCCCGGCCGAATAGCTTTTTGCCCCTGTATAAATCATTATTGCTTCAAATAACAATGTTATAATAAATGAGCTGGTACTGTATTTGTTGTTCATAATTCTCCTTTTGTTTCAGTCTTAATTTATTATATGCAATTAGGGCTGCTTTTATTTAATTACTCATTGACAAATTATCATAATATGGTAATGTAATTATAATTTTAGTTAAATTATAAGTAACAATATAAATTAGAAAGGTATTAATATGATTAAAGAATTTGCAGGCATAATGCCTACTATTGACGAAAAAACATACATAGCAGACGGATCTTATGTAATAGGCGCTGTCACAATGGAGGAATACTCAAGTCTCTGGTTCAACTGCGTTGCACGAGGGGACGTAAACAGCATAAAGATTGGAAAATACACAAATATTCAGGACGGAAGCGTAGTCCATGTTGCAGATGATTGCCCTACTGTTATTGGGGACTATGTTACAGTTGGACACGGTGCAATAATTCACGGATGCACAATTGAAGACCACTGCCTCATAGGAATGGGAGCTATTGTATTGAACAATGCTGTCATAGGAAGAGGAAGCATTGTTGCAGCAGGAGCCGTTGTGAAGGAAAACCAGGTTATACCGCCGTTTTCGCTCGTAGCTGGAGTTCCAGCCAAAATTATGAAGACAATATCTGAAGAAACAGACAAAATTCATGCACAAGCAGTTAAATACAAAACATTGTGGTCTGAAAAATATGGCATCATGCCAAAAGCCGGCGGAGAAACTTACAAAGGGGAACAAATAATATAATTTCAAATTTCAAAAATTATATGTGATTAGAGTAATAATTTTTTGGTATATGATAATCATAGAAATATATATTGCAAAGGAGAAATTATGGCCGTAAGTTTATATTTGAATTTTAATGGAAACTGCAGAGAAGCAGTAGATTTTTACGCAGATATTTTTAATGTTGAAAAAAATGAAGTGATGACTTTCGGTGAAGGTCCACAAAATCCGGAAAATCCCATTCCAAAGGGTGCAGAAAATTTAATCATGCACACTTTCCTCAACATAAGTGGCATGAAAATAATGTTTTCAGATACTTTTCCGGGAATGATGTTTAAAACAGGCAACAACATTAACATAACTATACTGGAAAGCGACACGGACAAAATCAGATCATGGTTCGACAAGATGAAGGTTGGCGGAACAGTTGAAATGGATTTGCAACAAACATTCTGGAGCAAATTGTACGGCTCACTGACCGACAAGTTCGGAGTGCCATGGCTGTTCTGCTGCACAGAACAATAACATAGCCGCAGCAATGCGGCTTTTTAATTGGAGGAAAAATGTTTAAAATAGGATGTCATTTATCTGTCTCTGGCGGATACGAAGCAATGGGAAAAGATGCTCTCAAAATTGGAGCCAACACATTTCAGTTTTTCACTCGAAATCCCAGAGGGAGCAAGGCAAAGGATATAGATCCATTAGATGCTGAAAGGTTAAGAGTGCTGCTAGAGGAAAATAATTTTGGAAAGCTCATAGGACATGCGCCGTACACATTGAATATATGCTCGGCAGATGAAAGGACAAGGAGATTTGCTGTAGAAGTGCTTGAGGATGATTTGAAAAGAATGGAATACATTCCATACAATTATTATAACTTTCATCCGGGCAGCCACTTGAAGCAGGGAACAGATGAAGGAATCAGGTACATAACTGATCTTTTGAATAAGGTTCTTAAAGCTGAGCAAACAACTGTTGTGCTGCTTGAAACCATGGCAGGCAAGGGAACTGAAATAGGAAGTACATTTGAAGAATTGAAACTCATTATAGATAACATTGATTTAAGAGAAAAGATTGGAGTATGCCTGGACACATGCCACGTATATGATGCAGGATACGACATTGTCAATGACCTGGATGGAGTTCTTAATGAGTTTGACAAAATAATAGGGCTTGACAGACTTTATGCCATTCATCTTAATGACAGCAAAAATCCGTTCAACAGCCACAAGGACCGACATGAAACCATTGGAGAGGGTAGTTTAGGAATAGAAGCAATTTCAAGGATAATCAACCACCCAAATCTTTATGACCTTCCTTTCTTCCTTGAAACTCCAAATGAGATGGAGGGCCACGGCGAGGAAATTAAAAAACTTAAAGAGCTTTATAAACATTAAAAAACAAGGAAAGATAGTCTTTCCTTGTTATGTTAATTAACTGTTGACAACATGCACGAATTTTATTAAAACTTGTTGACAACTATTTGTTTTTATTTTTTTCTTTTATTATTTTTCGTGCGTTTTTCATTCCACCCACGCTTTTAAACATTTCATTTATTTTCTTTGTTTCGATTTGCCTTGAATTCAAGCCTTCGTATCCAGCTTCTTTCTTTAACTTATGATAGCTTAAAAGCCTTTCTTCTGACAAGTTTCCATTTTCAATTGCATTTTTTACGGCACATCCGGGTTCATTTGTGTGAGTGCAGTCCCTGAATTTGCAGTTTTCGGACAATGCATCAATGTCTGAAAAAGTCTTTTCCAGGTCGGCACTTTCAATACCAAGCTCTCTCATGCCCGGAGTATCAATTACAACGCCTCTTCCTGGAAGCATTATCAGCTCTCTTCTGGTTGTGGTGTGCCTTCCTTTGTCGTCATTGCGAAGCCCCTGGGTTTCATATACATTTTCACCTAAAAGCCTGTTGATCAATGTTGTTTTTCCAACTCCTGATGAACCAATAAAGGCAACGGTCTTGCCATGTTCAATATATTTTGTAACGGACAAATATCCGTCTTCGCTCATGCTGGATGTTATAATGACATCAAGCCCCAGACACACTTCTTCAAGTTCAGAAATCCTTTCATCAAGATTGCCGCAAAGATCAGCTTTTGTAAGAACAACAACAGGAACTGCTCCGCTGTCCCAGCCTATTCCAATGTAGCGCTCAAGCCTTCTCAAGTTGAAATCATTGTTTAACGACATGCATATAAAAACTATATCGATGTTGGCTGCAACAATCTGCTCATCGTTGCTTGTTCCGGAAGCTTTTCTTATGAATGCGCTTTTTCTGGTGAGTACATGGTGTATAATAGAATTTCCTTTCATATCTTTTTTGTCAAGCATGACAAAATCACCTACAGCGGGAAAATCCGAAATGCCTGCTGCGTTATACCTGAATTTGCCTGACACTTTTGCCATAACCTCGCCGTCTTCAGTGACAGCCTTGTAAAGGTCCTTGAACTGAGAAATTATCCTTCCTGCAGCAAGGCCCTCATATAAACTAGCCTCATTCATAAATCTTTCATTGAGGCCATATTCTTTCATAACAATTTTCAATTATATCCTCCTGTAATTTTAAATTGGAGGCATATCTTAGTTTTTATATACCTCCGGATTGCTGTTCATTTCAAAAATAACTGCTGTCATAATGCAACACTCCTTTCGAGTTCCAAGATTTGTATTTTCATTCTATATTATTATTATAATTAATTCAATACAATTTGTTCATGATGTTGACTATTTTACAAAATGGCAATATTATTAATATAAATACTTTTGAAAGAAGGTAAAAATGGTTAAAAAAGAAGAATTTTATTATGACTCATCAGACAAATTTACAAAAATTCATGGGTTAAAGTGGATTCCGGATGGAGAGGTAAAAGGAATTCTTCAGATTTCCCATGGAATGCTTGAACACATGGACAGGTATCACGAATTTGCCAGTTACCTCGCTGAAAAGGGTATACTCGTAGCAGGCAATGATCACTTAGGCCATGGATATTCACTGCACAATGAAGAAAATAGAGGGTATTTCTGCAGTGACAACGGATACAAGACGGTCATTGAGGATATGCATAAGTTAAGCCAGATTTTAAAAACTGAATACAAAAACACACCCTATTTCTTTCTTGGACACAGCATGGGTTCATTTCTTTTGAGACAGTATATAACAATTTACAATGAAGAACTTCATGGAGCCATAATCATGGGAACGGGAAATCAGCCTTATGCACTTTTAAAGGCAGGAATTATTATTACAAGACTGATAGCTTTATTCAAGGGGTGGAGGTATAGGAGCAGCTTTGTGAACAAACTTGCCATAGGAAACAACAACAAGAAGTTTGAACCTGCCAGGACAAATGTTGACTGGCTCAGCAAGGATGAAAATAAGGTTGACGAATATATAGCGGATAAAAAAATAGATTTTGTTTTCACCTTGAATGCATATTACGATATGTTCAAAGGAATGGAACAGCTGTACAAAAAAACCAACCTTCATAATATGAACAAGGAACTTCCTGTGATTTTCTTGTCCGGAGCAAAAGATCCTGTAGGAAATTTCGGTAAAGACGTGAAGAAAGTTTATGAAGATTTCAAGGACATAGGCATGAATAACCTGGACATAATAATATATGATGATGACAGGCATGAAATATTGAACGAAACAGACCGAGAGACCGTGTACCGGGACATTGAAAAATGGATTTTAACAATTTGTAGATAGTCATTGATAAAGTGTATATTTCCTTGGAAATATTGTGGTCACAGTAACATGTAATTGCATTCTAATCGTTGCAGTAAATAATTGACAGCAAATTTTTCATATTTAATAATGCATTTCTTCTTTATCTATTATATAATTGATATATTACAGATTGGAGGAAACAAATGAAAAAAATCAGAAAACTGCTTTCGCTTTGCCTTGTTATTATTATGTTCACCAATACAAATGCATTTGGCGAAATTAATATTAATGAAAATATAAAGGGTGCGTTGCTGGGTGATCTGGAAACTGGTGAAGTGTTATATGAATACAATATAAATGAACAGCTGGCAATGGCCAGCGTGACAAAAATCATGACATACCTTGTCATGATGGATGCAGTAACTAAGGGGGAAATATCCCTTGATGACGATGTTGTAATAAGTGGACATGCAGCTGCCACAGAAGGAAGCAACTTTGGAATATTGTCCGGCGAAACAATCAAGTTGAGCCTTCTTGTGAAAGGAATGCTCATTGTGTCCGGCAATGACTGTGCAACTGCCATTGCAGAGCATATTGGAAAAACTGAGGACAATTTTGTAATCATGATGAACTCCAAGGCCTCAGAGCTTGGTCTTTTGTCTGCTAGCTTTGTAAATCCTCATGGTCTTCCGATTGATGACAATGAAACAGGTCAGAACCACATGTCGGTTTCAGATATTTACAAACTTGTAAGGCACATTCTTTCAACATATCCACAAATGCTGGAAATAACAAAAGAGCCTCAACTCGTTGTAACCGAAAGAAATTTCAACAAGACAGCAACAAATCCCATACTTGGAATTGTTGAAGGAGTTGACGGTCTTAAGACAGGTTTTACAGACAAGGCAGGTTTGTGTCTGGTGTCTACAATGCCGGTAACAGGAAATGGACAGGACTACAGGCTTATAGCAATTCTTATGGGCAGTGAGACTGCCGAAGAAAGGCTTGAAAAAACAAAGACACTTCTTGAATATGGCAAAAATAATTTCACCATGGAAAAACTCGCTGATGCATCACAATCCATGGATAGTGTTTATATTACAAATTCAAAATTAGGAAAAGTTGACATATTTCCTGCTCAGGACTACTTAAAACTTGTTAACAAGAAAGATACAGTAAGAACAAAAATAACTTATAACCAGGAAGTGAAGGCTCCTTTATCAAAGGGCGACAAGGTTGGAACCATAAGCATACTTGTAAATGATGAGGAAGTTGGACAAGTTGATGCAACAGTAAATGAAAATATTGCAAAAGCAAATATATTTATAAGAATTTTAAGATTTGTTAGTTCCTTCTTTGAATAGAATACAAATTCGTTATGCTGAATCCATAATGCGGACAGATGTATTCAGCATAATGATAATATTTCAATAAATTAATAATAACGTTTGCATAAAAATTTCAGAAATGAAATCCGAAAAAAATGCGAAAATATGTCGTACGTTGCAATTTCATAATATAATCAACAATAAACATTTCGAAGAATTTATAAACTAAAGCACGAAAAGCATAATTATAAAATTCATATGGCCAAACACCCAATAAGCGTATTGACAAAAATCATAAATTAGTGTAATATTCAATAATAGATAAACAAATGTGCATCTGTAGCTCAGTAGGATAGAGCAGTGCCCTCCTAAGGCATGTGCCGGGGGTTCGATTCCTCTCAGGTGCACCATTTTTATTTCATTGTGAAAACGTATGCTAGCAATATATTGGCTGAAGCCAATTTATTTATAATTTTAGAGGAGGGAAAAATGAAAAAAATATTATCTTTATTGTTAGTATTGGCAATGATACTGACAGCTTGTTCCAGCGGAACAACAACAGAGCCTGCCAAAGATCCTGCACAATCTGAACAGCCTGCAGGAGACATTACAGAAGGCGGAAAATATGCAGAAGAACAAGTTTACAAGACTGTTTATGCAGAAGAAGTAACAAGCATAAACTACTTGACTACTGCAACAAACGTTGACTTTGCTCTGGCAGCAAACCTGGTTGACACATTGGTTGACTACGACATGTATGGAATAATCCAGCCTGCTTTGGCGGAATCATGGGAATCCTCAGATGATGGACTCACATGGACATTCCATTTGAGAAAAGGTGTAAAATGGGTTGACTATGAAGGAAATGAAGTTGCTGAAACAACAGCAAACGATTTTGTAAGTGCTGCACAGTACCTTTTAAATCCTGCAAATGAATCAGAAACAGCAAATATTTTCTACAGTGTAATTAAAAACGCTGAAGCATATTTTAATAAAGAAATTACAGATTTTGCCGAGGTAGGAGTTAAGGCAGAAGATGATTATACATTGGTTTATACATTGAAAGAACCAGTACCATATTTTGAATCAATGCTTACATATGTTTGCTTTTTCCCTGCATACGGACCATTCCTTGATGAAATGGCAGATATGTTCGGAACATCAAACTCTGCACTTCTTTACAACGGATCATATTTATTGTCAGAATTTGAACCTCAGATGCAGAGAATTCTTACAAAGAATCCAACATACTGGGATGCTGAAAATATATTCATAACAGAACTTAACTACAAATACAACAAGGAAGCCACTGCATTGAGAGGTGAAATGTATAAGCGTGGAGAAATATCAGATGTTATAATTCCTCCTGCAAGCCTAGATGAATGGATGAACGATCCTGTTCTTAAAGATCAGGTAAGACCTAGCAGATTAGGAACATACACATATTTCTATGCATTTAACTTCAAACCTACATTTGATGCTGAATATGAACCTGAAAACTGGAAACTGGCAGTTAACAACTCCAATTTCAGAAAGGCTGTAGTTGCAGGATTCAACAGAATAGCTTCCATGAAGACTGAAGATCCATACAATCCTGAATACAGAATAATAAACACTATAACACCTCCAAACTTTGCATCACAAAATGGTGTAGACTATACTCAGACAGGAAATTTAGCAGCAGTTACAGCAAGAGAATTCTTCAATGAACAGGAAGCTGTAAGCTTAAGAGACAAGGCTAAAGAAGAATTGACAAAAGACGGTGCAACATTCCCGATTAAGGTGTTGATGCCATACAACACAAATTCAACTTCATGGGCTAATGAAGCTCAGGTTGTTAAACAACAGCTTGAAACATTGCTCGGTAAAGACTTTATTGAAATAACACTGCTTCCTCATGCTCCTACAGGATTCCTTGATGGAACAAGACGTGCAGGAAACTATTCAATAATGAAATGCAACTGGGGTCCTGACTATGCAGATCCACAGACATATACAGACCCATTCAGAAGAGATGGAAATTACAACTTCCCAGAATATACTACTGAAGTTACTGCTGATGGAAAGAATTTCTTTGATGCATATGAAGCTTTAGTAAATGAAGGTAAGACTGAATACACTGATTTGACAAAACGTTATGAACTGTTTGCAAATGCTGAAGCAATGCTTATTGACAATGCATTTGTAATTCCTTACAACGTAAGTTTTGGTGATGGTTACGTTGCATCACAGGTTCATCCTTTTGAAACTCCTTACTCTGCATTTGGAATTTCCTCCAACAGGTGGAAAGGACAAAAACTTTTGGCTAAACCATTAAATACAGAAGAATTCAATGCAGCTCAAACAGAATGGCAGGCAGCACGTGATGCAGCTATAAAAGATGCAGCAAAATAAACTGTAATGGATTTGGGGCTATCATAGCCCCTAATTTATTTTAGCGGCAAAAAAATGCAGAAGGAGAGGCAATGCATGAAATATTATATAAGCAGGCTGTTTAGATCATTTGTTACATTGATAATCGTTGTTACAGTTGTGTTTTTGTTGATGCGCTTAATGCCTGTTGAAGGATACTTCGGTTCTAACTATGACAAGCTCGATGAAGCGCAAAAACTAGCTAAGCTTGAAAATCTTGGGCTTTTAGATCCATGGTATATACAGCTGAAAGACTTTTACACTGATGTTTTGAAAGGCGATTTTGGTCAGTCCATAACGTACAGGCCCAAGGCTCAGATTTCTGATATATTGGGAGAAAAGCTTATAATCTCCCTGAAATTTGGCATGGCATCACTTATTGTTTCATTGGTGCTTGGATTGAGTCTTGGTATCCTTATGGCAAGGTTTAAAGGAAAAATTTGGGACAAACTGGGAACGGGCTATGTAGTAGGAGCTAATGCCGTTCCTGCAGTAATATATTATCTTCTCATACAGGTATTTTTTACGGAGTGGTTTAAATTGCCGCTGCTGTTCAATAAAAGTGACCCAAGGAGCTGGATACTTCCAGTAATGTGCTTATCGCTTGTAAACATCGCATATTATGCAATGTGGATAAGAAGATACATGGTTGATGAATTAAACAAAGATTATGTAAGACTGGCAAGGGCAAAAGGTTTAAGAAACAAGGAAATAATGGTTAGACACGTAATGAGAAATGCTTTTGTTCCAATGGCTCAATATCTTCCGGCATCCATACTTTACACAGTGGCCGGTTCAATTTACGTTGAATCATTGTTTTCAATTCCGGGAACAGGCGGGCTGTTGGTCACTGCAATTCAAAGACAGGACAACACTTTAGTACAGGCCCTGTCTCTTTTGTATTCTTCAATAGGAATAATAGGCTTGATGCTTGGAGATATTCTCATGGCATCATTTGACCCAAGAATTAAATTAAGCGGCGAAGGAGGATCAAGATAATGAGCAGCAAGACAATTAAGAAACTCGCAGACAACATCGATCCTTCAATGTTTGAATTTGCTGAATATGATGAATCCAAATCTGAACTTTCAGGATATTCAAATTATTCTTTCTGGAGATCAACACTGCAGGTGTTCATGAAAAATAAGACAGCAGTTGCATTTTTGATAATAGTTGCAGTTATTTTAATGTTCACTATGTTACAACCGTATATTCCAAATCAAAAAAGCCCCACACAGATTTATATAGATCCTGCTACAGGATTACAATATCGAAATGTTCCGCCGGGAGAGGAATTCTGGTTTGGTTCCAACTCCATAGGACAGGATTTGTGGTCTAGGGTTTGGAGCGGAACAAGGACATCAATTTTCATAGGTTTTGCCGTTGGATTGTTTGAAGCAATAGTGGGCATCACCATAGGTGCTCTTTGGGGTTACGTGAGAAAACTTGATGCCATAATAACTGAAATCTATAACGTCTGGGACAACATACCCACAACGGTTGTATTGATAATTCTAACCTATATTATGAAACCAAGCATTCCTACAATTATTTTTGCGATGTGTATGACTGGATGGCTGCAGATGGCAAGATTTGTGCGTAATCTCATAATAATCATAAGAGACAGAGAATACAACCTGGCGTCAAGATGTCTTGGTACCCCTACAAAGAGGATTATAACAAAAAACCTTCTTCCGTACCTGGTTTCTGTTATAATGCTTAGGATGGCACTGGCAATACCTGCAGCCATAGGCAATGAAGTATTTCTTTCTTATATAGGAATGGGCCTTCCTCTTGACATCCCTTCACTGGGCAATCTAATCAATGAAGGAAGGGCTCTCATGATGGTTCCAAGTTCAAGGTATCAGCTGTTTTTCCCTGCTGCCATCATATCCCTTGTAACAGTATCATTTTATGTAATCGGAAATGTGTTTGCAGATTCTGCTGACCCCAGAAATCATGTGTAGGAGGGCGTATGGCACAAAAATCAATTGAAGAAATATTAAACGGTGAAGTAATATTGTCCGCTGAGGATATAGTAATAAAATTCAATTTAAGAGGCCAGGAACTTACTGCCATAAGGGGAGCATCCCTTGACCTTCATAAGGGCGAAAGCCTCGCCATAGTTGGAGAATCAGGTTCAGGCAAGTCAGTATTCACAAAATCATTCATGGGCCTTTTAGATGCCAACGGAAGAATAGAGTCTGGGAAAATTATGTACAAAAATCAGGACATGGCCAAGTACAAGACCGAAGATGACTGGATAAAAATCAGGGGCAAGGAAATTGCCATGGTTTTTCAGGATCCCATGACAAGTCTAAATCCTTTGAAAACCGTGGGTAAGCAGGTTCAAGAATCCATAGAGCTTCATCAGGGTTTAAAGGGAGAAGAAGCAAAAAAATTAACCATAGAAATTTTAAATGATGTAGGAATTACAGACCCTGAAAGAAGATACAAACAATATCCCCACGAATTTTCAGGAGGAATGAGGCAAAGAGTTGTAATAGCCATAGCAGTGGCATGCAATCCAAACATATTGATTTGCGATGAGCCAACAACAGCTCTTGACGTAACAATACAAGCTCAGATACTGCAGCTTTTGAAGAATCTGCAGCAGAAATACGACCTTACTATAGTTTACATCACCCACGACCTGGGAGTTGTTGCAAATGTGGCGGACCGAATTGCAGTTATGTATGCCGGAGACATAGTGGAACTTGGAACTGCAGAAGAAGTGTTTTTTGATCCAAAGCATCCGTACACATGGGCTCTTTTATCATCCCTGCCGCAGCTTGGCATAAAAGGGGAATCTTTGTACTCCATAAAAGGAACGCCACCAAACCTGTTCAAGGAAATTGTGGGAGATGCTTTTGCTCCAAGAAACCCTAGAGCACTAAAAATTGACTTTGAACAAAGGCCGCCTTACTTTGAAGTAAGCCCTACACACAAGGCGCGCACCTGGCTATTGGATTCAAGAGCACCAAAGGTTGAACCTCCGTTGATGATTCAAAAAATGCAAGAAAAGTGGGGTGCCTTAAATGAATAAGGAAATATTGCTGGAAGTTAAAAATTTAAGGGTTGAATTCGGAAACAAAAATAATAAATTTGTTGCTGTCAATGATGTAAACTTCAATATATACAAGGGAGAAACTTTCGGACTTGTTGGAGAATCAGGTTCCGGAAAAACAACCATAGGAAGGGCAATAATTAGGATAAATCCTGCAGTCGGCGGCGAAATAACATACGGCGGCAAGAAAATAAGCGGTAAGATTGACCCTGACACAGACAGGGTCCTTACAAAAAAAATTCAGATGATATTCCAGGACCCTATGGCATCCCTCAATGAAAGAGCAAAGGTTGACTACATTGTTTCAGAAGGTTTGTACAATTTGAAAAACTACGGCTCTGAAGAAAACAGAAAAAAAATAGTGGAGCAGGCACTGCTGGATGTAGGACTTCTTCCTGAATTTGCAAGCCGTTTTCCACATGAATTTTCCGGTGGACAAAGGCAGCGTATAGGAATAGCAAGAGCATTGGTTATGGAGCCTGAGCTTATTATTGCCGATGAACCAATATCTGCTCTTGACGTTTCAATAAGGGCCCAGGTTATAAACCTTTTGTCGGAACTTCAAAAGCAGAAAGGACTCACATATTTGTTCATTGCCCATGATCTGTCTGTTGTTCGCTTCATTTCAGACAGAATTGCTGTTATTCACAAGGGAAAAATTGTGGAGCTTGCTGAAACTGAAATGCTTTTTGATTGTCCGCTTCATCCTTATACCAGGTCTCTTTTATCAGCAATACCGACTCCTAACCCAAGGGTTGAAAGGAACAAGAAAATCGAATCATATGATCCGGGAAGTTCTCATTACGACTATGACAAAACTCCTCCTTCCTGGGTTGAAATAGTACCCGGACATTTTATTTTGGGAAATGAAAGAGAAATCTCAGAATACAGGAAACAGCTAACTTAACAGCACGAAAGTGCTGTTTTTTTAATAGTAGAACAAAGTTGAATGCGAATTTAGAAAACGTTTGTAAAATTTTCTTGAAAGTTGTCAGCTTTAATGATATTCTTTTGTGAATTGGACATTATAAAAAGGAGCTTAAATAACGTATGATATTAGAAACACTCATGAATAGTATAATCCTGATGGCTATATTGATGGCCGTTGGGTACTACTTAAGAAGCAGAAGTATTTTAAATGATGATGCAGAAAATTCCTTATCTTTTATACTTGTCAACATCACAATCCCAGCCATGGTTATTAAGGCGATGTACATTAAATTTTCTTTTGAACAGGTAAGAACAGGGTTATCCTTGCTTGGTATAGCTATTTTATTTCATATTATTTTAGTAACGCTTGGTAATTTGGGTTCAATAAGGACAAGTGATGAAGAAAAGAAAAAGATGTTTAAGTTTACAGTTCCTTTGATGAACTGCGGATTCATGGGATTTCCTCTTGTTAATCAGCTTTATGGAAACGGAGCAATGTTTTACGCAACAATGTTTCAGACTCCAAACATCATACTTATGTGGACATATGGAATGTCCCTAATGATTGGAAAAACCAAAGACAAGAGTAATGTGAAAGATATATTTCTAAATCCCGGAATGATAGGAATTTATGTGGGGCTGTTCTTGTACATAACACAGATAAAACTACCGCTATTTGCATCAAATCTTATGGACTTGCTTAACAACGTTACTACAGTTTTAGCAATGATTATTATAGGAAGCAAAATTAAGACCATAGGAGTGAGAGATTCAATTGTAAATAGACAAGCATATTATGCGACATTTTTCAGGCTTGCACTTTCTCCGTTAATTATGATTTTAATATTTAAATTAATTAATTTCGAACCTATGATTGAGCAGATATTTATAATTTATGCAGCTCTTCCGGTTGCAACATTGATGCCGATTTTAGCACAAAGGTATGGTTCTGATGATATATTTGCTTCTAAAATTGTTGTTATAACGCATTTGTTCTCCCTTGTGACAATACCGTTGTTTTTCTGGCTTTACACTGTAATTTAATAATAATATTATTTGGGACTTGAGCATTTTTACAAGTCCTTTTTGCTGCCAATAATTGACTGAAATTATAGATAGATTTATGTTGACATTTGCTGTACTAGGACATATAATACAGTTACTGTACTAAGTGTACTAATACAGATAGTATTATTTCGACAGGAGGTGTAAAATGATAAAAATTGACAACAATAGTTCAAAGGCTATTTATGAACAAATATACGATGAGATGACAAGGCTTATACTGTCAAAAGCCCTGAAACCTGATGAGAAATTGCCCTCTGTGAGAGAGCTTGCGGCCATGATTAAAATAAATCCCAACACAATTCAAAAGGCTTATAAAAGCTTGGAGGAAGACAATTATATTTATACTGTCAAGGGGAAGGGGAATTTTGTTAAAAATGCAGATGAATTAAGGAGCGTGCACATAAAAACTATGGAAGAACAACTGAACAGCACCATTAGATCATTGAAAGAACTTGGACTTGAAGATGAAGAAGTCATAAGGCTAGTTAAGAATATATTGAATGAAGACAATAAATAAAGGAGGACATTATGCTGAGAGTAGAAAATTTAAGCAAGAAATTTGGAGACTTTAAAGTATTGAACAATGTGAGCATAAATGCTGAAGCAGGCCAGATTTACGGTCTTGTTGGTTCAAATGGCTGTGGTAAGACAACTCTGTTGAAACATATAATGACAATTTACAGTCAGGATGAAGGAAATATTTATTTTGATGACAATAAAGTTATGGAAGAAACAGAAACAATAAAGGATTTTTATTTTGTTCAGGACAGTTTGTTTTTTCCATACCAGTATTCTTTGAAGAAATTATTCCTTTATGAAAAGCTCATGTACAAAAACATATCAGAAGAAAAGTTCAACAAGCTTGTTCATTATTTCAACATAGATATGAATAAGAATCTGAACAAGATGTCAAAGGGGCAGAAAAAGCAGGCAGCTTTCGTGCTGGCTATATCAGTGCAGCCAAAGGTTCTGCTTTTGGATGAAATAGTTGACGGCCTAGATGCCGTAATAAAGAGAAAATTCTGGGATGTACTCATACAGGAAGTAATGGACAATGAAATGACTGTCATCATATCATCCCATGACCTTAAGGAATTAGACAACATATGTGACAAAGTTGGTATAATGCATGAAGGTAAAATACTTAAAGAAGAAAACCTTGAAAAAATGAAGGTTGACATAAAAAGGGTTCAGTTTGCAGTTGAAGGGGAGTTCAATTCTTCTGATTACAGTGAATTCAAAATTTTAAAAACATTAAAGATAGGAAGCATAAACATTTGCACTCTTGCAGGTGATGCAGACAAATTTGAAAAACAACTAAAAAAGGATTTCAATGTTTTATTGTTTGACAGACTGTCAATGAGCCTTGAAGAATTATTCATAACAGAACTGGGAGGTGCCGGATATGGATCTGAAGAAAAATAACACATTTTTTACTTTGCTCATTAATTCTCTTAAATCCAAAAAAGGATGGTTCTTGTTGTCAACAACCATCATATTTGTTACAACAATGCTCATTCCTTATATTTTAAAGGCAGATGAAGAGTTTTTCATATTTTTCGGAATATTTGAATTATTTGTTCTGGTTTTTATAAATTGCCTGGTGGACAACAATTTCCTTCACAATGATTCAAAACTTGCTTATTATAAGTCTAAGCCTGTTCCAATTCGTCAGCAGATGAGCATAAACATAGTATCGAACATGATTTTTACAACATACCTGCTGTTCTTGATTTTGCTGTCAGTTGTGTTTCAGGGACTCAACATTGAAATCCTTGAGGTATTCAAGTTTATAATTCCTTGGCTTGCTGCTGGTGTGCTTCTTGTTTCATTGTCTTCCATACTGGCAGGGAACACAATAATGGCTGGTGCAATGACAATATTCAACTTTTGTCTGCCGCTCATAATTTACCTTGTCATAATGTTTGTTTTCTCAATACTGGAAAACATAGTTGCAGGTTTCAGCTCCAGTGTGCTGATGGAATATTTCGTTAACAAGTTTTACAATATGGAATATATATATTTCATTAAATATTCTGAAGTACCCATTGATTTCGTTTATATTTTGCTTCTCGGAGCAATACTTTTAGGAATAACATTGCTCATATTTAAATTCCTTAAAAAAAGGAAGAATGAAAACACGGGAAACCTCATTGTGTTTGACGGCTACAAATACTTTGTATCAGTGCTTGCAAGTCTCATTGTTCCAGCTGCTTTTTCAATAATGTCCTATGACAACAACGTTATGAATAAAATTACAGTATCAATAGTAATGGCATTGCTTTCTTACTATATAATAGTTGCAATAATTGAAAAAACCTTCAAAATATCAAGATTATCATTAAAGGTATTTGCTGTGAGTTTTGTAATGTTTGCAGTTGCCACTGGGACGACCGTAATGATTGCAAATCAGCACAAGGGAGATGTTCCTGACATAGAAAATGTGAAGATGGCTTATGTGGGCAATGACAGATTTGTTTTCAATTACATTGATAACCTCGATGAAAATATCTTGAACGACCGCGGTAAATTCCTGAAATGGCAGAAGGAAAGAGGACTGATATTGTTCACTGAAAAAGAATCAATTGAAAATATCGCAAATCTTCACAAAGAACTCATCGCAGGACTTGATTACGACTATGGGGACTACTACATGAACAACATTGTAATTTCATACCTTATGAATGATGGAAGTGTTGTAATAAGAGATTACAAAATTACAGACATGGACGGTGCAAACAATGAAACAAAGGATGATCTTGCTTATGACATAATAAGCTCAGAAGAAATGAAAAGAAACAAATATTTCTATCTTTATGATAGAGAAAACTACAATACAGAAAATCTGTACTGCTATGTGACATATACAGATAAGGAAGGAATTGCAGTTGACAATGTTGACTTTGATGAACTGAGAGAATATCTCATAAAGGATGTTGAAAATCAGTCCATGGATGTTGAAAATGCCTTCAATTCAATTGGATTTTACTATTATGATTATGCAATAGACAAAAAATTCTACAGTGGGTATACTCTTCAGATAATAGACAAGAGAATTCAGGGAGAAAAAGAAGACAGAGGAATAGATGTCATAAACCTCACAGGATTCGAAAATACTCTTGACCACCTGAAATTAAAATAATGATTATTAAATAATTGAAATTTACCTTAGAGCCGAAAAGGCTCTTTTTTTAACTAGAAATCACTTGTTAATGCGTCTCGCATGAGCAACAGTTATGGTGATTCCGACAAAATACCTCTTGACAATCATGCTATTAAGTGATACTGTGTACTAGTAATAAGTATTACTGAATACCAGTTATACAGAATAGTGAGGAGGGATTACTCTGGAAAATCTAACGGAAATGCTCAAAGGCGTGCTTGAGGGCTGTGTCCTTGAAATTATAAGCCGCGGAGAAACCTACGGCTACGAAATCACGCGAAGACTGAATGCTCTCGGCTTTACAGATGTTGTGGAAGGAACGGTTTACACCATTTTGGTACGGCTTGAGAAAAATAAACTTGTGGACATAGAAAAAAAACCGTCTGACATGGGACCGCCGAGGAAGTTTTACGTACTCAACGGCTCAGGGCGTGAAGAACTTTACCGATTTTGGGAAAAATGGGAATTTGTCGGGTCGAAAATAAACCAATTAAAGGAGGAGCACTAGCATGCTTGATTCAATTATAAAGTTAGTAATAGGCGACATGGAAGAAAAAAAGGCCTATAAAAAAATGATGAAGAGGGTTGATGACCTGCCGAATGATTATAGTCATGCATTTCGCAAAATCCAACATTATATGTACAGTGTTGGATCACCTGACGGTGACATGACAATATTTACAGACTTGACGATGTTTTCGGAATTAGTAGATTTATTTGAAGCAAGTGCGGCAGAGGGAAGACAGGTTCTTGATGTCATAGGTAGTGATGTGGCCAAGTTTTCTGATGATTTTATGCGCGCGTCGTCTACAAATACTGAAACACAGCGAGAAAAAATAAACAAAGAGATTATGGAAAAATTTAATAAGGAGGAAAAATAATGATGCTAGAGATTATCAAAAAATTGATCGGGGATAAAAAAGAGTATAAGGAGCAAATGGCAAGGGTAGAAGCACTGCCTGAAGACTATAGATTCGTATTTGAAAAAATCCAGGGGTACATGTGGAATTTTGCAGGAGGAGACGGCTCTGACATGTTGAAAACTCAGTACGAATTGATAGAGTTGTTTGAAGCCAGCGCGGCGGAAGGCAAACACGTTCTCGACGTGACGGGTGAAGATGTTGTCGGGTTCTGCGATGAGCTTATGCGCGGCACGAAAATGTGGACCGATACCTATCGCAAAAAATTAAACCGCGACATGATGAACAAATTCGGAAGAGGAAACGGTTCTGAATGAAAGACATTGCAATTCAAGCAAGAGATTTAGAAAAACCTAACAGGAAATGTTGATGCCAGACTTGAGAAGTCTGGCATTTTTATTTTCTTTAAAATACACATCAAAATGTAAATTCTATTGAACCGCTGTACAAAGGGCTACGGTGGTGAGACTTCTTAAATGTTTATGTTTGTTCCAAGTCTTTGTATGAGTGCAACTGACGGCAGCTGTGTTTTTGCTATTGTAACATTGTCGTTTAACACTATTTTTACCGGGTTGTTTTGATCTTTAACAATTATGTTTCTTGCCTTCACATCTGAAAGATTTACTGTGTTTACCTTTGCAGCTGATATGACAATGTCCCCAAGCACTACAACATTTTTTATATACACATTTCCTGTCCCTACGGAATCAAGGATGTTCAAGTTTCCTACAACAACAGCGCTGTAATATGACTCGTTGTAATTCGTGATGTTGAATCCGTGCTCTATATTTTCATTTTCCACTATGTCGCAGATTATTTTGACCGCTTCTGCCCTTGTGAGGGCTTTAGCAGGCATGTACACACCTGTGGGATATCCAAGTATGTAACCTTTGTTGTAAACAGTGTTAACACTTGATTTAGCCCATTCCTGTATGGTGCTGTAATCTTTCAGAAGGGTTGCTCCTTCTCCGTCAATGTCTCCTGTGGTTATGGTGCAGCTTACAACTTTTGCAACTTCTTCTCGCTTGATTGGATTGTTAGGTTTGAAGGTGTTGTTTTCATATCCTGAGAAAAATCCCGATGATACTGATTTTTGTACTTCAGCATAAAACCAGTCAGCCTTTTTTACATCGGTGAAAGTTAAGTCTGCTTTGTTTTCTGTGTGCAATGCACTGTTCAGCAGCTTAGAAAATTCTGCTCTTGTAACAGTACGGTCTGGTTTGAATGTTCCGTCTTCATAGCCTGAAACGAAGCCAAGCTTAACAGCCTCTTCAATCCAGCTTTTTGCCCAGTGATCTGAAATGTCTGAAAAGGAAGCACTTTTTGCAGTTAAGTCTAAAACACTCACAGCAGCTGCATGATTTTCTGTTGTTATTTCATCGACTTTTTCTGTATTTTCATTTTCCTGTACTTCCGTGAAGTCAGGCTCATTTGTTATTGCATCAAGTACGCTTGCGTATGTTATGCCATTCATGTTTATTGTAATGCCTATGCACAGTCCCAGGACTGATATTTTTTTTATAATATTTTTCAAAATGTCCTCCTTATTTTGCATGCCTTTATATTAGACTAAAATTCAGGCACTTTTGTTCCATCACAGCAGATATATGTATTTCTTAAGTTAATTATAGTTTTTTAGAACCTAAAAGTAAATAGGTAATAATTACTTATGTATTGACTAATGGCGAAGAATTAAACTATAATTGAATAAAATTATTTATACAGGAATGACAATGGACGAATTATTTATGAAAGAAGCCTTGAATGAGGCTTATAAGGCATATGAAATAAACGAGGTTCCCATAGGAGCAGTAATAGTGAGAAACGGGGAAGTTGTAGGCAGGGGTTACAATCAGAAGGAAACTATGAAAGATGCAACTCTCCATGCTGAAATTTCAGCCATCAAGGATGCATGCAGAAATCTGGGAGGGTGGCGCCTGCCCGGCTGCACAATGTATGTTACGCTGGAACCATGTGCCATGTGCGCCGGTGCGCTGGTAAATGCCCGTGTTGAGAATCTTGTTGTGGGAACAAGGGACTTAAAGACAGGAGCCTGCGGCTCTGTGCTGAATATTGTGCAGATGGAAAAACTCAATCATCAGATTGATGTTCGTTTTGGGATGCTTGAGGAAGAATGTACAGCGTTGATTAAGGATTTCTTTTCAGAACTCAGGAAACAAAAAAATAAATAATGATACAAGTAACTAATTCTATGACAGCAAATATATTTAAATGGCTTGCTGTAAAACAGTCAGCCATTTTTGTTTTATTTTATCCAACAGCCTTATTGAAATCTGCTTAGGTATTGCAGATATAAATGTTACACTTCTTATATCAATTTATATCCATCTGAATATTATGAAATATGAGTTAAATACGGCTAAAGGAAGTGTTATTATTGTATTACTGTGATTACTTGTACTGGAAGGATAGTGCTTTTATATTAAGTTCTGATATATTTACAAAAAACAAAATTCAGAAAGGTCTTCTAGATATCAAAATATTTTCATGTGATGGAACACCTGTAGATAATGCTAACATAAGAATATTTGCGCCGGATGAAAATAATGGATACATCATTAACATTGATGCATTGGGATATTTTGCGTTTCAAATTAATAATGTGCAGTTTTACCCGGGTTATGTGAACAAATTAAACATCAGTTTAATTCCTACGCCATCGGAAGATCATAGACTAAAGACTGATCAATTTCCACCATACAAAAACATACAAATTTTCCAGAGTGAATTAGAATTACCTCAGGATGAAATCAGGGAGATTACAATGGAATTAGGTATGGTAACCCCTGAAGGTTCGCCATCTTATATTTATGCAGAAAGATTCGCCGAAGAAGTAAATAATTTAAGCAATGGCAAAATAAAAATAAATATTAATACTGATGCGAAACTGGGAACAGACAGGGAAATGCTTCAAAATATATTGAATGAAGGCAATATTGATTTAATAGTTCAAACTACACCGCCACAGGTAGATTTCATGCCCAAGTTATCGGTATTTGATATGCCCATGGTTTACACTGATGCAAATGACTTAAGAAAAGTAATCAACAATACTGAATTTTATGAAAAAATCAGTGACGTTTACAAAAATGGCGGCTATAAATTGTTGGGATTTTCTGATCCATTGTTCAGACAGCTGACAACAAACAAGGAAATACAAAATATAGATGATTTTAATGGAATTAGCATAAGGACAATTCAGAATAAAAATCATGAAGAGTTTTGGAGATTGCTTGGGGCAAAATTAGTACCTCTGCCTGTCAGTGAAATATATCCTTCATTGCAGCTTGGATATATAGATTCTGCGGATAATCCATATGAAAATATAATCGCATTAAGGTTATATGAGCAGCAAAAATATCTTGTAAACACCAGCCATTTGCCACATTTGGTAAATCTGTTAATGAGCAGTGAACATTACAACAGCCTGAGCACAGCCGAAAAGGCAATAATTGAAGAAGCTGCTTCTAATACAACAGCTTATGTCCGTGAAAGAGCAGATGAAAGCCTTGAGCAAAGTAGAAATTCACTTGTCGACAAGGGTATGACAATACTTGAATTACCGGATGAAACAAAACAAGAAATGAGAGCAAGAGCTGTACCAGTATATGAAAGAATTCGAGAGTTAGTAAATGATGATGATTTAATAAATTTATATGTGGGAAATGAAAGCGTATAATTTAAAAATTAATTCCTTCTAAGATTATGCAACAATAAAGTTTTAGCATGAATCGTTATTTTTACGTAAAATATATGTTGAAGAAATGAGATGTCTGTTGGTTTCAAATTCTTCATGAAATACAAAAAAATTCTGCCAAAAAGCTATTTATGTGGTATCATATAAATATAATTATTTTCTATTGGTGGATTTGTTTCTTGTCAAAATCAAATTTATCATTAGGAGTTTCATTATTTATTGGTATCCTGTTTTTTACGGGTAAGGGTTAAAAACACATAAATAAAGAATAGGGGGAAATATGGAAAAATATCCTGTGCTGGAAGTTGATTTGAAAAGGCTTCGCGCCAACACAAAAATAGTTTCTCAAGTTTGTGCAGAAAGAGGAATAAGCGTTGCAGGCATAATAAAAGGCTTCGGAGGAATAATAGAAGGAGCATTTGAAATGGCTGAAGGAGGGTGTGTCCAGATAGGCAGCTCTAGAATAGAGCAGTTAAAATCTTTGAAGGACAAGAAGATGAAAACACCCACGCTTCTTGTGAGAATACCAATGGCTTGTGAAATCGAAGAGGTAGTGAGATACAGCGACATGTGCCTTGTTTCGGAAAAAGAAACATTGATTATGCTCCATAAAGAAGCAAAACGCCAAAACAAAAAATACGGTGTTGTATTGATGTATGACCTGGGGGATCTGAGGGAAGGAGTTTTCACAAGAGAGGAGCTTGTAGATCTTGCCCTGTTTACAGAAAATGATCTTCAATCCATAGTGCTTGAAGGAGTAGGCTCAAATTTAAGCTGCTACGGCTCAGTTGCTCCCACAACCAAAAACCTTACAGAATTGTGTGAAGCTGCAGCTGAAATAGAAAAAAAACTTGGAAGAAAATTGAACATCGTTTCAGGAGGAGGAACAACAACTCTGCCTCTGCTGATGAGGGGAGGGGTTCCTGAAAAAATCAATCATCTAAGAATAGGCGAAGGAATAGCAAACACCCAGGACCTGCCGCTTTACTGGGATACATATATTGAAGGCCTTGACGCGGATACATTTGTGCTGAAGGCTCAAATAATTGAAATTAATGAAAAACCAACACACCCAATCGGTGAACTCATGGTCAATGCATTTGGTGAGCATGCCCATTATGATGACAGGGGAATAAGGAAAAGGGCAATCGTGGCACTGGGAAATCAGGATGTGGGAGATTCTTCAAAACTTGTTCCAAAAGACAAGGGCATAAAGGTTCTTGGAGCAAGCAGTGACCACACAATCCTTGACATTCACGACAGCCAGAACAGTTACAAGCTTGGGGACATTGTTGAATTCAATGTATTGTATCAGGCAATGCTTTTTACGTCACTGTCAGATTTCGTCAACAAAAAAATAATAAACTGAAATTCATTAAAAATGAAAATATAAATTATAGGAGGCACAAATGCCAATAATTCAAGTAGAAATGCTAAAGGGAAGGACCCTGGAACAAAAAAGAGCTTTAGCTGAGAAGGTTACACAGGCTGTGGTTGAAACAGCAAACTGCCCTAAAGAAGCTGTTAAGGTTATTATAAGAGAAATGGAATTTGAAAATTACGCTCAAGGCGGAGTTCTCAAGTGCGATGAAAAATAATGAGGCGATACCGCCTCTTATTTTTTATTTCTTACTAAGGTTATTTTAAGATGAGGACAATTATAGTAAATTTTTACTTCATCGACCATCATTCCCACAAGATTGATTTCGTCACCTTCCACATCATTGCTTCCAAGTTGCCAGTATACTTCTTCAACCTCTGGCTGCCTTCCGGCACTTAAAAGTTTATTCAGGTCATTAGCAGTTTTTTCGGAGCATAGGATTTGTTCCGCTTCAAAATTCAATATGTATTTATCCTCAGTGTCCTCTATGGACATGCTTAGCTTTTTAGCCTGATGGCTCATGTAAAAATCAACAATAACATCAATTATTCTTGTAATTTTCTGTATTTCGTACTTCATTTCATTATTCTCCTTTCTTTAATGCTTCAAGTACCGGGAACATAAGTGAAGAAACAATGCCTCCGGAAAATCCATTGTTGTATAAATTGATTCCGCCGTGAATTATTCCAACGTTCATTACTACTGACAAATGCAAAAATCCTGCCACTACTCCTGCAAGGAAACCGTACTTACCGGCTATGGGAGCCAGTGTAGTTCCAAAGAGCCCTGCTATGATTACGCCGGTTGTGTTAAGGTCCCATATTTTGAGAGCTCCTGCTAAGAGAACACCCGTCAAGATGGGAATGGTGTTTTTGGGGTGCTTTCCGAATGCTGAAAAGCCTGATACAGTAAGCACGCTTCCAAACACCGGGCCGTTGAAAACCCCTCCCAGTATTATAACAAACAACATGGATAACAGCCCCATGATGCCCATGTTCAAAAACGTGAGGGAATATCCGTCAAGCTGGGTGAAGTCTGTAACCAACCTTCCAGAACGCCTCAAAACTCTTTCATACCCATTAAGACTTCTGCCGTTGCAAAGAAATTTTTTTCCCAAATTCCCTTTGCAATAAGCAGACTCCTTTCTGTATAATAAATTTAACATTCATTTACAATATATTTAGTTGAAAAAATAATACCATATGGTATATTGTATTGTAAATACAGTTTTTATATAATAGGAAGTTCTTTTTCCTATTATATAAAAACGAGGATTGCAAAGGACGGGACGTCCTTGCGGAGCAACTTTTTTAAAGTGATTAAATTACATTTAAGGAGATTTGTATGAAGTTAATATCATGGAATGTAAATGGATTGAGGGCATGCGTCAACAAGGGGTTCATGGATGCATTCAAACAGCTTGATGCTGATATTTTATGCCTTCAGGAAACAAAGCTGCAGGCAGGTCAGATCGAACTGGACATGGAAGGTTACCACGAATACTGGAACTATGCAGAAAAAAAAGGGTATTCAGGTACTGCGGTTTTCTCTAGGACGGAACCATTGTCTGTTTCATATGGGATGGGAATTGAAGAACACGACAAGGAAGGAAGAGTCATAACTCTTGAATACGACAAGTTTTATCTGGTGAATGTGTACACGCCCAATTCCAAAAGAGAACTTGAAAGGCTTGATTACAGAATGAAGTGGGAAGATGATTTCAGAAACTACCTTATTAAGCTTGATGAAAAGAAATCTGTTGTAATGTGCGGAGACCTAAACGTTGCCCACAAGGAAATAGACCTGAAAAATCCCAAGACAAACAGAAAGAATGCCGGATTTACTGACGAAGAAAGAGAAAAGATGACTGTTCTAACGCAGTCCGGATTTACGGACACATTCAGATATTTTTATCCGGATAAGGAAGAAGCATATTCTTGGTGGTCAAACTTTGCAAAATCAAGGGAAAGAAACATAGGATGGAGAATCGATTATTTTATCACTTCTAAATCTTTTGAAAATGAACTTGTAGATGCATTCATTTGTACGGAAATCTTCGGAAGTGACCATTGCCCTGTGGGAATTATTATAAAATAATCTGCCTTTTAGTTTGAAAGACGAAATATAATTGAAATATCGTGAACATATTATTCAATAATACGAAAATTATTTGTAAAAATGTTATTGCTTATTCCTGTTTTATGGGTTATAATAATAGTTGAAAATAATAATTAAATACCAGCATCAATATAATGTGGATGATATGGATCCAAAGTTTCTACCGAACGACCGTAAATTGTTTGACTATTGAAGAGCTATTTTCTATTATAATGATGCGAATAGATTTATGCTATTCGCTTTTTATATGTTCCGGAAGAAATTTGGATGCTGAATTCATCTTGTAGCAGCCGCGCACATTGTTCGTACATATGTGCATATTTTATGAAAGCGCGGCGTATTTTATCGAATTATGCGAAAAGGCGGTGCCATTTCTCATATAAAACATTTTTTTATTTAAAAAATTTATGGAGGACAAGAATGAAAAAATTTATCAGCATTTTGTTAACACTTTTATTGACTCTTTCTCTTTTCACAGCATGTTCATCAAAGACTGAGGAGCCTGCTAAGGAAGAACCGACAGCAGAAAAACCAGCTGAAGCAACAGGTGTTTTACCTGCAATTGCAAAAGAAGATATTAAAATCGGCGTTATCCACATAGGAAATCCTGCAGATGGTTCTGGATACACATTTGCACATGATCAAGGAATAGTTGGAATGCAGAAAGCATTAGGACTTGATGACAGCCAGATAATCCGCAAGAATAACGTAAATGACACAGACCCAACTGCTACAGAAACAGCAATCCTTGAATGTATCGAAGAAGGAGCAAACATCATATTTGGTACAAGCTGGGGATACATGGACACAATGGAAGCATTGGCAGAAGAATATCCTGAAGTTATATTTTCACACGGCACAGGTTACAAGGGCAACGATGCAAACTTCAACAACTATTTCGGAAGAATATATCAGGCTAGATACCTTTCAGGTATTGCAGCAGGTTTAAAAACAAAATCTAATCTTATAGGATATGTTGCAGCCATGGGACAGGATAATTCAGAAGTTACAGGAGGAATCAACGCATTTGCAATGGGAGTTAATTCTGTAAATCCGGATGCTAAAGTTTATGTAAAAGTAACTAACAGCTGGTTCTCACCTGAAGAAGAAACAAATGCTGCAAAAGCATTGCTGGCAGAAGGCTGCGACGTAATAGCTCAGCACTGTGACACTCCTAACCCACAGCTTGAAGCTGAAAAAGCAGGAGCTTTTGGTATAGGATACAACTCAGACATGTCCAAAGATGCTCCTAAGGCTACTTTGACATCTGCAGTATGGGATTGGTCAGCATATTATACATGGGCTGTTGAGCAAGCTATCAACGGAACTTGGACAGGCGAAAACTACTACGGCGGAATGAAAGAAGGTCTTGTTGACATAGCACCTCTCAATGAAAGCATAGTAGCTGAAGGAACAGCTGAAGCAATAGAAGCAGCTAGAGCATCAATTCTTGACGGAAGCTTCAACGTGTTTGACGGAGTTATTGAAACAAATGACGGAAAAACAGTAGGAGAAGAAGGAAAGACTCTTGACGATGCAACAATTACAAATGATATTAAATGGTATTACAAGACAGTAACAGTAAAATAGTTAACAGTTAAATAGCATAACAACAGCAAGGGGTTAATTTTAACCCCTTATTGTTTCTTTAACAGCATAATGGAATATAGGAATATAGAGAATAGGAGTTATTATGTCAAAATCAAATGAAACAAAATATGCGATTGAGCTGAAGGGAATTACTAAAACCTTCGGAAGCGTGGTTGCAAACAACAACATAAACCTTACAATCAAATATGGCGAAATTCTTGCTTTGCTTGGAGAAAACGGCTCTGGCAAGACTACATTGATGAATATGCTGTCAGGCATCTATTACCCCGACAACGGCACTATTTCCGTAGCAGGAGAAGAAGTTGCCATCAGTTCTCCAACAGAAGCAATTGATTTTGGAATTGGTATGATTCATCAGCATTTTAAACTTGTGGAAGTTTTAAACGCAATGGACAACATTGTGCTGGGCACAAAGGAAAAATATCTTAAGCCTAAGGAATTGAAAGATAAAATTCAAAACATCAGCAGCAAATTTGGACTGGAAGTTGAGCCGGAGAAAAAAATATACAACATGTCAGTAAGTGAAAAACAAACAGTGGAAATTTTAAAAGTGCTGTACAGGGGAGCTCAGATTTTGATCTTGGACGAGCCAACAGCTGTTCTCACTCCCCAAGAAATTGAAAAATTATTTGCAATACTACGAAAAATGAAGGAACAAGGAAGCGCAATCATAATAATCACCCATAAGCTCAATGAAGTTATGGCAATAAGCGACCGCGTATCAATACTTAGAAAAGGCGAACTCATTGATACGGTGGCGACTAAAGAAACAAATGAAAAACAGCTGACTGAACTGATGGTGGGAAGACCTGTAAGCTTGAAAATCGAAAGACCGGAAATTGAAAAAAAGCACACAGTTCTAAACGTTGTTGATTTGTCCGTAATGAACGACGACGGAACATATGCTCTAAGAAATGTAAATTTCAAGCTTAAAAGCGGAGAAATTCTTGGAGTTGCAGGAATAGCAGGAAGCGGACAAAAGGAACTCTGCGAATCAATTGCAGGACTCATGAAAGTAAAGGAAGGGGCAGTGCTTTGCAACAAAGAAAACATAATAGGCAAGACCCCCGATGAAATTATAAATTTGGGCATAAGCATGAGCTTCGTGCCTGAAGACCGCCTTGGTATGGGGCTTGTAGGTTCCATGGGCATGGTGGAAAACATGATGCTCAAATCATACAAGAATAACAAAGGATTTTTCATAGACAAGAAGCCTTCAAGAAAACTGTCGGAAGAATTGAAAAAGAAGCTGGAAATAGTGACCCCAAATGTTGAAACTCCAGTAAGAATGATGTCCGGAGGAAATGTTCAGAAAGTTCTTCTGGGCAGAGAAATTGAATCAAACCCCAACGTGCTCATAACAGCATATCCCGTTAGAGGACTTGATATCAATTCATCTTACGTTATTTACGACCTCCTTAACGAACAAAAGAAAAAGGGAGTGGCAATATTGTTCATAGGAGAAGACCTGGATGTTCTTTTGGAGCTTTCAGACAGAATAATGGTTCTATGCCACGGAGAAGTCAAAGGAATTGTTGATGCAAAATCAACTTCAAAAGAAGAAATAGGACTTATGATGACAGGAAAGAGCATGGAAGGGGTGGATCAGGATGAGTGAGAAAATGAAAAGAACAAAAGAACCCCTTATTCGTACTGTCAAAATTGCAGAACGTTCAAAAAGAGAAACAATGAAGCTTAGAGTAATAGCTTTTGCCATGGCTCTTCTTGCAGGAGGTCTGTTCATACTTTTAATAGGCTTTAGTCCCATAGAACTTTACGGAACTATTATATCAGGTGCATTTAGGAGCAAAATGGCAATACAGGCAACAGTAAAGTTCATGATACCCCTATTGATTTCATCTCTTGGAGTCACACTGGCATTTAAAATGCGTTTCTGGAACATAGGAGCCGAAGGACAGATAATAATGGGAGCAATATGTTCATCATATTTTGCGCTGTTTCATAGCGACTGGCCTCATGCTCTGTTGCTTGCAGCAATGTTTGCAGCCGGATTCGTTGGAGGAGGTTTGTGGGGATTATTGCCTGCATACTTCAAATCAAAATTTGAAACAAATGAAACTTTGTTCACACTGATGCTCAACTATATAGCTCTTCATATTATATCATTTCTCAGGGATGGCCCTTGGAAGGATCCGGGTTCATCAGGCTTCCCTAAAATTGCACGTTTTGAAGCCAATGCTCAGATTGACAAAGTACTGGGAGTGCAGTTCGGATGGATTATTGCAATCCTCCTGGTGATTGTTGTGTATGTGTATTTAAAATATACGAAGCACGGTTATGAAATAAGCGTTGTGGGCGAAAGCCAGTCCACTGCAAAATATGCGGGAATGAACGTAAAAAAAATAATCTTGCGCACCATGATTTTAAGCGGAGGAATTGCCGGCATTACAGGAATGATACAGTCAGCTGGTTCTGACATGACACTGGCATCTTCAGTTGCCGGAGGAGTGGGATTTACGGCAATCATTGTGGCATGGCTTGCAAATTTAAATCCTGTTAGCATTCTCTGGGTTTCATTTTTGTTCAGCGTACTGGAAAAGGGAAGCAGTGTAATGCAGTCAACTTATGGTATTTCAACATATTCTGCTGCTGTGCTTCAGGGAATAATCTTGTTTTTCATACTTGGATGTGAATTCTTCATCAGATATAGATTTATTGTAAGAGGAAAAGGAGGTGTCCGTCAATGAACATGTTTTTAAACTTCTTAATAGCTGCAGTGTTTGCAGGAACACCTCTTTTGTTCGGAACGCTGGGTGAAATAATGAGCGAAAAGGCCGGGCACTTAAACCTTGGTGTTGAAGGAATGATGGCTATGGGAGCTTGTGCAGGCTTCATGGCCGGACTTTTGACCGACAGCTTTATTGTTGCCTTAATTGCAGCTTTTGCTGCAGGAATGCTGGGAGCCCTGATATATGCTGTTCTTACCGTGACATTCATGGCAGACCAGAACGTTACAGGTCTTACCCTCGCCATATTTGGAACAGGTCTTTCGAATTTTATAGGTGAATACATGCTTGTGAATTCTACAAGCAGCTCATTGAAGCTTCCGGAAAAGATTACTGCTACCATAAGCAACATCAACATTCCAGGATTAAGCAGCATACCGGTTGTTGGACAGCTGTTCTTCCAGTACAACCCATTTGTGTATCTTGGAATCCTTGTGGCAATACTTTGCGGAATTTATCTCAACCACACAAAAATGGGCCTTAATTTAAGAGCCATTGGAGAAAACCCGGCAGCTGCTGATGCAGCAGGAATAAAAGTAACAAAAATAAAGTATATTAACATTCTCCTTGGAGGAGGCATCTGCGGCATAGGCGGAGCATACAGCTCCATGATAATCTGCGGAGGAGTATGGATGAGCAATTCTGTAAATGGTCTTGGTTGGATTGCCGTAGCCCTTGTAATATTTGCTTCGTGGAGCCCTACAAAGGCAATTTTTGGTTCATTCATATTTGGTGCTTTCAACATTTTAAAATATTACTTTCCAAAAACTTGGATTACAATACCAAGTGCGTTTTACGACATGCTGCCCTTCATAATTACTGCTCTGGTGCTTGTAATAACATCAATAAGAAAATCAAAGGAAAACTCACAGCCTGCAAGCTGCGGCGTCAATTATTTCAGAGAAGAAAGATAACATTCAGGAACCTGGCATATGCCAGGTTCCTGTTGCATATATTTCAAAACTGCATTAAAATGAATTATATGGAAGTAATGTTATAGTTAACAAAAATCGGGGTATATATAATATTGGATACCGATAGAAAGAGGTGCATTATGAACAATTTAGAGTTTAAAACCTATGCCATAACTAATGAAATTGACCTTAACAAAATTGCTGTGGAGTGCGGAATTAAGAAAAAGTATACTTGGGAGGAGCCCTTGATACTTCAGGATGCCGTTCTTGGAAAAATAATAGACGAAAGTCCCGGTGAGGATGAGAAGGTGCTGGTGTTTTCATTCGGAAGCATTGTTTTTGTAAATTCAAATCAGAAGCATACTGAAATATTGATGAAATACCTTAAGAGCATTAAACCAGAAATTGACATAGGGCACTACGATACGTTCAAGGATGATTACAACCTCCACTTTACAGAAGGTGAGGAAATGGAGTTTACCGACAGCTATGTGCAGATACCGGAAAAGGAACTCTTTTATGCTGAACTCATTTCAATTATAATTGCAAAATCTGTAGCACTGGAAAGAATCGAACAACAGCTTGTAAAAATTCTTGATAACATAGAAGGAAAAATTGACAACCTGGAAAAGGGAAAACTAAATATTGGAAACAAGGAACTTGCAAAGACAACATCCAGGATTGTTCGACATGAGTACAACACCATAGCATACATAATGATTCTTGATAAACCTGATATTACTTGGACAAACAGCGAAGCAGCACACTTCTATGAAAAAATGTCTGAATTTTTTGAACTGAACGACCGCTATGAAGTAATCAAGAGCAAGACTGAAATATTGAAAAGCATTGTGGATGGTCTTGGGGCCATAAGCCATTCCATGAGGGGATTGTTCATGGAGTGGATTGTTGTAATACTGATTGTTGTTGAAGTTGTCCTAATGGTTCTTGATTTGTTCAAGTAGGTGAAATATGAAGACATTAAGTTTTTACTCATTCAAAGCAGGCAAGAAGCTTCCCATAATGCAGCTTTCATCTTATTTCAACATAAAGCAGGATGCCGGATGGAGGGAATTCGTCAAAATTAACAGCAACGAAGTTGAAAAAATATTGAAATATGCTTCTCCCAACAAGGCAGTGTACCTTTACAGATACGGATGCATTACATTTTTAAATTTCGATATAAACGAATCCCATGTGTTCATGGAATACCTCAACAAACTTACAGAGGCACGCTTGGAATTGTTTTCGCGCTTTTACGAAACCCATACCATAATTGTAGGTGATGACGGATATGCAGCTTTGTGGGAGGACGATGAAGAAAAAGTCCTGTACAGCAAAAGCATTGATGACATAGTTGCAAGCATACTTGCAAAATCAACTGAGTTGAGCAAAATTGAATCTGAACTATCAACGGTGCTTGATGAAGCTGACAATTTTATTCTGCATCTTAACAGGGGAAGGCTGAGGGCAGACAGGAAAAAAGTCATTCCAACAATTGCAAAGTGCATAAGATTTAAGTACATGACTGTAGAAAGTGCCAGAATACTCGACAGACCTTCTGAGTTCGGCAGCACAATAGAATCCAGGCGTATATTTGAAAAAATGAGCAATTTTTATGAGTTGAATGAAAGATACTCGTCATTTTCGAACCGCACAGACGTGCTTGATTCTATAACAGGAGAGTATTTTGACTTCGGCGACAACCAGGCTTACATGAGGGTGTTGAAAATTGAAATAATACTGTTGGGACTGTTTCCTCTCATGCGTTTGTTTGAATAACAATCAGTTGAATAAAATGCAGCCTGCAAAATATAATGTATAAAACATTACTTAAAACAAAAACTAAAGGAAAAGGAGGTATTATGAAAAAAATAATATTAATTTTGCTTCTGCTTTCCGCTTTGTTTGCAGCCAGCTGCAAATTATCCCTTTCAAACATAGATCAGATAGAAGCTGTGAACACTGTCACCAATGAGAGCACTGTGATTGAAAAAGACAGCGGGGATGCAAAATCCATCATGGATGCCCTGAACAAAATAGAAAAAAACGAAAAGGACACAACTGATTTTTTTCCTTTTGAAATCAATCTTATCTCAGGTTCCGATAAAGATACGCACATATTGTATTTTGATATGAAAAATCAAGCTGCATATGTGACCAAGAATGACGGACTGTACAAAATCAGAGATAAGGAAACAAGACTGCTTTTTTTGAATGAAGTATTTTCATATATATATGTTGACAATACCATTTATGACTCCCATGTTGTACTTAACGGCGAAAAAGTGACTCCGGACACAAAGTATGATTGGACATACAAGGATATTGACGGTCATTATGTCAAGAAGCAGGGAACGCTTAAGACTTCTGACATTGATGGAGGGAAACTTTCAATACAGGATGGTGACGCTATTGACTTCAAATATGAAACAAATCCGGACAGTCAGGTTATAAGGCTTTATTCCCAGGGAAATCTCATGGCTGCAGGTTCATCGGTCGAAGAAGTTCTGTCCAAGGCTGCAACAGACGGAGAGTATTACATAGAGTGTCAGGCACAGTGGCTCATGAAGCAGAATTCAGATTTCTACGGCAGCAGTACATCAAGCTTTTCGGCTATTATTGACAAGAGCGTTGATGTTTCAATAGTCACCAGGGAAAATTACCCGGGCAATATTTTGATAGTACAGGTTAATAACTTAAATTCCGATGAAACAGTTTCAATCCAGACGGATGTTGTTAAAGTGGAAACTAAAAATTATCTTTATAAGGATAAAAATGTGTACATAAGTCCCATTGACTTAAATACAACTGCAGGTGAATACAAGCTCACGGCTAAAGTGAAGCAGGGCAAATCTGTAGAATATAATATCGAAAAAACTCTGATTGTAAAAGAAAAGTCCTTCAAAACACAGTATCTTACTGTGGACGAAGACCTTAACCAATCAAACAACGACAGTGCTGCCATCCTTGAATTTGCAGAGCTGGTTAAGCCTGCAAGGACTGTGTCATCAGACGAAAAACTCTGGGAAGGTACATTTGCAATGCCCGTTGAAGGAGAATTGACAACAGATTTTGCTGAAATACGATATGTGAACAATGAAAAGTCATCCTCAAGGCACTCAGGCCTTGATCTTGCAGCTGCCAAGGGAACACCCGTTTCTGCTCCTAACAACGGTATCGTAACATTTGCAATGGAAGGCCTTCTGTCTCCCGGAAACACTGTGGTAATTGATCACGGCATGGGTCTTTTCACTTCCTATTACCATTTGGACACCATAGATGTAGTAAAGGGTCAGAAGGTTAAAAAGGGAGATGTAATAGGAACTGTGGGCACAACAGGATTTTCTACAGGACCTCATCTTCATTATGCGGTGAGCATTTACAACTCTTATGTGAATCCTTATCAGACATTGAGCGGTATAATTGATTAATAACAGTGAAAAGTGTTTACCTTCATTGAAATGTGGTATATAATAATATAGGTAGAGGAGGAATGTTATGGAATATATTAGTTGGGCGTGGCTTCTGATTATAGCTGCGTGTTTGGCAATTGAAGCTTTTACAATGGGTCTCACCACAATCTGGTTTGCCATTGGAGGGGTGGCTGCGTGGGTTGTATATTTTGCAGGTGCAGGGATAGAAGTGCAGATAGTTGTGTTCCTTCTGGTATCTATATTATGTTTGTTTCTCACAAGGCCATTTGTCGTAAAAAAACTGAAGGTGGGAAAAACAAGGACCAATGCTGAAAGCCTTATTGGAGAGTATGTTAAGGTAGTATCAGAAATCAACAACATAAACAATGAGGGAACAGTGAAGGTCGGAGGCCAGGTATGGTCTGCTCGTTCATTGAACGATGAAGTAATAGCAGAAGGTGAAATGGTTGTTATAAAGAAAATTGTGGGCGTAAAGCTCATAGTTGAAAGAAAATAGGAGGGAATTATGGGTTATATAGGTTTTATATTTTTATTGTTCGTATTGATTGTGCTGGTGGCAACAAACATCAGAGTTGTTCCCCAGGCAAATGCATATGTTATTGAACGTCTTGGGGCATTTCAGGCAACATGGGGAGTTGGAATTCATGTGAAGCTTCCACTCATAGACAAGATAGCAAAGAAGGTTCTTCTTAAAGAACAGGTAGTGGACTTTCCGCCTCAGCCTGTTATCACAAAGGACAATGTAACAATGCAAATAGACACTGTTATATTTTTTCAAATAACAGATCCTAAATTTTACGCGTACGGCGTTGACAGGCCAATGGCAGCAATTGAAAATCTTTCAGCCACAACATTAAGAAACATCATAGGAGATTTGGAGCTTGACCAGACGCTTACTTCAAGAGAAATAATAAATACGAAAATGAGAATTGTACTTGATGAAGCAACTGACCCATGGGGAATTAAAATAAACCGTGTTGAAGTTAAAAACATCATACCGCCGAAAGAAATTCAAAATGCAATGGAAAAACAAATGAAGGCCGAAAGAGAAAAAAGAGAGTCTATTCTTATTGCAGAAGGTCAGAAAAATGCAGCAATACTTGTTTCTCAAGGTAAAAAGGAATCTCTCATTCTTGAAGCTGAAGCAGAAAAACAGGCTGCAATACTAAGAGCCGAAGCTAAGAAAGAAGCTTCCATAAGAGAGGCAGAAGGAGAGGCTGAAGCAATTTTAAGCATCCAGAAGGCAACTGCAGATGGTATTGTAATGATAAGAGAAGCGATGCCAAACAAGGAAGTGCTTACATTGAAGAGCTTCGAAGCATTTGAAAAGGCTGCAAACGGCCAGGCGACAAAGATTATCATACCGTCAGAACTGCAGGGACTTGCAGGACTTGCAACGGCACTTTCCGAGTCAGTCAAGGAAAAATAAAACAAGTGCTGAAAATTTATCACATGTACAAATTTTGTAAACATAAAAATAAATGCGCCGGCATAACCGGCGCATTGTTTTTATGTTATTATCGGAATATATCTTTTGAAAATGTAATCTTGCTCCTGTTTTGAATGAATTTGTCAGATACTATGGCCTGCACCACCATGATAATTCCTATAGCGGCTATTATGTCTCCGATGCTGGCCACGAACAAGTTGCCTACGGGAATGATATTTCCGAGAAAGCTCAAACTGGCATTTTCAGCAGAGACGAAAAACAAAATTTTTCCGCTGTTTAACAAGTCATAAATTTCAGCACCGTAAATTTTTGCAGCAGCTTCAGCCGCAAGTGGAAACTTTAGGCCGTTTACCAGGAATACCAGAAGGTTCAAGCACAATCCTCCAAGGGGTATGAACATGAACTTCATGCTTATATTCAATATTAAAAATATAAGCGTAAAAACAAATGAAGCAAGTAGAAATCCTGAATAAAGAAATGAGCTGTAGTCATAAAGACCAAGGTTCATAATGATTATTCCAAGATACAATACAGCAGAAATAAAGATGAGCGGTCGACCGGAAAAATGAACGTATGCCAGTCGTGATATTTTTCCTCTTCTTATTAAGCCTATAACTGTTCCTAAAATCAAAGCTTCAAAAAACATGTTTGCCTCCATGTAATTAGATACTATAATTTTACAATATTAAACAGTATATATCAACTTTTATTTAATAAAATTGAAAAATAGGGCTATTATAAATGAATATTGACTGGTTATAATATATATGATATTATTTTTTTAATATTTAGTTAAACTTAGGAGGTTTTTACTTTGTTAGAAGAAGGCTCCATATTGGGTCCACTTATTTTACAGGTAATACTTATTTCTGTCAACGCGGTGTTTGCATCTGCAGAAATTGCCGTCATTTCAATGAATGATAACAGAATGGCAAAGATGGCTGCAGAAGGGGACAAACGCGCCATTAAACTTAGCAAGCTTACATTGCAGCCGTCACAATTTTTGTCAATAATCCAGGTTGGAATCACTCTTGCTGGATTCTTCGGAAGTGCTTTTGCTGCGGACAATTTTGCCAGCAAGCTTACTGATTTTCTCACAAGAACAGGAGTTGGCATCCCTGCATCAACATTGAATACTATTTCTGTCATTGTTATAACATTGATCTTGTCATATTTTACTCTTGTGTTCGGAGAGCTGGTTCCGAAGAGAGTCGCCATGAAAAATGCTGAAAAGATGGCGCTCTTCATGTCCGGAATGCTCTATTTCATATCAAAGGTGTTTAAACCGCTTGTTTGGCTTTTGACAGCATCCACAAACGGCATATTGAGACTTATTGGAATTGATCCCAACTCGGAAGATGAAGAAGTTACAGAAGAAGATATAAGAATGATGGTTGATGTGGGAAGCGAAAAAGGTTCCATCAATGTCAGTGAAAAAGAAATGATACAGAATATTTTTGAATTTGACAACAAGACTGCTGAAGAAGTAATGACCCACAGGACTGAGGTTAACATCTTGTGGCTTGATGAAACTGATGAAGAATGGGAGCAGAAAATAATTGAAAGCAGGCACTCAAGATATCCTCTGTGCGACGGCAGTGCAGACAATGTTATTGGTGTGTTGAATGTTAAGGATTATTTCAGGCTTAAGGACAAATCCAGAGAAAACATAATGGACAAAGCCGTGAAACCTGCATATTATGTTCCTGAAACAGTTAGAACAGACGTAATGTTTCAAAACATGAAAAAAACAAGAAACCACTTTGCAGTTGTGTTTGATGAATACGGCGGGATGAGCGGTGTCATCACAATGGACGACTTGATTGAACAAATAGTGGGGAGTTTCGATGATGATTATCTTACACCGGAAGATCCCACAATTGAAAAAATTGATGAAGATACATGGAAAATAAAAGGGTCTGCTTATCTGGACGATGTTTCAAAACAACTTGGCATCCCATTGCCTGATGAGGATTTTGACACATTTGGAGGACTTGTTTTCGGAGTTTTAGGAATCATTCCTGAAGACGGAAGCACAATGGAGATGGATGAGTATGGGCTTAAAATCAAAATTACCGAAATAAAGGGAAGAAGGCTGGAAACAGCTATTGTTTATAAAAATCAAGATCCGACTGATTATGTTGATTAATTTCAGATATATTTAAGTTAAATCTTGTATTATTATAATACAAGGAGGAACTATGAGCTATTTAATAAATAAATTATTGGTATTGCCTGGGATTTTGCTTGGAATTTCAATTCATGAATTTTCCCATGGCTATGCTGCGGTAAAAATGGGGGATGATACCCCTAGACTTCAGGGAAGACTCACCTTAAATCCAATACATCATATTGACCCCATGGGTTTTTTATGTCTTTTGCTTTTTGGATTCGGATGGGCCAAGCCTGTTATGATTAATTCAAGAAATTTTAAAAATCCCAGAAGAGATGATGCCATTGTGTCCATAGCAGGACCTCTGGCAAACCTGCTGACAGCAGCACTGTTTGTGTTTTTTCTTAAGCTTGCAGACAACTATCTGCCTTACAACCAGCTTGGACAAATAATCTGGGAAGTGCTGCAGAACACGGTTGTTATAAATCTTGTTCTCATGATGTTCAACTTGATTCCAATACCACCTCTTGACGGCCACCACATTTTGGGAAGCATCGGTGGAGCAAAGGTATGGAATTTCTATTACAAATATTACGACCACCTGAGATTTGCAATGCTTCTTTTGATTGTTTTTAACGGTGTGAGCCTGATCATAAGCCCGGGAATTAATTTTGTCTACAATATGTTGATAACATTGATTTTTTAGGAGAGCCATGGAAAATAAAAGCGATTTGAGAAAGAAAATACTGAATATCAGAAACAACATGGAAAAGAAAGATTCTTCCGAAAAAAGCGCTGTGATTATGGAAAAGCTCACAGATATGGACATATACAAAAAAGCCCAGTCTGTATTTGTGTACATGAATTTTAATAATGAAGTGGAAACAATGCTTCTTATTATAAAAATGCTTTTGGAAAGGAAGAAGGTAGTGATTCCTTACACGGACACTGTTAATACAGTAATTATCCCATCAGAGCTTAAAAGCATTGAACAAGATCTGGTTAAAAGCAAGTTTGGTTATTATGAGCCTGCTCCGGATAGAATTGTTCCGGTAAAGGCAGACGAGTTTGATCTGGTGGTTGTTCCCGGAGTGGTTTTTGACAAAAATCTTAACCGCATTGGTTTTGGAAAGGGATACTATGACCGCATACTTGGCAGCTTGAAGGATGGTGCCAAGGCAGTTGCCGTAGCATATGATTTTCAGGTTCTGGAAGAGGTTCCATCAGAAGAGCACGATGTAAAGATGGACATGATAATTACGGAAAAAAACATTTACAAAAGTTAAGAGTTAAGAATTAAATGTAAAATCAGGCTTGCGCCTGATTTTTTGTTTATCTTGCTATTGTAATCACGTATACTTTGGATGCGCCATATTTTATGAGCGTTTTGGAACATTCGTCGGCTGTGGAGCCTGTTGTGTACACGTCATCCACTAGAAGGACCGCCTTTCCCGTTAATGATTTGGTCTTGCTCTTCTTGACATCAAATGCGTCCTTAAGGTTTTTCCTGCGCTCTTCCTTTGTCATCTGACTTTGCTTAGGTGTTTTCTTTATTCTTTTTAATACATCCCCATAAGGTATGTCTGTGTTATTTGAAATATACCTGGCCAGAAGATCCGACTGGTTGTATCCTCTTTTCCTCAGTTTCGAATGGTGAAGGGGGACAGGAACAACAAGTCCAAATCCACAGTAGTTTGTATCCTTCATGAATTCAACAAGGCACATTCCAAAAAACCTGTAGAAATATGGTTTGTTGTAATACTTGAACAAATATATTCCCTTTTTTACAGTGCCATCATAGACAAAGACAGACCTTGACATCTCAAAGCTGTGATCATGTTTCCTGCAGTCAGAGCAAAGTTCTTCAGGAGCGTTTAAGTCAATGGGCTTTGAACACTTTATGCATATGGGTGGAACAATTTTTTTGATTGTTTTTGCGCAGTCTGGGCAGATGTATCTGTCATTTATTGCTTCATCATGACTCTCGCAGAAGAAACATGTGTTTTTTTCAGGATACAAAAGTTCCAGAAACGATTCAACATAATCTTTCATAATTACTCCATAAATCCCTCAGACAGCATGGCATAGGTTTCAACTGCCGAGCGCAGCCTATAATCAAGAGCAGAGTAGCGCTTGTCGATTTTGTTGTTGTTCACCATGTCGCGCATATACTTTTCAATTCCCACAAGAACAACAAGTTTTTTTGCCCTTGTTATGGCAGTGTAGAACAAGTTTCTTGTAAGAAGCATGGGTGGTCCCCACACAATTGGCATTATTATAACAGGAAATTCACTTCCCTGGCTTTTGTGAACAGTGGTGGCATATGCAAGTATGAGTTCATCAAGCTGGTTAAATGGGTATGCAACTTCTTTTTCTTCTTCAAACTGTACGAACAGCTGCTGTTCTGTTTCATCTATGAAAATAACATATCCGATGTCTCCGTTGTAAATGCCTTCGCCGGTTAAGGTAGTTCCTTCCCTGTGGTGTATTTTCCATTCAGCTTGATAGTTATTTTTTATCTGCATCACCTTGTCGCCCACCCGGAATGTGTACTTGCCGTACACTTTTTCTTTTTTTATTTTCGAAGGAGGATTAACTGCAGCCTGAAGTTTCTTGTTTAGTTCAATCACACCTGCATCTCCCTTTTTCATGGGGGAGAGAACCTGTATGTCCTTTAATGGGTTGAAGCCATACTTCAACGGAAGGCGGCTTTCATAAAGATCAACAATTAGATCTGTCAAGTCGTCACTGCGTCCTTCCCTCATGAAGAAAAAGTCGCAGTCTTTCTTGTTGTACAAAGGCATTGCCCCTTTGTTTATGAGATGGGCATTTTGTACAATCATGCTTCCTGCCGATTGCCTGAATATTGTGTCCAGGCGGATGGTTTTTATGGTGCTTGAAATGATGATGTCTGAAAGCACATTTCCTGCTCCCACTGATGGAAGCTGATCAACGTCTCCAACCAGTATAAGCCTTGTTCCTCGTTTTATGGCTCTTAGGAGGTTGTTCATGAGTAATATGTCAACCATGGATACCTCATCTACAATGACTGCATCGCATTCCAAAGGTGATTCTTCATTTTTATTGAATGAAAGGTTGCTGTCATCTTTGCCGTAAGCATACTCAAGCATGCGGTGAATTGTACGGGCTTCTCTTCCTGAGGATTCGGTTATCCTTTTGGCTGCTCTGCCTGTTGGGGCGCAAAGAAATACCTTCTTTCCCATTTTTTCGAAAATCCTGAGTATTGAAAGTATTATAGTTGTCTTTCCTGTTCCCGGACCTCCTGTAATTACAGTTACTCCGTTTAAAATTGACTGAACTGTTGCTTCCTTTTGCATGTCCGTAAGAACAATTGAAGATTCTTCCTGTGCTTCAGTAAGGAAAGGAAGTATGTCTTCCTCAGACATGCCAAAATTCGTGCGTGCAAGGTTTATGAGGTCTCTGCACACATTTACCTCTGCAGTGTGGTAAGGAACATAATAAACAACCTGTTCGTCGTAAATTTTTTCAATGTGTATGCCGCCATTAAAAGCCATGTTCCTTATTTCATCCTCAATGCCTTCACCATTGGTTTCAAGAAGCGCTAAGACGCTGTTTAAAAGAATGTCGTATGGAACATATGTATTTCCTCTTGAAGCGAAATCCTTCAGCACATATTTAACCCCTGATGATATTCTGTAGGGAGACGTTTTTTCAACTCCCAGGGATGCTGCAATTTTGTCTGCAAGCTTAAATCCAATGCCATAAATATCTTCAGTGAGTCTGTATGGATTTTCAGCAATTTTGTTTATTGTGTTTTTGCCGTATTCCTTGTAAATTTTGACGCTGTAGCTTGTGCTGATGTCATGGCTCTGCAGGAATATCATGATTTCCTTTATGTCTGATTGTTCTGCAAAGCTTTTTGCTATCATCTCGGCTTTTTTTTCGCCAATCCCTTCAACTTCTATGAGCCTCTCGGGATTTTTTTGAATTATGCCGAATGTGTCTTCCTTGAAGACTTCAACAATTTTTTTTGCTGTATATTTTCCTATTCCTTTAATGAGTCCGGAAGATAGGTAATTTTCTATTTGGACAAGACTTGATGGAAGAACAGTGTTGTACATGTCCACCTGAAACTGATCGCCGTACTTGGGGTGCTTCACCTTTTTGCCGTAAACCTCTATGGTTTCGCTTGTAACATCGGCAGTAAAAACCCCCGTTACCGTAATAACGTCATTGTCAGCCTCCATTAAGGCAACAGTGTAGCCGTTTTCATTATTGCGAAAAATTGTTTCAATGATTGTACCCTTCAGTGTTTCCATCAATTGCTCCTTTATGTTTAACCTTACAAAATTATATCACAAACTAATGATATAAAAAACAAAATTAATGTCAATCCTATAAAATGATGGATTCAACAAATTTCTCTTTAAAAGGCAATAAAACTGTGGTAAACTAAATTTCAGCAAAAGATTAAAATAATATAAAATTTAGGAAAAATAAACATTTGTGTGCAATAATATATTAAAGTATAAATATATTTGCAGGAAAGGAATTGTTATGTCTAAAGAAAATTTTGTTAAGGGCGCTGCAATACTTAGTGTTGCAGGGCTGTTGGTAAAAATTTTGGGAGCTGTGTACAGAATTCCCCTCACTAATTTAATAGGAACGGAAGGAATAGGCTATTACCAGCCTGCCTACAACATTTATAACCTGCTGCTGGTTGTGTCTTTATCAGGTTTTCCAACAGCAATAGCAAAAATGGTTTCAGAAAAAAGAGCTCTTCAGAATTATGAAGGAGCTTACCAGGTATACAAGGTATCAAGATGGGGACTCTTTTTAATAGGACTTGTTTCATCGGTAGTTGTTCTTGTGTTTGCAAGAAGCCTTGTAACGTTCCTGGGATTTCCGGGTTCATACTATTCGATGATAGCTCTGGTTCCTGCGTTGTTTGCCGTGCCTCTATTGTCGGCTTACAGGGGATTTTTCCAGGGATCACAAAACATGATGCCTATAGCTCTGTCACAGATAATTGAACAGGTTTTCAGGGTTTGTGTAGGTCTGTACCTTGCTTACACCCTTGTGGGCAGAGGACTTGAGGAAGCAGCAGCTGGAGCCACATTCGGAGCATCTGCAGGCGGACTGGCAGCATTGATATTGATTTATGTCATGTTTTTCCTTAACAGAAAAAGCATAAAGGAAGAAATCAGTCTTTCATCTCACAACAAACAAGAGCCTGTATGGAATGTGGTAAAGGGTCTTTTGTACATAGCAGTTCCAATTACCATAGGTGCATCCATAGCTCCACTGATGGGAATGATAGATTCATACATAGTATCAAACAGACTTAGTGCAATCGGGTACACAAGCTTAGAGATTGTTGACATGTACGGCGAGTTAAGCGGAACAGCACAGACGCTTATCAACTTTCCGCAGGTTTTCTCAACTGCAGTTGCAATGAGTCTTGTACCTGTTATAACTGAAACATTCACAAGAAAACAATATGACAAACTGAACGACACTGCAAACGCCGGCGTAAAAATATCCATGATAATAGGTCTTCCTTGCGGCATTGGTCTTTTCATGCTTGCGGAGCCAATAATAGCATTGTTGTATCCATCAATAGGACCTGCAAAGCATGCAAGTTCAGGTGCTCTTCTTGAAATAATGGCAATAAGCGTAATATTCCTCACATTGGTTCAGTCGTTTACGGCAATTCTGCAGTCTGTGAACAAACAGTTCCATCCTGTGAAGAACCTGGCTGTAGGATTGGTTGTAAAAGTTATATTTTCCTACATACTCATTGGAATGCCGTCAATTAACATAAGAGGAGCGGCCATAAGCACAACCATATCATACCTGGTTGTAGCACTGCTTAACTGGTGGGACATAAACAGAAGCACAAAAATAAAGATAAGTTTAATAAAAGTTTCTGCAAGGCCGCTTCTTTCAGCAGCAGCCATGGCAGCAGCTGTGGGATTATCATTCAGAGTTTTAAAATCAGTCCTAGGAAGCCAGAACCTTGCAACATTAGGGTCAATAGGAGCAGCAGTTGTAGTATATGTGGTGTTCTTATTCCTTACAGGAGCAATAACAAAAGAAGATTTGGAATTAATACCAAAAGGGGAAAAACTAAGGAGATTTGTGAGGAAATAAAATGAATACAGTTCAAATAATAGGATTGGGAGCAGGAACAGCTGAAGATCTCACTGTGAAGGCATACAATGCATTGAGAGAAAATATTCCCACCTTTGCACGCACAGACAGGCACTCCATCGTTAAGGAGCTTAGAAAAGGAATTGACATAAAAAGCTTTGACGACTATTTTGAAAAATATGAATCCTTTGATGTTGTTTATGAAAAAATAACACAAAGTGTGGTAGAACTTGCTAAAGAGCACGGCAAAATAAACTACTGCACTGCAGGAAGTCCATATTACGGCGATATAGTGACAAAAAAATTAATTGATGAATATAAAAACGAAATAAATATAATAATAATTGATGGAATGAGTTTTCTTGACAAATGCATTAAGTTATCCGGCCATTCGGACTATAAGAGCATTGCTGTCTTGGATTGTCTTGAGGCAGACGAGTTCTCTTTTGACATAAATTCTTTCAACATTGTAACTCAGGTCTACGATGAAGAAATTGCTTCTGAGCTTAAATTGAAACTTATGGAAATATATCCTGACACTTCTGGGGTGCTCATAATCGATGTTTTGGAAGAAAATGTTAAAAAAATACCCCTATTTTTGCTGGATCAAGAAAAAAAATACGGATTTTCAACATATATTTGCATTCTGCCTATTGAAATTTCAAAAAATACAGTGTATAATGTAAATAATCTTTGCAGGATTGTCAAAGTCTTAAGAGGCCCTGACGGATGTCCGTGGGATAAGAAACAGACACATAATTCCATCAGGCAGCATGTTATAGAAGAAGCATATGAAGTTGTCGATGCAATTGACAACGATGACATTGATAACCTTGTGGAAGAACTCGGTGATTTGCTTTTCCAAGTGGTTTTCCACGCAGAGCTTGGCAGCGAGGAAGGATATTTCAACATAAACGATGTCCTTACAAATGTTTGCAAAAAAATGTATTCGAGACATCCGCACGTTTTCGGAGATGTAAAGGCCAACAACGCTGATGAGGCGCTTCAAAGTTGGGAATCTTCAAAGCAAAAAGAAAAAAATCTTAATACTTATACTGATAATCTAAAGAATGTACCGAAGGCATTATCACCTTTAAGCAGGAGCTACAAGATTCAAAAGCGTGCTGCAGAAGTTGGTTTTGACTGGCCTGATGTTGAAGGAGCCATTCTTAAGATTAGGGAAGAGCTTCTGGAATTCATTGAAGAATATGACAAAAATGACGCGGACAAAATGGAAGCAGAATTTGGTGATTTGTTGTTTGCACTAGTGAATATGGCAAGATTTTTGAAAATTAATCCTGACGTTGCATTGAACAGGACAATTAACAAATTTATCGACAGATTTGAGTATATTGAGAAAAATTCAACTAAAGACTTAAAGCATATGACTCTGACAGAAATGGATGAGCTGTGGGAAAAATCAAAGTTCCAATAGGAATTTAGATAAAAAAAACAAACTACATTTTTATTTAAGGAGGGTTTTTTATGAATAAAGCTGATTTAATTGCTAGTGTTGCAGAAAAAACTGGATTTACTAAGAAAGATGCAGAAAAAGCATTAAATGGTTTCATGGAAACAATAAAAGACGAACTAGTAGCAGGCGGCAAAGTTCAATTAGTAGGGTTTGGAACTTTTGAAGTTAGAGACAGAAAAGAAAGACAAGGAAGAAATCCTAGAAATCCTGGTGAAACAATAGATATACCAGCATCAAAAGCTCCAGTATTTAAAGCAGGAAAATCATTGAAAGAAGCTGTAAACTAATTAAGACCAATTAAATTTTACACATATCTAAAAGCCGTTTATACGGCTTTTTAATATGGTAGGAAAGTGAACTTTCCTACCATATTAAAAACGAGGATTGCAAAGGACGGGACGTCCTTGCCGTCAAAGGGGGTGCTCCGTAAAAACGCGTATGCGTTTTTACGCCGAAGGGGGACATAGGTCCCCATAGCGGAGTTGCGGAGCAACTTTTTAATATGTTGACAAACATAGAAATAAAAAAGTATAATAAATTTACAAATATTTCTAATAGGAGGCAGCATGTGGGAAATTCTTGAGGACACTATTGTAGATTCTTTGAAAATATTGCCCTTTTTATTTGCAGCATATTTGGCAATCGAATATATAGAACACAAATCTTCGGAAAAACTCGTAAAAGGACTTAGAAAGTTCGGGGTTTTTGGCGGAGCATTGCTGGGAACGGTGCCTCAGTGCGGGTTTTCAGTAGCAGCATCAAACTTATTTGCAGGAAAGATCATTACAACAGGAACATTAATAGCAGTATTTATTTCAACTTCTGATGAAGCAATACCTGTTATGTTGGCCAATCCCAATAACGCAGGAATACTTTTGAAACTAATATCTGTAAAGATTATTGTTGCTTTGGCAGCAGGACTGTTTGCAGATTTCATTTTAAATAGATTCTCCAAAGGAAGCAAAAACAAAAATAATGAAAGATCACAGGCCCTCCACCACATGTGTTCACATGAGCACTGCGGATGTGAAAACCAGGGCATTTTAATTCCGGCGGCAAAGCATACATTTAACATATTCATATTCATGACTTTGACAACTTTGGTGTTGAACATTATTATTGCATTAATTGGAGAAGAAAATCTATCCAAGTTTCTTTTGACCAACAGCATGTTACAGCCGGCACTGGCAGCATTAATAGGTTTTATACCCAATTGTGCAGCTTCAGTTATACTTACACAGCTCTTCGTTGAGGGCAGCCTAAGTTTCGGCTCAGTAATAGCAGGTCTGTCAACGGGAGCAGGAATAGGGCTTGTTGTTTTGTTCAGAGTCAATGAAAATATGAAGGAAAATTTCAAAATTCTTCTGTACATCTACGTCTCAAGCGTAATTGCAGGAGTACTGATACAATTGTTCATGTAGCAAAAACGGAAGATATCCATGATATCCTCCGTTTCTTTTATGCCCTAACCCCATTGTTGTGAGTGACAGCGAAGCAAGAATGGATGGTAGGTCAAACGCAATGAGTGCCCTATTTATGCGACTGTAGGGAGCTGATAAATTGGTGAACGAAACTGCGATTATTTTGCTTTTGAAGTTCCCAGATATGCTTCTTTGACTCTCTCGTCCTGGAGAAGGTCAAGACCTTTTCCTTCCATAGTTATGTTTCCTGTTTCAAGCACATAACCGTAATCAGCAACCTTTAGAGCCTTGTTGGCATTTTGCTCTATGAGAAGTATAGTAGTACCAAGTTTGTTGATTTCTTTTATGATGTCAAATATTCCGTTAACTATAAGTGGTGCCAGCCCCAGTGAAGGTTCATCCATCATTATGAGCTTAGGCTTTGCCATCAATGCTCTTCCTACAGCAAGCATCTGTTGTTCTCCTCCTGAAAGTGTTCCGGCGAGCTGCCATGACCTTTCTTTCAGCCTTGGAAACAAATCATAAACTTTAAGAATTTGTTCATCAATTCCGTCTTTTTGAAGATAAGCGCCTATTTTCAGGTTTTCAAGAACTGATAGATTTGCAAAAACTCTTCTTCCTTCAGGAACCAGTGTGATTCCCTTTGCAACTATGTCAATTGTGTCCATGCCCAGTATGTTTTCACCCTGGAAGGCTATTTCTCCGCTTTTTGCTTTAACAAGTCCGGCTATTGCTCTTAATGTGGTGCTTTTTCCAGCTCCGTTTGCGCCTATGAGAGTAACAATAGATTTTTCAGGAACATGGATGTTAATGCCTTTTACTGCGGATATTCCGCCGTAATTTACCTGCAGATCATTAATTTTCAGCATCTTCTTCCACCCCCAGATACGCTTCTATTACTCTTGGATTGTTCTTGACTTCATCTGCAGTGCCTTCTGCTATAAGCTGTCCGAAGTCAAGCACATATATTTTGTCTGATATTTCCATTACAAGGTCCATATGATGTTCAATCATGAAAATCGTAAGTTCAAACTCATCTCTTATGGTGTAGATGAAGTTACTAAGTGCCATTGTTTCATGAGGGTTCATGCCTGCAGCCGGTTCATCCAGCAATAGAAGCTTTGCATCTGTTGCAAGAGCCCTGGCTATTTCAAGCTTTCTTTGCTCTCCATAAGGAAGAGAGTGAGCAATTTCATTTTTAAGGTGCAAAAGACCAAGCTTGTTCAACAGCATTTCAGATTTTTCTCTCATGTGCCTTTCTTCGGCCTTTGACCATGGCAAGCGCAATGTACTGGAAATAAAATTGCTTTTTACATGAAGGTGGTTTGCAATCAGTATGTTGTCAAGAACCGTCAGATTTTTGAAAAGACGGATGTTCTGGAATGTTCTTGCAATGCCCTTCATTGCTATTTTGTCCGGTGTTAGGCCGGTAATTTTTTCATTGTTCAAATATACGTTGCCTTTAGTGGGCGTGTAGACGCCAGTTATAACATTGAATGCAGTTGTCTTTCCGGCGCCGTTAGGACCTATGAGTGCCTGAATGTGACCTTTTTCAACTTCTATGTTGAGGTTGTTTACTGCAACAACACCGCCAAACTGCATTACAACACTGTCAACTTTTAAAACGCTCATTATGCGGCACCTCCTTTACGGTTATTCTTGGGAGATTTTTTCCCATTGAAGAAGTCACCGACCATCTTCCAGGAAAGTTCTTTCTGACCCATTAAGCCGTTTCTGAAGAACAGAACCAATATCATCAATAATATAGAGAATATAACCATTCTGAAACCTGCTCTGAATATGGGTACTTCATATCCGAACAATACGAGGCTGTCATCGAAGAAACGAAGAACTTCAAGTCCAACGGTTACTACAAATGATGCTATTACAGTTCCTGATATGCTTCCCATTCCTCCAAGGACTATAATGAGAAGGAAGTTGTATGTCATGGTGAAATAAAACTGTTTAGGGTCAACGGTTCCAAGCAGTGATGCAAGTAGGCCTCCCCCTATTCCTGCAAAGAATGCTCCAATTGCAAATGATAATACTTTGTGTTTGAAAAGGTTGATTCCCATGGCTTCAGCAGCGATATCATCTTCCCTTATTGCCTTAAATGCCCTTCCATAGCTTGAATTAATCAATAGAACAATTAATATTACAGATATTATCATTGCTCCGAAGAAGACCCACATGGTAGGCATTTGAGGTATACTCTTGATGCCAAGGGCACCGTTTGTTATTGTCTTCATGTTAGTGAACACAATACGGATGATTTCCGAAAATCCCAGTGTTGCTATTGCCAGGTAGTCGCTTTTCAAACGAAGAACAGGCATTCCTATGAGTATGGCAACCAGTGCTGCCAACAGTCCTCCAAGGATAAGAGCTACGAAAAACGGAAGTTCTATATTTGCTACCAAGGGACTCTGAGGAACAATGTAAAATATGGCCTTACGTGCTTCCACAGGCACTGTGAATACTGCAACCGTGTAAGCGCCTATGGCCATGAAGCCTGCCTGTCCCAATGAGAACAATCCAGTAAAGCCGTTTACAAGGTTCATTGAAACGCTCACTATGGCATAAATAGCTGCAAGATTCAAAACACGTCTTACATAGTTGTCTCCGATAATATCCAAGTCCAATAGGACGATAATAGCTGCAAAAATTAATATGAGCACAGCATTTTTCAATAAATTGTTTTCTTTTTTCTCTATTTTCATCATACCTTATCAGTCACCTTCTCTCCAAGAAGTCCAGTTGGTTTAACTATCAATACTATTATTAATATTATGAATGCAATTGCATCTCTGTAACCAGTCAAAGACGGTAAAAATGAAACAAGCATTATTTCAGACATTCCCAAAATAAATCCGCCGAGCACAGCTCCCGTAGTGTTGCCTATACCGCCTAAAACAGCAGCTATGAAGCACTTAAGTCCAGGCATAACACCCATGAGTGGGATTACTGAAGGGTATTTAGAACCCCATAGTATTGCCCCTACAGCCGCAAGGGCTGAACCAATTACAAACGTTGTTGAAATTACTCTGTTGATATTAATTCCCATGAGTCTTGCAGTTTCAAAATCCTTTGAAACAGCTCTCATGGCCATTCCTATTTTTGTTTTGTTTGTTATGAACAGCACAACAAACAGCAAAATGATTGTAACAACGGGAGTGACCAATGTTGCCACAGACAAAGATACATTGCCGAAGCTTATTGCTCGGGTCAAAATATCTATGTCCGGGAATCCTTTCGGAACCCCTGTAAACAAATAAGTGGCCAGATTCTCCAACAAAAAAGATACGCCTATGGCGGAAATCATTATGGACATACGTGGGGCATCCCTGAGAGATTTGTAAGCTGCCTTTTCAATGAGGACACCCAGTGCAACTGCAGCCACTATTACTATTGCAGCAGAAACATACCAGGGAAGTCCGAATGTGACCATTCCGAAAACCATAAAGTATGCTGACATCATGAATATATCGCCGTGAGCAAAATTTATAAGTCTTAAGATTCCATAAACCATTGTGTAACCAATGGCTAACAGGGCATAAAGACTACCTATTGATATACCATTGGCCAGCTGTTGCATAAATACTTCAAAAGTCATATTTATTCCTCCAATTACTAGTTGAATAATTGCAAAAGGGCGAACGACAAGTTCGCCCTTAAAAGATCAATAAAAATTATTTTACTTCAACTGTGTCAATGTATACAAACTGTCCGTCTTTAACGGTCTTGATAACAGCTATATTTTTATCGGCATCGCCTTCTTCTGTGAAGTTGATAACACCTGTAACGCCTTCAAAGTCTTTTGTTGCTGCTATAGCATTGCGAATAGCAACACCATCAGTTGATCCGGCGCGTTCAATAGCATTTCTTACTAATAGGTAAGCATCATAGCCCAATGCTGCAACAGCAGGGATTATAGGTTCTTTGCCTGCAAGTTCAGCCTTGTAGCCTGTAACAAATGTTTTAGCTTCTTCAGTAGCTGGGTCGTTTTCATCAAAGAATGTAGACAAAACAATGCCTTCAGCATCATCACCGGCAACATCTATAACTGCAGGGTTTTCCCAAGTGTCGCCGCCCATAATAGGGCATTCAATTCCAAGTGCTCTTGCTTGTTTAATAATAAGAGGAGCTGTTGTTGCAGAACTTGGAGCAAATATAACATCAGGGTTTTTAGCTTTGATGTTTGTAAGTATTGCATTGAAGTCTGTGTCGTTAACCTGGAATTCAGAAACGTCAACTATGCTCTTTTCATCTCCTGTCAATTCCTTGAAAGCATCAATAAAGAAGTTTCCAAGACCTACTGAGTAGTCATCCCCGTTTTGCATGATTACAGCTGCAGTCTTAGCTCCCTGCTGCAATGCATAGTTAGCCATTACTCTTCCCTGGAATGGATCAAGGAAGCATGCGCGGAAATAAAATTCATTTCCCTGAGTAACCATAGGATTTGTACAAGAAGCACCCATAGCTGGAATCTTTGCATTCTTTATGATGTCTCCTGCTGCAATTGAAACACCTGAACCATATGAACCTATTATTGCAACTACTTTATCTTTTTCAATTAGTCTGGTTACAGCAGTTGTTGCTTCACCCTTGTCGCTCTTGTTGTCAACTATTACTAATTCAATTTTCTTTCCTAAAACTTCTGGATACATTTTGTTTGCATATTTGATACCGTCCAGTTCCTGAAGTCCACCGCCGCCGTTTTCACCTGTAAGAGGTTCGAACACACCGATTTTTATAACGTCAGAACTGCCAGCAGCATCACCGGAAGTTTCTTCTTTTTTAGTACATCCTGTGAACAGTGAAATTACCATAATCAGGCACAAAAATAAAGATAATAATCTTTTCATAACTCTTCTCCTCGCTATTTATTAAATTTCTATGATTATAACACCGGTGTCGCCTTTTTGCAAGCAAATTTTCCGCATTACAGACACAACTTTCTTCGAAATACGTACAATGCATACATATTGTACATGCTGTTTAAACTTGCGAAATGTAATTTTTAAGCTGTTGCAAACTCTGAGGGTTTACGTTTTCCGGAAATACATTGCATGCGGTAAAAAGAGGACATACCTTGTATATTATATGCAGGCATGTCCTCTGTATGTCATACTTATTTAAATTTTGATGTTAAACCTAAAACTCTCTTCCTTAATTCTTCTTCAGTCTGTTTTTTGGAGAGTGAGCAGTCAATTATATCTGCAAGTTCAGCCATTTCAGCTTCCTTCATTCCCTTTGTTGTAACTGCTGGAGTTCCTATTCTCAATCCGCTTGTTACAAACGGGCTTTGAGGATCAAATGGAATGGTGTTTTTGTTGGTTGTTATGTGAATTTCATCGAGCATCTTTTCTGCTTCCTTGCCTGTGAGGCTTTTGTTTTGTAAATCAAGAAGCATAAGGTGGTTGTCAGTTCCGCCGGACACGATTCTGAATCCTTTGTTCATCAACTCAGTGGACAATGTTTTGGCATTGTTTACAATCTGTTGTTGATAAACTTTGAAGCCATCTTCCATTGCTTCCTTGAAACAAACAGCCTTTGCTGCAATAACATGCATCAGTGGGCCGCCTTGTATTCCAGGGAAAATTGCCTTGTCAATCTTCTGGGCAAATTCGCTCTTGCACAAAATCATGCCGCCTCTTGGGCCTCTCAGTGTCTTGTGAGTTGTTGTTGTTACAAAATCTGCATATTCAACTGGATTTGGATGAAGATTTGCGGCAACAAGTCCTGCAATGTGAGCCATGTCAACCATGAAATATGCTCCCACTTCATCTGCAATTTCTCTGAATGCCTTGAAATCAATGAATCTTGAGTATGCACTGGCGCCTGCAACTATCATTTTAGGCTGTTCTCGTTTTGCAATTTCTCTGACCTGATCGTAGTCGATGGTTTCAGTTTCTTTGTTTACACCGTAAAAAACAACGTTGAAGTAGGAGCCTGACATGTTTACAGGGCTGCCATGTGTCAGATGTCCTCCGTGTGACAAATCCATTCCCAGGATTTTGTCTCCAGGTTTTAAAACTGAAAAGTAAACTCCGAAGTTTGCATTGGATCCTGAATGTGGCTGAACGTTGGCATGATCTGCACCAAATATTTTCTTTGCTCTGTCTCTTGCCAGATTTTCAACCTTATCTACAAATTCGCATCCTCCGTAATATCTTTTTCCGGGATATCCTTCTGCATACTTGTTTGTAAGATGGCTTCCCATTGCTTGCAGCACTGCTTCTGTAACAAAGTTCTCTGAAGCAATAAGCTCGATATTTATGTTCTGTCTTTCCTTTTCTTCCATCATTGCATTGTAAAGATCAATGTCGTATTTTTCAACTAAATCAAAATTCATGAATTCCTCCTAAATGTATATTCTTGGGAGTCTTTTTCCCAGGTTGGTCAAAACTTCATATGAAATGGTGCCTCTCATATTTGCCACATCTTCAGCTGTCATTGCACCGTCAGTTCCATCCCCGTACACGATTGCTACATCGTCTATTTGAGGATTTTCAACTTCTGATAAGTCAACCATGAACTGATCCATGCATACCTTGCCTAGGATTCTGCACTTAACTCCCTTGATTACAACATAACCTTTGTTTGACAAAAGTCTTGAGTATCCATCTGCATATCCCAGCGGAATAGTTCCAACCACTGTTGGCTTTTCAGTTTTGAACAGATGTCCATAGCCTATTCCTTCACCTGCTTCCAATGTTTTTACATTGGCAACTCTTGCTTTTAATGTTGCACAAATCTTAAATTTATATTCTTCCTTGCTTACTTCATCAGAAGGATAAAATCCGTAAAGTATTATGCCTGGTCGCACCATGTCGAAGTAATACTCCGGCATTTCAATGATTGTTGCGCTGTTTGCAATATGTTTTACAGGTATTTCAACATTTCTTTCTTTGAGCATCTTCATGAAGGATATGAATCTTCCTGCCTGCATGTGTGCAGTAGTCTTGTCTTTTTCATCGGCCTTAGCCTGGTGTGAAAAAGCTCCTATTACTTTTATATTTTTCAGTTTTGAAATTTCAACAACTTTGTCGGCATTTTCTTCAGTTGGGAGGAAACCAAGCCTGTTCATTCCTGTTTCTACCTTAATGTGAATTTTTGCTGTCTTGTTCAATTTTTCAGCTGTTTTGCTCAGTTTCACAGCATGCTCGTAATTGTAAATTGTAAGAGTGATGTCTTCGTTTAAGGCATCTTCGTAGAATTCTTCATTTGTATATCCAAGAACCAAAATATCTTTACCCTTAATTTCCTGGCGAAGTTCAAAAGCTTCTCCTATGACAGCAACAGCAAACATGTCTGCGCCATTCTCAAGATACATTTTTGACATTTCAATTGCACCCAAACCGTAGCAGTCAGCTTTTACAACAGCGCATACTTTTACGTTCGGACCAACAGCTCTTCTTACTTCCAGAAAGTTATGAATAGCTTTTTCTCTGTTAATTTCGACCCAGGCAGGCCTTAATTTTCCGTTCATTTATATTGATTCCTCCTAATAAATTACTTATTAGCTAATTATATCAAACCGTGGAGATTAAATCAATGAATAGTAAAAAAATTGTATTTAAAAACGACATATTTATGAAAAATATGTTTACAAGAGCGTCAAATTTTATTATTATATGGGAAGTAATTGAAAAAGGAGATAGTATGAGCGTATTAGACGTAAGAAATGTAACTCATGGCTTCGGAGCCCGCGCAATATTGGAAAATGTGTCATTTAGACTTCTAAAAGGCGAGCATGTTGCTCTCATTGGAGCAAACGGCGAAGGTAAGTCTACATTTTTAAATATTATAACTGGAAAACTCATGCCTGATGAAGGTACTGTTGAATGGTCGAAGAGAGTGACAGTTGGCTACCTTGACCAGCACTCGGCACTAAAGGCAGGAACAACAATCAGACAAAATTTAAGACTTGCATTTGATGACTTGTTCAAAATGGAACAGGAGCTTTTGTCACTTTATGAAAACATGGCAACAGCCGATGATGATGAAGTGAACAGGATGATGGAAGATGCAGCCGACATACAGACTATTCTTGACAGCAGCGGATTTTACATTATAGATTCAAAAATTGAGGAAGTTGCCAATGGTCTGGGACTTGGTGACATAGGCCTTGACAAGCTTGTTGATGAGCTGAGCGGCGGACAGAGAACCAAGGTTCTCCTCACAAAGCTTCTGCTTCAAAACCCAACAATACTTCTGCTGGATGAGCCTACAAACTACCTGGATGAAAATCATATTCAGTGGCTTACAAACTACCTGCAGAATTATGAAAATGCATTTATCCTGATTTCACACGACATTCCTTTCATAAACAATGTGTGCAACATAATTTACCATGTTGAGAACTGTGCTCTAACGAGGTATGTTGGAAACTATGAGGAATTTACAAGAATTTATGAGCTGAACAAGGCTAAAGAAGAAAGAGAATATGAAAAGCAGCAAAAAGAAATAGAAAAGCTTGAAGATTTCATAGCTAGAAACAAGGCCCGCGTTGCTACAAGAGGAATGGCAAACAGCCGTATGAAGCAGCTTGAAAAGATGGATATAATTGAGCGCCCAAGAGACAAGCCGAAGCCATCATTCAAGTTCAAGGAAACAAAAGCTCCAAGCCGTTTCCTTATTGATGCCAAGGACCTTGTAATAGGATATGACCACCCTCTTACAAAGCCTCTTAACTTCCAAGTTGAAAGAAACAAGAAAATTGCCCTTGTTGGTGTAAACGGTCTTGGAAAGTCAACACTGCTGAAGACTATGCTTGGAATAATACCGTCCATCAGCGGTTCTGTTACATTTGGCGAAAATGTTGCTTACGGTTATTTTGAGCAGGAAGATTCAAGAAACAACACAAACACTGCCCTAGATGAAGTGTGGGGAGAATATCCTTCCCTAACAAATCATGAGGTAAGGCTTGAGCTTGCAAGATGCGGACTCACAACTGAAAATATTACAAGCATGATGAAGGTTCTGTCTGGAGGAGAAAATGCAAAGGTAAGGCTGTGCAAAATACTTTTGAAGGAACTTAACTTCCTGGTTCTGGATGAGCCTACAAACCATCTTGACCCTGAAGCAAAGGATGAGCTTGAAAAGGCACTGAGGGAATTCAAGGGAACAATTCTTCTTGTAAGCCATGAGCCTTATTTCTATGAAAGCTTTGTGACAGACGTATGGAACATCGAAGACTTCACAACAAAAATCGTTTAATAAATTAAGAATTAAGAGTTAAGAATTAAGAATTAAATGAAAAAACTAGGCAATGCCTTGTTCAGTTAGATGACAAGTTTATTTCAATTATGTAGGGGAGGGTCTCGTGCCCAATGTCATTAAGTTAGTGTACTT
>DIWF01000005.1 GCA_002422545.1 Firmicutes bacterium UBA6113 | reverse complement strand
GTCTAACTTATTGGGGTCACATCATTTCCGGAGGCTGTTTTTGCATGCAGAACGGTGACAGCTTAGCTGTGAAAGTAATGTATGATAGATGATTAATATGGCGTTTAGGAAAATATCAAGTATAGGAGTAAAATTTTAGTTTGGATATGTTGACAAAAATGATTATATAGTATACGATACAGTTATATTAAAATTAACCGTATTGAGCGGTTCTGTTGAATAATTAAATTTATTTAATAGAGTTTTTAAAAAATTATTTAAAGCAGAGAAACTTTTCTAAATTACAGAGATGTTGCATCATGCATTAGAAAAAGGGAAAAAAATAATAGCAGAGAATACTGATTGACTAAAAAAGCAGATTGATGATTATGATAGCTTTATTATTTATTTGGAGGGTAAAATGAGCGATACTAAGTACTTAATATTTCCATATATAACAATATATGATTATAAGAGTATTGAAGACAATTTAACTGCTATGGCAGCACAAGGATGGAGAACTGAAAGTATAGGACCGTTTCTATGGAAGTTTAAGAGGTCAGAGCCATCAAATAAGAAATTTTTTGCTTTCTATACAAGTAATTCAAAATATGAATCTGCATCCACAGAAGAGCAAAAATTGCTTGAAGAGCTTTGTGTCAAGGGCGGTTGGGAAAAAGAATTCCAATGGGAAAATATGCATGTATTTATCGCAGATCATGACGCTATGCCATTAGAAACCGATGAAGCAAAATTGGAAAATATTCATAAAATTATGAAAAAAACTTTTATACCAAACTATACTATACCATTAATCTTTATGCTGTTTATCTCATTTAGTAATGGTATGAAATACTTCGGAAACTCCCCTTATAGCGATGAGAAAACAATTTGGGCTTTCTTGCTTAACCTGTATGGTGCTTTTTTAGTAGGGACCACTCTACTAGTATATCTGTTTTGGTTTAAGTTCTCGAAGAAAAAAATATCCGAAGGTGGTACATGTGTAAGTACTAAATGGTATCGCAAGCTTCTAATCGTGCTATTAATTGGATTCCTGACAACCTCTATCGGAATTCTCTTATATTAAATATAAAACCTTTTCAAATATATATCTTTTTATCATGATGCTACAATCCCATTTATCAACGTTCCTTACGAAAACAGTGTGGTAATCTCAAACAATAGGTGCGATTGTTAAAATGTAATAGAGGCTATTATTATAAAAAACACAGTGACAAGGGGAGCAGTGACAAGGGGACGAGTGACAAGGGGGTGACAAGGGGACGGGTGACAAGGGGACGGGGTTATTGACAACAATATGACAATAACCCCGTCCCTATGACACGCCCTATGACACGTAGTAATGCTAGCTCTCTCTATAAGTATTATTATGAAGAAGGAGTAATTGACAAACCGTAGGGGCGGAGCTCTTGTACGCCCTGGGCTTTTAATTCAAAAAAGTTGTTATCTGCGGGAGAGCACAAGGCTCTCCCCTACGAACTTAGATTTCAAGTTTACTACATTACCAATATTAATTAATTTAATGACTTTGTCATCAATCTGAATATTTAATTAAATAAATACTCAAGGAGGATTAGAGAATGAAAGATAATAAGAAAATATTATTTTGTCTTTTGGGTAGTTTTATTTTAGTCTTACTTAAAACATTTGTGTATTATGAAGCGGGGATGAGCTTTATTGATACGAGTATAATCGGAGGCGATCTTTATAACACTTTTATAAGATTTATAATTAATTTATTTTCTTTTTCAGGTTTTGTTTTAACTATCATATTTGCTATAATATTGATTATAAATAATATTAACTTTAAAAAATAGTTAGGGGTTTATACATGTCTATTATTAGTGCTGGACTTTAGAAAAATGTATAACGAATGATATGTACAATGATGTGAGATGGAGGTAACTAAATTAAATAATTACCTCCTTGATTGAAGAGAAGAGAAGTTATACCCATTCCCAATCGGTAAGCCATATACCATAAGTAAGTGACCATAATCGTTTTTGCAGTTTTCCGTCCACAACTCGGTATTTCCATTCTGTTTGTTCTGCATTTATCACTGCACCGCCATTTACTTCAGAACTTGCTTTTTCTGCTGCGTATACAGCATGTTTTGGTATAAAAGCTGTGCTTAGGCACATTAAAAGAATGCCAATAATGGAACAACGGATTAAAATGTTTCTTATTTTCAATTAATTCACCTCCTTCATGTTTATTTGTTATTTAACAGGTAATAATGAAAATGGTTCTATATCTATGTTAGTTATATCACATCTGTATTTGCCGTCAGCGTATAAGGAATAAGTGCCGTTTTCATTAAGTATCAAATATGAATTTTCTGGGTTAATGTCAAAAATTTCTTCTTGAGATTGTGCTGGTACAGTGTAAACAGGTTGTATAACAAGCTTGTACGATGCTAAGAAGGTCAATAAAATCATGGCGCACATCAAAAGAATATGAAATTTATGCTGTTTTTTACTGCTGGAATTATAATCAAGAACAAGATTAAATCTTTGTTCAATTTTTTGTGTCTTATTTGTGCTGACCAGTGCAGCACAGTTCATAGGAGTAGTATGAAGCACAGTAATGTTTCTTGCCTCACGGATGACTTTTAAGATGCTCTCCAGGTATCTGATGCGTCTTTGTTCATCCATTTGAGACGTAATGCTTAGGTCACATTGAATTTCCAAAATATGATCCAATTCTCTCCTTAATAAATGAACAAAAGGATTCCACCAAAACACCGAGCATAAAAAGTACATGGAAAATTTAGCCCATGCATCCTTATTCAAATAATGAGTCCATTCATGAATAAGGATATTTTTCAGTTCATCATCTGAAAATGTTATATCAGGAAGGCAAATAACAGGTTTAAAATAGCCGGCAATCATAGGAACGGTGATTTCCCTGGATTGTATTATTTTAACTTTTGTATTTTTATAGCTTTTTGCTATAATTTCATCCATGCATGAAACAATCCTTATGTCATGAGTTCCTGAAATAGCATTCACAGAATGATAGAGACTGATTGATTGGTGCACATATTTTAATAAGTTATATATACCTCCAATGAACCAGATAGCAATCAATAAATCATGAATATGTATTGAAATATCATTATAAACGGTAAATAATTGTTTGTTAAAAATATCCATAATGGCAGGAAAAATTTTATCTGATTCGATAACAATGGCATTTGGAAATTCAACAAAATAAATCAAACGAAAAATTCCGGAAACAATCAACAATATTAAAGGAATAAGGCTAAAATTGATTATAAAGCTATTACGCTTTCGCAATAAAGCAATAACAATAAAAAATACGTTGCACAGCAGTATAGAAGTAATAACCGAGAAAGGAGTTACAGTCATTTTCTATCGCTCTTCCGTTCCTTCAGAATAGCCTCCAGCTTATCCAGAGTTTCACTATCAATATCCTCATTCTGAACAAGTGCAGATACAAGACCTGTTATGGCAGATGATTTTGATTTAAGATAGTTTGCTCCCTGCTTAAACTGCATAATCTGATATTCCTCCTGAGTAACTGCTGCGGAATATGTCCTTCCATAATTTTTACCTGTTTTTACGAAGCCCTCCACCCTGATTGCTCCTTTTTCTAATAAGCTGTTAAGTAAAATATGAATTGAACTTTTTTTCCAGGAACGCTCTGTAGACAGTTCAATAATTTCAGAGCGTGACAAAGCCTTATCCTGCGACCACAAAAGCTCCATAATTTCCTGTTCATTTTTTGTTAACGAAAATGAATTGTTATCCATAAAAAATACCTCTGTATATTTAAATTATTAAATTATATTGAATATCATTATATTATAAACAATATTATAGGCTGTTCTTATTATTATGTCAATGAAAATCATATCTTAAAAGCAGTTCCTTAAAATAACAAATAGTTGATTGATATGTCGCTCGAGTGAATCATATATTGACAAATTAAATTACAAAATATATAATACAGTAATATAGAATATAAATATAAAATTGATTAAGTTGAGGGGAACTTATGAGGTTTTATTGGTGTAAGATTTTGGCAATGATGTTTTTGTATCTGGTTGGTTGTGAAAGCATGGGGGAACATATATCAATATAATTTTATAACTTATAAAATTATATTGATATATATGAAAAATAAAAGGGGATGAAAGGTATGCTGCATATAAAATCAAATAATATTGATCCATCAACAGGTAACAATCTACATCACCTTTATATGCATATGAAAGAGGAACCTATTCCAGATGCAGTTGGTGATTATGTAGCTAAAGGCGAAAAAGTAGGGTTAGTTGGGAATACAGGTCAATCTTCTGGAGCTCATTTACATTTCCAAGTAACTAAAAATGGAGCAGCATGGGCTGATGGAGATGCAAACAATGTAAATCCAGTATATTTTTGGCCGAACATTTTCACTCAACCAAGTTCAGTTGGTGAAATTACTTTAAATTATGAAGAATATGAAGTATCTGATGTATTAATTCCTTTAGAACTTGTTGACTATGTGGGCTTAGAAAAAGTAACGGATTGGTTAATTACAGAGAAAAAAGCTAACCTTATTCAGTTTAAATTTGACATTAATGAATATAGAGAATATTTTCATATAACGGATGATGAATTTATTAAATTAATCGAGACTAATAATCTGGAAGATATGTATGATACAACAAAAATAATAAACGAAAAAAGTATTTTATAAATCTTAAAATAATTTAATAAAAAGTTGAGCTGATCTTTTATTATAGGAGGAGATTTAGTGAGAAAAGTAATCTTTAGTATATATTTATGCTTAATAACGACAATAATAGTTGGATGCAATGTAATACCGGAAAACAATGTTGGTAATATACAGCAAGATACAACACTGAATATGTTTACTCTTGATTTTCAGGAAGATGTATATTTCATAATGGGTATGGATTATGCATTATTTCAGAAGATTTTAGATAAAGATGCGGTTGATATCTATGAGCAAAACTCTGAAGAAAGAATGAGTGAACACTATTATCAATTAAAAAATGGGGTAACAGTGAGTATCAGCAATGACCAGATATTTTCTGTTGGAACTTTTTATTATGACGATTCTCTAGAATATCCCGTACCATCTTTACTGGGCATAAATGGCGATGATGATTACAAATCTGTTATTAATAAGTTGGGAGAACCTTATTACGACGATCCGAACTCAATTCCTCCTTCAGTCGTCTATTTAGTTCGATATTTGACATATGTAAAAATTTTCTTTGATTCTGAAACTGGTAAAGTATCATATATATCATGTTTTCAATGATAAATTGACTGGGAAATAATTGAGGATTTAGAAAATTGAAAGTTATATAATAGTTGTAGTCTATAATATCTATTATTAAATATTTCATTTACACAGACCTATTATTCATCTGACTTTTTCAAAGGAGATAATAGTTTACAGATAGCATCAAATTCTATTATGACAAATAAAGCTCAATCAGTGAAAGCTATGACTAAAAAGCCAGAAGATATTAAAAACTTAAAAAAGGTTGTTAATAGTTCTGGTGAAGTTAGAGCACTGGCAGGTGAGGCACTTTGACGTTTTTAGAGTCAAGAAGTTTAGGAAATAAACAAACTGATTTAGTAAACGCCAATGCTTCAGTAGGGTGTAATGTAACAGTAAAAATAGAAAATGGGACAAAAACAACACTTTCGGGATCTAATATACTTACAACAACTTTTACTGCAGATAGTCAGCAAGTAATCACTACATCAACGGGTGCTGCTGGAATTCCTTGTAGATTTGAATTCTTTACATATTATAGTTAGTTGACAAGGGGACGTTGACAAGGGGACGCGTTGACAAGGGGACGGGGTTATTGACACCAATATGACAATAGCCCGTCCCTATGACATCAGTGAATGTTATAGTCTATAATAGAGTCAGAGTAGAATTTAATTCACATGTTTTATATGGGGAATATAATGTATAATATGTCTAAGGAAGTTTTTATTAAAAAAGTATATGCTTTTGCTTTCAGATTAACAGGATCTGAAAATTCAGCATGCATTTTAGCAGAGACAGCAATTAATAGGATGGTTCAGGCATCAGATTTGAGCAATAACATGTCTGAAGATTTTTTTATGTGTATTGCAAAAGATATTTGCAATATTTACATTAGCGATCCCAAGTCCTTTACGTACGAAGACTGTGAAGAACATGATAAAAAAGCTGATGCAAATATGCTGCAAAGGATCATACTATCCCTTGAACCATTGAACAGAATAACAATAATATGGAAGGATGTTTATGGTTTTAGTTTGAATGAAATAATTCCTGCGGTTAACCAGCCTTATAATATACTACAACAAGTACTGGCTTCTACAAGACATCAGATAATAGTACAAACGCTAAAGGAAGGGGAGTTAGGTGAAAAAAGCATATAAATTATTATATACCTTATAATAAGCAAGGATAGACCAAGTATGGGTACGTATGAGAATTTGCTAATACAAGAAAAGGCTATTGGCATTACAGCCAAAAGCCCTATACTTCATTCTGTCGTTTTTACATTTGTGTAGTCAACTTTGTAAGCTTCGCCTTCTTCAATAATTATGTGGCCTGATTCATAAGGGCCGCCGTCTATTGTAATATACACTTCTTCAACCTGGTAATAGTCTCCCAATGTATTTGTGAGGCACTGAAGTATCATTGCTTCAAAGCCGCTTCCTGCGTTCATTTCTGTAACAAATTCCTTTGAAAGGTCAATGTGTACGCTGTTTTCCTGTTCATCGAAATAAAGGTCGTTTATTTTTGTGTTTGGGCCTAATACTTCATAAACTGACAGGTCTTTAACATTTTTTTCTATTATATCCTTTGGTTCCTCATTGGTGTTAAATGAAATCTGAACATCAACAGCATGAATTGTAATTCCATCAACGTCAGGGTAATAAAGGGTTATGGACTGTATGAAAGGCTGATTTTTTATTATTTCTGATATGGTGGATGATACTTCATATCCTTCGCCAATATTAACTGTCTTAATAAGCCCTGTATCTTTGGCATAGTAGTCAATAGTCTTGCCTTGCTTGCCTTCTGTAGTAACTTCTAAGGCTTCAAAATTTCCCATCTTTGTGACAATTTCTTTTACTACATTTGTTATGGTTGATGTTGCACCGCTGTCATTGGTCCAGCTGTTTCCTTCTTCCAAGGGTTCTTTTAAAAGTATTCGTCCGCTTGTATATTCATCATCTGTGAAATTTTCCCTGAAGTATGTTTCACCTCGGTTTAAAAGTTCAAGAAGCTGCCCGTCTTTTATTTCCAGCACCTTGACAATTTCAGTGCCGCCATTGTCAGTCCTGGTCTGAATTCTGTTATCTTTAATATATTCAACGTATGTAGTCATGAATGCAAATTCATTGCCTTCGCCTTCATAAACATATTTTGTATTCTCAGTGAATGGATAATAATTTTCAATTTTAAGTGATGGAGTTTCATTATTGTCATCCGGCGGATTTGCTTCATTGGCGCAGCCTGTAAAAAGCATTGCTGAAATAATGACCATGGTTATTATTTTGTTCATATGTACCTCCTAAATATAGATAAAAATATTATACCCATAATTCTGCTAATTAATAATTTCTGGATAATTTTAAATTTATTATTGACAAATTGCAGTTATTGTTATATCATTCTTTTTAATATATTTGCTTTGAAAAGAAATAGTAAATATGCATGGTCTATAGAGAGGAAGCTGCCGGTGAAAAGTTTCCGGCCCGCTGCATGTTGAACCCATCTTGGAGCTTTTGGGGGTAGCAACCCAAACGGCAAAACCGTTATTTACATGAGATGCTGCATATTAATGCGGCAATTAGAGTGGTACCGTGGATAAACCGCCTCTTAGTATTTAAGGGGCGGTTTTGTATGTCCTAACCCAATTGTTGTGAGCGATAGCGAAGCAAGAATTGCTGGTAGGTCAACCGCAATGAGTTCCAAATTTATGCGACCGGAGGGAGCTGATAAATTTGTGAACGAAACTGCGCTAGGCTGATACAATCAAGAAATGCAGAAAGAATCGTTGATGAAAGAAACAACGACGTGTCAGACGATTGGTCGCACAATCGCAATGAGTCCCGTATGATTTATCCATACACCAACTTAATACTCAGCTATGATAAGAAACAGTAAATGTGCAAGGTCTATAGAGAGGATACTATTGGTGAAAAGTATCTGTCCCGCTGTATGTTGAACCCGTCTTGGAGCTTTTGGGGATGACCCAAACGGCAAAACCGTTATTTAAATGAGATGCTGCATTTTATGCATGCAATTAGAGTGGTACCGCGGAATTCCGCCTCTTAGTATTTAAGGGGCGGTTTATTTTATTTAAAATGCATAACAAAATATCAAATATAAAATATAAATATCAGGAGGATATCATGAAAAAAGAATTAGGAATTATAGGAATAGGAAATGTAGGGTCAATGTTGCTTCATAAATTCATGGAGTTGGAATTGGTGAAAGAAGAAAATATTTGTGTTGCAAACCGCTCTTTTGAAAAATTGGATAGCCTTGAAAAGAAATACAAAGCGCTTACTATCTGCAGGAGCAATGAAGAACTTGTGAAAAGTTGCGATAATATTATGATTTGCGTTGAGCCATTGAACCTGCCAAAAGTATTGAAAGAAATAAAGCCATATTTAAATGAAAACAAGTATCTCATGATTTCAACATCAATGGTTGCCCACAAAGACCTTATAAAATTCCATAGTGGAAGCATTACAATCTTTATGCCAACACTGATTTCAATGGTTAACGGCGGAGTTACAATTGCCTGCCACAATGAAAATGTGAAGGATGACGAAAAGAAGTTCTTTGAAGGACTCATGGCAAATTTCAGTGAAGTTAAAGTTATGGGAGAAGAAGACATTAATCTGAGCCAGAACATGACAGCAAGCTTTCCAGGATTTTTTGCTGAAATTATGCTTGAATTTGTTAAATCAGCATCAAAAAAGAGCAAGAACATAACAGACGAGGAACTTGAACACATGCTGTTGGTTTCACTTCTTGGAGCTTCAAGACTTCTTCTTGAAAAGAACATGAGCTTTGAAGAAACAATAAACAGAGTTTCAACAAAGGGAGGAATCACTTACGAAGGAGTAAAGGTGTTTGAAAAAATGCTTCCAGATGTATTCGACGCAGCCCTTAATGCATCTACAGGAAGATACAATGAGATTACAGAGCTTGCTTCAAAGGAAGCTAATGAAATTTTGTAAAAAAAAAGCAGCTATACTGCTGTAAGGTTGATGACAAGGTTATTTAAATTAATTAATATTGGTAATTGTCGGTGAACTTGAAATCATATTTTGTAGGGGAGGACCTAGTGTCCTCCCGAAGAAAACAAAATTATTGGATTAATTACCCGGGCGGATACAAGATCCGCCCCTACGGTTTGTAGAATCGGGGGTTGTCAATGGCCTGAGCAGTTCTGCTACTCTACCTCCACTACATTATTTGATTTTTCTAAGTTTTGTTTGTGCAGGACCGTTTTGTATGGATTCCCACTGCTTAAGGGAATCAACCATGTAACCTGCAACATCCATTTCATAAACATCACTTAATAATTTAGAAGAAATTACATCCTTTGTTTTTCCATAGGCTGCAATTTTTCCCTTATCCAGTAAGAGCACATTGTCAGCAAGTTTCATGGCAAGGTTCAAATCATGAAAAACTCCTATTACAGTGTGACCTTCTTCTTTTGACCAATCTCTGAGGAAATCCACAAGCTCTGCCTGATGTTTCAAATCAAGGTGGTTTGTAGGTTCGTCAAGAAGTATAACATTTGGTTCCTGGGCCAATGTCCGGGCAAGGTACACCCTTTGAAGCTGGCCTCCTGACAATGTGCTTATCTGCTTGTTTTTCATGCTGTAAAGTCCAACTGCCTTCAGGCATTTGTCGGCATATTCCCTGTCCCTTAAGGAAGGTTCCTTGAATGTACGTCCCTTCATGTGCAGATATCTTCCCAGAAGAACTGTTTCATAAATGGTGTATGAAAAATATATTGTTGATATCTGACTCATGACTGCTATTTTTTCGGCAACTTCCGTTCTTTTCATGTCAGAAATGTTTAATCCGTCTATTTCAATAGTTCCCATGTGTGGAATGAGTCCTGATATTGTCTTAATGAGAGTTGTTTTTCCACAGCCGTTGGGTCCTAAAATGCACAGGTTTTCGCCTTCCATAACATCCAGTGATATGTCTGAAATAACATCAAATCCGTTATAGCCTGCAGAAACATTTTTTAAAGTAAGCATTTACAGCTCCTTTCTTTTGGAAAAATAAATATATGCAAAAAACGGTGCTCCTACAAGAGCAGTTATTGCGCCCACAGGCAGCTCAGATGGCGATATAATTGTTCTTGCGGTCAGATCACACAAAACCATGAATGCTCCGCCAAATAGCATTGATATGGGAATTACGGTCTTGTGAGAAGAACCGAAAATCTTCCTTACAACATGAGGAGCAATCAAGTCAATGAAACCTATGACCCCCACAAATGAAATTGCGCTTCCTGTGAGAGCAGCAGAAAGTCCTAGAAGAATCCACTTTACTTTCTGCACGTCTACACCCATGGTGAAAGCTTGCTCTTCACCGAAAGTCATTATGTCCAGTTCCTTTGAATAACTTTCTATTACAATTATTCCAACAAGCACAATGGGAAACAATATTGCAGCGCTTGACCAGTCCTTCAGCGCAAAACTTCCCATCTGCCAGAATGTAAGCTGCTCAAGGTGCTCCTTTGCCATTGAAGTCAAAAGCGTAAGAATTGCATTGACAAATAGTGAGAACACCATACCCACCAGAATGATGGTATTGTTTTCCAGGTTTTTGTCCATTTTTGATGCAAACTTCACTGCCGAAAAAACAGTCACAAGACCGAATGTTAGGCCCACTGCCGGCAATGTGAATGGTCCAAGAAAAGGTATGGAAAATCCTGTGACTATAACAAAGGCAGCTCCCAGTGATGCTCCTGAAGAAACCCCAAGGGTATATGATGAAGCAAGAGGATTTTTCAGTACTGACTGCATTACGGTACCGCTCACAGCCAGTGCTCCTCCCACAAGAAATGCAAGTATTGTTCTTGGTAGCCTCAGATTCCATACAATTGAAACGGAAACTTCCTTTACATCGGGATTAAGTGGCAATCCAAATATTTTGCCGGCTATTATATTAATAATGTGGCTTCCGGGAACATAAATGCTCCCTAAGCCGATGCCCATCATAATTACTGTTATGCATATAATGATGGACAAAATTACTTTTATTTTAGTTTTCATTTTTTAAATACTTCCGGATACACAGCTTCTGCCATTTCCTTCAATGCTTTAACAACATTGTGGTTTGATAAAGAGCTTGCAGAATTGTCGATGTAATAAACATCATTGTTTTTAACAGCTGTCATGTTATCCCATCCGGCTCTTGATTTTATTTCTTCAGTTGGATTTTCAATGTAGCTGACATTTGTAAGTATTATGTCCGGATCTGCTGCTACAACAGATTCATCTGATACGGAAATCCATTTTTCCTGATCAGCAAATATATTTTCTGCACCGATCAGTTCAATCATTTCATTTAAGAATACTCCGCTTCCAAAACTGTACAGATTTGGTGCAGCTGCTATTTCAAAATAAACTGTTTTCTTTTCTGTTATTTTTGATGACAGTTCAGTGATTTTAGCTATTTCTGACTTCATTCCCTCAACAAGTTCTGTTCCTTTTTCTTCATTCCTAAGAGATTTTGCCAGGAACATTATGTCTTCGTATATACCTTCCATGCTGTCGCTTGAAGGTATGTATGCCAGGCAAATTCCGAGGTCTTTCACAGGCTTGAAAGGATCGCTTCCATCACTCTTGCTCATTCCTGATGCAATAACAAGGTCAGGTTCAAGTGCAACAAGCTGCTCAACATCAGGCTTCATTATATCAAATAGCGGCAGGTCTGCAGGTATTCCTTCTATGTCCTTGGAATATTTGTCAACTGCTATTAGTTTGTCTCCATAACCCAATGCTACAATGATTTCTGTGTTTGAAGGGGACATGGATATTATTTTGTTTACTTCTTCAGGAATTGTTATTTTATTGCCTGCCCTGTCTGTTGTAGGGAGACTTTGTGCATTTGACTCTTCCTTCGGTGTTTCCTGTTCTGTTTTATTTGTTGGTTCTTGTACCTTTTTTTCAGGAGCCAGATATTTGGAACACCCTGTCATTGATGCAACAATCAAAAGTATTGCCGCCATTGTAAATAATTTCTTTTTCATAATAATCCTCCGGTTTATTTTAAACACCTTTGCAATAAAAAAACGTTCCGAATAAACGAAACGTAAATTACCACAACCAGCTGGAGTGAATATCCAATTTATTTTGCTATCGCTTTTCTTCCTGGAAAGCATAGCATTTGCGGTATTTACGCAAATAATACTGGCAGGTTTTCCGACTCAGAGGTCATAGCAATTTTTTACCTTCCCAGAAGAATCCAGTGGTTGCATGTGCATAAAAATCGCTCTCTCATCACGGCAGCAGGACTGTTTAGGATTTTAACCTAATTCCCTATTATCGCTTGCGCGCACCAATATCGAAAGATGTTTAGTTGAGTAGAGTATATTATAATTAAGCATTTTTGTCAATTGAAGATTGATTGGAAAAAATGAATTTACGCATACAAAAAGCTTAAATAGTTATTGACAAAAGAACATATTTTTAATATTATGGTAAGTAATTAAATATTTTGCTATGAAGAAGAGGAGTAGGTTCATAAACTTTACAGAGAGTGAAATCCATCGGTTGAAAGATTTCATAAGTACATGTGAGCTGAAGGTAGCTTTGGAGCATTTAATCTGAACCAGCAGTAAGATTAAACGGGTTGCCGTTATAAAATTAAGAGCCAGTAATGGAAATTAGGTGGTACCGCGGGTTTTCTCGTCCTTTTAGGATAAGAACACCCGCTTTTTGTATGCCCTGCATGACTTGACCCAATTTGTACGAGCGTTAGCGAAGTTCAAATTGATGGTAAGTCAGCCGCAACGAGCACCAAATTTGTGCGACGCAAGGAGCAGACAAATTTGTATTGCGAGACTGTGAACCCAGTTTTTCTGACCGTAGGGAGGGAAAAACTGTTGGTAGGTCAACCGCAATGAGTTCCCAAATTATGCGACGCAAGGAGCAAATAATTTGGTGAACGAAACTGCGCTGTGTTGATACAATCAAGTAGTGTTGAAAGAATTATTGATGAATGAGACAGCGATATGTCAGATGATTGGTCGCACAGCCGCAACGAGCGCAGCACAAAAAATAAAACTAATATTAATATAAGGAAAGGAACTAATTATGACAACGAATATACCAAGCAAGTACAATCCAAAAGAATTTGAAGATAAGATTTATGATATTTGGATGGAAGAAAACTGCTTCAGAGCAGAAGTGAACAAGGATAAAAAACCATTTACAATTGTGATGCCACCTCCAAACATAACAGGACAGCTTCACATGGGGCATGCACTGGACATGACCTTGCAAGACGTTTTAACAAGATGGAAAAGAATGCAGGGCTATGAAGCTTTGTGGCTTCCGGGATCTGACCATGCCAGCATTGCAACTGAAGTAAAGGTTGTTGAAAGACTTAAAAAAGATGAAGGCAAGTCGAAAGAAGAAATAGGAAGAGAAGAATTCTTAAAAAGAGCATGGAAATGGAAAGAAGAATACGGCGGAAGAATTGTACAGCAGGTTAAGAAGCTTGGAAATTCATGCGACTGGTCCAGAGAAAGATTCACCATGGATGAAGGCTGCAATGAAGCGGTAGTTGAATTTTTCATTAAGCTTTATGAAAAAGGACTTATATATAGAGGAAACAGAATAATTAACTGGTGTCCTGACTGCCATACAACTTTGTCAGATGCAGAAGTTGAACATGAAGATATACCTGGGAAGTACTACTACGTAAAATATCCATATGTTGAAAATCCTGAGGAGTACTTTGTTGTTGCAACAACAAGACCTGAAACAATATTCGGAGACGTTGCCATAGCAGCTCATCCTGATGATGAAAGATACAAACACCTCATAGGTAAAAAGGTTATAGTTCCTCTTGTTGGAAGAGAAATTCCGATAATAGGAGACCAGTATCCAGACATGGAAAAGGGAACCGGCGCACTTAAAATAACTCCATGCCACGACCCTAACGACTTTGAAATTGGACTGAGACACAATCTTGAACAAATTAACTGCATGAACGAAGACGGTACAATGAATGAAGAAGCCGGAAAATACAAAGGCATGGACCGTTTCACATGCAGAAAGGAATTTGTAAAGGAACTTGAAGAAAATGGATTCATGGTAAAAACAGAAAGCACTGACCACAACGTAGGAACATGCTACAGATGCCACAACATAGTTGAACCAAGGGTTTCAGACCAGTGGTTTGTTAATATGAAACCTCTTGCTGAACCTGCATTAAAAGCAGGGGACAACAAGGAAGTTGAATTTGTTCCTGAACGTTTTACAAAAATATACACTCACTGGCTGGAGAACATAAGAGACTGGTGTATTTCAAGACAATTGTGGTGGGGTCACAGAATTCCTGCATACTACTGCCAGGAATGCGGAGAAATAATGGTTCAAAAGGATGCTCCTCACAAATGTTCAAAATGCGGAAGTACAAACATTAAGCAGGACGAAGACGTTCTTGACACATGGTTTTCATCAGGATTGTGGCCGTTCTCAACATTGGGCTGGCCGAACCAGACAGAGGATTTCAAATATTTCTATCCTACAGATGTATTGGTAACTGGCTACGACATAATATTCTTCTGGGTTGTTCGTATGGTATTTTCAGCACTTGAAATGACGGGAGAATCTCCATTTAAAAATGTATTTATTCATGGTCTCGTAAGAGATGCTGAAGGAAGAAAAATGAGCAAGTCTCTTGGAAACGGCATTGACCCACTGGAAGTTGTTGACCAGTTCGGAGCAGACGCTTTGAGATTCATGCTTATGACAGGTATATCACCTGGAAATGATACCCGCTTTAACAATGACAGGCTGGAATCAAGCCGTAACTTTGCAAACAAGCTTTGGAACGCATCAAGATTTGTTCTCATGAACATTGACGGTGATTTAATAGATGAAGAAACTGCAAAAATAAACTACAAGACTGAAGACAAGTGGATTATTTCAAGAATGAACAAGGCTGCAAAGGAAGTTACAGACAACCTTGATAAATTTGAGCTTGGAATGGCTGCTCAGAGGGTTTATGACTTCATCTGGAATGAATACTGCGACTGGTACATTGAAATAGTTAAGCCGAGACTTTACGGAGATGAAGGAACTGACAAAGACACAGCAAGGTTTGTTCTCATAAAAGTTTTAAAAGACATGCTAAAACTCCTGCATCCTTTCATGCCTTTCATAACTGAAGAAATATGGTCATTCCTGCCTGAAACTTCTTCAAGGTTAATAAAAGCTGACTGGCCGAAAGCTTCAGAAGAAGAAAACTTTGAAAAGGCTGAAGCAAATATGGAATTCATAATGGAAGCAGTAAGAAGTATCCGTAACACAAGAGCTGAAATGAATGTTGCACCGTCAAGAAAAGCAAGAGCCATTTTTGTTCCATCAAAGGAAGAAGCTGTTGAATTTATTCAGACGGGTGCTCAATATTTTGCAACTCTTGCAAACATCACTGAAATCAAAATAGTTCATGACAAGACACAAATAGGCGAAGACACTGCCTCAAGCGTTATGGAAGGAACTGAAATATACCTTCCTCTTGCAGACCTTATTGACTTTGAAAAGGAAATAGAAAGACTTGAAAAAGAAAAATCAAGGCTTCAAGGAGAGCTTGACAGGGTTGTAGGCAAGCTTAACAATGAAAAGTTCATGAGCAAGGCACCTGAAAGTGTGGTAAATGAAGAAAAAGAGAAAATGGCTAAGTATGAGTCAATGATGGAAAAAGTTGTTGAAAGGCTTGAACATCTGAAAACAAAATAGCAGTTGATATTTCTTACAAATACTAATAAAATGTAATGTAGATACGAAAAATTAATGTAAAGGGAGATCATCATGACTTATCAGGAAGTATTGGAAAACGCAAGAAAGAAAATGGCGCCTAACTGCAGAGTATGCAAAGAGTGCAACGGAGTTGTGTGCAAAGGAGAAATACCGGGCACAGGCGGAAAAGGAAACGGAAATGCTTTTAAAGTGTGTATTGAATTTCTTGATTCAGTTAAAATAAAGCTGGACACCATTTATAAAAATGAAGGCCAGGACACTTCTGTTTCGTTGTTTGGCAGAAATTTCAAATATCCGTTTTTCGCAGCCCCTATTGGCGGAATGAATCTGAACTACAACGGAGCAATAACAGAAGCAGAATACGTTGATGCTGTTGTAAACGGAACTATTGCAGCAGGTGGTGCAGCTTTTACAGGAGACGGAGCTAACGACAGTCTGTTCCTTGACAGTCTTCCATATATTAAAGCAGCAGACGGCGAGGCAGTTCCAACAATCAAGCCATGGAAAAACGAAAAGGCCCTTGAAAAAATAAAATTGCTTGAAGAAGCAGGTGCAATGGCTTTTGCAATGGATATTGACTCTGCAGGTCTTATAAATCTTGCACTTGCTGGAAAGCCTGTATCTGCTAAAAGTGTTGAAGAACTTTCAGAACTTGCTGCATCTACAAATGTTCCTTTCATAGTAAAAGGAGTAATGACAAAAGAAGGAGCATTAAAAGCTCTTGAAGCAGGAGCTTATGGAATAGTGGTTTCATCCCACGGAGGAAGAGTGCTTCAGGATGCACCTGCAACATGCGCTATGCTTCCTGAAATAAGAGAAGCAGTTGGCGGCAAGCTGAAGATATTTGTTGACGGCGGAATTCGTTCAGGAGCCGATGTGTTCAAGGCAATTGCCCTTGGAGCTGACGGAGTGCTCATAGGAAGACCATATGTAATAGCGGCTTTTGGCGGCGGAAAAGAAGGTGTGGAGCTTTACACTGAAAAAATTGGCGCTGAATTAAGAGATGTTATGATTATGTCAGGATGTAAAAATATCAGCGACATAACTAGAGACAAAATAATATTATAATTTAATTAAAAGCGGTTCATTATATTAATGAGCCGTTTTTTTATTGCACAGGCGGATTGCTATTGCTGGGGACATTGTTACTCAGCAACGGGCGGGTACAAGACCCGCCCCTACAATTCGGAGGAAAAAGTATATCAATTATTTATCGGTTTATTTTAGAAATGGACCGTTTTTTTTATTGCACAGGGATAGACGCTCATTTGTAATAATAAACTTTTTTGATATAATAGTGAGTGAAAATTGTTTAATATGTGAATATATATATGAGAGAATAAATGGAGGGTATAATGAATGACGATAATTTAATAAAACTTCTTAAGAAGAATCCCTCCAGGGGACTGTCCTGCGCCATCGATCAGTATGGCGGTCTTGTAAAAACCATAGCCGTGAGAGTAATTGGATATGAAAATCAACAGGATATTGAGGAATGCGTATCTGATGTATTTGTTGAACTTTGGAGATCCATAGACAATTACAATAAGGACAAGGGAATTCTTAAAAATTATATAATTTCCATAGCGCGGTTTGTTTGCATAAACAAGTTCAAACGCAAAATGAACCATACGGAAATTATACCCCTGGAGGAAAGCGGGCTGGAACTGGATTTTGACATGGATGATGAAGTGTCTGCCGGAATAAACAAAAAAATAATAAAAGAAACAATTTACAGCCTGCCTCAGCCTGACAAGGACATTTTCATAAGGCGTTACTATTTGTATGAAACTGTGAAGGATATTGCAGAAACTTTAGGGTTGAATGCAAAGATGGTTGAAAACAAATTGTACAGAGGAAAAGAAAATCTTAAGCTCGCTCTTCTTGAAAATGGAATTATAATATAAGAAAGGACATAGATATGAAAAAAACAGATGAACTTTTTGATGATTTCTCTTTGCAGGATGAAGATATAAATATTCATGAAGAAAATATCACGGAAATTGAACTTGAAAGAATAATAAAATTGACTTTATCAAAAATTGACTTAAAAAAATCCACAAAAAAGAGATTCATAATTCCTTTAGCGGCGTCTTTTGTTTTGGTTCTTTCCTTTGCAGCAGTGTTTGCTCAGGGAGGATTGTCAAACATTTATTACAGGCTTTTCGGAGAAAACATAAAGTATGTTAATGATATGGGTACAGTAATTGATAAAAGTTCAACTTCAAACGGAGTAACATTAAATGTTGCAAACATGGTGGGGGATGAAAATTCTTTTTACATCATATTTGAAGTAATAAAGGAAAACGGTGAAAACTTTGCAGAAAAGGGAAATGTTGATTTTGAAAACTTAAGCCTTGATTTTGGAGGATCAGGAGGATACTCCTGGTATATGACTGAAGACGAAGACCCTAGCGACAACAAGGCCACATTCTTGCTTGTTGGAAATACTGAAAGAAAAACTGCGGGAAAGAAACTTGTTCTTAAGGCCAATAATTTCACTGAGTACACCATTGAAGATCCTGCTGCTGATTTTGATGCATACGGCTTTCTAAAGGAAAATGCAAATTATCAAAATCAAGTTCTTGTTGAAAACAGTAACAAAGAATCAATGCTTATACCTGCTGACCCTCAGGCGTCTGAAGAAGAAAAAGAGAAAATAGAATTTGTAAGCAACATTATTCCTTCACAAATTCTTCCTTACAACAATGATGACATTTATACAGAAGATGACATTGAGGAGAATAAGGGCATAATTGTTGACAACATGGGATTTGCAGAAGGAAAGTTGTGCATAAGAATTTTGAGAGAAGAATACGGGAACTTAAGCCTGGGTGATTTTTATTTTGAAAACAAGATTGATGCTAATGATAAGAAATACAATGCATATTCCATAGGGGAGGAATACGAGGGAAGACAATACGACTACTTCATATTTGACATAAAAAGTATGGAAGAACTTGAAAATTATGATTTCGTGTACAACACAGTAAACAAAAATGACACAATTATGGGCAGTTGGGAAGTGACGTTTAAGGCCGATTATAAAAATGTCACCAGGACATTCGATGTAAATGAGAAAGTTGAAATAGAAGGAAAAAGGTATTTGATTAAAGAAGTAAAAATTTCGCCGATTTCTTTGACTGTAAAGCTTAACAACGACATAATCGATAACATAAAAAACAGAAAACACAATTTTAACGATGTTGTAACGGTTGTCATGAAAGACGGAACAACTGTTGAATTATCAAGCTGGGGAACAAGCACAAATCCACTCACATCAACACTAACCATGATTTTTCAAAAACCTGTTGATGTAAACAACATCAAATCGGTGATAATTTCAGGAATTGAAGTGACAATTAACAAATAAATGCAATTATATTAAAAAACCGTGGAAATGTTTTCATGAAATTCATTGAAAACTCAGCGGTTTTTTTGTTGCACTTACCAATAGAAAGTGATAATATTCATTTGGTATCATATTTAGAAATACAATATTATGGAGAGAAAAATGTTAAAACAGTATTTTCAAGATTTAAAGCTTGAATTCAAAGATTATAACAATAAAAAATTATCGCAGGATGTTATGGCAGGACTTACAGTAACAGCCGTGGCTCTTCCATTGGCTCTTGCATTTGGCGTAAGCTCTGGCGCGGGGGCACCTTCCGGCATTATTTCAGCAATACTTGCAGGAATTGTAATGGGTGGGCTTGCAGGGGCGTCATACCAGGTGTCCGGTCCTACGGGAACAATGATTGCTATTTTAGCTTCAGTCTATGCAGGCTTTGGTTCTGAAGGAATTTTTGTAACAGGTTTCATATCCGGTATTTTGCTTTTGTTGGCTGCAGTATTTCATTTCGGTAAACTTGTATCTTTCATTCCAGCACCTGTTATAACAGGATTTACATCTGGTATTGCAGTTATAATTGCTCTTGGCCAGATTGACAATTTTTTCGGCACAACTTCTGTGGGAGCTGACAATATTGAAAAAATATTATCATACGGAAAACTTGGATTTTCACCAAACATATATGCCGTGCTCATAGGTGTGCTCGTGATGGCAATCATGATATTCTGGCCTAAGAAATGGAATGCAAAAGTTCCGTCATCTCTGGCAGGACTAATAATAGCTCTTGCTTTAAATTGGGTTGTCGATTTTCCTGTAAAGCTTGTTGGGGAAATACCAAGCACCATATTCCTTGAAAACAGGCTTTCCCTGGGAAGTTTGTCTTTGGGAATGGTGTTCAAACTTTTAAGCCCAGCTCTTAGCGTTGCAATACTGTGCATGATTGAAAGCTTACTTTGTGGTGCTTCAGCGGGAAAAATAAAAAATGAACCCTTAAAAGCAGACAGGGAGTTGATTGCCCAGGGCATAGGGAACATGATCATTCCGTTTTTCGGAGGAATACCTGCATCAGCGGTTCTGGCAAGGACAAGCGTAGGACTCAAATCAGGCGGACAAACAAGAATGGTTTCATTGGTTCAGTCAGCAGGACTCCTTTTATCCATGCTTTTTCTGGGGAAATTCATCTCTAGAATACCAATGGCCGCACTGGCCGGAGTTTTGATGGTAACTGCATGGCGTATGAACGAATGGAATGAAATTAAATACATATTTGATAAGAAATTTGGAAATGCAATTTTAGAATTTGCAATTACAATGGTTGCAACTGTGATGTTTGACCTCACCATTGCAATTTTAATAGGAGTGCTCTTAGGAATCATGACATTTGTTATGAAAAACAGCGATTTGAAAATTGACGTGAGCAAGGTCGACTTGAAAAGAATCAAGGGACATGATGTTGCTGAGGATTGTTCTGATACAATAATTGTGTACCTGACCGGGCCTTTGTTCTTCATTACCAGAGAAAAGCTGGAGCAGCTGGTTGAGCATTCAATAGATGCTGAAAACATGATAATATCCATGAGAGCTGTAACGAGTATAGATGAGTCTGCCATCATTGAATTCAAGGAAGTTGTAAACAAAATATCCAAAATAGGTACAAAAATGATGTTTTGCGGCGTTCAGGATAATGTAAAGGAAATGTTTGATCAGTCAGGGTTTACAGAAATTATTGGAGAAGATTGCTTTTTCTGGGATGTTATTGAAGCGTTCAGGTACTTAAACATCATACAAACTGAAGAAATCGCCATATAATAAATATTTAAAACATAAAAGCGGAATTATCAATTTGATATTTCCGCTTTTTATTCTTTTGATTTCATATGATTAATCCGTTTCACTTTAGTCTTCTTCCTGTTTAAGTCCTCTTTCGTGCAACTCGCATTCCTTTTGTATGCATTTGCTGTCAACATTGTATATGCATGTAATAGTACCGCATTTTCTGAAATTGATTTTTGCAACAACATCTCTTATGTCTTTCACTTGTATACCCATGTTAAAACCTCCTATATTTGATTTGATAATTTATTATAACATCAAATATGCAATTTGTAAATAATAAAATGCAAAAAATATAAAAAAATTTGATGAAAAGCATTTAAACGGGACAAAAATGCAATTTATTAATCAATGCGTTCATAAAATGCAAGCTGCTCTGCAAAAATTATTAAAAGAAGATTTCAAAAATTGCAAGGTTGTTGCAATAAATGTCAAAAAAGGCCTCCCTTAAGGAAGGCCTAAAGTCTCATGTTACAGAGGCAATTTTTAATTTATTATTGCAAGAACCACAAAGTTTGCTATGAACAACAGTGTGGAAACTATTAAAATCGGGTGAACTTCTTTTATTTGACCCTTGAACAGTTTAATCAGGCAGTAGAAAATGAAACCTGCGGCTATTCCGTATGAAATGCTGTATGAAAAACCCATGAACACGGATGCAAAGAATGCAGGAATTGCTTCTTCAAGGTCTTCCCAGTTAATTTTTGTAAATGATGACATCATCATGACACCAACAATTATAAGAACGGGAGAAGTTGCAGCTGAAGGCACTATTCCTGCTATAGGAGCTATCAAAATGCATGAAAGGAACAAAATGGCAGTAACTACGCTTGTGAGTCCTGTTCTGCCGCCTGCTCCTATTCCTGCAGCACTTTCAACGTATGTTGTTGTGTTGGAAGTTCCGAATATTGCTCCGATGGATGTAGCAATGGCATCTGCAAAAAGCGCCTTATCCATTTTGGATTTGAAGCCTGTGCTTGTTTCAAGGGATTTCTGGTCTTCCTCGCTGAATATTCCACTTCTTCTTCCCGTTCCGATGAATGTTCCAATGGTATCAAATGTGTCAGACAAGCTGAATGCAAATACTGTCATTAATACCAAAGGTATTCTTGAAGGATCCGAAAACAAAGACTGCATGCCTTTAGGGCCAAATGCCGCACCGAATGTTGTTCCCAGGTCTGCAAATGAAGAACTTAAACTGCCTGAAGACAAGGACAATGAAGATAAATCAACAACTCCAAAAGGAATTCCTATGAGTGTTGTTGCTATGATGCTTATGAGTATTGCTCCTTTTGCTTTCATCACAAGAAGAAAAACCAATATTACAAGACCTATGAGTGCCAGCTGGGTAGCAGGATTTGTAAAATCAACAAGTGCAGGAATAATTCCACCGTTTGAAACAACTGAGAAGATGCTGCTGTATGTTCCGTCTGGAGCAAAAGCTTGGCCGTTGACTGAAATTATGTTTGCAGATTCTGAAGTGAACTGCACCATTTCTGCTCCCTTGATTCCAATGTATGCTATGAAAATTCCTATTCCGCCGCTTATGGCGTTTTGAAGGCTTTCAGGTATTGATTTTATTATGCTTTTTCTAATTTTTGTAACAGTTATGAAAATGTTTAACAATCCGCATATGAACACAAGAGCCAATGCCTGTTCCCATGTGAACCCAAGGGCAAACACAACGGTATATGTGAAAAATGCATTAAGCCCCATGCCTGGTGCCTGAGCATATGGTACGTTGGCGAACAATCCCATGACGAGGGTTCCTATGACTGAAGCTATGATTGTTGACAGGAACACTGCCTGTGAAGGCATCCCTGTTGCAGATAATATTGCCGGATTCACAAAGATGATGTATGACATTGCAAAAAATGTTGTTAAGCCGGCAACAATTTCAGTTGAGACATTTGTGCCGTTTTCCTTAAGTTTAAAATACTTTTCCATAAATTCCTCCTGTTATTGTTTTGGGAATTAATATTAACCACTAATGTTCACTATTTCCAAATATCATCTAGAAATACATAGAATAAAGTACTTTCTAATATAAAAAAGCGAATAGATATATCTACTCGCATCATATACAGGATAAGTGAACCAATCAATAGTCAAACAATTTACGGCTGTTTGGTAGAAACTTTGGAACCATATTTTCCATATTATATTGATGCTAATATTTAATTTCGACTACAATATTATATATGTAAATAACATAATAATCAATATGTTTTTAAAGTGAGTACATTCTTATTATTTGAAAAAAACACAGGAGAATTTACAGTAAAAATATATTGACAAGGGTGGGACAGGTGGGTATAATTAAAAAAATTATGAAAAAGCTGTGACGGAGACAAAAATACTGGAAGATAACTTCAGAGAGCCGATGGTTGGTGAAAATCGGTGTTATAAGTATAATGATCACTCCCAAGCTTCCTAGCCGACATGTAGGCCGGGACGTGTTCCTGCGTTATTGGGATAAAGTTTATATGACTTGATTGAGGCGATAATATCGCGAACCAGGGTGGTACCACGAAAAGACCTTTCGTCCCTGAACACATGAGATGTGTTCAGGGACGAAAGGTTTTTGTTTGCCCTAACACCATTTTTCAGAGTATTTGTTCTGAAAAATGGCGGTAGGGCAACCGCAACGAGTTCCGTATGATTTACCCAATTTATTCGAGCGATAGCGAAGAACAAATTGTTGGTAGTTCAACTGCAACGAATTCCAAATATATTTGAGAATGAGACTGCACAATTTTGCAAGCTATTGGTTACCGATATGGATAAATCAGTTATTATTTTAAAATATAGATTAAATCAGGAGGAAATTATGAGAAGTGATCAAGTAACAAAAGGAGTTCAACAGGCACCGCATCGCTCTCTTTTTAATGCTTTGGGGCATACAAAGGAAGAAATGAACAAGCCGTTGATAGGAATTGTAAGTTCATACAATGAAATAGTTCCGGGACACATGAACCTGGACAAGATTGTTGATGCAGTCAAATTGGGAGTTGCAATGGCAGGCGGAACACCTGTAGTGTTTCCGGCAATAGCAGTGTGCGATGGAATCGCCATGGGACATGAAGGAATGAAGTATTCTCTTGTTACAAGAGATTTGATTGCTGATTCAACAGAAGCAATGGCAATGGCCCATTGTTTTGATGGACTTGTAATGGTTCCTAACTGTGATAAAAATGTACCGGGATTATTAATGGCAGCAGCAAGAGTGAATATTCCAACAATTTTTGTGAGCGGCGGAGCCATGCTTGCAGGAAGAGTTAAGAACAATAAGACAAGTCTTTCAAGTCTGTTTGAGGCTGTTGGAGCATACAATGCAGGAAAAATCTCCATGGAAGAAGTTGAAGAATACGAGCAGAAGGCATGCCCAACATGCGGGTCATGTTCAGGCATGTACACAGCAAACAGCATGAACTGTCTTACTGAAGCACTGGGAATGGGACTTAAAGGAAACGGAACAATTCCTGCTGTATACTCTGAAAGAATAAGACTAGCAAAACATGCAGGTATGAAAGTAATGGAACTTGTAGAGAAAGATATTAAGCCAAAAGATATCATGACAAAAGATGCATTCATGAATGCTCTGGCAATTGATATGGCTTTGGGCTGCAGCACAAACAGCATGTTACATCTTCCTGCCATAGCTCATGAGGCAGGAGTGGAGTTAAATCCTGAAATTGCAAACGAAGTAAGTGCCAAGACACCTAACCTGTGCCACCTGGCACCAGCTGGCCACACATATATAGAAGATCTGAACGAAGCAGGTGGAGTTTGCGCAGTAATGAATGAGCTTAACAAAAAAAGTCTTCTTAAAACCGACCTCATAACATGCACAGGAAAGACAATTGCAGAAAACATCGAGGGATGCTATAACATGGATCCTGAAGTAATCAGACCAATAGATAACCCATTCAGCCAGACAGGTGGAATTGCAGTTCTCAAAGGAAATCTGGCACCTGACACATGTGTTGTGAAGCGTTCTGCAGTAGCTCCTGAAATGCTTGTTCACCAGGGACCTGCAAGAGTTTTCGATTGCGAAGAAGATGCCATAAATGCAATTAATCAAGGATTGATTGTTGCAGGAGACGTTGTTGTCATCCGCTACGAGGGACCAAAGGGAGGACCCGGAATGAGAGAAATGCTCAATCCTACTTCTGCAATAGTTGGAAGAGGTCTTGGAAGCAGCGTTGCCTTAATAACTGACGGACGTTTCTCAGGAGCCACAAGAGGAGCATCAATCGGACATGTGTCTCCTGAAGCTGCAGTGGGTGGAAATATAGCTCTTGTTCAAGAAGGTGACATCATCAAAATAGACATGCTCAAAAACACAATTGACTTTGAGGTGTCTGATGAAGAACTAAAAAAGAGAAGAGAAAACTGGCAGCCAAGGGAACCAAGAATAACAACAGGTTATCTTTCAAGATACAGGGCACTTGTTACTTCCGGCAACAGAGGAGCAGTTCTTGAAGTTCCAAAAATAAAATAATTAACAAAAGCATCGATTTCGATGCTTTTTTATTGCAGTTTCACCATAAAAATTCTGTCTTTTCTTTTATTGTTTTAAATTATGTGTTATATTGTTATCAATAAATGTTTAAGGAGTCTAGTCTATATGCATAAAATATTAATTGTTGAAGATGATTTGGTTATAGCTTCATCTGTTAAAAATCATATAAAATCCTGGGGTTGCGAAGCAATGTGTGTCGATGATTTTGAAAATGTATTGTCTATTTTTGCATCATACTCACCTCATCTGGTTCTTATGGACATATCACTTCCTTTTTACAACGGTTATCACTGGTGCAGTGAAATTCGAAGAATATCAAAGGTGCCCATTATTTTTATTTCATCTGCATCAGACAACATGAATATTGTAATGGCCATGAACATGGGAGGAGATGATTTTATTTCAAAACCATTTGACCTCAATGTTCTTACAGCAAAGGTGCAGGCAATGCTTCGCCGTACATATGATTTTGCAGGGCAGACAAATCTTTTGGAACACAAGGGGGCAATTCTTAACACAGGGGATACTAGTCTCACATACAAGGGAACAAAAATAGAGCTTACAAAAAATGATTTCAAGATACTGCAGTTTCTCATGGAAAACAAGGGAAGGACAGTGAGCCGTGACGCATTGATGACAAGACTTTGGGAAACTGACTGTTATGTGGATGAAAACACGCTTACAGTAAATGTTACAAGGCTCAGAAAAAAGCTGGATGCTGCAGGTCTTACGGAGTTCATACTAACAAGGAAAGGAATAGGGTACATAGTGGAATAAATGAAAACAATTAATCTATTCAGCTCTTATCTTATGCAGCATAAAAAATCAGCAGCATTTTTTGCATTGTTTGCTGCTGTATTTGCTGTAGAGTTTTATCTGTACGGATTGCCACTGGATGCAGTGGTGTATGGCTTTGTGCTTTGTTCTTTTTTCGGATTTATAGCTCTAGCCTATGACTTTTTCGTATTTTATAAAAAAATAAATGCTCTGGAGGATATTAAACGCCGAATAACCCTTTCTCTTGATGAACTGCCTGAACCTAAAAGCCTCATGGAAAGAGAATATTTTGAACTGCTGAGTGCAGTCCACGAGGACAAAATAAGAAAGATTACAGCCATGGACAATTCGAGAAAAGAAATTGCTGATTACTATACTCTGTGGGCTCATCAGATAAAAACACCGATTTCAGCCATGAGGCTATTGCTGCAATCGGAAGAAGACATAAATCCAGATGAGATTTCCATGGAACTTTTCAAGATAGAACAGTATGTTGCAATGGTTCTTCAATACATTCGTCTTGACAGCAGCTCTACAGATTTTGTCATAAGGGAATACAATCTTGATGATATAGTCAGACAGGCTGTAAGAAAATATGCGAAAGTGTTCGTTCACAAAAAGCTTAAGCTTGAATTTTCAGAACTTAAAAGTACAGTTCTCACAGATGAAAAGTGGCTGTTATTTGTGATTGAACAAATATTGTCCAACTCTCTTAAGTACACCCTAAGAGGCGGAATATCAATATATACAGAAGGAAACGAACACAAAATTCTTGTTATTGAAGATACAGGAATAGGAATAAAAGAAGAGGACCTTCCACGGGTTTTTGAAAACGGATTTACAGGATACAACGGAAGGGAAGACAAAAAATCTACGGGCATAGGTTTGTATCTTTGCAAGAAAATTTTAACAAAGCTTTCACACAAAATACAAATTGAATCTCAGGCAGGAAGAGGAACAAGGGTTAAAATAAATTTTGAAAACATTAAAGTGGAAGTTGAATAACTAACCTTTCAGAAATGTAAGGTTGCTTATGAAAATGAAAGGTAAATCAATTTCTGAATTTTAAAGTGCTTGATATACTGTTGCTATATTAATTAATTCAGGAGGTCAATATGGCAATTTTAGAGGTAAATAACCTTAAAAAAATTTATACTTCGCGTTTTGGAACAAATCATGTGCAGGCTCTTTCAAACGTGTCTTTTTCAGTTGAAAATGGTGAATATGTTGCAATAATGGGAGAATCAGGTTCGGGAAAGACAACACTTTTGAACATTCTCGCTGCTCTTGACAATCCTACGGGCGGAGAAGTTTTATTAAACGGCAAAAATCTTGCGTCAATTAAGGAAAGTGAAATTTCTGCTTTTCGCCGTGATAATCTTGGCTTTGTTTTTCAGGACTTCAACTTGTTGGACACATTTTCCATGCAGGACAACATATTTCTTCCACTTGTTCTGGCAGGAAAAACCTATGATGAAATGAATGGTAAACTTAGAGTAATAGCTGAAAAACTTGGAATTTCAGACATACTTTCAAAATATCCATATGAGGTGTCAGGAGGACAAAAGCAAAGGGCCGCAGTGGCAAGGGCACTGATTACCGAACCAAAGCTTATATTAGCAGACGAACCTACAGGCTCCCTGGATTCCCATGCCACAGACGGTCTTCTCCGTTTGTTTGATGAAATCAATGAAGAAGGGCAGACAATACTCATGGTTACTCACAGCACAAAGGCTGCTAGCCACGCAAAAAGGGTGCTGTTCATTAAGGATGGGGAAGTGTTCCATCAAATTTACAAGGCTTCTCAAACAACAGAAGAAATGTATCAGAAAATTTCAAACACACTTACAATGATAGCAACTGGCGGTGGAAAAAATGAATAAGCATTTTTTTCCTAGACTGGCTCTCATAAACATAAGGAAAAACGGTAAGTTTTATGTACCGTACATGATAACATGTATTAGTACTGTTGCCATGTTTTACATTATGCGCATGATATCATTGAATGAAGGAATTGAAGAAATGCCCGGGTCATATTCTGTGGTGACAATACTCATGTTGGGAACAATAGTAATAGGGATATTTTCGGTCATATTTCTGTTTTATACAAACAGTTTCCTCATGAAGAGGCGAAAAAAGGAAATCGGCCTTTACAACATTCTTGGAATGGAAAAGAAGCACATTGCAAAGATACTTTTTTATGAGACTTTATTTATTGGAACCGCCACAATATTAGTTGGTCTTATGTGTGGAATTTTGTTCAGCAAGCTGATATTCATGCTGTTATTCAAAATTTTGCACTTCACCATACCGCTGGGATTTTTTGTGAGCAAGGTTTCAATTGTCACAACATCTGTCTTGTTCTGGGGAATTTTTTTATTAAACCTTTTATACAACCTGATGCAGATTCATTCGTCAAATCCTATTGATTTGCTTAAGGGAAGCAGCACAGGGGAAAAAGAGCCCAAATCCAAAAATCTTCTTGCACTGCTTGGCATTGCTGCAACAGGTGCAGGATATTATATAGCGCTGGTAACGAAATCACCTCTAAGTGCCATGTACCTGTTTTTCATAGCTGTGGTGCTTGTAATAATCGGTACGTACTGTCTCTTTACTGCAGGAAGCATAATGATTTTGAAGCGCTTAAAACAAAACAGGAATTATTATTACAGGACCAAAAATTTCACATCCATATCCGGAATGATTTACAGAATGAAGCAAAATGCCGTTGGACTGGCCAATATCTGCATACTTTCAACTGCAGTGCTGGTTATGATATCAACAACAGTTGCACTTTACATGGGTGTGGATGAACAGCTGGAAAACCGCTGCCCCAACGATGTGACCATTACATTGGGAAACCCTAAAGACAGTGAACCCGGAGAAATTAAGGACATAGTGAATAAAAATGCTCAAAAGCTGGGCAGGAACATAAGCAACATGTTTGATTACCAGTACCTGGAGTTCTATGCGGAAAGAGACGGCGACAGGTTTATAACGGATGGGTTAAACAGTGTTACAAGCACAAATATTTCGGATTTGTACTTTATAACAACTGAGCAGTACAAAAAAATAACCGGAGAAGATGTGTCCTTGAAAGACCGGGAGGTACTTTTTTACAGCTGCAGTAAAAATAAAACAGATTCATTCACACTTTTTGACAACAATTACACTGTAAAAAATAATCTTGATGAATTTCCAATAAAGGAGGATTATACAGCAGTCTTTGTAGATGTTTACTACATAGTGGCAGAAGAAAAGGATGTGGAGGAAATATATGAAAAGCAGCTTAGTGAGTTCAAGGATGATGCTGCCAAGTATTCTTATTATGCTGCCTTTGATGTAGACGGCTCAAAGGATGAAAAAAAGGCCTTTGCCGATTCCATATACAGAGACTTCACCGGTTCAAAGGAAGAAATCGTAGATTTTAGATTTGAAAGCAAGCAAGGTCTGGAAGAAGAATTTTATGCCATGATAGGAGGATTTTTGTTCTTGGGAATATTCCTTGGGCTTTTATTCCTCTCTGCAACAGTCCTGATAATTTACTACAAACAAATTTCAGAGGGATATGATGACAGGGAAAGGTTTGAAATCATGCAGAAGGTGGGAATGAGCAGAAGCGAGGTCAAGACCTCCATAAAAAGCCAGATAATAAAGGTGTTTTTTCTTCCCCTGGCCATGGCCATTGTTCACATAGCTGCAGCATTTAAAATGATAACCAGGCTGTTACTGCTGTTCAATCTAACAAATGTATGGCTTTTTGCAATTTGCACAGCCGTAACCATAGCAGTCTTTGCGGTGATTTACTTTATTGTGTACACACTCACTGCAAGAGTTTATTATAAGATAGTACAATAAAAAACCGCATATGATATGTGCTCATATCATATGCGGTTTTTTGATTAGATCAAACTAAAATTTTGTTGTTTTTCTTAGTTTGTAAACATCTGTGTCCAGTATGGTGTTCCGTTTGAGTTTACTGCATAACCAACTCCTATTTTTGAGAAGTTAGAAGATAAAATGTTTGCTCTGTGGCCTGAAGAATTCATCCACGCTGTTACAACTGCTTCCGGAGTTTTTTGTCCTGAAGCTATGTTTTCGCCCCAAGCTGACCATTTGATTCCAAATTTCGTCAACATGTCTCCGGCACTTCCGTATGTCGGTGACTGATGAGCAAAGTAATTGTTAGCTGCCATGTCCTTTGATTTTGTTCTGGCAACATTAGATACTGCTGAATCAAATACAAGCGCTGGCAAACCAGCCTTTTGTCTTTCAATGTTCACAAGTTCTGCTACTTTTTGCTCATAAGATAAATTTGACGAAGAAACTGTTGTGTTGCTTGGTGTTGTTGTAGCTGTTGAAGGTGCAGCAGTTTGAGTTGCAGGTTTAGTTGCAACCGGTGTTGTTGCAGCTGGCTTGGCTGCCGGCTGAGTTACAACAGGCGCTGCAGGTTTAGTTGCAACTGGTGTTGTTGCTGCAGGTTTAGCTGTAGCTGGTGCAGTAGCCGCTGGCTTTGTTGCAGCTGGAGCAGTTGTTTTCTGCTCAGTTGGCTTTTGAACTGCAGTTGTTTTGTTTAAAACTGTATTCCAGTCTATTGAATTCAAATCCATTTCTTGTCCGTTTACAGTCAGCTTGTACTGCTTAACATTAGTGTTGTTTGTTATTCCCTTCAGCAAGCTGCTCAGGTCATAGTTGAATGTCTTTTCGCAGTCTGTTGTTGCAGCAAATGCTGATGTTGATGACAAAGCTAAAGCTGCTGTCAATGTTAATGCTATAATTTTCTTTTTCATAATTCACTCCTATTTAGTCTTTAGATTTTTTAGGAAGAGGGCACGCCCTGCTTCTTTGGAAATTTTAGAACTTGTTAATGAGTTTTTCGTCATAAGGAATTATAGCATGTACTTGTTTTTAAATAAACAATCAATAACTTCATTAAATGTCAAATGTGACAATTATATTACACATTTTTGCATTTAGAAAAATATATAACAATTAAAATGTAAATCAGTGGAAAATATATGAAAATTGTGTATAATAAGAACAGATATATTACAGTGATTGGCCAAATGGTCAATATATGGTATGATGTTTTTAAGATTTGCAATTAAACCTTGACAATAAATTGGATTTATATTATCATTCCTTTTATAAATACATATTAACATGACTGTGAAGGAAACAAAGTAACAATTTGGTTACAAAATCAGAGAGTGAGTCGGTTGGTGAAAGATTCTCAGTACAAATGTGAAATACAGTTCCGGAGTTACTGCTGTGCAGCGGGTTATCTGACCGTTATTTCAGAAGAGGCAAGAAATATTTGCGAATTAAGGTGGTACCACGGGTTATCTCGTCCTTTCAGGAGAGATGGCCCTTTTATTATTCAGAAGGACAATTAAAGTTTAAGGAGGAATCATATGGAAAAAAGAAATGTTTTTGATGTTTTGAAAGAAAGAGGATATATTGAGCAGTGCACTCATGAAGAAGAAATAAGAGAATTGCTGGGCAAGGAATCAGTTACATTTTATATAGGTTTTGACCCTACTGCAGACAGCCTTCATATTGGCCACTATATTCAAATAATGGTAATGTCTATAATGCAGAAGCACGGACACAGGCCGATTGCGCTTTTGGGTGGCGGAACTACAATGATAGGGGATCCAAGCGACAGAACAGGAATGCGTTCAATCATGACACAGGAAATCATTGCACGCAATGCTGAAAACTTCAAGAGAGTTTTTGAAAAGTTCCTTGATTTTTCAGAAGGAAAAGCCATAATGGACAACAACGCAGAGTGGCTTCTGCCTTTGAATTACCTGGATTTCATGAGAGAAGTGGGTGTTCACTTTTCTGTAAACAGAATGCTTGCTGCAGATTGCTACAAAAACAGAATGGAGCAAGGACTCACATTTTTTGAATTTGGATACATGCTCATGCAAAGCTATGACTTTTATGTATTGAACCAGAAATACAACTGCAAGATGCAGTTTGGCGGAAATGACCAGTGGTCAAACATCATAGGAGGAGTGGAACTCACGAGAAAGAAAGCCGGAGAGCAGGTTTATGGTATGACTTTCTCACTTCTTACAAACAGTGAAGGCAAGAAGATGGGCAAGACTGAAAAGGGTGCTTTGTGGCTGGACAGAAACAAAACAACACCATATGAGTTTTACCAGTACTGGAGAAACATAGGTGATGCTGACGTTGAAAAATGTCTGGCACTACTTACTTTCCTCCCAATGGATGAAGTAAGACGTCTTGGTGCATTGGAAGGTTCCGATATTAACAAAGCCAAGGAGGTATTGGCATTTGAAGTAACAAAACTGATTCATTCGGAAGAAGATGCCATGAATGCTCAGGAAGCAGCAAGAGCATTGTTTGGTAAAGGAACAGAATCAGAAAACATGCCCACAACTGAAATCACAAAAGAAGAGCTTGGAGAAGGAATGTCTGTAATAGACATGATGACTAAGGCAAACCTTATAAAAACAAAGAGCGAAGGAAGAAGACTCATTGAGCAATCAGGAGTTACAGTAAATGACGTTGTGGTAAGTGATGTAAATGCAGTATTAACTGCAGCTGATTTTGAAGACGAAAAACTCATAATCAAAAAAGGAAAGAAAGTATACCACAGAATTAAATTGTCTTAACATAATATGAAGCGACCCCTCAGGGGTCGTTTTTTTGCTCAAAAAATTATTAATACTTTAAGGAAATTATGGTAAAATATTAAGGTACTATAAAATGATAGGAGTGATTATGTGCTAAACAAACAGGTAATTGAAGATACACTGAATGCTGCTTTGACAACCGGCGGCGATTTTGCAGAAGTATATGTTGAAGACAGGACAAACAACGGCATTGTAATGATAGGCGGAAAAGTTGAAAGCACTATGACAGGAAGAGATTACGGCGTTGGCATCCGCATATTCAAGGGATTTAACAGCGTTTATGCTTACACAAACAAATCTGACAGGGATTCCTTAATATCAACAGCAAAAAAAGCAGCTGCAGCCATAGAAGGAAAACAGGGCACTATAGCATTAAGTTTGAACATGACACAAAATGAAAATATAAATGTAATACATATTGATCCAAATACAATTGAAAAAACAAGAAAGGTTCAGCTCATGCGCCGTGCCTACGATACAGCATTCAACTACGATGATCTTATAACACAGGTTACGGTAAGCTACATGGATTACAATCAAGACATAATGGTTGCTAATTCAGAAGGTTTATGGAAGGAAGACAAACGGGTTCGAACACGTCTTGCAATTTCATCCGTTGCCAGCAAAAATGGAGAAATGCAGTCAGGATTTTTCGGGCCTGGAGCAAGCAAGGGCTACGAATTTTATGAAAACCTTGACGTTGACAAATATGCAAGAGAAGCATCACGCATTGCAGTGACAATGGTAAATGCTAAATACAGCCCAAGCGGAAAAATGCCTGTAATAATAGACAACGGCTTCGGGGGAGTAATATTCCATGAGGCATGCGGCCATGGTCTTGAAGCAACATCAGTTGCCAAGGGTTTATCTGTATTTTCAGACAAAGTAGGTCAAAAAATCGCATCACCGCTTGTTACTGCAATTGATGACGGAACAATACCAAACGAGTGGGGTTCATTTAATATAGATGACGAAGGAACACCTTCCCACAGAAATGTGTTGATAGAAAACGGAATATTGAAGGGCTACATGATTGATAAACTGAACGCAAGAAGAATGAAAATGGACATAACCGGTTCAGGAAGAAGGCAGTCCTACAGATATGCTCCTACTTCAAGGATGTCTAACACATTCATAGACAACGGAAAATCTTCCCCTGAAGAAATAATAGCCAACACCGAAAAAGGAATTTATGCCAAATACATGGGAGGCGGAAGTGTAAATCCAAGCACAGGTGAATTTAACTTTGCCGTAATGGAAGGATATATTATCGAAAACGGAAAAATCAAGGATCCTGTAAGAGGCGCAACATTAATAGGCAAGGGAACAGACATACTGAACAAAATTGACATGGTTGGAAACAACATGACACATGGACAGGGAATGTGCGGCTCTGTAAGCGGAAGCATTCCTACAAATGTAGGCCAGCCCATGATAAGAGTTTCTGAAATAACCGTAGGCGGAAGAGAAGGTGAAAAATAATGGATATGAAAATGCTCATAAATAAAATATTTGCTGAAGGAAAAAAACAAGGCATAAATGACATGGAAGTTTTTTATTCAGCAGGAAGCAGCCTTTCTCTCAAGGTATTTCAAAAGGAACTCGACGGCTACAGTCTGTCTGAAAGCGAAGGCCTCGGACTGAGAGGAATGTACAATGGAAAAATGGGGTATTCCTACACTGAAAAGGTTGATGAAACTTCCATAGAGTTGCTTGTTAAAAATGTAAAGGAAAATGCCACCGTAATAGATTCTGATGATGAAGAATATATTTTTGAAGGGTCAAAGGAATATAAAAAAGTCGACACATTCAATCCTAAACTTGAAGAAGTGGAAGAAGCTGAAAAAATTAAGTTTGTAAAACAGCTTGAAGAAGAAGCTTTTAAAATTGACAACAGAATCCAATCGGTGGAAACATGCGTCTACGGCGACGGTTACGGCGAAACTATAATGTCAAACACAAAGGGTTTATACCTTCATGACAAGAGCAACATTGCCTACACATATGTGGTGGTAGTTGCAAAAGAAAACGAAGATATAAAAACAGGTATGGCATACCGCACTGGTAATGATTTTTCCAAATTCAGTGCCAAGGAAATTGCAGAGGAAGCAGTTAATGAGGCATTGTCAATGCTTGGAGCAAAGTCTGTGAAGTCAGGAGACTACCCAGTAGTAATAAGAAACAATGCAGCTGCAGATTTATTGGAAGCATTTGAAGGAATTTTCTCAGCGGAAAATGTGCAGAAAAATCTGTCCTTGCTGAAAGGAAAATTAAATGAACAAATAGGAAGCGAAAAGTTCACGTTGGTTGATGATCCTTTCATGGAGGGAGGATTGGCATCAAGGTCCTTCGATGGAGAAGGAGTTGCCAGCAAGTTTAAAAAAGTCGTTGACAAGGGTGTTTTGAAAACATACTTCCACAATTTGAAGACTGCAAAAAAAGACGGAGTTGAAACAACAGGAAACGCAAGCAAGGGATCTTACAAATCATCTGTGGGAATAGCTCCTTCAAATCTCTATGTTGAAAAAGGAGAAAAAACTCTTGAAGAAATGATCTCTGTCATGGATAAGGGAATTTTAATAACGGAACTTCAAGGACTTCATTCAGGACTGAATTCCGTGTCAGGGGATTTTTCGCTGGCAGCACTTGGTTATGAAATAAAAGACGGAAAAATTTCAAAGCCTGTGGAACAGATAACAGTTGCGGGAAATTACTTTGAGCTTTTAAAAAATATAGAAGAAACAGGCTCGGACCTTAAGTTTGGACTTCCAGGAGAGGCATACATAGGTTCTCCTTCTTTAAAAATCAAGAAACTGGCCATAGCAGGAGAATAAGAGCTCTAAAAAAACAATCCGAATTCGGATTGTTTTTTGTTAATCTGTTCTTTCTCGTTCGGTGAATAATAAAGTTATGCAGTAAAGTCCAGCTAATCCTACAAGTCCATATACTATTCTGCTGAATATAGCTGTCTGGCCTCCGAATATAGCCGCAACCAGATCAAATTGAAACAATGCTATCAGCCCCCAGTTTATGGCTCCTATTATGACTAACACCAAGGCAAATTTATCCATGTGCAATCCTCCTTAATTAATATAATGTTATTGTTTCAATAAATTTCTATATTATGCATATATTTTAAAACAATGATTTTTAAATCAATTATTTAACATATATTTCTATGGTGAATATAATAATTACGAAATGCATATTAATTGAGGAGGTTATAATTAATGGATAGTTGCAGGACTGAAAATATAGTTGAAGCAAATGAAAACACAAACATTCAGTGTGACAGAAGGCCCCCGGTTCTTCCGGTACTGCCTGTATCACCTGTATTGGGTGCACGGGGAATAGACTCTTCGCTGTTATTTTTCTTTTTAATTCTTGTTTGCATAGTATGCCAGAGCGACTGCGGAATAGAAATGGATACACTTCTTTGGTTCTTCCTGCTTTTGGTTGTAATATGCAATATGTGTGATTAACAAAAAACTGCCTGAAACATCAGGCAGTTTTTTTAACAAACCCGGAATTACCAGGTTTTCAAATCTTATTTGTACCATCATCAATAAGTTCAATTTCAAGTTTGTCAAAGTCAACTTCATCAATAAAATCATGAGGAAAAAACGTGACTATCTTAAATTGAGAAAATTCCATGTCATGTGTCTTAAGCCATACAGGAACGCTCACATCAAACTTCTGGCATATTTCCTTGAGGCATTTTTCTCTTTTTTCGTCTTGAGAAATATTTTCCTTATTTTTGACAACCAAAGAGTCAACCATTTTGTTTGATTTTATTTTTTTTGCCCACAGTTTATACATATGCCACCTTATGTCTATGAATATCTCGGGGTTACAATATAGTCCTTTGTAAAAAAACCTCCGAAATCAATTTTAGCTCCCAGCAAGGTCCGATCAACTTCAGCCGTCACAATTATTTCTATGCCGTCTACGTTGTATACCTTGTCATCTTTTTTTTGTTTCACCGAAACAATTTTATAGTTGTATCTGTTTCAGCCAACAGGAATTCCGTACAAGACTATGGGAATATTCTGTTCTTTCATTAAAGACAGTCTTTCCTTTGCCCTGTCAGTTATTTTAAATTCCATAAAAGCCTCTCTATCTAGAGAATTTTGGAGTTACTTCAAATCCCTTTTTAAAGAAGTTTGTTGAATAATCAATTTCTGCGCCTTTGATTGCTCCTTCTAGCTCATCTGATACTATTAGTTCAATTCCTTCAGCGTCGTAAACTTTGTCATTTTCTGATTGTTTCTCCGAAACAATGCCAAATTCGGCACCACATCAGGAAAAACCTGTTATTTTTAATTTTATAGGTTCATTGTTGCTTTTCATTTCAAGCATTTTTTCTTTTGCTTTATCTGATAATTTAAATTCCATAATATCCTCCGTCTTTTTTCTTATTATATCACAATATATAAAAATTTTTCATATAAATCAGTGACTAAGTTACAAAGCCACATTTTATCTTTTGTTTATATGTTAATATAAATTCGGTAAATGTCAAGAAAAATATGGATTGTTGAATGGTAATTGCTAAATTTTTTTATAAATTTTCATGATAAAAGCAAAATATTTTTTATGGATTCACGGTCGTTGGTGTTTTTAACATCAATTATCATGTTGATTTCAACAGGACGGTTTTTGATTATATAAATTTTGTCTGACAAGCTGATGGCTTCATCAACATCATGGGTTATGAATATGACAGTTCGTCTGCTTTCTTTCCAAAGTTTCTTGAACAATGATACTATGTCCTGCTTCAATTTCATGTCAAGTCCCTTGAAGGGTTCATCCATTATGAGAATATTTGAAGGATATGCAAATGCTCTGGCGATGGATACCCTTTGAGACATTCCTCCGCTTAATGCTTTTGGCCTAAATTCTCTGTAGTCCGAAAGTTCAACCATTTCCAGATAGCTTTCTATGACTTCCTTGCGCTTTGCAATATCATAAATATCCTTGAGGACGAAATCCAGATTGTCATACACGCTGTACCAGTCAAGAAGCCTTGGCTCCTGAAAAACATAGGAATACACTGCTTCTTCAGTTCCCGATACTTTTCCCTCATCAACCGTAACGAGGTTTGCTGCAATATTTGCTATTGTTGTTTTTCCTACACCTGAAGGACCAAACATACAAGTTATTTCATTTTCTTCAAATGATATGCTGAAATCTTTCAAAAGCTCCATATCATCATATTTTTTGGTTACATTCATAAGTTTAATCATTTGTTTTTCCTGCTTCAAATATTTTTTTAAGCAATTTTTCAAAGAAGGTGCTCAGAAGAATTATGATGATTGTCCATGAAAATAAGTCCGGAATTTCAAGATAAACTTTCGAATCGTACAAAAATCTTCCTATTGAATACTTTGGTAAACTTAAGACCTCTGCAGCAGAAGTAACCTTCCAGCTTATTCCCAGAGCAGAAACCATGCCTGCCTTTATGTAGGGCAGTGCGCTGTAAAAATAAACGGATTTTATAACTCGCGTTTTTTTAATGCTGTAAATTTTACACATTTGAAGAAGTTTGTTGTCAGCTGAGGCTATTCCTTGGATGGTATTAGTCCAGATAATTGGAAAGCACATTAAAAATGCTACGAAAACAGGTACGTTTGTGTCCTTGAACCACATGATGGCAATGATTATAATGCTCATAACGGGCACGGTCCTTATAATGCTAACCAAAGGATTTAAAAGATTGTAAATTGATTTGTTCATTCCGCACACAAATCCCAGTATTACTCCAAAAAATGTTGAAATTAAAAATCCGGTCAGTGTCCTGTATGTGCTGTAAAGAATTGTTATGTAAGTAATCTTATCAAACATTAAATCAAACAATGATTTAAATGTCGCAAAGGGAGAAGGGAGATAAATCTCCTGATTGATTATCAGCGATAATATCTCCCACACAGTTATCCAAAATATAATTATGAAAAAATTCCTGTACTTACTCAGCAAAATAGAATTTTTCATCTGGCATGCTTCCTCCTACTGAAGCAGGATTTGAATCAAACAATATCTGATAGAAACTGTTGAGTTTTTCCTTTTCTGCTGAAGCTAATCTGTATGTGATTCCGCAGTAAGGAATTGCTTTTTCTACTATTGCAGCGCTTGGCATAATTCCGTTTTTCTCAACTAACACTGACGCGTCTTTTTGATTTTCTAAAACCCAGTTTACTGATTCTTCGTATTGTTTTAGAAATTCAGCAACAAATTCCTTATTGTTTTCTGCAAATTCAGTGTTTACTATGATGCAGCCCGTATAAAGTTCACTGGCTCCTTTTGTTGCTTCCTTCCATGCTTCGTTTAAGTCTATGAGCATTTTTACATTTTCATTTTTTAATGCTGTCTGAGTAACAAAGGGCTGAGGAAGAAGAGCAACGCTTGTGTCTTCTGCAATTACAGCCTGAGCGAGTGTTGCGTGGTCTGTGCTGTAATCAAGCTCAACTTTGCCTTCCAGTTTGTTTTGCTTTAAAATATAATTCATGGCATAATCAGGTGTAGAACCTTTTGCGCTCATTCCAAGTGTTTTTCCTTCAAGTTCTGCAATTGTTGAAGTATTGTCGCTTCCAACAACATAAAGGTTTCCTACAGTGTTTACAGCCATTATCTGAATTTTTCCGCCTGTTTTGTTGTACAAAACAGCTGCAAGGTTTATTGGCACAGAAGAAATCTTGATGTCGCCGTTTATTATTTTTGCGCTTAAAGCGTCAGGTGCGCTTTCTGCTATGTATTCAACGTTGTATTGTTCGCTGTTCATTGCTTTTTCATCAATCATTTTTATCATGCCTATGGATGTAGGTCCCATGAGGCCTGCTATTGTCACATCAATGGGGTCTTTCGGTTCTTCTTTTACTTGTTCCTGTGGTGCAGGTTCCTGTGGCTTGGCGTTATCAGTCTTGCTGGTGCAGCCTGCAAAAATGGACAATATCATTGCCAGGATCAAAAGCAAACTTAATTTATTCATAGATTTTTTCATAAATCCTCCTATTTTTTGGATAAGGCGCTTTTTACGCTCAATCCTTTGATTTTTCCAAGCTTGCCGGTAAGAGCTCCTATTTCGTCTGTAGTTCCGTCCACGATGATTGAAATTACATTCACTCCTCTTTCCTTATAAGGGATGCCCATTCTGCCTATTATGATATTACCGTATTGATGCAGAATATCATTTGCTTCGGCTATTCTGGTCAAATCTTCAATCACAATTCCTATGACACCAATTCTTTTGTCCATAATACCTCCTAATACAAAAAATATTCCTTGCATAAGCAAGGAATAATAATCATAGAGAACATTTTTTTGTTTCCTTGCCCTTAGAAAATCCTTAAGCTTAGATTTGATATTAATTTAACATAGTTAAAATGTAAATACAACCTTAATAATGTTAAGATTATTTAATAATATTTATTCAACATTTGTCAGTTCATCAACAGAAATATTAAAATATTGAGCAAAAGCAGACAAATAAAAATCTGATGGTACTTCTTCGTTGTTTTCGTAAAGCTTGATTCTTTCTTTAGGTACATTCAAAACATTGCCCAGTTCCTGTTTAGTCATATCTTTTCCTTTTCTAATGCTTCTTAACTTTTCACCTAATGTCATAATCATCACCTCAGTTTATTTTGCTGATACTGTTAATATTATACCACAACTAGGAAAAACTACAACATTATTCATTGTCACGGGCTTTAAATATTGTTATAATCTTTGATATGATATTAAAACCGAGGATAAAAATATATAGCTGATATAGATAAAACCTTAATTTCTAATGTACAACTCAAGAGGACAATGATATAATATATGCAAAATATAAGAGGTGCAATATGATAAATACAAGGTGGTTTCAAGGTAGGGAGAATTTAAGTGATGCACTGGTTCTCAGAAAAAATGTGTTTTGCAATGAACTCAAAACAGATGAAAATCTGGTTACAGATATTTATGATGATTTTGCATTCAGCCTTGTAGTGTATGAAGACAATGTGCCTGTTGGTACGGGAAGATTGCTTTTTAAAGAAGGAAAATTTTTTGCTGACATGGTATGCATTTCTGAAGGACATCGAGGTAAAAACTACGGGGATTTGATAGTAAGAATGATTGTGAGGAAAGCTTTTGACATGGGAGCAGAAAAAACTTATGCAAAGATAAGCAAACAATACAAAAAACTTTTTGAAAACATTGGTTTTGAAGAAGTTTCTGAAGAAGACGGTGAAATATTGATGATGAAGATTGGAGACGTGGGAGGACACTGCTGCAAACATTGATACTGTTCAAAAATAGTAGACAAAATATGTTATTAAGTATATAATTATGAAGATTAGTATGACTCATGGTCAATGGTCACCACCATCTCAAGGTGGAATCAGGGGAACGATTCCCCTATTGTTATCCGAAAATTTGAGGACGGTGTTGTTGTAATACCGTCTTTTGTTATTTTAATAAAAAAGCACATAGTGCCATAGTTGCGGAGGAAAAAATGGATTATAAAAAACTTGCTGATATTTTATTTCCGGATATAAAGGAATCAGTACTATATTATGAAGAAGAAGTGTTTCCGAAAAGAAACCTGAAAGAAGGAGCAAAAGTTACAAGACTGGCTCCAAGTCCTACAGGGTTCATTCACCTTGGAAATCTTTACGGGGCTTTTGTTGACGAGCGTCTTGCTCACCAGAGCGAAGGTGTCTTCATGCTGAGAATTGAAGATACAGACGAAAAGCGAAAGGTTGAAGGTTCTATTGAAATAATAATTTCATCTCTCGAATACTTCGGATTGAAGTTTGACGAAGGAGCAGGCATCAATGGAGAAATAGGCAGCTATGGACCTTATTTTCAGAGCAACCGAGGAAAGATTTATCAATGTGTTGCAAAATACATGGTGGAGCAGGGCAGAGCATACCCATGTTTCTGCACAGAAGAAGAACTTGAAGAAACAAGGAAAAAACAAGCTGAAGAAAATGTGAATACAGGATATTACGGCAAGTGGGCAAAGGACAGAAATCTTACACTTGAAGAAGTGCAGGAAAAGCTATCCAATGGGGAAGAGTTTGTAATCAGGTTCAAATCAATGGGAACAGAAGAAGGAACATTTGAAATAAATGACGCCATAAGAGGACATCTCACAATACATGAAAACTATCAGGACATAGTAATTTTAAAGACAAACGGAATACCTACATATCATTTTGCTCATGTAGTTGACGACCATCTCATGAGAGTGACACATGTTGTAAGAGGGGAAGAATGGCTTTCAACACTTCCTATTCATTATGAAATATTTACAACACTTGGATGGGATACTCCTGTTTACTGCCATACAGCACACTTGATGAAAATGGATAACGGAGCCAAAAGAAAATTGTCAAAAAGAAAAGACCCGGAACTTGGACTTGGATTCTACATGGACCTGGGATATCATCCTGCAGCTGTGAGAGAATACTTGCTGACAATTTTAAATTCCAACTACGAAGAGTGGAGAATTGAAAACCCTGACAGCCATACGGACAATTTTGAATTTACATTGGAGAAAATGAGCAATTCGGGAGCGCTATTCGACCTGGATAAACTGAACAACATCAGCAAAGACGTCCTCATTAAATTTTCGGCAGAAGATATATTTAACTTCATGCTTGACTGGGCAAAAGGACACAAGACAGAAATAACAAATTTGCTTTCTGAAAACAAAGAAGCGGTAATAAAACTTCTTAATGTTGGAAGAAACGGAGATAAACCACGCAAGGACCTCATGTACTGCCAGCAGATATTTGAATTCATAAGCTATTTCTTTGATGAATATTTTGATGTTGTTGACAAGTATCCTGAAAACATAGATGATGAGGAAGCAAAAAAACTACTGAAAGCTTATCTTGAAACATATGACCACAACGACGACCAGAGCCAGTGGTTTGATAAAATAAGAATAATAGCACAGGACAACGGATATGCTGCAAAACCAAAGGATTACAAGAAAAATTCTGAAATGTACAAGGGTCATGTGGGAGATGTAAGCTCCGTAATAAGAATTGCCATCATAGGACGTGCCACATCACCTGATGTATGGGAACTTCAGCAGATTATGGGCGAAGGAAAAGTAAGAATTAGAATCGAAAAGGCAATAAACAAATAAAAGAAGAGCCATTAGTTTATTTATGTTGGCGATAGGTAATTCAATCATGTAGGGAGGACTACTGTCCTCCCGAAGATAACAAGATCCGGCCTTACGCAATCAATTATAAGGAAATAACATTAAATCTATATTCCAGTTTGTAGGGGAGAACCTCGTGTTCTCCCGCAATAAAGATGTTATTGAATCAACAGCACGGGCGGACACAAGATCCGCCCCTACGATTGTATATTCTAATGTTTGTTGTCTGTATTAACTACACAGTCTATTGCAGATTTTAATTTCACAATCATTTCATCAACATGTTGTTTTGTTATTACAAGAGGGGGAACCAGTCGTATTACGTTTTTACCTGCAGTTATTATAATAAGACCTTGTTTTTGAGCTTCAAGGACGATGTCCCCTACAGGAACAGAAAATACAATTCCCTGCATGAGTCCTTTTCCTCTTCTTTTTTCTATGAAGTCATTCTGCTCAACCAGTTTGTCAATTTCACTTTCCAGGTAGGGGGTGATTTTGTTGACATTTTCCAGAACTTTGCAGGATTCAAACAAGTCGAAAACCTTGCTCACTGCCGCGCATACAAACGGATTTCCGCCGTATGTTGTGCCGTGATCTCCCGGAACCATGGCTGATGCTGCTTTTTCATTGGCTGCAAAGGCTCCTACAGGAACACCGCATCCTAAGGCCTTGGCTGTAGTCAAAATATCAGGCATCACTCCGTAATCCTGGAATGCAAACATTGATCCTGTCCTTCCCATTCCACACTGAATTTCATCGAAAATAAGCAAAATATCATTTTCGTCGCATATTGATTTAACTCCCTGCAGAAATTCCTTGTCTGCGGGATAAATTCCTCCCTCTCCTTGAACAGGTTCCATAATTATGGCACATGTCTTTTCTGAAACCAGAGATTTTACACTTTCTAAGTCGTTCATGTCTGCAAATTTAACTCCCTCAATCATAGGTTTGAAAGATTTCTGATATTCAGGGTTGCCTGTCACAGAAAGTGCACCGAGACTTCTTCCGTGGAATGAATTGTTCATTGAAATTATTTCGTGTCCTGCAAAACCATTTTTGTTGTAGGCATATTTCTTTGCAAGCTTTATTGCTCCTTCAATTGCTTCAGTACCGCTGTTTGTGAAAAAAACCCTGTCCATTCCTGAGGCTTTAGTAAATTTTTTTGCTGCTTCTATTGCAGGCAGGTTGTAGTAATAGTTGGATGTATGAAGCAATTTATCCAGCTGGTTTTTTAAAGCGATGTTATATTCTTTATTGTTGTATCCCAAGGCAAAAACAGCTATGCCTGCGGCAAAGTCAAGGTATTTTTTGCCGTCTGTATCGTAAAGATAAACCCCGTCGCCTTTGTCTAAAATTATCTCGTATCTTTTGTATGTTTTAAGAAGCGTGTTTTCAGCTTCTAAAATGTAATCTTCTTTTTTCATTTAACAATCTCCTTTGCTAATATCATTGTACCCATTGTTTTGTTCAAAAACTCTTCTAGCAGTGAATGCTGTACTCTTCCGTCTATTATGTGCACTCGTGAAACTCCGTTTTCTACAGCATCTATGCAGTTCATGAGCTTTGGTAGCATGCCTCCTCCTGCGCTGCCGCTGCTTAAGAACTGTTTTGCTTCATGGACTGTCAGTTCCGGAATCACTGTTGATGAATCCTTAGGATCCTTGCACACTCCTTCTATGTCTGTAAGAAAAACAAGTTTTTTGGCTTTTACACCTTTTGCAACTGCACATGCAGCTTCATCTGCATTGATGTTGTAACCTTGATAATTTTCATCAAGCCCTATGGGGCAAATGATGGGAGTGATGCCGCTTTCAAGCAGTGTCATTATGAGAGAGGCATCAACATGGTTTATTTTTCCCACATATCCCAAGTCTGCCTCTGGTGAATATCTTTTTGAAACCTTGATTGTGCCTGCGTCCTTGCCGCTTATGCCTGCAGCCTTGACCCCGAAACTTTCCATAAGCTGCACAAGTTCCTTGTTGAGCTTCAACAATGCCATTTCAACTATTTCCAGCGTAGGTTCATCTGTGACTCTCAGTCCGTTAATAAATTTATTTTCAATTCCCAGTCTTGAAAGCCATTTGTTTATTTCCTTGCCGCCGCCGTGAACAACAATGGGTTTTAATCCTGCCTTTTTTAACAACGACAAGTCTTCTACAACATTTTTCTTTATGTTTTCATCAGTCATTGCACTTCCGCCGTATTTCACGACTACAATTTTATCTTGGTATTCTCTTGTGAAGGGAAGTTCTTCAGGCTGCATGATTGCTTGTTTAATATATAATTCTATTTCCATTGATCCTCCTATGATCCGTATGCTGCATTGATTCTCACATAATCGTAGGTAAGGTCGCATCCCCATGCTGTTGACGATTGTTTTCCCATTTTTATGTCTGCAATGACAGTTATTTCTGGTTTTGAAAGTATTTCTTCAGCTGCTTCCTTGCTGTAAATTAGCTCTATTCCGTTTTCTATCAATTTGATTTTTCCGCCGCTGCTCTCAAAGTACAGATCTACGTCGTCGGGTTCAAACTCTGCTCCGGAGTATCCCATGGCGCAAAGTATTCTTCCCCAGTTTAAGTCGTGGCCGAAAATAGCAGCTTTTGTTAGATTAGAGGATACTATGGATTTGGAAAGCTTCATTGCCTGTTCCTTTGTAAGTGCATTGATGACTTTTACTTCGAAAAGGGATGTTGCTCCTTCTCCGTCCTCAGCTATTCTTTTGGCAAAGTAAGTATTTACGAAATTAAGAGCCTCTGCAAATTTTTCATAATCTTCATTCTTCTCTGTGATTTCATCGTTTCCTGCCAGCCCGTTTGCAAGAAGCAGCACTGTGTCGTTTGTTGATGTGTCACCGTCTACGGAAATCATGTTATATGTTTCCTTAACATCTATGCTCAATGCTTCCTGAAGAAGTTCCTTTGAAATAGCAGCGTCTGTTGTTATGAAGCTGAGCATAGTGCACATGTTAGGATGAATCATGCCGGAACCCTTGCACATTCCTCCTATGGTTACCTTCTTTCCTGAAAGTTCAAGCTCCACAGCGAGTTCCTTTTTTCTTGTATCTGTTGTAAGTATTGCTTCTGCTGCCATTATTCCGTCTTCTTTTGAGCTTCCAAGAATCGGAACAAGATTTTCAATTCCTGCCTTAATTTTATCGATTGGTATTTGTTTGCCTATCAAGCCAGTTGAAGCAACAAGCACGGCTTCGGTTGGAATTCCAAGACTTAATCCTGAAGTCACAGCCATGTCTTTGCAGTATCCCATTCCGGTTGCACCTGTACAGGTGTTGGCTACTCCGCTGTTAACTACAACTGCCTGGACAAAAGGAGATTTTTTCACCATTTCCATATCCCATTTGACCGGAGCAGCCTTTACGATATTTGTAGTGAATGTTCCTGCTGCAATGCATGGAACTTCGCTGAAAATCATTGCCATATCTTTTTTCTTTTTACGGATCCCTGCAAATACTCCTGCAGCCTTGAATCCTTGCGGCGAGGTGATCCCACCTTCTATCTCTTTCATATTTTCCTCCAGTTTAATTAAGGAAACATAGGCACATGTTTAATGCCTGATGTTTCATCCAACCCAAACATGATATTCATGTTTTGAACTGCCTGACCTGCAGCTCCTTTTACCAAATTGTCCATTGCTCCCAATACTACTATTCTGTTGGTCCTGTGGTCTATTTTAAAATTAAGGTCAACAAAATTGCTTCCTTTGACCCATTTTGTTTGCGGGTATACATCGCGGTCTAATACTCTTATGAAAAATTCGTCTTTGTAATACTTGTCATAAATCTCTCGTACTTCTTCATAAGAAGTTTCTTTTTTTAATGCTGCATATGACGTTGTCAAAATACCTCTGTTCATGGGTACCAAGTGAGGCGTAAAATTTATAATAACATTTTGTCCTGCAGCATATGAAAGCTGTTCTTCTATTTCCGGCGTGTGCCGGTGGTCAGTCACTCCGTATGCCTTGATATTTTCATTTACCTCGCAGAACAGATTGTCTGTCTTTGTACTTCTGCCTGCTCCAGATGTTCCGGATTTTGCATCTGTTATTATTGTATTTAAATGTATGATTCCTTCTTTAATCAGCGGATAAAGTGACAATGTGGTGCATGTGGGGTAACATCCTGGATTTGCCACTATCCTTGCGCCTTGAATTTGTCTTCTGTTTATTTCGCACAGACCGTAGACGGCCTCCTGTAAAAAAAGGGGACTTTGATGTTTAATCCCGTACCATTTTTCATATACTTCTTTATCTTTCATTCTGAAATCTGCGCTTAAGTCTATAATTTTGCACTTTGACAGTATTTTACTGTTCAAAAGCGAAGAACAGTAGCCCTGGGGAGTGGCCGTAAAAATGACATCAACCATTTCCGATAGTTCATCAAGATTGTCATCCATGCATTTGTCCTGGACTATTTCAAAAAAATTCTGGTACACTTCATAATAATTTTTGTTTATATAACTTTTGGAGCCGTACCATTTTATTTCTGCATTCTTGTGACTTAAAAGAAGTCTTACAAGTTCACCTCCAGCATACCCGGTTGCTCCTATAATTCCTGCCTTTATCATTTCTTCTCCTTTCTAAATGGATTATTTTTTGAAAATATGGATGATTATAATACTATTAGATTATATATGCAAGCATTATTTTTATATTTTTTGAAGAAATATTTTTGAAAAATCACATTTGGAATATTCGTTTGAATAAATATATACGTGATTTATGAAATGAATAAAAATTAAATCAAAAAAACAAGTTGTTGGAGTCACGAATTCAACAAACTATATGTATACTATTCCCAAAATGTACCTTTAAAGTGTAAATGTATAATTAAATATAAATAAAAATAATTATAGCATTAATTTCTTACAGTGCTGCAATTCATTTTTAGGAAAAAGTGTGCATGCAGATTAAGAGTTGAAAAATACTTCATAAATATGCAGCAAATATTCCCGGACTACATAAAAATTAATTTTATCACTAAGAGAATCCCAAATTTTACACGAATTTCTATACTTGCTTCTCAAATTTTGTCTGTACTTCAACCATGGTTATGATATAATGTTTTCTATATGTCGTAAAAAGTCGAAAGAAAAGGTGATGCTGTGGCGTTGTTTAATGAACTTCCGAGATTAATTCAAATCGTTGAAAATTATATATTCTGGTATCCTTTTTTAATGTCGTTGTTTTGGATTGCCGGTTCCATTATTTTTTCCGCTACAAGAGAAAATGAAGAAGAAATTGACATTGAAAAATATAACTGGCCTAAAATCAGCATACTTGTACCTTGCTATAACGAAGAAGAAACAATAGGGGAAACCATTGAGTATTTGTCGCGACTTTCATATCCTGATTTTGAAATCATAGCCGTAAATGATGGGAGCCACGACAATACAGAAAAAATTCTCATAGAACTTGCAGATATATTCCATTGTCTCAGAGTAATAAGCTGCCGAGAAAATAAAGGCAAAGCAAATGCGCTGCACATTGCAGCCCACGCTGCATCGGCAGAATACTTGGTCTGCATTGATTCGGATGCTCTGCTGGATGATTTTGCACCGTATTATTTAATAAGACATTTTCTAGAAAGAGGAGAAAGAGTTGGAGCAGTGACAGGAAATCCAAGAATTAGAAACCGCGATACACTTCTTGGAAAGCTCCAGCTTGTTGAATACGCATCAATAATCGGTTCCATTAAAAGAACACAAAGAGTCATAGGAAAGGTTATGACAGTGTCCGGAGTAATTGTCGCCTTCAGAAAAAGAGCCCTTGTTGACGTGGGCCTGTGGGACAGGGATATGATAACTGAAGATATTGCCGTGTCATGGAAACTTCAGAGAAGATTCTGGGACATACGATATGAGCCCAGGGCTCTGTGCTGGATGCTTGTTCCTGAAACACTCCGGGGTATATGGAAACAAAGGGTGAGGTGGGCACAGGGAAGCCAGGAAGTCGTTCTCAGGCACTGGGATATATTCAAGGACTACAGGCAAAGACGAATATGGCCTATTTACCTGGAACAGATACTGAGCACCATATGGTCTTTGTTATGGCTGATTGTGACTGTTTATTTTATTTTCAGAGCAACAGATATAAAGCAGCTTTTAATATGGATATCATTCAATTCCTTTACAATGGTAATCATGAGCTGCATTCAATTGTACATGTCTTTATTGAATGACTCTAAATACGACAATGTTTTGAAATATTATTTCTGGGCTGCATGGTATCCGACTGTATATTGGATTGTCAATGTGTTTGTTGTAATCAGTGCAATACCGAAATCAATAAGATCAAGGATGAAGGGAGGGTATGCAACATGGAATTCGCCGGACAGGGGAAGCAGGAGCAGTCTGTAGAAATCGAATATTCTGCAGAGAAAAGAAGAAAAACATCTGATGAGTTTCTGGTCAGGTCAAAACAGCCCTTCATCAATAAAATATTTGCATTTTTCCTCAATGTTTTATTGTGGTTGTACATGGCTGTAATAGTATATTTTTTCCTAAGCGCAGTGCTTGATTACAATGATTATTACATAGGGCTTTTAAAAATAAGTTTTAATATGTCAAATCATGACATAAGAATGTTTCTATTAAAAGCATCTATTTATTTCAGCATATTCTTTACTATATTAATATCGTGGAAATATTACAACAAGATAAGGTACGGAAGTCTCAACAGAAGAAGTAATCCTTTGAAGACAACAGATGAGGACATGATGAATCTTAATCTAATAGATGTGCAAGTTTACAATATTCTCAAGACTGATAAAGTGATAATATTTGAAAAAAATCCTGTTAGAGAGCTGGAACGGAGAAATCAAATTGAAAAATAAAATCATATTCACCATATTTGCTGTCATCATGACAGCAGCCTTGACGGTTAAAGTTTTTTCCCTTGCATTTGAAAAACATGAAAATAATGATGTTTATGAGGCTATACCAAAGGAAGATGTGTGCGTTGTTTTAACATACCATAGGGTGAGAAACAGAAATTTTTGGAACCAGGCAATTGAAAAAATGACAAAAAACAAGGAGCTCTCGTCCTATTCTGTTTATACGGATGAGTTTCAAAATCATATTGACTATCTGTATGAATCCGGAGCATATTTCACGACACCTGAAGAACTTGAAGAGTTCAGACAAAGCGGAGATTTTCCTGATAAATGCGTTCTTATTTGCTTTGACGATGCTGATGTATCTGTATATGAAAATGCGTTTCCCATATTGAAAGAAAAAAATATTCCATTCACATTGTTTGTCATTGCAGGGCAGGCAGGGAACAAGGACTTCAACAATCTTGAAATTGCGTCCTGGGAACAGCTTAGAACAATGAGAGACAGCGGCCTTGCTCATTTTGGGTCACACACTTATACATGCACTACCTGGAGGATAACCAGGCAGGTTTTCTTGAAGAAGGAATGTACGAAGAATTTAAGTCTGACATAGAAAAAAGCAGATTAGTCATAAAGGAAGAGGTGGGTGTAGAAATTGAAAGTCTTGCATATCCTTTCGGAGAAACATCAGATGTTGTAGCCGACAGCGTCAGCGAAGCAGGGTTTAAAAGCGCATTCATATTGTCGCCTCATCCTGTGGACAGCGCAAGCAATGCATATTATCAGTGCAGATATCTTGTGAACAGGGATAATTTTGACAAAATTGTAGTCCCATGGCTTGAATAAAGCAGAAACAGGAATTTGTATATGAATTTAAAAGTTATAATTAAAAGAGCTGCTGTAGAATATTAGAATTTCCATATTTATCAGCAGCTCTTTATGCTTTTCAATAAATGATCTATGATTAAAAAAACAATCTGTAAATGGATGCTGTGACAAAACAAACGGCAAAAGCTGCAGCTGTGGGTATTAATAATGAAGCGGCAGTCCACCTGAAGCTTCCTGTTTCCTTTTTAATTGTCCAGAGGGTTGTGGAGCATGGCCAGTGAAGAAGACTGAACAGCATCACATTCAATGCTGTAAGCGGAGTCCATCCGTTTTGAATCAATATGTTTCTTAAGAACCCAACGCTTTCATATTCTGTCAATGTACCTGTTGAAAGGTACGCCATGAGCATAACCGGAAGAACAATTTCATTGGCTGGTATTCCTACTATGAAAGCCATAAGAATAATTCCGTCAAGTCCGAACACTTCAGCAAATTGATTTAGAAAATTAGCTGCGTGTACTAAAAGGCTGGTTTCACCTGCATATACATTTGCAAGAATCCATGTTGCTGCACCTGCAGGAACAGCAATGACTGCAGCCCTTGAAAGGACAAAGACTGTTCTGTCTATTACAGAGGTGTATAAAATTCTTCCGAACTGAGGCACTCTGTATGGAGGAAGCTCCAGGGTGAATGTTGAAGGGACTCCTTTTAGCAATGTCTTTGACAAAATATATGAAGTCATGAGTGTCATCCATATGCCTACAAGCACCATTAAAGTTACAAACAGAGCAGGTATGAGGCCGTTTAAAAATGAGCTGGCTGTCACTGCGAAAAATGCAGAAGATATTGCTATCAGTGTGGGAAATCTTCCGTTGCACGGCATGAAATTGTTTGTGAGAACAGCTATGAGCCTTTCTCTGGGAGAGTCAATTATCCTGCAGCCTACAACCCCTGCTGCGTTGCATCCCAATCCCATACACATGCACAGAGATTGTTTTCCATGAGCACATGATTTCTTGAAGTAATGGTCCAGGTTGAATGCGACCCTCGGAAGGTATCCAAGGTCCTCCAAAAGTGTAAACAATGGAAAGAAAATTGCCATGGGAGGAAGCATTACCGAAACAACCCAGGCCAGTGTCCTGTATGCGCCGTCAATAAAAATTCCCCTTATATAATTCGGAATTCCTTGGCTTATGAACCATTCTGTGAGTTTTTTCTGAAATCCAAACAATACATCGCTTAATATTTTGGAAGGAATGTTTGCTCCCTGTATGGTAATCCAAAAGATTAATCCCAGCATCACAAGCATTATGGGCATACCGAAATATCTTGATGTTATTATGTCATCTATTTTTTTGTCTTTGTTAATTTTTTTCGTGTCTTCTGCAACGTATTTTTGTTTCAATTCATTTGCATAGTTATAGTTCTCTTCTGAGATTTTCTCCCTTGTAATTTTATCATCTTGAAGTTTAAACAATGATTTTAATTGTTCAGCCTGCAATTTGCTTAAGTGCCCTTTCTTTTCAAGCGAAAATATTTCCGGGCTGCTGTCAAGCAGTCTGAGCGCTGTCCACCTAGTGTTTGAAACATTCATTTTATGAAGACTAATTGTTATTTCCCTCACCTTTTCTTCAATTTCATCATCATATTTTACAAGAGATTCATGTTGTTTTTTTGTTCTCGAGACAATTTCTTTTTCAATGGTTCTTTTCAGTTCATCCATTCCTGTTCCATCTCGTGCGGATGTTAAGACAACAGGAATGTGCAGCTCTTTTTCAAGACCTTTCCTGTCAATAACAATGTTTTTTTTATTAGCTTCATCTATTAAATTTATGCAAAGAATTACTTTTTCTGCAAGTTCGGATACCTGAAACACAAGGTTTAGATTTCTTTCCAGGCAAGTGGCGTCAGCAACAACAACGGCAGCATCATAACTGCCGTGACTTAAAAAGTCCCTTGAAACCTCCTCGTCCTTTGAAGAAGTAAAAAGTGAATAAGAACCGGGAAGGTCAATCATTACATAATCTTTGTCGTTGCAGCTGTATTCTCCTCTTGCTGAAACAACAGTCTTTCCCGGCCAGTTTCCGGTGTGCTGCTTTAATCCTGTTAAATAATTGAAGACTGTGCTCTTGCCGGTGTTCGGATTTCCTGCTAATGCTACTATATACTGATTATCTTTTTTTTCAATGTGGAAGACATCAGTCATAGAGCTTAATTTTGAAGACTGTGCTGTCAGACCCAAAATGACCACTCCCTTCTAAACAATCTCAATGTATCTTGATTCTTCTTTTCGAAGTGCGATCATTGCGCCTCTGATTCTATAGACCGTAAGGTTGTTTTTTGGTCCCTTTCTTAAAACTTCTATATGAGCCCCGTTTGTAACACCCAGGGCAAGCAGCCTTTCTTTCAATGATTCTTCCGCATCATTGTTTTTGACTTTTACTGTTTCACCTACATTTGCATCGGTCAGAACTTTCATTTTTATTCTCCTGTCATAATAATATTTTTTCTGAATAACTATTATTTTAGAATGATAATTTTAGCCATAGCTAACATTCTTAAAATATATTATGAAATAATTTTATTTTTGACACAGATTGTGGAGGAATAATGAATGGACGAATATTATACACTGAGAGGATATAAAATAAAAAATGAGGAGATTCTTTCCTCATCAATGGAAGATTACATTGAAATGATATACAGAATTTCTATAAACTCTGACGAAGTAAGAGTCAACGACCTGTCTGAAGCATTGAATGTACAGCCTCCTTCAACAACAAAAATGATTAAAAGATTGTCAAACGGAGGCTATGTTTATTATGAAAAATATGGATTAATAAAACTGACGGACAAGGGAAATGACATTGGCGATTACCTTTTAAAAAGACATAAAACAATTTATGAGTTCTTGAAAATAATTGGCATAGAAAACGATTTGTTAGAACAAACCGAAAAATTAGAACATGCAATCAATGAAAATACGCTTAATAGAATAAAGGGATTAACTGATTTTCTAAATAATTGTTCGGAATATGGAAAATATATTACGTAAACTTAACAAAAAAACTATTGATAAAATGCGCTCCTAATGGATATAATGGGCATGTAAAAATTCCCCCTCTATTTATTATATATTTGTTTGTTCGGTGTTTGAGCTAGGTAACCCTAGTTCCTTTTTTTTACAGAAATTTTCACTATTGACTCATGATTTAGCAAATCCTTTTGCAATTACTTGTTATTTTTCGTTGGCATCCACATCTTCCTTGCGCTCTTCCACTTCAAAGCTGTTTGGAATATATACGTTCCCTGGATTTTCCGGGGTTTTGTTTTTCATTTTCAGCTTGTTGACCAAATTTTTAAACATTATATCACCACCTTGATTATATTCTTCCTGCCTTGAAAAATATTATGCTATGATATTTGGATTGTTCACATGCATTCTGCTTTAAATTTCAATTTTTATTAACTTATTTTATTTTATTGAATAACATATATTAGCTACAGTCTTACGGAGGTTAATATGGAATATGTGTGCGAACTAAAAAATATCTCTAAGAGATTTCATACAATCAATAACGAAACAAAGGCAATTGAAGATCTTTCATTCAAGGTTAAAAAAGGTGAGATTGTTTCTATTGTAGGTCCTTCCGGCTCAGGCAAGTCAACTGTTTTGTCACTTCTTGCAGGACTTGAGGAACCGTCCGAAGGAGAGGTTACGGTCAGCACCAAAAGCATTGGATTTATGTTTCAAAAAGATCAGCTTTACGAATGGAGAAATATTTACAAGAATTGCCTAATCGGATTGGAAATAAAACATATGGATACAGAAGAAAACAAAAATAAGGTTTTGGAAATGCTCAAGAATTATGGACTGTACAATTTCAGAAACCATTATCCAAGTCAGCTGTCAGGTGGAATGAGGCAAAGGGCAGCGCTTGTGAGGACTCTGGCAATAGAACCTGATTTGCTTCTTTTAGATGAGCCATTTTCTGCCCTTGATTACCAGACCAGACTTTCTGTTGGAAACGAAGTAGGAGAAATTTTAAGAAAAGAAAAAATAACAACAGTCCTGGTAACTCATGATATTCCAGAAGCCGTGAGCATGTCTGACAGAGTAATTGTTTTTACTGAGAGGCCTGCAAAAATTAAAAGTGAGTATGAAATCACGTTCAATGAGTGCCAAGGAGAAAGGACGCCTATGAAATGCAGAAACACTTTGGAATTCGGAGAATATTTCAGACAGATATGGAGGGATTTGGATGTGGAAGAAAAATGAGGGGCCCCAGAATAATACAGCAATATCAAAGGAACATGAGCAATATTTAAAAAACATAAAAAAAGAAAAAGACTTTATCAGGGCAGCTCAAGTGATGATATTTGCTGTGTTTATAGTTCTATGGGAAATTGCAGCCCGCTACAGGTTTATAGATACATTTCTAACCAGCAGTCCTGGAGCAATTTTTGAACTTATTGTAAAGTTTGTGAAAGACGGAAGTTTGTTTAATCATTTGTATGTTTCCACAACGGAAACAATTGCGGGATTTTTGACAGGCACAATTTTAGGTTTTTTTGTTTCAATTCTTCTGTGGTGGTTTGAGAAATTGGCCAGGGTAACTGACCCGTACATGGTCATCTTGAACAGTCTACCAAAAACAGCCCTTGCTCCCATAATAATATTGTGGGCAGGCATGGGTTTTTCGGGGATAGTTGTCACAGCTGCTTCAATATCTGTAATCGTGACAATAATGACATTGTACACAGGATTTATAAGCGTGGAGAAAGATAAAATAGTGCTTTTGAAAACCTTGGGTGCAAGTAAGTTTCAAATATTGAAGAAAGTTATAATTCCATCAAACATTCCAAACATAATGAGTGTTATAAAGGTTAATATAGGTTTGTCCTGGATTGGTGTCATAGTTGGAGAATTTCTTGTATCAAAAGCAGGAATAGGATATCTTATACTTTACGGAAGCCAGACTTTCAAGCTTGACCTGGTTATGATGGGTGTTTTTATTTTAGGACTTATTGCTGCTGTAATGTATTTTTTTGCAGCATGGTTAGAGAAAAAGGTAATAAAGTATTGATGAATTGTTGCCAATATTGTATAATATAGCAACAACATATTACAAAAAAATGCATAATTTACACTATACTGCGGGGGAAAAATTCCTTAAGGAGAAAATAACATGGAACTTGGAGAAAAAATCAGATCCCTGAGATTAAAACAAAAGATTAGCATAGAGCAGTTATCGGGAATGACAGGTTTAAGCAAGGGCTTGATCAGTCAGATTGAAAGAGACATTACTGGGCCGTCAGTGGCATCGTTGTGGAAAGTATCGAAAGCTTTGAATGTTACGATGAATTATTTTTTTGACGAATATGATGATTTTAATCAGGTTGTGCGAAAAGAAGAAAGAAAAAAACTTATGATGGGAAGGGCAGACAGAATATATGAACTTTTGAGCCCTGATCTTAAAAAGCAAATTGAAATGCTTTGGATAGAAATAGAGCCAAATGAATGCAACAGTGATGAACTTATAAGCCATGACGGCGAAGAGTGCGGAGTTGTGGTCAAAGGAACATTGAGAGTTTTATCCGGAGAAAAAGTTTACGATTTGAATGAGGGAGACAGCATATACCTTGACAGCACAATACCTCACAAATATCTTAACATGGGAGAGGAAGAGTCCGTTTCAGTATGGGCAATGGTTCCTCCTAGTTTTTAATAAATTTTATAGTAATAACAAGTAAGATAATAACGATAAAATAAATGTCAAAAAACATTGACATTTATTTTTTTTTGTAATATAATTCTGTAAATTCAAGTTCAATATATTGAACAAAGTTAAGTAGTCTTTGTTGAATGTATCTTGAAAAATTACTAATCAGGAGGAAGTTTATGTCAAATTCTTTTATCAGCGCTGACAACACATGGGTTTTGTGGGCGTTTCTTACAGGTTGGGCAGCCCTAAGCATTTACCTGGAGCAAAAATATGACTGGGCTGCAAAGATATCAGGCGCAATAATCGCATTAATTGGAGCAATGGCATTATCAAATTTAAAAGTAATACCTGTTGAGTCACCGGTTTATGACACGGTATGGGGTTATGTTGTTCCATTGGCAATACCTCTATTGCTGTTACAGTGCAACATCAAGAAAATATGGAAAGAAAGCGGAAGAATGCTTTTAATATTCCTGATTGGATCAGTGGGAACCGTTGCCGGAGCAATAATCGGATTTTTGCTTTTGGGAAAACATATACCTCACCTGGCTGAAATCGCAGGAATGATGACCGGCTCATACATTGGCGGTGGAGTTAACTTTGTTGCGGTATCAAGTGCATTCAGTGTTCCCGGAGAACTTGTATCAGCTACAGTTGTAGCGGACAACCTCTTGATGGCATTGTACTTCCTTGCCTTGATAACTATTCCAACAATAAATTTTTTCAGAAAACATTTCAAACATCCATATGTGGACAAGGTTGAAAGCCTTGGAAAAACAGAAGATGGTACAAGTGCAGCAGCTTATTGGAAGGGAAAGGAAATCTCTTTGAAAGACATTGCTTTTGCAGTTGCCACAGGATTTATAGTAGTTGCTGTTTCTAAAGCACTTTCCGGCTTTTTAGGCAGCATTATTCCTACAGGAAATTTTGCAATGAGCATGCTCAATGTTCTTTTAAGCAACCAGTACCTTATAATTACAACAGTTACAATGCTTCTTGCTACATTTTTCCCTGATTTCTTCGGAAATATAAGAGGAGCACAGGAAATTGGAACTTTCCTTATTTATTTGTTCTTTGTTGTAATAGGTGTTCCTGCATCAATTCCGCTAATTATTCAAAATTCTCCGCTTCTGTTGTTGTTCTGCGGAATAGTTGTAATAGTAAACATGGCTGTAATATTTGGATTTGGAAAACTCCTGAATTACAGTGTTGAAGAAATAATCATTGCGTCAAACGCAAATATAGGCGGACCTACAACCGCTACAGCAATGGCAATATCCAAAGGATGGACAGACTTGGTAGCTCCTGCAATGCTAGTCGGAGTTTTCGGCTACGGAGTAGGTACTTACCTGGGTATAATAGTAGGAAATTTATTGCTTTAAGGAGAAAAACATGATTTTTGACGGCCATTCAGATATATGGACAGATGTTACGATAAAGACTTTAAATGGCGAGAAAGATATATTAAGAAAATACCATCTAGACAAATTAAAGAAGGGCAACATAACAGGCAGCATATTTGTTATATGGATTGATCCTCCTTATACAGATCAGCCATACAAAAGAGCAATGGAAATTATGGACTCAATCAAAAAAGAATCCGAATATTTTAAAGATTCTATATTGATTGCCAGATCATTTGACGACATTGAAAAAGCCAAAAGGGAAGGAAAATTTTATGTTTTCATAGGCCTTGAGGGATTGAGCAGTATCGGCGAAAATCTGGACTTAATAGATTATTTCTATGATTTTGGTGCAAGGCATGCAAGTCTTACATGGAATGAAGAAAATGCCTTGGCGACAGGGGTCAGAGGTAATTCACAAAGAGGAATTACTGAGCTGGGAAAAAAGGTAGTTCATAAAATAAACAATAAAAGAATGTTGCTTGATGTTTCCCATTTAAATGAGAGGTCTTTCTGGGATGTGGCATATGAAACTGATAGTCCTATAATAGCATCTCATTCAAACTGCAAACACTTATGTGATGTTCCGAGAAATCTTTCTGATGAGCAGCTTAAAAAAATTGCAGAATTGGGAGGAGTAGTGGGTATTAATTCTTTCAATGAGTTTGTACATCACGACATTGAAAAACAGGATGTTAAAATGCTTGTTCAACATATTGAACATATGGCAAATGTAATGGGAATAGACCACGTTGGAATCGGCATGGACTACTGCGATTTTCTTGATGACAGTTCCATGAGCAGCTTCAGCCAACAGGAAACTTCCTATACAAAAGGGCTGGAAGATGCATCAAAGACAAACAAACTGCTTATCGAAATGGAAAAGGCAGGTTTTACAGCCGAAGATATTGAGAAGGTTGCTTACAAAAATTTCCACAACATAATAAAAACAGTAATAAGATAAACTTGACCCCATTGTAATAATGGGGTTTTTTCATTAAATGATAATAATTGTATATCTTGAAAAATAATGAGCATTATGCTACACTTGTATATAAATAAATATTAAGAACAGAAGGGAAAAAATATGAATTTTGCCTCAATAACGTATCTATTAATGATTTTGCTCATTACATTTTTTATTACTACCAATGTAAGAAGCAACATGAAGTACAAAAAAGAAAATATGCAGGTGCTTATGAATTTAAACATAGATGACAAATCAACGCACTTGATAAGTAGCATCGTAATGATTGTTCTAATTATATTTTCAGGATTTGCAATAATTGGAATGATTAACACCAGGACATACACTGAGGATTCTGTGTTGGGAATGGTAATATTGCCTGTACTGATGATATTTTTGTATGTACCGATGTTGAAGAAGACAAAGATTTCAACCTTGGGAATTCACAAAAAGAATTATCTTATCAGATGGGAAGATATCAAGGGAGTAAATTATTTGAAGCCTGATGCAAAAAACAAGGTAAAGGCGAAAATTCTTTACACAGCGGGAACAAGGGATTCATCTGTTGATGTTACATTCTTGAAGGATGACCTGCAGCTTGAAGAGTTCAAGGAACTGGTGAAAGAATACAAAAGCTCGAAGAAGAAATCAAATAAGGGTAAGAAGGATAATAAAAGTGAAAAATAAATTAACAGACAGCCATGCCCATCTTGATGATCAGAGTTTTAACGGTGACAGGGAAGAACTAATTAAATCATTGTATGACAATGATGTGGATACTGTCTTAAACCCCGGTGCTGATTTAGAAACATCGCAAAATGCTGTAAAGCTTGCCGAAAAATATCCTTTTATTTATGCAGCCGTGGGCTGTCATCCCCATGATTCAAAATTTATGGACGACAACACAATGAATTTATTCAGGGAAATGGCAAATAATAAAAAAGTAATAGCAATAGGAGAAATAGGCCTTGATTATTATTATGACAATTCTGACAGAGAAATTCAGCGCAAATGGTTCAGGGAACAGATAAGGCTTGCAAAGGAGCTTGATCTCCCATACATTGTTCATGACAGAGATGCCCATGAGGATGTGTTTAAAATAATGAAGGAAGAACATTACAGCGGAACGAGGGGAATTCTTCACTGTTATTCAAGCAGCGTTGAAATGGCTAGGGAATTCATAAAGCTGGGCTTTTATATTTCTCTTGGAGGACCTGTAACCTTTAAAAAATCAAAGACGCCGAAGCTTGTTGCTCATGATGTTCCTTTTGACAGGCTTTTAATCGAAACGGATTCCCCTTATTTGACACCGGAGCCCTTCAGAGGAAAGAGAAATGAGCCTAAGTATGTGAAGTATGTGGCAGAAGAAATTGCTGCCATTAGAAATGTTACAGCTGAAGAAGTTGCTGAAAAAACAAGCAGGAATTTCAAACAATTATTTTGTCTTTAAGCAGGAGATTATGTATAAATTAGAAAGAGATTTTTACGACAGGGATGCCAGGCTGGTGGGGGAAGATCTGCTTGGCAAACTTCTGGTGCGAAAGTATGACGATGTTTTAATCAAATCACGCATAACAGAAACTGAAGCATACATTGCTGAAATTGACAAGGCAAGCCATGGGTACGGTGGGAAAATAACGCCCAGAACAAAGATAATGTTCGGGCCTCCGGGATATACCTATGTTTATTTCATTTACGGAATGTATTACTGTCTTAATTTTGTTACTGAAGGGGAAGGAATATGCAGCGCAGTGCTGATAAGAGCTGTTGAACCTGTAGAAAATGCAGGCGAAATGTGCATGAACAGATACGGTAAGGCTAGAGACAGCCTGACAAAATCTCAGCTTAAAAATCTGTCCAACGGTCCCGGAAAACTTTGCAACGCTCTTAAAATTACAAAACAAGAAAATGGCGTTGATCTTACGGGAAATGAAATTTACGTGGAAGATGACGGCTTTAGAAATTTTACCGTAGAAAAAAGCAAGCGCATAAATATTGATTATGCCGAGGAAGCCAGAGATTTCTTATGGAGGTACCTCCTTCGCAATTAAAGCTTGACAAATCTTGATATTATAAATATAATTTGATTATCAAAATAAATTGAGGTGGTCTAATGAGCAATCATGAAACTGTAAATGAAATACTTGTAAGACTTTTTGCAAACATATTGGATATTGAAGAAAAATGTTTGAGGACTGGAAACTTCTTTGACTTATCAATATCTGAAATGCATGTAATTGATAACATCGGTGTAAATAAAGAACGTACTATGTCTGATACAGCAAAGGATTTGAAGGTTACGTCAGGCACGCTCACAACTGCTATAGACAACCTTATCAAAAAAGGATATGTTGAAAGGCGACGTTCCGTAGAGGACAGAAGGGTTGTTAAAATCAAGCTGACCGATAAGGGAATGGAAGCTTTTAAAGCTCACGAGGATTTCCACAAGGACCTTGTAATAAGCGCCTTGCAGCAACTGGACAGCAAAGAGGAAGAGCTTTTGATAAAGGTTCTGTCAAACATAGATGTTTTCTTTAATCATAAATACAAATTTTAGATAAAAATTATTCTGTTTTACAGAATAATTGCATAATATTACTTTAACAGTCAAAAAATTTGATATGAAAGATAATGAGAGGTTAATATGGGAATTAGAATAGTAATAGACAGCACGTCAGATGTAACAGATGAAATAATTGAAAAATACAATTTGAAGATGGTTCCGCTCACTGTCAATTTTGAAAATGAATCATTTTTGGACAAGGTTGAGCTGAGCTCTGCTGAGTTCTTTGAAAAGCTCGAAAAGGCAGAAAAGCTCCCTACCACATCGCAAGTTTCCCCAGGAGCTTTTGTTGAAGCATTCAGTGAAATCCTTCTTGAAGGAGACCAGATTCTGGGCATATTTTTGGCTTCGGAATTTAGCGGAACATATGATTCTGCCCGTATTGCAAAGGACATGATTGGAAGTGACAACATACGCATAATTGACTCAAGAAGCGTGTGTCTCGGAACATTTTCATTGATACTTGAAGCAATCAGATTGGTAAATGAAAAAAAGACCATTGACCGGATAGTTGCTGAACTTGAAGAAACAAAAGATAAGGTCGTTGCCATAGCAGGTCTTGATACTCTGAAATACCTTGAAAAGGGTGGCCGTCTGTCAAAGGGGCAGGCTGTTGTCGGTTCGATTTTAAACATTAAGCCCATAATAGAAATCAAGGATGGAAAGCTTTCTGTAATAGAAAAAGTAAGAGGCAAGAACAAAACAATAAAGTGGATTGACGAATGGATTGAAAAGAACAACTATGAATTGTCTGACAAAACAGTGCTGCTGTTCCACGCCCGCAGCTATGACCAGCTTAAAGTGCTGAGAGAAACAATCGAAGAAAAATACAAAATCAAAGAAATAATTGAGCAGGAAATTGGACCTGTAATTGGAACTCACGCAGGACCCGGAGTTCTGGGAGTTAGCTTTTTGAACAAATAAATACTATAATAAAACAAGAACCTGTTCGTCAGGTTCTTGTTGTTTATTTGCTATGATATTATCAATTCTGTCCTGCCTTCATCATTTACTGTAACAGTTGCAGAGCTTCCTTCTTTTAATTTTCCTCTTAAATATGCCTCGGACACTTCATCTTCGACATATTTTTGGATGGCGCGCCTTAATGGTCTTGCTCCGTACTTTGTGTTGTATCCTTTTTCAAGGATGAATTCTTTCATTTTGTCTGTTATGGTAAGAGAAATTTTCTTTTCCTTGCCTTCTTGAACAACTTCCTTGAGCATAAGTTCCACAATCTTGCTCAGTTCTTCTTTCGAAAGTTCGCTGAACACTATTATGTCATCTATTCTGTTTAAAAATTCAGGTCTGAATGCCTGTTTAAGAGCATCTTTGACTTTAGCTTCCATTGCTTCGTATTCCTTGTTCTCAAAGCCGATTTTGTTTGCCTTAATTGAAGTTCCTGCATTGGAAGTCATTATTATAACAGTGTTTTCAAAGTTTACGGTTCTTCCCTGATTGTCAGTGAGCCTTCCGTCTTCAAGAATCTGAAGAAGGATGTTGAACACGTCTTCGTGGGCTTTTTCTATTTCATCAAGAAGTATTACCGAATAAGGCTTTCTTCTGATTTTTTCTGTTAAAAATCCTGCCTGGTCGTATCCCACATATCCCGGAGGAGCTCCAATCAGTTTTGATACAGTGTGTTTTTCCATGTACTCGGACATGTCAAGCCTTATCATAGCATCTTCGTTTTCAAACAGCTCATAAGCCAACGTTCTTGCCAGTTCAGTCTTTCCCACACCGGTAGGTCCGACGAAAATGAAGGATGAAGGTTTTTTCTTTTTCTTGAATCCTGAACGGTTTCTTCTTATGGCTCTTGCAAGGCTTGTTACAGCCGGATGCTGCCCTATGACTCTCTTGTGAAGTCTGTCTTCCAAGTTTATGAGTTTTTCTGCCTCAACTTCATTTATTCTTTGAACAGGAATTTTAGTCCATGCTTCAATTACATATGCTATGTCTTCTGTTGTAAGGAACACATTTTCGCATTCATTGGACAATTCCTTTATTTTTGCTTCGATTCTTATTTCGCTAACCTTGAGTTCAGCTGCTCTTTCATAATCATCATTTTCAGCAGCTTCTTCTTTTTCATCCCTTATGTTTGTAAGTTCCGATTTCAAAGCTTCAAGTTCCACAAGTCCCTTGTTTTTAAGGTTTGCTCTTGAACCAGCCTCGTCTATTACGTCAATTGCCTTGTCAGGAAGGAATCTGTCCGTAATGTACCTTTCGGACATGAGGACCGCCTGCTCAATAACCTCGTCTGTTATTTTTACATTGTGGTAAAGCTCATAGTAATCCTTTATTCCCTTGACGATTTCTATGGAATCTTCAATTGAAGGTTCATCAACCATTACAGGCTGGAATCTTCTTTCAAGGGCCGTATCTTTTTCAATGTGTTTTCTGTATTCATCCAATGTTGTGGCGCCAATGATTTGAACTTCTCCTCTGGCAAGGGCAGGTTTAAGTATGTTAGCAGCATTCATTGCTCCGCCTTCTGCTTCACCTGCGCCCACAATGTTGTGAACTTCGTCTATTACGATTATGATGTTGCCTGCTTTTTTTGCTTCATCGATTATTGCCTTCATTCTTGATTCAAACTGTCCGCGAAACTGTGTTCCGGCAACTACTGCTGTCAGGTCAAGAAGGTATATTTCAGTGTTGAAAAGCTTCACAGGAACCCTGTGTTCTGCAATTCTCACAGCCAGTCCTTCAGCAATGGCAGTTTTTCCTACTCCCGGCTCACCAATAAGTATTGGATTGTTTTTGGAACGTCTGTTCAAAATCTGTATAACCCTGTCTATTTCACGGTCTCTGCCTATTATACGGTCAATTTCACCATATCTGGCCTGCTCCGTTAGGTTTGAACCGTAAGTGTCGAGATATTTGAATTTCTTTCTTTTTACTTTTTCCTTAACCTTTGTACCAGAGCCGCTTCCTGAATTTGGAGGCTCTATTTCATGGTCGTCTTCTTCTGTTGGCTGAAATTCGTTGTTGTTTGAATTTGATCCTGTAAATGCAGAATTCATGAAATTCATTAGGGAGTTCATTCCTTCGCCATCTTCTGAATTTATTGTCTGGGTTAACTTCTCCAAATCCATGTCGCCCATTATTTCCGTGAGCTGATTGTTAATATTTTCAAAATCTTCAGGTTTCATGCCGCTCTGGTTCATTATTTGGTCCATGGGAGCAAGGCCTTGTTTTTTTGCGCATGGAATGCACAGGCCCATAGTCTGCATTTTGCCTTCAATAATTTTATTGACATATATTACAGCCACATTTTTCTTGCATACTGAACATAACATTGATATCATCTCCTAAAATTTACTGTAAATCTAAGTTGCATTTTATATTTATCTGATTAATGACATATACTATTTTATATATGGTGATTATTATAATACATATTTCTTAAAAAATCATTAAAAATTTTTGTTTGCATAAAATTAAAACATTATGCAATTGTGGATTGATTTTACAATTTGCTGTGTTATAATTATATAAAATTTTTTAAAATTAATACTACGAGGTGTACAATGATAAGCAAAAGGATTCAGGAAATGGTGCCGTCAGTAACGCTGGCTCAGTCCGAGAAAATAGCATTTTTAAAAAAACAGGGAATTGATGTAATTGGTTTTAACATAGGAGAACCGGACTTCAACACGCCTATGAACATCATAAAAAAAGCAGAAGAAGCATATGAATTGGGATTGACAAAATATACCCCTGCAGCTGGAATGATTGACCTGAGGGAAGAAATTTGCAGAAAATTCAAGAAGGACTACAATCTTGACTATTCTGTAAGGGATGTGATTGTTTCATCAGGAGCAAAACAGTCTCTGACAAATGCCCTCATGGCCATCGTTGACCCTGAGGATGAAGTTATAGTTCCTACACCCTGCTGGATAAGCTATATTGAAATGATAAAGCTCACAGGTGGAAAAGCGGTCTTGGTGGAAATGGATGAATCAAATGGATTTGATCTTGATGTAGAGAAAATTGCAAAGCACATTACTCCAAAAACAAAAGCAGTGCTAATAAATTCGCCGAACAACCCCACAGGAGCCGTATACAAAAAAGAAGACGTTGAAAAGCTTGGAGATCTTGCAGTTAAGCACGACTTCTATATAATATCTGATGAAATTTATGAAAAATTGATATACACCGATGAACAAAACTGCTGCACAGCTTCCATATCACCTGAAATAAAGGAAAAGACAATCACAATAAACGGAGTTTCAAAATCCTATGCCATGACAGGATGGAGAATAGGTTTTGCAGTAGGACCAACTGACATTATCAAGGCCATGAGCGACTACCAGGGTCATACAACCACAAGCCCTAATTCGCCTGCTCAGTACGCGTCAATTGAAGCTTTGAGAAATTCAGAGGAATTTGTCCAGAAAATGAAGATGGAATTCGACAAAAGAAGAAAGTACATAGTGGAAAGGCTTAACAAAATGGAAGGAATAAAATGCTATGAGCCAAAGGGAGCATTTTATGTAATGCCGAACATCAAATATTTCTACGGCAAGAAGTACAACAATTTCACCATCAACAATCCTATGGACATGTGCGATTACCTGCTTGAAGAAAGCAGAATAGCCGTTGTAACTGGAGCGGCATTTTTAGCACCACACAACATCAGAATTTCTTATTCAAACTCCATGGAAAACATCAAGAACGGCATGGATAGAATGGAAGAAGCACTGAAAAAACTGAAGTAGCAAAACTTGGGCATGAATTTTTGCAAATAAACTTTTTCCATTTGAGATGAACTGTTTTATAAAGAATTTAATAAAAAAAAAAAAAAAATCATATTTATTGTTGACATATAATGTTGCTGAGCATATAATGATGAAAATTAAATATTTTCGTGGGTATATTACAGAGGTTGCGATGATCAAGAGTAAAAGCACGGCTTTGAAAGGGTGATTCGCCGAAGGGATTCTTTCCCTGGGCTTACATTTAAGAGATGTAATACTGTTTTTATAGGATGCTTCCCAATCCTATAAGAGAGAGCTGTAATATGCTGGGCAGAAGGTTCGGTGTTTTTTTTAAGCGTCTGAGAGCCCTTTTGCTCTTATGTCGCTTTTTTTATTGCATTCAGGGAAAACTCAAAAAGATAAAAAAGCGGCATGAAAATTATTTATTAATAAATAATTTTAAAGGAGAAAAGTATGAACGATTTAGTAAGAGGCTGTGGAGTAGCTCTGGTAACGCCATTTTCACAAGGAGAGATTGACTTTGAAACATTAGGAGATCTGGTTGACATGCATGTTGAAAAATCAGGTTCCATCATTGCCGCAGGAACAACTTCAGAAGCAGCAACAATGACAGATGATGAATATCATCAGGTTGTTGAATTTATTGTAAAGAGAGTAAACAAAAGAATCCCGGTTATAGCAGGATCAGGAAGCAACTGCACTGCATCAGCAATAAAAAAGGCTAAATTTTGCGAAGAAATTGGAGCTGATGGTCTATTGATTGTTACGCCTTATTACAACAAGACAACTCAGAGAGGTCTGGTAAACCACTATAAAATGATTGCAGAGAACACATCTTTGCCTATAATTGTTTACAATGTTCCCGGAAGAACAGGAATGAACATTGAACCTAAGACTTGTTTAGAACTTTCAAAAATTGACAATATAGTAGGAATCAAGGAAGCAAGCGGAAACATAAGCATGGTTGCAGAAATAATTAGAATTTGTCCAAATGACTTTCTTGTGTATTCAGGTAACGATGATATGGTTGTTCCGCTGATGGCACTGGGCGGACACGGAGTAATCTCTGTTGTTGCCAACATACTTCCTGCAGAAACAAAAAAAATGGTTGATGATTTTAACAATGGGGATTTGAAAGCCGCAAGAGACGCTCAACTTTCGCTCAATGGTCTTATAAATGCATTGTTTATTGAAACGAACCCCATACCTGTTAAAGAAGCAATGGGGCTCATGAACATGTGCAGCCCTGAACTTAGAGCTCCTTTGTATCCCATGTCACAGGAAAACAAGAAAAAGCTCATCAAGGAAATGGAAAATTGCGGAATCAACGTGTGCAGCGCATGTTAAGGAGGGTGTCATGAATGTAGTAATTTGTGGAATTAACGGAGAAATGGGAGCAGTGCTGAAGCAGGAAGCTGATACTTACGACAATTTAAAAATTATTGGCTCCCTGTCACCGAGGGCGGGAAAGACAGGTCAGGACATCAATGAAAAACCGAATGTTGTAATAGATTTTTCAAATACTTCAAATATTGATTTTCTCATAGATTATGCAACAAAAGAAAACTGCGCCCTTTTAATATGCACCACAGGATTTACAGAAGAGCAGAAAAACAAAATCACAAAAGCAGGGAACAATATACCGGTGATGCTTTCTTCAAACACATCCCTGGGGGTGAATGTATTCAGGAAAATCTTAAAAAATATATCAGCCGAACTTAATGGTTTTGATATTGACATATTTGAAAGACATCACAACAAGAAAAAGGACTCTCCCAGTGGAACTGCAAAGACGTTGGCTGAAGACATTATGAAAGCAACCGGCAGAGACAACATTGAAACACATGCCATGAGAGCAGGTACAATTCCTGGAGAACACGTTGTTATATTTTCAGGTGTGGATGAAATTCTTGAAATCAAGCATACTGCATTTTCAAAGAAAATATTCGCAAGGGGTGCATATGATATTGCATTCAGGCTTTGTGAAAAGCCAGCCGGTTACTACAGCACTGAGGAATTTTTCTAATATAAATAAAAATATCAGGAGGAAATTATGTTATTACAAGATCCATATGAAATAGCTAAATATATTAAGGAAGCAAAAAAATCAACGCCTGTGAAACTATACGTTTCAGGAAATGTAGACAACATAGAAACATACGGTTTAAAAGTCTTCAAATCAGGAGAAATGGCAATCCTAATAGGAGAATATGAGGATGCTGCAAAAGTTCTTGCTGACAATGAAAATATTAAGGACTATCACTTGGAATACGACAGAAGAAATTCTGCAATTCCAATGCTCAACACAAATGAAATACAGGCAAGAATTGAGCCTGGCGCTGTTATCAGGGACATGGTAACAATAGGTAAGGATTCAGTTATTATGATGGGAGCAGTTATAAACATAGGAGCTGTTATCGGAGAAAAAACAATGGTGGACATGAATGCTGTTGTAGGTGCAAGAGGAACAATAGGAAAAAATGTTCACGTGGGTGCCGGAGCCGTTATAGCCGGAGTTTTGGAACCACCGAGCAAGACACCTGTAATAATTGAAGATGACGTACTCATAGGGGCAAATGCTGTTGTCCTTGAAGGAATTAAGGTTGGCAAGGGAGCTGTTGTTGCCGCAGGCAGTGTCGTAACTGAGGATGTCCCGGAAATGGCTGTTGTGGCAGGAAGCCCTGCTAAGATAGTCAAGTATAAAGATGACAGGACTGTGGAAAAAACAAAACTTTTGGATGACTTAAGAGGATAATGTAGGACGTCAGGACACAAATAAAGAGTTGTCTTATATAGACGTACATCTGTATTAAAACTGTTGACACGGCACTTTTCATGTGTTATTGTTAAAAAGTTATAATGCGGATAGGAGGAAAAAATGATAAAGGTTGCTAAATTTGGAGGCACTTCGCTGGCAGATGCTGTTCAGTTCAAAAAGGTGCATGACATAGTAAAAGATAATGAAGAAAGAAGATATGTGGTTGTTTCGGCTCCGGGAAAAAGATTCAAGGATGACAACAAAATTACAGACTTGCTGTATTTGACTCATGCACACTTGAAATTTTCAGTTCCCTACGCTCCGGTTCTTAAATTAATTGAAGACAGGTTCAATGAAATAAAGGATGAGCTGAATTTGGACATAGATCTTGACAGTGAGTTTGAAACAATCAGAAATATGCTTGATAATAAATGCGACGAAGAATACATCGTAAGCAGAGGAGAATATTTAAGCGCCAAGCTTATGGCTGATTACCTCAAGTGTGACTTCATCGATTCAAAGGATGTAATATTTTTCAAGTATGATGGAACAGTGGATAAGAAAAAAACCAATGAAAAACTTGGGGCAGCTCTTTCTAAAAGCAGCAAGGCTATCATTCCGGGATTTTACGGTTCCTATCCAGACGGAAGCATCAAGACATTTTCCAGAGGCGGATCAGACATAACAGGTTCAATTGTGGCAAGTGTTGCCAAAGCAGATATGTATGAGAACTGGACTGACGTTTCAGGATTTTTGATGGCAGATCCGAGAATTGTTAAAAATCCTCTTCCTATTAATAAAATTACTTATCAGGAGCTGAGGGAGCTTTCCTACATGGGAGCTTCGGTTCTTCATGATGAAGCAGTATTTCCGGTGAGACAAGCAGGCATTCCCATAAACATAAGAAACACAAACGAACCTGACAATCCGGGCACAGTAATAGTGGGAGACGACCAAGCTGACGAAGACTTTGAGAACGTCCATGTCATAACAGGAATTGCAGGAAGAAAAAATTTCACGTTTTTTTACATTCACAAGGAGCACATGGCCAATGAAGTTGGTGTAGTAAGAAAGGCTCTTGAAATATTTGAAGAGAGAAACATAAGCATAGACCACATTCCTTCAGGAATTGACAGTTTTTCAATTGTTGTTCCCACGGAATGCGTGGAAAAGACAACTCATGAAATTGTGGAAGAACTCAAGGAAAAGCTGGGCACCGATTCGGTAAAAACGTACAAAAATCTGAGCCTCATATCCACAGTTGGTATAAGGATGGCATTCAGGCCTGGTATTTCAGCAAAGCTGTTCAACGCTCTTGGAGAAAATAACATCAATATAAGGATGATAGACCAGGGTTCAAGTGAAATAAACATCATAGTCGGAGTTGACGACAAGGATTTTGAAAATGCCATAAGAGCAATATACAATGCTTTTGTAAAATAAAATAAGGGGCGCTTTAGCGCCCCTTGATTTATATCCTATTTTATATATCCGCCCATCATGGACTTTATGTCATTTACTGTAATGTAAGCCTGAGGTGCGGTTAGTTTGATAAGCTTCACTGCTTCAGGAATTTTCTTTCTTTTAAGCTGTATGAACAAAAGACTTTTCTTGCTGTCTTCTTTTCCTCTGCCTTCGAGAATTGTCACACCGAAGCTCTCATCTCTTAGAACATCTGCAAGAATCTCACCGTCGGTCTCGTTTACCACCACCTGTATGGAAGAAAGACCAACTGCTATTTTTGACTCTATTGTAACCCCGATGAAGTTTCCCATGGAAAATGCCACAGCATAAATCAGCACTTTGATTGGGTCTTCTGTTATGTTGTTGAGTACTGAGCTCACAACAATGAGCCAAATCATTATTTCCACAAATCCAAGAATAGCGCCTTTTAACCTTTCGCCCTTGTTTATCAATACGAGCCTTACAGTTGATATTGATACTTCAATAATTTTTGCACAAAATATTAATATGTACAAAGCAGGACCCGAAATGTTGAACAAAAATTCCATATTGCACCCCTTTTCCTTTTGTTACTATTATTTTACTTGGTTTTGGTATTTTATGCAACATGTATAAAATTATATTGTTAATTATTACAAAGTATTGTAAAATTCTATTAGAAAATTAAGGAGTGTATTATGAGATTAAGATATGTTCACGGTCAGTACGAATACCTTAAGAATCACGAAAAAGCAATCACTGAACCGGAAAAAAGAGGATATAAGCTAAATGATGCTTTCAAAAACAACAATCCAATACATGTTGAGCTTGGATGTGGAAAAGGAAAGTTTTTAAGGGAAACTGCCCTTAAAAATCCACAGGTGAATTTCTTCGGATTCGAGAAAAGCGTGAAAGTTGCGTACAGATGCGCAAAATGCGTCATAGAAAATGATCCTGACAATTATTTTGTCGTTTATTCAAACGGAGACATTCTTACGGATGTTTTCGAACCTAATTCAATTGAAAGAATTTATCTGAACTTTTCAGATCCATGGCCAAAGCCTTCCCACTACAAGAGAAGACTGACTCATAAAAATTTCCTTGCTGTTTACAGAAAGGTTCTTAAGGAAGGCGGAGAAATACACATGAAGACAGACAATGACGATTTGTTTGAATATTCACTTCAAGAGCTTAAGGATGATAACTGGGACATTGAAATGTCAACAAGGGATCTGCACAACAGCCCTTATGTGGAAGATAACGTCATGACCGAATATGAACAGCGTTTTGTACAGCAGGGCAAAAAAATAAATAAACTGGTAGCGAGATTGAAATGATTAGATATTTAGCCATATATTTCATAATAATAAATTTGATTTCATTTGTGATGTTTTATGTTGACAAACAAAAAGCCAGGAAGGACAAATGGAGAATAGAAGAAAAAACATTGCACCTGACAAGCTTTTTAGGAGGAACTCTTGGAAGTATTGCAGCCATGCTTCTGTTCCACCACAAGACAAGAAAAGCCGGGTTTGTTGCAATTACTTTTATAGCTCTTATTCTTAACATTTTTGCAATTTATGGGCTGTACACAAGATTGTAAGAGGTGATACGGTGAAAAAATTTAATAAAACAAATGCCATACGCATTCTCGATTCGCTTAATATCGAATATGAAGTTTTGACATATGAATGCGAGGACGGAAAAATTGACGGGGTATCTGTTGCTCACAAAACAGGGCAAAACCCGGAGGCTGTTTTTAAGACATTAGTGTCCGTGGGACACAGCAAGGAACTGTATGTATTTTGTGTTCCGGTTGAATACGAGCTTGATCTGAAAAAAGCAGCATCAGCTTCAGGGGAAAAAAACATTGAACTGCTTCCTTTAAAGGAGCTTACAAAAAATACTGGCTACATAAGGGGAGGCTGTTCTCCCATAGGAATGAAAAAGCATTACAAAACATTTGTGGACGAATCTGCCCTTCTTCAGGACAAAATACTAGTAAGCGGCGGAGCCGTGGGTATACAAATGATACTCAGGCCCGATGACTTGTTAAAGGCAGCTGAAGCTTCATATGCCGATTTAATATGACAGGAGAAAAAATGGAACTTGATATAATATATGAAGACAAACATGTGCTTTGCCTTATAAAGCCTCCGGGAATTCCATCCCAAAGCGACAAGACAGAAGATGATGACCTTATGAGCGCTGGAATCAATTATCTTAAAAACAAGGGTGACAATCCTTATCTAGGCTTAATTCAAAGGCTTGACAGGCCTGTAGGAGGAGTTATTGTATTCGCGAAAAATGATTTCGCCAACAAGGAACTTTCAAGGCAGGTGCAGGAAAGACACACAAAAAAGGAATATTTTGCGGTTGTGTGCAAAAAGCCTTCAAATGAAAAGGGGACGCTTAACGATTATATAAAAAAACTTAAGACAATAAACATGTCCAAAGTGACAACATCTGATGACAAACAGGGAAAGCTTGCAAAACTTGAGTATGAAGTGCTGGAAACTGCCGAAACTACAGAGTACGGAACTCTTTGCCTCGTCAAGATAAATCTTCTTACGGGAAGACACCACCAGATCAGGCTGCAATTTTCAAATGCAGGAACTCCCATATGGGGAGACAACAAGTACAACAAGGTTTTTATGAAGAAAAAGGACTTCACCATGCCTGCCCTCTGGTCTTACAAATTCGGATTCAAACATCCCAAAACAAAAAAATACACGGAATTTATATCTTTACCCAAGAATTACCCTTTCACGGTTTTTGATTTTTTGAAGTCAGGTAATCAATAGGAGGACGTAATGATAAAATTTGATGATATAAAAAACAGCAGCGAAATACAAGTATATATTAAAAAAGCTGATGACTCTCTAAGTGTCTTGGGGTATACAGAGCATTCATTTCATCATGTGGGAAAGGTAGCTCAACAGGCAAAAGAGCTTTTGGATGAGCTGAAATTTGATGAAAGAACATCAGAACTGGCACGAATTGCAGGATATATGCACGACATAGGCAATGTTGTCAACAGGATTGATCATGCTCAGACAGGAGCAATAATGGCTTTTCGCATTCTTGACAACATGGGAATGGATGTTTCGGAAATTGCAACGGTTATATCAGCAATAGGAAATCATGACGAATCAACTGCTGTTCCAGTAAATGCTGTTGCTGCAGCTTTGATACTGGCTGACAAGTCAGATGTAAGAAGATCAAGGGTGAGAAACATAGATTTTGCAACGTTTGATATTCACGACAGGGTGAATTATTCTGTTGAAATGTCAAAGCTTGAATTAAATGAAGGAAAAAGTGAAGTAACACTTCATCTTACCATAGACACAAACATCTGTGCTGTTATGAATTACTTTGAAATATTTCTGGAGCGCATGCTTCTTTGCAGGAGAGCGGCAGATTATTTAAAGCTTAAATTTAAACTGGTTGTAAACGGTGTTGAACTCCTGTAATAAAACTAAAAGTGAAAGGCAATTAAAATGATAATTACACTTGAAAAAATAAATAAAAGCTTCGGAGAAAAAGTGCTTCTGGACAATGTTGGACTATATGTCAATGACAGCGATAAAATCGGGGTAGTTGGAATCAACGGAACAGGAAAATCCACCCTTTTAAAAATTGCATCTGGGGCTGAAGAGCCTGACAGCGGCAATATAATAAAAAGTCCCGGAGACAGAATCTGCGTTCTTGAGCAAGATCCGACCTTTGATAAAAATGCCACTGTCCTTGAGCAGGTGTTCATCAATTCAAACACTGAAACCAAAGTTCTCATGGAATATGAAGCAAAGACAATTTTAAGCAAGCTTGGGATTGATGAATATGACAAAAAAGTAAATTTGCTTTCTGTAGGGCAGAGAAAAAGGGTTGCAATTGCAAGCGCTCTTGTGAACCCATGTGAGCTGCTGGTTCTTGATGAACCCACAAACCATCTGGATAACGACATGATTATATGGTTGGAAAATTATCTTGTGAAATATTCAGGAGCAATACTCATGGTTACTCATGACAGGTATTTCCTGGATCGAATTTCAAACAGGATAATTGAACTAGACAAGGGAAACTTGTATTCCTATGAAGGAAATTATTCAAAGTTTTTGGAACTGAAAGCCCTCCGCGAGGACATGGAAGCAAGCAGCGACAGGAAAAAACAGACGCTTTACAAAAAGGAACTGGCTTGGATTCAAAGAGGTGCTCGTGCAAGAAGTACAAAAGCAAAGGGAAGAATTGAGCAGTTTGAAAAGCTCAAAGATTCTCTTGGAATCGAAGTGTCAGAGAAGCTTGAACTGAGCTCCGTATCTTCAAGGCTTGGCAAGAAGACAATAGAAATTAAGAATATTTCCAAAAGCTTTGGAGATAAAAAAATAGTTGATGATTTTGAATTCACTGTGCTTCGCGATGCAAGAATAGGAATAGTTGGGAAAAATGGAGCAGGAAAATCTACACTATTAAATATACTGGCCGGAAAAACACAGCCGGACAAAGGCCATGTGGAAATAGGAAGCACAGTCAATGTGGGATACTTTTCCCAGGAAGCAAAAGAAATAGACGATTCTCTTAGAGTTGTAGATTATATAAAAAATATAGCCGAGGTTGTTGAAACGCCAGAAGGAAGTGCAACTGCATCCCAGATGCTTGAAAGATTTTTGTTTTCACCTGACGTGCAGTACAATACTATAAAGAAATTGTCCGGAGGAGAGAGAAGAAGGTTGTTTTTGCTGAGCGTGCTCATGACTGCACCTAACATACTGCTTCTTGACGAGCCCACAAACGACCTTGACATAGAAACTCTGACTGTGCTTGAGGATTATCTTGAAACGTTCAGCGGTGCAGTGATTACCGTGTCCCACGACAGATACTTTCTGGATAAGGTTGTGGACACAGTACTTGAACTTCCTGGAGACGGAACAGTTGTAATGTACAATGGAGGATATTCCGATTACATTGCTGCGAGGACATTGAATGAAAAACAGCAGGAAAAACCTAAACAAACAAAGGACGTGCAGAAGGAAGCAAGAGAAAAACCAAAAAAACTTAAATTTTCTTTCAAGGAACAGCAGGAATACAACACCATCGACGATGATATAGCTCATCTTGAATCAAAGATAGCTGAAGCTGAAACAAAACTTGAAGAAAGCGCCACAGATTATATGAAACTTCAGGAGATAATGGATGAAAAACAAAATCTTGAAGTGCAACTTGATGAAAAAATGAGCAGGTGGATTTACTTAAATGACCTTAAAGAACAAATAGAAAATCAGAATTAAACAAAGAGAACAACAACGGGCGGACACAAGATCCGCCCCTACGAACTGGTTAATTTAGCATTAAGCAGTGAAGTAACAACACCGTTCGGACACATGATTCGCCCCACATTTGTGGTAAATTAGATTAGTCAATAGCCTAAGAGAGCCTTGAAAGGCTCTTTTTTTTTGAGAAGTTTGAGTTTATTCATATATTGACCTTACAGTCAATATAATGTATAATGTAATTGACTGTTAAGTCAATTACAAGGAGGTGGGTTAATGCTTGACAATTCCAAAAAAGACAAAATAGTGCAGGCAAGCATAGAAGAGTTTTCCGAACATGGTTTTGAAAAAGCAAACACCGATAGGATAAGCCAGAGGGGTGAGGTGTCCAAAGGACTCATATTTCATTATTTCGGCTCTAAGGAAAATCTTTTTATGACTGCCATGAACAAGTGCATTGACGATGCATTAAAAGAATTCGAAGGTATGGAACTTCCTCAGGATGATTTCATATCAATTCTGATGAAGCTGATGGAAGTAAAGTACAAATTTTTTATGAACAACCCCATGCATTATAAAATGTTGGTAGGCGGTTTTCACAATTCTCCAAAAAAATTAAAGACCGATCTTGAAAAGAGATATGTAGAAATTAAGCAAATCGGCATAGGCATATTGATGGAAATAATAAAAGGTCTTCCAATGAAGAAGAACATTGCAGCAGACGACATTGTTTCAATAATGGCAGCCATAACAAACATAATAGAGAGCAAGTACTTGCCGCTGTTTTCAGAGGATGGATCAAACTATGAAAAATATTATGATGTTGTTAAAGACGAGTATATTAGGCTCATGAATATTTTAATGTACGGCATTCTTGAAGAAAGGTAGACAGGTGAGATTATGAGCGAAGTAGTATTGAAGGCAGAGAATATAAGCAAACTTTACAAAATGGGTGAAGTCACTGTAAAAGCCCTGGAAAATGTGAGCTTTGAAGTAAAGCAAGGTGAATTTATTGTGATTCTCGGTCCCAGTGGTTCAGGGAAAAGCACGCTTTTAAACATTGTGGGAGGAATGGACACTCCCACATCAGGTGATGTTTACTTCAATGGAGAAATGATAACGGGCATGAGCGACAAAGAGCTTACCATGTACAGAAGAGAAGAAATAGGTTTTGTATTTCAGTTTTACAATCTCATGGCAACTCTGACTGCAAAGGAAAATGTTGAACTAGCTGCGGAAATATGCCGGGACCCAATCGATATAGATGAAGTATTAGAAGCTGTGGGACTTGGAACAAGAATGGATAACTTTCCTTCTCAGATGAGCGGCGGTGAACAACAAAGGGTTGCAATTGCAAGGGCTGTTGCTAAGAATCCTCAAATACTCCTCTGTGATGAACCTACTGGAGCACTGGATTTTGAAACAGGCATATCAATACTCAAAGTTCTGAAAGAAATGAATGAAAAGTACAACAAGACTGTTGTGGTCATAACCCACAATGCATCAATAGCGCAGATGGCCGATAAGGTAATTAAAATGAGAAGCGGCAAAATAACAGAAGTCATCATAAATGATGATCCTATTCCTGCTGAAAGGATTGATTGGTAATGAAAAAGCTTGACAAAAGACTTTTTAGAATGATTAAAAACACCAAGGGCCAGTACATTGCTGTTCTTGCAATAATCATAACGGGTATTTTTGTCTTCACTGCTGTCAGCAATTCCTCAATTAACTTGAGTGATTCATTGGATGACTATTACATGGAAACCAATTTTGCGGACATATTTGTCACAGCATCTGGATTGCCTGATAAACTTGAGAACAGCTTAATTGGTGAGGCTGATATAAAAGAAGCTGAAGCAAGGCTGGTGTTTGACACCCCATTTGTTACAGATGACAATGAAGAAGATGTTGATGTCAGGGTCGTTTCTGTGGACAAACACGAAAGCAAAATCAACAAATTGTTTATAAAGTCAGGAAGAAGGACGTTGTCTGATAATGATGTCATAGTAATTGAACAGTTTGCAGCTGCAAGAAATATAAATGTTGGCGATGAAATAGTCCTCAGAATAAATGGAAGGCAGTATAAATTCAATGTAACTGCAGTGGCTTCAAGCTCCGAGTACGCATATATGATGGAAAATGAGCAGACAATGCTTCCGGATCCTGAAAAATTCGGAGTAGTGTACGTTGAAGAAGATTATATCAGAAAGATTTACGGCTCCAATGGAAGTTTCAATGAAATGCTCATAACAACAAACAATGATGATACTCTTGACCAGACAAAGGAATATTTAGAGGACAATCTGGAAAAATATGGCGTAAGGCGAGTTATAAAAAAACAAGATCAGCTTAGCAACAGCATGCTGAGCCAGGAAATTGAAGGTCTTGAAATGATGTCAAAATCGGTTCCTATTATTTTTCTTATTTTTGCAGGCATTATGCTCACAACAATGCTTTCAAGAATAGTTAAAAAAGACAGAACATCCATAGGGGTTCTTAAGGCTCTGGGGTTCAAGGATATTGAAATTATGTCCCACTATTTGAAATATGCTGCAAGCGTCGGGATAATAGGAGGAACATTGGGGTCGTTGATGGGAACGGCTCTGTCAGGTGTAATGACAAATTATTACCTTGTTTTCTTCAACATTCCAATGCTTACGGTTAAGGTTTATTACTACAGAATAATAGTATCGGTATTTTTATCGCTTATATTTTGCGTCATATCAGGTTTCTGGGGTGTCAGAAACATTGTGAAGATAAATCCTGCAGAATCGATGAAGCCTGAGGCTCCCAAGAAGGGGAAAAGAATTATCATTGAAAATATTAAGCTTATCTGGAACCATGTGCCCTTTTCCTGGAAGATTGTTCTTCGAAATATATTCAGGGAAAAGAAAAAGTTTGTCTTTATAGGAGCAGCGGTTGCAATTACATGCGGCATGATGGTAATGACAATATGGATGGTTGATATCATCGATGTGATGTTCAACAGGCATTATGACGAATTTATGAAGGCAGAATACAACATAAGCTTCAATGGTTTTCAAAATGAAGATATAAAAAATGAAATTGCAGAAAAAATTAAATTCAGGAACATGGAAGCAAGAAATGAAGTTCCTTTTGAAATAGAAAATGGAAAAAAATCAAAAATTGTGAGCATTATAGGGCTGGAAGAAAACACTGCATTTTATGGTTTTGAAGATGTGAAGGGAAATCCGGTGAGACTGCCGGAAAGCGGAATACTGTTGTCTTCAAATCTCGCCTCTTCCATTGATGCAAAAGTTGGAGATGAAGTGCTTCTTAAAAATTTCATGCCTGATCACGACGACGGATATGTGACGGTAAAGGGAATAATCAAGCAAAGTCTTGGCATAAACGGATATATGAACTTGGATTACATGAATGAGAACTTCCTTGACAAAGGCATTGCCAATGGTGTTTATGTAAATACAGACGATGATGTGGCCAAGTCGTTAAATGACATGAAAACAATAACAATAATGTCTCAGGATGACTTAAGAGGAGCATTTGAGGAATTCACAACTGTAACTGCCGCATCGATGATGTTCATGGTTATATTTTCGGGCCTTTTGGGATTTGTGATTGTGTACAGCATGACGCTCATGAGCATCAATGAAAGAACTCTGGAATTTTCATCACTGAGAGTCATGGGATTTTCAAAGTCTGAGATTTTCAATATGTTAGTGAGAGAAAACATGATTATGACCGTCCTTGGAATAGCTGCCGGCATACCTCTTGGCATATGGCTTGTGGATTATATGGCAAAAACATACACAACGGACATTTACTCAATGAATGAGCCCATAACAACAAACAACATTGTTGTTTCAATAATTTTGACAATAATTTTTATAGTGCTGGCACAGCTTATGACATATGCGAAAATTCACAGGCTGGATTTCATGCAGGCATTGAAAAGCAGAATATCATAAAATTTGGAGGGGAAGATGAAAAATAAGAAAAAACTTATAATATTATCAATTGTAATAATTTCGACAATACTTGCTTTTACATTGTATTCGATGTTTAATCTCGGTGAAAAAACATTTGATGGTACAACATCTAAGGTAAAAATGGGCACAATACAAAATACAATAGAAGAAACCGGAACAGTTTATTCAAAAAGAGTGAACACATTTTATTCGGACATGAGTCAAAGAGTGGAAACTCTGAATGTATCAGTTGGTGATAAAGTTAAAAAAGGTAGTATAATATTGACGTATGAAAACAATTATGATCTGGAAATAGAAAGAGCCAACAAACAAATCGAGGCGATCACAGCTTCCTACAACGAATCTGTCAAGGGAGCAGACTTCCAGGAAATTTCCAACATGAAGCTTCAGATTAACACCATCGAGAACAACCTAGGATTTGCCAAAAACAGTTTTGAAAAACTTAAAGCTCTTTATGATAACGGAGCAATCAGCCAAGTTGAGTACGAAGAGGCAGAGAATAATGTGACAGCGCTTGAAAATCAGCTTCAGGAAGCAAAAAACAACTACAACCTCCTCATAAAGGGAGTTTCATCCAATGTCAAAAAGCAATATGAAGCACAAGTTGAAGAAATAATGATTCAAATAAAAATTCTAGAAAAAAGTATCGAACAATCTTCAATAAAAGCTGAATTTGACGGCGTGATTACGGAACTTAACGTCCATCAGGGAGGAATGACCCAGGCAGGTGTTGTGGTTGTGGAGATTCAAGATGAAAACAACCTTGGAGCATATGTTGAAGTTCTTGCGGAGGATGCTGAAGATACAGTTGTGGGAATGCCTTTTGTTATAAGCAGCAAAAATGGCAATGAAGAACTTAAGGTGAGCAGAATTTACCCCAAGGCACAGACTAAGGTTTCAGATCTTGGAGTTGAGCAAAAAAGGGTAAAAATTGAAGCAGACTTAGGAGAACTTGAGGAAAATCACAGCTACAAAATAGGTTCTGAAATGGATGTAGTCATTGTTCTTGAGGAAAAGGAAAATGTGCTTCTTGTAGACAAAAATGCTGTCTATGAAAAATCAGGAAAGCAGTATGTGACGGTAATAGAAAACAATGCTGAAACTGAAAGGGAAGTGACAACCGGAATAAAGGACGATGACAATATAGAAATAACATCAGGACTTAAAGAAAACGAAGTTGTTCTCATTGAGTATTAAAACAGAAAAATTCGCAATTGGAGGATTAAGGATGAATTACGACGTAATAATAGTGGGGGCGGGAGCCAGCGGTGTGTTCACAGCCTATGAACTTACAAAACAAAAATCAGATATTAAAGTCTTGATAATAGAAAAGGGACACAGCCTTGACAAGAGAAAATGTCCCATTGACAACAAGAAAATAAAATCCTGCATACATTGCAACATATGCAATATTGTGAACGGATTCGGAGGAGCAGGAAGCCTTTCAGACGGCAAGTACAACATAACCAACAATTTTGGAGGATACCTGAACAAGTATGTGGGAGACCAGGAAGCGCTGGATTTGATGTACTATGTGGATGAGGTGCTCTGCGGAATGGGCGGTTCAGATGCAAAGCTATATTCAACAGCCAACACAGCTCTTAAGACAAAGGCACTTCAACATGATTTGCACCTGCTGGATGCAAAGGTAAGGCATTTTGGAACTGACAGGAATATAAACATTCTTGGCAACATGTATGATTATCTGAAAGAAAGAGTTGATTTTGTTTTTGACTGTGAAGTTCTTGATATTAATGAGAAAAACGGTGAATTTAATGTTGAAACAAAAAACAAGACATACTACAGCAAAGATCTTGTTCTTGCAACAGGGCGCTCTGGTTCAAAGTGGATATCAGGCATATGCGACAAGATGGACATCAAAACCAGAAGAAACAGGGTGGACATAGGAGTACGAGTTGAGCTTCCATCAGAAGTATTTGAACACATAACGGAAGAAGTTTATGAAAGCAAAATTGTTTACAGAACAAAAAAATACAACGACCTTGTTAGGACTTTCTGCATGAACCCACACGGAGTGGTTGTAAATGAAAACACAAACGGAATTGTAACTGTAAACGGCCACAGCTATTCAGATGTTAAGCTTCATACCGCCAACACAAACTTTGCTCTGCTTGTATCAAACAACTTCACTGAACCATTCCATGACAGCAATGAGTACGGTGAATCAATTGCTAGGCTCAGCAACATGCTTGGAGGAGGAGTTATTGTACAGCGTTTCGGAGACCTTGTAAACGGTCGAAGGACAAATGAAAGAAGAATGACAAAGAGCTTTACAAATCCTACCCTTAATGCAACTCCGGGAGATTTAAGCCTTGTAATTCCAAAAAGACAGCTGGATGACATAATTGAAATGATTTATGCTTTGGATAAAATTGCTCCGGGAACGTCAAACGAAGACACGCTTCTTTATGGCGTCGAGGTAAAATTCTATAATTCGACAGTTGAAGTCAACAATAACCTGGAAACAAAAATAAAGAATCTATATATGCTCGGGGACAGCTCGGGTGTTACTCATTCACTTTCTCAGGCTTCGGCGAGCGGTGTTCATGTGGGAAGGATACTTTTCTCCAAATACAACAAGGCAGAATAATAATAAGAAAAAATTCTACCTTTGAGTACGGGTATAAATCTCAGTCCAGTTGAGTTTATTTCATAAACTAAAATAATTTTTCATAAACTAAGCCGAATAATAATTCGGCTTTTTATATTGCTTATGTTTTTGAAAAAGCGTTTGATTCTTAAATGTATAATAAATATATATTGCAATTATGGCAATAATTACACTATAATAATGTATACGCAATTTTTGGAAAATATTATATTAGGAGGATAAATATTTTGGAATGGTATAACAAGAGCAAAAAAGATGTTTTGTCAGAGCTGGGCACTGATGAAAACTTTGGGCTCAACGATCAGGAAGCATTGCAAAGAATAGAAAAATACGGAAAAAATGAATTAGAGGCACAGGCTAAGAAAAGTTTTTGGTCTAAGCTTGTTGCTCAGTTCGCTGATTTTCTGATTATAATTTTGATAATTGCTGCGGGAATTTCAGCAGCAGTGGGAGAAAAGGAAGATGCGTTTGTAATACTTGCAATTGTAGTAATAAATGCAATTTTGGGTATTTATCAGGAAGGCAAGGCAGAGAAATCAGTTGAAGCTCTTCAGAAGATGAGCGCTCCAAATGCAAAAGTATTAAGAAACGGAAACCAGATGGTTCTTCCGGCAGCAAACATTGTTCCCGGAGACGTGGTTGTATTGGAAGCAGGAGATATAATTCCTGCAGACGTGAGGCTGATTGAAAGTTCAAACTTAAAAATAGAAGAAGCTTCCCTTACAGGCGAATCAGTTCCGGTGGAAAAAGATGCTAAAGCTTCAATTGCAGGACCTGCCGGTATAGGCGACAGACACAACATGGGATTCTCAAGCACTATCGTAACATACGGAAGAGGCAAGGGCGTTGTTGTTGGAACAGGCCACCACACTGAAATAGGAAACATAGCTACAAAGATACAGTCATACGACGAAGAGCAGACTCCGCTTCAGATAAAGCTGAACCAGCTTGGAAAAGTGTTGGGAACACTGACAATCATAATATGCTTCGTAGTTTTCGGCGTTGGTCTTCTGCAGGGCAGAGAAGTTCTTGAAATGCTTCTGACATCCATAAGCCTGGCAGTTGCAGCAATTCCTGAAGGACTTCCTGCAATAGTTACAATAGTGTTGTCAATTGGTATGAACCGTATGGCCGGAAGAAATGCAATAGTTAAAAAACTTCTGGCAGTTGAAACCCTGGGAGCAACTTCTGTTATCTGTTCAGATAAAACAGGAACTCTTACTCAAAATGAAATGACGGTTGTAAAAGCTTACGTTGATGATAAAATAATGGAAATAGAAGGCGGAGGATATGAACCTGTTGGAGCCGTGAAGCTTGACGGCAGACAGATAACCATTGATAGTCTTCCTGGACTTAAGCACCTTGCTTCAATAGGAGCCCTAGCAAATGATGCACATCTTGACAACTCATCAGGTATGTACAAAGTAGTTGGAGACCCTACAGAAGGAGCAATTGTCACATTTGCAGGAAAGCTGGGAAAAACAACAGAACAGCTTAACAAAACTTATCCGAGAGTAAATGAGCTTCCATTTGACTCTGCAAGAAAAATGATGAGTACATTCCATACAGACTACATAGAAGGAAAAGTTGTTTCATTTACAAAAGGAGCACCTGACATTGTTATAAGCAAATGCTCCAAAATTGCACTTAACGGTGAAGTAGTAGATTTTACAAAGGAACTTAAGGACAGAGTTCTTGATGTAAACAGGACATTTGCACGCTCAGCTCTGAGGGTGTTGTCTGCAGCATACAAGGAATGGGATCAGATTCCTGAACACCTTACATTTGACCTGGTTGAAAATGAAATGATATTTGTGGGATTGGTTGGAATGATTGACCCTGCGAGACCTGAAGTAAAAGATGCCATCAGAGAATGTAAAGATGCCGGAATTGAAGCAGTAATGATTACCGGAGACTACAAGGAAACAGCATATGCAATTGCCAAGGACCTTGGAATGGTTGAATCTGAAAATCAAGCAATTATGGGCGCAGAACTCGATGCATTCAGCGATGAAGAATTAAGAGAAGTTGTGAAGAAAACAAAAGTATATGCCAGAGTTTCTCCTGACCACAAGGTAAGAATTGTAACTGCTCTTAAGGAAAACGGACATATTACTTCAATGACCGGTGACGGCGTAAACGACGCCCTTGCACTTAAAAAGGCAGATATTGGCGTTGCAATGGGAATCACAGGAACAGACGTTGCCAAGAACACAGCAGAAGTAATACTTACAGATGACAACTTTGCTACCATAGTTAACGCAGTTGAAGAAGGAAGAATAATTTTCAGCAACATCAAAAAATTCGTGTTCTTCCTGTTGAGCTGCAACATAGGAGAAATACTCCTGGTATTCGTGAGCATTTTGCTTGGATGGGAAGTTCCACTTGTTCCAATACAGCTTTTGTGGCTGAACCTTGTTACAGACAGTTTCCCTGCTATGGCACTTGGAGTTGAAAATGCAGAACCGGGAATCATGAACCACCCTCCTCGCGACACGAAAGAGCCCATACTTGACAAAGGCATGATGGGAGGAATTGTGTTCCAGGCAATCGCCATATCCGCAGCATCACTTCTTTCCTATTATTGGGCAATGAAGGCATATCCTGGAGCAGAAAATTTAGTTCATGAAAGAAGCATAGTGTTTGCAACATTGATTACTGCGGAACTTTTAAGGGCATTTTCTTCAAGGTCTCAGGAATTTACACTGTTTAAAATAGGCATATTCACGAACATGAGAATGGTTCAGGCTGTATTTGCATCATTTGCTCTTACGGTTGCAGTATTGTATGTTCCTATATTAAGTGATATATTCAACGTTGTTCCGCTGTCAGTGCTTGACTGGGAAATAGTAATGATGTTTGCTTTCATCCCACTGGTGGCAGGAGAAGTGTACAAGAAATTGTTTAAAAACAAATAAATTGATTGATTTAATTTAAATCTTTGGCAATTTAAAATGTAGGGGCGGATCTTGTGTCCGCCCGCGGGAGGACACGAGGTCCTCCCTTACATTATTCAAACAAAATCTTGCCTAGCAAGTTTGTGAAGTCCTGTATTTTATCGGTGTCGATTCCGCTGTAGTTCAGGGAAAAAATTATTTTATCCCCATTTCTGCTTATTATGTTGAGCAGAATGCGGGAATTTTTTATTTGTTCTATCAAATGTCTATCATCTTTTTTTACATTGGCTTCGCATACAACATGAAGGCCAGAGTCCGAATTTATTATTTCCAGTTTGTTCTTGAATGTGTTTTTGAAGCTAGCAGCAAGAGACAAATTTTTCTTCCTGTAAATTCGTTTGATTTTTCGAAGGTGCTTTAACATGTAGCCTTCCTTCATGAAATTTGCTAGAACTATCTGGTCGATTTTTGATGTTGATTGTGTGTGCCTGTTTTTTATTTCATTGTACTTTGTAAGAAGCTTTTTGGGTATTACCATGAAGCTTATTCTAATAGAAGGAAGAAGCATTTTTGAAAATGAGCCCAGGTAAATGACACAGTCATTCTTGTCCAGTCCCTGCAGGCTTGGTATAGGCATTCCTCCGTATCTTATCATAGCATCATAATCATCTTCTATTATGAGCCCGTTGTTTTTCTGCGCCCAATCCAAGAGCTCCATTCGCTTGTTAACAGGCATGATGGTTCCAAGAGGATACTGGTGTGATGGGCTTATATAAATAAGATGTGCATCGCACTTCCTGAGCTTTTCTACAGGAAAGCCGTTGTCAGTCACTTCAATATGGCGTATGTTGAAGAGGTAATCTTCAAATATGAACTCGGCTTTGTTAAAACCAGGTGTTTCAACAGCCACAGTGTTGTAATCATCCTTAATTATTCCAATGAGAATTCCCAAAAGGTATTGAACACCTGCTCCCACTATAACCTGGTCGGCGCTTGTGTTGCCTCCGCGCATTGTATTGACAAAATTGGCTATTTCATCCCTTAAAAATTTTTCTCCCTGAATAGAGCCGCTGGAGTAAATGTCAGTTCTTTCGTCTGAAATCACTTTGTTGTAAAGTCTCTTCCATGCTGAAATGTCAAAACTGTCCTTGTCAACGCCGTTATTTAAATAATTTGTTTCAACCGGCTGATTCAGTACATTTTTTTGTACTTCTTGATTTATTTCAAAATTGTATTCTGTAAGATCGCAAACAAAGTAACCCCTCTTTGGAAAATTTTCAATGTAGCCTTCAGCCACAAGCTGGCTGTATGCATTTTCAATTGTGGTCTTGCTTAAGTTAAGGGTGTTTGATGCTTCTCTGATGGAAGGAAGCTTGGAATCAGGCTTTAACAGTCCCGATATGATTTCGTTCTTTATATATTCGTAAAGTTGTATGTACAGAGCCTTGTTGCTTTCCTTGTCAAAAACAGGCGATATTATCATGGAAACCTCCTTGAACTGACCATTTTAAATATCAAAATTTTATTAAAAATTAAAGTTACACTTATTTTAGCATATATTCGATTTATTTCATATTAAAATATCATTTAAATTAAATTCTTATATGTTATAATTATAATGAAAATTAGATTCGAGAGGTATATATGCACAAATTAAATGAAATTGAAGGCTTTGAATATGTAACATTTTCATCTCTTGAAAAACATGAAAACTTGTTTCACTGCTTCACCACAAGAAAAGGAGGAGTGAGCAGCGGCAATTTCTGTTCCATGAATTTAGGTCTCGGTTCAGGGGATGAAGAAGAAAGTGTAAAAACTAATTACAGGATAATGGCAGAAAGACTCAACATCAATATGGATGATATTGTTGAAACGGACCAGACTCATACAAGCAACATCAAATATATTACAGAAGAATACAAGGGATACGCCATGAAGGATCCTTTATACACTGATGTGGACGGTCTATATACAGATAAAAGAAACATAGCCCTTATGACATTCCACGCTGATTGCACTCCGTTGTTTTTTTTCGACCCTGTGAAAAATGCTGTGGGAATTGCCCACGCAGGATGGAAGGGAACTCTTAAAAACATAGCAGGGGAAATGGTGGATGCTTTTGTAAAGGATTTCGGGAGCAATCCAAGCGATATAGTAGCAGCCATAGGCCCTTCTCTTGGACAATGCTGTTTTGAAGTTGATAAGGACGTGGCAGACATGTTTCTAGCATATGATGAAAATTATTCGGATTTTATGATTGTAAAGGGAGAGAAATACCATTTCAACCTGTGGGAAATAAACAAACATCTCATGATTAAACACGGAATGAAAACATCTAACATTGAATTGTCTGGATTGTGCACCAAGTGCAACAACCACATGTTTTTTTCACACCGTGGACAGAAGGGTAAAAGGGGCCTCATGTGCGGAATTATGATGCTTAAATGATAATCATATTTAAGAAAAAATATAAAAATTGATTCAAAATAAAACGGTTATTGCTTGCTTAAAGCTGTAGCTGTTTTATTTTTATATTTTTTTAATTTAATCTATTAATGGAATATCTTCGGTACATGCCAAATATAATACTATATAAAGACGTGAGGAGGGTATGAAATTGTCTAATAAGAAGATTATGTCTCTAATAGTGATTGTTTGTTTGGCAGCAAGCATAACAGGATGCAGTACTTTAGATATGATGGTTGGTCTAAAGGGAGGAGAAAGTCCGGACGCAACAGATCTGGCTGATTTGTCAGATTTTGAAATTGTAGATGACAGCATCGGAGATGAAGCTAAGGAAGATGTTGAACAAGAAGCTGTTGAAACCATCACTGTCAATGCTGAAGAAGAGAAAATGACAGATATACTGGCATATTATGAAGATGAAAATGGTTTTATAGTACCTGTAAATACAAAGATTCCATGGGAAGAAGGAATTGCAAAAGCAACACTTAGAAGCATGGTTGTAGGCAGTGAAACTGAGCAGACAATAGCTCAATCAGGACTTCACGGTATTTTGCCTGAAGGAACACAAATAAGAGGAATGTCCATTAAAGATGGTTTGTGTGTTGTTGATTTAAGCAATAATGTTTTAAATACAGAGTCAATAGATCAGGAAGAAAACATGGTTTCTGCGCTTACATATACTTTGACTGAATTTCCAACAATCGACAAGGTGGAAATTATGGTTGAAGGACAAGACATTGCAGCACTGTCTAAGGGCTATAGCATAGACACTGCTTTTGAAAGAAAAAATATCAACTTGCAGGGTAAAGAAGACGGAATCAACTACACTGTTTATTATAAAGCTCCTGATACTGAAGTGGAAGGACATTATGTTCCTTTGACATTTTCTGCATCAAAGGTTGGAAATCCAGCAGTTGCAGTGGTTGAAAGACTGTTTGGCGGAGCACCTTCTGATTCAGTGCTGAGCAACAACATTCCTGTTGGCATAAACTTAAGAGATGTTGAAATTAAAGGCGGCACTGCAGTTGTTAATTTAGGGGTTGAAGCTGTGAACCTTTCACAGGAAGAGTTTGAAGACATGAACGCAATAGTTGTTCTGTGCCTTGAACAATTTGAAGAAGTAGCAGATGTAGAATACAACATAGAAGGCTTGTCATTTGAAGCAGCAGGACTTAACTTTGAAGATGACAATGTAACACCGGTATTCAACCAATACTAAATAGAATTAAGAGTTAAGAATTAAGAANNTTTAATTCTTCACTCTTCACTCTTCACTCTTAATTCTTAATTATTTTTTATAGTTTTGTTTTGCCTTCACAGCAAAATCAGGAGTTTGAATTTCTCCATAAGGAGCACCTTCTTCAATTTCTCCGGCAGTTTTCATAATATCAATAAGACGGTTGTAACCGTCTTCTCCAAGAACGAGGTCTGGGTTCCATGTATCCAGATCCTTGTATGTCTGGACTATTTCTGCAATGAACTTCACATCCGAATCTGCAAACTGAGGTAGAATTGCTTCAGCAACTTCTTCTGCAGTGTGCTCTTCAACCCACATCATTCCTTTATAAAGAGCGTTGGAAAATCCCTGAACAACTTCAGGATTTTTTTCTATATAGCTTTCCAGAGAGCTGTAGCATGTGTATGGAATGTAGCCTGCCATCTCACCAACAGATGCCAGTACATAGCCATTTCCCTGCTGTTCAAAAGTAGAAGCAAGAGGTTCAAACAATGTGGTGTAATCTGCTTCTCCGGAAGCAAATGCGCCTGCCATCATATCAAACTGCACATCAGTTCTTACATCCAGGTCAGTACCGGGAGTGAGTCCGTTTTGTTTCAAAACATATTCAAGAGTCATGAGAGGAACTCCACCTTTTCTTCCACCAAGAATTGTCTTGCCCTTCAGCTTTTCTATGCTGAAGCTGTCGTCAGTATTTCTTCCAACAATAAAGGAACCATCCCTTTGAGTGAGCTGTGCGAAGTTTATTGGCTGGTCCTCTCTACCCTGAAGATATACGTATACGCTTGCTTCAGGTCCCATGAAAGCAATGTCTGCTTCGCCGCTGACAAGGGCGGCCATGCACTTGTCTGCCCCTCCGCCGTTTGTTAACTCAACATTTAAACCCTGCTCGTCAAAAAATCCCTTTTCAATGGCAACATACTGAGGCGCATAAAAAATGGAATGGGTAACCTCCACAAGCCTAACGTCCTGCTTTTCGGTTGTTTTTTGTTCGCAGCCTGCAAGCAGCAGCGAAGCAACTATTAAAACAACCACCAGTAAAGAAATATACTTTTTCATAATACCCTCCGATAATAGTCTTAGTTCATATAATATTCAAATTACACACAAAAGTTACAGAAATTATTGATTTCAATATCTTCTCCACAGTTCATTTTATGAAAAATATTATGTAGAAAAATTGCGGTATGTGTGCTATATTAGAATTGTATGTAAAAATAAGGATGCAAAAATTTTACATGAATTTGAATTTATTAGGATGTCAGGAGAATAATATGGTTATTCATTTTTCGGATTTTCTTTCACAAATCATATCTAGTCCCCCCCTGTTAATAACTGCAGTTCTTACATTGGGAGTAATATTGGTAAACGGCTGGACAGATGCTCCAAACGCCATTGCCACATGCGTCTCAACACGTTCAATTACAGCAAAAAATGCAATTTTAATGGCTGCTGTGTTCAATTTTTTTGGTGTATTCGTTATGACCATGATAAATGCAAATGTTGCCATGACTATTTACAACATGGTCGACTTCGGTGGGAATACAAAGGAAGCCCTCACAGCCTTGTGTGCTGCATTGTTTGCAATAGTAACATGGGCAACAGCCGCATGGTGGTTTGGAATACCCACCAGCGAGAGCCATGCTCTTATTGCAGGAATATCAGGAGCTGCCATAGCCATTCATAACGGCATGGGCGGAATTAACCCAAATGAATGGATTAAGGTAATTTATGGGCTTGCACTGTCAACTGTATTGGGATTTTTAATGGGATGGGTGACAGTAAAATTGACTGAAATCATATTCAGAAGATTTAACAGAAGAAAGACAAACATGTTCTTTCAAAAAGCGCAGGTATTAAGCGGAGCCACAATGGCATTCATGCACGGCGCTCAGGATGGACAGAAGTTTATGGGAGTGTTTATGCTTGGAATATTCCTTGCAAATGGACAAGCAAATGTTACAAGTTTTCAAATCCCTTTATGGATGATGCTTATGTGCTCAATTGTAATGGCTCTTGGAACTTCCATAGGAGGATACAAAATAATAAAATCAGTAGGGATGGATATGTGCAAACTTGAAAAATATCAGGGCTTTTCAGCGGATATGGCTGCTGCCACATGTCTTTTGATTTCATCTTTGTCAGGAATTCCGGTAAGCACAACCCATACAAAGACAACAGCAATAATGGGTGTGGGAGCGGCAAAAAGACTTTCATCGGTAAATTGGAGTTTTGTTAAGGAAATGGTCTGGACTTGGCTTCTTACTTTTCCGGGCTGTGGGTTAATAGGATTTTTAATGGCAAAAATGTTTATAACAATATTTTAATATTATAGAGGTGAAAAATGGCACGTAAAAATGATTATGATTATTTTGACGGATTTATAAAGCTCTCTGAGTACTGCTGCAGCGCCGCTCAAATGCTTGAAGACAATATTAAAGATTATGATGCGGAAACACTTCAGGAAAAGATGAAGAAAATGCATGAAATAGAACATGCTGCTGATTTGGAAGGACATGAAATAATAAGAAGGCTTGCCCGTGAATTTATAACGCCTATTGACAGGGAAGACATAGTACAGCTTCTTCATCAAATCGATGACATTACTGACTGCATTGAAGATGTGCTTCTACACATGTACATGTACAATGTCAAGTCCATAAGAGAAGATGCCTTTGGGTTTTCCAAGATAATTCTTCAAAGCTGCCATGAACTGAAGGACACTTTTGAAGAATTTAAGAATTTTAAGAAATCAAAAGAAATTCACAAGAAGATTGTGCACATAAACAAGCTTGAAGAAGACGGGGACAACCTTTATACAGAGGCTGTAAGAAAACTTCACATGACAAGCACCAATGCCATTGAAATAATGACATGGACTATTGCATTCAACCGTTTTGAAAAATGTTGCGACGCATGCGAAGAAGCTGCAAATGTTGTTGAGAGCATCATAATGAAAAATTCTTAAATAATTGTGAAAAAAAGTTTATTTTTGCAAAAAAATAGTTGCAATGTAAACGAATGATTGTTAAAATATAGGCAGGAGGCGTATTATGGATAAGCACGATAGAATTTCACCTGCGGTAATCAGACGATTACCAAAATATTACAGATATCTCGGAGAACTGACTAAGATGGGAATTAATAAAACTTCATCAAGAGAACTCAGCGAGATGACTGGTTTTTCAGCTTCACAAATAAGACAGGATTTAAATAATTTCGGGGGATTTGGACAACAAGGCTTTGGCTACGATGTAGAAAACTTAAGAAATGAAATTGCAAAGATACTTGGTCTTGACAACAAGTACAAGATCATTATAGTAGGTGCCGGAAACATTGGCCAGGCAATAGCAAATTACACAGGTTTTTACGAAGCTGATTATGAAGTTGTCGCATTATTTGATAAGAACCCAAAACTTATAGGTATGTCAATAAGAAATGCAATGATAATGGACTCAGACGACTTAGAAGATTTTCTCGAAAAAGAAAAAATAGACATAGCTGTTATATGCACTCCTAAGAGTGTCAGCCAGCAGGTTGCAGAACAGTTGGTGAGATGCGGAATACACGCTATATGGAATTTCGCTCCAAAAGATTTAAAAATGCCTGAAAATGTACATGTTGAAAATGTTCATTTAAATGAAAGCTTATTTTCTCTGACATATTATTACAACAGAATGAACAGAGAAAAAAACAAAAATGAATAAAACTCAAAAAAATGCAGAGATTATGACGGAGATTATAATCTCTGCTTTTTTAATAGAATTTCTCTTCTTATTTATAAAAGTAATCTTAATACACTCCTTTTATGTAAAAATAAATATTACGAATAATTAACATATTATTAAGCTGTGTTTAAATACTTTAATTTAAAATTAAATAAAAAGCTAAAGTCGATGCAAAATTCATCTCAAAAAGTTAAAATTACAAATAGTTAATATAAAATTGATTGAATTGTGAATACATTTTGATATAATAAAGAAGGAAATACATAATATTATTTCATGGAGGTTTTGATTAATGAATGCATATATTGAAAGAGTAATTGAGCAAGTTAAGAAAAGAGACGCTAATGAACCTGAATTTATCCAGACAGTTGAAGAGGTTTTATTCAGCTTGGAGCCTATGATTGAAAAACATCCTGAATATGAAGCAGCAGGACTGTTGGAAAGAATTGTTGAACCAGAAAGAAGCATTTCTTTTAAAGTTTCATGGGTTGATGATAAGGGACAAGTACAGGTTAACAGAGGATACAGAATCCAGTTTAACGGAGCAATAGGACCTTACAAAGGTGGATTAAGATTCCATCCTTCAGTATATTCAGGTATAATGAAATTCTTGGCTTTTGAACAAACATTCAAAGATTCACTTACAGGTCTTCCAATAGGCGGAGCTAAAGGTGGTTCTGACTTTGACCCAAGAGGAAAATCAGATGCAGAAGTAATGAGATTCTGCCAAGCCTTCATGACTGAACTTTACAGACATATAGGACCAGACGTTGACGTTCCTGCAGGAGACATAGGAGTTGGCGGAAGAGAAATAGGATATTTATATGGACAATACAGAAGAATCAGAGGCGCATACGAAAACGGCGTATTGACAGGTAAAGGAATACCATATGGCGGAAGTTTGGCAAGAACTGAAGCTACAGGATACGGTGCTGTATATTATACACAAGAAGTTTTGAACCACTTCGGAGAAGAAGTAGCAGGCAAGACATTCGTAGTATCAGGTTTCGGTAACGTTGCTTGGGGAGTTGTTCAGAAAGTTAACCAGTTAGGCGGAACAGTTGTGGCTATTTCAGGTCCAGACGGATATATTTACGATCCTAACGGAGTTAAAGGCGAAAAAGAAGAATTTATGCTTTACATGAGATCATCAGGAAGAGACAAAGTTCAAGATTACGCTGAAAAATTTGGCGTTGAATTCTTCCCTGGTCAGAAACCATGGGCAGTAAAAGCAGATGTTTACATGCCATGTGCAACTCAAAACGAAATCAACATGGAAGAAGCTAAGAAAATAGTATCAAGCGGATCTAAATACTATATCGAAGTTGCTAACATGCCTACTACAAATGATGCATTGGCATTCTTACAACAAAGCGGAATGATAGTTGCTCCTTCAAAAGCAGTTAATGCCGGCGGAGTTGCTACATCAGCATTGGAAATGAGCCAGAACTCAATGAGATATTCTTGGACATTTGAAGAAGTTGATGCTAAACTTCATGAAATCATGAGAAACATCTATAAGAACTCTGTAGCAGCAGCTGAAGAAGCTGGATTGGGATACAACCTGGTAGCTGGAGCTAACCTGGCTGGATTCAAAAAAGTTGCAGATGCTATGATGGCTCAGGGAATAATCTAATAAAAAATAAAAGCAAGGTTCGCCTTGCTTTTTTGTTTGCCTAATTTTCATTTAATAATTAAACTAATATTTTTTCTTCCTGCTAACATTTTGGGAATTGTAACGTCAATCCGAAAAACGAAGGCACACATCCGCTACGCTAAGTGTGCCTTTGTTTTTCTTCTTTCGTACAATTCCACAAAATAACGCTGAGTCAAAAAAATATTAATTCAATTATTATTATAATAAAAAAATTCCGGCTTGCCGGAATTTTTAACTTTATTACTATTTATTATTTGAACAAGTGTATTTTTCCTGTGTCGTTTAAGTACTTAACAAGGATTGCCACAACAGGTGCTATGATGAATCCTGCAAATCCAAACAGCCTCAGTCCTGCATACATGGCAGTTATTGTTATTATAGGGTGAAGACCTATCTGGTGGCCTACAATTCTTGGCTCTATTATGTTTCTCACAACAGTTACTGTAACGTACAGTATTAACAATCCTCCGCCCATTCTGTAATTCTTGAGAATCAGTTCTACAATGGCCCATGGAATGATGATTCCGCCAGTTCCAATAATAGGCATTATGTCAAGTACTGCAACTATGGCGGCCAATGGAAGTGCGTATGTAACATCAAGTATGTTAAGCCCAACCAACAGTTCAATAAATGTAATGAATAATATTATCATGTAGGACTTGATCATTTTCCACAGCGTTCCTGTCAGGAAGGTTTTGGCTTCCGTGAATGTGGAGTTGAACTTATCAGGCAGCTGGCGCTTTATAAAAGCAGTTATGTTGTTGTATTCCACGCTTATGAACACTGAAAGGACAATTGTGAAAATAACGCTTATGAGGTACAGAGGGAAGTTTGAAATAAGTCTTGTAACAAACTGCACCAGGGAAATTGAAATATTTTTAATAACATCAGAAATATAGTTGATGCCATTTGTAATAACCTGTGAAATCGCACTTGCTGCATCCGGAGATATTAACTTGGCATTCTCAACAATCCAGTCGTTGAACTCCAAAAGAACAGGTTCAAGCCTTTCAAAATATAAATCCGGCATTACGTTGACCATATCTGTCAACTGCGCGAACAAAAATGACAGTATAAGCCAAATGAGAGTTGCTGCTCCAGCATAAAACATAGCCACCACAAACACTGCCACGCCTTTGCCGGTGCTGTTAACAAGCTTGTTAACAAGTCTTGTCAGGGGCCGCAGGGCAAGAGCAATCAAAAATCCAACCAAAAATGGCATAACCCAATGTATCATGTAAACAAAAATGAAATATAAAACTGCGTAAACCGTTACTATAAAAGCCACATTTACAATGAATTTTTTCTTGTCGTTTTCAGTCATATTCGCCTCTTATTTTATTTATATCAACAATTATAATATTAATGAAGGTTATTTGCAACTGACATTATGAAAATGCTGTTTAATTTTATTGAATTAATATTTTGCTTATAATATAATTGATTAAACTTATCTGATTTTGAACGTTTAAATTGACATTTCACTTTTCATTTCAATATTTTACCAAACTTTTCAATTTGAAAAGAAATTAAGAACTGAAAAATTATATCAAATTAAATTTCATCATAGATTTGCGTACAGAAAGAGGTTTCATGAAAAATTTCGTGAGCCTTGTTCGTTTGAAATGAACACTTCACATAAAACTAAAAAAATTCTCCTAATCTTTTTTGAAAATTGGCACGTTTATTGCTTTTTATATGAGCAAAGAAAGACAGTACCAATTCCGGAAATGGTAGTTGTTTAAAAAATTATCTATTAAAGATTATGGAGGAAGAACCAAAATGATGGAGAAAACAAGGGACTTTTTAGTAAAAATAGGTTTGCCGGCAGGGGATGCATTTGATTGCCCAACATCTCAGAAGAGGTTTCCAACAGGTGCACATTTCGGAATTGAAGTACCAACAATCAATACAGCACTGGCATGCAAGGCATTGATCGATGAAGCAGAAAGACTGAGAATTCAAATCAACAGAGTGGATGAAACTTACGGTGCTTTCCGTCATACTTTCACAGAATTAAAAGAATATGCTGCTATTTGTAAGGCTCACGGAGCTGGACTTAACTTTTCTATAGGACCAAGAGCTGCTTATGATACAAGCGCTACTCGCTTAAGCGAGCAGGGAAGAGTTATAGCCTACAGATTAAGAGGCGAAGAACAAGTTGCCAGAGCAGTTGAAGATGCAAAACGTATTGCTGAAGCAGGTATAAGAGGGCTCATAGTTTATGATGAAGGTTTGCTCTGGGTATTGGATGAAGCAAGAAAGAACGGAGAACTTCCAAAAGAAATGAAATTCAAGAACTCAGCTCACAACGGTCAGGGAAATCCTGCAAGCTTCAAGCTTCTTGAAAAATTGGGAGCAGATTCTATCAACCCTGTAAGAGACCTGTCAATTCCAATGTTGGCTGCATTGAGACAGACAATAAATGTTCCGTTGGATTTGCATACTGACAACCCTCCAGGATCAGGCGGATTCATTCGTGTTTACGAAGCTCCTGAAATGGTCAGATGTTGTGCTCCTGTTTACTTAAAGACAGGCAATTCATGCGTAGCAGGCCACGGACAGCTCACAACAGCTCAAAATGGCATTGACATGGCAAGACAGGCTTCCATAGTTCTTGAAATGGTACACAGATATTATCCGGAAGCAGTACAGTTGAAGGCTGGAGAAGCAGATCCTCAGATAGCTGATGTAGAAGTGCTTGAACCAGCATTGGCATATTAATAAAAATAATATTCTCTCCTGTTCCTTTTAATCAGGCACAGGAGAGTTATAATATTACAATATTGCAACAGTTGAAGGGAGATTAAAGATGAGAGAAATTAATGTAGAAGATATAACCAGGACAGTTGAAAAACTTTGTATAGAATCAAATTATTATCTTCCGCAGGATGTAAAAAAAGCATTAGAAGATGCAGTGGACAAGGAAGAATCGCCACTAGCCAGGGATATCCTGGAAGATATTCTGAAGAACCAGGAAATTGCAAGAACAAAGGATGTTCCCATATGCCAGGACACTGGACTTGCAGTTATATTTCTGGAGCTGGGTCAGGATGTGCGACTTGTGGGCGGAGATCTTAATGCTGCCATAGACGAAGGAGTAAGAAGAGGCTATAAAAACGGATATCTTCGAAAATCTGCAGTTGATGATCCATTTTTGGTGAGAAAAAATACAGGTGACAACACTCCTGCAATAATTCACACCACAATAGTTCCCGGAGACAAAATAAAGCTTATAATTGCTCCTAAGGGCGGAGGAAGCGAAAACATGAGTGCCTTGTGCATGCTTAAACCTTCAGACGGGGAAGCAGGCATTAAGAAGTGCGTCATTGACACTGTTGACAAGGCAGGATCAAATCCATGTCCTCCTATTATAGTTGGAGTAGGAATAGGCGGCACAATTGAAAAAACAACCTTGATTGCCAAACAGGCTCTTTTGAGAGAAGTTGGACAGCACCATCCAAATCCGGTAGTGGCAAAGATGGAAAAAGAGCTTCTTGAGGAAATAAACAATCTAGGAATTGGACCTCAGGGATTTGGCGGAAGAACCACAGCCCTTGCTGTAAACATAGAAACTTTTCCTGCGCACATTGCAAGCATGCCTGTTGCCATAAACATTCAGTGCCATGTGGCAAGGCATAAAGAAGCAATTATATAAATTGGAGGTAGAAATGGCTAAAATAGTAAATTTACCGCTGACTGACGAAACAGTGAGTGATTTGAAAGCAGGAGACAGAGTTCTTCTTAACGGTATCATGTATACAGGCAGAGATGCTGCTCACAAAAGGATTGCAGAACTTATACATAAAAATGAAGAGCTTCCAATGGACATAAAAAACCAGACAATTTATTACGTAGGACCTTGTCCTGCAAAGCCGGGACAGGCGATAGGCTCTGCAGGTCCTACAACAAGCGGAAGAATGGATGCCTATGCACCTCTTTTGATGGATCACGGTCTGAAGGGGATGATTGGCAAGGGTCTTAGAAGTAAGCAGGTTGTGGATTCAATAATAAAGAACAATGCAGTTTATTTTGCAGCAATCGGCGGAGCAGGAGCACTTCTTGCCGAAGCCATCAAGGAAGCAGAAGTAATAGCATTTCCAGATCTTGGGGCAGAAGCAATATACAGACTGAAAGTTGAAAATTTCCCTGTTACCGTAATAATAGACAATGAGGGAAATGATTTATATAAAATAGGGAAAGAACAATATAAAAAATAGGAAGGTATTATTATGTCATTAAGAGATGATGCACTTAAACTTCACAAAGATAATCAGGGAAAGTTAAACATAATGAGCAAGGTGCCCGTTACAGATAAGGCAAGCCTAAGTCTTGCATACACTCCCGGAGTTGCTGAGCCCTGCAAAGAAATAGAACATGATGTCAACACTGTATACGACTACACTTCAAAAGGAAACCTGGTTGCTGTTGTTTCAGACGGAACAGCAGTTCTCGGGCTTGGAGACATAGGAGCATATGCAGCAATTCCTGTAATGGAAGGTAAAGCCGTATTGTTCAAGGAATTTGGCGGAGTGGATTCATTCCCAATCTGCGTAAAAACAAAAGATCCTGATGAAATAGTAAACATAGTTGAAATGATTGAGCCTGTTTTCGGCGGAATAAATCTTGAGGATATTTCAGCACCAAGATGTTTTGAAATTGAAAGAAAACTGAAAGAAAGACTGTCAATCCCGGTATTCCACGATGACCAGCACGGAACTGCAATAATAGTGCTTGCAGGTTTGATGAATGCATTGAGGCTCACAAAGAAAAAAATGGAGGACATAGTTGTTGTAATCAACGGCTCAGGAGCCGCAGGAATAGCTATTTCCAAAATTATTCTCAACGTTGGAGTAAAAGATATGCTTTTAGTTGACAGAACAGGCATCATCTACAAGGGAAGAGAAAAGGGAATGAACTGGGCTAAGGAAGAAATGGCTGAAGTAACAAACAAGAACCATAAATCAGGTAGTCTTGCAGATGCTTTGGTTGGAGCAGATGTGTTCATAGGAGTGTCACAGGCAAACATAGTGACAGAAGAAATGGTTAAGAGCATGAACAAGGATTCCATAATATTTGCAATGGCAAACCCTGTTCCTGAAATAGATCCCGATCTTGCCAGAAAAGCAGGGGCAAGAGTTGTTGGAACAGGCAGAAGCGATTATCCCAACCAGATAAACAATGTACTGGCATTCCCGGGAATATTCAGAGGAACATTTGATGTTCGCGCAAAGACAATTAACGAAGAAATGAAATTGGCAGCAGCAAATTCCTTGTCAGAACTGATTTCAGATGAAGAATTAACAGAAGATTACATAATACCAATGCCTTTTGATAAAAGAGTAAGACCGGCAATTGCTAAGGCAGTGGCACAGGCAGCAAGAGAAACAGGAGTTGCGCAGATTTAAAAAACATAAAGGGGTGATAGCGTGGAGGAACCTATCTTGTATGATTTAAATGTATTAAATGAATTTTGCATAAACATACTCATTAAATCCGGTATGAACCTGAAGGACGCTGAAATCATAAGCGATACTCTAATGTTCGCAGAGCTTAGAAACGTAAAATCACACGGCATCGTAAGACTCCCCACATATATTGAAAGAATGCAAAAAGGTGTTGTAAATTTATATGCAGATATGAAATTCATAAACAATAATTCTGCAGCAGTTACAACACTAGATGCAGACAATGGCATGGGCCAGCTTGCTGGTCATATGGCCATGAAAGAAGCAATGCGCATTGCAAGGTTGTATGGAATAGGAATGGTTGCGGTGAAAAACTCCAATCATTTCGGAGTGGCTTCATATTATTCCATGATGGCACTTGAAGAAAATATGATCGGCCTTGCAATGACAAATGCATCACCTGCCATTGCTCCATTTGGAACAAAATCTCCTCTCCTTGGAACAAACCCACTCACAGCGGCTGTTCCTGCAAGTAAGGGCAAGCCAATAGTGCTTGATATGTCCATGTCTACAGTTGCAAGAGGAAGAATAAGAATGTTTGCCTTGCAGAACAAAGAAATGCCTATGGATTGGGGATTTGATCAAGAAGGCAATCCCACTTCCGACCCCAACGAAGCTCTTAAGGGAAGCCTTGTTCCCATAGGAGGAGTAAAGGGCTCCGGGATGTCACTAATAGTTGATTTACTTACAGGAGTTCTTACGGGAACATCCGTGACCGGCGAAGTAAAAAATATAACCGACATGACAGGAAAATCAAACACAAGCCATGTGTTCATTGCAATAAACATTTCAAGCTTCAGAGACACTGAAATTTACAAGGAAGACGTGGATAACGTAATAGAAAAAATAAAAAGTCTGCCTCCAAAGGGAAACAATGAAGTGTTCATGGCAGGAGAAATAGAGCAAGACCTCATGGACAAAAGAAAATCTGAAGGAATACCTGTTGAAATTGAAGTTGTTGAAAAACTCAACAAACTGGCTGAATTGTTCGGTACTACTAAACTTTAACATATTTTCGTTTTGAAATACTCATATACAAAATAACCGTATGGGTATTTCAAAATGAAATAACAATTATTTCATAAGTTAAGATGTTTTAAATTAACGCCTAAAATGCAATGGAATATTAATTTTTTTAAAGTTGTATTATATGGCATTTAACTTGCATTATATCAGTTAAAGTTAATCAAGGAGGATATTATGAAATATAACATATCAAAAGGTTCAATGGATAAACCTGATCAAGTTTATTTCCAGAATATGACCGGCTATCAGGTCAAGGAAAGGCTTAAGGAAAACGATATTATCATCATACCCATAGGCAGCACCGAAAATCACGGCCAGGGTCAATGCTACGGCGAGGATACATTCCTGGTAACAAGAATGGCTGAAACCGTGGCAAAAGAAGTAGGATGCACTGTTTCACAGCCTATATGGTTTGGTTCTCATCCATGGCCTCACATGGGAATGCCCGGAACAATAATAATACCTGAAGAAACGTTTACAAATTATCTAAGAGCAATATTCGCAGGATTTTGGAATGCCGGTTTCAGAAAAATGATTCTACTGAACGGCCACGGTCAGGAATATGTAATACCTACAGCTATTCAGCAGTTTGGGAAAATTTATCAGGTTCCTGCCGTAATAATGTTTGTAAACTGGCCAACTGTAATTCCAAATTACCTTAAAGACAAGGCTCATGGAGGACCTTTTGAAACTCAGTTCAGTCATGCTGATGAAGTTGAAGCATCTTATTCGCTGGCATTATTCCCGGAAATGAATGAGATGGAACACATGGAAGATTCAGTTCCTCATGGAGTATTTCCTCCAGGACACATTGACAAGGGCGGAGACGTGTATCAGTATCCTATTCCTGGGCACGCACAAATCGGTGCAGGAGGCCTGGAAGTAAGACTATACCCGCAGGGTGTCATAGGAAGACCAACACTGGCTGATGCATCCAAGGCGGAAGAAGGTCTGGAAGTTCTGCTTGAATACATTATTACACTGCACAATGAAATCAGAAGAATTTACCCGGTTGGAGTTCTGCCTGAAATTGATAAAACAAGTGAAAGAGACAAAGAGCTTGTTGAAGCAGTTATAAAGGGACCTTTGAATGGCGGAAAGAGCATTTATGCTATTCATCATCCTGTATAAATAAATATGAAAAATTATAGGAGGGCAATATGGGAGAAGAAAAGGATGTATTCTTTCAAGTTGTGTTGGACCGAAGAAGCATCAGAAAGTTTACCGATGATAAAATATCGGAGGATGACTTAAGGCTTATCTTAGAAAGCGCAAGACAGGCTCCTTCCGGTGAAAATGCGCAGCCTTGGAGATTTATAGTAGTAAAAGATCAAGCAAACAAAGACTTTTTGTCATATGTGGGCAAGAACGGAAGCGGAAGAAGATTTACGGGGGAATTTTTAAGCAAGCAGATGCAGGCAAGATTTGAAGGGTTGCAGGACGAAGAAAAAAGGAAAAATGCATTCAAGAAACTCACGTCCGGCAATGTTTCTGCATTTGTTAGTGAAGCTGATATAAATATATTGGTTTTGGGAAAGAAAGAAGTATGGGACGCTCCATTTGATACTTCCGCAGCTATAGAAAATATGCTTTTGACAATTACAAGCCTGGGACTTGGAGCATGCTGGCTGGTGGCACCGTGCATTGACATAAGGGATGAAATGAGAATGAAAGATCATTTCCATGTTCCGGATGAATTTAAAATTTATGCCATCATCGCAATGGGAACACCTGCTAAGAATGCTAATCCGAGACCGAGAATTCCTCTAAACCAACTGGTTTTCAACGAGAAATTCGGAGATTCGTACTATGAATAAGGAGAACAGTATGAGTGATATAAGTAATTTCAAAGACCAGATGTTGTTTGAAGTTCAAAAGGCATTTTATGATGAAAGAGGAAAGGGAGCAAGATACAGACTTACGCTTACAGGAGTTCCCTACATAAAATCCCAGCTTCAGGATAAGGCAACTGACAGGGAAGCCTTGAAAACATGGCTCAAGGACAATAATTTCTGTGAAGACATTCAAACGGAAGAAGATGAACTTCAGTTTAAAATAAAGGTTAAAAACTGCTGCCTTCAAAACATCAGAGACAGTTTCCATGAAAAGGGAATGCAGCCCTTAAGCTGCCCTATAGCAAACATGTTCATGCATGCCATAGAACAGGATAACGGACTTTCTCCGGAACTTCTGCCCATTGACATAGACAATGAATTCTGCGGCATAGGATGTGCGAAAATGGCCAACTCAGATGTAGTGGAAGGGTAGAGCCATGAAAAGCAAAATTATGAATTTAACAGATGCCGTAAGGGAAATTCCTGACGGAGCAGAAATAGCTTTTGGAGGATTTGCCATTACAAGAAGTCCAATTGCATTTTTCAATGAACTTATAAGACAGGGGAAAAAGGATCTGATTGTATACCAGGACGTTGTGTGTATGGGAACTGACATGCTGGTAGGTTCAGGTGCTGTCAAAAGATTGTCCTATGGAGGTGGATCTCTTGACCGTTTCGGAAGGGTTGAAAGAATAAATGACGCATATGAAAAAGGAACAATTGATGCAAGGGAGTTCAGCGGACTTAGCATTGCTTACAGATTTTTGGCCGGTTCCCTGGGGATACCGTTTATTCCTACTAAAATCCTTTTAGGAACTGCCATGATTGAAAATTTGCAGAAAAAAAATGATGATTCATTAATGATATCTTCATCTCCTTTTGACGATGGAGAAAAGCTTGTTCTTCTTAAATCCCTGCAGCCAGACTATGCAGTTATTCATGCTCCATATGCTGATGAAAAGGGAAACGTGATGATTGATGGTCCTGTGTGGGATCTGGAAATGGGAAAGGCAGCAAAGAAACTTTATGTTACAGTTGACCAGATAGTATCAAACGAGTTTGTGAAGAGTCATCCGGAAAAGGTTACTATACCAAACATTTACGTTCATGGAATAATAGAAGTTCCTTATGGTGCATATCCCACAGCTGTTTATAAAATGTACGATTATGATGGTGACATGTTGACAAAGTATGCAAAATGCAACAAAAAACAGGAAGAATTTGATGAGTTCCTTAAATATTACGTGCTTGGAACAAAGGATCACGATGAATTTCTGGAAAAATGCGGCGGAGTGAAGATGCTGTCAAAAATTAAAGCTGATCCTGTTTACGGATACAGTAAGAATTGGGGTGATGCAGATGAACAGCACTGATTTTACAACCAATGAACTGATGGCAGTTACAGCATCAAGAATGCTGGAGGATGGACAGAACATAGTTGTGGGGCTTGGCCTTCCTCAGGTTGCAACACTGCTTGCAAAAAATTCTCATGCACCTAATTTGAATATTATTTATGAAATAGGAGTAGTAAATCCCGAAAGTGTTGACACAGGCGTGGGTATAGCAGATCCAAGACTGTGGTACAGAAGTGAATATTTTACAAGTTTTGTGGGGTCTCTGGGAAGCGTGCTTCATAGGGGGCTGGTTGATGTAGGTTTCCTTGGAGGCTTGCAGATAGACAAATTTGGAAATATAAACTCTACAGGTATTTATGAAAAGGACCGCTTCAGGCATATTAACGGCAGCGGGGGAGCGGCAGATATAGCTTCTTATTCCAAGAAAGTATTTGCAATTGCAAAGCATCAGAACAGAAAAATTGTTGAACTGGTTGATTTCATAACCACAGTGGGGTACTTAAAGGGAGGAACATCAAGAGAAGATACAGGTCTTCCAAAGTGCAAGGATATAAGAATTATAACAAACCTTTGTGTCATGAACTTCAACAATGAAGCAAGAGAAATGCAGGTTGAATCCATACATCCGGGAGTAACAAGGGAACAAATAAAAGAAAACACAGGCTTTGACATCAAGTTTGACATGGACGTAAAAATTACAGATTTGCCTGATGAAAAAGAAATTTATTTGTTAAGGAATGTTATTGACCCTAAAAAAATTTATATTTAAGCATCAAGTGTTGTCTAGTTGTCAGTTTCATTGTAATAAGAATTTGGAATTCCAGGAGGAGAGTAATGAAAAGGTTTAAAATTTTATCTTTAATTTTATCTTTGATTCTAATTGCATCTTTTGGTTTGACAGGATGTACACAACCGGCAGCAGAAGCACCAACACCTGCACCAGTTCCAGCTCCAGCACCTGCACCGGAACCACCAAAACTTGATTATCCCACAAGACCCATTAACGCAGTTGTGGGATTCTCAGCAGGAGGGCCAACAGACGTTATAGCTAGAGGCATAGTTCCTATTTTGCAGGAAATAGTTGGACAGGGAATTGCAATAACAAATACACCGGGGGCTGCCAGCGCTACTGCAGCATCAGGCGTTCTTAACACCGAGGCAAACGGTTACACGTTGTTTTTCGGATCTGAAATCATGTCAGTATGGCAGACAATGGGTACAATGGACTTGAGCCCTATAAGAGACTTCATACCTATCAAGCTTGTTGCTGAAGCAACTCCTGTACTGGCTGTTCCTCCAGATTCACCTTTTGAATCTGCTGAAGAATTTATTCAATATGCAATTGATCATCCTGGTGAACTAACCATAGGTACAGCAGGTCCTGGAACAGTTCCTCACATCAGCGGACTTTTGCTTGAACAAAAGCTTGGATGCAAGTTTACATTTGTTCCTCACCAGGGCGGTGGGCCGGCAGTTACTGCAGTAATGGGCGGACAGGTTGATGCAACCATAGAAATGGTTCAGTCAATGGTTGAAGCTCACAAGGGCGGAAATTTAAAGATTTTAGCATCCTTTACAAATGATACTATTCCTGGTCTTGATGATATAGTGCCAATAGGAACAGTTTATGAAGAATTGTCCGAATACATTCCTTACGGTCCATATTTCGGATTGTTTGCAGCTAAGGGAACTCCTCAGGAAATAATCGACTATCTGGAAGAAAAAATGAATGAAGCAATGAAAGATCCGGCTTGGGATGAATACTGCACAAGAATTTATCTCACTCAAATTGATTACAGTGACGAAGAAGCTATAGAGTATCTTACTAACTGGACTTCAAAGGCAGCATGGCTGCTGTACGACATGGGAGCAGCTAAGAGTTCTCCTGAGGACTTCGGAATAGAAAGACTGAAATAATTTTTTAAACGGCAGCTCTTCATGTGGGAGAGCTGCCGGATACTAAATAAGGAGGGTACTATGCTAAAAGTAGACAAAATCAAATGCAACGGGGACGGAGTATGCACCCAGGTATGTGCTGTCGGCGCGGCAAATTTAAATGTGGAAGAAAACAAGGCATTTATAGATACAGACACATGTATTGAATGTTATACATGCATGAACACTTGTCCCCAAGAAGCAATATTCGAAGAAGACTAGGAGGGGTACAATGACTAAAATTAACTGGGTAGAAAATTTGATTTTTATATTCATAGGGTTAATAGTAGCATTTATTATGTTCAGCACTTACGGATGGGTGCAGAATGATGGCATAGAACTTTTTTCCACAACTTCACCTTTGATTTTTCCGTTTCTTATAGGCATTGTAATGCTTGTTTGCCTGATATCAACAATTTTTGTGGAAATGAAAAAGTCTAAAGAAGAAAACAAGGATGAAACTTCGGATGAATTCCTGTACGATTTAAAAAAGGTTGTAATTTATACTTTAGGAGTCATAGCTTACGCGCTGGTTATCAAAAAAATAGGATTTCTGGTAGGCACGGGAGTTTATTTGATAATAGCAATGTCTTATATGAATTATGAAGAACAAAAAATTGAAAAAAAAGCAGGAAGGGCTGCAATTGTATCCTTTGTTGCTGTACCTCTTTTATATTTCATATTTTATAAAATTTTTCACGTAATGCTTCCATAGGAGGGGGTATGCAGTTATGGTTGAATATGAATTGATATACACTTTGTACATTTTTATTGGCTGTGTAATCGGCCTGGTAATGGGAGCACTGCCTGGTCTTACAGTTACAATGACTATAGTACTAGTAGTTTCTCTTACTTTTGGTTGGGAAATGATACCTGCCCTTGCATTTATAATCGGAGCATTTGCTGGAGGTGTTATGGGAGGGTCTATTTCAGCCATAGCTCTAAATATTCCGGGCACGGCAGCTGCTGTATCAACCGTATTTGACGGTTATCCCATGAAAATGAACGGTGAAGCAAACAATGCATTGGGAATTTCATTGTTTGTGAGCATGGTCGGCGGAATTTTCGGTTTGATTGTTCTTGGATTTGTAGGGCCAATGCTTGGAACCATAGCTCTTAAATTCGGTCCGCAGGAATATTTTCTCATTACCATGTGGGGTATCACCCTTGTTGCAGTGCTAAGCCAGGGCAAGATGACCAAGGGTCTCATTGCAGCTTTTTTGGGAGTGTTTGTAGGCATGATAGGAATGGATCCTATCACTGGGCTCATGCGTTTCACAATGGGAACAAAGGTATTGAGCGGCGGGATCAATTACATAGCAGCAATGATAGGGTTGTTCGGCATGAAGGAAGTACTCGTACAGCTTAAAAAAAGTAAGACATTCAAGGTAGATGAAAATTATAAAATAAAAGACTTGTTTCCAAAATTCAAATTGATAAAAACATTGATTCCCACAATGACATGGTCAGCTGTCATTGGATGGATAATAGGACTTTTGCCGGGTACCGGCGGCGATATAGGATCTCTCGTTGCATATGGAGCAACAAAAAGTATAATTAAAAACCCCAGCAAAAAGTTTGGGGAGGGTGCATATGAAGGAGTTGCTGCTCCTGAAACGGCCAATGACGCAGCCATAGGAGGAGCCCTTACAACAATGCTCACCCTGGGAATACCAGGAGATTCCATAACTGCAGTTATAATAGGAGCATTTTACATGCACGGTCTGCTGCCCGGACCTACATTCATGTTTACTGAAAAAAAATATTTTTACTATATATTGATTTTCCTTGGCATAGGAATTATATTTGCATATTTTACCGGTCTGTTCGGAGCAAATCTCATGCTCAAGGTTCTTAAGTTTCCAAAGTGGGCATTGGTTCCGCTTATTACACTTCTTTGCATAATAGGTTCCTATGCTCTTAACAACAACATGAACGATGTTCTCATAATGCTGTTCTTCGGTTTTCTTGGGTACATATTTGAAAGATGCAAATATCCGGTGGCCCCTATAGTCCTGGGTATCATTCTGGGACCAATGATTGAAACAAATTTCAGGCAGGCATTGATTGGTTCCAAATCATTCGGAGGACTCTTAATTTCTTTTGCAACAAGACCATTGGCTTTGATTATTCTTGCTCTTATTATCGGATCTTTTGTACTTCAATTTTTCACATTTAAACCTAAATCAAGCGAGCCGGAAGAAAAAAAAGCAAAAATATGAGGTGATGACATGGCTAATATTATAAGAATCAACATGTCCAGCAAGGACATTTCCGTAGAGACAAATTCAGATTATGAATTTCTAGGAGGAAGGTCTCTGAGTTCAAGAATAATATGTGACGAGGTAGAACCAGACTGTGAACCTCTTGGTAAAAAAAATAAACTTGTCATAGCAACAGGGCTTCTGTCCGGAACAATAGCTTCAAGCGCCAGCAGAATATCCGTTGGAGGAAAAAGTCCTCTCACAAACGGCATAAAGGAAGCAAACTGCGGAGGCGTTGCAGGAGGAAAACTTTCCAAATGCGGAGTGCAGGCCTTAATAATTGAAGGGAAATCTCCAGATGAACACTGCTATGTCCTTTTTATAAACAAGGATGAATATAGACTCGAAGAAAAAAATGAGCTTAAATATCTTGGAAATTATAAAACGATAAAAATGATCTATGAAATGTACGGCAAAAGAGTCGGCATTTTGTGCGTTGGACCTGCAGGTGAAAGAGGTCTCAGGGGAGCCTGCATTGCAGCAAGCGATCCCCACGGCGAATTGAAATTTGCAGCAAGAGGCGGCTTGGGAGCGTTAATGGGTTCAAAAGGTCTGAAAGCCATTGTTGTTGATGATGAAGGCTGCAATTTAATCTCTTACAGTGACAAGGAAAAGTTCATGGAGCTGGCAAAAGACTTCAATTCAAAACTTGCCAATGACCCCAAGACAACAGGAACATACCACAATTACGGAACAACAGGAATCGTAAAGGCTGTCAATGCCATGGGAGCTTTCCCTACAAATAGTTTCAGGTACGGTTCAACAGAACATGTTGATAATCTTTGCGGGGAAAAAATGAATGAACTCATCTTAAAACGAGGAGGAGAAGGAAAGCTTGCTCTTTCATGCATGGAGGTGTGTGCCATTAGATGCAGCACAATTTATCCCGATGAGAGCGGCAAAAAAATTGTGTCCACAATGCAGTATGAAAATATTGCTCTTCTGGGTTCAAATCTGGGAATGGACAATTTGGATTCCGTAGCCAGAATGAACTATGAAATAAACGACCTGGGTCTTGACGCAATCGATACGGGCTGCGCACTTGGAGTGGCACTGGATGAAGGATACGGAAAATTTGGCTGTGAAGAAGACTGCATGGCACTGATTGGTGAAATAAGAAAAAATACTGCACTTGGAAGAATTATCGGAAACGGTGCGCTTATAACAGGGCAGGTTCTTGGAAGCTCAAGAATTCCGACAGGCAAGGGACAAGGATTTGCAGGATACGATCCAAGGGCGTTGAAAGGAAACGGAGTGACATATTCTATGTCCACAATGGGCGGAGACCATACTGCAGGCAACTGCTTTGGCTCAAGGGGAACAGTTGATCCGCTGGGAAAAGAAAATCAAGGAGAATTATCCAAAACTCTTCAAATACAAATAGGAACACTTGACTGCATAGGATTATGCATGTTTGCAAGAGGTCCACTGTTTGCTGATCCAAGCATTTTGGCAGACATAGTGAATTTCCGAGCAGGGAGCAGCTATGACAAAAATACAATTTGGGACTTGGGAATCAATACATTAAAAATTGAAAGAGAATTCAACATGAAGGCAGGGGTAAGTCCGGCTCACGACAAACTACCTGAATACCTGTATGAAGAAAGTCTCAGCCCAACAAATGCAGTGTTCGACCTTACGGAAGAAGAAATGCTAAAATCCATAATCTAGACATGGTAAAAATTAAATTAAATCTTGCGTTAATAAAAGAAGCCGGAAAAGAAGAAATAATACTTGATACAAAAGGAAGCAGGAAGCTTTGCGATATTTTAAGCGAAATAGGAATCTCACCAGAAGAGGTGGGAATGGTCATTAAAAACAAGACATGGGCACCACTGAATTGTATTGTCAAAGAAAATGATGTAGTACAAATTTTTCCGCACCTGGAAGGTGGCTAATAAAATAATGAGAGGAGAATCATCATGACAAAAGTTATTGTTAGAGAAAGTGAAATTGAAGGAACTAAAAAAACACCCTGGCCTAGGGTATCAAAAGTACTTATAAGCGAACATACAGTGGGGGCAACTAAGATTGCAATGGGAACAAACGTGTCAGAACCAGGAAGCGGCATTCCGTTTCACAAGCACACGGATTCCGAAGAGGCAATGTTCGTTATTGAAGGCACCGGAAGGCTCACATGCGACGATGAAGTATATGACCTGTATCCCGGTACTGCAATATTTTCACCTCTGGGAGTAGATCATCAGATAGAAAACACAGGTGACACACCATTTAAAATAGTATGGGCATACGGACCTCCGCTGGCAGACCACCTTGAACAAAAATAATCTCTACAAAAATTAAATATTTCTTGAGCAGCTTAAACTTCGCATCAGCGTGTTTAAGCTGTTTGCTTTAGATTGATAAAAAATACTTAATGCGACAAAAAAAGATATGGACATGTTGTTTATTATGTTATAATAATAAACAATTATTATTACATAATGGAGGTATTGCATGATTATAAGCACTAAAACAAAATTAATTGGTCTATTGGGTTATCCTTTGGGGCACTCACTTTCTCCACTCATGCATAGCGCGGCATTTGAGAGTTTAGGTCTTGACAAAATCTATATTCCCATAGAGGTATCGCCTGAAAACCTGGAAACAGTTGTAAAGGGAATGGCTAAGATGAACTTTGAAGGCTTTAATGTTACAATACCTCATAAAATAGAAATAATGAAGTATCTTGATGAAGTGGACGAGTATGCAAAATGCATAGGTGCCGTGAACACTGTCGCGGTTAATGAGGGAAGTCTCAAGGGTTATAACACAGACGGCATGGGATTTTTGAAATCATTCGAGGAGAGCACAGGAACAAAAATAGATGGAAAAAATGTTTTTATACTTGGAAGCGGTGGAGCTTCAAGAGCAATAAGTATGACTCTTGCCATGAACAATGCAAATAAAATTTACATATGCAACAGAACATATGAAAAGGCAGTGTCACTGACTGAAGACATAACTAAGCAGTCAGGAGCAAATTGCCTGGCTGTAAAACATGAATACGAAGAAATGAAAGAAGCAATTACGGACTGCCATGTTCTCATAAATACAACAAGCGTAGGAATGTCACCTTACATTGATTCTAGCCCTCTGGACAGGGAACTGCTCTGTCCTTCGCTTACTGTGTGCGATGCTGTTTACAACCCGAGAAAAACAAAACTTTTGAAAGAAGCGGAAGAAATTGGATGCAAGACAGTAGAAGGACTTAAGATGCTGGTTTACCAAGGTGCATTGGCTTTTGAAATATGGACCGGTATAAAACCTCCTGCTGAGCTGATGTTCAAGGCTATAAATCAATAACCTAATAATTATAGCTATGTCAATTGCAATAAAATTATTTTTATAATGCTAAAATAATAGTATAATAATTAAAAGCCAGTAAATTAACGGGGTGAATTTATGATTGGTAAAATTGTATTTGTTGCATCAGATGAAAAATTGGCATTTATGGCAAATGAAGTAGTTAATGAGCTGAATGAAAATATCGAAGTTTTTCAAGGTTCATTCAGCGAAGGTTTAAAATGTGCAAGAAAGGCAGTTAAAGACGGAGCTAATATAATTATAAGCCGCGGGGGGACAGGCAATCTTATCAGAAGAAATGTTGACATACCTGTTGTCAACATTGAATTCGGCAGTTATGACGTAATAAATTCAATCAGCAAAGCAGTAGAAATTTCAAATGTAATCGGCATAGTTGGTTTTGACGACCTTGCTCAGACTTACATTAAAGTCAGTGCAATACTTGAGAAAACCTTTTCAGCAAGAATTAGTACAACTACAATTAGGTCAGAAAGAGAAATTGAGCAAAGAATCAATTATTTGTATCTTTCGGGGTGCAGAGTTTTTATAGGCGGCCATGCAGTAATGGAAGTGTTGGAGAAAAAAGGTCTTGAAGGTGTACTGATTGAAACAGGGAAAGAAGCAATAGCTGAAGCTATAAATCTTGCAAAGGGTCTCATGGAGGTTCAGCTTTCGGAAATGGAAAAGGCAGAAATTCTAAAATCTATAATAGATTTTGCTTATGATGGTATACTTGGAATCAATAAAAATGGACTTATTACTGTTTTTAACCCTGTTGTGCAGAAAATTACCGGAGTTCTCTACGAAAACGCCATCAACAGATCGGTTGACAGCGTAGTTGAAAATACGCGCATGAATCAGGTTCTTAAGACAGGTGTTGCAGAGCTTGGAGAGCTGCAGCAAATAGGAAACACTTCAATCTTGACAAACAGGGTGCCCATAGTGGTTGAAGGAGAAGTTGTGGGTGCTGTTGCCACGTTCCAGGAAATTGAGAAAATTCAGAAGATGGAAACCCAAATAAGGAAGAAACTTCTTGAAAAAGGGCATGTGGCAAAAACAAATTTTGATGAGATTAAAGGCAAAAGCAGAGAAATCATGCTGACCAAGGAAAAGGCCAGGCTTTATGCCAAGGTCGACAGTACGGTTTTAATTTTGGGAGAGACTGGAACGGGAAAAGAACTTTTTGCACAAAGCATTCATAATGCAAGCATCAGAAGAGACAAACCCTTTGTTGCTGTAAACTGTGCAGCGCTTCCTGAAAACCTTCTGGAAAGTGAACTTTTCGGATATGTGGAAGGAGCATTCACGGGAGCAAGAAAGGGAGGAAAAACAGGATTGTTTGAACTTGCCCACGGAGGAACAATATTCCTCGATGAAATAAGTGAAATGGCTCCAAGCCTGCAGGCAAGATTTCTAAGAGTGCTTCAGGAAAAGGAAGTTGTAAAATTAGGAGATGACAAAGTTATTCCCATAAATGTCAGAGTCATAGCTGCAACTAACAGGGATTTGTACAAGTATGTGGAAAAAGGAAAGTTCAGGGAGGATCTGTTCTACAGACTTTGTGTCCTGAGGCTTGACATACCCCCATTAAGAAACAGAAAAGAGGATCTTTACGAGCTGGTTTATTTTTTCCTCAGCGAAAAAAGCAGCGTGCTCAACATCAAGACAAACGGCATATCACCTGAATCTATGGCTAAGATTGTTCTTTACGACTGGCCGGGAAATGTAAGGCAGCTTGAAAATTTCATTGAAAGATGTGTTGTACTTTCAGGCAACAAGGAAATTAACATTGATGTTATTGATGAGGCATCGGTCGGAACTCCCGTATTCATGACGGATGAGGAAAAAAATCAGGATTTGGGATTGTCTCCTGAAAACAGAGGTGTATTGAAAAATATTGAAAGTGAAATGATAAAAAATGTTCTGGAAGAAACCGGAGGAAACAAAACTTTGGCTGCAGAAAGGCTTGGCATAAGCGTGACCACATTGTGGCGCAGATTAAAGAATATAGAAGAAATAAAAGAAAATATATAATAACAGGCTGCAGACGTATTATCTGCAGCCTTTTTATTCTTCCAGATATTTCGTATATTTCTTCAATTTTTAATTTTTTAAATTGATCAAATTCGTATTTGTTTTGGAAAAAACAAATTAGGTATGTCAAAGCAGCAACTATATTCATATACTAAATTAAAAAAAGCAGGTGAGTTCATGTCTATGTATAACAATGTATCAATGCAGCAGACGCCGGGGGTGTTTAATCCGATTTTAGATACAGCCAATACTACAAGAATAAACTTCGACGATATATATACTTATAATGTTGCAGTTACAAATATGATATATCCAAGCACCAATATAAGCTGGCGCCCAAATGCTATCATCATCGTACCTTACGACAAGTGGCAGTACGGAGTTTGCGCATCCAGTATTGTTCACTTTCCAATAAATGCACCAATAATGTTCACTGACAGAAACTTTATACCGCCAATTATTTTAAACGAAATATTGAGGTTGTCACCAACCGGAAACAATGTGCCGGCGCAGATACTTGTTGTTGGTCCCATATCATCAGCCATAGAAAATGCATTAGTGGCGCTTGGTTTTTCTACTTACAGAATAACAACCTTTGAAGATGTTTACAGAGCTTGTTATGATATTATTGATTTCAGATTCAACGTTGTTCCTTCAGAATCTGAAATTGGTAAAAAAGACATAATGGTAATATCAGGAGAGGATTATTCCGAGGGGATTCCGGCAGCGTTTTATGCGGCTCACATGGATGTTCCCATCATATTAGTACAGCAAAATTCAATACCGCAGCCCATACAAAATTTTATTTTAAGCAACCGCGGAAAGAACTATTTTATAGTGGGTTCCACAAGGACAGTCAGTGAAAATGTGGAAGCGCAAATAAGGAATTCAATTACAGGAACCATTCAAAGAATCAGTGGAAACGACCCCTACACCATAGCAATAAATTTTGCAAGATACCAAAGTCCAGTTGATGATTTCGGATGGAAGCACAATACAAGAAATGGCTGGGCATTTTCATTCGGAGAACTCAGCAAGTGGCATCACCTTGTGTCCAGTGTCATTCTTGCTCACTTAGGCAAACATACGCCTCTTTTGTTTGTAGACAGAAATTCCATGCCTGCATCGGTCCGGGAATATGTAACCAGTGTCAATCCGTTAAAGGAAATGGGCCACATGCCGCCATACATGCACAGCTACATTTTAGGAAGTTTTTCAGACATATCCCATGAAACTCAGGTTGCAGTAGAGGAAGTAATGGATATTATGTCAAAGATGGAGCACTAATTTAGAAAAATAAGGAGTTGAAAGACGATTCTAGGAAGAATCGTCTTTTTAGTATATTTGACGACTGTTAATCATAATTGCTGATATATGTTCTATTTTTGGTGCATCTTTTAATCCAATATGTTAAAATAATATAAATATATTAAAAGAGAGAGGTTACTATGCCAGCATTAAGATTTAGAGCAATAGATATGAACAAGGCTTTGACAATAAGCAAATTGTTGATTGATGATCTTCAGGAGTTAATTCAGTGTCCTAGAGAATATTTCAGCATAGAGGTAATAAATTCTTCTTTCATAATGGATGAAAAAGTTGTGGAAGGTCTTCCGGTTGTCGAAGTTTTATGGTTTGACAGAGGGCAGGAAGTTCAAGACAAAACAGCTATGATAATTACAAAGCACATAAATCTATTGGGATATAAAAATGTGGACGTTGTTTTTCAAGCTCTTGAAAAAAGCAGATATTACGAAAACGGAGAGCACTTTTAGTATTTGTGACCGAAAATACTTAAGAAAATTATTACTATATTAATTTTACAAGGAGGTTGCTTTGAAAATCACATTAATTAAAAAAAATGATGTTATAACTTCAAAATGGGCAGGTGGAGAAAGCAGGCAGTACTTTATTTATCCTGTAAATTCTTCTTATGCTGCAAGGAATTTTTCATTTAGGCTCAGCATGGCCGAGTCTTACAGCGAAGAGGAAGCAAAATACACCAATCTTGAAAATTACACCAGACATTTAATCATGCTTGAAGGGAATGCCCATGTTTTTCACAAAAACCACTATGATCTGGTCATGGAGCCGTACAAAGATATAGATGTGTTTGACGGAGGGTGGGAATCTTCAGCAGCAGGCAAGGTTACGGATTTCAACATGATGCTCTCAAAAAGCTGCCATGGAAAGATGACAGTTGTAGAAAATGATGGGATTCTTAAAAATGAATTTTGCACAGAATGTAATAAGACATTTGATTTCAATGCATTTTACTGCGGTAAAGGTGAAGCTGTTTTTGAAGTGTCAACAGGCGAAAAGATTGAAATATCTGAGGGAGATATGGCAATACTTGAAAATGTGGAAGATGGTGTTGAAATTAATGCTGTACTTAAAGATTCAAAACTTGTGCGGATGGATATATGCTGCATTGATATGAAGTCTTCTCATGGAAGGTAAGGCTGATTTTATCGGAGTCGGGGCAATATTAGCCGATTCAGACTGGGCAAGAAATGCAATTGAAAATATATGATTAGGAGCATAGCGATGAATGATACAGTACTGATTATAATTGATATTCAAAACATGTATTTTGAGGAAGGAAGTTATAAATTATTCAATGCTGAAGAAGCATCTTTAAAAGCTGCTAATATATTGAATCATTTCAGAAGCAAGAATTTACCTGTAATCTATATAAAACATCTTTTCAAGGATGATAAAATATCTCAGCAGGAATTGATGAGAAAATGTGAAATTCATAAAAACGTCATGCCTGTTGAAGGTGAAATTGTAATTGAAAAAAAATACCCGAGTTCATTTCTTAATACTGATCTCAAGTCACGCCTGGATAATTTAAAGGCAGAAAAGTTGGTTGTAGCAGGAATGATGAGCCATATGTGCATTGACACAACTGTCCGTGCAGCGCAAAATTACGGATACGACGTTACTGTCCTTGAGGATGCGTGCACAACAAAGAATTTGAACACAAAAAATGGAGAAATTCATGCAAGCGTGGTTCATGATGTGTTTATGGCATCTTTGAAAGGCATGTTTGCCCAAGTCATGACAGTGGATGAATACATCAGTGCGGAAAATTAAAATAAGCAGATGTAATACTTCGGTTGACTTATTATATCATTAGGAATATAATATTGTTTTGCAATAAAAAGTTGCTCAGGCAGCTTTTTTTTCTTGACTTAAAGGAGGACAAAATGGAACAAATCAAAGAAAACAAAATGGGTGTAATGCCTGTTAGAAAATTACTCGTTAGTATGTCTATACCAATGATGATATCAATGGTAGTACAGGCTTTATATAATGTTGTTGACAGCATATTTGTTGCAAGAATAAGCGAGGATGCCCTGACTGCAGTATCACTGGCATTTCCTGTTCAGAATCTTATGGTTGCAATTGCAGTAGGAACAGGTGTTGGAATTAATGCATTGCTCTCAAAAAATCTTGGAGAGAAAAACATGGAAGAAGTAAACAGCATAGCAGACAATGGAATCTTTCTTGCATTTTTAAGCTACCTGTTATTCCTTGTTTTTGGAATGACATTTGTCAGACCTTATTTTGGCGCCCAGACAAACAACGTTGAAATAATTGAATATGGAATTTCATACTTATATGTTTGCTGTATTGCTTCTATTGGAATTTTCGGACAGGTAACATTTGAGCGTCTGCTGCAGTCCACTGGAAAAACCCTATTCACCATGATTACACAGGGCATAGGCGCAATCATAAACATTATCCTTGATCCTATTTTAATATTCGGTCTGTTTGGTATGCCTGAAATGGGAATAAAAGGAGCAGCTGTAGCCACTGTTATAGGACAAATTGCTGCATGGCTGTTGGCTGTTTTTTTCAACATCAAATTTAACCGTGAAATTAAAATTCAGGCAAGAGGCTTCCGACCTAATCTGAATACAATAAAGAAAATCTATGCAATTGGTGTTCCATCAATAATAATGCTTTCAATCACTTCTGTTACAACATATTGCATAAATAACATACTGATGAAATTTACGGCAACTGCTGCAGCTGTGTTTGGAGTGTACTATAAACTTCAAAGTTTTGCGTTCATGCCGGTGTTTGGACTTAACAATGGCATGGTTCCCATAATTTCATACAATTATGGCGCCAAATACAAGGAAAGAATAATTCATACAATAAGATTGAGCATAGAAATTGCGATTGGAATAATGCTTGTGGCACTTTTAATAATTCAGCTGTACCCTGAAAATATGCTTTTGCTTTTCAACGCTTCCGACGACATGATAAGTATTGGAATTCCTGCTCTAAGGATTATAAGCCTCAGTTATATTTTTGCAGGATTTTCCGTTGTGGCAGGTTCTGTTTTTCAGGCGTTTGGAAACGGTGTAATGAGCCTCATGGTTTCAGTGGGCAGGCAGCTTGTTGTCCTTGTTCCTGCAGCATACCTGCTTTCAATGACGGGAAATGTGAACCTTGTTTGGTGGTCGTATCCAATTGCAGAAGTAGCTTCTCTTGTAATGAGCATAGCATTCCTTAAGATTATATACAGCACAAAAATCGAACAAATTGCAGACCGCTTTGGCAGTGATGATGATGACATTGCAGGCGGTGCATTGCAGGGAGCAAAATAATAATTTATTCCCAGGATTGATTAATAAATATTTTTAATATATATGGTTCAATTAGCTTTCATCAAAAACACGATGCTGTGTTTTTTTTCTTAAATTCACATTACTTTTGCTGCAACAGTAACAAGTAGCAAAAATCAAAATAAAATAGTATATGTTAGTATTTAAGGAGGAAAGTAAATGTTTAATAACCCATATGGTTTTCGGTCACCAATAAATAATAATCAAGATTACTTAAGTGCGCAGCGGGATAGAAATGTTCAGGATGTCATGCAAAATATACGGTCACAGCATGACGACCTTTATTATGAACTTGAGCAGGAAGGTTTAAACAGAAATGTCATTGACTTGCTGTTCTATATTGCTGTTAATTATGTAATAAGCCAGCAGGTTGGCAATATGTCTGCAGACCAGGTTTATTCAAGGTTTCAAAATCAAATTCCTTGGTATGGCTTAATGGTCAGACAATTTAACATACCACGCAACAGACTGGACAGAATTTTAATTAGACTTATTGAAATAGTGCTTGATCTTTTAAGAGACGGAGGAGGTCAGCCAGGACCAGGGCCAAGGCCTAGACCGCGACCTGATCAGGGCTGGTCTGGCTGGGAGGATCTTGGCGGTGTGCTTTCAACATCTCCTTCAGTTTCATCATGGCAGCCCAACAGGTTGGATGTTTTTGCAGGAGGATCAGACAATGCCATGTATCATAAGTGGTGGGACGGCAGAAGCTGGAGCATCTGGGAAAACCTCGGTGGTATTCTTACCTCTGCACCTGCTGCAGTATCATGGGGACCTAACAGAATAGATGTATTTGTACGTGGAACAGACAACGCTATGTACCACAAATGGTGGGACGGAGCAAGGTGGAACGACTGGGAAAATCTTGGCGGAATTTTGACATCAGCGCCTGCAGCAGCATCCTGGCAGCCCAACAGGCTGGATGTATTTGTAAGGGGAACTGATAACGCTCTTTACCACAAGTGGTGGGACGGAGCAAGGTGGAATGACTGGGAAAGCCTTAGAGGAAACCTCAATTCATCTCCTGCAGCCGTATCATGGGGTCCAAATCGTATTGATGTGTTTGCAAGAGGAATGAGAAACGATCTTATTCACAAATGGTGGGACGGCAGAAGTTGGAGTGGCTGGGAAAGCCTTGGAGGAACATTGACATCAGGGCCGGCTGTTTCATCCCGCAGGCCAAACCATCTGGATGTGTTTGCAAGAGGAAGAAACAACAACCTGATTAAGAAAACATGGAATGGAACAAGATGGGAAGATTGGCAGAACATCGGAGGAAACCTTGACTCAGAACCTGCAGCAGTATCATGGGGACCAAACAGAACCGACGTGTTTGCAAGAGGAATGAACAAAAGCCTGATTCATATCTGGCAGGGGCAGTAATCAAAAAACATCCTGTTTTTCAGGATGTTTTTGATTTTGTATTCAACTATAACAAAACTAACAATGTGAATTGTAAACAAATATCATAAAAATAAAATATTAAAGACATACTTTTGCCATAGTACTGCTTTATATTAATACCATAGAAACAAATACAAAATCAAATATTGGGAGGTCAATAAAATGACAAATTTAAAAAAATTAGCAGTACTTGGAGCAGTGGTAATGGCAATAGGAGCAACAACAGTAACGGCTTTTGCCGCATCAAATTTTAGCACACCTGCTGAGTTAGCTGCAGCAGTAACAGGGAAAACAGTTGAGGAAGTAACTGAAGAAAAATTACAAAGCGGAACAACATATGGAGAAATAGCAAAAGAATATGATTCATTGGAAGAATTTCAATTAGCGATGCTTGAAAACAAAATTGCAATTCTCCAAGAAAGAGTTGAAGCTGGAACAATGACACAGGAAGATGCAGATGCCATTATCAAAGCCATAGAGGAAAATCAGGCAGTTTGCGACGGAACAGGCCAAGCAAGAATTGGACAGCAGTTTGGTGCAGGTTTTGGAGGAATGATGGGTAACGGAAATGCTCAGGGCAGATCAGGAAACGGTCTTGGCAGAGGTCTTGGTGGAAACGTGTCAGGAAATGGTTTTGGACTTAGAAACGGATCTTGCTTTGTACAAGAATAATTTACTTAGACCTTGCAGTCGGTGGCTGCAAGGTTTTTTTATGAAATGATTTAAAGAACTATTGAATATTTCGTGAGACAATTGATTTATTGACTGTTTCATAGTAAAATGAAATAAGATGTGTTGAGGAGGATGAAATGGGGGAATTGGCAAATTTAATAAACATTGGCAAGACAGTTGAGGAACAGCTTAATCAGGTTGGAATTACAACGTGCGAGCAGTTGAAAAAAACAGGAAGCAAGGAATCTTGGCTTAAAATAAAAGCAATAGATGCTTCTGCATGAATAAACAGACTTTATGCACTGGAAGGTGCTGTTCAGGGAATCAAAAAAACACAGCTTTCAACTGAAAAGAAAGAAGAGCTGAAAGAGTTTTATAACTTATTTAGATGAAACTATGACATTGTAAATTATTTGACACAATTTTTATAAATTGATATAATAACTTCACATCAGTATTAGAGGGGTAAAATATGCAGTCATCAGAACATTCTCTTTCAGAAAACGTGGCAGAAAATCTTAAAAATATGATCTTAATTGAAAAAAAGTACAAACCTAATGAAAAACTTCCAAATGAAAGAGCTTTGGCTGAACAAATGGGAGTAAGTCGTCCATGTGTCAGAGAAGCTATTAAATTTCTAGTGGCAAGCGGTGTTCTTACTATAAGAAGGGGTGTTGGCACGTTTGTAAGCGACAATCCTGGAGTTATACCTGATCCATTTGGTTTCAATCAAATTGAAAATCAAAAAAAGCTATTGTCAGACTGGTATAATGTACGTATGATCCTTGAAGGAGAAGCAATGAAGATGGTGGTTGAAAATGCTACTGACGAAGAAATAGAAGAAATTAGACGTTTTGCAGAAGAAGAAAAACAAATGATAATTGAAGACAATAAGGCGTTCGTCGCAGCTGACCAAAAGTTTCATAAAGCCTTGGCTTATGCAACCCACAACGATATTATGATTAAAATTCTTCCCTCGCTGCATGAATGGATGTATTTTGGAATCATATCTAATAATTATGAATACCTTGCCCCTGATTTGAAAATTAATGCATTTGAAAATCATGACAAAATTCTGAAGTTCATCATGATGAGAGACGGCGAAGGTGCAAAACTTGCTATGCGTTACCACATGCTTCAAGGATTAAAAGATTTAATTTGATAAAATGAAGGCTAAACTTGTTGAACATAAGATGTTTGACAAGTTTTTTGTTTTGAAAATTTATTTTAGCATATGTTCTTGTGATTTATTAAATTGTAGTAATAAGTGAAAAGTATATAACTAATATTTTAATGACAAAAATGCCAATTGATACAATTAAAAAAGTAAGCGTTAAAACATTAACATATTTTCCTACATGAATATTATTATAAATTGAACGTTTAAATTTAGAAGTAATACCACGCGATTTAATATTAATCTCAAGAATTTATAACTTTGACAACAAATTATCATAAATATTGAAAAATAGCTAAAAATTTAAAAATAATTTAATATAACAGATTGACAAAATAAAATAAGTTATATATAATATCGCTTAGAGGTAATACCACAAAGGACTTAAAAATAAAAAATCTTAATAATATATGACTTGTAAATGAGAAACGATATTTTATTCTAATGGTTAGGAAAACGATTATACGAAATGTAATTAAAATTAAAAATATAATAATTAGGAGAAAATAAAATGAAAAGAAAATGGCAATCATGGATTTCAAGAAATCAAGGAGGAAGGGGTTGCTTCGATGCAAGTTGAAGATTACGAAATAAAATAACGGTTAAAAATCTTTTTGCATGATTGTAAAATAATTATGAAATTTAATTAAAAGAATATATTAGGAGGATTTTCAAATGAAAAAATTATTATCTATGTTTTTGGTACTGACTTTAATATTATCCATGACAGCATGTGGCGGAGGAGAAAAGACTGATACAAAGGCAGCTGATTCAAATGCTGCAACAGGAACAGCAAGCGGTGAAAAAATTGTAATAAGGGTTGGAACTGCAACAGAGATGGATAGTCACTATACATTAGGTGCACAAGAGTTTGAAAAGAAAGTTGAAGAATATACGAATGGTAAGGTAGACGTACAGATATTCCCTAGCGGTCAGTTAGGAAATGAAAGAGATATGATCGAAGGTTTGAGTTTAGGAACACTGGAAATGGTAGTAAGCTCAACAGGACCTCTTCCGAATTTCTCAAAAGACTTCCAGGTATTTGATTTGCCGTTTTTGATTACTGATAGAGAAAAGGCATATGAGGTAATGGATGGAGAAATAGGACAAAAAATATTAGCAACTCTTGAACCTCTGGGAATTAAAGCACTTGGCTTCTGGGAAAATGGTTTTAGAAACGTATCTAATAACAGTAAAGAAATCGTTACCCCTGAAGATGTTGCAGGAATGAAGATAAGAACAATGGAAAATCCAATTCATATTGCTACATTCCAACAATTGAAAGCAATACCTACACCGATGGCGTGGTCTGAAGTTTTCACTGCTTTACAACAGGGGACTATAGATGGACAGGAAAATCCATTGGTTATATTTAACTCCAATAAATTATACGAAGCACAGAAATATCTTTCTTTGACAGGACATGTTTATTCACCTGCAGTAATGATGGTAAGTCAATCTGCTTTTGATAGCTATCCTCAGGATGTTCAGGATGCAATAATAAAAGCTGAACTGGAAGCCAGAACTTGGGAAAGAAATTTCTGCATAAAAATGGATAAAGAGCTTGTAGAAACTATAAAATCATATGGCGTTACAGTGAGCGAAGTTGATAAGTCTCTGTGGCAGGCAGCTTGTCAGCCTATATACGAAAAATATGCATCTGAGATTAACCAAGAATATGTTAGTGCTCTGAAAGGCAATTAATATAAAGGGTGGAGCGCATTCGCACTCCATCCTTTAACATAATTCGTATAAATAAAGGAGGTAAAATGAAAAAAATATTAAAGTTTTTAGATAACTTTGAGGAAAATACCATTACTGTGTTGCTTCCTCTAATGGTTATTATAATATTTATGGCAACATTTTTCAGGTTTACAAAGATAATGATAATTCCTTGGTCTGAAGAAGCTGCAAGATATATGATGATTTGGATTGTTTTTCTTGGCATTGGTGTTGGCGCTAAAAACAATACGCATTTCACTGTTGACAATTTCGTAAATGCCCTTCCAAAATCAACAAATAAGGCTGCCTTTATATTAAGAACATTGATAATTTCAGGATTTTGTGGATTAATGACTTACATATCCGGTGGACTCATTTCTAAACTGTATAAAATGGGCCAGGTTACTCCTGCTATGCAAATTCCTACGTGGGTAATTTATTCTGCTGTGCCTGTGGGACTGACTCTTATGTTTGTTCGTACATTGCAGTATTGTATAAGAAAATTAAGCAAAGAAAAAGTTCGGGGGGTGGAGTAAGTGGCAATAACTTTATTTGGAACTTTGGCATTTATGCTTTTGTTGAATGTTCCTATTTCTATATCATTAGGGATAGCTGCTATAATGGCTCTTACGACCGGAACAATGAACACAAACATGGTTGTTATCGCTCAAAGGCTTTTTACTTCTCTAGACAGCTTTCCTTTAATGGCTGTACCATTTTTTATTCTTTCCGGGGATTTGATGGAAAGAGGCGGAATTTCTAAAAGACTTATAGAATTTGCCAGAGTTTTGCTTGGGAAACTTCCTTCAAGTCTTGCAATAATAACGACTATTGCATCCGCATTCTTTGGAGCCATATCCGGTTCTAACGCTGCAACTGTGGCTGCCATAGGTGGAATTATGATACCAAACATGGAAAAAGCAGGTTACCCAAAGGATAGGGCAGCTGCCATAGCTGCCTCATCAGGTACCTTGGGAGTTGTTATACCTCCGAGCATATCTATGGTCACTTATGCCATTATAGCTAATGTATCTATAGGAACAATGTTCATGGCTGGTTTTTTGCCGGGGATTATGTTGGCTACAGTAATTATAATTGTATCAATAATAACATGCAGAGGTTTTGAAGTTAAACAAACCGAAAGGATTACTTTTGTGAAAGTCGGAAGGGCGTTCATAGATGCCATATGGGCTTTGTTTATGCCGATTTTAATTCTGGGTGGAATTTACGGAGGGATATTTACTCCCACAGAAGCTTCGGCAGTTGCTGTTGTATATTCATTTCTTGTAGCTATGTTTGTGTACAAAGAATTGAAATGGAAGGACTTGCCGGAAATACTTTCAAAATCTGCAGCATCAACAGCTGTTATTTTGTTTGTGGTATGCCTTTCTGCACCTTTTTCGTGGTTAATGACAAGTGCAAACATTCCTACAGCAATTGCAAGTGCTGTATTGAATGCCTTTAACAACAAGTATGTAATATTCTTGTTTGTCAACCTGATACTTCTGTTCCTTGGGTGTTTCCTGGAAACTCAGTCAATCATACTTCTCATAACTCCGATGCTTTTGCCTCTTGTTACAGGACTTGGAATGCATCCTGTTGCTCTTGGTATCATCTTAGTTATTAATACATCCATAGGAATGATTACACCTCCAATGGCGGTGAATTTGTTTGTTGCCAGCGGAATTGCTAAAATATCAATCGGAGATATGAGCAAAAGGATTATACCATTTTTATTGGCAGAAATAGGAGTATTGTTGCTGCTGACTTATGTACCGTCTATAATTACTTGGCTTCCTTCGGTATCTGGGTTGATGTAGATTTCGGATTTAATTTAAATTAAACATAAAATTTTAAACAAAATGGAGGCAGGAATGAAAATTGCAATTATTGGCGCTGGAGCCATGGGAAGCATATATGGAGGATTTCTTGCAGAAGCGGGAAACGAAGTATATTTTCTGGACGTATTTAAAGAACACGTTGATAACATTAATCAAAATGGTCTTTGGATGGAAGGAACAAGCGGAGACAGATACATAAAAGGAATAAAAGCCACGGCTGATCCTACAGAAGTGGGTGTTGTAGATTTGGTCATAGTATTTGTAAAATCTACCATTACAGATATAGCAATTGCTCAAAATAGAGATGTTTTAGGAGAAAACACCACTGTTCTTACTCTACAGAATGGACTGGGAAATGTAGAAAAACTGGAAACTGTAGTAAGAAAAGAACAAATAATTACTGGTACCACATCTCATGGAGCAAACTTACTGGGACCCGGCAGGGTGAAACATGCCGGCCACGGTGCTACTGTTATCGGGGAATTAGACGGAAATGTTACAGAAAGAATTAACAAAATATCACAGCTATTAAAGGACGCGAAGCTTGAACCTGTAACGGTATCGACAAATGTAATGGGAATTATTTGGGATAAGGTACTGGTAAATGTGGGTATAAATCCGCTTACTGCACTTTCTGGATTAAGAAACGGACAGCTTCTTGATTATCCTGAAACTGAATGGATTATGGAACAAGCGGTTAGGGAAGCTGAAATGGTTGCTGAGGCTTCAGGTATAAAACTGGCCACACCAAATCCTGTAGAGCATTGCAAGAATACGGCGAGGTTGACTAAAGAAAATATTTCTTCAATGCTGGCAGATGTGAATAATAAAAGAAAAACTGAAATCAACAACATAAATGGAGCAATTGTTAGAGAGGCTGAAAAACATAATATAAATGCTCCTGTAAACAATGTTCTCACTAAGCTGATTCTGTTGAAGGAAAAGATGTATCAGACTAATTAGGTTGTTAATGGGTAACCTTATGGGTTCCCTTTTTCTTTGTGGATATTTAAAAATGAAGCTGTTTTAAAGATGAGAATATTGCCTAGTTGTAATACCACAAGATTCATTCTGTATTTTGTAGGTTTTTTAAGTTTGTCAATAAAGTATCAATCGATGGCTGAAAAATCAACAAAAAGTAATAATTAAAACAATAAATATAGTTGACAACTTTAGCTGGACTATATATAATGTCTTTAAGAGGTAATACCACAGCTAAAGTATCATTTTAGAATTCTTATAAAATCAAATTATCTAATTTTTTTATTCAGCAAGGAAAACGATTATAAATCGTTTTAAAATAAAATATCAAATAAGGAGATATTAAAATGAAAAAGAAAATGACAATTATGGATTTCAAGAAGTTCAAAGAGGAAGGTAAAAAGTTTTCTTACGTTACAGCTTATGATTACACGACAGCATCAATAGTAAATGAAAGTGAATGCGAAGTAATACTTGTGGGTGACTCACTTGGAATGATAATGCTTGGATATAGCGGAACTACTCCTGTTACAATGGACGATATGGTTCACCACATCAGACCTGTAGTAAAAGGAGCACCTCAGACATTCATAGTTGGTGACATGCCTTTTGGATCGTACAATGTAAGTAAAGAACAAGCAATAATGAACGGAAACAGATTGATAAAAGAAACAGGATGCGATTGTATAAAACTCGAAGGTGGAGTTGAAATGGCTGAAACTATTGCTGCAATGGTTAGAGCAGGTATTCCTGTAATGGGACATATTGGACTTACACCTCAAACAGCAACTTCACTGGGAGGATTCAGAGTTCAAGGAGGAACACCAGAATCAGCAACACAATTAATAGAAGATGCAAAGGCATTGGAGAAAGCGGGATGTTTTTCATTAGTGCTTGAATGTGTTCCGAAGGGAGTGGCTAAATCATTGACAGAAGCTGTAAAAATTCCTGTATTAGGGATAGGAGCTGGCCCTTATGTTGATTGTCAGGTATTGGTTACACAAGACTTGTTAGGAATGTACGGGGACTTTAAACCTAAATTTGTTAAATTGTTCAAAAACATAAGAAAAGAAATGGTTGAAGGACTTAATGAATTCCATAAAGAAACTGTGGAAGGAACTTTCCCTTCAGATGAATACAGCTTCAATGCAAAAGTTGAAGGATACGAACTTGATTCGTTATATGGCGGCGGAACATCCAAATAACAGATCTTATTGCAAAATATAACTTTAATGTAATCGGAGGATTTATGGCTCATAAATTTTTAAGCGACATAGAAATAGCACAGCAGGCAGTGCCTGAAGTAATAAATAAAATAGCAGTGAAAATGGAAATACCTGACCAATATGTTGAGAACTATGGTAAATTCAAAGCCAAGGTTGATTTTAGATATCTTCAAAATGAACTTAAAGATAATGAAAACTCTAAACTCATTCTTGTTACTGCAATTAATCCTACACCAGCAGGAGAAGGAAAAACAACAACTACCATAGGATTGGGAGATTCACTGTCCAAACTTGGCAAGAAAACGATTATTGCTCTCCGTGAACCTTCATTGGGCCCTGTTTTCGGAGTTAAAGGTGGAGCTGCAGGGGGAGGATATGCTCAGGTAATACCAATGGAAGACATAAATCTTCATTTTACAGGAGATTTTCATGCAATAGGGGCAGCAAACAACTTGTTGGCAGCAATGATTGACAACCACATTCATCAAGGCAATGAACTTGATATCGACACCAGACGAGTAGTTTGGAGGAGAGCTGTTGACATGAATGACAGACAGTTAAGGCATATTGTTGATGGTCTGGGAGGAAAAACTGAAGGTGTAGTGAGAGAAGATGGTTTCGATATAACTGTTGCTTCTGAAGTTATGGCTGTGTTCTGCTTGTCAAACAACATAATTGAATTGAAGGAAAATCTGTCCAGAATAATTGTTGCTTACGATAGAAGCGGTGAACCGGTTACAGCAGGACAACTTAAGGCTGAAGGAGCTATGGCAGCTTTGTTAAAGGATGCATTGAAACCAAACCTAGTTCAGACCTTGGAAGGAACTCCTGCATTCATTCACGGAGGACCTTTTGCAAACATAGCACATGGCTGCAATTCAGTAATAGCAACCAGAATGGCTAGCAAAATTGCAGATTATACAGTAACAGAGGCAGGATTTGGAGCTGACCTTGGAGCAGAAAAATTCATCGACATAAAGTGCCGCAAAACTGGATTAAGACCAAGTGCTGTTGTAATAGTAGCAACAGTAAAGGCATTAAAATATAACGGTGGGGTAGCAAAGGCTGATTTAGGAGCTGAAAACCTGGAGGCTCTGGAAAAAGGACTTCCAAACCTATTAAAACATGTGGAAAACATAACTCAGGTGTTCAATCTTCCTGCAGTTGTTGCAATAAACAAATTCCCTACAGATACAGAGGCAGAACTTAACCTCATAAAAGACAAATGCAAGGATTTGAGAGTAAATGTTGCACTTTCTGAAGTGTGGGGAAAAGGAAGCGAAGGCGGAATTGAACTTGCAAGTGAAGTGCTTAGACTTTCAGAGAAAGAAAGCAACATGAAGTTTGCATATGATCTTGATATGCCTATTAAAGATAAAATAACTGCCATAGCGAAAAAACTATATGGAGCAGAAGCAGTTGATTTCTCAGCAAAAGCCAGCAAGGAAATTGCAAACTTTGAAAAAATGGGATTTGGTAATCTTCCAATATGTATGGCAAAAAATCAGTATTCATTGACTGATGACCCTAAAGTTCTGGGAAGACCTACAGGATTTAAAATAACCATAAGAGATATTACAATTTCTGCTGGAGCAGGATTTCTGGTAGCTCTGACTGGAGACATAATGAAAATGCCTGGACTTCCTAAGGTTCCTGCAGCAGAAAATATTGATGTTGATGTTGATGGGAAAATAAAAGGTTTGTTCTAATTAATTAAAAGGCTGTTAATCAGCCTTTTAATTTAAAATCTAATAAAGGAGTCTTGAAATTTGAGCAGTGTTTGTTTAACGCCTAAAGAAACTTCGGAGGCACTGATTGTAACGGCACAAAATAAAGTTGCAATGACTGTGCCAAAGCGAATGATAATGAGTATAATGGCAGGCCTTTACATTTCTCTTGGAGCACAGGGCTTCATGGTGACATATGAAAATTTATTTTTGAGGGCTGCGGTTTTTCCAGTTGGATTAATGCTCATAGTCTTGGTGGGAGGAGAACTGTATACAGGAAACTGCCTCATGACTTTTGCATATCTACAGAAAAAAATTACACTGGGAGATTACACTAAAAGCTTGCTTCAGGTATTCCTGGGCAACCTGATAGGTTCATTAATAGTTGTTGGACTTTTGTATTTTGGAGGAGTTTACAACAATACAGCACTTTCTGAAACAATAGTAAAAATTGCAAATTCAAAGTTATCACTTACATTCATGCAATCTTTGTCAAAAGGAATATTGTGCAATATTTTGGTATCACTTGGAGTTTGGTTTGCAACAACAGCCAAGGACACCACAGGAAAAATTCTCGGTTGCTGGTTTCCTGTAATGCTTTTTGTTCTTTGCGGCTACGAGCACGTTGTTGCAAACATGTTTTATTTACCCATGGCAGCAATTTTTGACCATTCCATAACCGCAGCCAAAGTAATAATTGATAATTTTATTCCCGTAGCCTTGGGAAATTTCATTGGTGGAGGAATATTAGTTCCAATGATGTATTATAGGGTTTACCACAAATAATTACAATTTGTTGAGGTGAAATTATGCTTACGGAATTATCGTGCCGTGAATTTGCTCATGAGCTTGCTTCGAAAAAACCTGTTCCAGGCGGCGGTGCATCAAGAAATTCAGGACATATCATCCAGGAACATAATCAGCGATGTGGGAGTAGGGGTGCAGTGTTTAAAAGCTGCACTTAACAGTGCTTATTTAAATGTTCTGATTAATTTATATTCCATAAGTGATGAAATTTATGTCGCAGAACAGAAAGAAAAGGCAGAAAAGTTAGTGGAAGAAGGTTGTTTAGCAGCAGATGAAGTCTATAACAAAGTTCTTAAAACTATGAGTATGAACTAGCGATAATGTTTATTCTCAGGAGGGTAATATGACTGTAGAAACATTGAAATTAACAGGAAAACCTGTTGTTGATAGCTTACGGGAAAATATTAAGGAAAGAGTATTGAACTTAAAGGTTAATGATATAGTTCCTAAAATGCTGATTGTCAGAGTTGGATCAAGAGAAGACGATGTATTTTATGAAAAAAGCATACTAAAAAATTGCAGCATGCTAGGCATTGAAGGAACAGTAAAGGAACTTTCGGCAGATTCATCAATGGAAGAGCTCATAGGTGTAATTGAAGAAGCCAATGTCAATGATGAAGTTCACGGCATTATGCTTTTCAGACCTCTGCCAAAACATATGGACCAGGAGAAAATATCCAACATAATCAATCCTAATAAAGATGTAGACTGCATGTCTCCACTTAATATGGAAAAGATTTTTGAAGGAAATAGCTGGGGTTTTGCACCGTGTACTCCAAAGGCAGTTGTTGAGATGCTTAAGTACTACAAAATACCTATGAATGGAGCAAACATAGTTGTTGCTGGAAGAAGCCTTGTGGTAGGCAAACCCCTTTTAATGCTTCTTTTAGATGAAAATGCAACAGTCACAATGTGTCATTCAAAAACGAAAGATATGAAAAGTGTGACAAAGAAAGCAGATGTTGTGATTGCTGCCATAGGTAAAGCAAAATTTATGGATGAGGACTTCTTTAATGAAGACTCAATTGTTATAGATGTGGGAATCAATGAGGACAGCAGCGGCAAAATTTGCGGTGATGTGAATTATGACAATACTTTTGGAAAGGTTAAGGCATTGAATCCTGCTGCAGGAGGAGTTGGAACCATTACAACAGCAATACTTTTGGATCAAACAGTAAAAGCATGTGAAATGCTTGCTGTAAAATAATTAAAATATAAATTAGAGTAGAAACCAGTGCGTTAAGTACCGAAGGATGGGAAGTTGCCTTCGGGCGAGAAGCTTTTAAGCTTGCGATACAGTTTCGCATCCGCTATTTAACTTGCTTCTTTCGTAGTTGGAACAATGAAAGGAGACTTATGTACAAAAAAATATCCAGAGATCTTAAATTTGACACAAGTTCTATAGCAATGATGGGTACATTGATAGCAATTGAAATAGTGTTGTCAAGATTTGCATCCATCTCGGCATGGAATATTAAAATAGGCTTCAGCTTTGTGCCCATAGCAATTGCTGCAATGATCCTTGGCCCTGTAAAGGGAGGAATTGTAGGAGCAGTGGCCGATTTTATTGGAGCTGCTTTATTTCCAATCGGAGCTTATTTTCCAGGATTTACTCTTACGGCATTTCTTACAGGGGCCATATACGGCATTTTCCTCCATGAAAAGCAATCCCTTGCAAGAATTGCCGGTGCTGTTGGAATCAATCAGCTTATTCTGAGTTTGTTTTTAAACACATTGTGGATATCAGTCTTATATGGGGCATCTTACTGGCCATTGTTTTTTACTAGAATACTACAATGTGCTTTCTTAATTCCGGTGCAGCTTAGCGCCATATATCTCATTTCCAAGTCTGCAATAGGAAGGATTACAGTGCAAATGTACAGATAGTTTATTTAAGAATGCGGAGTATAAAAAAGTAATACTAAGACAATTAAAGCCTCATAAATTACATTTGTGAGTCTTTTTGCTTGTTCAATTAATTAGTGACAAAAAAGTTGTTAACCAACAAAATTAAAGGATATAATTTAAAAAGGTTAATTTATTTTCATACTTTACTCATAATGTAAAGTGTTGACATATGGCATCACGATGTTATAATTGTTTTTATTTGCTGACAAACTATTTATACAAACAGAAGGAGTCTTCAATGGGTGATACGGTTCTTGCTCCCGGAGTTTTAATATTAGATAATAATGGGATGATAATTAATTCAAACAGAACGGCAATGACTTATCTCAACACGAACAACATTATAGGAAAGAAATTTATAAAAACAATGCTTTCAGCATATTCAACCAGAAGTTACAAACTGGATGATATGACGATTATTATTTTTACTAAATATGATGAAGCAACTTTTTATTCAACTATTATAAATGCTTCCTACGATGAAATATTTGTAACTGATAACAAGGGGATTGCTATTTTTTGCAACAATTCATTTGAAAAAAACTATGGTGTTTCCAAACAGAAAATCTTGGGAAAACATGTTAACTATCTTGTGGAAAACGGATATGCAGATGTAACATATGTTGATCAGGTAATAAAATACAAAAGTCCCATGACTTTTGAGCAGAAAACAAAGCCTGGAAAAACCATATTGAACACTTGCACTCCCGTATTTGACAGCAGCGGAGAACTTAAGTATATTGTTCAGAACTGCAGAGATATAACTGAAATAGAACAGCTGAAAAACAATTTGTTTAATGTAAAAAAGGAACTTAATAACTACAAAAAAGAACTGGAAGATCTTAACTATAACAAGGAAGCAAAGATAGTAAACTTTACAAGTCCGCAAATGAAATCAATATATAAAATAGTTGATAAATTCGGCCCCAAGGAAATCAATATGCTTATTCTGGGACAAACCGGAACCGGAAAGTCAAGCATAGCGAAATACATACATGAATGTAGCAGCAGAAAGAATGGCCCATTTATAACAATAAACTGTTCAGCAATCAACAAGGAGCTTATTGAGTCAGAGCTGTTCGGTTATTCAGCAGGAGCTTTCACAGGTGCATTGAAGGGCGGTAAGGTTGGACTGGTTCAACTTGCAAATAAGGGAACATTGTTTCTGGATGAAATCGGTGAGTTGCCTCTATATGTCCAGACAAAACTGCTGGAGCTAGTCCAGGAAAAAACTTTTATTCCTGTTGGAGACGTAGTCATTAAAAGAGTTGACACAAGAATTATTGCAGCTACAAACCAAGACTTGAAGACGCTCATGGACAGAGGGGATTTTAGGGTGGATTTGTATTACAGGCTTGCAGGTGTGACATTGACTTTGCCACCACTATTTGAAAGAAAAGAAGATTTGCTAATGCTGTTAACCCACTTTATGAAGCATTTTGACATTAAGCACAATTTAAAAACCACTTTTACAAATGAGGCTATTTCAATTCTTCTTAGCTACTCATGGCCTGGAAATATAAGAGAACTGGAACATCTGGTGGAATTTCTGGTTCTTAATTCACAGGGCAAGGCCGTGCAGGTGCATGACTTACCTATAAGCATTGTAAATAGCTCAAGAGACAGAAAAGATAAAGATTGTCGTCTTCTTGACAGAAGTCTCAAAGACATGATGGAAATTGAAGAAAGAAGAATTGTACGTGAATATTATTCACAGTATAAAAGTTCATACAAGCTTTCAAAGGTTCTGGGAATTTCTCAGACCAAAGCAAACAGGCTGATTCAAAAGCATTGCAAGTAGACATTTATTCTTCGTACAATGCTACTAAAAGCGCTGCAATCAGTATGAATATAAAGCCTAAAATTGTCCTGAAATTAAAACTTTCATTAAAAATTAATATGCCGATAAGAATACTTGTAATAGGTTCAAAAGTGCTCAATACTGAGGTGCTTTGCGAACCTATTAATTTTACACCCTTTTGGAAAAGGCATACGCCTCCAAGTGTTACTGACACCGATAATAATAATGACAACATCCATCCCTTCAGAGTCATGTTAAGTACAAGATTTCCGGTTGCAATGCACACTGCAAAGAGTACTATGGATGAAACAAGGCAAAGATAAAATGTAAGCTTAAAAGTACCCATATTTTTTAAATCACTTTTTTCTATATATAAAATATAAAATGAATATGTTACTCCTGAAGCAAATGCAATCATCATACCGGTTATGCTAAGCTTTGTATCACTGTTGTAGAACATGATCATACCAAGCACACATAGAATCACACTGACTGTTTTTGCAAGTGTCGGTTTTTCTTTGTAGAAAACCATTCCACCTATTATAACAAGTACAGGATATATGAAATGCAGCGTGGTTGCTGTTCCTGTAGATATGTAGTTGTATGATGTATAAAGCAGTAGAGCCGTGGCACTGTAACCGAATATACCAACCAGAATTATTTTAGTAAGTTCACTTTTATTTATTTTAACCTCTTCCCGGACATTCCTTCGGATTAAAATATATAAGACAGGAAGAGACAGCATAAATCTGTATAGAGTAAGGCTCATGGAATTTCCATTTTCTTCATAGATTATTCTTGCCATAAGAGGCATGCTTCCAAAAATAACAGCTGATATTAGAACTGATAATATACCTTTTTGCTTATTGCTCATAATTTTCATCCCCGATTTAAGTAATTTTATAAGTCACTACTATATAAGCAAATACTGTGCCAAAGATTTCAGCTTCACTGGATTGAAAATTACAGCTATTTAATTTTGTATATGGCAATTCAATGTAAAAGTTTATGCAAAATTTACAATACAAGTCAAAAAAAACTTGACTTTAGCCCGCTTTTAAGCTGCATAAGTCAAAAATGACTTAACAAGTGAGTTGGATAAAACTTACTACTAGATTAACATTATTATTTCAGGTGGATATTGAGATTAATGATTTATATAATTGAGGATTTCCAATAGATTTGAGTCTTCCATTTTTCGGGTTTAGATTGGCATGTAAATTGCTTATTGTTAATCAAGTAAATTTTTATGAGTGTGAAATCGTTTGTAAAACATAAAAACAGTAAAAGGAGAATTGAAATTGCATAGAAAAAGCAGCTTTAATACAAGTTAATTACATTTTTCTAAAAATTATTATTTCGGGAGGAAAGGAAATGAATTTTGATTTTTCATATGTTGATACTGCCTTTAAAAACGGTGTTGTTGTTACAGTAAATGATAAGGATGAAACAGCACAGGCAGTTGGTATAAAAGGAAATAAAATTGTTTTTGTTGGAAGCAATCAGGATCTGGAAAGCATAATTGACAGCAAATCTAAAGTAATTGACCTGAAGGGCAGAGCGCTTTTACCAGGACTTATAGATTCTCATTATCATCCTATTTTGTCAGGCTTTTTCGGGAATGATCCTGATTCTTCCATAGTAAATGTGGGCTGGAAGGACTGCAAGTGCATAGACGACATAATTAAAAAACTTCAAGATTCAATAGCTGTCAAAAGACCTGGAGAATGGGTTTCCATGATGGGGTACGACCCCACAAAACTTAAGGAAGACAGGCACCCAAACATCAAGGACTTGGATGCAGTTTCTCCTGACAACCCTGTTCAGTGCATGCACTATGGTGGACATGTGTGTGTTTACAATACCAGGGCGTTGGAGATACTTGGTGTTTTCGGTCCTGAGGATGCTAATAATTTTCCAAAGGATGAAGTTGAAGTAATTGATGGAAAACTTACAGGAATGGTAAGAGACCATACACATTTTTCATTGTGGGCAAAGGTTGATTATTCTCCTATGCAGCAGGAAAGTGCAGCAATGAAGGCTCAAAAACATCTGCTGGAAAACGGTATTACGTCCATACATGACTGCGGAGAATGCGATGGTCCGTCTTATCATATAATGCAGAAACTTTGCAGAGAAAGAAAGTTTAAGGTGCGTTCATACATGATGCTTCACAGCATATACGGAAAGCCATTTTCGCTTGATGACAACAATCATTATTTATCACTGGGATTAACCTCAGGATTGGGTGATGAACACTTTAGAATTGGATCATGCAAATTCATGATAGACGGAGGTTCTTCAGCACCTTCCTGTGCCATGAGAGAACCTTACAGCCATGATCCTGATCTGCCGGGAATAATGGGATGGGAACGACAGGAAATTGCCGATTATATTAAGCTCATAAATGATGCAGGTTGTCAGGCAACAGCACATGCAATTGGAGATCTTGCCATAGAATGCATGGTTGACGGCTACGAAAAAGCATTCGAAAACAACTTCAGACCAGATTTAAGGCATAGAATAGAGCATTGCACGGTTGTGGACCAGAACCTAATTGATCGCATGGCTAAAATGAACATATGTCCCACATTAAATCCAGGCATGATTCAGGTTGGTGGAAAAAATTATGGGAGATTTTTCGGGGAAAGGTCAAAATATACAATTGCATTGAAAAGCATGCTTGAAGCAGGAATGAAACCGTCTATTGCAAGCGACACGCCCTCAGGTCCTGCAGGAATACAGGTTATAGACGGAGCAGTGAACCGCTATGACAGAACAAATGATTTTGAATTGGACCAGGCACAGGCAATCACGGTACTTGAAGCCATAAGGTGTGCAACATACAACGGCGCATACGCTTCGTATGAAGAAAACATCAAGGGCAGCATTGAAGTAGGAAAACTAGCAGATATGATAGTTCTGTCCGAGGATATAACTTCCATACCGAAAAGGCGAATCAACGAAATTAAGGTTGATATGACCATGATTGACGGAATTATTGAATATGAACGTTAAAGTATTTATTTAAAAATAATTTCATATAGGAAGGTGAATGTATTGAACAAGACAATTCTAGAGAAAAATGTTTCAACTTTCAAAGAAGATCCAAGATATAAGCAATGCAACAAGGAGGCACTGTACGGAGTAATACTGGGTATTGCAAATATGATTTGGTGGTACGTGTTGGGCTATGGTTTGGGCAGTAAGCCCGTGGAGGAATATACATATATTTTAGGTTTTCCATCTTGGTTTTTTTACAGCTGCATATTAGGTGCAGTAGTCTTTATTGCTTTAACATTCATTATAGTTGATAAGGGCTTTAAGAATATGCCACTGGACAGAATGACTGAAGAAGAAGCAGAAGTATATGAAAGACAACACAACAAGGAGGGTGCATAAGATGAGCAATGTAGACTTTAAAGTATTGATACCAATAGTATTATATTTTATATTCATGTATTTTATTGGAATATATGCTGCAAAGCTTTTAAACAAGGTAAAACATAAAGCTCAAGGTGATGGTTCCGCATATATGGACGAATATATGACAGGAGGAAGGGATACAGGCGGTTTTGTACTGGCCATGACTCTTGTTGCAACATATTTAAGTGCAGGAAGCTTTATAGGAGGCCCTGGTTCAGCATATACTCACGGACTGGCTTGGGTATTTCTGGCTATGGCTCAAATGCCTACGGGATACTACACTTTGGCAGTTCTCGGTAAAAAGTTTGCCATAGTATCTAGAAAAATAAATGCTAACTCTGTAACCGACTTCTTAAGAGCAAGATACCAAAGCAAGGCTGTTGTTATAATAGCATCTGTATCAATAGTGTTCTTCCTTATAGCAGCAATGTCTGCTCAATGGATTGGAGCTGCAAGACTTCTTCAAGGTTCAACAGGTCTCGATTATACAGTCGCTCTTGCATTTTTCGGTATAACTGTTGTTGTTCATACTGCAATTGGTGGATATAGAGGTGTTGTATTAAATGATACAATGCAAGGTATAGTAATGACAATTTCAACTTTTGCCCTATTTATTGCAGTAGTTGTTAAGGGCGGCGGCATTGCAAACCTTGTGCAGACTATGAGAGCAATAAATCCTGGAATGATTACTCCTTTTGGAATTAAAGAAGGTTTTATGACAACACCGTGGGTTACATCATTTTGGATTTTGGTTGGATTTGCAACAATAGGACTTCCAAGTATTGCCCAGAGAGCAATGAGTTACAAAGACAGCCAAAGTTTGAATTCTGGAATCAAGGTAGGTACTTTGGTATCAATTGTTTTGCTTCTTGGAATGCACTTGGTCGGAGCATTTGGTTCAACAATAATATCAGTAGAATCAGGTGACCTGGTAGTCCCAACTTTAGCGGTTACATTGTTCTCTCCTGTTATAGCCGGAATAATATTGTCAGGACCGTTGGCTTCAGTTATGTCAACAGTTGACTCTCAGCTTTTGGTAGTTGTAGGGGCAATTGTGAACGACCTTTATGTAAATTATATAAATCCTGAATTTGGCAAAAATCCTTCAAAGGTTCAGAAGCTTACCATTGGAGCTGCAGTCTTAATAGGTGTTATTACATTTATTGCAGCGTACAATCCTCCAGAACTTATGGTATGGCTTAACTTGTTTGCTACCGCAGGCCAGCTTTCAACATTCCTGTGGCCTACAATGCTGGGACTGTACTGGAAGAAAGCCAATAAAGAAGGTGCAATTGCAAGCATGCTGGTTGGTATTGGATCTTATGTAATATTCAACTACTTCTTGCCAAGACCTTTGTTAATGCATCCTATAGTTTCATCACTACTATTGTCATTGGTGGTTTTTGTAATAGTTTCCAAGATGACAAAGGAACCGTCAAAAGAAATAATCCAGACATTCTGGGGTATATAAGCCTAATATATTTTTTTATAGACAACTTGTCATCTTTGATGGCAGGTTGTCATTTTTTTAATCCAGCTACATTTTTATGGAGTAACTCATGGAATAAACGTGACTGATGCAAATATAATATAGTAAATGTTCAATAAAATGAACAAAATAAGAATCAGCTGAAGGAGGTTATTATGAATACTTTAATCAGTGCTGACAACACGTGGGCGTTGTGGTCTATTCTCATTGGCATTGCTGCAATGAGCATTTACCTTGAACAGACTTATGCCTGGGCTTCAAAGATTACCGGTGCCATAATTGGTTTGGTGGCAGCCATGCTTTTAGCCAATTTCAATGTTATTCCTACAGCAGCTCCCACATACGACGTTGTGTGGGGTTATGTTGTGCCGCTTGCTATTCCGCTTTTATTATTTGATGCCAACATCAAGAAAATCTGGAGGGAAAGCGGAAGAGTTTTAATCATGTTCTTGCTCAGTTCCATAGGAACTATTGCGGGTGTTTTATTATCATTTATGCTGCTGAAAAATTATATTCCGGACTTATACAAGATGGCAGCCATGATGACTGGCTCATATATAGGCGGAGGTGTAAACTTTGCTGCCATGGCTGAATCATTTGGAACAGGAGAAGAGTGGATATCAGCGCTTACAGTTGCAGACAATCTTTTGATGGCACTATATTTCTTTGTGCTGCTGGCGATTCCTTCAATAGGATTTTTTATGAGAAAGTTCAAACATCCCCACATTGATGCCGTAGCTGAAAGCGTAAATAAGGAAGAAGGAGAAACACTTGCTGCCCAGTACTGGGGAAGAAAAGACATTTCCTTAAAAGACATATCTTTTGCAGTTGCTATTGCTTTTGTTGTAGTATGGACTTCCACAGAACTCTCGGCGTTCCTTTCTGGGGTCATACCAAAAGGCAATTTTGTGATGAATTTGTTTAATGGTTTTTTAGGCAATAAATATCTTTTGATAACTACATTTACAATGCTGCTGGCTACATATGCTCCTGGATTCATAAGCAGCATTCACGGAGCTCAGGAACTTGGAACATTTTTGATTTACATATTCCTTGTGGTAATAGGTGTTCCTGCTTCAATACCCGTTATTATTTCACAGGCACCTCTTCTGTTGGTGTTCACTGCGGTCATAGTACTTATTAACATGATTGTATCTTTCATATTCGGAAAATTATTTCACTTTTCACTGGAGGAAATTCTTCTCTGCTCAAATGCAAATATAGGCGGACCCACAACAGCAGCTGCCATGGCCATAGCCAAAGGCTGGAATAAACTCATAGGACCTATTGTGCTGGCTGGAATTTTCGGATATGTAATAGGAAACTATCTTGGAATATTTATGGGTAACCTGTTTCAATTGATGTAAATTACAGTTTTCATTGGGGGGAATTTATGTTTCTGGACATACATGGTGATATTTGGACAGATGTTACAATTAAAAGGGGATTGGGAAGAAAAAACATCATAAGAAACGATCATCTTGAAAGATTTAAAAAAGGAGGCATGGCAGGTGGGATATTTGTTATATGGGCAGACCCTCCCCATGACCAGAGACCCAGGGAAAGACTTGTTGAAAGCATAAATGCAATGAGCTGCGAGCTTTGGGAGAGCAGGGATTTTTTAAAGGTTATGATGAGCACGGATGATTTTTACACAGCAATGAAAGAAGATAAACTGGCTGTAATGCTGGGACTGGAAGGATTAAGCTGCATTGGCGAACATGTTGATGACTTGTACACCTTGTACCAACTTGGATTCAGACATGCAATCCTCACATGGAATGAACAAAATGATTTAGCAACAGGTGTGAAAGGCGATCCTGACAGAGGGCTTACGCGAAAAGGAAAAGAAGCAGTAAAAATAATAAATGACCTTGGAATTATGCTTGATGTCTCCCATGCCAACGAGAAAACTTTCTGGGATATCTGCAATGAAACGGATGTACCATTTATGGCATCCCACTCAAATGCAAGAGCGTTGTGTGATGTGCCGAGAAATTTAACAGACAATCAGATAAAAGCAATCGGTGAAAAGAAAGGGCTCATAGGCATGAACTCATTTAATGAATTTATAAGTTTCGAACCTGAAAACATGACAGTTGATTTTCTCGTTAATCACCTGGAGCATGTTGTTGAACTTATTGGAATTGACTCTGTGGCTCTTGGTTTTGACTTCTTTGACTATTTAGAAGGAGACACGACAAACAGCTTCACAAGTGACGCTTATAAAGGAACAATCGGTCTTGAAAATATAACAAGGGGTAACAACATGCTTGTAAAACTTGAGAAAAGAGGATTTTCAAAGGAAGACATAGAAAAAATAAGCTATAAAAACTTTCTTGGTCTCATGGACAGAGTTTTGAAATAAATGTATTTCAAATAATACAGTCATGAATGTAGTATAAAAAATTTCCATCTATATTTAATTAATCAAATGTTGATATAATATAATCGGAAGCAAATGGATAATATTGCCTGCAATTATGATCGTGATTAACGTTTACAGTTTAAAAATTGAAGTGTATAATAGATGTGAACTTTATTATTAGGGGAGATAAAGGAAAAATACTATATAGGTGGAGAAGTATGAACAATAAAATTTCCTCTGATTTGCTGAGAGGACATTCTGACACTATGATACTTAAGCAGCTGATGAACGGTGACAAATATGGTTATGAGATAACTAGACTTATTCATTCAAGCTCTGCGGTTGAATATGAACCTAAGGAAGCTACAATGTATTCAAGTCTTAAAAGATTGGAAAACGAAGGCTGCATAATCTCCTACTGGGGTGATGAATCTCAGGGCGGAAGAAGGAAGTACTACACCATAACGGAAAAAGGTAGACTTACCTATTTCGAAAACAAGAAAAACTGGGAATATGCAAAGACTATTCTTGAAGAATTGTTGTAACACATACAAGGAACTTGGGTTATGCAGGTTCCTTTTTACTTTTGCGGATTATTTGAATCTCGCCATGTTTCTCCTTGACCATGTGTGCTTTTTAAGTTAATATATAAAACGGCTGACAAATGTCGGCGAAGGAGGATATATGACACTTAGAAATCATCCTGATTATGAAATAGAACAAAAAAGACTTGAAGAAACTGTTGATTATATAGAAAACAACATAGGTTCATCGGAAAAGAACAAGGATTTGTACAAGGCTGAAATAAAGGATGCATATTCAAACCTTGATCCCACAGATTCAAGCCACAGCTACATGTCCATAATGCTGCACACAAGACTGTTGGATGAGCTGGAAAGAAATTTCGAAAGATTTGTTAAAGCAAAGGACAAACCGTATTTTGCACGTATTGACTTTCAGGAAGAGGGAAGAAACTTAACTGAAAAATTTTATATAGGCAAGTTATCGCTGCTCAGGCCTGACTGGGAAGTTCCCATGATACTGGACTGGCGTTCGCCTCTTGCCAGCGTTTATTACGACGGAAGGCTCGGACATGTTACATACCTGAATGATTTAGGAGAGGAAATGTCAGGTGAGCTTCTTTTAAAAAGACAGTACGAAATAGAAAGCAAACAGCTTAAAGACATAATGGATGTGGACATTACTGCCACAGACACTTTTTTACAGGCTTCACTTGGAGAAAACAAAGACAATCGACTTAAGGACATAGTTTCAACAATTCAGGCAGAGCAAAACGCCATAATAAGATCAGATATAAACAAGCCCCTAATAGTGCAAGGAGTAGCAGGAAGCGGAAAAACAACCATAGCCCTTCACCGCATAGCTTACCTTATCTATACATATGAAAAATCATTTTATCCTGAAGAATTCATGATTATAGCTCCAAACCGATTGTTTTTGAACTATATTTCAGGAGTTTTGCCGGAGCTTGGAGCAGACAATGTAAAACAGACCACATATGCTGATTATGCCTTTGAACTCATAGGAAACAAATACAAACTCACGGATTCCGAAGAAAAGCTTGTTTCAATCATCAACACAAATCATCTGGATTCACAAAATTCTGATGTAATTAAAGTTTCAGCTTTCAAGGGTTCTCTTGCATTCAAGAACATCCTTGCAAGATATGTGAAGGAAATCGAATTAGGCTACGTCCCAGAGGAAGATTTCAAGCTTGAAGGCTGCACGCTCATGAGCGTAAAGGAAGTAAAGAATGCACTGCTCAGGGATTACAACCACCTTCCGCTTTATAAAAGGTTTGAGCAGATTGAAAAGCACCTAAGGTTTCGTCTTGACAAGGAAAAATCAAGAATTTATGATGAAGCAAAATTATCATATGACAAGAAAATTGAAACCATAAGAAAAAATGAACCTGACAGCGAAGAACGAAGGCTTGTTATAGTTGACTTGTTGAACATTAGGGATGCAGCTCTTGAAAAAATTAAGAAAAACACAAAGACAGCCGTGAAAAATTATATGAGTCAATTTGTGAAAAAAGATCTGTTTGACTATTACAGAGAAATCATAACAAGCGAAGAAAATTTAAGTGAACTCAGCCATGGCAAGCTGAACAGTGAATTTACATCTGTTGTGAGCAATTATTCAAAAAAGATTCTCCACATGAATATGGTGGAACTTGAAGACCTTGCACCTTTATTGTACATTAAGCACAGAATAATGGGATTTGAAAATGCAATTAACATTAAGTACGTTGTAATAGATGAGGCTCAGGATTTCAGCCTCTTTCAGTTTTATGTGCTTAAAAAAATATTCAACACGGACTTTTTCACAATTCTTGGGGATTTGTCACAGGGAATACACTCCTATAGAAGCATTAAGGATTGGAACACGGTTCTTGAAAAAATATTTGAACCTGACAGCAGCCGGTATCTGAAGCTCGAACAAAGCTACAGAACAACAATTGAAATAATGGACCTGGCCAATGAAGTTATAAAACTAATACCAAATAATGAGCTTATTCTGGCAAAGCCGGTTGTAAGGCACGGAGAAGTTCCTGAAGCAGCTGGCTTTGAAACTAAAAAAGAAGTAATCAAGGCAGCTGAAAAAATGGTGTCTGAACTTATGGCCCAAGGATACAAATCAATTGCACTCATTGGAAAAACTCCTGAAGAATGCAAATTAATACACAAAGAACTCAAAAAAAACAATGAGATTAACATTAAGCTTATTGAAGGCAAAGAAGAAGAGTATGACAACACAATTGTAATCATGCCGTCATATCTTTCCAAAGGACTTGAATTTGATGCTGTTATAATCATAAATATAGATGATGTGTACCAGGAAGAAGAACTGGACCTTAAGCTTCTTTATGTAGCAATGACAAGGGCCCAGCACAGACTGCACATCTACTTCAAAAAAGGAAACAACAAGCTTATTGAAAGACTTGCTGATTAATAATTTACCGAAAGTATTCCAGAAAGTGCCTTGCTGCCAGGGTCAGGTAATGATTTTTGAGCCAGACAACCACTAATCCGGTATCTATGTGTATTTCCGGAACTTCATAGCTTTTTAAATTTGAATTAGCGATAAGATTAGTCCAGTCTCTTGGCACAATTGAAATTCCCATTCCCTGTTCTGCAAGAAGCAAAAGAGGTCTGGTGTCTTCAATTTTGCATAGAATTCTGGGCTTTAATCCTTTTTCACGGAACATGTTCACAATGTCTTTTTCAAATCTTCTGTGCACCATCAGCGGCTTTAGGGATAGTTCTTCCAAGGACAATTTATTGCCGCTTTTTTTTTCGTTGATTTCATTGCTTGATACTGCTACCATTTTTTCCATTGGAAGAGATATGGACTCATAATCTTCCGAATTAAAAGGTGCTCTGATTACCCCTATTTCCACAAGCCCCCTCTTTAAAAGTTCCAAAATTTCATCAGTTGTCTGCTGCCTTATTTCAAAGTCTATGCCCGGATACTGATTGTGAAAAGAGAAGATCTTTTCCGTTAGGACTGTTTCTATGGCTATTGAAAGGCAGCCCAATGAAAGCACACCCTTGATGCCGTTGTTGAAATCTTTCATTTCTTTTAGGGTAGCATCTGACAAATCAAGAATTTGTTTTGCCCTGTAGCTTAAAAGCTGTCCTGCTTCTGTAACTTTGAATTTTCGTGTGGTTCTGTCTATCAGTATTACTCCCAATTCTTCTTCAAGCAATTTGAGCATCTGACTTAAGTAAGGCTGTGCCAGGTGAAGCTTTTCGGCTGCTTTTGTAATATTTCCTTCCTCAACTATTGCAAGAAAACATGAGAGTTGTCGATTATCCACTGTTCCTCCATTTATAATAAATTAATAATATATCAAATAGTTTTTAGATATTTTTATTATATATCATTTTCTGATACAATGAAACTAAAACATACAATCATTATTATTTAATTTAGGATTTATTACCTGCCTTGCGCTTTGTTTCAGGGAGAAATACTTGAATATTACAAATATTGTTTGAAAAAGGGTGAATTTGATGTATAGTAGAAGTAACTTTCATGATGAATTTAATGAAATTGAAAAGTTTATTTCCAAAAATCTTGACAGGAGAGGATTGGATAAAGTTAATCTTACGAGGCAGCTTGAATCATGTGTGAAATCTTTAAATTCAAGCCAAACAGTAGTCATTATAACGGGCTTTGTTATAAAATCAGCAGGAGTGGGTGAGACAGACGGACCACCGGGTGCCCTGGCTTTAGCCTATACACTTGAAAGTCTGGGTAAGAAAGTTGTAATTGTAACTGATAAGTATTCAGAAAAGTTTTTAAGGATAGGTGCTGAATTATTAAATCTTGAAGCAAGTATATATATTTTTGAAGTAAATTTGGAAGAACAACAGGCAGAACAAATTATTAATGAGTATGAACCGGATCATATAATAGCAATTGAACGACCAGGCAGGAATATTGAAAACAGATGCTATTCAATGACTGGAGAGGATATAACTGAATTTTGTCCAAATACAGACCTGCTGTTCATTAAGGCAAAACAACATAATATAACAACATCAGCAGTGGGTGATGGCGGAAATGAAGTGGGCATGTGCAAAGTTATGGATGTTGTTAAAAAGAATGTGTTTAAGGGAAACATCATCTGTGCACAGGTTGAGGCTGATAACCTTATTGTGGCAGGGGTTTCTAATTGGGGTGCTTTTGCAGTCTGCGCAGGTCTTTGCATTACAAATAACAAGATGATTATGTATGGTAAAGGTACATACGGGGATGTACTAGAGAAAATCGTAAAAGCAGGTGCAGTAGACGGCTGCAGCAAAAAAAATGAAGCAACTGTTGATGGATTGTCTTATGAAGAAAATTTAAACGTGTTTTTGAAATTAAGAAATATTGCAGAAAATTCTGTTGCATATAGACTGTCAGCATCATATTGAGCGTCTAGAAAATAATTTTAATTAATAAGGTTGATTTGGAGGTATTAAGATGTACAAAGTGGATTTAAACAGTGACATTGGTGAAAGTTTCGGAGATTATAAGTTAGGCATGGATGAAGAAGTGCTAAGAAACATTTCTTCTGCTAATATTGCATGCGGATATCACGCTGGGGACCCCTTAATAATGGACAAGACAGTAGAAATGGCTGTAAAAGAAAATGTTGCATTAGGAGCTCACCCTGGATTTCCTGACTTGATGGGTTTTGGCAGAAGAGAGATGAAAATAACTGCAGAAGAAGCAAAATGCTACGTCAAGTATCAAATTGGAGCATTGTGGGCATTTGCCAGAAGTAAGGGCGTAAATCTGCAGCATGTGAAGGTTCACGGAGCATTTTACAACATGGCAGCAAAGGATGCTGAACTCTCTGATGCCATTGCAGAGGCAATTTATGAAACGGATAAGGAATTAATACTTGTAGGCCTTGCAAACAGTGAAATGATAAAAGCCGGCAAGAAAGCAAATCTTAAGGTTGCCAATGAAGTGTTTGCAGACAGAGCGTACAATAAGGACGGAACATTGGTTTCCAGAAAAAAAGAAGGTGCCATGATTCATGATGAAGAAGAAGCCATATCAAGAGTTTTAAGAATGGTAAAGGAAGGAAAAGTTTCATCAATTACAGGAGAAGACATAAAAATTCAGGCAGATACGATTTGTGTGCACGGAGATAATCCAAGGGCTGTAGAATTTGTTGAAAAAATTAAAAGAGCTCTTCAAGCAGAAGGTGTTGAAGTTGTTCCCATGGGAAGTTTCATAAAATGATAAGATGCGAGGAAATCATGTACGAAAAAGCAAAATATCTTGTTTCCGGTGACAGTGCCATAACCATAGAGTTTGGAAATATCATCTCCGAAGAAATAAACAAAAAAGTAAGAGCAATGACATCAGCTGTCGAGGTTAAGAAAGTATATGGAATTAAGGAGTTGGTGCCGACGTACCGTTCTTTGATGATACATTATGATCCTTTAAAGGTTGATTTTTATGAACTTGTAAATACATTGAGAAAGATTGAAGAAAATATAGACAGCATCGAGCTTTCTGCACCTGATGTGATTGAAATACCTACATTATATGGGGGTGACTGTGGGCCGGACATAGAAAATGTAGCAAGGTACAACAATATTACGGTTGAAAAAGTTGTTGAAATTCATGCGTCCAAGGAATATCTAATCTTCATGCTCGGTTTTACTCCAGGTTTTCCATATTTGGGAGGAATGGATACGAGAATTGCTGCTCCAAGACTTCAAACGCCAAGAACAAGAATACCTGGCGGATCTGTAGGAATAGCCGGAGAACAGACAGGAATTTATCCTGTATCAAGTCCCGGTGGATGGCAGCTCATAGGCAGTACTCCCATAAAATTATTTGACCCGCACAGGGAAAATCCCATATTGCTTAAGTCAGGAAACTACATAAAATTTAAAAGCATAAACGAAAAAGAATATGAAAAAGTCAAGCAGCAATTGGATAATGGAACATATGAATACATGATTTATTCCAAAGAGGACGGAGGAGATGAACGTGGGGCAATTTAAAGTTATTGATGCAGGGTTTATGACAACCGTTCAGGACTTAGGAAGATACGGCTATCAGCAATATGGTGTATCTGTTTCAGGAGCCATGGACCACGTTGCTGCCAGAATATCCAATATATTGGTGGGAAATGATGAAAATGAAGGGTTGCTTGAAGCAACAATGATCGGACCTAAAATCGAATTTCTAGACGATGCTGTAATAGCCATAACCGGCGGAGATCTACAGCCAACAATAAATGGAGTACATACAGATTTAAACACAAGCATTGCTGTAAACAAAGGCGATATACTTACATATAAAGGGATGAAAAAAGGTTTAAGAAGCTATATAGCTTTTGCAGGGGGAATTGACGTTCCTGTTGTAATGGGCAGCAAGTCAACTTTCCTGAAAGCTCAAATCGGCGGATATGAAGGAAGAGCTTTAAAGGCAGGAGACATATTAAAAACAGGTATAGTTCACAGCAAGGTGTCAGGAAGAGAAATAGCAGGAAATTTCTATGACTACGGCAGTGGTATTGTGGAGTTGAGAGTTGTATTAGGACCTCAGGATGATGATTTTACTGAGGGAGGAATTGAAACCTTTTTTAACAGCGAATTTCATGTTACAAATAATTGCGACAGAATGGGTTACACATTGGCAGGAGAAAAAGTCAGTCACAAGGATGGAGCAGACATAATATCAGATGGTATTTCCATGGGTGCTGTACAGGTTCCAAGCAGCGGAATTCCAATAATAATGATGGCTGACAGACAAACAACAGGCGGGTACACAAAAATAGCCAATGTCATCACGGCAGACCTGCCTAAACTGGCACAGGCAAAACCTGGAGATATTATAGTTTTCAAAAAATCAACCATAGAAGAAGCTCACATACTTATTAAAGATTTGGAAAATAGAATTGATGAAGTTAAAAAACAATTATCTTCACAGGACATAGAAAAAAAAGAAGCAGTAAAAATAAAAAGCATCAAAGACTTTAACTTAACAATAAATGGAAAATCATATACAGTAAATGTAGAAGAATTGTAAAAGGAGTTAAGAGCAACATGAAAGAAATCAATTTTATTGAAAAGGAATGAGTATAATGAATTATCATGACTTGCAGCCAAAAGAAGTTAGAAAGTTAATCAGAAACGAAATAATCACAACACCTACAGCAGGTATGTGCGGAGGATATGCCCAAGCGAATCTTGTAATACTTCCGCAAAAATATGCTGATGACTTTAAATTGTTTGCAGAATATAATCCTAAACCATGCCCCATACTTGAAATTACAGAGCCTGGAAGTTTAATTGCCCGCAGGACAGCTGATAATGCAAATATCATCACTGACATACCAAAATATTTCATATACAAAGACGGTGTGAAAACAGATGAGTGTTATAATGCAGAAAAATATTGGCGTGATGATCTTGTTTGTTTCCTCATAGGCTGTAGCTTTTCCTTTGAAGAAGCATTGATGCGTGAAGGTATAGAAGTAAGGCACATAACAATGGGCTGCAATGTACCCATGTACAAAACAAATATAGAGTGCAGGTCCTCAGGAATATTCAGTGGCCCATATGTAGTAAGCATGAGGCCAATGAAATCTGAGGATATAAATAAAGCATATGAGATAACAGAAAAGTTTCCCCATGTGCACGGAGCTCCCATACATTCAGGAAATCCTGAGGAAATAGGAATAAAAGATATCAATAAGCCCGATTACGGCGATAAAGTTGAAATAAAAGATGGAGAAATACCTGTATTTTGGGCCTGCGGCGTTACACCACAAGTGACAATCGAAAATGCAAAGCCTGAAATTGTAATAACACATGCACCAGGACACATGTTTATAACTGATATTCTTAATTCTGAAATAGAAGAAAGACTGTTTGGTTAAAACTGTAATATCAGACCATTATTGGCAATGTGACATAACATGCTGTAACTTGTATTCAAATTCCTGTGAAAAACTGTAAAATAATGTTATAATAAATTTATTATTCCTTGAAAGGATTTGCTATGTCAGAAAACAGGAAGTTATTTTTATTCATACCTATTTTTACGGCTTTAACTCTTTTTTTTGCTGCAAGCATGTATATTGACAATACTTATGGCTTAAGTCTATATGAATATATACATTATTCAATTCCAGTTACAGATGAAGAAGCTGCGTACCTTTCTGAAAAGGGTACGATTTATTTTTCATCTGACAAGAACGCTCCACCTTTTGCCTACATTGACAATGCCAACGAGCAGTACAAGGGTTTGGTGCTGGATTATGCAAGCGCCTTATCAATTGAGCTTGGTGTTGATATAGAGTTTGTTCCACAGGTTTGGGAAAATGTTTTAGACAGCGTCATATCTGGTGAAGCTGATATGTGTGACATTTTTCCCAGTGAAGAACGTAAGAAATATTTTGTATTTTCAGAGCCTATTTACGGTATGCGGGCTATAGCTATGACCAGGGATACAGATGAGATTTCAGATGCAGATGATTTAAAAGGCTATACAGTGGCGGTTCCTGCCGGCGATTATGCCGTGGAATACATTAGAAAAAATATTTCGGATGTAAAAATTGTAGAAACATCTGACTTGTTTGATTCAGTGAAGCAGTTTAAAGAAGGCAAGGTTGACGCAGTTGTTGGGGATGAACCCGTACTAATGCATTTTGCAGAAGAAGTGGGCATAGATGATAAGGTTAAGATTCTCGATGAGGCGTTGTATGATCGTGAGGTGTGCATTGGAGTAAACAAGAATGACATCCAACTGGTAAACATATTAAACAAGGGAATATTGAGTTTGAAAAAGACAAATTCTGTTGAGAAAATACATCAAAAATGGTTTGGAATTTCTGAACCGATTTTAAAATACAGAGTTCCGGACAACCTCATGATGTTTTTTACTGTTCTTATCTCAACATTAGTTATTTTTTTCATGGGAATGGCTTTGTGGAGCTATACCTTGACAAATGAGGTTAAAAAAAGAACAGATGAATTAAACAGAAGCAGGAACAATCTTCAGATGACTGTTGATGCACTTTCAAGCTTTCTGGTGTGTGTGGATGAAAGAGGATTGATAGTTAACGCAAATAAATCATTCTGCCGCTTCATGAAAAAAGAAAACAAGGAAGTTGAAGGTATAGATTACAGAAAAATTCCAATTTTAAGCCATATAGACATAGAAAACTTTAGAAATGATAATGAATTTATGTTCAGCGGGCGGTATTATATGTTTTCAATTTCTGAAATAGAGCATTATGAATATAAGTACCTCATAGTAGTAGAAGACATAACAGACAGTAAAATAAGCCAACAGCAGATTTTACAGCAAAATAAAATGATTGCTCTAGGCCAGCTGGCTGCGGGAGTTGCTCATGAAATAAGAAATCCTCTCGGTCTTATTCAAAATTATTGCTACATACTTAAAACTTATGTTTTCAACCAAAACAAGGTTGCAGAAGATTCTATAGATGTCATTGAATCTTCTGTTCAAAGAGTTGATAAAATAGTTAACAACCTGCTTAATTTTTCCCACATGGAAAACAATAAAGCAGAAGTCATAAATCTGAAGGAAGAAATTTTAAATATAGTTACCTTGGAAAACAAGCTCATGTTAAGGAAGAACATTGAAGTGAAAGTAAACTGCAGCGACAGCATAAAATTTCTGACAAAGAAAGGGTCACTGAATCATATTATTTTGAACTTGTTGTCCAATTCAATTGACGCTATGGAGAATGGAGGAAAAATTTCCATAGACTGCAAAACGGAAAATGAATATTTGATGATTGATTTCAAGGATACTGGAACAGGTATAAGCCAAGAAAACCTTGAACGAATATTTAATCCGTTTTTCACAACCAAGAAGGTTGGACAAGGTACGGGCCTTGGATTGTACATAGTATATAATGAAGTACAGAAAATAGGCGGAGAAATTCAAGTTGGTAGCCAGCCTTGTCACGGAACAACTTTCAGGATGAAATTTCCATTTATAAAGGAGACATGCTAAAATGTATGATTTTAAAATATTGGTGGTAGATGACGAAGAAGAATTCAGAAATGTATACAAGCTCATGCTTGAATTCAGGGGATTTGAAGTTTCACTTGCTTCATCTGGAGAGGAAGGGCTTAGCTTTCTTGAAAAGGAATACTATGACCTTGTGATTACTGATTTGAAAATGGAAGGCATGGATGGTACCGAACTTTTGAAAAAAATAAAGGAAAGAATCTACAGCTGTGAAGTTATTTTGGTAACTGCCTTCAGCACCGTCGAAAATGCTGTAACTGCAATGAAACTTGGAGCATTCGGATATTTCATAAAGGGTCAGGATCCTCAGATTCTCTTGAAAGAAATAGACAAGCTTGTAAAAATCAAGGAGCTTGAAAACGACAACAAAACCATAAAGAACAACCTCATGAATTTTAATTATCTGCTTGAGACACACAGCCTGAAATTCAAGGAAGTATTGAGAATCGCAAAAAAAGCTGCAGAAAGCAATGCAAATATACTGATTTTAGGTGAATCGGGAACCGGCAAGGAAGTTATTGCAAAATATATACACCAATGCAGCAGCCGAAAGGAAGAAATCTTTGTTGCAGTAAACTGTCAAGTTTTTTCTGATGGAATGCTGGAATCGGAACTGTTTGGCCACGAGAAAGGATCGTTCACCGGAGCTTTTGAAAAGAGAATAGGAAGGTTTGAAGAAGCTGATAAGGGGACTTTGTTCATGGATGAAATAGGAGAACTTCCACTTAACACTCAGGTCAAACTGTTGAGAGTAATCGAAAATAAATCAATCGAGAGAATCGGAAGCAACAAAAATATTGGTATAAATTTAAGGCTCATAAGTGCAACTAACAGGAATCTGGATAAAGAAATAAAGGAAGGCAGGTTCAGAGAGGACTTGTTATACAGGATTAACACTATAACTGTAGAAGTTCCAACACTGAAGGATAGGAAAGAAGATATTCCTATTTTGATAAATTTCTTTCTGGATAAGTATAAAAACGAGATGAAGAAAAAGATAAATAAAATGGAAGACGGGCTGCTGGAAATGCTTATAAGCTATGATTATCCCGGAAACATACGAGAACTTAAAAACATAATTGAAAGGCTTGTTGTGTTGAGCGACAATGGAATACTGAGAAAAAGGGATATGCCTTCTATAAAAACATCTGTTCAAGAAAATGCAGAAATGGGAGGCTTAGTCGTTTTAAAGCCATTGAGGGAAATCAGACAAACTTATGAAATGAAGTACATTAAACTTGTTCTGTCAAGGTGCAGCAATAATGTGAGTGAAGCTGCACGTATACTTGAAATAAGCAGAAGGCAGCTTTACAACAAGTTGGACGAATACGGTATGTCAGAGCAATATGTGAAATAAACTTCACAGTTTGCGAAAAAATCTTTACATATGAAAAAAAACATAGGATAACGTTTTGATATTCCTTTCAAATTTAGCTTGTTTTTGAACAAGTTTACCTTTCGTCATCATGCATGATGAATGTGGCACAATTGTTGCTATATTATTGAGCAAACGATGAAGGAGGGAAAACTTATGGAAAAAATTATACAAATTAATGACTTGGTAAACAGTATTGTATGGGGGCCATACATGATTGCTCTTTTGGTGGGCACCGGTATTTTTCTAAGTTTTAGACTTGGATTACCGCAGGTTTTCAATTTCAGATTTATAATGAAAAACACAGTTGGAAAGATGTTTAAAAAGACGAGTGGTGTGGACGGTGATATTACTTCCGGGCAGGCAGGACTTACAGCCATTGCTGCGGTTGTAGGAACAGGAAACATTGCCGGCGTTGCCACTGCTATAGCCATAGGCGGACCAGGAGCAGTATTCTGGATGTGGGTTTCTGCATTCTTTGGAATGGCTTCTAAGTTTTCAGAAATTGCCCTTGGTATTAAGTATCGTGAAAAAAAGGAAGACGGGTCAATTGCCGGCGGTGCAATGTATTATCTTGAAAAGGGACTTCATAATAAATTCTTGTCATACTTTTTCTGTATCATGGTAATAATAACTTATTTTGTAATGGGAGCTGTTGTTGATACAAATTCTATAGCGCTTTCTGTACAGGAACAATGGGGTGTCAAGCCTATAATAACCGGAGTTATTCTTTCAGCCCTCACTGCGGTGGTAATTCTTGGGGGTATAAAAAGAATGGGGCAGGTTTGTGAGTTTCTTACACCATTTATGGGTGGTCTTTACATACTGGCAGGTATTTTAATATTGATTCTTAACATTACCGAAGTACCAGGTGCGATAGTGCTTATATTTACAAGTGCATTCAAGCCTATCGCAGCAACAGGAGGGTTTGCAGGGGCAGCACTTGGTCAGATTGTAAAAATGGGTTTTGCTAGAGGACTATTCTCCAACGAAGCAGGTATGGGAAGTTCACCGATAATCCACAGCAGTGCTCAGGTTAATCATCCTATTGAACAGGCCATCTGGGGCGTGGCGGAAGTTTTTATCGATACTATAATCATATGTACTATTACTGCAATAGCAATTGTGGTATCAGGTGAATGGACAACAGGTGTTTCAGGAGTTGCACTTACAATGAGAGCATTCAACAAGACATTACCAGGAAACATAGGAAGCTACATAGTGCTTTTTTCAGCGGTATTGTTTGGATATTCATGCCTCATATCAGTAAATTATTATTGTGAAAGAGCAGGAGAATATCTGTTTGGAGCTAAATGCATAAAACCTATGAGAATATTGTGGGTTATATTCATTGTAGTTGGTTCTATTGGAGGTTTGGAATTTGTTTGGGCACTTGCTGACACGGCAAACGGCTTAATGGCAATACCAAATCTTATAGGCCTAATATTCCTGAGCGGAACTGTTGTGAGTTTGAAAAAGGATTTTTTCAATAAAAGTAAATCCGAAAATACTGGTAACTAAAAATCATATGAGAGAGTCAAAAGCAGACTGTTTTAAACAATCTGCTTTTTTGTTATTCTGGGTAATATAAATACTATTAACCTGAAAAAGAGCATTATTACATTGATAATGAATATGCTAAACTGCCGGTAAGATTTTGACAATTTAGTTCCAAGAGGATATAATTGTATTTGAAATTATTGATTATTAATGAATAGAGGAACGCGATTGAAAAACAGATGGATTTATCCCAAAGTTGAAAATAAACTTAATATAAAAGAAATACCGGAAGTTGTACAAGCAATACTGAGTAACCGCGGATACACAACAAAAGAAGAAATGGAAGAGTTCCTGAGCTGCGACATAAATTCGCTGCTGGACACGTCCCTCATGAAGGATGCAGACAAGGGTGCGGATTTGATAATTTCAGCAATAAACAACAATGAAGGAATTACAATTGTCGGAGATTACGATTGTGATGGAGTATGCTCAACAGCTTTTGGAATGATTACATTGAAAAAACTTGGTGCTGATGTCAATTATTATGTCAATGACAGGTTTGTTGACGGATACGGAATCAACAAAAATGGAGTGGACTGTATTTTAAGGCAGTTTCCAAACACCAATCTTATTATAACCTGCGACAATGGAATTTTTGCCAATGAGGCAATTGATTATGCAAAGGAAAAAGGACTCACTGTTGTGATTACGGACCACCATGAGCCGGGAGAGGAAATTCCCGCTGCTGATGCTGTGATAGATCCTAAGCAGAAGGACGACACATATCCATTCAAGGGCTTGTGTGGTGCAGGGGTTTTGTTCAAACTCATGCTTTTAGTATACAAGAAGCTTAATGTCAACATAAACAAGGTGTATTGGCACATGGATATTGTGGCACTGGCAACCGTGGGAGATGTGGTACCTTTGGTGGGAGAAAACAGGATTATAGTTCAAAAGGGGTTAACTATAATTAACAACAATCCAAGTCCCGTATTTAAAATGTTTAAAGAAATATGCGAGGTCAAGACAGAGGTTAATTCTCATTTTGTAATGGGATTCATTTATGTTCCCATGATAAATGCCATAGGAAGAATAGTGGGCAAGCCAAACAAGGCAATAGATTTGTTTCTTATAAACAATAAACAGCAAATCATGGAATATATAAATTTCCTGAAAGATGTCAATGAGACTCGAAAATCCATGACTGAACAACAATACAGCATTGCAGAAAAAATTGTGGAAAATAATGAGCTTAAAAATGTGCTGGTTGTATATGATAAGAGTTTCCATGAAGGAATAATAGGTCTCATAGCAGGAAGGCTCAAGGAAAAATACAACAGGCCGACCATCGTGTTCACTGACAGCGAAGAAGGATTGCTGAAGGGTTCTGCAAGAAGCATCGACGGATTTAACTTGAAAGAAGAGCTTGACAAAATAAGCCATCTTACAGTAGGTCATGGAGGACATGCAAAAGCGGCAGGGCTTACAATTGAAAAAGCAAATTTATCAGAATTTGCAGACGCTATTGTTGCCTTAGGTGAAGAAAGACTAAATGAAGAAGACTTCGTCAAGACGTATCAGGTAGATTATGTGTTGAATCCGGATAACGTGTATGGTGACATATGCATGGAGCTTAAGATGCTTGAGCCCTACGGAGAGGGATTTCCAAAACCAAACATCGTCCTGGACAACTTTGAAATTACAGAAGAGCCATTTTACATGGGAAAAGAAAAGCAACATATCAAATTCAGGGGAAGAATGCTTAATGTCTTGATGTGGAATGAAGCGGAAGAATACAAGAGAATTGGTGAACCAAACAAATTAACAATACTGGGATTCCCTGAAACAAATACATATAACAACGTGACAAGCCTTCAGTTCACCTGCAAGGACTACCAGGTTTGTTATTGATTTACTTAATATTGCACTTTGTTCATTTTAATGATACAATAACTTGCATAAAGACTTGCATATACTGTCCAAAAAAGTATATATTAGTCTAAGGTTTTATTAATATCATAATACTTAGGTTTATTTAGGAGGCAATATGTTTTTTAATTTAAATAAATGTGTAGGGCATATTACTGAAAATGCAATAAAGCAGATCTCGGAAGCCTTCGGCCGCAGGCTGCAGAATTCAGGTATAACACGTATCCAGTGGATTGCACTATATTATGTAAAAATCAACAAGAGAATTTCTCAAAGAGAGCTTTCCAATCTTATGAATGTACAAGATTCAAGTGCAGGCAGGCTTATTGACCGCTTAGAGAGAGATGGTTTGATTGAAAGAGAAAGAAATAACAGTGATAGAAGAGTTGTTTACATAAAACTCTCTGATACAGGCGACAAACTTATTTCTGATTTAATGCCTATAGGTATTAAATTCAATGAAGACTTAGTATCAGGAATTGATGAAAATGAACTTATAATTTATGAAAAAGTTTTGCATAAGATGATTTTAAATATTACAAAATAATTATTAAAAACTGCTTACCAGCGCATACTAAATGATGGTAAGCAGTTTTTTTATAAATTTAAAAAAATTGTTTGCATTTTAACAAATTGTTTGCTATACTTAACATTAATAATTGCTATGCTTAACATTGCATAGACAAATAAAAATCAAGGAGAAAAAATATGGCTTATAATGTTAGAGAATTACTTAATTCATTCGTAGGTGGACTTGAAAATCTTGCAACAACAAATCCTGAAAACGTAGGTGCTTTTATGGGATTATTAGGCACTTCTTATGAACCGAAAGCGCTTGACTTAAAAACAAAAGAATTGATGAGCGTGGCAATCGGCTGCTTCACCAGATGTGAATATTGTATTGTTTACCATTCATACAAGGCTTTTGAAGCAGGTGCAACAAAAGAGGAAATATTAGAAGCTGCTATGATTTCAGTAGCTTTTGGTGGGGGACCATCTATGGCATATGCCGTAACATTGCTAAATGAATGTATTGTAGAATTTGAAGGCGATTTCAAATAAAAAGGGAAAATCCCTTTTTATTTGAAATTATATTGGAGGCCTTAAGAAATGAAATATGATTTAATAATAGAAAAGTTTTCCGGACATGACACGTCCGGAAAAATCGGAAAAATAAATAAAAAAGCCGGAGATTCCTTAAATTCAGGGGACACAATATTTTCAATTGAATCCGGTAAAGGAACAATTAAATATACATCACAATATAAGGGCGTACTAGAACAATTATCAATTACCGAAGGTGATATAGTAAAAAAAGGTCAAGTTGTTGGAACTGTTGAGGGAGAGTTATTTAAAGAAACTGAAGTTGTGAAGGCAAAGCCGGCCTATTCCTTTGGACTTGCCAAGCCAGTACAAAAAAGCTATGAAGTCGATGTAGCGGTTGTCGGTGGAGGCCCTGGAGGTTATGTTGCCGCCATCAGGGCAGCTCAAGGTGGAAAGAAAGTACTCATAATTGAAGAAAATAGACTTGGGGGGACATGCCTTAACTATGGATGCATTCCTACAAAAGCACTTGTAAGCAGTATAGATGCTTTAGAAAAAATCAGACGTTCAGAAAGCTTTGGAATAGAAGTAGGAGATGTAAAATTTTCTCTTGAAAAGATAATGAATAGAAAAAATGAGGTAGTCAATACATTGGTATCTGGTATTGAACACCTGATGAATGCACATGAAATAGAATATTTAAATGGCAAAGCCGAAGTAAAAGATTCAGAAACTCTCACTGTGAAAAACAAATCCATCGATGCCACTATTAAATTTCAAAAACTAATCATAGCTACAGGATCAAAGACAGCTATTCTTCCAATTGAAGGTGCTAGTAGCGAAGACATTCTTACAAGCCAAGATCTGTTGAAGCTGACAGAAGTGCCGTCATCACTTACAATCATTGGCGGCGGAGTTATAGGTATGGAGTTTGCTTTTATCTATAATTCTTTAGGCACTAAAGTAAATGTAGTAGAATTTTTCCCTCAGATTCTAAATAATATGGATGCGGATGTAGCAGAAGTAATTAGAACCTCTGCCATTGAAAAAGGAATCAATATCTTTGAGAGTGCTAAGGCATCAACTATTAAATCTGCATTAGATGGAACAAAGATTGTTGAAATTAATGAAAATAACGAATCGAAATATATTATCAGTGAAAAAGTAGCTGTGGCAGTTGGAAGAAAGGCAAATCTTGAATCCTTAGACTTAACAAAGCTTGGGGTAGAGCTTAATGAAAGGCGTAACGGTATAATGGTAAATGCTAGTATGAGAACAAGTAATCCAAATGTATATGCAATCGGTGATATAACAAATAAGATACAGTTAGCTCATATAGCTTCGCATCAAGGAATTGTAGCCGCAGATAATATAAACGGAATTGAAAATGAAATGTGCTATGATTTAATCCCCAGTGCAATATTTACTATGCCGGAAGTTGCACATGTTGGATTGAATGAAAAAGATGCGGGTGCTCAAAATATTGATTACTTGATAGGAAAATTTCCATTAATGGCAAATGGTAAGGCACAGGCCATGGGGGAAACAGAAGGTTTTGTTAAACTTATTGCAAACAGGGAAACAAGAAAAATCATAGGCGGAACAATTGTTGGTGTTCATGCTACTGACATGCTTAGTACAATCAGCAACATAATAGCTTCAGATTTGACTATTGATAAGGCAGCACACGTTATATACGCTCATCCTACTACAGCTGAGTCCATTCATGAAGCATTACTGAATATTGATGGCCGAGGAATACATTTTGCATAAGAAATTTAAAGTATATCTCTCGGAATCATTTGACCCTAAATTCAATTTATCAATAGAAGAATGGCTGATGGATTGCAGTGAGCCTGATGAAGTAATATTGTTTCTGTGGCAAAATGAAAATACCATTGTAATTGGAAGGAATCAGAATCCTTACAAAGAATGTGATGTTAAAAAGCTTAAAGAAGATGATGTTTGCCTCATAAGAAGATTGTCAGGCGGTGGTGCTGTATACCATGACCTGGGAAATCTAAATTTCACGTTCATTTCATCTGATAATAATTATGATGTAGAAAATAATTTGAAAGTGATTATAGATGCAATTGACAAGTTTGGAATCAAAAGCTGTTTTAATGGCAGGAATGATTTGCTTGCGAATGAACGAAAGTTCTCGGGAAATGCATTTATTAGTGACAAAGGCAAAAGCTGTCATCATGGAACTCTGCTCATGGATGTTGATTTAGATAAGTTGTCCAGATATTTAACAGTATCTCCATTAAAGCTCCAATCAAAAGGAATTGAATCTGTATTATCAAGAGTTGTCAACTTAAAAGAAATATGTCCGCAAATGACCATTGAAAGTTTAAAAACTGCTCTGATAACAAGTTTCAATGAGTTTTACAATACAGAGACTAAAATAATCATTCTAAACGAGAATGGAATAGATGTAGCAAAGTATGTAGAGAAGTATAATTCGTGGGAGTGGAACTATTCAGAAAGTCCCGACTTTTCGATAGTATTAGAGAATAAGTTCGATTGGGGAATTTTTGAAATTAATTTAGAGCTTTCCGATGGAAAAATAACAAATTGTAAAATATTTACAGATTCCATTGAACTCGAAGATTTTAAAATCTTAGAAAAGTCGCTTATTAATGTACAGTTTAAAAGAAGTGAAATCCTAAGTATCATTGAAAAATACATTAAAAATGGAAAAATCAAGCAAGGGCTCAGTAACTTCATTAGTGATAAAATCCACATGTAAACATAACACCTTATTTTTCAAGTAATTGGATATTAAAAAAGCCTTATATGACAAATTGAAAGTCATAGGAGGCTTTTTTATATTTAAGAGAACAACACAATTTGTCAAATCAAAAAGTTATACAAAACCTTAACGTGATGAAGGAAACTATAATTTTACAAAGTGTTATTGTAAAATCATGGGCAATGTATATAATATATATATGTTAACATATACGGCTGAACGCGGAGGAGCAATAATTGGGGGATAAAAATAATTACGGTATATCTTGTTTATGTGAATTTAAAGACAGGAATATTGAGAAGGAATTTTTAAATTATGAACTGAAAAGAAATGCAAAAGTTATAGGTCCGATAATTATTATATATGGACTTGTGTATTTCGTGTTTGTTGTTTCAGATTACTTTTCAATCGGAAACGTGCAGTCTTTTCAGTTTATTCTCATGGTGAGACTGATTTTTCTTGCTATTTCTGTGATTGTCTACATGGAAATAAGGTTAATTAAAAATTATGCCAGTATGGTTTATCTAATAACCGCTTATGAATTTATAGCTATACTGGCTTTTTTAATGATAATAAATGAATATGAAACACTTACATTTCTTTCGATTTTGAGCGTAGTTGCAATGAATGCAGCCATTTTCATCACTCCAAACAAGCTTATAAACGCTCAATTTGTATCTTTGTTTTTAAACATCGCTTTTTTCGTGTTTCCTGCAAATCATATTTCCGGCATTGATACATCAGTCATTATAAAGGTTATCTTATATGTCCTGATGATTGTAATATATTGCAATATAGGGTTTTTCTTGAATAATTATTATAAAAGAAAGCAGTATGCAGATGGCTTGGAACTATTAAGGCTGTCCAATACGGATTCTCTTACAGGAATCTTCAACAGGGCTAAATTTAACGAAGAATTGAAAAAGTGGACAGATTACTGCAATAGATATGAAAATGACATTTCTCTGGTGTTTTTCGATATTGACAATTTTAAAAGAGTCAATGACAACTATGGCCATATGGTTGGAGATAAAGTTATACAGGACATTGTTTTATCAATTCAAAGCAAAATCAGAAGCATGGATATTTTTGCAAGGTGGGGAGGAGAGGAGTTTGTGATTCTTCTTCCAAATACGGACAATGACCAGGCTGCTGAAATGGCGGAACGCATGAGGATTGCTATAGAAAAGATCACGTGCATCGAATCGGAAAATATTACTTGCAGCTTTGGAATAGCAACTTTGAGAAAAAATGAAAACGCGGAATCTTTTATTAAGAGAGGGGACAAACTTCTTTACGAAGCTAAAAGGCGCGGAAAGAATACAGTAGTTTATGAAACTGAAATTCTAGAGGAAGTAAGATAATTGTTTTAACTTAGATAAATCTGCAAATAAATGCAGGTTTTTTTATACAAATTATTATTGTGCTTTATTTTATAAACATTTACTCGTATTTGGTTACATTATGATTACATAATTTATATAAAAAATAACCTTATTGCTTGCATTAACTGATTATACATGTTATAATAACATTGTTAATTTATTAACACGACATTATACTTTAAACAAAACTTAAGAGGAAGGTATTTTTATGATAGCGTTTTTAAAGTTATCACCAGTATTTCTAATGGCTGGACTTATGATAGCAAGCAACTTGGGTACATTAGGACTTGACATTTTACAAATTGCACCGATTGCGGTAGTTTATGCGGCCATTATTGCTGCACTTACAGAAAAGGTCAAATTTGGTGATTTGGTTGATTCCGCAGTTAACAATGTAAAAGAAATGCAATTGGTGTTTTTCATTTTAATGCTGGCTTATGCTATGGCAGAATCATTTATGTCAACAGGAGTAGGTGCTGCTATAATCAACTTAGCATTAGGTCTAGGAATATCTGCAAAGACAGTTGCAGTGACATCCTTTATAATAGCAGCCATTCTTTCGGTAGCAACAGGAACTTCTTGGGGAACTTTTGCAGCTTGTGCACCGATTTTTTTATGGCTGAACCACATAGTCGGAGGAAATCCCGTAATCACAGTTTGCGCCATAGCAGGAGGAGCTTGTTTTGGAGATAACATAGGATTAATCTCTGACACTACTGTTGTAAGTTCAGGAATACAAGGTGTACAAGTTGTAGACAGAGTAAGGAGCCAAGGTCCATGGTCACTTTGCTGTCTGGTTCTTGCTGCTGTATGTTTTTTATTGATAAGTATGGGTCTGCCGAGTGAAGTAGGCAATGCCGCTGATGCCATCAACCAAATTCCAAAGGAAGTTTATGATGCGCTGGCAATTGAAAGACCGTCAGCAGTTGAACTTCTGAGTCAGGTTAAAAACGGAGTGCCAATATTTATGATAGTTCCTTTAATACTGGTATTGATTACTGCCATTAAGGGTGTGCCAACACTGGCATGTCTGGGAGTAGGGCTAATTTCATCGTTGATATTCGGATTGTTTGCAGGAACAGTATCTTCTGTTCATGAATTTTTGGACAATATGATGACAGGCTTTGCAGATGCAGGATCATGGGTTATAGTTATGATGATGTGGGTCGGTGCATTTGGTGGCATTATGTCAAAGATGCATGCATTCAAACCATTATCTGATTTCATAGCTAAAACAGCTAAAAGTGTAAGACAGTTGATGTTTGCAAATGGGCTTTTGTCGTTGGTAGGAAATGCAGCTTTAGCAGATGAAATGGCTCAGATAGTAACTATTGGTCCTATAATCAAGGACTTGACAGATGAAAATGTAGAAGCAAATCAAGAAGACATGTATAAATTGAGGTTGAGAAACGCAACTTTTTCAGATGCGTTAGGTGTTTTCGGCTCTCAGCTGATTCCATGGCATGTTTATATAGGATTCTATGTTGGAATAGCCAACGCAGTATATCCATTGTACAACTTTGTTTCATTTGACTTAATAAGGTATAATTTTATGGCAATAATAGCTGTAGTTTCAATTTTATTGCTGACATTGACTGGATGGGACAGATTTGTTCCGTTATTTAAACTTCCGTCAGAGCCAGATGTTAGATTGAAAAAAAGGGCATAAGAGGGAAATATCTAATAGATAATAATAAGGGTATTGTTAGCAAAAAAGTATTAAGTATAATGTTCTAAAAGTTAAATTACAAATATTAGCATGAATCTACAGGATAGAAGTAATAACATTCTATCCTGTTTTAGTTGAATGTTATTTAATTTATAGATAGAATTATAAATATAAGTATATTTAATACAGATTTTATTTCATATACCATTTTTTATTTATTAATTGTTTTTTGAGTGATTCTAAAGTATAATTTAAAAAATAAATATATAATTAACGATATTATTGTGGGTGAGTTATGATAAACAATGAAAGCAAGAAAAATATTTTTAATTTAAATGAGCGGAATTTTTCTGTTCTTGTATTTTCCTTGTTTTTTTCTTGGCTGCTTGCATTTCCTTTTGAAGGAAAGGTTTTGTACGCTTTTTTGGAAAAATATCAAATTGATGCAGATAACGTAATTTTTGAATCAATAGCTGCCCACCTTATGGGATTACTTAGCTGCTCGTTTTTTGTGAAAAATATTAAATCTGCAAAAAAATTTATTATTATTTCTATAACTGCTTGCATTGCAAGCACTTCTGTGTTCCTTTTCAGACCTGAAACTGGATGGAAACTTGCATTGATTGTAGGTTCTTATTTGGCAGGAGCATCTGTGTCAGCCTGGGGATTTTATTTTAAAGAATTGTCTGCATCCAATGAACGCATAAAGATTGCAGCAGATGTTTTGATTTTTTCTAATATTTTTATGATAATCATTAACTTTGCAGCTGTTAATATATCTGTTACTGCCGGAATAGTAATATCTATAGTTATGCTGGCATGTGCTCTCATATTTGCATTAAAACTTTCTGATAATTATTGTAAGACACAGGATTTCAGCATGGATGATTACATTAAAATGAATATTAAGAAACCTTTGATGCTTTTATGTTTTTTTATTGTTTTAATAACTGTTAATTCGGGGATCATGTACCAGGTCATAAATCCTGATTTTGCACATTTTCAAATGCTAACCAGCTGGTATTGGGCAATGCCTTACATTGCAGCCGTATATATTATGAAAAATCTCACTGACAAGACAAACAGAACTTATATTCTGTATGTAGCCATTGCAATGATAGGTTTTTCCTTTATTGCGTTCATGATTCTCGACCGATCAGTTTTAAGTTATTTGCTGATTGACACTTTGATGCTGGGTGCTTTTGGCGTTTATGATCTGTTTTGGTGGAGCATAATAGGAGAAATGCTTGATTATACTGAAAACCCGTCTAAAATAATTGGCATTGGGTTGTCGGCCAACGTTCTTGGCGTGCTCATTGGAGGTATGATAGGCAGTGCAATTTACAACACAGGCAACAGTAAATTAAATTCATCTGTGCTTGCACTTGTTATATTATTTGTTATACTTCTTATTTTGCCTATACTTCATAACCAGCTCTCTAGGTTGTTGAAAAATCATTCGTACCTAACATCAGTTCAGGAAAGAGAAAAAGATGTCAATGTTTGTGAAAGGTATAAGATATCTAATGAACTTACAGGGAGGGAAAATGAAATTGTTCGCTTGTTGTTAAATGGCAGAACTTATAAAATGATTGCAGAAGAATTATATCTCAGTGAAAATACTGTAAAAACTCATATTAAGAACATTTATTCAAAGTTACATATAAAAAGCAAATCCGAATTGATTAAAATGCTATCTGATAAGATAATTTAAAGAACTCATGATTTTAGCACTGTCACCCAAAAAAGGTGATGGTGCTTTTTCAATTTCACCCGTTAATCATGATTACAAAATTGCAATAGCTATATATAATGAATAACAAAAGGAAAGGAGGCAGTCAATGGCCGGCTATTCTGCAAAAATAAACGATCCTGCTTTCAATAAATATATTTTGAACACGAACAGGTGGTCAGCAATTTTTTCAGTTTTTCTTGCTTCAATTGCAATTGTTGGATTTTTTATTTATGGTGAAACAAGCTCAGAAATGGAAAACCCCCAGGCTTTGTTAATCGGTATGGTTATAGCAGCAATGTTCATGCTGGTGGCTTTGTTTCAAATAATTTCAAGAAACAAAGGTAAAACATGGGATGGTGTTGTCCTAGGTAAAAAAATTGAAAAAAAACAAAGGAAGCAAAATTCATCAAATAAAGATTATTACATTCATTATTACACGGAGTATAAAGTGCTGATTGAGGATAATGAAGGGAAAGTCCACAGGATTATAAACGAAGATGATGACACGGTTTATAATTACTTTAAAATAGGAGATAAAGTACGACGTCACAAGGGATTGAACTCTTATGAAAAATACGACAAATCAAATGATACCATTATATTTTGCAATGCATGCGGAAGTATGAATGAAATTGAGGACGATTATTGTTTCAGGTGCAAATGTCCTTTATTAAAATAAAAGGAGGAAGTTATGAAAAATAAAAAAGTATTTATTGCAATTATAACAGTTTTTCTGCTGGCGGGATGTACAAAGACTGCAGAAAATATTACAGAAGATTCCATAGTACCGTCGGAAGCGAAGGCAATGTTTTTTGAGCAGGAAGTGAAAGCTGATGACATAGCAGTTATTGGAGAAGCGGTCAGAGATGGAGCGGAAATAATACTGCCTGAAAATACATTTGACGAAAATGTCATTGTAACTATTGAAAATATCAATGATTACAACGCAGACGGCTTTCGTTTTTTGGGTGAACCTGTTTCAGTGGTTGTGAAGGGGAAGGAAACTGTAAGGCTTAACCAGCCTACGACCATAAAATTCAAAATTCCAAATGACCAATTGAGCTCAATCGAAAAAGAAGAAGATGTCTTTGCAGCTTATTTTAACGGCGCAGGATGGGAATATTTTCATCCTGACAATGTGGATCTTGATGATGGGACTGTTGAATTTACAACTTATCATTTCAGTGATTATGCTGTGGGACAGCTTTCCCGCGAGGAACAGCTGAAATATTATGCCCAGAGAATGGCAACAAACACTTGGGCAAAGGAAGAACAGGAAAAAAACTTCATAGCAAAATTTGAAGGCTATCTAAACGACACGCTTGCAGATGCCTACGGCATAGAAAACAAGGAAACCGCGAGGAAAATTCTTCAGTCAATGGCAAAACAGATACCGTATATGGGCGGAATGTTTGTTAGTGCAGCAAATGGTGATGAATTAGAGTTTGCAGAAAACTTCTCTGCAGCAGCAGGAAAAATAATCCTTGACCAGATGAAGCTGAACGGTGATTTTATGGAAGAATCTGTAACCATTACAAGTACCTATGGGAAGATGGCAGGTGATTTGTCTGAAGTCGATTATGAGGAAGCGTTGAAGGATATTACTAAGGGGCTGGCAACTACCATAATCAGCAAAAACATTGCAGGTAAAATGCTGATTGCCGGTGCGGAAATAATTGATGTTGCAATTACCGACTGGAAGGATAAAAACATTGAGGATGCTTTTTCGGCATATAAAAACGGCGCTGATGGAGAGCACGGATATGATTTGGAAGCCGGAGACTTTGAACAGCTGAAACTTCAAATGAGGGGAATAAGCCATAAAATGTATTCTGACGGAATAAATGCTTACTGCAAAAGAAATAAAATAAGCACTGATGATTTGACAGAGCAAGAGGAAGAAAATATCAGGAAAGAAATAGACAGAAAGTTGAAGCAGGAATTCGACAACAGAATTTCAAAAGAACAGGATGTGGACAAACAAAAAGAATACCATGAAAAAATACTAAAAATATTTGAAGACAGAGGCCTCCTTGAAGAAGGTTCTTTTGGTTACGATTATGGAATGACTCTTGAAGATAGAATTGAGAGATTATATCTTGTCATGGGGCAAATATTAAGCCACACAGACAAGAAGTTTACTGCGAGCACAACCGCAAGCGAAGGTGAAATATCAATAGAAGATGTATGTGGACTCATGGGAGTATGGTACTCGGACAGAACAAACGGAAAGACTCAATATTTCGCAAAACTGAAGGAAATGGGTCATGCAAAAGAAGAAAAAGCTACATCGGGGGAATATGCATGGGTGTTGACTGAAGTTGTTGATGGATCTAATGACAGCGAGTGGGACCTGCAGAACCAGTCTGAAAGCTATACCTATTCTCCAAGTTATGGAAGAGGAGCGTATTCCGTAACAACAACTTACATTGGAGAATCTGATGATTATTACGATCCGCCTTATGTTAACGGTGAGTCGCTTACTGTTCAGGCAAACTGGAGTACTCCGCCGGATGTAATAGGGAAGGATGATGTGGTTTCATTGAGTGGATTCATTGCTGCGACAGCTAACACTCAATCAGCCTTCAAATGGTCAGGATCAACAGGAGCTTGGATTGATAATACAAGGCTCTCAACGGAAGACGGAAAAACAACTTTTGAAACAAATGATAGCAACAACTATGAATCTCAGAGCGGAACTGTTACAGCTTCATTTGGTGAAGGAAGTGAAGGTGCAAAAAGAGTTATCGAGATATATTTCTTCAGCAGCAACAAACTTTTCACCCAATATGTGTATGAGTGGAAAGCTGTTGGCTCAAATTAAGGTACTAATATGGATGCAAATATAAAAGAAAAGATACAATGGACCAACAGTATACCCATATTTAAAAATTCTACAATTTTAAAGCAGCTGGGTATTGCTGTCGGCTTGCCTTTTGGATTTGTAATTGCCTTTATATTGATTTCGTCCGGATGGAGCAAGGATTCTTTATATGCAGCGGCTTTTATAATTGCGGCTTTACTTTTTACTTATTTGCTGATAAAAGCAGTTTATGGCGGAAAATACGAGGCAGAATTTGCTGTTGATGAAAAAGGCATATATTGCCGTACAGAGGAAAAACAGGCTGTAAAAAACCGGTTATTGAATGTATTGACGGTGCTGGCAGGAATATTTTCCGGAAAGCCTGCTGTTTCCGGAGCAGGACTTCTGGCTCAGTCCAAAAACCGTGTGTTCATACCGTGGAAAAATGTCAGCAAAATTAAATACATTGAAAAGGATTTTGTTATCTTGATTAATGGCAGATTTACAGAAAAAATTGCTTTGTTTTGTACAAGAGATAACTATAGTGAAATAGAAAGAATCATTAAAGGTAAAACAAATGCATAAGAAAATATCAGGGAGATTTCTTATTTCAATAATTGGTGCCCTATTGATACTTTACGGCATCAGCACGGTACTGCTTGGAATAACCGGTGAAAAAAGCATGGCGGTTATTACGGATGTAAGAAGGGAAGGGGGAGAACTTCCATATGCAAGACCCGGAATGTACATGTACAATATGAGCTATACATTTGAACTTCCAAATGGAGATGTTTTCTATGGATATACTAAAAAAATCAGTGACGGTGTATATATAAAAAAACCAAACACTGTGGTTCATGTAAAATATTTTGAAAGTTTTCCTTATTTTAATGCATTGGAGGAGGATACAAGATTCAGTGCAGGTAAACTGATTTTAGTTGCATCTGGTTTATCATTAATTTTTATTGTAAACAGGAAAGAATAAGAAAAAAATGGCAAATTACTAATTGCTAGTTATAAAAATTGAAGAATTATGAATATGTAAAGATAAATGGCTATCTATTACATTCAAAAGATCAGCAGAAAATATGCTGATCTTTTTGAATGTACATATTAAGTGTAAGTGACTGAGGATTAGAATTATACCATTAATGTTTTTTTATTATTTTCTATGTGATTGTAATTTTCAATAAAAACCTTTACAACATGTGGATCAAACTGTGTTCCGGAATTGCTCTTGATTTCTGTAACAGCATCATCAACAGACATTGCCTTTCTGTAGATACGATCCTCAATCATGGCGTCATAGGCGTCACTGACAGCCAGTATTCTTGAAAGAAGAGGTATTTTTTCTCCCTTGAGCCCTTTCGGGTATCCGGAGCCATCCCATCTTTCATGATGATACAGAATGTATTCAGCCACAGGCTCCAGCTCCGGAGAAGACATTGCTATTCTATAGCCTATTTCAGGATGCTTTTTCATTATAAATCTTTCATGGTCGTTTAATTTTCCGGGCTTATTTAAGATTCTGTCATCAATTCCTATTTTTCCTATATCATGAAGCATTGAAAAAAGTTCCAGCTCATCAAGGGCATTAGGAGGAAGATTCATATTTTCGCCGATTTTCCTTGAAATGAATGCAATTCTTTTGGCATGTTCCTCAGTTTCATGGCTTCTTTCATACATTGTAGCCATTATTGAAGATAAAATTGCACTGTGGGAACTATTGCTGTTGAGAAGTTTGCTGTTGTGCATGACATCGCTTGCCTCTTTTAGAGCTTTGTCGAGGCTTTCATTTGTGTTTTCTTTAGTGCTTATGCCACATGAAATGCTTATATCAAAGGCGCGGTCGCTGATTTTCTTGTTGTGCGCTTCACAGCAATTTTGCAGTTCACGCTGTACATAGGCACCATCATAATTGCTGGTGTTTTTCATAATAATGCTGAATTCATCACCTGCAGTCCTGGCTATGATGTCACTTTTCCTGCAGCAGCTTTCTATTATTTTAGCTGCTTCCTTAATAACCTGATCACCTTCATCATATCCAAACGCATCGTTTATGAGGCGCATGCCGTTGATATTTACAATCATGACGGTTACAGGAAGGCAGTCATCCATGTTGTCCAGACGATTTTTCTCATCATCGAAAAATTTCCTGTTGTATAATTCTGTCAAAAAATCATGTTCGCTTAAATACTTTACTTGTTCTTCCCTGTTTTTTCTTTCTGTAATATCAAATATTATACCTTCCAGCGCCTCAATTCTGCCGTCTTTATCATAAATGCTTTGACCAAGTTCCATAACCCACTTGCATTCGCCGGAAGCAGAAACAATCTCATATTCATATCTGAAAGGTGTTTTTAATGTCTGTACCCTTTCCCATTCCTTCCGTACAATGCTTCTATGTTCGTGAGTTATTAAATCGCTGTAGGAGAGTTTTTTGTTGTTGATGAAGTCTTCTGGATAATAACCTGTTATTTTAAAGCATCCGTCTGACATAAACTGCATGGTTCTTGATTTGTCCGGGAGGCAGCGGTATGCTGTTCCTGGAAGATGAGAAAGAAGGACAGCCTTGCTTCTTTCGCTTTCTTTTAATGACTCTTCGGCCATTTTCTTGTTGTTTATATCCTGAACAATACATATTCGGTTTTGAGAAGTTGAATTACCCAAATCCAGCCTTGCAATGACCATGTTAACCCAGGTATATGTTCCGTCAGGTTTTATATATCTTTTTTCCATTGAGTAGTTGTCAATTTCATGGGACAATAACCTTTTTAGCTGACTTGCGTCATATTCTATGTCATCAGGGTGAGTCACGCTTTTCCAATCAATGCCTGCCATCTCTTCTTTAGATCTGCCTAAAATTTTTCCGTACATCTTGTTTACGGGCTGAAATTTTGGAGAAAATTCTTTTGCAAATTCATCAGAATCGCCGATGCTGATACCTAAAGGTGCTTGTTCAAATATTGTTCTGAAAAGCATTTCGCTTTCTTCTAACTGCCGTTTCATTTCATCAAATTTTATTTTGTCATCCCTTAAAGTTTTGTTTCGGTTTATTAATATAGAAAAAAATAATATTATTATAAATATGAAAAACAATCCAACATAAGAATGAATATTAAATACAAATGCTGATTCTGCCATATTGTCACCCTTGTAAATTTATTTTTTAACTACATAAACTAATATCGTCAGAATACGATAATTATTAAGATAAGTTAAATATCATATTGTCTAAAATTTATTGTCAGACGGTCAATTGTATCAACAAAATTTTGCAATTAATTTGTTTGATTTTTTGACAATTCGAAACAAAGTTGTTGCAGCAAGTTCAATGAAATAAACAATACCCCGCAGAATAAAAGTACTGCGAGGTAATTTTGTAATCATATGGAATCCATACTATTTTATATATTCATCACTTATTAAAACATCACCAAGGATGTCTGAAGGAATTTCAAATTCTATGACTCCCATATATCCTGGAGCTACTTCATATTTATCAAATGAAATAATAAGTTTGTTATCACTGCTTATATAAAAACTCTGATTGCTTGATATTTTGTTAAATACAGCCATTGATGCATCTTCGATACCTTCAATCCAGTAAACATTGTATTCATCAATCTTGTGCAATTCAAGCATTTGTTCCTTTATATTTTCGCTTATGACATCGATGTAGCTTTCATCTTTGAATAGGCTTGGGAGTGTTATCAATATTTCATTTTCCTTGTCTATGGTATCATATTGAAAAGTAGTCGAAGAAGAACCAACCGTATTAACAACATAACGTCCCACTGACAATATCTTGTCTGTATCGGTTTTTACAACATAACCGCTGTCAACGCCAAGGTGGCCGCCATTGTTTGCCTTCATACTTTCCATGTCTGATGTAAATTGTTCATACAGCAATTTGTTTTCTTCCAGATACTTTTCATTGAGGCTGCTTTCAAGCTCCTTGTTTTCCAGACCTTCTATTGCAGGAGTTTTTATGTCTGCATCATATGTATCTTCATTTATTTTATATTCTCTGAATGTCAAAACCCTCACTATTTTATTTATCACAGGTATTTCTGAAAGCGTAAGTGCCAATGCTTCGCTGGTGTTTATGCTTACGGTGAAGACTGTTGCAATGACTGCTGCCGTAGCTGCAGTTGTTTTAATTATCTTTAAGTATTTTTGTTTGTTCATTTTTTTCTTCCCTTCCATTAATGATTTTCTAACTGCAAAATCCAATTCTTCAGGGATAACTATATTCATGTAATCATTCTTCAGCTGATCTTTGTTATTATTTTTCATGGCAATCCTCCATATTAATCATTCATTTCAATTCGCAGCTTATTTAGCGATTTATATAACCTGGTTTTAACCGTATTCACATTTTCATCAAGTATTTGTGCAATTTCTTCTATTTTTAAATCCTCAAAAAATCTTAATATTACAATGCTGCGGCAGTCGTCGGGCAACTCGTCAAGTGCATTATTCAAATCAATATTTTCATATTCATCAAAAACACAATCGTTAAAAGCTGCAATGTTTTCTTCATCCATAGTAACCACCTTTTTTTGTTTCCTCAGAAAATCCAATGATGAATTGACTAATATCCTGTAAAACCATGTCTTCATATATTCTGAATTTTTTAAGGTATTTAAAGAAACATATGCCTTGAATACAGCTTCCTGCACAATATCCAGTGCATCATCAGCGTTTTTTACATAACTGTAAGCTATCCTGTAGTGCTTCTCCTTATTTTCTATAACATAATCTTCATATTGTTTTTCTAATTTTAACCTAGTTCGCACGAATTTCACCTTTCCTTGTATTGATGCACATCATAATTGTCTTAACAGTCTATAGACGCAGCAAGGATTAAAAAAGTTTTAAAGTTTAAAAAATTAAATATATTTCTATTAAACTTCAGATTCAAAAAATACCATATATTTAATATGCTTGTAAAGCATAATTCGAAAAACTAAAGAAGTTTTGGTATAAGAAGTATTTATTTAACAACAAATTATTTTTCGGATATGAATATAATTACTTCTAAAGCTAATTATAAAATCAAAATGGTTAAGGAGATATTATGAGCATATCATTTGAAATATTAAGAGACGAACTGATTGGGTATGGATATAAATTCAAGACACCCTATGGCGAAAGGATAATGACCTATGCAGATTTTACAGCTTCTGCCCGGGGACTAAAATTTATGGAAGAATATCTGGCAGATATTCAAAAATGCTATGCAAACACCCACACGGAAGACGACATGACCGGAGAAGTGATGACTAAAATACTTCATAAGTCACTTGCCATTATCAAGAAACATTTTAATGCCGAGAAAAATTGTATTGTAATACCATCAGGAAACGGAGCTACAGGAGCCATTGAAACTTTCGCTAAGATTATGGGTATTTATATCCCACCTGCAGCCAGGGAAAGAGTTGACAGCATAATAAGTAAATATCTTAAAAACAGCAAGGGGCTTTACGATCTAGTGAATGAATCAGAAGAATGCAAAAAACAAATGCCTGTGGTATTCATCGGTCCTTACGAACATCACTCTAACATTCTCATGTGGAAGGAAGGAATGGCAGAGACAGTGGAAATAGGTCTTGGACAGGATGGTAAATTTGATATGGACGATCTCAGGAGGAAGGTTTCTGACGGAAAATATAAGGACAGATTGAAGATAGGTTCTTTTTCAGCTGCGTCTAATGTAACAGGTGTTATCACTCCTGTTTATGATATAGCTAAAATAATGCACGAAAATAGAGGCTATGTGTGTTTTGACTATGCTGCGTGTTCGCCGTATGTTGAAATAAACATGAACAAAAATAACAATGAATTTCTAGATGCCATATATGTTGCTCCCCACAAGTGGCTGGGCGGTACAGGTGCTTCAGGTTTGCTTGTATTAAACGAAAGACTTTATGACAACTGTCTTCCTCCAACTGTGTCAGGAGGTGGAACAGTTTCTTATGTGAGTGCATATGCTCACGATTACATCAGTAATCCGGAATTAAGAGAAATGGCCGGCACTCCTGGAATAATTCAGTTGTTCAAGGCAGCACTTGCAATTGAGCTCAAGGATTTTACAGGAACAGAAAAAATAGAAGAAAAAGAGAAATACTATACAAAAAAGGTCCTGGACAGATTAAAGTCAAATCTAAACATTGAGATACTAGGACCTGCGGATGAAAACAGAATGCCAATATTTTCAATCAAGATTAAACACGGTGATAAACTGCTTCATCCAAGGTTCGCTGCTAAACTCATAAATGATTTGTTTGGAATTCAAATGAGAGCCGGATGCGCGTGTGCTGCTCCTTACGGACACAGACTCATGAAAATCAGTGAAGAAAAATCAAAGGCTTACAGGCAGTTTATAAAAGACGGGATTGCATCAATTAAACCTGGGTGGCTAAGATTTAACATTCACTATGTAATGACGGAAGACGAGGTTGAGTTCATACTGAAGGCTGTGGAGTTCACGGCTCAGTACGGATACTTGTTTTTAAATGAATATGAGATGGATTTGAAAACAGGGAAATGGAGCCATAATAAATTTCAAGATTCATATGACATGGTGGATAGCTTCGGAATAGAAGAATGCATAAAGTATATCAGTTCGAAAAATAAAATAAACTCCTCGGAAAAAACTCAGTTTTCCGAAGAATTTGACGCATATCAGATGGAAGCAAAAACTCATGCAGAAAGGTTATCAAAAGAACCTGTCAACTTCAAGACTCTTGATGAGGGCAGGTTCCATGGTCACGGATGGTTTTATTTTGTAAATTTGAAGGACGATGTCACCTGATGGCCCTAAAACCAATCAGTTCTATATAAGGAGTCATGTGTGTAGATTTTTCCTCTTGATTTTTCACTAATTCAGTTGACAGATATTTCTTGTTGTCATCAGCAAAAACGGTTACAACAATTGAATTCTCACTGCCAATAATGTCCTGGGCTTTCAGTGCACCAAGAAAGTTTGCACCGGATGAAATGCCTACACCGATTCCTAGCTGCGAAGCCAGCTTCCTGGCCATATTGATGGCATCACCGTCATCGACGGTAATAATGTCATTAAGTTCATCAAGTTTTACAATTTCAGGAATGAAGTCATCGCCGATACCGGCAATTCTGTGAGGACCGAATGACTTGCCTCCTGTTGTCATTAATGGTGAGTTTTCCGGTTCTAATGGAAACGCCTTGCAGTCTGGATATATTTCCTGAAGAGCCTTCTTTATACCCATTATGGTGCCGCCGGTACCGATTCCGGCCACAATGCCATCAGGCTTCTTGTCAAACTGAGCAAGTTGAGAAAGTATTTCCTTCCCGGTTGTTTTATAATGAGCGTCAACGTTGAATGGATTGGAAAATTGACAGGGCAGACATATGCCATTTTCTTTTTCCATTTCATCAGCCATTTTTATGCAGCCTTTAAAGCCGCCGTCTTCCTTGGATACTGATATTACCTTTGCACCGAATTCCTTCATAAGCATAAGACGCTCGCGGCACATCCAGTCCGGCATGAAGATTTTAACCGGATTGCCAAGGTATGCTCCAATTGCCGAAATGGAAATTCCAGTATTGCCGCTTGTTGCTTCAACAATTGTATCACCTGCCTCGATGGTGCCGTCATCATAAAACTGCTTCATTATATGAAGGACAATTCTGTCCTTGATGCTTCCTGTAAAATTGTAATATTCAGCCTTGGCATATACCTTTCTTTCAGTACCCCTGTAACGGAGAGAAATTTCAAGCAGGGGAGTGTTATTTATCATAGCAGAAATTCCGTTGAACTTTTCCTGCATTATTTTGCTCATTGTCATAAAAATTCCTCCTTTATATTACTGTTAGTATATGTTGACTTTTAGGTTTTTACACAGGAAATGAAAATACAGGCAGTTAATCTTGTTTCTATGAGAACCAGATAACTTCATTAAACTTCCCCAAACATAAGCGGAAGTTACACAATTTAGTCTTCGGTATATACAACAAGTGAGGTTGTTCGTGTGCCTATCAGATATTTAGAATGTATATTAAGACATTTTCAGAAATCAGACTTATGATAACTGTTGAAATATTTGCTGTGATAATATATAATTAACAAAAACTATGATTGTTTACCGATAAGTCGCAATTTAATATATATTAAATTTTTTATATTATAGAAAAGGGAAATAAATTGTCATGGGGAATATAGAATACAAGTTAAACAGTAAGGTAACATCAACTTTAAATGAAGATAATCATAATAAAAGTTTGGATAATTTCGTAGATTTAAATATAGTAAAAATGATGTTAAATTCTTCTTATGATGGGTTAACATATACGAATGAGGATGGAATTATTGTATTCAACAATGCAGCATATTGTAAGATAACTGGAATTAATAATGAACAAATTATAGGTAAGTCCATTTATGATTTGGCACAAGATGGATTCCCAATATCACAGATGGTTTTAGGGGTTTTTAATACTAAAGAAACATTATCTGAGGTAATCCGATATAAAAATTCAGATAAGGAAGTTTTAGTTACAATAGTACCACTATTTAACAGCGAAGGTATATTTAAAGGAATAGTAGGTAATATTCGTGATTTAACAAGTTTAAATGCCTTAAGAAAGGAATTATCCTTAATTAATGCTAAATATAGTGAGGAAAAGCAAAAACAAAAAATAATTAATGAAGAATTGCAGAAACAGCTGGAAAAAAATGAAAGATTAGCGGAGCGCATTAACGAACTTTTGATTGGATTTGAGGATTTTGAATTTTCAGCATTCAGCAAACATTCACGTGATTTGGCTGAGTTGGCTTATCGTATTTCCCATGTTAATTCCACTATTTTAATAACAGGCGAGTCTGGAGTAGGGAAAGATGTATTTTGCAGGATGGTACATAAGTTTTACAATAATGCAAAACCATATTACAAAATATCTTGCGGTGCTATACCTGAAAATTTAATGGAATCGGAATTATTTGGTTATGAGCCCGGAGCCTTCACAGGTGCTAGTAAATCTGGGAAAAAGGGAATTTTTGAAGTTGCTCAAGATGGTATAGTCTTTTTAGATGAAGTTGGAGAACTTTCGCTTCCACTACAGGTAAAGCTCCTCACAGTTCTTCAGGATCGTAAGTTTTATCGTTTAGGCGGTACAAGGGAAATAAAAATGGAAGCACGGATAATTTCTGCTACTAATAGAAATTTGAAAGATGATGTTGCTAAAGGCAGATTCAGAGGTGATTTATACTATAGGCTTAATGTTATACCTGTGTATATCCCACCACTTAGAGAAAGAAAAGAAGACATTATTCATTTAGCTTCTAGCTATTTAAATAGGCTAAATCAAAAAAACAATACAAATATTAAAATGAGCTTTGAAGTGCAAAAAATATTGTTGAAATATAATTGGCCGGGAAATATTAGAGAGTTAAATAATATAATAGAAAGAATGTATGTTTTCAATACTGGTGGTGTAATTGATGTTGAAAATCTTCCATATGAGCTATTTAAAATTATAGAGGAGGAAGAGGATATTCTTAAGATTGATCATAAAAGCAACTTGAAAAGTGCTATGGAAATTATTGAGGCTAAGCTAATACTAAGGCATCTAGAACAAGAATATACGTTGCAGGAAATAGCTGATCAACTTGGAATCAATATATCAACCTTGGAAAGGAAATTATTAAAGTATAATCTGCCAAGACGTTATAAAAGAAATATATAGAAAACGAAATAGGATATCAAACTCATGAGTTTGATATCCTATTGTTATTAGAATTGTCGTATAGTTACTTCACCTTGGAGTCCTTCAAGGGCTCCTCTTGCTAAAGATTCCATTTCATTTTCTCCAGGATATACCACAATAGGGGCGATATAACCACATCTTTCTTTTATGTGTTGAACTATTGATTTTGAGTATGCAATTCCACCTGTAACTAAAATTGCATCAACTTGTCCGCAAAGCACAGTTGCCATGGCACCTATTTGTTTACATACCTGATAAATCATAGCATTAAGGTATAGGGATGCTTTATCATCAGATTTAGCTTTTTCTTCTACTTCTCTAACATCTGCTGTTCCCAGGTATGCCATTAATCCTCCATTTCCATTTATCATTTTGTGAACTTCGTCGTATGTATACTTTCCTGAAAAACAAAGCCGTACTAAATCACCAACTGGTAGCGAACCTGTACGGTTTGTTGAGAATGCTCCGTCACCTTCTAAACCATTTTCGCCATCTATCATTTTTCCATTTTTATGTGGTGCTACAGAAATGCCGCCTCCCAAGTGAACAACAACTAGGTTAAGTTCCTCATATTTCAGGCCTTTTTCTCTTGCATATCTTTTGGCAGTAGCCTTGTGACTCAAAGAATGGAAGCTGCTTCTGCGTTCTATCAGAGGATGACCTGATACTCTTGCAATAGGTTCAAATTCATCAGTTATAGGCGGATCAACTATTAGAGGTATAGCTCTGAGAGTCTGACACATTCTATATGCTATTTTACTCCCTAGGTCGCATGGATGTTGTCCCCATTTACCGCTAGCTTGCTGTCCTAGCATTTCTTCATCAACTTTATAAACACCACCAATTAGAGGCTTTGTATGTCCTCCGCGGCTTACAATTACGTCGAGGGTGCCTTTATTAATATTATTATCTTTCATGAATTTTTCTATTAATATTGTTCTATACTCATCTTGTTCCCAAAAATTATCAAATTTCTTGATTTCTTCTGCAGAATGTTCAATGTTTTCTTTAATAATACAAACATCATCCTCGTAATATGCTACTTTCGTTGATGTTGAACCTAAATTTATTGCCAGTATATTATACATTTTTATCTCCTATATTTTTATTATGATGTGTAGGTAGCTAATGCTATTGAAAGAAGCTTGCCTTCCATTGATTCAGTTCTTGATGTAAATATAATTGGAACAAATGTTCCTACAGTAGCTGCAATAACAGTTTTTTTTGCAATAAAAGAAATAGCTTTAGTAACTGTATTTCCTACTGTAAGATTTGGTACTACTATAATATCGGCTTTGCCGGCTACGGGGCTGTTAATTCCCTTTGCCTCGGCTGATTCAACTGATACAGCATTATCAAAAGCAAATGGTCCGTCAACAACACATCCTTTAATTTGTCCTCGGTCTGCCATTTTACTGAGCACAGCCGCATCGATAGTATCCTGCATGTCAGGATTAACCAATTCTAGTGAAGCAAGAACTGCAACACGTGGTTTTTCAATACCTAAATTTTGAGCTAGGTTAACAGCATTATCAATAATTTCTTTTTTTGCCATTAAATCAGGATTAACTGTTATAGCGCAGTCGGTAATAAACAGCAGCCCTTCATTATTTTCTTTTTCAACAATAGAAATCTGAGTTATATGTTTACCGACATTTAAAGTTTTTTCCTTATTTAAGACTGCCTTTAGAAATATTGAAGAATGAAGCATTCCTTTCATTACAGTTGATGCTTTACATTTTGCAACTAAATCAACAGCTATATCTGCTGCTTTTTTATGATCTTTTTCATCATAGAACGCTGCTTTAATGTTCAAGTTGTTTTGTTGAATTATTTGTTCCATCTTTGCTCTTTCACCGACTAAAATAAAGTTAGCAAGGTTAAGCTCTTCAGCTTTTGCGATTACTTCCAACACTTCTAAATCTTCCGGTGATACAACAGCGATTGTTTTTGATTCTCTTTCGACGGCAAGATTTATTAATTGATTAAAATTTGTAACTATCATTTTTTCTCCTCTAATTATTTAGATTTTCTTTTTTACCGCATATAAACTGAAAGTGTTTATAGCTAATGATCCATTTCAGGAAATAGGAAAGTAGAATATCTTACCTATCCATGATAACATGTCGCTAATAATCCCCTCTGAGAACGGTTTGTCTCAGTTGTGTAGTCTCTAATTAGATGGCTTATATTAAAAAGGATTATTTACTCATTTAGCATGGTTCACTATTAAATTTGCAAAATCTATGCCATAGGTTTGAATTTAACAAGCAAGATAACATGTATTACATTTGAGTAATTAAAATATAGCGTTTTACTTAACTTTACATTATAATTTATATTATTTTGCTATCTGGATACTTGTTGGCAGAATGACTAAATATATATATTTTTTTATCGAACATCGCAAAAATAAGATGTTTATAAAAGCAGGTTTTCACATGTTCGTTGGAATTAAAGCATTAGAATAAATTGCTTAAAATTGAGTGTAAACTGCGCAAAATTGCGTAAAGTATTACAAATTTAATATGACAAGATAATAACTTAACAAGCTAAAATGTTGAAAAATACACACATTTTGATATTATTTCAACGATGGCACGGAAAATGCTATTACTCTTTTATAGTCTATATGATTAACAAATATAGCAAATTTTTTAGGAGGGAATTCAAATGACAAGGAAAGTTATTATCACAGTAGCTCAGACAGGAGCATTTCAGGGAAAGGAGGCTAATCCAAATCTTCCAATACAACCAGTTGAAATTGCTCAGTCAGCATATGAATGCTATAATGCAGGTGCATCAATTGTACATATTCATGCGCGAGACAAGCAGGGTATATCCACAAATGACCCTAAAATATATTCTGAGATAAACACGCTGATAAGATCGAAATGTAACATTATTCTGCAGAACTCTACTGCTCCGGCAAATGTTCCTGGAACAGTAGCAGAAGATGGAATGAAGCTTCTTTATACTGATGACGTTGTACTTCCAGAAATGTGTTCTTTAGATTGTTCGTTAATAGGAACATCTTGGGCAGGAAGAACATTTATTTATGAGTGGACGAGAGAATTTCTTATTAAGTCAGCTGCAAGAATGAAAGAACTAAATATTAAACCTGAAATGGAGATTTTCAACCCAACTTCAATAGAAGATGTAGTAAAGTATGTTTATCCTAATGGAGTATTAAATGATCCTATGTCAATGACATTTGTAATGGGTATGGATAAGGCGAGCCAGGGGGCAATGGAATTTTCGGTTGAAAACCTTGTTCATGTAATAAACAAATTGCCAAAGGGAACTTTGTTCGGGACAATGGCAATTGCGGCAAATCAGCTTCCTGCAACAGTTATGACTATGTTGATGGGTGGAAACGTACGTGTCGGTATGGAAGATAATGTTATGTATCGTAAAGGTGAATTAGCAAAGAGCAATGCTCAGCTTGTAGAAAGAGCCGCAAGACTTGCAAGAGAATTTGGATTTGAAGTTGCAACGCCTACAGAAGCTAGAGAAATTTTAGGGTTAAAATAACTTGCTAAATTAATATAAAAGGTCAGTCTGAAGAGGCTGATCTAATACACTAAGTACGTTGCTGAATGTAAAAAATATGGCAAAACATTAACGAGGAACAGCCATAAATAAAGGTTAAAACTTGGATTAGTAATTAAATTTAAAGGAGATAAAGAATGAGTCAAAGATTCCACATAGAAAATAATAAACTAGTAAAAATTATTTCATGTTTAGCAATAGTAGCTCTTTTCTGGTTTCTACCGCCTGTTGAACCAATGACTGCAATAGGTATGAAGGTTATCGGAGTTTTCATTGCAACAGTGCTCCTGCTCTCACTGGTTGATACTGTTTGGCCCGCTTTGCTGTCTGTAATACTTCTTTCCAGAACAGGTGTTGCTACACTTAATGCAATAATTGGTGCATCCTTTGGAAGTTGGATAATATATTTCGTTCTTATGAGCTTCATTATGACTTATGCTCTAAACGAATCTGGATTCATCAATAGAATAGTTGCAAAGTTCATGAGTATGAAATTTGTAACAAAAAGTCCATGGGTATTCACGTTTTCAATTGGTGTCTTGGGTATGCTGCTTGCTGCTTTTATGGATCAGGTACCAGCTGCTGCTTTCATGCTTGCTTTTTGTAATAAAATATATCAGGAGTTGGGATATACCAAGAACGATTCATATCCGCATATTGCAAACATAGTAACTATATTCGGTGTAAATATCGGAGGTGCCATGACTCCTATTTCCCACTCACTGGCTATTCTAGGTCTAGGTGTATATGAGGGAATAACGAAAAAGAGTATAAGCCTATTTACCTACCTGGCATATGGAGTTCCAACCGGTCTTGTTCTATTCATACTTATGGTTATTATGATCCGCATTTTTGCCAAACCTGATATGAGCAAGTTTAAAGATTTCAATATCCAGAATGTACTAGAAAAGCAAAGTCCGATGAATTTAAAGGAAAAAGCTACAGTCTTCATTTTCTTCTTTACAGTCATAATGTGGATGGCACCTGGTATTCTGATTATGTTTGCTGCGGATTCTCCAATTGTAAAGGCACTCAATACATATGGAATCACCTTCTGGGCAATTTTATCCGTAATCCTTATGTCGGTTATAAGTATTGATGACAAGCCTATTATTAATGTAGGGCAAGTTATGAATAAAAACATAAATTGGGCTATATTGATATTCATCAGCATAGGAGTATATCTGGGAAGCGCTGTCAGCGCTGAAAGTACTGGAGTTACTGCTTTTGTAAGTGCGAAAGTAATTCCGCTTACAAGTGGTGTGTCACCAATCATCATAGTTATGATACTTGCTTTTGTAACAACATTTATGACCAACGCTGCATCAAACGTAACATCAATAACAGTAATGACAGGGCTTGGAGTTACTCTTGCATTGAGCAGCGGAAATATTAATCCGGTAGCTATTGCAATAACTACTACCTTCTGTGGGTCATTAGCATATACATTTCCATCTGGTTTTGCAACCGTTGCAATGTTGCATGGTGATGAATACAGCAGTCGTAATAAGATTTACAAATACGGTTTTGCTATGATAGCTATTACTACTATTATTGTAACTTTTGTTGGATACAATATTGGCACAATGTTATAAAATGTATAGTTGCTTTTAATATAGAACGTAACTTAGAGGGTATCAAAAATACAAAGTATTCTTGATACCCTCTTTTAATAGTGTTTATTCAAAAGAGTTATGTTTCAGAATTTTTTAGGCTAAGGGCATATATATTATCATCCGGTCAATTCTGACTAGGTAGGTTGTATAGTATTAATATTATGTGTTATATGAAAGTTGATACTGGGTATATTGCTTGGTTTTTATAGGCGGGAATAAATTCCCGCCCACAGTAGACCAACATATTTAAAACTATCTATGACAATGGTGGTTATTGTTTTCTTCCAAAGCATCTTCAAGCAATTCTTCTAAACACTCGAAAACACATTCACAGTTGCATCTTCTGCCGGTTACACCAGCAACATCATTATTATGATGACAATGTTAAATTTATATAAAAAAGATTGAGGAGGCTATAAATGATTAGCTCGGTTTAATCCCTTAAGATTCGGGGAGGTAAAGCTACTCGCTTAAAATATAAAGAAGCACATGAGCACGAAGAAGTAAGCAATATGTAATTAACCAATTGAAGAAAGGCACTGACTGCAACAGGTTGGTGTCTTTTTAATTTTAGTGAAATATCTAAAATATTGATTCTCATTTGGTAAAATCCTCCTGTAATAATTTTTCTCGGGCAGTTTTGGGGCATTTTTGTATAAAATATCTGTTCCGTTATTGTGCTCTGAGTTTTTTCACAAAATCTTCGTATTTCACGATTACCAAAATCAAAAAATTCCAAGTTAGGGGCAGTAACAATTTCATCAATATAATGAAGTTTTGAAAAATCATTAATTGATAAACCTTTTAAAGCAAAATTTCTATTCATATCCCATAATCTATCACAGCCTTGGTTAAAAAAATACCCTATAAATTCAACTTTCTGTAGTGACGATAAAGGACTCAAATCTTTTATACTTTTGTTTTTAAAAAAGTATATCGCTTTAAACTGTTGACCATATTTTTCAACGAAATATTCAAATGTGTCCTGCTTTAACCCTATAATCTTTATGATATCAATTTGTGGATGATTTTTCATATCATCAATTTCTGATTTTTCTATTTATAGTAAAATTAACTTAAACTTAAGGATACTACTGAATGGTTATTATTTATTCATAAAAGGTATAAAAACGCAATGATATTTTTAAAAACAAAAATCTCAAAATTTCAATAAAAATTAAGGATGCTATATTCATAAATCTTAAAATTTTGCCTCATACGTGAAAAATACGTATTTTAAATGAACCTGAGATTTTTGATTTTTGTATAATTTTACATTTTATTATAATTATTAGACGTTCCTGTTCGTTAATTAAGGTATTAATTATTCTATGGTCTGAACCCATACATGTGTACAACCATTCTATGTATTAATCATATTTTTGTTAACCTCTTTTTCAAAATTGGGGGAGTTGGTTGCATTTTCTGGATGAGCAAATAAAATGTGTTATGGCAATAAAATTACAGTAACAGATATTCTTCATGTGATAAAGTATTTTTGTCCATATTGGACCCTCCTTTTTTTATGTGGTTGGCAAATCTACATTATTTTAACATTGGAGGTTTTCTTTTTCTACTTGAAGCTAAAGCTATTTGGCTCCCCCGGCATAGCCGGGGGTTTATTGTATATACAATTCAAACGGCGAATTTAGACAGAAGCTAAATTCGCCGTTATTCAAGTGTTTCGATGTAATGTATTTCTTCTAAATAATATAAACTACTCATTAGAAATCTCACCTAAATATGTGACTTCGCATGAAGATAAAGGTTGATTTTCCAGTAAGATAGCTAGCATTCTTCCGCTTTTTATGACTTGTGTTTTCATTTCGGTTATTCCTATATGACAAATCAAGAAACGAATCTTTTGCAGATGTAAAAGATTTTTTTCTGTATCATTTTTAGCAGATAAAATCAAAAACCTTTTATACAATAAGCATAGAGGTTAATGTAAAGCACATTTTCCTTTTGCATTTATTGGAGGTCAAAGTGTTTCTAATGAACAATGATTTTTTAAGGCTAAATGGTCAATAACTACAATCTTTTTTCGCTTTGTTATAATAATTTTTTCGTCTCGGAGCCGTGCAAGTCCTCTTGATAGATTTACTCGACTGGTCCCGAGAATATCTGCAATAGCGTCTTGTGTAATGCCGTCGAGTTGGTTTTTACCGGATTCGCTAACTAGAAGCAAGTACAGCAAATTGCACAACTTAATAAATGAGCTGTTATACTCCGGATGTGCTGTTTCATATATCAATAAATTGGCATATGAAGAAAACCAATCAATTACTTGTGTTCGCAAATCCGAGTTTTGTTGAAACATCAAACGAAATATTGAGATAGCTTCTTGAAAATATTCAATTCAACTTATTTATTAAGTTCATTACTTTGCTTATTTTTCTATAAACTTCATCAATTCTTCATTAAATTTTTCACGTTCATCATAGAAAGCACCATGACCGCTATATTCGAACTGCAACAAAATAGAATTTTTAATTCCATAGTGTTGTACTTCACCTAATTCAAATGGGACAACTTTATCATGAATTCCATGTATAATCAAAGTAGGTACTTTTATAGTTTCTATATCATAAAATAATTGTTCCCGCAACCAAGTATTTGCAATAGCAGCAGTTGACCACCCCGCTGCTTGCAGCCCTAATTGAAGGAACCATTCATTAAATGGTTCAGATGTTTGCTGAAAGAAAAAAATCTCTCCGAAACCTCTAAGCATTTTGGGGCGATCATTATTAGTACCTTCAATGATATCCAAAACTACACTTTTTTCTATACCATAAGGAAAGTTGGGCAGTTTAACTAGACTCGGAGCTGCAGCAGCAAACAAAGCAAGCTTTGAAACGCCATATCCGTTGTACCTGGACATGTATCTTAGTGCAATTGCTCCACCTGTTGAGTGACCTGTCAGCACAAAGTCCTGCAGCTTCAGGGCCTCAACAACGCATCTCACATCATCAGCAAGGCGATTGTAATCATAACCATGCCATGGTTTGTCAGATTTTCCAAATCCTCTTTGATCTATTCCAATACATCTGTAACCTCTTCCGGGCAAAACATCAAACTGGTATTCAAACAAATCATGACTGCCGGGCCAACCATGCAAGAATACAATTGTTTTGTTACCCTCCGGATTAAGATCCTCAACATATACTTTGACAGTCGGTTCAACACTTATATAATATCCCATAAAACACCTCCATATTGAATGGCTTTATGATATATTATTCATTTAATATGTTGGATATGAATAATGATTGGTAAGCTTAGTTAGCTTTAACTATTACTAATAAAAGGTAACTCATTTTCAAGAATCAGATTCCAACATTTTAACAAGACGGATACCAGCCAATAATCCTATATGGTATTGTAAATTCTACAATGCCTGTAGAATATGGAGCTATATCATATTGTTGATAATATATGGTCATGCCATGAGGAGTTAAAAAGTAACTGTTTGGGTTAAAATTTTCTATTATTAAATTCTTATAATCCTCAAAATAAATACCTGGATTTTGATTTAAGTTTCTTTCTGCTTGTTTTGTTATTTCATTTATCAATAAATTCATGTAATTTGTTCCTTTATAAAAATAACAATACATTGGAATATATGTCCCTTGACATGTTTCCCAAGTATCAGAACTTCTAATTGTATTACCGTGGGCTCCGCCTGTAAATTCATATTTGTCTTTATAAAGACTTAAGAAGCAGTTTTCATTATATGTTACGTTATATTCCATAATTGCTTCATTAACATGAAATGGAAAATTATTAGTTTGAGAATCATGATAATATTCAACTGCATTATTGTACAGGGTACTTGAAACATAATTATAATATTCTTCAATCTGTATGTTTATCATGCGGTTTATATTATTTTCTGCTAATTTGTTATGAGGTATATTTATCAATGGATATTTAATAATAAGTGTGAGAATTACAATGTCATTATATTTAAAGCTTTGTTTGAATTCATTCATATGAATGATTGCAGTGCACGTTGGTTTTTTCATTTACATCCCTCCTGCATTATATTATGTTAAGAAAATGAAATATGAACAAGAATATAGTTGAATAGAAAAATTACTTACATTTTTATTATCTTGATAGATGTGATAATGTAATTGATTTATTCTCTTTCAGAGCGAATCCCCCGGATTTTTGTATATAATACTTAATAATAGGTATAAATTTGCAATGGTGCTTCTAAATCTATAATCTCATGATTTCAATAGAAAATTGAAATGCGGTATTCGTAAATCTTGAATGTTTGCCTCATACGGATAAAAAGTGCTGTTTAAATTAACTTTAAATTTTTGAAATTTGCATAATATTACATATTTTACGTAAATTTTCCGAAGCCTTGTGTGCATACCATATTATGATTGTACCCCAAATAC
>DIWF01000028.1 GCA_002422545.1 Firmicutes bacterium UBA6113 | reverse complement strand
GTATTTGGGGTACAATCATAATATGCATTATTCAGAAATTTCATTTCTTAATTATCTATCTTACGTTCGTCTATATTACATGACCAGTTGAAAAATAAAATCTACAATAAAAATAAATTAAAATTCAATTTCAGGATTAAATCATTTAGTCCTATTTGTATTATTTTATTTTTAAATTTCAAGGAGGAACTATGAAAGAAGAAAAAAATATTAAAGTGGGAATTGGTTTTGCTACAGGAAGAAAGAGCTTTCAAAGAGTGCTGAGAACATATATATATAGTTGGAATGAATCAGGACTTGTTGAAAATAACAAAATTAGCTTGAATTTGTTTGTTGCATATGATCTTAACTACAACAAAACCAAGGTTACAGATTACACAAACATTCATCCTGAACTTGTAGAACAAATTGACAGCAGCACATTTATAGGAAGTACATCCATAAAAGAAGAAATAGAATATTTAAATAGAGAAAATGTAATTACACCTGAGGAAGCAACGCTAATTTTCGGAAAGGGTTATGCAGCAAAGCGAAATTCTATTTTATATTATGCTTTGAAAAACAAGATTGATTATCTTATATTTTTAGATGATGATGAATATCCGCTGGCTGTTACAAATACAAAGAATTCTGCCATATGGGGAGGTCAGCATGTTCTGAGCACCCATCTTGAAAATATTGTAAATGCTGATATAACTCATGGAAATCACTGCGGATACATTTCTCCAATTCCTCATTTGAATTTCAATGAAAAAATGTCTGAACATGACTTTAGAACTTTTATCGAAGCAATAAGCAATGATATTATAAACTGGGACAAAATTATAAGTGTTATGAACGACGGAGGGGTAACATATGCCGACACTGGAATATTGACAAGCAAAGAGGCCATGGAGGTTGAAGAAACAAAAAAAACTAAGTTTATTTCAGGTGCGAACCTGTGCATTAATCTTAAAAATCCTAAAAGAGTGTTTCCATTTTATAATCCTCCCGGGGCAAGGGGTGAGGACACATTTTTAAGCACATGTTTAAGTGACAGGAAAGTGCTCAGGGTGCCATGCTACACATTTCACGATGGGTTTTCTACCTATAACAGCCTTTTATCTGGTGTGCTTCCTACAAAGCTAAAATTTATTGAAGCAAATAATGAAAAAATTATAGAACGTTTTTATAAAGCATGTATTGGTTGGGTGAGGTATAAGCCTCTTCTTGTTTACATCACACAACCAGAAATTTATGATGAAACAATGAGGGACATGCATAAAAAACTAGAAGAAACATTGCCGAAAATTTGCGATTATTTTCAACAATCAGAATTTATGAGTATATTGGGTGAACTGGAGAAATATAATAAAAATGCGAAAAAACATTTCATTAAGTTTAAGGAAACACAAGATGTATGGGAAAAAATTATGGAACACTTTGCATAATTGATAAGTTGATTTCGTATTTCCATTTCAACATAAATATGGTATAATTTTTTCTAATACTACTAGTAAAGAAGAAAGGGACCGATGAAAACAATATTAAAAATAATAAAAATTACACTTGTTTCAGCATTGATTTTAACTGCATGGCCTGTTCACGCATTGGCTGAAGTAAAAGACTTTGCAAAAGTTAATGAGTATACAGGAAGTTTTACAGATATAAAGGATACAGACTGGTTTAAGGAAGATGTCATAAGTTCTTTTGAAACAGGACTGTTAAAAGGAAAAGACGAAAACATTTTTGATCCATACGGTAATATAACACTGGCAGAAGCTATAACGCTTGCAGCGAGAGTTCACAGCATATGTACGGATAATTTAATTGAAAATACCAACACCGGTCAATGGTACCAGTCATATGTTGACTATGCATTAAGAAATGGATTGATAATTGAGGGGGAATTCAAGAATTTTGAAAAGGCAGCCTCAAGGGCTGAAGTTGCATATGTTTTCTTAAACGCCATTCGTGAAGAAAATCTCTATGATATAAACAACATAACTTCAATTCCCGATGTGGCGAGTAACACAGTATACAGTGAAGAAATTCTTATGCTTTACAATTCAGGGATTGTTGCTGGGAGCGATAAATACGGAACATTTAATCCTGACAGTTTCATAACACGGGCTGAAACAGCGGCAATTGTAAACAGAGTTACAAATAGGAGCAAAAGAATTGCAGTTAGATTTGAAAACAATAATGATACCGTGCTCATAAATGAAATTGACGGTTTTACTGTAACTTCTTTTTCTCCTGACGAACAGTACATTGCCTCTCAGATGATAAAAGGTAAATACATCATAAACTTGAGCGGCCACAAATTGTTTGATGAGCAAGACACAAGAAATGAAAGGGTAGAATCATTAAAAGACTTCATATTGTCAGCTAACATTCAAAATCCTCTCATTCTAGGGGTTGATTCATTTGTTTACAATGATGTAAGTCAACTGCTTACAGTTAACTATACTTATGAACTGGAAGAAAAGAAGGTTATTCAGGATGCAGTGAAAGAAAAAGTACAGGAAATTGCCGGGGAAATATTAAAACCCGGAATGTCCTATATTGAAAGAGAAATTGCAATTAACAATTATCTTTGCAGCAGTATTGAATATGACAATGAGGCTGCAGATCAGCTTATGGAATATGGAAAAGTTGACGAGGAATATTATAATTCATTCAATGCTTATGGTGCACTAATTGAAGGAATAGCAGTTTGCGAAGGTTATTCTGAAGCATTCAAGCTTTTGTGCGATAGAGCAGGAATCGACTGCATAATTGTTACAGGCGAATTGGACGGAGTAGGGCATGCCTGGAACAGGGTGAGAATAAATGACAAATGGTATGATGTGGACGTTACAAACAATGACAAGGAAGAATTGGCAAATTCACACATCAACATACCCATGGCTATTTCAGACCAATATCTGAAGGAAGATTCATACTACATTACGGACAAGAACATTGGCGTAATGGATAGAGGAACTTCACAACAATATGAATACTACAATTACTCGGGAAAATATATTGAAAAAGATGATATATATGATTATATAGTTGAAAACATACAAAAATATGATCATGTTGCATTCAGAACAAGCAGCGATTATACCATGGACAGCCTTAAAAAAACACTGAACAGAGTTTTAAACAACATAAAAGGAAGTAGCTCATTGTCATACATAACAAATGCCGGTGTTGTTTATGTTGAAAGTAAAAGATAATTGACGTATAAGTTGCAGTAAAGATTTCATACAGTAAGAGGTGGAAAATGAACTCAAAAAAAATATTGTTAAAAAACGGAAAAGTAATAGACGAAAACGGAAATGTCCATGAAGAATCCGACATATTAATTTCAGATGGGAAAATAGTAAAAATTTCTTCACCTGTCCAAGATGAATACGAAGATTATGAAATTGTGGATTGTTCTAATCTTTACATAACGCCTGGTTTTGTAAACCTTCACACACATTCTCCAATGAGCATCATGAAGGGAATTGCTGAAGACATATCAATTGACAGATGGTTTAACGATAAAATATTTCCATACGAAAGCAAACTTGAAGAAGACGATGTGTACTGGGGAGCAATGCTTGCAGCGCTTGAGATGATAGACTGCGGCGTCACTGCATTTGCAGACCATTACTTTGCACAGGAATCAGTATATAAGGCAGTTTTGGACTCTGGAATAAGGGCAGACATAGCTCCAACCATTTTCGGACTTGCAGATGATTTCAAGGAACAGCTTAAATGCGCGGAGGAATTTGTTGTAAAATACAAAAATACAAATTCAAGAATTCAATTAAGGCTCGGACCTCACGCACCCTACACATGCCCGGGAGAAAAACTGACTGAAATTATAAGTTCTGCAAAAAAACTTGGTGTTGGTATTCACCTTCACGTTTCAGAAACTCTTGATCAGGTACAGGACAGCTTGAAGATAACAGGGAAAACTCCGGTTCAAGTTCTTTATGAAAGCGGAGGTTTTGATGTGGATGTTATAATTGCTCATGGTCTTTGGACAACAAGGGATGATTTAAAATTTATAAATAAAAATGCTTATTTTGCATTTTGTTCCAAGACATACCTTAAGTTAAGCATGGGAAACGGAAATATTTACGAACTAAAAGACAAACTGAACTATTCATTTGGCACTGATGGAGCAGCAAGCTCAAATACCTTAGATCCGCTGGAACAGGCAAGGATTTTTGCCTTGACCGGAAAAAATACCACAAATGATGCTGAAGATTTCACGACTGCTGAAATATGGAAAAGTTTAATGAACGGCCACAATGCACTAAAATTCAACACAGGTAAAATCAAGGAAGGCTGTGAAGCAGACCTTATATTCTGGAATTTAAACAAAGTCAACACATTTCCTGTGTATGACCCGCTAACTTCTATAATTTACAGCTCAAATCCTGATAACATTGTGCACACCATGGTTCAAGGGGAATTTTTAAAGTATGACGGAAAGTTAATGAAGGACACGGAGACAGTGCTTAAAAATGTGCAGAGAGTTAAAGACAGGATTCTAGTGAGAGGAAAAGGAAAAAGCAAGGTAAATTACAATTGATAATGAAGGTGAGCTCGACATTATTTCATATTGGAAAGGGGAGTGCAGAAGCTTTATCGGTATTATGACATCTTGTTTGACCCATTTGAAGAATAAAAATAACCATGGGGTGAAAAAATGGAAAATATTATTAAAGATTCCAGCAAGGTGACTCTTTGGACCAGACAGGACATAAGAAGCCTTCAGGAGCTTGAAAAAAACGGCGTAATAAGGATTACAGAGGAAAACCTGGTTGAAAAATTCGATTTGATTTCTGGACACATTATTTATTTGTACAAGTGGTTTGTTGATGCTGCAAAAGAAATTGTACCCAAGCCAGAAGATGTGGAGTTTCCCGTATGGTGCTCCATAAGCGAAGAATACATGCTGCGTCCAACTACAAATCAGGTTGTGTATGTGCTTGAGGTTGACAGGTCGGAAATAGTATATTTTGATGGTTTGAAGTGGGATTATGTTCTAAATCATCACTATGTGCCAAAGGATGAAAGTGACGAGAAGGAATATGCCAGAGATATAGAAAGCAAGGGATACAAAAATTCTTTTTCATTTTTAGACGAAAAAACAGCTCACTTTTATCCCGAAGAAAGAAAAAGGGTTATGGACAGTTGGATGAGGGTTTTTGAAACAGACGTCTGGGACAAGTTCAGAATTCAGGCCAACATATGGGAAATAAAATCAGATATGATTAAGGAAATTTTAAAAGTATAAGGGGAAAAGATGGAAAAAGAATCAGTAATAAAAATGTGGAAAGATTATCTCATTTCCTTGGGAGAGGATGTAAAACAAACAGACAAAACATACAGCGCATGGTATTTTTGCGACAATGAACAGGATGCAGACGAACTTGCACAACTGGTTTTAGAAGGGACTAAAAAAGCAACAGCTTCATTGTTTGACTCATATGAATTTGAAAATGATGCGCCTCCCCAAAAAGGAGACCACAGCATCATTACCAACTGGCAGGGAGAAGCAATATGCATCATCAAAACAACAAATGTAGAAGTTGTACCATTTAAGGATGTTACAGAAGAATTTGCCAGAACCGAGGGAGAAGGAGACAAGTCACTAAGGTATTGGAAAAACTGCCACTGGGATTATTTTTCAAGGGAAGCAAAGGAAATAGGAAAAGAAGCAGATGAAAATATGCTTGTGGTATGCGAAAAATTTGAAGTTGTATATAAGTAAAGCTTGCTGAATACGCAAGCTTTTTTATTGGCCTTCGTGACTGCCAAGCTTCCTTGAAAGAAGAAGTGTAAGGAGCAATGCAGTTGTGACAAATACTAATATTACACTTATGACTCCACTCCAGCCGTGTGATTCTAGAAATAACCCTGAAGTAGTTCCTCCAACACTTGAACCGGCATAATAAAAGAACAAGTACAAAGAACTTGCCTGAGCCTTGTCATGTGAAGCTATCCTTCCAACCCATGCGCTTATGATGGAGTGGCAGCCGAAATATCCGAATGTGAGAATTCCTATGCCAAGGATTTTCATTACAAGGCTGTTTAACAATGTTGTGCTTGCGCCTAAAAACATCAGGACCATGGATATTCTTATAATATTAAAACGTCCGTATGTGTCTGACATTCGGCTTAAAAATGTAGAGCTGAATGTTCCCACGAGGTACAATACAAAAATGAAACTCACCAGTGTTGGATTTACATTGTAGGGAGGAGCTATAAGCTCAAATCCTATGTAGTTGTACAATGACACAAAGCTACCCATGAGCAAAAATCCCATTCCGTACAAACAAAGGAGTCTAGTATTTTTAACGTGATTTATGAGTGTCTTGATCAAGTTTTTTATTTCAAGTTTTCTTGGAACAAAATTTTTCGATGAAGGCAGAAGTTTTAAAAACAAAAGGCTGTTTGTAAGTCCTACAAATCCAATACAACCAAGAGCAAGTCTCCAGTTGAACATGTTTGTCAAAGTTCCGATAATGAGGCGTCCGGCCATCCCTCCCACAGTGTTGCCGCTTATGTAAAGACCCATTGCCGCACCTACATTTTTAGGTTCAAACTCTTCACTGATATACGCCATTGCAATGGCAGGAAGTCCTGCTGAAGCAAAACCCTGAAGAACCCTTATGACTAACAGAGATGTATAGTTAGGAACAAATGCTGTGATAATTGCCAGAACCGATGACAGCGTTATTGAAGCTGACATGATAATTTTTCTTCCGTATACTTCTGAAATTGAACCAACAATAAGCAAACTTATGGCCAGTGTCATTGAAGCAGCTGACAATGAAAGGCTTGCACTTGCTGGAGACAGGTTGAATTCTTCTGCAAGATTTGTGAATATAGGCTGAGTGCTGTACAATATTGCAAATGTGTTAAATGCACCCAAAAACAAAGCAGTGCTGGAATTTCGAAATTCCCTGGTGTTTTTTTGTATGTATGTCATTTCTTCCTCCCAAAATATTCAAAAACATGCTGTAATTTTATACCCGCTACTTAAAAAAAGCAATGAATTTTAATCAAACAAAAGTACAAAATAAAAAAGATAAGAATAGAGGGAACAAAATTTTCTTAAAATGCGTCTAACTAAAAAACAATAGGAGGCTGTATGCAAAACTTAAACAAATTTAAAAAAGCTGCAGCAGCAGGATTATGCTGTGCAGTGCTGGCAACAAATACAGTTTATGGAACACCTGCAAACACTGCCGGCATCATAGGAATCAAGTTGAACAATCAGTGGGTTCAGATGGAAGTGAATCCTTTTATAGAAAATAACAGAACTCTGGTGGATCTTGATTTCATAAGGGAAGAACTTGGAGCTGAAGCAAGCTTTTCCAAGGACGGAAAAATTAATGTTGTTAAGGGACACACTGAATTAGTATTGGAATCAGGGAAAAATTATGTGAAAATGCAAAAAAACCAGGGCGAGTCTGTTTTGGTGGAAACACTGGAAATGGATGCTGCACCTCAGATGGAGGGAAATGAAATTTTTGTTCCAGTGCGTTTTGTGGCAGAAAATCTCGGAGCAGAAGTAAGCTGGGACAATGAGCTGCGTTCAGTTATAATTGAGCTTGAAGACGATTTAATAACTGTAGAAAGGCCCATAGATTTCGAGGAAGTTGTAATTGACGGAAGCAATGAAAAACTGCAAAAATGGCATAAAGACAATTATAAGACAAAAGGATTGCATTTTTTGGAAGACAAAGGTTCGATTTATGTTTTAATTTCTGCAGGAGAAAAGATGACAGCTGGTTATTCTGTTAAAATTGACAGCATTACAGAGGTTTCACCAATGAATGCATATGTTCATGCTACATTGAATTATGCAGGAGAGGATTTTGTGGCGCAGGCAATCACCTATCCAAATGCTGTAGTGAAATTTGAAAAAGCAAACATTGACAAAATCCAATATGATTTGGTTGACAAGGAGCTTAACAAAGAAGCAGCAGAAGTTGAAAATATTGTTTTAAGCTTTGGAAGCAAGCTTAAGATGGTTTCACTTCTTGCTCCTGATGAATTGCTTAAAGAAAGCATGAATGAAAATTACGGCAAACTTGTAACAAAAGAGCTTATTAAAAAATGGATAAAGAATCCTTCAGAAGCACCTGGAAGAGCAGTTTCAAGCCCGTGGCCTGACAGAATAGACATAGAAAGTTCAGATAGAGTTTCAGACAACAAATACAAAATAAAAGGATTTATTATAGAAGTGACAAGTGCGGAAAAAACTTCAGGAGAAATTGCAGCAAAGAGAGAAATTATACTTGATGTTGAAAAAATTGATGGCTCTTGGGTTATAAGCAATGTTGTAATGGGTAATTACCAATAAACTATAGATTTCTGTATTGATGTATAGCTTAAATACAGGAATCTAAGTCTACTTCTTTAGCTTATTGAAAAAATATTTCAGGCTGATAGTACGGAAATGAAATCCGTAGAAATAAAAATTGTTAATTATTACATTAAACCCTATTAATTATTACATCCCACTTTAAAATGATGAATTTTATGATATAATCCTAAATAAGCATTAGTAACGAGCGTTAGTACGCATAAATTATATTTGAAGCTCAGAGCAATTATATAATTAAAGAGGGGAAGGAAGGGATAAACCGAGGTTTATCCCTTCCTTTATAGCATGAGCTTTTCATGAGCTATTAGTTTTGTCAAGAAATCTCATAATGTTGATTTTCATGATAAATAAAAATAAGGAGTATTAGTATGACTGAAGTATTAAGATTAGAGCATGTAAGCAAGAACTTTGGTAACAAGGAAGTATTGAAGGATATCAATTTTCATGTGAACAGCGGAGAAATTATAGGTTATATAGGTTCAAACGGGGCAGGTAAAAGCACAACAATAAAAATTATACTGGGACTCATTGATGACTATGAGGGCGACGTATATGTTTTTGGAGATAAAGTCAAGGGAAAGACAGAATACAAAATGAAAATAGGATATGTGCCGGAAGTGTCTGATATGTATGATAATCTTACTGCAAAGGAATATATAAGCTTCATCGGCATGCTTTACGGCATGGATTCAAATGCTGCAGTTATAAAGGCCGGTGAAATGATGGACGTATTTGGAATCCAAGATGCAATGGAAGGCAGAATTCATACTTTTTCCAAGGGTATGAGGCAGAAGCTTTCAATTGTTGCCGGAATGCTTCACAATCCGGACATTTTATTTTTGGATGAACCTTTAGGAGGAATTGATGCCAACAGTGTCCTTGTGTTCAAGGAAATAATTCAAAAGCTTAAAAACAAGGGAAAAACAATTTTTTACTCTTCGCACATTCTTGAAGTTGTGGAAAAGTTAAGCGACAGAATTCTCCTGATAAACGAAGGGACAATAATAATTGACGGTTCTGTTGAAGAAGTTATGAAAAAACAGTCCGATACATCTCTTGAATCAATCTTCAACGATGTAACCGGCTTTCATGATCACGAAATGCTTGCTGACAAGTTTGTTGATGCGTTCATGAGCTAGGAGGGGTTATGGATATATCGCTTAGGATTCTTGATTTGTTTAGATATATTTTTGAAAAACTCGGAGTGGATTACACCACAATGCGAGCAATAGTAAGTACAAAGCTTGTTCTTGACAGAAGAAGGGCTCCTGCAATATCACAGAATAACAGTGGAAGTCAATCAGAAAAATCATATTTGCAGGGATATTTATTGCATCTAATATTTGGAATATTTATGGCCGCCATAATATACATAATCAAAGATGATATGCTTAGGATGGCATATTTTGCCGGGGCATTCTTTTTTATGACCACAATGTATCTTGTATCTGATTTTTCCTTTGTACTGCTTGATACTAAGGACAAAAATATCATAATGACCAAGCCGGTGGAGAGCAAGACTGTCTCTGTTTCCAAATTTGTTCATATTTTTATATACATGTGCAGACTTAATATTTTCCTGGCTGGACCATCCATGGTTGTATTCATATTATCATATGGTATATTTGCTGCCTTCATATTTGTGATGGAAGTAATATTCATGGATATGCTCATATTCATTATGACAATTTTTATTTATTTTGCAGTACTGCGCTTTTTTGACGGAGAACTTCTAAGAAACATAATAAACATGATACAGATTCTTCTGACAGTATTGTTGTCAATAGGATACCAGGTAGCAGTCAGAATGATTGATTTTGCTTCAATAAAAAGCATGAACTACAATTTCAGCTTCAGAGATTATTTCAATCCTGTCTTGTGGTTCGGTGCTCCATTTGAAATCATATTTGGAGGTGGAAAGTCTTCATATCTTTATGTTTTTTCAGCACTGCTGATAGCCGTTCCTTCAATAAGCTTTGTTTTTTATCTCAAGCTGAGTAAAATTATGGAACAGCTTCTTCTTAAACTTGAATCCGGTGAAACAGAGAGACATCAAAGCCATTTGCTTCAGGAACTTGCAGGGAAAATATTATGCAGGAACAATGTTCAAAACCAGTCATTTCATTTTGCTAATGCTGTGTTAAGAAGCGACAGAAGTCTGAAACTGAAAATTTATCCTGCTCTGTCAACCGGAATTCTTCTTCCGGTGCTGATGATTTTCAACATGGGAATAAGAGGCGAAAAATATCAGGCAACCGGAATTGAATACCTTTATCTTTACTTTGTTATCGTAGCAATATCATCTGTATTGAGGCTCGTAAATTATTCTTCAGCTTGGAAGGGTTCCTATGTATATGTATCTTCCGGATTTGGTCTCATGGAGGAAGTTTACAGAGGCGTGCTCAAAACAGTTTTACTCCGCTTTATGGTGCCAGTTGAAATGCTTGGAGCAATAATTTACATTGCATTGTTCAAGGAGATATTTTTATTAGACATTGCTGTAGTATTTATTTCAGGAATTGCAGCATTGCCGCTTATAGGTAAAATATACATTTTTGAATACCCTTTTTTCAGACCTCTTGAAGAATCAAACCAAAACGGATCAATTGATAAAATGCTGTTAACCATTCTTATTGCAGGTGCGTTTGCAGGACTGCACGCATTTTCCCATTTAATTCAAAATGGTACGATGATTTATGCAGCTGTTCTTGTTATATTTATTCCATTGATCTGGAAATATTTAGTGCCAAAGAGTAACAGGTAAATATCCCTATACTGTTACCGCTTACAATTGGTCGAATTAGTTGTGTTAATAGCTGAAATAAATATCATCAGAATAAGTAGACAGGAGCAGTTTTATAATTTTAAAAAATGAATTCAGCTGTTACAAAAGCTTCTATTATGAGACTTCCCGGTACAACAGGCGTTGAAGCAGCAAGCTCCCGCCTGAAGGGTTCAACAGGAAATGAGCTGTTTTCTGTTATATGAACGATTATCGGATTTTTTCCTGTACCAAGATTCATGGAAATTGATTTTGCTTTTTCAACAGCATTCATGACAGCCATATTAAGGGCTTGTTGATAGTACATTTCCCTGCTTGAAACATCAAATGTTATGAGTTCAACTACATTGGCTCCTGCATTTACAGAAGAATCAATAATGCTGCCTGCCATGTCAATGTTATTCGTTCTTATTTCAATGATGTTCCTGACAGAGTAGCCTCTGTCTATCTGTCTGCCGTCTTCATAATCATATATCTTGTCAATGGAATACTGATATGTTTTTACATCCGATATTCCCATCCTTTGAAGCATCTGAAGAATTGACTGCATGGTACTTGCATTTGATGACTGAATTTGGAGCAGATTGTTTCCTGCAGTCTGTACTCCCAAGCGTATCACTGCAGTGTCAGGGGTAGTATATACTCGGCCCTGTCCTGCTAAGGTCATAGTCCTTTGTTGAGATAGGTTATCCATATAATTTCTTGACATTTTAAAACCACCTTTCTTAATTTATTAAAGTATATTCAGGAAGAAAGATTATTTTACTTTATAAAATATAAAAAATTAATTAATGAGAATATTATGGAAGTTTAATTAAAAAATAATTTATTAATATTAGAATATAATAAGCAGGAGAAAATTATTGCATGATTTAAATAATTATATTATATTTAAATAAAAATGCATTATGGAGGGAATATGAAATTTTTGTGGACTACAATTCATGTTAAGGATATGGAAGAATCATTGAATTTTTATCAGGAGGTTGTTGGGCTTAAACTGGTTAACAGATTCAATGGTGGACCGGAAATGGAAATTTGTTTTTTGGGAGAAGATGACACAAAGCTTGAACTAATTTGCAGTAAAAAATTTAACAACATTCAACCAGGAAATGCTGTGTCACTGGGATTCAAGGTCGAATCACTTAATGAAATGATAAATCTTGTGAATGAAAAGGGCATTGAAATAAAGACTGGTCCGGTACAGCCAAATCCAAATCTTAAATATTTCATTGTGCTTGACCCCAACGGGGTAAAAATTCAGTTTGCGGAGCAGGGTGTCAAGTAAAAACATCGATTGGAGAATAAATGTGAACATTGAAAAAAATTGGAAGAATGACATTGTCCTTTTTCTTGCAAGCCAGACAGTATCTTTGTTTGGCTCATCGCTGGTTCAGTATGCAATAATGTGGCACATAACCCTAGAAACAAAGTCGGGGCTAATGATGACCATATCAATCATATGCGGTTTTCTGCCTGTGTTCTTTCTCTCGCCATTTGCTGGTGTGTGGGCAGACCGCTACAACAGGAAAATATTAATAATGCTTTCTGATTCGCTGATAGCTGTATGTACGCTTGTTATGGCAGTATTGTTTTTTTCTGGATTCAGAGAAATATGGATTTTGTTTGCAGCATCAAGCATAAGGGCATTTGGAACCGGAATTCAGACACCTGCTGTGAGTGCCTTTATTCCTCAGATGGTTCCTGAAGATAAACTTACAAAAGTTATGGCAACAAACGGAAGCATTCAGTCCATGGTTACATTGCTTTCGCCCATGGCAAGCGGTGCTCTTCTTACTGTGACGTCAATTGAAACTATTTTTCTCATAGATGTTTTCACTGCTGCCATTGCTGTTGTAATACTCTTATTCCTCCATGTACAGCCTCATAAAAGGGCTCTTGAAAAGCAGGAATCAGGCTACATCAAAGACATGAAGGACGGTATAATCTACATCAACGAGCATGGTTTTTTGAAGGTGTTTTTTATGTTTATGGCAGTTTATTACATACTGGTTTCTCCTTCTGCGTTTCTGACACCTCTTCAGGTTACAAGGACATTCGGTGATGATGTATGGAGGCTTACTGCCATTGAAGTTGTATTTTCTGTGGGAATGATGGCCGGGGGACTGATCATGGCATCCTGGGGAGGTTATAAAAATAAAATCCACACCATGACATTGTCAGGACTTGTAATGGGCGTATGCTCATTTGCCCTTGGAGTGGTTCCTAATTTCTGGGTTTATATTTTGTTTATGGGACTGTTTGGTATTGCGATGCCCATATTCAACACACCTGCTATGGTACTTCTGCAGGAGAAGGTGAACGGAGATTTTCTAGGAAGAGTTTTCAGCGTCATGAGTATGATTTCAAGCATCATGATGCCTGCTGCAATGCTTGTTTTCGGTCCTGTGGCTGATAAGGTTAAAATTGAATACCTGTTGATTAGTACAGGCATATTGATCATGTTGATTACTGTTTTATTCATGAAAAACAACTCACTTCTGGAGGCCGGAAAGACAGTGACTGTTCAGGATGGTGGAAATGATGAAGAAAATAATAAGTGACCATTTAATCAAGCTGGAAAAAAAAGAACAAAAAATACTGAGCTCTAAAAAGAACATGTTGGATGAAAAGCTTGAGCCTTTCATGGAAAAGGTTGAATCCAAGGTTCCTGAAAATATTAAAAGCACTATGAACGCTGCTTTTTGTAAATCTTTTCAGCTTGTTTTCAAAAAAGGAACCAAGTATATTGAGAAGCTTTACAACAAGGGAAAAATCCAGTCAGACCACAACATAAACGATTTTAAGATGGATGCTTCTGTAAACAGAAAGGCCCTGAAAAAGCTCGACAGGCACGCAGAGAGAGCTAACATCATAAACTCTTCCATATCGGCAATTGAAGGAGCAGGACTTGGATTTCTTGGAATGGGTCTGCCGGATATACCTCTTTTCACAGCCATGATATTGAAAACAATTTATGAAATATCTCTGAGCTATGGTTTTGTGTATGATCTGGATGATGAAAAAATATACATTTTAAACCTTATATGTGCTTCTCTTTCAAAAGGTGAGAAACAGCGGAATCTCAATGAACGCGTTGATGAAATTTCAGCTAAAATTGACGGCCATGTTTTGCTGGATAACAAACTGGAGGAAGAAATTTCACGGGCATCAAAAATATTGTCTGATTCAATGCTGGCATCAAAGTTTGTCCAGGGAATACCCGTTGTAGGAGCCGTGGGAAGCTTCACTAATTTCAAGATAATCAATAAAATAAGCAATTACAGCACCATTAAATACAAAAAAAGATATCTGAACAACAAAAAATAAAGCAAGGCTAAGGCCTTGCTTTTATGCTTAATATCTTTGATGTGTTATTTATTACCATATTATTAAATATTATTTAGGTTACGTCAAAGTATCTAAATGCTGATAGTCCTTAAACCTTGTAATATCAATTAAATTGCCATCTGTAATATCATAATTGGAATAATAATTGCGGCATTAGAAAGCTATATAAAATGAGAATTACACTAGTATTACTTATTAAACAAATACCAGGTTTTGTTACCTAGCTCATACTTTATCTCATAAAGATTGCAACTTTATAAATGATTTTGGTAATGTAACAGATCCATGAAAAGAAAATTACATATTATACAAGTGAAGAATTATTGTATCCTGTAACTTTAAAAAATTCGTGCACAGTAGAAAGCATGAGACAAATGAAAGAATGGTTTGATGATGCTTAATTTGAGATGGTATCTAAAAAGGTTTATTCCTCCTCATTGCTGTTGCGACTAATTCTTCGTTGTAAAAATGATATAAAAATGATAGAATAAATGTTGGTATAGTGTTTTATATTTAAAATAAAAAAGGGTGGTTGTATGGGTTTTATCCTAAGTAGAATTCAAGATACAGTTCAGCAATATGCTGATGTTATATCTAAGGTTTTAGGAGTAGACGTGGAAGTAGTGGACAATAATCTTTTTAGAGTGGCAGGTACTGGTATTTATGCAGGTAATACAAGTACTGATATGTCAGATGAAGGTTATGTGTATAAGCATATTCTAAAAACTGGAGAAACTAAGGTAATATATTGTCCAGGTGAGGATGTGCTTTGTAGAAGTTGCCCCAGCAAGACCAATTGCAAAGAAACAATTGAAATTTCAATGCCGATAGAGATAGAAGACGAGATAATTGGAGTTATTGGTTTAGTTGGAAGTACCGAAGAACAAAAGGCATTAATACTTCAAAATGAAAAATTATTTCTTGAATTTATTAAACAAATATCCTATTTTATTGCAGCTAAGGTCATGGATGAAAGAAATAAAGAAATATTTGGCTCAATTATAGATACTCTTGATAGTGTAATTAATCATATGGATCAAGGTGTAGTTGTAATTGGTGATGATAATATAATCAGATCTGACAATGATAGCGCAAAAAAACACTTGGGTTTATCTAAATTAGTAGGTAAAGAAATAATAGTACGAAGCACAGGAGACTCAATTAATAATACAGCTGAATATAAAATTGAGATAGAAGGTAACACCATATTTGCCATTGGTGGAATGTATCCCCTTGGATTAAAAGACAAACTTTATAAAAACATCTTTGTATTTAAAGACATGAAATCATTTAAATCTGATATTTATGAAGCAACATCCACTCATAAAACATTTGAGACAAAGAATATCTTTGGAAAAAGCAATGAGACTTTAAGTCTTATAAATAATATTAAAAAAGTAGCAAAATCAAACTCAACAGTTCTTATCACTGGTGAAAGCGGTACAGGTAAAGAAATGGTTGCAACCTCTATATGGAGAGAAAGTGATAGAAAAGATCAGAAATTTGTTGCTGTTAATTGCGCTGCAATACCTGAATTTCTTTTGGAAAGTGAGTTGTTTGGATATGTAAAAGGCGCTTTTAGCGGAGCAGACCCCAAGGGCAGAATAGGTAAGTTTGAATTGGCAAACCAAGGGATAATTTTCTTAGATGAAATCGGAGATATGCCTATTTATCTCCAAGCGAAATTACTAAGAGTATTGCAAGAAAAGAATATTACTAGAATAGGTTCAAATCACGTTATCCCTATTGATGTAAAAGTTATTGCAGCTACTAATACAGATCTAAAAGAAATGATGATAAAAAAGAAATTTAGAGAAGATCTATATTATAGACTAAATGTAATCCCCATTAATATTAAACCCTTAAGAGAAAGACCTGGTGATATAGTAGAACTAACAGAACATTTTATCAGTAAGTATGTAAGATTATTAAACAAAACATATAGTCATATTGATTTAAGCACCATGAATTTACTTAAAAATCATTACTGGAAAGGTAATGTTAGAGAACTAGAAAACACTATAGAATTCATGGTAAACATGATGGAGGCAGATGGTATTATTAATAACAGGACATTACCTGTTGATTTTTTTGATAACATGTTAAATGAAAACAACACTGATATTGAAAATGCTGCAATTATACCGTTGAAAGAATTGGAAAAGAGGGAAATAAAAAAAGCAGCACAAGTATTTGGAGATAGCACAGAAGGTAAGAAGCTAGCTGCAAATTCTTTAGGAATTAGTTTAGCAACTTATTATAGACGCTTAGAGGAAATACAAAGGAGCTAAATTCTTAATATGAGAAATCAATTTTAAAATTGAGAAAAAATCTATGGAAATTATATAATAAATCTTGACGCTAATAATGATTCTATTATTAGCGTCTTTTTAATTCCTAAATTATTAGTTATTATAATTTCAATATTTTGAAGGATAATTCATGAAAAAACTTTCACGAATTAAAGACTTGGCATGAGAATTGCTGTTACTAATAGTATAATTGGTATCAAAAAAAGATATTTTAATTATAATAGTATTTATTTAAGGAGGAGGTCAATGAAAGAAGCCTTCAAGATTGTACAATTTAAAAGAAAAGAAGGGGAGAAATTTCCTTTGGGTATACTTAACGCAAAGATATCCAAAGAGGTAATGAGTTTCCATCAAAGTTTCCCTATGTACACTCAAACACCATTGAGAGACATGAAAAACTTAGCAAAAGAACTAGGGTTAGGTGGAATTTATGTTAAGGATGAATCATATAGATTTGGACTTAATGCATTTAAAGTATTAGGTGGAAGCTATGCAATAGGAAATTACCTAGCAAAAAAACTTAATAAAACAATAGATCAAATGCCTTATGAAAAATTAATATCAGAAGATGTTAGAAAAGAGCTTGGAGATATGGTATTTGTTACTGCCACAGATGGAAATCATGGAAGAGGAGTTGCTTGGACAGCAAACCAATTAAAGCAAAAATCTGTTGTGTTTATGCCTAAGGGAAGTTCAAAAGAAAGACTTGAAAACATAAGAGCTGAAGGGGCTGAAGCATCAATTACTGAACTTAATTACGATGAAGCAGTTAGATTAGCTAATAAAATGGCTGAGGATAACGGTTGGGTAATGGTTCAAGATACTGCTTGGGATGGATATGAGGACATACCTACATGGATAATTCAAGGATATAGTACCATGGGATATGAAGCTTATGAGCAATTAATAGCTCTTGGCGAAGAAAGACCTACACATATCTTCTTACAGGCAGGAGTTGGTTCTATGGCTGCTGCAATCACAGGACTATATTCATCCTTTTATGGTGAAAATAGACCAATAATAACTATTGTGGAACCAAATAAAGCTAATTGCCTTTATAGAACCGCAGAAGCAAATGATGGACAACTTAGAACAGTAACAGGGGACATGGACACAATAATGGCAGGTTTAGCTTGTGGAGAACCATGTACCATTGGTTGGGATATTCTTAAAGATTATGCAGATAACTTTATCTCATGCCCAGATTTTACTGCCGCTGAAGGAATGAGAATTTTAGGAAATCCTCCGCAGGGAGATGAGAAAGTAATATCTGGAGAAAGTGGAGCAGCTACATTAGGATGTGTTGCAGAAATAATGACAAATCCACATCTTAAAGATATTAAAGAAAAGCTTAACCTAGATGAGAATTCTAAGATATTATTCTTTAGTACTGAAGGGGACACTGATAAAGCAAGCTACCAAGATATTGTTTGGAACGGCAAGTATCCAAGCTATGAAAAGAAAGAATTTTAAGAGGTGAAATTAATGCTTAATAAGGAAAGAGAACAAAATGTAATAAATTTATGCCAAAGACTTGTTCAATCGCCAAGCTATTCAGGACAAGAGGACAAAGTTGCTGAAGAACTTAAAAGTGTATTTAAAGAATTTGGATTTGATGAAGTAGTTGTTGATAAGTATGGAAATATTATTGGTCATATAAAAGGCAATAAACCAGGAAAGAAAATAGTATTTGATGGACATATTGATACAGTTCCTGTTACTAATGAGTCTGAGTGGAAGTATCCTCCATTTGCTGCAGAAATTCATGATGGAAAGATTTACGGAAGAGGAACCTCTGACATGAAAGGTGCTGTATCAGCAATGGTTTGTGCAGCTGCGAACTTTGCAGAAGATACTAAAAAGGATTTTGCAGGAGATATTTTCGTAGCTGGAGTAGTCCATGAAGAATGTTTCGAAGGTGTTGCTGCAAGAGAAATATCAAAAAGAATAAATCCGGATTATGTAGTAATAGGAGAAGCTTCACAGCTAAATATTAAAATTGGTCAAAGAGGTAGAGGAGAAATAGTAATTGAAACATTTGGAGTTCCTTGCCACTCTGCCAATCCAGAAAAAGGAATTAACGCCGTATATAAAATGGCAGAAGTAGTTGGTGAAATTAGAAAATTAACTCCTACTCATCATGAAGTATTGGGAGATGGAATCCTTGAATTAGTAGATATTAAATCTAGTCCATACCCTGGAGCATCTGTAGTTCCTGAATACTGCAGAGCAACTTATGATAGAAGATTACTGGTTGGAGAAACTAAGGAAAGTGTTCTTGCTCCAATTAACCAATTATTAGATGAAATGATGAAAAAGGATCCAGAGTTAAAAGTTAAAGCATCATATTCTGTTGGTAAAGAAATGTGCTACACCGGAAATGAAATAGAGGGAGAGAGATTCTTCCCAGGATGGTTATATGATGAGACTGAAGAATTTGTTCAGGATGTGTACGCTGAATTAAAATCAATGGGCTTTGATCCAGCCATCACTCAGTATAATTTCTGTACAAATGGTAGTCATTATGCAGGAGAAGCAAATATAAAGACATTAGGAATTGGACCATCTATGGAAAATCTTGCTCATACTGTTAATGAATATATTGAAGTGGAACAACTAACATCTGTTACGCAATTGTATTACGGTGTTATGGACGCGTTACTAAAATAATATTAACTAGGAGGCAATTTTATGAACAGCACTCAAATTACAGCGCTTATTATTATCTTATTGTACATGGCAGCAACAGTAGCATTAGGGTTATTCGTATCACAAAGAAAGAGAAACAAAGCTGAAAAACAAAGTAATGATGATTTCTTAATGGCAAGTAAATCTTTAGGACCGTTAGTTCTAGCAGGAACACTTTTTGCTGCTAATACTGGTGGCGCAAGTACTACTGGTATTGCAACAAATGTATACAAGTATGGTCTTTCAGCAAGTTGGTATGTAATTGCAGCAGGTATCGGATTTGTTTTAGTTTCATTTATAGCCCCATTCTTTAGAAAAGCACAAGCAAGTACAGTTCCAGAGATTATAAGTAAAAGATATGGTAAAGGATCACATATATTTACAGCGTTAACATCTATTACAGCATTATTTATGGCTACTGGAGCACAAATTATAGCTACAGCATCAATAATTAATGTAGTAACAGGTTTTGAGTTTAAAATAGCAGCTATAATAACTACGATAATAGTAATTCTATACACTATGATAGGTGGATATAAATCAGTAACTGCAGCAAATATGATGCACGTTTTATTTATTACTGTTGGTATGACTATAGCTATGTTTATAGTAGTTAACAATAGTGGAGTAGGTGGTTTCTCAGCACTGTTTGACAAAGCAAGAGCTATGACAGATGCATCTGGAAATAATTATAACTTTGTAAGCATGACAAAAATCGGATTGCCAACAATCATAGGATATATAGCCATGTACTTTATGACTTTCCCAACAGGGCAAGAAATAGTTCAGACTTATTGTTCTGCAAAAGATGGACAATCAGCTAAAGTTGGATCAGTAATTGCTGGATTAGTATCAGCCGCTTATGCAATAGTACCTGCTATCTTAGGATTAGTAGCTTATGTTGCTATTGATGGTTTTGCTGCTGATGGAGCTCAAAAAAATGCACTGGCTCAAGCAACAATTACTTTTGCACCACCTATAGTTTCAGGTATTGTATTAGCTGCTGTTGTAGCTGCTACAATGAGTAGTGCATCAGGAAATATGATAGGTACAGCTACTATGTTTACAAACGATATATTTAGACCTTACATTAACAAGGGTGTTCGTGATGACTTAAAAGAGGTTTGGATATCAAGAATCACAATGGTTATAGTAGGTAGTGTTGGTTTAATTGTTGCAATAACAGCATCAAATATAATCAGCGTCATGATGGGTGCATTTGCACTTAGAAGTGCTGGTCCATTTGCAGCATTTATCTGTGGGTTATTCTACAAAAATGTTACTAAGAGAGCTGGATTCTACTCAATAATTGCTGGAACAGCAGTTGCAGCATATTGGATATATGTATTAAATACTCCTTACGGATTAAATGCTATGGTTCCAGGAGGATTGGTTGCCTTTGCTGTAATCTTCTTAGTTTCAGCAATTGATAAAAGTATGGGAGTTAAGCCTCAACCAATGATTGAGTATTCTGATAAGTAATGTATGTTGATGTGAAAATAAACGAAATAGAAGAGGTGAACATTGTGAAGAAACTAATAAAAAATGGTTTAATAGTTGATGGTAGTGGAAACAGTTCATATAACGGAGATATTCTTCTTGATGGAGATAAGATAGAAAAAATAGGCGAGAATCTTCAATGTGAGGATGCCGCAATTATTGATGCTAAAGGTTTTGTAGTGGCACCGGGATTTATAGATACTCATAGTCACTCAAGTATGCTATTGTTCAAGGATTCATTGTTAACTCCAAAGATAAGACAAGGTATAACTACTGAACTAGTTGCCCAAGATGGTATGGGCCCTGCACCAGTTGATGATAAAAATCTGTCTTCTTGGATAAAGGCTATGAAAGGTCTTGAAGGTGAATATGACGTAGAGTGGACTTGGAGGAGTGTTGCTGATTATCTTGAGAGAATAGAAAAAGTAGGTTTAGGACCTAATGTTGCATACTTAGCTCCACATGGAAATGTAAGAATGATTTCCATGGGATTGGATAACAGAAAACCAACTGAAGAAGAAATGACTTTAATGCAAGCTAATTTAGCTAAAGCTATAGATGAAGGTGCATTTGGAATGTCAACTGGTATGATATATCCACCTTGCTGCTATGCTGATATTGATGAGTTTATTCAATTAGGTAAAGTATTACATGACAAAGATGCAGTATTTGTAACACACCAAAGAAGTGAAGCAGATTCAATTTTAGATTCAATGGAAGAAATACTAACCATAGGTAAAGAAAGTGGATGTAAAGTTCATTTCTCACACTTTAAAGTATGCGGTAAAAAAAATTGGGATAAATTCCATAAAGTTTTAGACAGATTAGATAGAGCTAAAGAAGAGGGAATGATTGTTTCTTACGACCAATATCCTTACGTTGCTGGAAGCACAATGATGAGTGTTATTCTTCCACCTTGGGTTCATGATGGTGGTACAGATAAATTGTTAGAAAGATTAAAAGATTCTGATTTAAGAGAAAAGATGAAAGAAGATATTGCTAATGGAATACCTGGATGGGATAATTTTGTTGAATTTGCAGGTTTAGAAGGTATTTTCGTAACATTTGTCGGTTCAGAAAAAAATCAAGATGTTATTGGAAAGAATCTTATTGAAGTTGGTAAATGTAAAGGCAAAGATCCTCTTGATGCAATATTTGATGTAATTCTTGAAGAAGAAAATATTGTTGGTTTAGTAGACTTCTATGGTACCGAAGAGCATGTAAAACTTATAATGAGCAGACCTGAGCAAAATGTATGTACTGATGGTATCATGGGTGGGAAGCCTCATCCAAGATTGTATGGAGCATTCCCAAGAGTATTAGGTAAATATGTTAGAGATGAAAAATCTTTCACTTTAGAGACTGCGATTTACAAAATGACAGGTAAATCTGCTGCTGTTTTAGGATTAAAAGACAGAGGTTTACTAAAAGAAGGTTATAAGGCAGATTTAGTAGTAATTGATTATGATAATATCATTGATAAAGGTGATTACACTGAACCTAACCAATATCCAGTGGGAATTGAGTATGTAATTGTAAATGGAGAAGTAGTAATAAAAGAAGGAGAGGACACTGGGAAAAGACCTGGTAAAGTTCTCAGAAAAAGCAAAGGTATGGAGGTAAAATAGTGAAGAAAATTATTTTTACAGAAGAGGCTCCAGCAGCAATTGGACCATATTCTCAAGCTATAGAAGTAAATGGAATGGTTTATACTTCAGGACAACTACCTATAGATTATAAAACAGGATTAATGTCTGATGATGTTGAAGTTCAAACTGAACAATCTTTGAAAAACGTATTTGCAATACTTAAAGCAGCAGGTATAGATTCAGCAAATGTTATTAAGACTACTGTTTTTATCAAGGATATGAATGATTTCCCAAGAATTAACAAAGTGTATGAAACGTTCTTCCAAGATAATTATCCAGCAAGATCTTGTGTAGAAGTTGCCAGATTACCTAAAGATGCTTTAGTGGAAATTGAAGTAGTAGCGTATAAATAAACGGGATTCCTTAAATATAGTAAGCGCACTATAACAATGCGTATTGTAGAATAAAAGACCCTTTGATATAATCGTTATGTCAAAAGGTCTTTCAACTAAAAACACATCTGAAATTGCAATCGACCCCAATTCCCCAAGACTTAAAAAGGGCTAAAGTAAGCTTTATTTAATAGTGTCATCTAGTTTTATTAAGTGCTAATTTGTTTGAAAATTAGCGCTTTTTATGCTCCATGACTGTCATACGTCATTTCATACTGGTTTTTTGAGATGTCTTTGTAAATGCTTTCAATTTCAGCTTCAATCAAATCTTTTATATTGCCCTCATACATTATTCTTGCGCAAATTCCGCAGCTGGAGCTTAATTTTCTCGGTACAGGTTGCAGCAAACAGGAAATGTTCATTTTGATCATCTTTTTTTCGAATTTGATTGCTCCTGAATGGGTGAAAAATACTACTGTATAATTCATTTCAATCCTTTAATGGTTGATATATCGTCGTGAGTTTCTATTTCCACCGAATATCCCTTGCTTGTGAGAAATTTTTTTACGTTGGTTTTGGAAGTGTTGTTGTCTACAATAACCTCAACTGAGCCAGCATTTGCTTCCAGTGCTTTTTTTGTCATCAAGACTGGCTGAGGACAAGATGTTCCGCATGTATCTATTTTCATATTTCACCTCTAATTATTTTTTTTAACGAGATCTGAGTTGGCTACGGACAATATTAATAGCATAACAAGGCATATGATTACAGCTGTCTGGCCGTTTGCAGTGGGTCCTTTTCCGCTTGATGCAAGAGCAAAGTTGTGGCACACAGCAGCTCCTGCTATCATTCCCATAACAGTTACCGCTGAATCTGAGTTTCCTTCTCCTGATAAGATAAGCTGTCTTAAAGGGCAGCCCCCAAGAAGTATGGAGCCCCAGCCAACAAGCAGCATTCCCAAGAAGTTCCACAATCCGTCTGTGTGAGCTATGGGCTGTTCAGTGAAACCAAGCTTGAAATTTCCCATGGCCATGTTTCCTACAGCAGTTACAACTATTATTGCTATGAAGCCAAGGAGCAGGTAATTCTGATTGAACATAATTTTGTCTCTCATGCCCCCGACCATGCAAAGCCTTGTTTTCTGAGCAAGTGCTCCAACTAAAAGACCAGCTGCCAATGATATGTACATTGGAGCATACATGGAGCCCGGACCTTCTTTGCTGAAGAAGATAAATGCCGGAGCAGCTATTAAAAGAGCCAGCAGTGAAAGGGCAAATGCAGGCATGATGTATCCGTCAAATGAGGATGTTTTGTAATTTCTCTTCAATGTAAATCCTTTGTTTAAAAATATTATTCCAACACCTATGCCTGCTGCGAAACCCACAAGTCCAACAACAGCGTTCAGGTCTCCTCCTCCTATTCTCAGAACCATTCTGAGAGGACAGCCTAAAAACATCAAAGCTCCTATCATGACAGCCATACCGAGGAAAAACCTTGTAATAGGTGATGAACCTCCTTTAGACTGAAATTCTCTGCCGGCAACGGAACATATAAAAGCTCCCAGAATAAGTCCAATTATTTCAGGTCTTATGTACTGCACTATTTCTGCTCTGTGAAGCCCCAAAGCACCTGCTATGTCCCTTTCAAAGCATGCAATGCAAAAACCCATGTTCTTGGGATTGCCAAGGGCAACCAGCAGTACCGCTATGATACCCACAACACTGCCTGTTAAAATAATACCTTTTTTGCTTTCAAAAAAAGGTACCTTTTCATTTTGGATCATGTCTTCTTTTTCCATTATTTCCTCCTAATATAAGTAATTCCAACACTTGTATTATATTTCACAAAATATGTAATGTACAATAGAAATAAGTTTGGATTAATTTCTTTGTATAATAAATATTTATACTTAACTTTAATTAATTAGGTGAAAAACAATTTATAGTATGATATAATTAACATTAAATTACAAAATTTTCAATTGATAGCGGGGATAGTATGTTACGAATTGCAATTTGTGACGATGTTAAAATTATTTGCCAGCAGCTTGAAGATATGCTGGCTGACATTGAAGAAGAAACCAATGAACAGTTTGAAGTGGAAGTGTTTTATTCCGGTGAGGAACTGTACAGATTTTTAAGAAAAAACAATCGATATAACCTAATTTTTTTGGATATTGAAATGCGTGATTTAAACGGAGTGGAAGTGGGCAAAAAAATCCGTGATGAAATGAACGATGAGACAACACAGATTGTTTATATATCGGGAAGAGAAAGTTATGCCATGGATTTATTTGAAGTGAGGCCTCTTAATTTTCTCATTAAACCGGTTTCAAAAAGCAAGGTTGAAGCTGCAGTAAACAAGGCAATAAAAATTTTAGGTGAAAACAAACATTTTTATGAGTATAAGAACGGCAATGTGAATTTCAGCGTTCCTGTTGGGGACATACTGTATTTTGAAAGTGACGGAAGAAAGGTAAACATCATTTTGATGGATGACGTGAAGGCGTTTTACGGCAAGCTTTCAGAAGTTGAAGATAAATTGAGAAGCCAGGATTTTATAATGATACATAAGTCATATCTGATTAATTTCAACCATGTTATAGAATACACTTATGATTATGTTAAAATGTCCAACAAAGAAACACTTACAATAAGCCAGAACAACAGAAAGGCTGTTAGAGAACAGCTGCTTAGAAGGAAGCAGAGGCTGAATCATGACAAGTAATGCCACAATAGTGTACTTGATTGTAAATTTGTTTGGTGCCTATATTATCTTCCGATTCATCAGTGTTTTTTTTGACCGTTCAAGAACGGATAAAAAGATTGAATTTATTTCATATACATCTTATTATTTTATTATCAACCTTTTATTTCTTGCATTTAACAATCCTGTGCTGAATGTTTCAGCTAATTTGATAATGTTTTTTCTTCTTACATACAATTATCATTCTACAATGAAAACAAGGCTTATTGCATCTGTATCTGTGTATACGGTCCTTATGATAATAGAAACTCTTGTGATACTCATAATGCAGCGCTTTGACGTAAGCATAATTTCCAGGGACAAGGACATGGCTGTAATATCCGGAATGATAAGCATTAAAATAGTTTCATACATTGTTGTGCTTTTTATTTCAAATTTTAAAATGGCTAAAAACAATATCAATGTTTCGTATCTTCACTGGCTGTCCATTTTTGTAATACCTGCTGGAACACTTGTTTCTGCACTTATGCTTATGACTCAGGTTAATTCTGATAATCTTACAGGTATGACAGCGAGCATTACCATATTGTTCATAATTAATATTTTTGTTTTTTATCTTTATGATGCTCTCATGAAGTCTTATGACGAAAAAATGGACAAGGTTATCTTGCTGCAGCAAAACAATGCATATATGAAACAGCTGGATATAATAAATCAGTCTCAGGAAAATATTAAGACAATAAGGCATGACATAAAAAATCATGTACTTTCACTCAAGAGGCTTATTGAAGGCGGCGACGATGAAGGGGCTTCAGATTATCTTGACACAATGATAGATTACATCAATTATTCAGGAGAATATGCAAAATCAGGAAATGCTGAATTCGACAGCATTATCAATTACAAAATAGATAAGGCAAGAATGCATGGAATAAAATCAGAAATAAATTTAAAGGTTCCGGACAAGTTGAACATAAGACCATTTGACTTAAGTGTTGTTCTGGGAAATCTTCTTGACAATGCAATTGAGGCAGCAGCAAAAGCTGAAGAAAAGGTGGTAAAAGTGAATGCAGAACTTGAGAGAAATGTTCTTTACATAAACATTACAAACAGCTTTGACGGTAAGCTGAACTATAAGGACGGAAAACTTGACACAACAAAGACAGATAAGGAAAAACATGGTATAGGACTTAACAGTGTCATGAAATCTGTTGAAAATTACAATGGTACAATGTCCATCCATCACAGCGACAATATGTTTTTTGCTGATGTCCTAATATACAATTACAGCTCAGAAGCAAAGGCTTAAGTTTTTACATCAAGTCATATTAATTATTACAACTCCGCGCACATTGTATTTTTTTGTGATATATTCAATGAGATAAATTTACAATGGAGGGATACCTTGGGAACTAATGAGTACTTTTGCAAAGCGTATACAATTGCTTTCCGATTGACAGGCGAAGAACGTATAGCCAGCCAAATGGCAGCTTTAGCGATTGAGAATACTGCACCAGAAATGAGCTCTGGGGATGTTCCTTCAATTATGCTAAAAGATACAGCTGGGGAAATATTGAGAATATTTCTTTCTGAACCTAATTTTCAAACATTTTATTTCAATAAAACATTAAATGATACAGTATATTCAAAAAATTTAATGCTGCAAAAAGCCGTGTTGTCTCTTGAGCCCATAAACAGAGCTGCCATTGTGTGGCGAGACATGCTTGGATTTAAAATCGATGATCTGGCAGTTGCAGCTAAATGTTCCAAACAAACATTATACTGTGAACTGAACAATGCAAGAAGGCATCTAAGAACACTGCTTATTGATTGTTCAGCAAAGGAGACATTATGAACGAAAAGAAGTATGAATTTGATGGAGTTATTATGAAGGTCCCGGATATTGACGGAGCCTTTGTGGAATTTCCTTATGATGTAAAAAATGAATTCGGCAAAGGCAGGGTCAAGGTCCATGCTGTATTTGACGGTGTGGAGTATGACGGAAGCCTTGTCAGAATGGGAACTCCCGGCCACATTATCGGATTGAGAAAGGACATACGTGCAAAACTCGGCAAACAAGCGGGAGATACGGTGCATGTAATAATACAGGAAAGAATTTAGATTAATAGTCGTAGACATAATCTATTTTGGCTGTAATATTGCTGCAAGGCTACAATCAATCGGAGGTATATAGTGAAAAAGTTTATTAATTTCTTGTTTCTGCTTGTTGTTATGAGTATTGTTTTAACATCATGTTCTGACAGAACAAATAAAACTGAAGACTATACTGATGAAAAACCTGAGCAGGAAGATGTTCAACAGATTCCAACAGCTTGGAACATTGATATTTCTTCATACAGCGTTGATGTTCCCTATGATCTTCCGGATATTAAACCTCAGGCTGAAGATTACAGCGTAAGCCCAGATCTGGTAGAGCTTTTTAATGCAGGGCAGTTTGAAGGCTTTACCGATGACCAGAAAACTGCAATTTACCAGGACGGTTTTGTAGTTTTAAAACCGAGCTATGAAGCAGCAAAGATGCATCATTTGTACGAAAGTTCTCTTTACAAGAAAATTCCATCTTTTATAACAGTTGATTCCGCACTTCACATGTACCACCTTTATTTTGACAATTCGCTGAAGCTGGTGGAATCGTCAATGCTCTATGAAAAACTTGAAAATATTTCGAAAAACATGCTCATTGAAAGTATTGAAGTATACAAAGATGAAAAATTCAAGAATATGAGCGAAGAACTTAAATCCGTTGCAGCTTATTTTTTGACCGCAAACATGCTGCTTGACATGGACATTTCAGGCATTGATATCCCCGAAGAAGTTAATTCCCTGGCACAAAAGGAAACAAATCTTATAGATGCAGCAGAAGGATACTCAAAATCATCCATAACTAAAAAAGATCTTGATTATTCACAATTCACAGTTCGAGGACATTATGCAGGCAATGAGAAACTTGAAAAATATTTTAAAGCAATGATGTGGTACGGACTGTGCAGCTTCCCTATTTTTGATGAAACAAAAGAAGAGCCTAAGCTTGACATGGAAAACCTTACAATTGCAATGACAATCACATGCCTTGCACTGGAAAGGGAAGAAATCTTCAAGGATTTTGAAAACATATATTCCACAACTGCTCTTTACACAGGAATGTCTGATGACCTGGGTGTGTTTGAGTTGAGGGATTTGATAGCTAAAGTGTACGGAGCTGATCCTGACATGAACAAATTCAAGGACAGCTCATACAACGATGAACTTCTTCAGGAAGCTCTTCTTCTTCCCGAGCCTCAAATCAAGCCTAAATATACAGCGGTTACAGCACCTTCAGGCAGGCAGTTCCGCTTCATGGGTCAGAGGTATTCTTTTGATGCAGAATCTCTTCAAAATCTCATGGAACCAATACAACGTCCTGTCCCTTCAGGACTTGATGTTGTTGCATCTCTTGGAAGTGAAAGAGCCGAAGAAATTCTTGATAAGTACTATCAGCCCAAAATCAAATGGAACAAATACGAATACAATTTAAATCTGATTAAGAAAAAACAAGAAGGTTTTACAACTGATGTCTGGCAGAAGGATTTGTACAAAGGCTGGCTTTGGACCATAAAATCATCAGCTGCAAATTTTGAAAACACGAATGGAATGCCAAAGTTCATGAAAAGTGAAAAGTGGACCGACAAGAATATTCACACTGCACTTGGAAGTTACGCAGAACTTAAGCATGACACAATTTTATACATGAAGCAGGCTGTTGCAGAAATGGGAGGTGGACCTGACTTAAGCATTCCTTACAATTATGTTGAGCCTAACGCAGAAGTATATGCAAGACTAAAGTGGCTTACTGAGTATACAAAAGAACATCTAAGATTTAGGGGCATGTTAAGCGAACAATCGGCCAATGTTCTTGACAGCATGATAGAAATGCAGGAAATTCTGATGAACGTTTCCGTAAAGGAACTTACAAACCAGGAAATAACAGCAGAAGAAAATGAAATGCTCTACACATACGGTGGAAGAATCGACAGCATGGTTCAGATAATGAACTACATGATGTGGGAAAAAAATATCGATGCTGGAAATGATTATACTACAGCTCTAGTTGCAGACATAGCAACAATTGCTCCAAATACATTTTATCCGGCGTCAAATTACCTTGAAATAGGAAATGGACTGCCTCTTGAAATTTATGTTGTATGCCGCACAAACGGCAAGACGTATCTTGCCAGGGGTGCTCTTTTCAACTATTATGAATTCTTGTCCAAGGAAAGGCTTACAGACTTAAAATGGCATAACATGCTTGGCATAAGAAAGGTTGTAATGGCCTTAAATCCTGCAACGGGCCAGTATGAAGAAAAAGATATATACAACAATGAAGGAATTGAGTCACTTCCAAACGCAGATTACTATGAGATTATTGAAATTGAAGAACCTGATTCACCTGTAGTTTCAAAGCCTGAGTGGACAAATTCGTTTATTTCCACGGAAAGCAACAATGTTTCAATTACAGAGAGTATGGAGCTTGACTGGTTAAAATGACAAAGAAACTCGCAATTTTAATACTTTCATCACTGCTGGCTGTCTGGTTTTTTACAAGGCAGCCTGAGTTATGCATTGAAACAGGAGGAGTGACATATAATTTATTTGAAAATGACGGATATATTTATTCAAGACATAATCTTGATGCAGAAAAATTGATTGATGAAAGACTGTTTGATTATACTATTTATGACCTTGACGGCGACAAAAACGAAGAAATCATTGCACTGACCAAGACTGAAGGCTCAGATGAATCGGGAAGCCATGCTGTTATTTATACCGTGAAAATTTCATCAGGAAATATTATTGCCGAGGAAATTTACCAGGAAGATTTTTCTCATATATTGCCATGGAAGATTGAAGCATGCAATCTTGACAATGACTTTAGTGCTGACATATTCATAGGAGTTGAGAAAGACACAGTGTTTTACAGCAATGTTATTAGAAGACCGTTTTTTTTTACTTGGGATGGTGAAAAACTGAATAAGAAATGGCTGGGCTCATTTTTCAGTTCGTGGAAATTAAAAGACATAGCATTTGGAGATTACTTCGGACTTGGATTTGACGTGGCAGCAGTGCTTGAGGAAAATGAAAACGGCCAGTGCAGGATAAGCTTTTACAATTTTGTAGGCTTTGGCTTCGAAAATATGAAAATAGACAACACGTACCAAAATATTAAAGCAATAAACACTGTGAAACAAAACGACATAGATTATTTAAAGATCGAATTTGCCGGATTTAAGAATAGTGTAAAATTGAATTATAATTAGGAGATAGAAATGAAAAAAATATTTACAAGAAAAAAAATAGTGATTTTACTTGTTGTTGCAGCTGCAGTAATTGTGGTATTCAACATGGTGAACAATTCAAAGACAGAGAATGTTTTTGCTGCAAATGTTGCACCCCTAGAGAAAAAGACCATTGAACAGATTATATCTGTTAAGGCACCATTGGAAGGGATAGAAAAAGCTGACGTTGTTTCGGCGCTTAACTATGAAATTATAGACATAAAAGTTAAGGAAGGTGACATTGTCAAGAAGGACCAGGTTCTTGCAGTTCTTGACAGCGAAGAGCTTGAAAAACAAATCAAGACAGAAGAAAATCAAATAGAGCTTACATATCTTCAGCAGCAGGAAAAGCTAAAATCTCTGCAGCTTGAGTATGACAAGGCAGTCCTTGAACTTGAGAATATGAATGATAGCTATGAAAGCAACAAGGCACTTTTTGAAAATGATATAATAACTGAAGAGAACTTTAAAAAAATAGAAACAAGTCTTGTGGAAGCAAGAAAAAATGTTGAAGGCTACAATGCAGTAAACGGCAATGTAAGTTTAAGCAATGCAGAAGAAAAAGAGCTTGAAATACAAAGACAGCAGCTTGAAGAGAAAAAAAAGGAACTTGATAAAATTTACATTAAAAGCCCTATTGACGGAACAGTCACAAGAGTCAATGTAAACATAGGAAGATATGCAAAGGACACGGAAGACGAAAAAGCCATGTTTGTGGTGGAAAACCTTCAAAATCTGCAGATGAAAGTTTCCGTAAGCGAATTTGACATTGGAAAAATCAAGACCGGTCAGAATGTTCAAATTTTTTCGGATATTCTGGGAAGCGAGTTTGCTGAAGGAACAGTTGCAAGAATTTCACCTACAGCTGAACAAAAGGACAGCAACGACATGGAAAGAGTTATACCGGTATTGATCGATATTGTTAAAAAACCTGACACCCTCATAGCTGGAGTAATTGCATCTGCCAAAATCAATGTTGACAAGTCAGAAAATGTTTTTGCTGTTCCAGCCGGAGCAATTTTGAAGGATGAAAATGAGAAATATAAAATTTTTGTACTGAACGATGACAACACTCTAAAGTCTGTGGCTGTTGAAATTGGTCTCGAAACAGACCTTGAAACTGAAATATGGGGAGAAGGTCTTCAAGAAGGAATGAATGTTGTAGTTAATCCCGACTACACATTGATTGACGGCATGGCAGCAGTATTTAATGAAGAAAGTAAAGAAGACAAATAGGTGCGCTATGGAAAAGTTAATCAGCATCGTTAATTTAAATAAAATATACAAAACCGGCTCAGTTGAAGTGCATGCCTTGAAAAATGTGAACCTTGAAATAGAAAAGGGAGAATTTATTGCAATAATGGGACATTCAGGTTCAGGAAAGTCAACGCTAATGAATATTCTAGGCTGTCTAGACAGGCCCACAACAGGTAAATATTATCTTGACGGGCTTGAAATAGAAAAACAAAATACAGATGAGCTGTCTCTAATAAGAAACAAAAAAATAGGCTTTGTTTTTCAGGCATTTAATCTGATTCCTCGAACCAATGTTTTAAGAAATGTTGAACTTCCTATGATTTATGCAAAGATAAAACCGTCAGCAAGGCATGAAAGAGCACTTGAGCTTCTTGAGAAAGTTGGTCTTGGAGAAAGGATAAACCACCTTCCAAATGAACTTTCAGGGGGGCAAAAACAGAGGGCTGCAATAGCAAGAGCCCTTGCAAACAATCCTCCCATAATTCTTGCAGACGAACCAACAGGAAACCTGGATACCCAGTCTTCTGAAGAAATTATAAGTATTTTCAAAGAACTTAACAAAGAAGGGAATACCATAATACTGGTAACACACGAAGCTGATATTGCAGAACACGCAAAAAGAGTTATAATGTTCAAAGACGGTGAAATTATAAAAGACAGCAGGAAGGAAGGTGAATATAATGTGGCTGGAGAACATTAAAATAGCATTCCGGTCTATTCTTTCCAATAAAATGCGTTCACTTCTTACAATGCTTGGAATAATAATTGGAATAAGCTCAGTAATTGCAATAGTTTCAATTGGAGACAGCATGAAGGGAGTAATGGATGACATATACAAGGGAATAGGCAAAAACAGAGCCGTCCTTTATGTGGGCAACATTGACGACTTCAGGTCCACGGATTTTTTCTACTTAGACGACATGGAGCTGCTTAAGGAAAGGTTTGGGGACAAAATTGAATACTTGGGACCCAATGAAAATTTAAGAAGCGATGTTACAATTAAAAAGAAGACTGTGAAACTTAGGATGGCATGCGTGGATTATGGCTATGACAAGGTGCAGGAAGTTAAGATGCTTTACGGCAGAATGATAAACAAAAACGACGTCGACAGAAAGGCTGGAGTGATTGTGCTTGAGAAAAATGCTGCAGTGAAGATGTTTGGAAAAGAAAATGCAACTGGAATGACAGTGAGGGTTAAAATTAACAACAGTATGGAAGACCTATTGGTGGTTGGAGTGTACAAAAATGAAAAATCACCTGTTCTGGCTCTTCTTGAGGGACAGGATGAATACGAGGACAGTTTCGTGCCTTATACTATGGCATTTTCATCTGTCTACGGTTTTTACAGCCTGGATGTTTTTATTGCTGAGAAATATTCCGTGGAGCAGGTAGGGGATGAAATGCTTGGCTTCATTGCTAATTTGAAAAACAGAAATCCTGAAAATTACACTTTCTACACAGTAGAGGAAGATCAGGCACAGGTTGACAGCATAGTTGGAGGCATGTCCATAGCGGTTGCCTGCATAGCGGCCATATCTCTGCTTGTTGGAGGAATAGGAATAATGAACATCATGCTTGTGTCAGTTACTGAAAGAACTAGGGAAATAGGAATTAAAAAAGCCCTTGGAGCCAGGACGAAAGACGTTCTCTTTCAGTTTTTAATAGAATCTGCAACTCTTTCCGCCATAGGAGGTATTGCGGGAACAGCATTCGGCATCGGGCTTGTAATGATAGGAGGTTCTTTTATTTCCATACCCATAGTTGTAAATCCGGTATCCGTTGTTGCAGCAGTTGTATTTGCCATGGTAATCGGTATATTTTTTGGGTACTATCCCGCCAGAAAGGCTGCCAAGGCAGACCCCATAGAAGCACTGAGATACGAATAAAGTTAAGGAGGCAATATGCTTAAAAAATTAACAGATAAAATTTATTACCTACCATTTAATGAGGAAACAGACAGACCAATTTTAGGTTATGTAAAAGGAGAAAAATATTCTCTGATGGTGGATGCCGGAAATTCCAAAAAACACGTTGAATTATTCATGGAGGAAATTAAAAAAGAAAATCTCAAATATCCGGATTTTGTTGTCATAACCCATTCCCACTGGGATCACACGTATGGCATGATGTATGTTGATGCACCAAGCATTGCCTGCAGTAGGACAAACGAGTATCTTGAAAATATGAGCAAGTGGCAGTGGTCTGATGAAGCAATGGAAGAAAGGCTTAATAACGGAGAAGACATAGAATTTTGCGATACAATGATACGAAGGGAATATCCGGACAGAAAAGAAATAAACGTTACAACCGCTGACATTGTGTTTGAAGAAAATTTGAGCATAAATTTGGGAGACATTAGTGCAGAAGCAATGAAACTTGACAGCTCCCATACTGATGATTGCGTTGTTGTATTCATTCCAGAGGAGAAAACAATATTCATAGGAGATATAATAAGCGAGGATTTCCATCACGGAGAACCTGTCTATTACAAAGATAAGCTTTTAAGCCTTACTGAAAAATTCAAGGAACTTGAATTTGAAACTGCATTGTTTGGACACATGGATCCTTTTGAAAAGACTGAGCTCATAAACTGGCTGGATGAAGTTCAGATAGAAATAATTGAGTAAAAAGGACGAAAGTCCTCAGATTATTGACAAACCTGATTTTCACAAACCGTAGGGGCGGATCTTGTATCAATCTTGTATCCGACCGTGTTATTAATTCAATAAATTGTTATATGCGGGAGAACACAAGGTTCTCCCCTACAATCTGGGATTAATAATTTATCGCTAATGTTAAATTACCAGCGCGTAGGGGCGGATCTTGTATCCGCCCGTGTTATTAAGCCAATAATTTTGTTATCTTTGGGAGGACAGTAGTCCTCTACTACATTATTGAAACAACTTTGTCATAAAAAGGACTGAAGTCCTTTTTTATTTGTTACAATTTATTAAAATTTTAATTGTTATAAATTGGGTAGAAATATATTTATAGTTTTATTTTTTTTATAATTATCGAAAGGAAAAAATTATGGCTCTTATTGGCAAGATTGAAAAAAAGAAGGGTTCGACTGCAACCATATACATTAAAAAAGTTCTTCCATGCGGTGATAACTGCAGAAATTGTTCCGCCGGATGCAAACACTATTCCGCAAGGATAGAAAAGGATGTTGAAGACCATATTGTGGAAGGTGATTATGTTGAAATAATTGCAGAAGGCGAAGTTACTGCAAAAAGCGGTGCCGTGTTATATGCCCTGTCTGCATTTCTTGTAGTATCTTCCGTAATAGTTGTACAGTTGCTGCCGGGACTAAAGAACAAAGAAGGTTTTTCTGCTCTGGCTGTCGTTGCCTCTCTTATAGCCGCACAGCTTGTTTTAAAGTTGAACGATAAACATAAAATGCAAAAAAATTCAAAAATGTTTAAAGTTGGAAAACGGATTGGTAAAAAATAAACTGTATTTTCAATGAATATATATTAAGCATAAGAATGCAACTAAAGAATAAATATATATTTATACAAAAATATGATAAAATATTTGACATGAGCTCCAAAAAGTGATACCATACGTTTATCGTAAAAATTACATTCTTGGAGGAAAACATGAAAAAAGTATCGGTATTATTGATCGTAACAATGGTTTTTGCATTAACTACAGGCTGCAGTTCAAAAACAACTGAACAACCAGCAGAAAATACAACAAATCAGGAAGCTGCTGCACAGGCAGAAGACAACACATTGGTAATGTACACAAATGCGGAATTTCCGCCGTTTGAATATTTTGAAGGCGAAAAAATAGTAGGCGTTGACGTTGACATTGCAAATGAAATTGCAAAAGACATGGGAAAAGAACTCGTTGTTGAGCACATTGACTTTTCAAGCATAATTCCTGCAGTTTTAAACGACAAGGCTGATTTTGGAGCAGCAGGAATGACAATTACTCCTGAAAGACAAGAGCAAGTTGATTTTTCAATCAGCTATGTTGAATCAATACAGCACATAATCTCTAAAAAAGACGCTGAGATATTGGATATGGAAGGCTTAAAAGGAAAGAAAATAGGTGTCCAGCTGGGTACAACAGGTGACCTTGCCATATCAGACGCTGTTAATCTTCCGGAAGGAGATCTGTACAACTCAGGTGCTGAAGTGAAAACATACAAAAATGCACTTGAAGCATCCCAAGACCTGTTGGCAGGAAGAGTTGATGCAGTGGTAATTGACAAGCTGCCTGCAGAAGAAATTGTAAATGGCAATGAAGGTCTTAAAAGTGTAGTATTTGGTGCCATAAGCGAAGCTTATGGCATATGTGTCAAAAAAGGAAACGGGGAACTGTTAAACTCAATAAACTCAACACTTCAGAGATTGCTTGACGAAGGCAAAATTGCAGAGTTCATAGAAAATCATTCAAAATAATAGATGCTTAAAGGCGATAATTTGTTATTATCGCCTTTTTTTCAACAGGAGGCACCATGACAAAATTAGAAAATTTTATAAACAGTTTTAATAAAACATTTATAGTTGAAGGTAGATACAAGTTATTTGCTTCTGGTATATCCAACACTATTTTTATTGCTTTTTTTGCAACTTTGATGGGAATTGCTATTGGACTTTTTATTGCTTTGGTAAAAACAAATGCAAAAAACAACAGGAAGCTTTTTGTCCTTGATAAAATCTGCAGCCTTTATGTTACCATAATAAGGGGAACACCGGTTGTTGTTCAGCTTCTTATTATGTACTATGTAATTTTTGTAAACATAGATAACAGCATATTAGTTGCAATACTCACATTTGGCATCAATTCAGGGGCATATGTTTCTGAAATTGCCAGAGCAGGAATAGAATCAGTGGACAAGGGACAGATAGAAGCAGGCATGTCCCTGGGGCTGGACAGAAAAAAAACTATGATATACATCATATTTCCTCAGGCATTAAAAAACATTCTGCCTGCATTGGGAAACGAGTTCATTGCACTGCTCAAGGAAACATCAGTTGCAGGATATGTTCCCATCATAGATCTTACAAAGGCAGGAGACATAGTGAGAAGCAGGACATGGGAGCCGTTTTTTCCGCTGTATTCAGTAGCATTGTTTTATCTTGTGATGGTAGTAGGACTTACTGCGGTGCAGAAAAGGCTTGAAAGGAGGCTGTCTGAAAGTGATAGAAATTAAAAATATAAAAAAAAGCTTCGGCAAAAATGAAGTTTTAAAAAACATAAACACTGAAATCAAAAAAGGGGACAAGGTTGTAATAATAGGCCCTTCAGGTTCAGGAAAGAGCACGCTTTTAAGATGCATGAACCTTCTTGAAACACCAACATCTGGCAGCATTGTTTTTCAAGGAACAGACATCACAGATAAAAAGAGCGATATCAACAAAATCAGGCAAAGGATGGGAATGGTTTTTCAGCACTTCAATTTGTTCCCTCACCTTACAGTATTGGAAAACATAATGTTGGCGCCTGTTAAATTAAATCTTCAGACAAAGGAAGAAGCAGAAGAAAATGCACTGAGACTGCTTGAAAGAATCGGACTATCGGACAAGAAATACGAATATCCAGCAATGCTTTCCGGAGGACAGAAACAAAGAATTGCCATAGTGCGCTCTTTATCCATGAAACCTGAAATAATGCTGTTTGATGAGCCTACATCAGCGCTTGATCCTGAGATGATAGGAGAGGTTTTAAAGCTCATGAAAGATCTTGCGGAGGACGGAATGACAATGGTTGTTGTTACTCATGAAATGGGTTTTGCAAAAAGCGTTGCAAACAGAATTTTGTTCATGGATGAAGGGAAAATTCTTGAAGAAAACAATCCGCAGGATTTCTTTTTAAATCCTGTGCATGAAAGGTCAAAGGAGTTTCTTTCTAAAATATTGTACAACATTTAATAAATAAAGGAGACTTGCGTCTCCTTTATTGTGTTATTTATTTTTGTGTAACCAGTTGCAATGCTACTGGTATAGATTTTTCTACTGATTCGCCATTTAATAATTTAATTGCTGTGTCAACTCCCAATGATCCTATTTCTTTTGGAAGCTGTTCAACTGTTGCAGCCATTTCGCCGCTTTCAACTGCAGCTTTAGCATCGTCAGTAGCATCAAATCCAACTACTATTATTTCTCTTCCTGATGCTTTTATAGCTTCAAGTGCTCCTAAAGCCATTTCGTCATTGTGTGCAAATATAGCGTCAATTTCAGGTTGTGCCTGAAGAATATTTTCCATAACTGTCAAACCTTCAGCTCTGTCGAAGTTAGCAGTTTGCTTAGCAACTACTTCGATATCACTTTCAGCTATTGCAGCGTTGAAACCTTCGCCTCTTTCTCTTGCTGCAGATGCTCCAGGTACTCCTTCAAGTTCAACAACATTTCCTTTTCCGCCTAACAATTCTACTATGTATCCCCCGGCAAGTTTACCACCAGCTACGTTGTCAGAAGCAATGTGAGAAACAACTTCGCCGCCGTTAGCGCTTCTGTCAAGAGTTATAACAGGTATTCCTGCCTTGTTGGCAGCTTCAACTGCACTCTTTACTGCGTCTGAATCTGTAGGGTTGATCAGGATTAAATCAACGCCTTGATTGATTAAATCTTCCACGTTTGACATTTCGGTTGCTGAATCATCCTGTGAATCCAAAGTTACAAGGGTTGCGCCAAGCTCTTGGGCTTTAGCCTTTGCTCCTGCTTCAAGATCAACAAAGAACGGGTTGTTCAACGTTGAAATTGCAAGACCAATTGTTTTTGCTTCTTCAGCAGGCTTTTCAGGTGCAGGTTGTTCCTGTGTGTTAGCGCATCCAACAAATAATGACATTATCATTATTGATGCTACTACAAGACTTAATAATTTTTTCATGATACTCCTCCATATAATATTTTTTTATTACCTTGATGATTTTTGTTTTCTATCTAATAAAACGGCAATCAGTATTACTATACCTTTTGCAACGTCTTGATAGTAAGATGATACTTTCATGAGGTTAAGAGCGTTGTTAAGAACCCCTATTATCAGTGCTCCTATTGCTGTTCCTCCAATTGTTCCAATACCTCCGGCCATGCTTGTTCCTCCGAGAACAACTGCAGCAATTGCATCAAGTTCATATCCGGCACCGGAAGTTGGCTGAGCAGAGCCCAGTCTTGCTGTAAGAAGAATTCCTGCAAGAGCTGCCATCATTCCTGATATGGCATATACAAAACGCTTAACTCGGGCTGTTTTAATGCCCGAATACATGGTTGCTTCCTCGTTTGACCCTGTTGCATAAATATATCTTCCTATGCGCGTATGGTTTAAAATGTAGTAAGCTACAATGAAAACTAATATCATGATATATACAGGGATAGGTATGGGACCTAAAAATCCTGTACCTATTTCTGAAAAATATTCAGAAGAGGGGGTATTTCCTGTACTGATAGGACGTCCCTGAGTGAAGACAAGTATTGCACCTCTTAACAGTGTCACGGTTCCCAATGTGGCAATGAAAGGCTGAAGGCCTCCTGTTGTAATTAATGTTCCATTTAAATAGCCAATGGCTGTTCCCAACACCAGGGCTGTCAGGACTGCAAGAACAACATTTGTTCCTGAAGAAACCATTGTAGCTGCAATAGCTCCGCAAAGTCCGAGAACAGATCCAACAGACAAATCAATGCCTCCTATCAGGATTGCAAATGTCATTCCTGTTGCAATTATAGCATTAATGGAAGTCTGTCTCAGCACTGTCAATATATTGCTCCATGAAAGAAACCTGGTGTTTAAAAAAGCTATTGCTGCAGAAGTTGCAATAAGCACAATCAGAGGCTTGTTTTTCAGTATCTTATTAAAATTGTTCATCATATCACATCCTTTCCTACCGCTAGAGTCATTATGCTTTCCTGTGTAGCTTCATCTCTGCCCAGAAAACCTGAAACGCGGCCTTCGTGCATTACCATAATTCTATCCGAAATTCCAAGAACTTCAGGAATGTCCGAAGAAACCATGATAATACTCATGCCCTCAGATTTAAACTTGTTTATAAGGTCATAGATTTCTTTTTTAGCCCCAACATCGACGCCTCTAGTGGGCTCATCCAATATGAGTATTTTAGGATTTGTCATAAGACTCTTTGCTATAGATACTTTCTGCTGGTTGCCTCCGCTTAAGAACTTCAGCATCTGCTTAGTTCCGGAAGTTTTAATCGACATTTTTTCAATATACTCAATTGATGATGTTTCTTCTTTGCCCTTGCTGACAAATCCGAGAGGTCCTTTGAAAAGCTCAAGGGAAGAAAGAGTTATATTTTCACGTACATTCATTCCGGTTATAATTCCATTGGCCTTTCTGTCTTCTGTAACATAGGCAATTCCGTGCCTGAGTGAATCCAATGGAGAATTTACTTTTATTTTTTCTCCATTTAAGTAAACAGAACCTTTTGCAGGATAAATGCCGTAAATACTTCTCATAAGCTCTGTTCTTTCAGAACCCATGAGGCCTGCAACTCCCAGAGTTTCACCTTTTTTAAGAGAAAATGAAATATCTTTCACAAATTGATTGGACAAATTTTCAACTTTGAGTATTTCTTCACCCTGTTCAGTTTCAATTCTTGGGTATTGCTCGCTTAATTTTCTTCCTACCATCATTTCTATGATTTTATCTTCATCAAGATTAGTGATTTCCTCTTCACCGATAAGTTCACCGTCTCTTAAAACAGTCACATCATCGCATATTTCAAAGATTTCATGAAGCCTGTGTGAAATGTACACTATGCTTTTGCCGCTTTTTTTCAAATCACTGATGACATGGAAAAGCTTGTCGGTTTCAGCAGGAGTGAGGGCTCCCGTGGGTTCATCCATAATAATTACCTTTGCATCGATGGAAAGAGCTTTTGCTATTTCTACAAGCTGCTGTTTTCCAACACTTATATTTTTGACAAGTTCTCGTGGATCTTCCTTAAGACCAAGTTTATCTAGCCAGTATCCGGCATCCTCGTGGAGCTTGTTCCACATTATTCTTTTTCCTGTTGAAACAGGCTCTCTTCCTAAAAAAATATTTTCTCCTATGGAAAGGTCTTTTACAAGGTTGAGTTCCTGATGAATGATTGCTATTCCCTTTGATTGAGAAGCACCGGTATCGGAAAAGTTAACTGATTCATTGTCCAGAAAAATTTCACCCTGGGTTTTTAAATATACGCCCGTAAGTATTTTCATCAGAGTTGATTTGCCTGCTCCGTTTTCACCCACAAGAGCCATTACGCTTCCTTTGTATATGTTGAAACTCACGTCTTTTAAAACCTTTACTCCTGAAAAATCCTTGTTTATATGTTGCATGGATACTACAATTTTTTTCACTAGATCACCGCCTGGTTAATATTCTAAAAAGTCACGCCAGAAACAAGGATGATGTTGGCAAAGGACTTATATTCTCCTGTGCGTATTACAGCTTTAGAACTTCTTGTTTTTTCTTTGAACTCTTCGTGAGGTACGTACTCCACATCAATTTTCTTGTTTTCTTCTATTCCTGTCAAATTTATAATTTCAAGTATATTTTTAAGAATATCGGGACTTTTATCCCTTATTTCTTCAGCCAGTATTATTTTTTCAACTGACAGTTCTCCAAGCACAGCTTTTAAGACAGGCATGAATTCAGGCAATCCTTTTGTAACAGCCAAGTCTATTCTCTGAACTCCTTCAGGAACTGGAAGGCCGCAGTCACCTATGGTAAGGGTGTTTGTATGTCCCATTTTGCTGATTGCATATGATATTTCTGAATTTAATAATGTTCCTTTTTTCATGATTTCACCTTCTTATTAATTTTTACTGAATTTCTTACAATGATTTCAGTATCAAGAGTAATTGTTTTCATATCAGATGGAGTGTTATCACTTCCGGGAGCCTTTTTAAGCCTTTCTTCCAAAAGTTCCATTGCCCTGTAACCCATCTGGTAATTTGGTTGTCTTACTGTGGTGAGGGATGGCTCAACCAGACTTGCCATATAAATGTCATCATATCCCATAACTCCTATATCATCCGGAATATGATAGCCTTTTTCCTTAAGTTCTTTCATGGCTCCGATTGCAATAAGGTCGTTGCCGCAGAATATAACATCAAAATCTTCCTTTTCTTCTAGAAGTTCATTGACTCCATTTCGACCCCATTCAATTCTGTATTCGCCGAATTTTACGAGCTTATCATTGAACTCGATTTCGTAATCACTGAGTGCTTTTTTATAACCTTCGAGCCTTTCATAGGCAGTCCTTGTCTTCAATGGTCCTGATAGATACGCAATTTTTTTGTATCCTTGCTCAATCAGGTATGAAACAGCCATATGAGCCCCATTTGAGTTGTCAACTAGAACCTTGCCGCATATATTTTCTGAATCGAAGTCCCTGTCGATTAAAATAATGGGAACCTTGCATCTTTCCAATATTTCAGGCATTTTTTCACTGCTTGATGAATGTGCTATAATTATTCCGTCAGCCATTTTTTTTGTTAAGGATTCAATATACTTCTCCTGGACTTCCAGTTTGTCATCTGTGTTGCAGAAAATTATGCTATAACCCTTTTCATTGGCCTTGTCTTCAGCGCCTCTTGCAATACCCGGAAAAAAAGGATTGGTAATGTCAGGAAGCACCAGACCTATAATGTGGGTTCTTTGGGTTACAAGACTTCCTGCCATGGCGTTTGGAAGATAATTGTATTTTTTTACAACTTCAAGAACACGATTCCTTGTAACTTCTGTAATGTTTTGATCTTTTTTGTTTATAACCATGGAAACGGTTGCTATAGATACATTGGCTTCCCTTGCTATTTCTTTTATAGTTATTTTCATGATAAGTTCCTTTATTTAAACGTTTAAGTAAATTATAAGACGAAATTTATTAAAAGTCAACACTATTTGGAAACATTTTTAACAAACAGTATAACATATTTGTATAATTGCAGTAGTATATGACACGGTTCATTGAAAAACAGCAATAATTATGAAGTATATATTATTAAAACCGTCAAGTATGGCGGTAAAATCAGGAATAATTTTAATCTGATGCAGCATAAATTTTGGTAACAGCGTAGCAAATCTGAGTTCATCATTCGGGTACAATATTCCATAATGTTCATTGTATATGGAGATGAATATATGTTATAATTCATTACATAATCTAAATGTGAGTTTATGGTTATGAACTATGATACATGGCGGTGAAATTATGACAAAAAAAGTTTTGAGAAATCCCGAATATTTTGAAATCCTGGACGAAGATAGTCTTGCTGTATACAAAGGCTGCAGCCAGGTATGGTACAAAAAGAAGTGGCGGAAGATGGCTGGTTGCGGTCCAACAGCAGCATCCAACATTGTTATATACAGCAACAAAAACAAAATAAACAAACACAGCGCTTTAGAATTAATGGATGAATTGTGGAATTATGTCACTCCAACTTTAAAGGGAGTGAACACAACTGAAATTTTTTATGAAGGGTTTATGAAATATGCTGCTGAAAATAGTAGGAAAGCTCTATTTAAGGTATTGGACATACCCAAGGAAAAAGAAAGACGTCCATCATATGACATGGTGTTTGATTTTATTGAGTCATCTTTGGACAATGATATTCCCATTGCATTTTTGAATTTATGCAACGGAGAAGAAAAGTGCCTTGACAAGTGGCACTGGGTCACAATAATTTCTCTGGAATATGAAGGGGATAAGCGTTCTGCTGAAGTTGAAATACTAGATGATGGAATGGTAAAAAAAATAAGCCTTCCTCTTTGGTATGAAACAACCACCCTTGGGGGAGGGGTGGTTTCATTTTCTCTTGAATGATAACAATCAGGAGAGGCTACTGCTCCTATATAACAAAATTATGGAAATAATACGGGCGGACACGAGGTCCGCCCCTACAATATTATCTTATAAAATTCATGCCTATTTTTTTCTCAGGTTCAGGTTTTTCTATTTTTCCTTCGCCTAGTTCGATGAGCTTCATTACCCATGCCATATTTTTTCCAAGTATTCTCATTATTTGAACTCCTTCATCATCCTGAAGTGCTTCACCTGGTTTTTGACCGTAAATGACATTCCAGTAGTTTGATGAAGGCATAACCATCTCAGCATATGTAATGTAATTTATGAGTTGGTTGAATGCAGGAAGTCCGCCTGCTCGCCTGACCGCAACAACTGCTGCTCCCACTTTATTTCTGTAAAGTCCTCTGTTTGCACTGCTCACATATGATGCTCTGTCCAGAAAAGACTTCATTGTAGCGGTTATTGCTGAAAAATGAACAGGAGAACCTAAAATTATTCCGTCTGCTTCCTTCATTTTCTGAATCCATTCGTTAACTTCATCATTGATGATACATCTTTCATCTCTTGTTTTAAAACATGATCCGCAAGCTGTGCAGCCAAGAATTTTTTTGTTTCCTACATTGATTATTTCAACCTCAATATTTTCCTTTTCAAGCTGCTCTGCCACGATTTTTAATGCCTCGTATGTATTGCCTTCTTTTCTTGGGCTTCCGTTAAATGCTACTACTTTCATAAATGCCTCCAATTATCGTTTGTTCAATTATACTAAATAAATATTATTATTACAAGGAAGTAAAATAGTATTTTGTTTTTCTCCCCATGTGATATAATAATATAATCAAAGATAAAGAGGATGTTATGAAAAATTATTTTGATAATAATAAATTTAATTTTAAATATTTAGCAAATGTCATTTTCATATGCACATTGTCCGTAATTCTATCAATTATTATGAACTATATGGAAATCGGAAAGGAAAACTCCCTTATGGTCTTTATTGTAGGGGTTCTTACAGTCACCATATTTACAAGAGGGTACATTTACAGTGCCATAGCTGCTGTTCTCAGTGTACTTTTGTTCAATTATTTTTTCACTCAGCCGTACCACAGTCTGCAGATAAGCAATACCGACGATTTCATTCTTATTGTGTTTTTTTTGATTGCTTCTTTGATATCAAGCACCATGACTTCAAAGCTGCAGTATCAGACAGAGGTATCACAAAGAAATGAAAGAACAGCTAGACTTCTTTATGACGTAACAAAGGGCTTTTTAAATGTCACTGGCAGGGACAACATTGTTTTGAAGGGAATTAACTTCATAAAAGATTATGTTGGTTATGACTGCTATGTGAAACTGGACTCATGCCAACAAATATACAGCACTGAAGGACTTCCGGATTATGCGGATTCAGTTACAACAAATATAAACATCATTCCGATTAAAGGTGTGGGTAAAAAGTTAGGAGTGATGAAAATAGTTAACTGCAATGTTCCCATTACAGATGAAAGAGACATGCTCATTAAGGCAATAGTCCATCAGATGGCGATAGTTCTTGACAGGGAATTTATTTATGAGGAAAGGCAAAAAATAAGAGTTGATATGGAAAGTGAGCATCTGAAGAGCACACTTTTAAGAAGCATTTCTCATGACCTTCGAACTCCTCTTACAGGCATCAAGGGAGCTGGGGAACTTATTCTTGAAAGCTACGACAGTCTTGATTCAAAATCCGTAAAAAAACTTGCATCGGACATATGCGACGAATCAGCATGGCTCATAAAAACCGTCCAAAACATATTGGATATGACACGTTTTTCAGAGGGAAGAATAACACTCAACAAAGATTTTGAAGCTGTTGATGACATTGTAAACCAGACATTGTCTCATGTTCCATTTATGACTTCATCAGGACGACTGCACGTGATTGTTCCTGATGAAATAATTCTTGTCCCTGTTGAAGGTAAACTAATAGTTCAAGTCCTTGTTAACCTTATTGATAATGCCTACAAATATGCAGGGGAGGAAGCAGAAGTTTTTTTGAAGGCATATGCTGACGACGATTTTGCTGTTTTTGAAATTTCTGACAACGGTCCAGGCATTGATCCGGAAATACTTAACAGGGTTTTTGACGGTTTTGTGACAAAACAAAAAAACAACATTGTGGACTCGCACCTTGGTGTTGGTCTGGGACTGACAATTTGCAAGGAAATTATAACTGCCCACAAGGGAACAATAACAGCAGAAAATAATGTTACAGGCGGAGCGGTATTTAAAGTAAGGCTCCCTTTGGAGGTTGAATGATGACTAAGATTTTGGTAATTGAGGATGATAAAAAAATACTAAATTTTGTGACCATGGCCCTTAAGGCAAAGGGATATTCCATTGTTACAGCACATAACGGAAATGAAGGAATTCTTTCGTTTTGCACAGAAAATCCTGATATAATGATTTTGGATTTAGGACTTCCGGACATGGACGGCATAGACATCATAAAGCAGGTGCGAAACGTATCAAACATTCCCATAGTTGTTGTATCTGCAAGGGAACAGGATAGCGACAAAATTCAAGCTCTTGATGAAGGAGCCAACGATTATGTGACTAAACCTTTTTCAATGGGAGAACTTCTTGCAAGACTTCGTGTGATGGAAAGACTTATTGAAAGGGAAATAGCCCACATGCCTGAAAACGTGTACAAGTTTGATTACTTGACGGTGGACAGCGAAAAGCGAAGGATATTTGTTGATGAAACAGAAATACATCTCACACCCATAGAATTTAAACTTCTTTTATTATTGATTGCAAATCGAGGTAAGGTTGTGACCCACAGCCAAATATCAAAAGAAGTGTGGGGATACGGAGAAGCAGGCGATTCAAAAAGCATAAGGGTTTTCATGGCAAGCCTCAGAAGGAAAATTGAAAAAGACAGTTCAAATCCCAGGTTCATACACACTGAAATAGGCGTGGGATACAGATTTGCAGATGAATAAAAGCGCCCTGAGGCGCTTTTTTTATTGTAGCTTTCTTTTATAAATGCGTATGCGTACTTAATCAGTGACATAGTCCTCCCTGGCAGAGTCGAAGAGCAACTTTTCTGTTACGTGACATAATCACTGTTGATAATATCGAAAATGGTATAATTAATTAACAAAAAAGTTAAGGAGAATAATTATGTTTGGATTATTTAAAAAAGATGACAGTAAGTCATTGAAGGTTAATGATATAGATGAGTTAATCGGTAAAATTGAACTGGTTGATATAAGAGAACCATATGAATACACAGGCGGAAGCTTAAAAGGTGCCAAAAATATTCCCATGCAGAAGTTGATAAGTAATCCATCAAAATATATGAAAGAAAATAAAACTTATTACGTAATATGTCATTCAGGTTCAAGAAGCGGAAGAACGTGCAGGTATTTGACAAAACTTGGGTATGATGTTGTAAATGTAACCGGAGGTTATGGTTCTTACGTAGGAAATAAAAGAAAATAAAAGGGAGATATAAAAATGAAAAAAAAGATTTTGATTGTTGGCGGAGTAGCAGGCGGCGCATCTGCTGCAGCAAGGCTCAGGAGATACAGCGAAGAAGATGAAATAATAATGTTTGAAAAAGGGCCTCATGTATCATTTTCAAATTGTTCTTTGCCGTATCATTTAAGCGGATTGATTGAAAATGCAGATGACTTGGTATTGATGAACCCTGAATTGTTTTTATCCCAATATAACATAGAGGCCAGGGTAAACAATGAAGTTATTTCAATCAACAAAGAAGAAAAGTATGTAACAGTAAAAAATGTTTTAACAAGCGAAACATATGATGAGACTTATGATAAACTGATTTTATCACCAGGCGCAAGACCGATAGTTCCAAGAATACCGGGAATAGAATCCGTAAAAGTATATACAGTAAGAAACGTAGTGGATATAGATAATCTGAATAATGCAGTAAAAAACACAGATACAAAAAATATTTCTGTTATTGGCGGCGGTTTCATAGGAGTAGAAGTAGCTGAAAATTTAAGGCATGCAGGTTACAATGTTTCTTTGGTTGAAGGCACAGAACAAATATTAAGACCTTTTGACTATGACATGGTGCAAATATTCCACAAGGAAATTTATGACAAAGGCATTAATTTAATCGTTGGAGACAAGGTGGAAAGGTTTGAAGAAAATCAAGTTGTTCTTTCATCGGGCAAAAGCCTTAAAGCTGATGTTGTCGTTATGGCAATAGGAGTATCTCCGGAAACATCCTTAGCCAAAGATGCCGGTCTGGAAATTGGTATTACAGGTGCTATTAGCGTGGATAAAAATTATAAAACAAGTGATGACAATATATATGCAATAGGAGATTCTATTGAAATATATAATAAATTGACTCACGCAAAGTCCAAACTTTCATTGGCTGGCCCTGCATTGAAACAAGCAAGAGCTGTTGCAGACAACATAAATAACAGGAATACAATCAACTCAGGATATATAGGTTCATCTGCAATAAAAGTATTTGATTACAATGGTGCATCAACAGGTTTGAATGAATCTCTTATTAAAGTTCTTGATTTGAAAATAAATTATGACATAGTAAGAATAATACCATCTGATATAGTAGGGATTATGCCTGATGCATCACCGATTCACTTCAAGCTTTTATATGAAGTGCCAACAGGCAAAATATTAGGAGCTCAGGCAATAGGAAAAGGTGATGTAACAAAACGAATAGATTTGATAGCTTCTGTCATAAAATTTGATGGAACACTGGAAGATTTGAAGGATTTGGAACTATCATATGCCCCTCCGTTTTCAACTGCAAAAGATGCAGTAAACTTTGCAGGATATGTGGGTAGCAATCTTTTAAACAAGGATTACAGGCAGGTCAATGTAGACAAAGTAAGGGAACTTGTAGAGAATAATGCTTGTATTATTGATGTGAGAGAAAAGTATGAATATGAAGACGGGCATATTAAAGGTGCTGTAAACATACCACTCAGTGAACTTAGAAAAAGAACTGATGAAATACCAAAAGATAAAGATGTCTATATACACTGCAGATCCGGTCAAAGAAGCTACAATGCCATATTGGCACTTCAAAACTTAGGATATGATAATTTGTACAATATTGCAGGAAGCTACCTGGGACTGTCATTTTATGAATATTTCAATGATAAGGCAGGGAACAGAGCAAGCATATTGACAGAATACAACTTTATATAAAAATATATTGACATATAAAATACCGCCTGTGAGGCGGTATTTTATATGCTGTCTGAAAACTTCAGGACATCTTCCGACTTTCCCAGAACAAGTACTAAGTCATATTCTTTAAAAATGTAATCTGCTTTTGGCAGAGACATTTTATTGCTTTCGCTTTTAATAAGCAGGATGTTTATATGATGTTTTTTTCTTACATTGATTTCCTCAATGCTTCTTCCTGTCCAGCTTTTCATTATGGGTATCTCAAATATGGAATAGTCGTTTGATATAGAGAAATAATCCAGAACATTGTTGGCACTGCACCTTATGGCAAGCTTTTCAGCCATGTCCTTGTCAGGATATACAACTTCATCGGCACCGTTTTTTAAAAGAAACTTTGCCTGAATATCCCTGCTGGCTTTGGAAATCACGTATTTTGCTCCCAAATCTTTTAAAAGGGAAGTGATTTCAAGTGAAGACTGAAATGTGTCACCTATTGTTACAAAACAAACATCAAAATTACCAACACCAAGAGCTCTTAAAACGTCTTCCTTTGTGCAGTCTCCAATTTGAGCATCTGTTACTTGAGAAGACATGTCTTCAATAATTGCAGCGTCCTTATCAACTATCATAACGTCATTTTTTAATTCTGTCATTTTAAGCGCCAAATGACGTCCAAAGGCACCCATTCCTATAATTAATACTGATTTCATATTATTCTCCTATCCGATTATAATTTTACCAAGAGGTCTGCTTAGCAGTGAAGGTTCTTTTCTTTCTGCCAGAACAATTGCCACAGACAATACACCGACTTTTCCGCCGTACATGAGAAGTGTTATTATTAATTTTGGAACTATGCTTAAGTTTGACGTAATTCCCAGCGAAAGACCCACTGTTCCAAGGGCTGAAAACACTTCAAACATGACTTCCGTCAATGAAAAGTTCTGAATAGAACATATGGTCATTACCGCAGTTAGTGCTGTCGTAATATAAATAACAGTTATGGCGCTTGCTTTTTTCAAAGCATCGCTTTCAAGCCTGCGCTTGAATACTGAAGTTTCAGAGCTCTGTTTTGCATTTGACAATGCTCCCAGCAATAGTACCACAAATGTGGTGGTTTTAATTCCTCCGGCAGTGGAGCCTGGGCTTCCGCCGATTATCATAAGTATTATGGTTAATAGTGTCCCGCCTTCTGACATTCCGTTAAGATTGATCGTATTGAACCCTGCTGTTCTTGTTGTAACTGATTGAAACAGTGAGGAAAGAATTTTTTCACCCGCATTCATGTAGAGCATGCTGTAATTTCTCTCTACAATGAAAAATAACAATGCGCCGCCGAAAATTAAAACTGTTGTTGCCACAAGAACAAGTTTTGTATGAAGCTGGTACTTCTTAATATCAAGTCGGTTTAAAGCCACATCATCCCAGACCACAAAGCCAAGACCACCAATGACAATTAGGGACATAATGGTGATGTTGACAAAAGGATTGTCGTAAAAATGTGTAAGAGATGAGTTTTGTCCGTATTTACCCATCAGGTCAAATCCTGCATTGCAAAATGCTGATACGGAATGGAAAATTCCATTGTATAATCCTTCCTTAAGACCCATACGGCTGTAGAAGCTCAATGTCAGAACAAAAGCACCTATGCTTTCAAAGATAAATGTTCTTATAATGATTTTTTTAACAAGCAGCACTATTCCTCCGATTTTCAAAGTGTTGGCCGATTCCATCAAAAGTCTTCTTTCCTTGAGTCCTATTTTTCTTCTGAGGAACAGTGAAAACAATGTTATGACAGTCATGAAGCCTAAGCCCCCTATTTGAATGAGCAGAAGGATGATCGTCTGGCCAAACATGGACCAGTGGGTGTATGTATCATAAACCACAAGGCCTGTAACACAAAATGCAGAAGCAGCAGTAAAAAGTGAATCCAAGAAAGGAGTTGATATTCCTTGTTTTGAAGATACAGGAAGACTTAAAAGCATTCCCCCAATTAAAATTATGGCAAATGTACCAAATACTATTATTTCAGTATAATTAAGTTTAATTTTTTTTAATTCAAACATAATGTCCCTCCTAGCTGAAATTTGCGACTGCCCGTGCAATATCATCTGCAGCGCAGCAGGATTTGAATGTGCGGATATTGTTTTCCTCATATAATTTCCTGTTGTAAGTCTGGTTACACACAGCAAATACTTTATCTATGTCCATCATCTTTGTCCCTATTGAACAAATGGTGAGGTTGTCAAGATCTGAGTTTCCTGCAGCAATCAAAAATTTATAGGAGTTTGACATGTTGAGTTTATTCAAATCGTTGAATGTCTCGGAACTTAAGTCGTATTTCTTCAATGCAACAGAAATTTCAATGCAATAATCATCATTTCCATATATTAAAACATCAGACATTTTTATATCGTTGGAAGAGCTGAGTTTGCTGCATTCATCCTGCTTTGCAGAGAGTGAATTTTTTTCACAGGGAGAAGCTAAATTATATATGTTGTCTATGAATTTAAAGCCGGCAAAATACAATGCAATGAGTATTAACACTATAATTAATTCCATATGACACCTCCTAGATTGCAATAATATATTAACACTGAAAACATTAATTCAGTGTTAAAGTTATACCTAGGGCGTTAAGATTTCATAAGTAAAAATGAGCTTTTCTTTATACTTTCTTAATACAGTTTATGACTTATGTTTATATTGACTAAAATAATTTTAGGTGGTATTATGAAAATACGTTTTCTTGCATCAGTCTGAATAAAAATGTAGATTTTTTAACATTCTTACTGTCAAAGAAAATTTTTCTATGTAACTCAGCATTATACAATGCTGAATATATCACAATGGAGGGTATCATGAAAAAACTAATTTCAATTACAGTGTGTGCTTTGATGCTGTTAAGCATTGCTGCATGTGCTAAGGAACAAGCTCCTGCAACAGAAACATTGACAGGCGTTGGCAAAGGTTTCGGCGGTGAAGTTACTGTTACAGTAACTAAAGAAGGAGACAAAATAGTAAAAGTAGAAGCAGTTGGCGAAAACGAAACAAAGGGAATAGGTTCAAATGCAATTGAACAGCTTCCTGCAAAAATAGTTGAAGCAAATTCAACTGATGTAGACGTTATTGCAGGTGCTACATATACAAGCGAAGCAATAATTTATGCTGTAAACAATGCATTGGATCCTGCAAAATATCCGGCTCCTACAGAAGAAGTTAAAGAAGAAAAAGATCCTATTTCACAGTCTGCTGCAAAAGTATTCCAAGGATTTGGACTTGCAAGCATCGGACGTCTGGGACCTGGCAAGGATAATACTGAAACTCCAGTTTACAGCACAAATGATGTGTTTGCAAATGCTTTGTTCGATGAAAACGGAAAAATTCTTTCTCTTTATGTAGATATATTAGAAGTTGCAACTCCTAACTATGATGGAGAAGGAATGCCTCATTTCAGCGGATATCCAGGACAAGGCGGATACAACTATGATGAAAATCATGATGAAGTTGTAGATTCCAAGACTGTTGATACTGAAGATAATTTCCAGGCTGAAGTAAACTCATGGAATACAAAGAGAGAAAGAGGAGACAGTTATAAGCTAGCTACAGGAACTTGGACCAGCCAAATGGATTATTTCCAGGATATGTTCGTAGGAATGACTGTTGAGGAAGTTCAGAATTGGTTTGATAAATACACATCAGATTTAAACGGAAGACCATTGAAGGCTGATTCTGACAAGCCTGAAGATCAGACAAAATATGCAGCTTTAAGCGAAGAAGACAAAGCAATGCTTGCTGATGTTATTGCAAGTGCAACAATGAGCTTGAACGATGCTCACGGTGACATACTTGCTGCAATAAAAGAAGCTTATGATAACCGCATTCCTGTAGAAACTGAAGAAATAGCTTCACAGGGAACTGCTCTTGTAAGCGTTCCGCGTTTAGGCCCAGGAAAAGATGACAAAGATGTACCAGTTTACAGCTTTAACAAAGTTTTTGCAAACTCATTGTTTGACAAGGATGGAAAGCTTGTATCTCTTAACGTAGACATTCTTGAAGTTGCGACACCAAACTATGACGGAGCTGAAATGCCTCATTTCTCTGGTTTTACAGGACAATCATACAACTATGACGAAAACCATGATGAAAAAGTTGATGCAACTCTTACAGTTACAGACGAAAGCTTCCAGAAAGAAGTTGAAGGATGGAAGACTAAGAGAGAAAGAGGAGACAGCTACAGACTCGGTACAGGAACTTGGACAGATCAAATGGATTATTTCGAAGACTTGTTCTTTGGAAAGACTGTTGAAGAAATCCAGGAATGGAATGACAAATATACTTCTGATTTAAACGGAAGACCATTAAAAGATGGATCTGATAAACCTGAAGACAAGGCTAAATACGATGCTTTAACTGCTGAAGAAAAAGCAATGCTTGCAGATGTAACATCAACAGCAACAATGAGCTTGACTGATGCACATGGAGACATAATAGCTGCAATAGTAAAATCTTTTGAAAATAAAGTTGCATTGGATTTAACAATTCAATAAAGAAATAAAATTTACCGGCAATTAATTGCCGGTTTTTTATTTGCGGAGCAACTTTTTTTATGAAATTTTTTAATGAATGGAAGAATTTTGGTTATACTATTTTTGAAATTAAATAACATGGAGGTTATTATGAAAAAAATAGCATTGATATTATGTGTGATGATAATCATGAGTTTGGGTTTGGTTGCTTGTGCAGATAATAATGATGGCAACAACACAGGCAATACAGACAACAACACAGGAACAAACGGAACAGGAACGAACGGAACAGGAACAAACGGCGGAAATGGTGCAGGCACGGGAGAAGAACTTAAAGGATCAGCTCAGGGATATGGCGGAGAAGTAACTGTAACTGTAACAGTAGATGGTGATGACATTGTTTCAGTTGAAGCTGTCGGAGAAAAAGAAACTCAAGGTGTTGGCTCAAATGCTATCGAACAGCTGCCTGATAAAATTGAAGATGCAGACTCAACTGATGTTGAAGGTGTATCCGGAGCAACTATAACAAGCAATGCAATAAAGGAAGCAGTAGATAAGGCACTGGAAGATAAATAAAAATAAAAACCAGCTAAATGACATTCAGTAAAGAAAAAAGAACAGGTTACCCTGTTCCTAAGTAAAATCTTTAAACTTAATGCATACATGCTGGTTTTTTATTGCTAATCATAAATTGAAGACAAAATCAAAGATGTTGATGATTCTTTTATGCTTTCAATTTTATGCAGCTCATCTTGAATTGCTTTTAATTCAAGTGGCGTTGTGCATCTTACCTTCATTATTATACACCATGTTCCGGTGACAATGTGGCATTCTTCAATTACTAAATTCGGTATTTCGAGTTTTTTCAATTGCAGCAACAGTTTATCGTAATCTGTGGTTCTAACTCTCAATGAAATCATTGCTTTGGTAGTGAAACCAAGTTTAACCCAGTCAATAGTCGCTCTATAGCCTGAAATTATACCCTGTTCTTCAAGTTTTGTTACTCTGTTATGTATTGCAGGCCTTGACAAGTTCAGCCTTTTTGAAAGCTCTTCATGAGAAATTCTTCCTTCTTTCTCAATGTTCTTAATAATTTGCATATCTAACGAATCCATACAGTACCTCATTAATATTTTCATTTCGTAAATTTTATTAAAATAAAGTCTACAAACAGTATTAATATAGCACAAAGTATTATAATTTGTAAATGATTTTTTCTTAAAAATTACAACTAATTTGTCAATATGCGGAATAGAACATGCTCAAAAGGAAAAAATAAAAAGACAAATCAATTTATGGAGGTAAAATGTGAAAAATAATAAAAAGATTATAATATTTATAATAGCAGCTGTGGTTTTTTCATCCGCAGGCTGTTCGAGATCAGAAAACAAAGAGGAATATCAGGAAAACTTAAAATCCGGTAAAGAAAAAAGCTCCTTGCAGGATACTCCGGGCAGATACAGTGCTCAGGGAAAAATCGTAAAAATTGACAAAGATGGCATACATGTGGAGGAAGGAGAAAATGTCAACACTTACAAGGTTGACCAGGCAAGGTCAAGTAATTATTTTCTCGGTGAATACGTAGGAATAAACAAGCTTGACGGTGGAACATACGATGCTGTTTCTGATCAGTATTATGACTATACTAAGAGAAAAACTCAAGATGGTTTTGAAATCAAAAGAGTTACTGCAACAGTTGGGGAAGTTGGTGATGATTTTATTACTGCAATAACTGAAATGGGAGACTTGAAATTTAATTATCCAAAAGGGTTTAGCCTGAAAGAAGGAGACCAGTTCATAGCAGACTATGTTGAAAATAAAGAAGGAAATGAGCTTCTGTCTTTTTTTGATGAAACTTCAAAGATAAATGCAACAGTAAAAGAAATTTCAAGAGATACAAACGGAATGCTCAGAGTTTACGGAGTTTCCGACGACAAAAGAGAATATGACATCAATGTGGATTCAGATACAATTACGAATTTTGCTCATTCAACACTTAAAGAAGGTGATGAAATTGTGGTGTATCCAGAGAAAAGCGATGGCAATGTTCCAGCTGTGGTAGATGCCAAATTAATAGTAAAACGTTCTGAGTAATTGACAATCAGTTTATTATGTAATATAATTGTTGTATAAATAAGCCTATAGATAATAGATAACAGGAGGCAAATTTTGGTGTACTTAGTATGCTGAAATTTGTCTTTTTATTTTTGTCATAGCAAAGGCTAAAAGGAGAGAAAAATGGAAAAGGTTATTATAACAGGAAATACATTAACTCTTGAAGAAATTGCAGAGGTTTGCAGAAATTATTGCAAGGTTGAGTTGTCCCAGTCAGCTGTTGATAGAATATTGGCATCAAGAAAAATAGTGGATGATTTTGTGGAAAACGGTGATGTTGTTTACGGTATCACAACTGGTTTCGGAAAATTCAGCGACGTTTCTATTTCAAAAGATGAATCAAGACTGCTTCAGAAAAATCTGATAATAACTCATGCTGTTGGTGCAGGAAAACCATTTGATACTGAAATAGTGAGAGGTATAATTTTACTCCGAATCAACAATCTTGCTAAGGGTTATTCAGGAGCAAGACTGGAAACAATCCTCACAATGATTGAAATGCTTAACAAAAGAGTTCACCCTGTTGTTCCTCAGAAGGGTTCTCTTGGCTCAAGCGGTGACCTGGCTCCCTTGTCACACATGGTTCTTCCAATGATTGGCCTTGGAATTGCAGAATATGAAGGAGTTGTAATGACGGGGGAAGAAGCAATGAAAAAAGCTGGAATTCCTGTAATTGAACTTACATCAAAAGAGGGTCTGGCACTTATTAACGGAACACAGGTTATGACTGCAGTTGGTTCTCTCACTGTGTACGATGCCATTAATCTTGTGAAAATATCAGACATAGCTGCAGCTCTGAGTTTCGAAGCACATCACGGAATTGTTGATGCTCTTGACCACAAGGTTCATGATGTAAGACCTCACAAGGGACAAGTTGATACTGCAAGAATAATGCTTCAGATTTTATCAGGCAGCAAGATGACTACAAGACAAGGAGATATAAGGGTACAGGATGCCTACTCTCTAAGGTGCACTCCTCAGGTTCACGGAGCAAGCAAAGATGCGATCAATTACGTAAAGGAAAAAGTTGAAATTGAAATTAATTCAGTCACAGACAACCCGATTATATTCCCGGAAACCAAGGAAGGAATTTCAGGCGGAAACTTCCACGGTCAGCCTATGGCCCTTAGCTTTGACTTTCTTGGTATTGCGCTGGCAGAATTAGCAGACATATCTGAAAGAAGATTGGAAAGGCTTGTAAATCCAGCTCTCAGCGGACTACCTGCATTCCTAGTTGAACACGGCGGAATAAATTCAGGTTTTATGATAGTTCAGTACTCTGCAGCATCATTGGTTTCAGAAAACAAGGTGCTTTCCCATCCTGCATCTGTTGACTCCATTCCTTCCTCTGCAAATCAGGAAGATCACGTGTCAATGGGTACAATTGCAGCCAGAAAGTCAAGAGAAATAATGGAAAATGTAAGAAGAGTACTTGCCATGGAAATCATGTGCGCATGCCAGGGAATTGATATGAGAGGAAACAAGGGCCTTGGAAAAGGAACAAAGACAGTATACGAAGCTGTAAGAAAATCAGTTCCTGTACTTACTGAAGACAGACCTCTATACGAAGACATCAACGCGTGTGAAGAGTTGATAATCGATGGAACATTGGTCAATGTGTGCCAGGAAGAAGCAGGAGAAATATTGTTTTAAATATATTGTAAAAAAAGCGTCCCTCGGGGCGCTTTTTTGCTGAAATGATTGGCTTTTTTGTTGCTAATAGTTTTTTATGATGATATAATTATTGAAAATAACTAAGGAGAACTGCTATGACAGATACATTACTTTCAAACTTGTTGGTTTTCAGAAACATACTTGATGACGAAATAGTAAAAAGCTATGACTTATTGTGCCAGAGATATTTTAAATACAGCGACAACTCAAATTTTGAAAACAAGGAACAATATTCAAACGAGTATTACAACTTGTGCGGAAATCTACTTGTAAAAAACGTTGATTCCATAGGCGACTACTTGTCAAATAAGATTCTGTCAGATGAAAACATCTTCAGCCTAAGAAGGGAAAAGGGTTTTGACATAGATGCAAAAATAAAAAAGGCAGTTCTTCACGACATATCACTGTTTAAAAAAATATATGACATTCCGTTAAAAGGAATGGCTGACAAGGCAGGAGACATAAACAACTTCATCAATTACCAAAACAACGAGCCCTTGACTGAAATATTCAAAAGCAGCAAATCAGAAGAAATATATGATTTTATTTACACCGAGTATGAGCATACAGGCTGCGGTGAATACAGGAACAACTATGCATTCAGCATAAACGATTATGGAAAAATTGTAACTGTTGACAATTTCAAACCCGTAGCCATGGAAAATATCTATGGTTATGAAAATCAAAAAAATAAAATAATAAACAATACTGAAAAATTCCTTCAAGGAAAATTTGCCCTTAATGCACTATTGGTTGGAGACAGCGGAACAGGAAAGTCAACAAGCGTCAAGGCTCTCATACCAATGTTTGGGAAGAGCAAATTGAGACTCCTTGAAGTTGATAAGAAAAATCTTCACTACATAACAAAAATAATAGATATACTTAAAAACAGAGGAATGTACTTCATCATTTTCATTGATGACCTGTCATTTGAAAGCAATGAAAATTCATACAAATATCTTAAATCTGCAGTGGAAGGAAGCATATACGAGCAGCCTTCAAACATATTGTTTTATGTTACATCAAACAGGAAACATCTCATAAAGGAAAGTATGGTTGACAGACAGAACGAAGTTCACCTGCGCGATGCCATAAATGAACAGACGTCCCTGGCAGACCGCTTTGGACTCACAATACTATACAGCGAACCAAATCAAAATGAGTTTTTTGAAATAGTGCTTGGTCTTGCTGAAAAATACCAGGTTAAATATAGTTCTAAAGAACAGCTGCTTGCTGATGCAAAAAAGTTTGCAATGCAGAACGGAGGCAGGACTGGCAGGACTGCAGTGCAGTTCGTAAAAACTTATATTTAATTGAAATTTATTGGAACAAATAAAAATTAGTTAACGTCTAATAATATAACCGAACGGAGTGAAAAGATGAAAGGCAATGAACTTTGGCTTGTAGAACAAAGCCGGAACGGTGATGTTGATGCTTTCGAAGATCTTATAAAGGATTATAAGAAAATAGCTTACAACATTGCCTTGAGAGTGCTACGAAATGTTGAGGACGCAGAAGACGCCTCTCAGGAAGCACTCATAAAGGTTTATAAAAGCATACAGAATTTCAATATGCAGTCTTCCTTCAAATCCTGGATGTACAGGATTGTTGTTAACACATGCATTGATTTCAAACGCAAAAAAAATATTAATGCCGTTTCCATCGATGAAAATATTGATTTAGGCGGCAATAAAGAATTTCAAATAGAAATTGCCGATGATACCAACAACCCGGACATATTGATTGAAAAGAATTTCAACAGCAAGCTCATAAGCGATGCTGTGGGAAGACTTGAGGATGATTTCAAAACAATTATAATATTGCGAGACATTCAGGGATTTTCATACAGTGAAATATCGGAAATGCTCAACTGCAATCTAGGTACGGTTAAATCAAGGCTGAACAGAGCCAGAAAAAGTTTAAAAGAAATACTGGAAAATGAACTTAACATTCAGAGCTAAGGTGGTGATAAAATGAATTGCAATGAAGTGAGAGAATTATTGTCATTATACATTGATGACGAACTGGATGAAAATGAAAAGCTATTGGTTGAAGAACACATTAAAATGTGCGAAGAATGCCAAAAGGAGCTTGATGAATACAAAAAAATTATACAAGCGTTGCAAGAAATTCCTGATGAAGAACCGCCTTTAGGCTACTGTAAAAGGCTACATGAAAAACTTCTTGCTGCTGAGGCTGAAAGGGCTGAGGTTCATGTGCCCAATATAAAGGAAACTCCTTCTGAAACAACAGAAATTCCAAGAAGATCAAAAAACAAAATGTCCAGGTGGGTAAAATACGGAAGCCTTGCCGCTGCTTTTGTTCTGGTTCTCCTGGTTTATGGCATGAACAACTTGGGAATGAAGAATTCAAAGGCAGAAATGTCTTATGATACTGCACAGTCCAATGGAGCCGAAGCTCCTGCAGCACCGGCAGAATCTGCAGACTATGGCATAATGGACGTAAGAGGCACATCGGAAGCAGAAGAATATAAGGCTAAAGGCGAAAACCAATACAGCCTAATGAGCGTTCCTGAAAATGAAATGAAAATTATTAAAACAGGAAGTTTGCGTGTCGAAACAAAGGATTATGAAAAATTCATAAGCGATATTACTATTGAAGTGCAAAACTTGGGGGGGTATCTGGAAAACAGCAACTCAGAGGTTTACCAAGTTTTTGAAAATGACGACAGACTCATGTATGGAAATCACAAAATTCGCGTTCCTCAGGAGAGCTTTTATGAATTTATAAATTATATTGAAAGTTCAAGCCTGGTTAAAATCAAGAACATCAGTGAAACAGACGTAACAAAGGAATATTATGAAAAGGACAACAAGGTTAAAAACCTTGAGGTTCAGGAAGAACATTTAAGATCGTTGTTTGACAAGGCTCAAACTGTTGAAGAAATGCTCCTTATTGAAAATGAATTAAGGCGCGTGAGAACAGAAATAGATTCTTTGAACATAAGCTTGAAGGATATAGATGACAGAGCAGGCATGTCAACAATCAATCTGGCTGTGGATGAAGTTCTTGCTGCTGATTTTGACCTTGCAAGCAAGGACAACATGTGGGATAAGTCAAAAGAAGGCTTTATCAAAACAGTCAATTCCATCATAAGGACATTTGAAAATCTTTTGATTTACATTGTTTCTGTTTCACCAATACTGATACCTGCAATAATCATTTTGGTTGTTGTGCTCATAAGAGCAAAAAAATACATGAAGAATAGACACAAACTATAAGTTTTAATACAAAAATCACTTAATGGATACATAGATATTCCTTAAGTGATTTTTTATAAGTCCGAATAATAATATGTGCTAATTTACTTTTTTGCTTTCAAGTTCAGTATAGCTAAACAGATTAAGCCAATAGGCAATCACACATGTTTTATTTATAAAATCGCAAAAAATTATTTTATAGCGGCATTCAATATGTTATAATTAACTATTAAATGATGAAAAGAGGCAAATTATGGGTCAGGCAAGTATTGGCGATATGCTCAACGAAAAGGCTAGAGAACAGATGAAGAGCATGTCAGGCACAGGCAAAACTATTTCAGAGCTTAAGGCAGGCGAGAAAGCTGATGGCTTTTATCTTGTGAAAAGTTTTGAAGTCAAGAAAACAACAAACGGAAAGCAATACATAGATCTTGAACTGGTTGATAAAACCGGAGAAATAAATGCAAAAATATGGGAATATTCAAAAGAAACAGAAGAAATTTTAGCTGAAAACCCAGTTGTAAAAGTAAGAGGAGAGGTTCTTGAGTGGAGCGGAACAAGACAGCTTAAAGTAAACAAAGTAAGAGGCAAGAATGTTGATGATGACATAAAAATAAGCGAACTCATACCTTCAGCGCCAATAGAACCATCTGAAATGCTTGCATCTGTAAAAGCATATGGTAAAAAAATCAAAGATTCGGAAATCAAGCTTTTGGTTTTAAACATATTAAACAAATATGAAAAAAAGTTATATTATTACCCTGCAGCAAAGAAAAACCATCACTCCTACATGGGCGGTCTTTTGTATCATACTCTCAGGATGCTGCAATCTGGGGAAAAACTCGGCCAGGTTTATGGATTCCTGAAAATGGATTACATATATGCAGGAGTTTTGCTTCATGACATATGCAAGATACTTGAAATGGATTCCGATGAATATGGGGTAGTTTCTGATTATTCCATGGAAGGAAAACTTTTGGGGCACATCATACAGGGAATAAAGGAAATTGAAATTGAAGGCGAAAAAATAGGGCTCAGCAGAGAAAAAAGCATTATTTTGCAGCACATGGTGCTATCACATCACTATGAGCCTGAATTCGGAAGCCCTAAAAAACCAATGACTCCTGAAGCTGAAATACTTCATTTTCTTGATATCATAGATGCCCGCATGTTTGATTTTGAACATGCACTTGAAGCAATAGGGCCTGGTCAGTTCACAGACAAAATATGGCTTCTTGATAACAGAAATCTATATAAACCAACAGACAGCAATCATAATTGATACTTCAGATAACAAAGCTATTGAATCAATAACACGGGCGGACACAAGATCCGCCCCTACAATTTATGGAAAATAAATGCTGTCAATACTCTTAGAATTAAATTTTTAACTCTTAATTCTTAATTTTTAAAAGCGGAGGGATTATGGGATTTAAAATTGTCGCAGGACGTGCCAAGACAGGAAAGTCAACATATATTTATGATGAAATCAACAAGGAAATATCATGCGGAAACAAAAAAAACTTACTGCTGGTTGTTCCTGAACAAATGACATATCAGTCCGAATATGAAGTCATTGACAGAATAAGTTCAAGCGGAATTATGTCTCTCGAAGTTTTAAGTTTCAAACGTCTTGGGTACAAGGTATTTGAAGAGGTCGGAGGACTTAAAGTTCAGGAAATAAACCAGTACGGCAAAATAATGCTTTTGAAAAAAATATTTGAGGAAAACAAGGACAAACTCAAGCTCTTTAAAAAAGCTTCAAGACAGGAAGGATTTTTAAGAGAATTTGACAGCCTTGTAAGCGAACTAAAACAAAACATGGTGAGCGTGGAGTTTCTTGAGCAAATTTTAAAGCACAAGGTGACAGAAAAGGATAACTATCTCTTAAACTCAAAGCTTGAAGACATACTGACCATATACTCAGAAGTTAATAAGCACACAAAGGACAGGTTTTTTGACGAAGAAGACAAAATGGACCTGTTTATTTCTGCTGTGGCAAAATCAGAATTTATACAAAATTCAAAAATATGGATTGACGGTTTTGAAAGCTTCAATGGACAAAGGGTCAAGCTTATAAAAGAACTTGTGAAATATGCCGGCTCAGTAACTCTGTCTTTGAACATTGACCCTGCATGCGTTAATTCTCTTCAGAACATTGACGATTGGGAAGCCTTTAAGACAGTTCATGACACATTTAAATCACTGACAGATGAAGAAGTTTGTTTTGAGATTGTAACACTTTATGAAAATACTTTTGCAGAAGAAATAAAGATTCTTGAAAAAAGCATGTTTTCTTTGAAAGATGAAAAATTCTCCATAAAAACAGACAATATACAAATACGTTCTTCACTGAACCCCTACACCGAAACGGAAAAAACAGCCTTTGAAATTATTTCTCTCGTGCGGGATCATGGATACAGGTGGAAGGATATAGGTGTGGCGGTAGGTGACATGGATTCCTACAGCATCAACATCAAAAAGGTCTTCACGCAATTTGAAATACCGTTTTTCCTGGACATGAAAAGAGACATTATGGGTAACCCTTTGACAAAATTCATATTGTCTCTGTTTGATATGTTTATTTATAATTTCAAACATGACAGCGTGTTTGAGTTTCTGAAGACTGGATTTTCTGACCTCAATTACGATGAGGTGAGCAAGCTTGAAAACTTTGCTTTGCAATACGGTATTGAAGGAGAAAAATGGTTCAGGGCATTCCGTTTCAAATGCGACGGAATAGAATATTTCAACAACTTGAGAGAAAAATTTGCAGGCGGAATGAAAGAAGCAAAAAAACAATTCAAGAAACTTGACAATGCTCTGGACATAACATTGTTCCTGTTTGATTTTCTAAACAAATTCAATGTTCAGGAAAAAATTGAAAGGCAGGTCAATGTGTTCAAAAAGTCTGGGTTCTATGAGCTGTCCAGTGAAAACGCCCAGGTTTGGAATTATGTTGTTGAAATTCTTGAGCAGATAATATTGACTGGGAGCAACATGGAAATCACTTCCTCGGAGTACAGGAAAATGATTGAAGCCGGATTCAGGGAGGTTATGATAAGCATAATACCTCCAACCCTGGACAAGGTTACAGTGGGAGAAACTGACAAAATCTCAGTGAAATCATACAAATTATTATTCGTACTTGGTGCCAATGAAGGGAAACTTGATTCAAGAAGCTCAGAGAGCGGACTTCTCCTCAATGATGAAAGAGAAATCCTTGCTGCTTCAGGCATGAAAGTCATAAATAATGCTGATTACTACATGTATATGGAAAAGCACATGCTGTACAAGCTGTTTTCTTCTGCAGGGGAAAGGCTGTACTTGAGCTATGCCATGGGAACTTCTGAAGGCAAGTCACTGCAACCTTCAATGTACGCAGAACGACTTAAATCTTTGTTCACAGGAATAAAGGAAAAGTCGGATCTTAGTGACACGTCGGAATTGGACAATGTTTCAAGTCTCGGAGGAACTATAGACACATTGGTTTCAAAGCTTCGTGAATTCAGCGAAGGTGATGAAATAAAAGATGTGTGGAAGAATGTTTACGCATGGTGTGAAGAAAATGATGAAGACACTGCCAATCTAATAAAACTTGGCCTTCTCTACGACAACAGGGCTGAAAACATAAACAAGGAAAACCTTGAAAAAATATACCAGATGCCGGTAACTATGTCGGTTTCAAGACTTGAAAGCTTTGCAGCCTGCCCGTTTAAATTTTTTATGGAAAATATTATCAAACCTCAACCAAGAATAGTTCAGAAGGTTGAATTCTATGATATCGGAAACATATACCACCAGGCAGTTGAAAAGTTTACCAATGAAATTATAAGCTCAAACACTGACATAGAAACTATGAACGAGGAAATTGTTAGGGAAATTTCTTATGCCTGCACTGAAAGAATCCTTGCAGAAGGAGAAATGGACTACATTGCTCTTGATGCAAACGAACGCAACAAGTACATGAAAGAAAAAATAAAAAGGCTTGTGAACAGAGCAGCTGATACAATCATAAAGCAGCTTCAAAGAGGAAACTTCAGACCAAAGTTCACGGAACTTTCAATTGGTGACAAAGAAGGACGACTATGTGTTGAACCCGTCGAAATTAAAATTGACAATGATTTTAGCATTTATTTTCAGGGGAGAATCGATAGGGTCGATACCCTTGAAAAAGACCAAAGCACATATGTTAACATTATTGACTATAAATCATCCTACAAAGACGTTGATTTGTCAGATGCGGTGCAGGGCCTTCAGCTTCAGCTTCTTGTGTATATGTCTGCAATCATGAAAAACGGCGAAAAACTTTTTGCTTCCAAGCCGGAAATAGGAGGAGCATATTACTTCTGTATTGACGATCCTTTAGTTGACGGTGACTCTGTTGCTGAGGCTAGTCCACAGGATTTAATATTCAACAAGCTTTCCCTCAAGGGATATGTTCTTGAAGATGTAGAAATCATAACAGGCATGGACAAAGAAATAATGGATAAAAAAGCTTCTGACATAATTCCCGTAACTTTTAACAAGGACGGAAGCACTTCAAAGACATCAAAAACTCTTACAAATAAGGAATTCAGGGCTTTATTAAACAAGACTGACAATGTAGCTAAAGACATAGCAGGAAAGATTCTAGCCGGAAATATTGGAATAAACCCATACAGGAAAGAATCAGGGGATAAAATTCCATGCTCCTTCTGCGATTTCAGGGGCGTGTGCCAGTTTGATCCGTCCTCTGATAAAAACAGCTACAGAAAGATAAAGAAGTTCAAAAAAGATGAAATAATGCTTGAAATAATGAAGGAAGGCGAGCCGGATGAAATTTAGCAAAAATCAGCAGACTGTAATAGACTTGAGAAAAAAGAATATTCTTGTGTCGGCCGCCGCCGGATCAGGAAAAACAACCGTGCTGGTTGAGAGGATAATCAAGTTGATAATCAATGAAAATGAAGACATTGACAAATTTCTTATCGTAACTTTCACTAATGCAGCCGCCAGCGGAATGAAGCAGAAGATACACAAGGCACTTGTTAAGGAAGTATTAAAGGGTTCTGGCAATGACCATCTGAGAAGACAGCTTAACATGCTTAGTAAATCTAACATCTCCACAATACACTCATTCTGCATTGATGTAGTCAGAAAGAATTTCCATGTGGTTGGAATAGATCCGAACTTTCGCATAGGTGATGTGAACGAAGTGGACATACTTCTTAATGATACTATCGATGAAGTTCTGGAAAACGCATATGCACAAAAGAAGGAAGGTTTCATCAGGCTTGTTGAAAGTTTCACGGGCAACAGAGGTGATAAGGAGCTTAATGAAATAATTAAGGATGTGTACAAATTTATACTCAGCTTCCCGGATCCATTGGAGTGGCTTGAAGAAAAGGTGGATATGCTTGATATTTCCGGCGATGAGCTTAAGGACTCACTGTGGCTAGCCGCAGTTAAGAACAGTTTAAATCTTCTTCTTGACGGAGCCGGGGAATCTCTTGAATTTGCTTTAGAGCTTTGCCGTGAACCTGACGGCCCTTCTGTTTATGAGGATACCATAACTGAAGATTTAAATAATTTAAAAAATCTTAAAGATACTCTTGAAAGTGATTTTACTTTATTTACGAGAAAAACTCACAGCGTTGTCTTTCCGGTTCTCAAAGCCTTAAGGGGAAAGGCAAAGGATGAAACGGACTTAAGGAAGCAGGACGATGTGAAGGAATCAAGAGAAGAGTACAAAAAGGCAATTAAGGCAATCAACTCCATGATTCCTCAAAGAACACTGGAAGAATTTGCATATGACATTGAATACATGCATGTTCCTATGCGTGCTCTTTTTGAGTTAATTCAAGAACTAAGTGAAAAATTCAAGGCTGTGAAGCTTGAAAAATCAATAGCTGATTTCAACGATGTGGAACACTATGCCCTTCAGATATTAAGGCAGACTGAAATAAGCCAGACATACAAAAATAAATTCAAATATATTTTCATTGATGAGTACCAGGACAGCAACAGGCTTCAGGAAGAGCTCCTAAATTCAGTGAAAAGTGAAAACAACCTGTTCATGGTCGGTGACGTGAAGCAAAGCATTTACCGTTTCAGACTTGCGGACCCCAGCATATTCAATAAGAAAAGCGAAGATTATCCGAACACTGACGATGTCGGTCTGAACATGCGAGTAGATTTGAACCAAAATTATAGAAGCAGGAAGGAAATACTTGATAATATCAATTTCATATTCAGCAGCATCATGTCAAAGGAATTAGGAGAAGTTGATTACAACGAACAAGTGTTCTTAAACTGGGGAGCAGAATTTGATGAAACGAACGAATGTATGACAGAGCTTGACATAATTGATAAAAATTCAGCTGAATCAGAAGATCTTGACGATGAAATAAGAACAATGAAGACTGCAGAGCTTGAAGCAAAGGCCGCTGTGGGGAAAATAAGAAAGCTGCTTCTTAAGCATAAAAATCTACCCTTAAAAAAAGATGAACCTGTAGTATCAAAAGAAAAGATCAGATACAAGGACATTGTGATTTTAATGCGTTCAGTTTCATCTTGGGCTGGAATATTCGAAGAAATATTCAACAATGAGGGAATTCCGTTTTATTTTGACGGAGGTGAGGGTTACTTCGAAACAATTGAAATACAAGTAATCTTGAACCTTCTTAAAATAATAGACAACATAAGACAGGATGTACCTCTTTTAAGCGTCATGAGGTCTCCCATTGGAAGATTTACCACAGAAGAGCTGGTTAAAATCAGAATAGCAAATCCAAAATACAATTATATAGATGCTGTCTACGAATATAAAAATAAGTTTGATGATGAATTGTCCTTAAAAATCGGAAGTTTCGTGGACAAGGTGGAAGGCTGGAAAAAAAGGAGCCGCTACACACACCTCAATGATTTCATATGGGAAGTTCTCATGGAAACTGACTACTATTACTTTGTAGGCCTTCTTCCCAAAGGAAATTTAAGGCAAGCAAACTTAAGGCTTCTTGCAGACAAGGCCTTTGAATTTGAAAAAACAGCAATGTTTGGCTTGTTCAACTTTTTAAGGTATGTGGAAAAACTGGGTGTCACATCAGGCGATACAGGAAGCGCTAAGACATTGGGTGAAAACGACAATGTTGTAAGGCTCATGTCTGTTCATAAAAGCAAAGGACTTGAATTTCCTGTTGTTATAATGTGCGGAATGAACAAAAAATTTAACCGTACCGATGTCTCAAAAAGTATTTTGAAGCACAGGCTGTACGGTCTGGCTCCCAAGTATGTCAATCCGGATGAAAGAATCTTTAGAGAAACTTTCCCAAGGGTGGCTGTTAAAAACATAATCAAGAAGGAAAATCTATCAGAGGAAATGAGAGTTCTGTATGTTGCCATGACCAGGTCAATTGACAGGCTGATTATGATAGGAACTGTGGACAATTTCGGAACAAAAATGAAGAAGTGGCGAAAGGGTCCTTCCATTTACAACATATATACGGAAGAGTCATATCTTGACTGGATATGCAGCTGCCTATTCGGAAAAAAAGATGAAAATTTAATCATGAATGCCGTAAATGACGAAAAATTCATCTATCAGTCCGACTTCTGCCCAGGGAACTCAAATTTTACTTCAAGTTGGAACATAAGACGCATAACGCTGCCTCAAATAAGCATGACTGAGGAAGAAGGTCAAAAAATAAAGGAAAATTTGCTTGATGAAATAAACAATTTCAAAAATCAGGAAGACCTTAATATGAAAAGTGAAATAGAAAGACGCCTTAACTACAAGTATGCTTTTTCAAAATCCGTTAACATCCCGACTAAACTTTCAGTTACGGACATAAAGACCATTAAACAGGAAAAAATCGAAAGCGTGAAATACAAAATTCCTGTGCTTAGAGACATTCCTCAGTTCAAGGAAAATGAAAAAGACTTCACAAAAGCAGAAATAGGTACGGTTGTGCATTTTGTCATGCAGCATCTTGAACTTGACAGAGAATTAAGCGGTGAAGACATAAAATTGCAAGTAGAGGAAATGGTAATTAAAAGGCTTCTTTCAGAAAAAGAAGCAGCTGTTGTTGATCAGGGAAAAATAAAAGAATTCTTTAAGTCTGAAATCGGAATAAGAATGAAAGCATCCAATGAAGTCAAAAGAGAAGTTCCTTTTGTTATAAAAAAGAAAGCCCATGAAATAATTGGCTCGTTGAACAAGGATGATGTCATATTGATTCAGGGAATTATTGACTGTTATTTTCTTGAAGGTGAAGATGCTGTAATCATCGACTATAAGACAGACGAGGTGTTTAAGGGAGGAATCGAGGCCTTAAAAGAGGAATACAGCCCTCAGATTCTGTCATACAAGGAAGCCGTTGAAAAGATAACAGGCAGAAAAGTAAAGGAATGCTTCCTTTACCTGTTTGACATTGGAGAAGCAGTGAAAATTGATTAATAAATAGAATGGAGGATCAGACATTGCCGATCCTCCATTCTATTTATTTGTTATCTTCTTCTTTTATGTCTTATTTTTACAGGGGTGTGGTTTTCTCTTTGTGAATGATCTATTATTTCTTCATGGAGTGAAACATCCGGATTGTCTGAATGATATTCATATTGATTTTCTTCATTGTATTCATGTTCTGGTACCGGTTCTGCATCATAATCAGGCAGACTCTTTTCATTAAAGATCACTGAGGGCTTTGTTTCTTTTTTGGGAGTATGCGCATTTTGTCTGGATGTTCTTGACTGATTTTTCGTTTTTATTTCCGGACTTTTTTCTGCTTGTTTTTCAGGCACTTTATCTTCCTGATTTGACATGCTGTTTATAATGGGCATGAACGTTTCCATGAGGCTGTTAAGGTCAAGGTTGCTTAAATCAAGTCCACTTCCGTTATTTTTAGATCCTGACTGCTGATTTGCAAATGATGAAAGAATGTCACCCAAGTTGCCGTTTTTCAACATGTTCATAGCCATGCCACCCATCATTTTTTCCATGTTGTTTGCTATAAGCGGCTGAGCCAGCTTGGCAACAGGAATATTGCCGCTTTTCATAAGAGCCGATAATTTTTCAGCTGTTGTGTTTGCGTTTAAGGGTTCTAAAGGCTTGAATGTCTGGGCTCTGTTTAAAAACGAATACATTCCTAAAAGCGTGCTTGTTTTTTCTGCAAGTGGCAGATATGTATTTACTTTTGATACTGTTTGCGGTGATGCAAGAGGAGCAAATGTGCGCACCATGCCTATGACATTTTCTATTTTGTGTGGATCGGAAATCAGAGATGCAGCAACATTTTTTGTTGGTCCGGAAAGTTTTGAAACCATACCCGGAAGCTGGCTGTTTCCCATTATATATCTGGCAGCCAAAAAATAAAATAATATTTGAACAGGAATGTTATCACCTTCTTATATCTTATTTAATAATATAGTTTATTCCCCTAGTGCAATAGTGTTACATGATTATGATAATTAAAATTGTAATTTATTATTTGTTTCGGCATATCATGTATTATGAAATGGAGGTATATGAATGGCAAATATTTTTAAGAATTTTGACGACAAAAATGTCAATAAAATTACAGGGAGCAAAGAATTTAAAGAGGCAGCAAACGACAAAAATATAAATGATTTTGTAAACAATAAGCAGTTTAAGGAATTTAAAGAAAAATACAACGGGAAGACTGAAGAAGAGATAATAAAAGATGCTCAGAACATGAGCAAACAGCTTAAGGAGCAATACGGTGAGCAGGAATACAACAAAAAAATTCAGGATCTAAAGAACTTTGAAATGTTCCTAAACCCTGAACAAAAAAAGAAACTTCGAACATTTCTTGACAATTTAAAGTAATTTAACAAAAACATTTTTATAAAGGAGGATATCCTCCTTTTTTGTTTGTGCGTCCAGCATTATTTTCCTAAAGGATTTGCCGAGATTATTTTGCTATTAAATACCCTGCTGGGTACAGCTGACTTTCTAGTGCTTAATTATGGTAAATATTAAAACAACACATAGATATACTTGCCTATGAACCGCTTGAATAACGAAACTGTTTTTTTAATGTCGAAAGCCTGGTTTTCAGCGTAAACTAATAGCAGCCCTAACTCTTGTTCTGTAAGCATATGCTGACTGAACCTAGCTTTTAGCACAAGGTTATACAAATCCTTTGGAATTCTGCAGTCAACAGTTCCATTAGACTTTCCATATGCATATAGTTTTACTATATATTCATAAACTGCGATTGCTGCTTTGTTACTATCTTTTTGCGTAAACTGTTTTTTGCGCAAGGCAATTTGCATTTTTCTGCTGCTTAGAAGGACTGCTATGAATAAACCAAACATTCCTAAAATCGGCAATATGCGAGTTATAGTATGCATTAAATAACTGGCAGTTGAACTTTGCATTTCACCAGAGCTGGATTCGCTGTTTTCATCAACAGGCAGCTCTTCAGTTTGAGGAGTCTCATGATTATAAAATTTATCATTAATTACTTCCTCGTCCAAAGGATTGCTTGCAGAAGAAGTTTTTGCCTCAGCAGCTTCATGGTCAATTATTCCCCTGTTAGCGCCAGGTGTTGCCTCCACAGGAACCCAGCCTACTGCGCTAAGATATATTTCCACCCATGCATGTGAACGTGAATCGGGGATATTTGCCCATTCATCATATTCTTCAAAATCACCGGGCGATACGGCATAACCTTCAACATAACGGGCGGGAACACCTGCAGACCTCAGCAATGCTACTGTGGCAGAGGCAAAATGTACACAATATCCTTTGTGATTTTCAAAAAGAAAATACTCGACAAAATCTCGCCCTTCCGGAGTTATGCCCGGTGAAAGTGTATATGAATTTTCGCTGCGTACTTGAGTAATAACTGCGTTTGCAAACGCGTTAGGATTAAAGTAATTTTCAATATTCAAGTTATGTTCATAGAGGTATTGATCCAGCATTTCTTCAAGTGTTTCGGGAAGTTGAGTATAGTGGGAATAGACAAAATTTTTATACTCCAATGCTGCATGGATAAATGATGTTTGCTCTGAGTTGAAGGCGTTCATCATGGATTCCGACATTTTCCATGCGTCGATTTGCAGAGTAGTTGCATTCATGCTGTATTCGCCTGTGCCGAACAGCGCGTTGCCGGATTTTAAAAACCCGTCATTTATAAAATCAATGCCTGGCAACTCTTCAGGTCTTGATATCAGTCCATAAGGAGCATAAACACGCAGTGAATTTCTTTTCACATTTTGAACTTTCAAATCATATGTTTTTACATTCCTTCCAAGAAGCTTATTAAAGAGTGAAGAAAAATTTTGAACTTTCCATTCATTTAATATTGAACCAAGTTTTTCATATTCATTTTCAGGTAGAGAATCCCAGCTTTGACCAGTGTAGATGCTGCCTACAAAGCCCTTAAGATATTCCCCATCAGGATTAGAAGATTTTACACGCAAAACAGTATTCCCTGTAAATATAATGTTTCCCACTAGCTGAAGATTGACACGGTCAGTATATCCTAAAATGCTTTGGATGGGAATCTGAATCGGCGATGGAATCTTTGGAACATTGAGCAAGCTTATGCGCATATCTTTCACATAGTCGGAGCGATTATAGCTATTAATTGGAAAGAGAACAGTTACAAGCATGAGACAAACAATTAAAATTGGAAGAAAGATTAGTGATTGAGGATTTGCTGCATTTTTTCCGCCACTGTAAAATACACCTTTCTTTTTATTAAATTTACTTTTATTTCGCAAAAATGAAGAGTTCAAAATCAAAAATGCCCAAAATATATATAATGTTCCCACTGCGGCATAATGTGGAGTAATGCTGAATACGACGGACACACCTAAAAATGGAGCAGTAAGCAAAAAGCACAAGGTTGTATTTTTTCTCCGAATAAGTATCCAGGCCATAAGAAGTGTATAAAAGAACAAGGTAAAAACAGCAAACATAGTGCTGGAAGCTGTTATTTCATTTGTGCCAGCTACATTGGTTGGAAAGGTAAAAAAGCTATATTGTGTTTTTTGGACATATGCTGAAATGACAGAATTATAGGTAAGGAAAAACCCCTGAGTCAAATGATTGATTAAGACGTCTATTAAGCTTCTTTGTTTTAGAAAAAGAACATTAACAGCTACTGCCATTGATAGAACCAACAATATAATACGGTTGAATTTGATTAAAAAAACGATTGTAAAGACACCACAAAACACAACTGCATAGAAAATAAACACCTGCAGTGTGAGAGAAAGAGAAAATGTAGTATAAAAACAACCATACACCCCTGAAACCCCTAGGATTAAAAATAAAAAATAATAAAGTAGTTGCATTACTAACGAGGTATTCGATTCAATAAGGCTGGGATTGTCAAGGTTAAGTCCATGTCCAGATCTTGGAATTTGGCGTTTCATATAAGTCTCCTATACAGAAAGTACTAAATCACCAGGTTGCTCATGCTCTCTTTTATGTTTTTTAGATCTATCGTTGTCAGGTCTGTACGAGTGCCTGGTACATCCGTTACCAGCAGGATGTTAACTCGGCTTCCTGCTAGACGTTTATGAATCATGGCAATAGAATTTGATGTAATTTCAGAGCATAGATACAACACAACCGAATATGGCTTGTGGCCATAACTATTGCTGCAATTTTTCAATACCCAAGACTGCTTTTGAAACCTGCTGTTGGTCATTATGGCTTCAAAGACCAATCCTAAGTCTTTATTCTGTGCGATTTCAGTGAGCATTAAATGTTCATGCAGGCTGTCATACCATTCCATTTCATAAGCAATCTGATTTTTTATAAAAAAATCGGAGATGGAATAAACTGAATCAAGCAGTCCGCTTATTTCCTCGTCGCTGTTACCATTTAAATCAAAAAGCAACAATACATCATTGGAAATGGGATCTCCAAAATCCTTTACCATTAGCTGGTCATATTTGTCGGAAAGCTTCCAGTGTATTCTTGCGAGTCGGTCTCCGTCCCGATATTCACGAACATCGATTATTTCAGAAGGATCGTTTCCCTTCATGGTTCGTGAAGTTATATTGTTCTCTATATCCTGGAGAATTGCTGAATTGATAGCCATCAGAGGATAAACAGATGGAAGAACTGCAACTAAATAGCTCGACTCGGATTTCTTATGAAATGAGAACAATCCGAGAGCATCATATATCCTAAGCTCTGCAATGCTGCATCTCAGCATACCGCAATATTTCGAAGAGATTACCTGTTCCACAGTCTGCCCGGAATGTCTTGCAGTTACAAAAAACAATCTGGTTTGTTCCTGCTGCAGCAATTCGTTTCGTATGGTTAATTTCACCCTTGACCTGCATACTAGAAATAAGTATTTGTTATATATCTTTAATTGGATTGGAAGCAACTCATTCTTTTGTATGGAGGCGTTCATTATTATGAGTTCAGCTTTTACTCCGCCCATAGCAAGAACCGTAATAAGCAAAGAAACCAGCGGAAGCATAACTAAAAAAGCAAGAATCCAAAATGAAATGTAATCAACTATAAATATATGACAGACAAAGGCAGCTAACAACAGCATCCCATATTCCAACCTTTTTATTATCATAGATTAGCTCTCTTTCGTGAGATGTCGGGTGGCAGGACTGTCTGCATAATTCTTGCCAATATGCTGTGGGCAGTTGCATTTCCAAGACTTACCTGAGTGTTAAGCATTATGCGATGTTCAAAAACATCATAAAATACATGTTGTACATCTGATGGGATTACATAATCCCTTCCTGAAAGCCACGCGGCAGCCTTACTCATTCGGACAAGTGCAATGGAACCTCGTGGACTAACACCGAGGCGAATCAATTGATGCTCTCTCGTAGCAGCAGCAAGCCGAGCAATATAAATATATATATCATCATCTATATGAACGTTTTCCACATGCCTCTGCATTTGTAAAATTTCCATTGTGCTCGTGGATTGTTCTAGTGATTTCAATAATTCTCTTGCTTGCTTGTTTTTTAAAATTTTTATTTCATCTTGAAATTCCGGATAACCCATGGAAAGCTTAACCATAAAACGGTCCATTTGAGATTCAGGAAGCAGTTGTGTGCCGGTTGACCCTATGGGATTCTGTGTAGCGATAACAGTAAAAGGGTCAGGCAGTTCGCGTGTTACTCCGTCCACTGTAACTGAGCCTTCTTCCATGGCTTCCAACAAAGCACTCTGTGTCTTGGAGCTGGCCCTGTTAATTTCATCTACGAGCAGAAGATTACACAAGACTGCTCCAGGTTGGTACAGCAGTTTTTCCTTGTCTTTGCTATAAACAGAAAAACCAACTACATCTGCTGGCATGATCTCCGGCGTAAATTGTATTCGTTTGTAATCCAGTCCCATTGTTTTGGAGAAAGAAAGAGCAAGTGTTGTTTTACCAACGCCTGGTGTATCCTCTAATAAAATGTGACCTTTCGACAGAATGGACATAAGTACTTTTTCAATTACTTCATCTTTTCCAATGATTGTTTTATTGATTTCATTTATTATCATCAATGCTTTTGGTTGAACAGAAATATGTTCATGTTTTGACAAATAAATCGACCTTCCTTTCTTATATCATTTTGATTATCATGCTACAGCACTTGAGGCAATGTATTATTTAAGAAGCAGAAATTTGAAATTTGAAGATTAAGTTAGTCTAAATGAGTTTGTTGTTAATTAATACTCTACCACTTTTTGCTAAAAATCTAAAGTACATTTTTTTTCATTAGATAATTAATTATGATAAACCACCGTATAACGAACGGTACGGACTTTGGTACGAGAGGAGGTAATTAATTATCTCCTTGATTTAAAAAATATTAATGCAAAATTATGTAAAGTAGAATATTTATATAAGGATTGATTTATAAATATAAATTTGTTGCATGTTCAAAAGAGCAAAGTTGAAACAAGAAAAAAATGGCTAGAAAACGCTATCCGAAACAGTGGAAAACGTATTAAAAAAGTACAATTTACGACAACAATCGTTTTCATTAAAATTCATTTGTGATTTTTTTGTTTAAAAACTAGAAAATCTCTTTGCTAACAATCGATTGACAATTAATATATATTCAATTATAATAAATTGTATATACAATTAGTACATATTGTAAAAAAATTTGGAGGGAAAAGAATGAAAAAGTTTATAAGCATCTTTTTAGTACTTGCAATGGTATTCAGTCTGGGCGCATGCGCTCAAAAAACCGAAGCCCCTGCACAAACACCAGCAGAAACACCGGCAGCTGAAACACCAGCAGCTGAGCCATCAGCTGAAGAACCATTCGCTGGTAAAATTGCAATAGTAACAAATACTCTTTCACAAAATGAAGAAGAATATCGTTCAGCTCAACAAATGGTTGAAAAGTACGGCGATAAAAAAATAATGCATGTTTTGTGGCCAGATAATTTCATGACTGAACAGGAACAAATGATCAGTACAATAACTAAAATAGGTTCTGATCCTGAAGTTAAAGCTTTGATTATCAACCAGGCAGTTCCAGGAACAAATGCTGCAGTTGACAAATTGCTTGAAACTCGTGACGATATGTTCATAGTATATTGCACACCACAGGAAAACCCACCTGACGTTGTTGAAAGAGCAGACTTAATTCTTAATACTGATGAGTTAGGAATGGGTAATACTATTCCTGAACAGGCACAAAAATTAGGAGCAAAGACATTTGTTCACTATTCATTCCCAAGACATATGTCAGTTGTTCTTCTTTCAGCAAGAAGAGACCTTATGATTGCTAAATGTAAAGAAATAGGACTTGAATTTGTTGATGCTACAGCTCCGGACCCAACAGGAGACTCTGGAGTACCAGGTGCACAGCAGTTCATTCTTGAAGATGTTCCTAAAATGGTAGAAAAATATGGCAAGGATACAGCATTCTTCTCAACAAACTGCGCAATGCAGACTCCGCTTATTAAAGCTTGCTACGATGCAGGTGCTATATATCCTCAACCATGCTGCCCATCACCATACCATGGATATCCATCAGCTCTTGGTATAGAATCAACAGGTTATACAGCAGACGCTATGGCTAACGTTATAAGCGAAACTGCAAAGAAACTTAAAGAAGCTGGTCTTCTTGGCAGATTCTCAACATGGCCTGTACCAGTTGCTATGATGAACACAGTTGCATCAACTGAATATGCAGTAAAATGGATCAACGGCGAAGTTGGCGATGAGCTTGATGTAAAAGTATTGGAAGAACTGATGACAGAATATGCTAACGGTATCAGTGTTAAGACAGATACTTATGTAGAAAATTCTGTGGAATATCCTACATTCAGATTGATAATGATGGATTTCTTAACTTACAGCGAAGAAGACATAATTTAACAGTACAAACTTTATAGAATTATAACTAAGGAATGTTTCAGAATTTCTTATAATGAACTTCTGTACATTCCTTTTTACGCTAAATCATATATCAGGAGGTAATGATGAGTGATAACCTTCTAAGCTTAAAACATGTTTCAAAAGAATACTCCGGAAACAGAGTATTGAAAGATATTAACATTGAGCTAAAAAAAGGTGAAATACATGCTCTTATTGGAGAAAACGGAGCAGGAAAATCAACATTGATGAATATTCTCTTCGGAATGCCTGTAATTCATACTACAGGAGGTTTTGAAGGAAAAATAGAAATAGACGGACAAGAAGCACATATTAAATCTCCACATGATGCTATGAATTACGGAATAGGCATGGTACATCAGGAATTTATGCTGATACCCGGGTTTACCATTACGGAAAACATTAAGCTCAACAGAGAAATTACAAGACAGAATCCTGTGAGCACGGTGTTCGGCAAAAGGCTTGAATCCCTGGATTTCAAGGCGATGAATGAAGATGCCAGAAGAGCCCTTGATACTTTGGATATGAACATTGATGAGTATCTTCCAGTTGCAGGGTTGCCTGTTGGACACATGCAGTTTATTGAAATAGCACGTGAGATTGACAAGACAGGAATAAAAATTCTTGTATTTGATGAACCTACAGCAGTACTTGCTGAATCCGAAGCAAAAAATCTTCTGGATGCCATCAGAAAGCTTTCCCAGAAGGGAATAGGAATATTGTTCATAAGCCACAGGCTTGATGAGATTGTAGATGTTGCTGACAAGGTTACAGTTCTAAGAGATGGCGAACATGTTGCCACAAAAGACATAAAGGATACGAATAAATTTGAAATAGCCCAGCTTATGGTTGGAAGAAAAATTTCAATCGACAGAAGTGAAGGCCCAAATAAGAATTCTTCAGATGAAATCATTTTAAGTATTAAGGATTTAAATGTAGCAATGCCGGGGGAAAGGGTCAAGGGAATCAACCTTGAAGTTAAAAAAGGAGAAATAGTCGGCATTGGCGGTTTGGCAGGACAAGGAAAGCTAGGTCTGGCTAATGGACTGATGGGAATTTATCCGTCAAGCGGAGAAATTACCTTTAACGAAAAAACACTTAGCTTAAATGATCCGGAAGCTGCCATAAAATCAGGACTTGCCTTTGTAAGTGAAGACAGGAAGGGCATTGGTTTGCTGCTTGATGAATCTATAGAACTTAACATAGCATTTTCGGCAATGCAGATAAACAATGACTTTTTAAATAAATTGGGACCTTTCAGATTTAGGGATTCCGGCAAAATAAGGTCACATGCAGACAAAATGATCAAGGACCTTGATATAAGATGTACATCACCGCTTCAGAGAGTTGGAAGATTAAGCGGAGGCAACCAGCAAAAGGTTTGTGTTGCAAGAGCTTTAACTTTGAATCCTACACTTCTTATGGTTTCCGAACCAACGAGAGGAATAGATATCGGAGCAAAAAAACTTGTTCTTGATTTATTGAAACAGTTAAACACGGAATATGGTATGACTATTGTTATGACTTCTTCTGAACTTGCAGAATTAAGGGCCATAAGCGACAGAATTGTAATTGTATGTGAAGGCAAGGTTGAAGGTGTGCTTCCTCCTGATGCTCCGGATGCTGAATTCGGTCTCATGATGTCAGGAAGCAAAAGCCATGCAGAAGGGAGTGAGGCATAATGGTTGAAATGAAAGAAAAAGGCAAATTCAGCTTTAAGGAAACAGTAAACAAAATAGGTTTGCCTACTCTGATAATCGGAGTGTTCTGGCTTATTCTCATAATCACAGGCGGTTTTTTGGGAATATCCATGTCAACTCTCTTAAGTGACACGTTAAAACGTGCTGGCATGAACGGAATACTGGTTCTTGCAATGGTTCCTTCAATCCAGTCAGGAACAGGCCCAAACTTTGCACTCCCTGTGGGAGTTGTGTGCGGTTTGTTTTCACTTGTTTGTTCAATTGAGCTTGGATTCACCGGAGTAACATGGCTTTTAATGTCAATGGCGTTTGCAATTCCATTGGCTGCGGTCGTAGGATTTTTGTATGGGAAACTTCTTAATGCTGTTAAAGGTTCAGAGATGACGATTGCAACATATACAGGTTTTTCCATAGTAGCTGCAATGTGTCTTGCATGGCTTATGATTCCTTTTAAGAATCCTAAAATGGGATGGTTTATAGGAACAGGACTGAGAGAAACAATACAGCTGGATGCAGTTGGAGGAGCACAGATACTCAATAACTTCTGGAAGTTCACCATCGGAGGAGAAAAAGGAATCATCATACCCACAGGAATGCTTCTAGTATTTGGTGTTTGCTGCTTCATAGTATGGCTTTACTTCAGATCAAAATCAGGTATCGCCATATCTGCAGGAGGAATAAATCCAAGATTTGCTCAGGCTTCAGGAATTGAAATAGACAATAATAGAATAAAAGCCAATATCCTTTCAACAGTGCTTGGTGCCATAGGAATTATTGTTTATTCACAAGGCTACGGTTATGCACAGCTTTACAGTGCACCTTTGATGATGGCATTTCCTGCTGTTGCCGCTATACTTATAGGCGGAGCTACAGCTTCAAGGGCCAAAGTATCACATGTAATAATAGGCGTAATAATATTCCAGGGGCTTTTGACTACAGCGCTGCCTGTAGCAAATCAATTGTTTGAAGGTACTGACTTGTCAGAAATACTGCGTATGATAATTCAAAACGGAATAATCCTTTATGCTTTGACACAAGTAAAAGGAGGCGGAAAATAATGAACAATGTATCTACAGGCGAAAGATTGAAAGTTAAAAAGGAATCATCCTGGATAGCTGACAATATTGTTACTTTAATATTTGTTGCTTTTACTATATTTGGGTTTATGGTTTCTGACGGCGTAACAATGAATTTTTTCCTTACAGAGTTGTCAAGCCGTTTCTTCAGAAATGCTTTTCTGGTTTTGTCCCTTATAATCCCTGTTGTTGCAGGTCTTGGACTTAACTTTGGTATAGTTGTCGGTGCAATGTCAGGGCAAATAGCCATTGCGATAATAAGATATTTTAATCTTGGCGGAATTTCAGGCCTCATGCTTACATTCCTCCTTGCTTTCCCAATATCGGCTTTGTTTGGTTATTTCACTGGGGTGTTGTACAACAAGACAAGAGGACAGGAAATGATAGCCAGCTTGATTGTAGGTTACTTTGCCAATGGAATTTACCAGTTCTTGTTCTTGTTTGCTGTTGGCGTAATCATAAAGGTTCCTGCCACACATCCAATGATAAAGCCTGACGGAGTTGGAATAAGAATGACTGTGGACCTGGTTCCAGTTGAAGATGGAGGACTCAAGTATGCTCTTGACAGCATAATGGAAATACCGTTCATGTGGGCTGTATTAATAGTTGCAGCAGCAGTATTGCTGCTGCAGTTAATAAGACTTGCGAAAAATGCAAAGAATCCTGTTTTCTCAACAAATAAGAAGAGAATGACTTACATCAACATTGCAAGTTGTTTGATAATAGCAGGAATATGCGCACAGGCTATTTTAACAAACTCAAGTCTGATGATGGTAAGAAAGGTTCCGGTTGTCAACGCCCTCCTTATAATTGCCCTTTGCGTGTTCAATGAACTTATTTTAAGGACCAAGCTAGGACAAGACTTCAGAAGCGTGGGGCAAAGCCAGCATATTGCAGAGGTGTCAGGTATCAATGTTGACAGAACAAGAATAATTGCAACTATTATGTCTACAGTTCTTGCAGCCTGGGGACAGATAATGTATCTGCAGAACATGGGAACGCTGAATACTTACAACGCACACACACAAATAGGAATGTTTTCAGTTGCTTCACTTCTGGTTGGAGGAGCTTCAACTCAAAAGGCAAACTTAAAACATGCCATAATAGGAACTGTGCTGTTCAACTCAATGTTTATCATGTCGCCGGAAATAGGCCAGTCTCTGTTTGGAAATGCTCTCCTTGGGGAATATTTCAGAACATTCATGGTTTACGGCGTAATAGGGCTTGCTCTTGGCCTTCACGTATGGAGAACCAACAAAAAGGGTAAAATAACTCTTGATTAAATAAGATTAAGTTTTACAATTTACTAGAATTTGTAACAGATTTGGGGATTTGCATAGAAAATGTGCAGATCCCTTTTCATTGTCTTGCTGCAACTATCTGCTGTATTTATGGCAGTAACTGATCATGGTTAAAAAAGTTGCGTTCAGCAACTTGAAGTAGTATAATCAAAGCAATTGTACTGACGGAGGAAAAAATGAAAGAAAATGTATTGATACTTTCTATAGAGTCATCTTGCGACGAAACTGCTGCAGCCGTGGTTGAAAACGGCAGAAATGTTCTGTCAAATGTAATTTCAACACAAATTGAAATTCACAAGGAATTTGGCGGTGTTGTTCCTGAGGTGGCTTCAAGAAAGCATATTGAAAATATAAGCGATGTGGTTGAAGAAGCATTGAAGAATGCAAATGTTACAAGTGAGCAAATAGATGCGGTTGCCGTGACATACGGTCCCGGTCTTGTGGGAGCTCTTCTTGTGGGAGTAAATTTTGCAAAGGGTCTTGCCTTTGCGTGGCAAAAACCTCTCATAGGAGTTAATCACATCGAAGGACACATAAGCGCCAATTACATTGAAGACAAAAATCTTGAACCTCCTTTCATATGCATGGTTGCATCAGGAGGACATTCTCACCTTGTATATGTGAAGGATTACGGCAAATACGAAATATTGGGAGTTACAAGAGATGATGCAGCAGGCGAGGCTTTCGACAAAATTGCAAGAGCCATAGGACTTGGATATCCAGGAGGTCCGCTGGTTGACAAGACAGCAAAAATGGGAAACAAAGATGCTATAAAGTTTCCCAGGGTAATCATTGATGAGGAAACTCTTGACTTCAGTTTCAGCGGTTTAAAATCTGCGGTGTTGAATTACATTCATAATTCAGAGCAGAAAAAGGAAAAAGTAGTCATTGAAGATGTTGCCGCAAGTTTCCAGGAAGCAGTAGTTGAAGTGCTTGCAATGAAAACCATGAAAGCTGCAAAAAAGAAAGACTGCAATACGGTGGCTCTGGCAGGAGGAGTGGCTTCAAATTCAAGACTCAGGGAAATCCTTCAGGAGCAGTGCCTGGAGGCAGGTTATAAATTTACAAAACCATCACCTGTTTTATGCACGGATAATGCAGCCATGATTGGAGCAGCTGCATATTATAAATATCTAAATAAACAATTTGCAGATTCCTCTCTAAATGCTCTTCCTAATCTGGAACTTGGGAGTAATTAACAGAAAACGAAAAAAAAGTATCAACAGCTGTGGATAAAGCTGTTGATACAGTCTATTGCAGAAAAAGTTATTCACAGCATATCAACAAAGGGTGGATAACTTTTTTTAATTGTCCTGAATTTCCGCCCATTGATTGTATAATTCTTCAAGTTCGGTTTTTCGAATGTTTAATCTTTCGTTTAATTCTATAATTAAAAATTTGTCGTCATATGTCGAAGGTTGACATAATTTGTCTTCCAATACAGAAATTTCATTTTCATGCATTTCAATCTGTTCTTCGATTTTTTTAATCCACTTTTCCCGCTGCTGTCGTCCTCGTATTATTTCACGTTCTTTTTTCTTTTCAGCGATAATCTGAGTCTTTGTTTTTGATACTGAAACATCATCATCTTTTTCTTCAAGCTCTGCCTTTTTTTGAAGGTAGTAGTCATAGTTGCCCAGATACGGGAAAATACCATCCTTTGACATGTCGTATATTTTGTTGGCAACCTTGTTCAAAAAATATCTGTCATGGGAAACAACAAGCACGGTTCCCTCATAATTTAAAAGAGCATCTTCCAGCACTTCTTTTGAATCAATATCCAGATGGTTTGTTGGTTCGTCCATGAGAAGGAAGTTTGAATTTGAAGTCATGAGCTTTAAAAGTGAAAGTCTACCTTTTTCGCCTCCGCTTAAATCTCCTATTATTTTGTACATGTCATCCCCGTTGAACAGGAATTGGGCAAGCATGGTGCGTATGTCATAGTAGTTAAGGGTAGGATTTTCATCCCAGATTTCGTCTATTACTGTGTTTTCGCTGTCAAGGTTTGTCTGTTCCTGGTCGTAGTATCCAGTTTGCACATAGTGGCCAAGCGTGAAGTTTCCTTTGTAGTCATCAAGTTTTCCTGCTATTGTTTTTAACAGGGTAGTTTTTCCTATTCCGTTAGGTCCTATTATGCCTACTTTTTCACCGCGGTAAATTTCCATGTCCAGGCCATTGAACACTTCAAACTCATTGAAACTTATACCCATTTTTTCAACTTTTAAAACATCTCTGCCGCTCTTGATTTTAGGTGTAAACCTCAGCTTCACTTTTCTGCTGTCCTGAGATGGCTTATCCATTTTTTTGATTTTATCCAGTGCCTTCTGCCTGCTGAAAGCCTGCCTTATGTTTCTTTTGCTTCCATAGGCGTGGAGACGGCGAATCATTTCTTCCTGTCTTTCAATTTCCTTTTCATATTCTTCATATTGCTTCATTTCAAGTTCAAGTTCGCTTTTTCTTTTTTTCATGAACTCAGTATAATTTCCGTTATATGCTTTCAAAAATTTGTTTTCCATGAGGAAAACTCTTTCAACGGTATTGTCAAGGAAGTATCTGTCGTGGGAAATTAATATAACGGCGCCCTTAAAATCCTTGATGTATTTTTCAAGCCATGAAATTGCTTCAATGTCCAGATGGTTTGTAGGTTCGTCCAAAAGAAGTATGTCTGCTTTTTCAAGAAGAAGCTTTGCAAGCATCACCCTGCTTTTTTGACCGCCGCTTAATAGATTTATGGGTTTGTCAAATTCGATGTCGGAGAAGCCAAGACCTCTTAAAACTCCCTTGATGTGGCTCTTGAAGCTGTAACCGTCTTCATCCTCAAATTTTTCGCTTAAGGCGGAATATTTGTTCATAAAATTCTCAAGAATAGCAGGATTGTCATTTTCTGTAAAGCTGCTTATTTTGTGGGAAAGTTTGTGAAGTTCATGTTCCATTTTAATGACATTATCATAAATGATGAGCATTTCATCCATTATGCTTTTTTCTGATTCTATGTTTGTGTTTTGTTTCAAATAACCAAGTTTTTTTCCTTTTGCCCTGAATATTGAGCCTTTATCAGGCTCCAGGTTTTCAGTCAATATATTAAACAAGGTAGTTTTTCCTGCTCCATTAAGTCCTATGAGCCCGACCTTTTCATTGTTGTCTACGGTAAATGAAATATTTTCTATTACATTTTCAACCACATAGGCCTTGGAAACATCATTGCACGATAAAACTATCATTTTTTATTCCTTTCTGACATAAATAAAAATAAAACTCATATGATTATATCAGTTTTATTTATTTTTATCAAATTGTTTTAAATTGTTATAAAGTCGTCAGCAGCTTCATGTTTTCTAAAATTCCAGTCAAATAATTCCTTAAGATCAATGTAAGTGTTTTGCTGACTATTTTGCCATCATATACAATGTAATCAGATTTCTCAAGAAAATAAACAATGTTTTCTAACAACATGGAAAAGTCTTTTTCTACCATATTGTTTTCATTTTCCTTGTGTGATATGCCAAGCAAGTAATCTGTGGATACACTGAAATAATCGGCAATTTTTATAATCAAGCCAAGGCTTGGTTTTCTTTTTCCGCTTTCATACAAGGAAACTGATGATTCGGAAATATTTAGAATTTTGCTTAGTTCCTTAGAAGAAAGATTGTTTTTTATGCGAAGATTTCGTATAACTTCATTTGTTTCCATGTTACCAGTCCTTTTTTCATGATTATTTAATTATAATTCAGGATACAACAAAAAACAACAATAATTTACAATATGTAAATAAAATGGATAAATATTGACATATTGCAAATTTTATATTATCATATAATGGAAGTGGGGGGGATAAAATGTCGCAATATAACAAATACGATAAATTTCTTGTCGAAAAATATATTGAAATTTCAAAATTTGAAAATCTGAAACAGAGTAAAGGGGATACGTGCTTTTTTGGTTTTAACTGGGACGACAGCTATTTTATGGCTGCTGTTGTTGCTTGCATTGAAGGTAACATTCAATTTTGTTCTGAGGAAAAAACATGGAATGCATGGTTGGGAACCAACGAAATTAATTTTAAACCAGGTGAAGACGGATACATATTTTTAAGCATTTATGATTTCGTAAAAAACAACAAGTCATTTTTTAGCTTTATAACAAAATATTTCGATTTGTGGCACAGCAAAAGGCATTCTGACTATACATATGATGAGTACCATAAAAGGGAACTTAAGGGTAATTTTCATGAACTTACGACCCTCATAAACAATGATTTGAAGCAAGCTTTTTTGCATAGGGATTACAAAGTTGCAAGTCAGTATTTTGAATTCAAAAAGTATCTTTCAACGGGAATTGAAAAGAACTTAATATACAGTTAAAACGATATTTATATTGACAATGAATTGTATTTAGTATAAAGTAAATCTAATATTTATAAGCAAAATCCTCCTTTAAAGAGGGTTTTTATTTATATAATGTATAGAAAGGAATGAACTCTATGCCGGTTATAATACCATCAAATCTTCCTGCGTATAAAACAATGGAAGAAGAAAATATTTTTGTAATGAGCAAAGAAAGAGCTGAAACCCAGGATATAAGACCATTGGATGTTGCGTTGATAAATCTGATGCCAACAAAAATAGAAACAGAAACACAATTTGTAAGGCTGCTTTCAAATTCTCCCATACAGATTAATGTTGAATTCATACATACAAGTTCTCATGATTCAAAAAACATTTCCGAAAGTCATATGAAGAGTTTTTATAAAAGCATCCATGAAGTTAAGGAAAAAAAATATGATGCCATGATTGTCACTGGAGCGCCTGTTGAACTCATGGAGTTTGAAGAAGTGGACTATTGGAAAGAAATCAAGGAAATATTTGATTTTTCAAACAAAAATGTTACATCAACCATGTTCATATGTTGGGGAGCTCAGGCAGCACTTCATCATTTCTACGGTTTAAACAAGAAAACACTGGACAACAAGGTATTTGGTGTTTTTGAGCATGAGAAAATGCATGAAACTTGTATGCTTTTAAATGGATTTGATGATATATTTTATGTTCCTCATTCAAGGCACACGGAAGTTCCAGCTTTAGACATAAAAAGTGTTGGGGAACTAATAGTGTTAGCTGAATCAAAAGATGCAGGAGTTCATATAGCCGTTACCGACGATTACAGCAGGATATTTGTTATGGGTCATTCAGAGTATGATCCTTTGACGCTGAAGAAAGAATATGACAGGGATGTTTTCCAAGGAAAGAATATCAATATTCCTATGAACTACTACCCAGGAGATGATCCTTCCAAGAACCCGTTTGTAAAGTGGAGAAGCCATGCAAATTTATTGTTTAAAAATTGGATTAATATTATATACCAGGAAACTCCTTATGATAAAAATGAAATTGGAATGCACAGAACAGATTGGTACCATTAAAATAGTAATGGTATCTTTTTTTTTAGCCGGAAATATGATATTATGTATATGAAATAATTTTATTGGAGGAAATAATGGGCAAATTATTTGGAACTGACGGAGTCAGAGGAATTGCAAACAGCGATTTGTCATCTGAATTAGCATATAAACTGGGCCGTGTGGGCGGCTATTTTCTCACAAAGGGAAAAAAAAGACCGAAGATGGTTGTGGGAATGGACACAAGAATATCAGGAGACATGCTTGAAGGAGCATTGTCTGCAGGGCTTAACTCAGCAGGAATAGATGTTTTGTATCTGGGCGTATTGCCTACTCCGGCTGTGGCATGCATGATTAAAATTCTTGAAGCAGACGGTGGAGTTATGATTACAGCATCCCACAATCCTGTGGAATACAACGGTATTAAATTTTTTAATGAAAAAGGGCTCAAACTTACCGATCTCATGGAAATTTCAATAGAAGAATACATACTTAACGATCTTGACATAGATTTAGTTCCTGTTGCAGGAGAAGTTGGAAGAAAAATAAGAATTGAAAATCCGGTTAGAAAGTACATGGATTTCTTAAAAGACACCATAAATGTGGACTTCAAAGGACTTAAAGTTGCAGTGGACTGCGGAAACGGAGCGGTTTACAAGGCAGCTCCAGAGCTTCTCAATGAACTTGGAGCACAGGTTTATGTAATACACAATGACCCCAACGGAATAAACATAAATGTGAACTGCGGCTCTACAAAGCCGGAGGAAATTCAAAAGCTTGTTCTTGAAACAGGAGCTGATATTGGACTTTCTTTTGACGGAGATGCCGACAGGCTTATTGCTTCAGATGAAAACGGAAATATTGTAGACGGAGACCATGTTCTTGCCATATGCGGCATAAGCATGAAGGAAAAAGGAAATTTGAAGAGCAACACCGTTATTGGAACTGTAATGACCAACATGGGTCTTGATATATGCCTTGGAGAAAAGGACATCAATATTATTAAGACAAACGTGGGCGACAGATACGTGCTTGAAGAAATGATCAGCGGGAACCATTCAATTGGTGGAGAGCAGTCAGGACATATAATTTTTTTAGACTACAACACAACCGGAGACGGACTTCTCACGGCTATTCAGCTTTTAAGCGTTATGAAGGAAAAAAACACCAAACTTTCAAAACTTGCCAATGTAATGAAGGTAATGCCGCAGGTTCTTGTGAATGCCCGTGTTGCTGAAGACAAAAAGAAAGCATATATGGAAGATGAAATAATCAGAAATAAAATCGAAGACATAGAAAAACATTTTGACGGTAAAGGAAGAGTACTCATCAGACCTTCCGGCACGGAGCCTCTTGTAAGAGTAATGATAGAGGGAGAAAATCTGGAGGAGCTGAAAATGCACGCCAATGAACTGGCAGCTCTCATAGAATTGCAGTTGAACAACTAACTAACAATTAAGAATTAAGAGTTAAGAGTTAAAAATTAAATGAAGAAATTGTGCTTTGGCACAATTTCAACCATAATTCTTAATTCTTCATTATTAATTCTTAATTTTCGAAGGGTATTTCCATGTATGGTATGTACATGAACTTTTCCTTTGGCTGATGGTATACAATAATAGAATTTAAAGTGTATTCAGGGTAGGGAGACAGACGTTTCTCTGCTTTTTTTCTTATTGTTTCCAAATCTACAGGACGTCTTGGCCTTTGCTTAACAACTGTGAGATGAGGAGTATAGCCTCTTTTTTCTTTTTCAAGATTAAGTGATTCATGTATTTTTTCATAAAGTACAATAAGCTCGGGGCTTTTTACTCCGACATAAAGTACACGGTCCCCAAACTGCTCAAGGTTATGGAGTCGTACCTTAAATTTTTTTGTATTTTTACAGACTTCAACAACTTTTTCTATAAATGAATCATCATCAGGAAGAGCAGGAGGAGGAACAAGCGTAATGTGAGGTTCTGTTGTGAGAAATCTTGCTTCTGCCCTGAGCATTTCAATTTTATTTTTGTAACTATCTGGAACAGGAATTCCTATGAAATATTTCATATAACCAATCCTTTCTGTAATAATAAGAATATGCTTGCATAGCGGTTAAGTATAATAATATTATTATATTTTATATACTAAATTAATCAAGTGTTATATAATAAAAAATGAAATTACCTTCTGAGGTTATTATGGACTACGCTAATTATACGGATGTTTTTTTAAAATATGTTGAACAGATAGGCCCGGTTGCAGGAATCATTCTTCCTGTTATTGAGGCATTTATACCAGTGCTTCCTCTTGTTGGTTTTGTAATAATAAATGTTGCTGTATTTGGGTTCTTCATGGGATATCTTTATTCATGGATTGGAAATTGCCTGGGCTCTTTTTTATTGTTCATGCTCATACGAAGAATAGGCGGCAAGAAAATAGAAAACAAAATAGAAAAAAGCAAGTACAAGGGAACACTGGAAAAAATAAGAAAGAAGAATCTCACAGTCTTGTTCTTTCTGTATTGTTTTCCCTTTACGCCTTCATTTTTAATAAGCGGTACAGCTGCACTTACAAACATGAACACACAGCAGTTTATCCTGGCTCTGTTGCCTTCAAAATTTGTGATGATTTTGTCTCTTGCATTCATAGGGCAAAATGTGAGCTCATATTTTGAAAATCCTGCAAAGTCCTTGTTTTTCATAGCCTTTATACTTGTTGTCAACTTTATAAGCAAGTACTTTATAAATAAGTATGAAGAATATCACAGAAAAGTATAAAAAACTGTTGACATTGACGCTGCGTAAATGTGTACAATGAATTCAAGAGGTGAGCATATGGAATATACAGTAAAAAAACTTGCAGTCATGTCAAATGTCAGCACAAGAACACTAAGGTATTATGATGAAATTGGAATTCTTAAGCCGGCAAGAATCAACTCTTCAGGATACAGGATTTATGGTGAGCATGAAGTTGACAGACTGCAGCAAATATTGTTTTACAGAGAACTTGGGGTGAACCTTGAACAAATAAAGGAAATAATAGCGTCCCGGGACTTCGATGAAAAAAAAGCACTTGAAGAACATCGACAGTTGCTCATTTCTAAAAGAACACAGTTGGATATTTTAATCCACAATGTGGAAAAATCAATTTTGAGCAAGGAAGGTAAATATAATATGAGCAATAAAGAAAAGTTTGAAGGATTTAAGGATGAGCTTATTACAAACAATGAAAAGAAGTTCGGAAAAGAAGCAAGAGAAAAATATGGCGAAAAGGCAGTGGACAAATCAAATAAAATATTGAAAAATATGACAGAAGAACAGTACAAGGAAATTGAAGACCTTGGAAATGAAGTTTTAGAAACATTGGAAAAGGCCTTTAAGGAAGGAAGACCGGACAGTGAAACAGCTCAAAAGGCCGCGGAGCTTCACGGTAAATGGCTGTCATTTTTCTGGGGTGATTACAACAAGGAAGCACACGTCAATATAACACAGATGTATATTGATGATGAAAGGTTTAAAGCGTACTATGACAGCAAAAATCCTGGAACTGCAGAATTCTTAAGAGAAGCTGTGCTGATTTACACAGGATTGAAAAATTAAGAGAAGCAGCTTAATACTGCTTGATGACAATGTGGTTGCAATGTGTAGGGGAGGACCTCGTGTCCTCCCGAAGATAACAAAATTATTGGATTAATAACACGGGCGGATACAAGATCCGCCCCTACGATTTGTGGAAAATTAGGTTTGTCAATAGTCTAAACAGCTTAATGCTGCTTTTTATTGTGCAGCTATTAATGAATGTAAATTTAATGAAGTTTTAATAAATAATTTAGTCAGAATTAAGATGTCTGTATGATAATATGGATATTAACATACGGAGGCAATTATGAAATCCATGCACTTATATATAGTTTTAACAAGGACAAGCACTGTTCTTTCCAGGATGATAGGGTTTGTAACAAATGATGAGTTCACTCATGCTGCCATATCATTTGATGAAGAGCTCAACCAAATGTACAGTTTTGGAAGGAAAAAAGTTTACAATCCATTTGTGGGCAGCTTCATTAAAGAAAATATCGATGAAGGAATATATGGAATGTGCCAAAATCTCCACGGAGTTATTATAGAACTTGATGTTTCAAGACAACAATACAACAAAGCCGTGGAGCTTCTCAATGAATTTATAATGAACAGCAGTATTTATAAATACAATTACATGGGGCTGATTGACGGCTTATTAAACAATGAAGCGTGTTACAGCGACCGTTTCTTATGTTCCGAATTTGTTTATTATATTTTAAATAGCTGCGGTGCAGCAGATTTAAACATACCGAGAAATCTTGTGAGACCGCAAAGCTTGCTTGATATTGATGGCAGAGTTATATTCAGAGGAAATTTAAGAAATATGAAGCATGTTAATGAATTAACACCGTCTTACAAATACGCAAGAATTTAATCAAAAATCCGACTGACAAGTCGGTTTTTTTGTTTTTGGAAAAATATTGCATTGACAAATGTGTGCAGAAATATTATTATTTGTTTAGTAATTTAGTAAATTAGTAAATGAAAAGAGGCGGAATTATGAAAGTAACAGTTATAAATGGAAGTCCTAGGGGTTTAAATGGAAATACAAATGTAATTATTGAAAAGTTTTTAAAGGGAGCCGGTGATGCAGGAGCAAAAACCGTCAACATTCAACTATCAGAAAAAAATATTAATCATTGCAGGGGATGCCACATATGCTGGACAAAAGGACCTGCACAATGCGTTATTAAAGATGATATGTTTGAGATTATGATGTTCCTGTTGATAATTCAAGACAGGTAAAAATCCCTAAGCTCATGATGATATCAAGCTGCGGTTTAGATGATACTAAAGAATTTGACATTACATCCATTTGGATTAACAAGGTTGCAGAAAAAGTTCACATGGAATTATCAGGAGAAATATATTGCACAAAGAGCAGAGGCTTAAATGAAAATTCGGATTTATTCAAAAGTGAAAAACAAGAGTATTTTAAACTTCTTGAAAAAGCAGGGTATGAAACAGCAGCACATATGAAACTGTCACCTGAAGTTAAGGGATTATTGGAGAGGAGAGGTTTTTAATGCAAAAAAGCACAAATATATTGCCATTTTTAAATGATGAAGGAAAAATAAAAGTGATTCCTTCACCAAACAGGACAAAAATTCCTGTGTTAACATATCTTGCAGGAAAATTCGAAAAAGGAAAGAAATATTCAGAGAAAGAAGTAAACCACATAATAAATGAAAATCACACTTTCAATGATTATTTCATTTTAAGAAGACTTCTTGTTGATTATAATTTATTGATTCGCACTCCAGACGGAGGACAATACTGGGTCAACGAAAAATAAAAATCCGCCTTTTGAAGGCGGATTATTTTTCTTCCAGTATTTTTTTTATTTCTGATGATAATGCTATGGATTTTGGATTGTTTAGTTTATTTGCATATTCTTCTGCATTTTTAATGTGAAGATGTGCTCCCTTTAAATTTTCATTTTTTATTTCAATTAGAGCTGCATAGCATTCAGCAAAGTCTCTGCCCCAAATAGAATTGAAGCGTTCAAAATATTCCAGTGATGTGCTGATATGGTTTTTGGCTTCATCATATTTCCCCATGTGGTACAATGTCTGACCTGCATTTGAATAAAATATTTCAAGGCCCTTCAATACAGAATTTTCATTACATATGTTTATTGCTTTCATGAAAAAATCAAATGCTTCTTTAAAGTTTCCAAGATCCTTATTCATCTGACCCAGGTAGTTGTAGCAGGCGGAAATATTTACACTGTATTTTTTGTTAAACATGTTAAGGCTTGAAAAGATATTGATGGATTCAGTCAAGTTGCTTGCTGCTTCCTTGTAGTTTTCAGTCTTTATGAAGTATAAACCTTTCAGCCTTAGAATTATTCCTCTTTCCTCGATGATATCTCTTTTTTCAAGAAGGTTCATGCTCCTGTCTATGTATTCCTTCATTATTTCATTGTTATCTACCTGAATGCCGTAGTAAATCATCTGCTTGTAATTGTTAAGCAAGTAAATGAAGTTATCGAGTTTGTCGGCAAGCTTTATGCTTATGTTAATTTTTTCGATTCCATTATTGTAGTTTCCTTTGGAAATATAATATCTTCCGGTCAGATATGATGCTTCCATCTTGATTTTTATGTATTCGGTGTCCAGGTTATCGATGTTTTTCAGGTCCTTTTCTATGTTTGAAAGTTCATTTTCAACATCATTTACTGAAAAGTCGTCTTTTGGGGCTAACTCAGAAGCAAGTACAGGGTATGTTTCATGATACATGGTGTAGTAGCCGGTTAAATTTTCAACTTTTATTTTCAGCTCATCGCAGTTGTTTTTTGGTTGATCCTGATTGAATGTGTTTTTTAGCTCCAGTATTTCTTTGTACATTTTCTTTGTTTTTTGTTCCGGTTCTACCCCCAGGTCATGCTTCAGAACAGAACACATATCATAATAAAGTTTAACTGAGGTATTGTAATCCTCAGAGAGAGCAAAAATTTTCATGAGATATCTCAATGTTTTTTCATTGTAGGGGTCATTTTGGATCAATATGTCCGAGTATTTCTGTATGCCCACATAATCGCCTATGGATACAAGCTCGTTGACCTTTTCAAATATGGATTGTATGTATATGTCTTTGTAGAAATTTCTTTTTTCAATCATCCAGTTTTCAAAATCATAACAGTTTTTTACTGAGAAATTCAATAGAAAATCTCCACTGTACAAATTTCTGGCATTGGAAACATCAAAATTGTCTAGGTCAATTTCAGGCTTAACATTATCGGAAAATTCAATATATGTCTTTGAAGGTGAAAAAATTGTGTCGCAGGTGCTTAATTTTATTTTATAGAGTGCATCTCTTAAATTCTTGCGTCCGGTAGCTTCGTCCGTGTCAGCCCAGAATATGTTGATTGCTTCTTCTCTTCTCACATGCTTGTTGACACAGACATAATAAAACAAGGCTTCTGCCTTTTTGTAAGGAAAAGTCACCTTATTATAGTTGTACATGACTGTGGGGTTACCAAGCATTTTTACTGAAATAATATCCATGGATATCTCCTGAAGTTTATATTTCAATAATATAGCATATTATCTATAAAATCAACAATTTTAAGCATAATGGGTTTAGGGGTTAAAATTGGCAAAAAATTAGGCCTTGCTCGTGCAAGACCTAATAAATTATTTATAAAAAAACAAGGGGGAGAGAGGTTAATAAGATTTCTCTTACTAACTGTAAATTCATTATAATAAAAAAAGCTTTAAGAAATCTTAAATGTATAGACGATTTATCGACGGCGGTCTTGTATAATGGTATTAATAATAATGGAGGTATTAAGATGATTAATAATTTAGACATATCAAATGCTATGACAATTAAATTAGACGAGGTTCTTCCGGAATACCCAGTGTTTAAAGAAAATGTGAGAAGAGCACCCAAGAGGGAGCTTACTTTAAATGAAAGAGAAATAAAGCTTGCTCTAAAGAATGCTCTCAGGTACGTTCCTGAAAGTCTTCATGAAAAACTTGCTCCTGAATTACTTGAAGAGCTCATGACAAGAGGCAGAATTTATGGCTACCGTTTCATGCCAAAGGAAAGAATTTATGGAAAGCCAATTGATGAATACAAAGGAAACTGCGTTGAAGGCAAAGCTTTTCAAGTTATGATCGACAACAACCTTGACCATGAGGTTGCACTGTACCCTTATGAACTTGTAACTTACGGTGAAACAGGCCAGGTTTGCCAGAACTGGATGCAGTACCAGCTTTTGAAAAAATATCTTGAACAGCTTACTGATGAACAAACTCTTGCTGTTATGTCAGGTCATCCTCTGGGACTTTTCAAGTCTCACAAAACTAGCCCGAGAGTGCTGGTTTCAAACGGTCTTATGATAGGCATGTTTGACAATCCTCACGACTGGGCAAAAGCTACAGCCATGGGTGTTTCAAGCTACGGCCAGATGACAGCAGGGGGATGGATGTATATAGGACCTCAGGGAATAGTTCATGGAACATTTAACACTCTCATCAATGCAGGCAGAAAGGAACTTGGAATACCTGCTGACCAGGACCTTGCAGGACATCTTTTTATCACTTCAGGTCTTGGTGGAATGAGCGGTGCTCAGCCAAAAGCTGTTGAAATTGCCAACGGTGTTGGAATCATTGCTGAAGTTGATTATTCAAGAATTGAAACAAGACTGAACCAGGGATGGGTTGCTATATCAACGGACAGCCTTGAAGTAGCTTTTAAAAAGGCTCAGGAATATTTGGACAAAAAACAGACAATTTCTATTGCATATCACGGAAACATAGTTGATCTCCTTGAATATGCAGTTGATAAAAACATTCACGTGGACCTTTTGTCAGACCAGACATCATGCCATGTTCCATATGACGGAGGATACTGTCCTAAGGGACTCACTTTTGAGCAAAGAACCGAGCTGTTAAAGGCTGACAGGGAAAAGTTTGCTGAACTTGTAAACAAATCTCTGGCAGAACATTTCAAGGCCGTAAAAACATTGGTTGAAAGAGGAACTTACTTCTTCGATTACGGCAATGCATTCATGAAAGCTGTTTTTGATGCGGGAGTGAAAGAAATTGCTAAAAACGGAACTGATACCAGCGAAGGATTCATATTCCCGTCCTATGTGGAAGACATAATGGGACCAATGCTGTTTGATTACGGCTATGGACCTTTCAGATGGGTTTGCTTAAGCGGAAATCCGGAAGACTTAAAGAAGACCGATCATGCTGCCATGTCCTGCATCAATCCTGATAGAAGAGGACAGGACAGAGACAACTACATCTGGATACGTGATGCTGAAAAAAACAAGCTTGTTGTTGGAACACAAGCCAGAATTCTTTACCAGGATGCCCTGGGCAGAAGAGACATTGCTCTTAAATTCAATGAAATGGTAAGAAACGGCGAAATAGGTCCTGTTATGATAGGAAGAGACCACCATGATACAGGCGGAACAGATTCACCTTTCAGAGAAACATCAAACATATATGATGGAAGCAATGTAACAGCAGATATGGCAGTACACTGTTTTGCTGGAAATGCAGCAAGAGGAATGAGCCTTGTTGCCCTTCACAACGGCGGCGGAGTTGGAATAAGCAAGTCCATAAACGGAGGATTTGGAATGGTTCTTGACGGAAGCAGAAGAGTTGATGAAATTCTTTTTAAATCAATTCCTTGGGATACAATGGTTGGAGTTTCAAGAAGGTCATGGGCAAGAAATGAACATTCCATCGAAACAACAATGGAATACAACAAGCAGTTTGCAGGAGAGGATCACATTACAATTCCTTATGTTGCAAGCGATGAACTTATTGACAGAACATTTACAGAATATAAAAAATAACAGGAGAAAATCATGAACAAAATAATAGAATGCGTTCCAAATTTCAGCGAAGGAAGAGATTTACAGAAATTAGAAAAAATACTTGATGTATTCAGAGGAAAGAAAAATATTAAGCTTCTTGATTATTCCAGCGACGAGGACCACAACAGAACAGTTGTAACAATTGTTGGTGAACCGGAAGAACTTGGTGCTGCAATAATTGAAGCTATAGGAAGGGCAGTTGAGCTTATTGACCTGAATCATCATGAAGGACAGCATCCACGCATGGGAGCAGTTGATGTAATTCCATTTATACCTATAAAAAATGCGACAGTTGAAGAAGCAGATGCTCTTGCAAAAAGTGTTGCAAAGGAAGCTTCTGAAAAGTACGGACTGCCGTTTTTCCTTTATGAGAAATCAGCAACGGCTCCTCACAGAGAAAATCTTGCAAACATAAGAAAAGGTCAGTTTGAAGGCATGGCAGAAAAAATGAAGGATGACATGTGGAAGCCTGACTTTGGTCCTGAAACAATACACCCTACAGCAGGAGCAACTGTTATAGGAGCAAGAATGCCTCTTGTTGCATACAATGTGAATCTCTCAACCAACAATTTGGAAATTGCAAGCAAAATTGCTAAACAGGTAAGACACCTAAGCGGAGGATTCAGATATGTGAAGGCACTTGGAATAGAACTTGAAGACAGGGGCATAGTGCAGGTATCCATGAACCTGACTGACTACACAAAGACATCCATTTACAGAGTTTTCGAGACAATCAAAATGGAAGCTGCAAGATACGGAGTAAACATTGTAGGAAGCGAAATAGTAGGACTTGTTCCAATGCAGGCACTGGTTGATACTGCTGATTATTATTTAAGACTTGAGAATTTTTCATCTGACCAGGTGCTTGAAACAAGACTGCAGTAAGAAAATTACCCTCCGCATTTTGCGGAGGGTAATATACGAAAGGAGAAACATGAAAAGACTTATTATAAAAAACGCTTCAGAACTTGTCACATGCAGCGGAAATGCTCCTAAGCACGGCAAGGATATGTCTGATATTGGAATGATCAGAAATGGTGCTGTTGTAATAGAAGATGGATTAATTGCTGAAGTTGGTACTTCAGATGAAATTCTTTCAAAATATGATGAAAACGAATATACAGTAATAGATGCTGCGGGTAAGGCAGTCTTGCCGGGATTTATTGATTCTCACACTCATTTGATTTTCGGAGGATACAGGGCTGACGAATTTTCATGGAGATTAAGAGGGGACAACTACATGTCCATCATGGAAAGAGGCGGTGGAATAACCAGTTCCGTTAGAGCCACAAGGAGCACAACATTAGAAGAATTTGTCCATACCGGCAAAAAAAGGCTTGATAAAGTCTTGGATATGGGTGTTACAACCATAGAAGGAAAAAGCGGATACGGCCTTGACTTGGAGACAGAAATAAGGCAGCTTGAAGCAATGAAAAAACTTGATGAAATTCATCCGGTGGACTTGGTCTCTACATTCTTAGGACCTCACAGCGTGCTTCCTGAATATAAAGGGAAAGAAGATGACTTCATTGATTTCATGATAAACCAAGTTCTCAAAGTTGTTGCTGAAAAACAATTGGCGGAATTTGCTGACATTTTCTGCGAAAAAAATGTGTTCACAGTGGAACAGTCAAGAAAGTTCTTGTCTGCAGCCAAAAAAGCAGGATTAAAACTTAAAATTCATGCCGATGAAATGGTTCAGCTTGGAGGAACAGAACTTGCAGTTGAACTTGGCTGTGTTTCTGCAGACCATTTGCTACAGTCTTCAGACGAAGGAATCAAGTTGCTTTCTAAGTCTGAAACAATTGCCACTCTTCTGCCTGCAACTGCATTTTGTCTCAAGGAAGAATATGCAAGGGGCAGAATGATGATAGACGAAGGCTGTGCTGTGGCACTGGCTACGGATTTTAATCCGGGGAGCTGCTTCACAAATTCAATACCTCTTGTAATAGCGCTGGCAGCAATTCACATGAAATTGTCAATTGAAGAAATAATTACGGCTCTCACAATAAACGCTGCTAAAGCAGTGGGCAGAGCTGATACAATAGGAAGCATTGAAAAAGGAAAGAAGGCAGACATAATAATTCTTGAGTATCCTTCGATTCATTTTCTTCCATATCATGCAGCAGTAAACATAGTTGAAACAGTTATTAAAAACGGAGAAATTGTAAAGGGGAACCCATATGAAAAATAAATCTATAAATGAATTTGCAGAAGTTGTAGCTTCTAATTCTCCTGTTCCTGGGGGAGGAAGCATTGCAGCCCTTTGCGGAGCATTGAGCGCATCTCTTGCAGAAATGGTTGCCAACTTGACAACGGGCAAGAAAAAATACATTGAAGCTGAATCTGAAATGAATGAAATAAAAAGCAAGGCAATGTCCTTGAGAAATATGCTTCTTGATGACATTGAAAGAGACAGCTATGCATACAACAAAGTTATGGAAGCATACAAGATGCCAAAGGAAGACGATGAACAAAGATATCTTAGAAACAAAGCAATAGAAGAAAGCGCAAAAATAGCAGCAGCTGTTCCTCTTCAGGTTGCTGAAACATCTTTTGAAATCCTTCCCCTGGCTGAAGCCGTTGTTGCAAGAGGCAATTCAAATGCCGTTACTGATGGCCTTGTGGCTGCAATGCTTGCAAGAACAGCGGTTCTCTCAGCACTTTTAAATGTAAGAATAAACCTTGAAACAATCAACGATAAGGATTTTGTTCTTGAATATAAAAAGAAAGCCGATATTCTTCAGGAAGAAACACTTTTTTATGAGAAAAAAATATTGGAGTTATCACCATTTTAATGGTATAATAAAAAATGCGTTATAATTAACTCATTTTAAAGAGGTGCAGTCATGAATAAACGAGGTATTGGTAAAATCGCATTGCTGCTGGCCATTGATGACGGCGACATGGAAAATCTCAAGGAATTTTATGAAAGCAAGAACTATGTCATTTACAAGGGCCAGGCCGGTTCAATGGATGCCAAAAAAATTGTGGCAGCCATAGAAACTGCGGCTTCAAGGGAAGACATCATTCGTGAGAACTACCATGAGGAACACGCCCTGTATCATGCTATCATAGAAGCCCTCAGCGGTTACTGCAGGGGACAGGTTATGCTCGGGGAAGTTTTAAGAAGCGCAGGACTTACATTTACAATTGTAAGAGGCACCTTAATCGAGGACGACCCTTCCAGCGGAAATTGGATTGCCGTTGTTCTATATGGACAAATAGGCTCACCAAGAAGAGGTTTTGAGCATGAAGCAGTGGGAATGGGGATTCAGCCAATATAATGACGAGGTTTAATTATGAATACATCTTACTTGAGAACATTTATAGAAGTAATTAATTTGAAAAATATATCAAAGGCAGCAGAAAAGCTATATATAACACAGCCTGCTGTTTCCAAACAGATGCAGCTTCTTGAGAAGGATTTCGGTGCTGAGCTTTTTAAAAAAAGCGGCAGAGAGATAGTTCCAACTGAAGAAGGCTACATTCTTTACAAATATGCTAAAAGCGTATTGAGCGAAGAAAGCAAAATTTACTCTTTGCTAAGAAGTGAAGACGACATGGTAAGGGGAAATCTGACTGTTTATACCAGTTCAATGCCTGCAGATTACTACATACACGATTTGATAATCGAGTTCAATAAAATGTATCCTGAAACAACATATGTCATCAAAAAAATAGACTCGGACATGGTGTTCAAAAACATTGAAGAAGGATTCACAAGCTTTGGTTTTACAGGAATATTATCAAAGAACAAAAAAATAAAAAGCATATGCATTGCTGAAGATGAAGTTGTTGTTGTAGCATCTGCCGAAAAAAAGGAAGAATTCATGGACCGTAAAATAAAATCCGCTGAACTGCTTGAACAAAAGTTCATCGTGAGAGAAAAGGGTTCTGCAACATTGCATATGTTTGAAAATTACCTGAACGGAAAGAAAATCAAGCTAAGCGACCTGAATATTGTAATCCAGGCGGAAGACAATGACATAATCAAGAAGTTTATAACAAACAACTTAGGACTTGCCGTTCTTCCTAAAAAAGCTGTAGAAAAAGAAGTGAATGAAGGAAAAGCGTTCATATTGAACGTTGAAGGTATGAATCTTAAGAGAAAGCTTTACTATGTATATCATCCTGACAGATATTTTTCCAAAGTTGAAGAAAAATTCAAAGAATTTATGGTTGACAGATACAAGGACAAATAAATCTATAACAAAAATGCAGTAACAAGGCCTGGAATCCAGGCCTTTTATTGTTCTTCAATAAATGATGCAAGTTTTATTTATTATAGATCAATATCATCGCACTGGTCGAATAAAATTACCAACAATAAGAAGAAAAACAGTAAATTTGTTCCGCTAGCGCCGCCTACTCTATTGCAATGAAAAAATCCCATATTTGAAACCTCCTTAAGTTTATTGTTTAATTTATTATATGTGGGGGGCTTCTTTGGGTTCCAAATTTTATAGATTATTTATTCTTGAATTAACAACTTTAAAATCAAGGTTTTCAAAAAATACATCAATGTACAAGCTTCTGTTCGTTCCGTAATCAATCATGTAGGAATGTTCGTATACATCAAGAACTATGAGTGGTTCTGCATACAGCATGACACCGTCATCGTGGGAATCCTGCCCATATATGTAAAATTCACCGTTGTATTTGTCAAAGCAGAACATTACCCATCCTCTCATGGACAAGGCGATGCACTTGAATTTTTCAAGAAAATTGCTGTATGAGCCGAACACCTCGTCAATTACTTCCTCAGCCCGCCCGAAAATTGATGTGTTGTTTCCAGTAAGATTTTCAAAATACAGCTCGTGGAGTTTTATGGCATCAAAACAAAATGTCTTTGATTTTTGAGCTGATCTTGTGTTGCTGTAATTTTGGTTGCATTCATTTGATTCGCTGTATGTCATTTCTAGATTAACCTTATTAAGACAATCTATATATCTTGTGTACAAGTTGTAGTGCTCGCTTAACTGCATCGGAGTAAAGAATTTCACATTTGAAAAATTATAGTTTTTAGAAGTAATTTTATTCAATATTTATTGCACCTCCACATCGTTAATTAATTATATGTTTGAAAAATCAATATATGAGATAAAATATTCCTTTACCCTGAGAATAGAAATTGTTATAATAAAAATAATAATAAGATACCGTCGGCTGTTTATTGGCAAAACGGAATTCTTTTGATGCAAAGGAGATTACATGGAAAATAAAATTATGATATTGGATGGCAACAGCTTGCTTTTCAGAGCGTTTTACGCAATGCCTCCTCTTAAAACTAAAAAAGGCCAGTTTACAAATGCTGTTTATGGCTTTTTAAGCATGCTGTATAAACTTTTAGATACATATTCTCCTGAGTACATATGTGTTGCATTTGACCCAAAGAAGCCTACATTCAGGCATGAACAATACAAGGAGTACAAGGCTACAAGACAAAAAGCTCCGGACGAGCTAGTTTCCCAGTTTCAGCTCATACGTGACGTTCTTGAGGTTCATAATATTAAATGTGTTGAAATAGAAGGTTTTGAAGCAGATGACGTCGCAGGAACATTCGCCAGCGCTGCAGAAGAATATGGAGCGAAGACATATCTTGTAACAAGTGACAAGGACTATCTACAGCTTATTGACAACAACACAAGGGTAATTCTTACAAAAAAAGGCGTGACAAACACCGAGGAAATGAGCATTGAAAAAATGAACGAGGAATATGGAATAACTCCTGCACAGTTCGTGGATCTTAAGGCTTTGATGGGAGATTCTTCTGACAACATTCCGGGTGTTGGTGGCGTGGGCGAAAAAACAGCCCTGAAGCTAATTCAGGAATACAAAAGCCTTGACAACATTTATGAAAATATTGATCACATAAAAGGTAAACTAAAAGAAAAACTTGAAACAGACAAACTCCAGGCATACATGAGCCAGGGCCTTGCCCGCATAATCACAGATATTCCTATTGAATTCAACATTGAAGACTACAGACTTAAACAGCCTGATGTGAAAAGTCTTTCCGATTTGTACGACCAGCTGGAATTTAGAAATTTCAAAAAAAGAATAGAAGATACTACCTCACCTGAAAATGTACAGGAGCAGTCACAGATGTCTTTATTTGATGCTGAAGAAGTCGATGTAACTGAAAAAGACTACATGGACACAAGCACGATTATTTATGTTGATGATGAAAAAAAGATAATAGAAATTGCAGAAAATATCAAAAAAACTAAAAAATCTTATATTAAATTCTTATTAGGCGGCGACAGGGCATTGTACAGCAAGGCGGTTGCAATTGGAATTTCTGACGGAATCAAAATATACTACATAGATTTAGAAAAAATAAGTGAAGAAAAAGTCCTTAACATTTTAAAAGATATATTTGCAGATGGTACAATAAAGGTATCAGGTCACAACATCAAAAATGAAGTTATTTATCTCATGAAAAATAAAATGGAACTTAACGGCATTTCCTTTGACTCTGAAATAGGAAAGTACCTTTTGAATCCTTCAGAAAGTTCCTATTCAATAGACAAAACAGCATATGAATACTTGAAAGAAGACATACTTTCTGAAAATGAAATTCTTGGAACAGGCAAAAAAGGAATAACATTCAAGGAACTGGATCTGGAAAACAAAAAAACTTATTTGTACAATTTTATTAACGTGGTAATAAGGACCGAAAAACTTATTTTATCGGAAATTGCTGAACTTGAAATGACAGACCTTTTCAACTTGATTGAAATTCCTCTTATTGAAGTGCTTGCATACATGGAGTTCATAGGTTTCAAAGTTGACCCGGATATGCTTGGGGTCCTTGGAGTTCATTTTCAGGAAAAAATTGCAGAACTGGAAAAAGTCATCTATGAACTGGCAGGAGAAAACTTCAACATAAATTCTCCAAAACAGCTTTCATATGTTCTTTTCGAAAAACTGAATCTTCCTGTCATAAAGAAGACGAAGACAGGAGTTTCAACCGATGCGGAAGTGCTGGAAAAACTCATGTCTGAACATGAAATAGCCAGGTATATTGTTGATTACAGGCAGATGGTAAAGTTAAATTCAACATATGTTGACGGGCTTAAAAATGTAATAAGTAAGGATGAAAGACGTGTCCATTCTGTGTTCAACCAGACAATTGCAGCGACAGGAAGAATATCAAGCACTGAACCAAACCTTCAGAATATTCCAACCCGAACAGATGAGGGAAGGGAGCTGAGAAAGGCTTTTGTAGCTGAGGAAGGATTTGTTCTTTGCGACGCCGATTATTCCCAAATAGAACTTCGCGTGCTGGCTCATCTTGCAGACGAAAAAAATCTTCTTGATGCATTTATAAACCATGAAGACATACACACCAAGACTGCATCGCAGGTTTTCCATGTAAACATGGAACAAGTGACTCCTACCATGAGAAGCAGGGCAAAGGCTGTAAACTTTGGAATAGTATACGGAATAAGCGACTACGGCTTAAGCAGGGATTTAGGTATTCCAAGGAAGGAAGCAAAGCAGTACATAGACAATTATCTTACGTTCTTCTCAAATATTGACCAATACATGAAGGACATCGTTGAGCAGGGCAAGAAGGACGGTTATGTGACAACATTTTTCGGACGAAGAAGATACATTCCGGAGCTTGCCTCACGCAACTTCAACATTCGCTCCTTCGGAGAAAGAATTGCTCTGAACACGCCTGTGCAGGGTACGGCAGCAGACATAATCAAGGCTGCAATGGTTGGGGTCTACAACAGGCTTAAGAAAAACAAAATGAAATCAAGGCTGATTTTGCAGGTCCACGATGAGCTTATAATAGAAACTGCCGGTGATGAACTCGAAGAGGTCAAGACCCTTCTTAAGGAAGAAATGGAAAATGTGGTCCAGGGTTTCAAGGTTCGTCTGGAATCTGACGTGAATGTGGGCGGTAGCTGGTATGAAGCAAAATAACCATGAAAATCCAGATAAACAAGGATCAGGAATATTTAAAACTAAAAAAGTGATTGTCATCACGGGAAGCATCGGCACAGGAAAGTCTTCGGCGGTGGAAATATTAAAAAAATTGGGATTTAAGGTTCTTGATTCGGATAAAATTGTCCATGAAGGCTACAATAAAGGAACCGAGCTTTATGGCAAGGTTGTTGATTTTTTCGGCGAGGAAATTTTAAATGAAGATGGCACAATTAACAGGAGTATTCTCGGTAGCATTGTGTTCAATGATACAGAAAAACTTGAATTTCTTAATGACATCGTTCATGATTACGTTCGTGAGGAATTGATGAAGGGCGTTGAAAGTTCAAGGGAAGACGTGATATTTCTAGACATACCTCTCATTTTAGAAACTATTGCAAAAAACGATTCATACAGCTTGAAATATGATGAGATATGGCTTGTGTATGTAAGTGAAGAAATACAAAGAAAAAGACTTGAAAAAAGAGCTCTTAAAGAGGGAAAAAATCCCGAAGATGTTTTAAAAATCATCAACAAACAAATACCTATTAAAAGGAAAATTTTCATGGCAGATGAAATTATTGACAATGAGGGCACACTGAAGGAGCTTGAAGAAAATATATGTAAGCTTCTTAAAATAAAAGATATAAGGTGGTAGTTATGGCAAGAAGACATAGCATGTACGGCAAAAAACGAAAGATTAATTACGGACGAATAATTGTGCTGCTTGCGGTGCTGGCTGCTCTGGTTTTTGCAGTCTACAACTTTTTCAGCACACAGGATTACCAGGAGAAAATTGATGAGGTTATGAGCTCGGAAATATTGAAAATTTCCGGAAGCATAAGCAGCGTTTCATTTGTTGACCCAACTGTATATTCCAATGAAGGAGTCAGATATACAAGTCAGCATGAAAGTATTAAAAAGCTTAACAGCTTTGACGGCACTTTGACTTATGATCTTGACAATGTTGGTGTTGCAAAACTTTTGCTTGAAAACCTGGCAGATGCCGATGAAGCAACTAAGGTTAAGGAACTGCCCAAAAAGGATGACGGTTATTACTGGCTGGATGTAAGTGTGATTGTTGAAAACAGCTTTTTGATATTTGAAAATGAAGATGAATACAACTTTGATCTTTACTATGATATTGAAGAAGAAAAAATTTATGTGAAGGAAAAATATCACAATGAGTTCAGCACTAAAAACAACAGACTGGATCTTCAGGGGTATGAGGCTGATGAGGAGTTTGTAAAACTTATAAAGGAACTGGCTGAACAACAATGAGCAGGGATTACTTAAGCGGGGAAAATTTAAACAGACATCTACATACGAGGTTTATGGGAAGAAACGTGGTGTTTATTGAAAAAGTTGATTCAACAAACAACTATGCTAAAAATAACGACCTTTCAGATGGCAGCCTTGTAACATGCGAAGAACAGACAACAGGCAGGGGAAGGCTCGGCAGAAGATGGGAGTCGCAAAAGGGAATGTGCATGTCCATAGTGCTTATTCCTGAAATTGAACTGTCTCAAATTTCAAAAATCACTCAAGTTTGTGCTGCTGCGGTTGCAAAAGCGCTTGAGGAACTTGAAATCGGCTCTCAGATCAAGTGGCCTAACGATATTTTCTTAAATGGCAAAAAAATATGCGGAATCCTAACTGAAATGAAGACTGAAATGAACAAACATCCATATGTGGTTGTTGGAATAGGAATGAACATAAACAACGAAAATTTTCCCGATGAAATAAAAGACATTGCTTCTTCATTGTTTATAGAAACAGGAAATACTTTTGAGAAAAGTCTTATTGCTGCAAAAATACTCAATAACTTTGAAACTTTGTACAATGAATTCATAAATGGGAATTTTAATGCTAGCTTGGACATATGCAGGGAAAAGTCCTATGTCATAGGAAAGAACATAAACCTCATTGAAAACAATTTAGTCAGAAAGGCAACTGCTGTTGACATAGGTTCTGAAGGAGAACTGGTGGTTATAACAGAAGACAGAAAGACTGAGAAAATAATTTCAGGGGAAGTATCAGTAAGACTTGACATATAAAAGAAGTTATAAAAAATGATAAATGGTAATCCATTTATCATTTTGTTATAATTCTTATTTAACTACTTCGTAAGTGCCTCGCACCATGAATATGGCGTATTTTTCAGCGTAAACGCCTCTTCCGTCATCTCTTGGAACTATCATAAGGTGGTTTGGAACAACCGACATTCCGGACACAAAGTCCTTGCCGAGGGTAACATCTGAAATGCCGCCCATTTCGCTTCCTATGATGACAGCTTCTCCGCCTCTTAAAATGAGTTCAGATCCGGAGCCTGCAATTATTTTTTCACCATCTCTGATTTCAACAATTTCAAGAGCCATGCTGGAGGAACTTCCGCCTGATGAGTCTAAATTGTCAATTTGTTTTTGCATTTCATCGATGTCTTCAAGTTTGTACTTGCTGATAAGAGCTTCTATCTGCTCGTTCAAGTAGCTCAACACCACAATAGGATCGCTTGTGTCTCCCGGTGCAGCAAAAATAACCGTAGAAAATGCAAGCAGCAATATCAAAGTCAAAACTAAAACTTTTTTCAAAATAACAACTCCCTTAATAGTATATAAAACATTTTATCTTAAATCAGCAAATAATTCAACATAAAGTGACAATTAAATCATATCATTTCCGTTTAAAAAAATTATAAAGTAAAATATTAAGATAAAGAACGAAATATGCTGAATATGCAACTAAAGATTGAATTTGCCAAAATGTAATGTTATAATTGCAAAGTAATAAAAACTTAAAGAAGAAGGTTATTATATGCGGAATTTATGTATGACAGTCAACAAACTGTTCAAGCTGCCACTACATCCTTTCAATTTAAACAATGAAGGTAAAAAAACATATGCAGAGTGGCAGTATGAAAAAGGAATAGATACCATAAAATTTTATTTGAAATATACAGACGTTGATCAAATGTTTAAGGATAAAGTTGTCCTTGACATAGGCTGCGGAGCAGGAGGAAAGACTGTTTTTTACGGCTCCAAGGGCGTTAAGAAGATAACAGGAGTAGAAATACTGAGAAAATACAAAAATGAAGCTGAAAAACTTGCCGAAAAATACAACATGGGCGAAAAGTTTGAGTTTGTGTGCGCCGATGCTTCAAAAACTCCTTTTGAAGATGAGACTTTTGACACAATCATCATGAATGATGCCATGGAGCATGTGGATCAGCCGGAGAAGGTTCTTGAAGAATGCTACAGAATTCTGAAGAAAAACGGAAGATTATATTTGAATTTTCCTCCATACAACCATCCCTATGGAGCACATTTAAGCGATGCCATAGGAATGCCGTGGGTACATGTATTTTTTAGTGAGAAAACACTCATAGAAACATACAAGGAACTTGTGAAGGATTTGCCTGACGGCAAGGAAAGAGTTGAGTTTCGAATTGCAGCAAAAACTGATGGAACTGAGTATTTTTCATACATAAACAAAATGACAATCAAAAGAGCAAAGAAAATCATAAATAACAGCAGGTTCAAGACTGTGTATTATTCGGAAGAGCCTCTTCGTGGATTTTTGAAGTATCCTGCAAAATTACCGTTTTTTAAGGAATTTCTCGTTAAAATGGTTGTGTGCGTGCTGGAAAAATAAGTTATAGTTTTGGCAAGTTGATTTTATAAAATTAATATGTTATTGTTTATTAGATTTAAATGGTCTGAAAAGGAGATAAAATGAAACTTAACAAAATAGATAAAATAGTGCTCTTAATAATATGCCTGACACTGCTTGTGGGGCTGTTTACCATATACCAGCGCGTAGAAGTTGAAAAGCAGTACAAGACTGCAGAAATAGTACTTGATTACAATGAAATGAAAAAATTTGCTGACAGCTCTGAAAAAGACTTAAGCTGGTGGCTCAAGGAGTTTAAAGAATACGGTTCTCAGTCTGTAGCCATACAGGAAGAGACAATAAACCTTCTCATCCAAGACGGCAGACCCCTCAGGGCTGAAATTGTTTCAAAGCTAATTAAAAACTACAACTGGACTGAATTTTACAAACCTGAAATTGTTGAAATGATCATGAACGAAGAAATCGACCAGTATGATGTGGTTGTATCTACAATGGACAATGAAACATATGATTACATAGTTTCAGGCCTTAATGAAAGATATACTCATGAATTTTTCAAAACATACTCATTTGACGGTGTGTTTTATATAGTTCTTGACGGAACAGCCGACGATGCTTATTACAGCCCTACTCTCAAAATTGTTAACAATGAAGGCATGGGAGTTTACGAAGCAAAGGAAATTAGCGATTCAAGGCTTCTTAACATAGGAATAGGCTACGACGAGGAAAAAATAAATCTTATAAAAGATGCAAATCTTGATGTAATATTAAGACCAATCAATTTCCCGTCTCACAATGAAAAACTTGCAGATGCATATAAGAATGCAAATGAAAGATACAATTTAGAACCGAGGTTTTACATACTTCACGGCAAGGAAGTGCTGGGATTTCCGGATAATGAGCAAAAATTGCTTGATTATATAATGGAAAATGACATTTCCATAGTTATGATTGAAAGTTCCGAACAAAGAGAGCACATTGAGCAGGAAGGGCTTGATGATCTGGTTGAAGATTCCGGATACCAGGCTTTAAGAGCATTCACAATGTGGGATTACATAAGGGCAAGAAACAAATACTACAATTATGAAGGCGCAGAAGAAATAGAAAACACAATGTTCAGGGCAATAACAGAACGAAACATCAGGGTTATTTATTTCAAACCTTTCTTTGAAGAAGAAAATAGCACTAAGTTCATGACTGAAGCAGCAGAATATGAAAGAACATTCACAAGCCTTGAAGAAAGACTGAGCGAACACAACATAACTCTTGGCAGGGCTCAGGCAATGCATGAATTCCACATAGGCGCAAAGAGGCTTGCAGTGATGGCTTTTGGAATCACATTGTCCTGTGTGCTTTTATTCCTTAAGATGTTCAACATAAGACACAAGTTTTTCAATTACCTGTACCTGGCAGCAGTCCCTGCAGCAGCGGTGCCTTTTGTCATGAGAAACATTGCTGAAAAAGGGTTTTCCTTTGCTGCTGCGGTTTCATTTTCAGGAATTGCAATTTATTTCTTCATGATGCACATAAAGAAAATATTCATATCAAAAAAACAATACACAAACGTTCAGCTGATGATTCATTCGACGTTAATACTTACAGCTTCTGTTGCCATATCACTGGCAGGTGCTGTGTTTGTTGATGCAATGCTTGCTGATGTGAAGTACTTCCTTGAAATGGATATTTTCAGAGGAGTTAAGTTTGCTCAGATTCTTCCCTTTGGTGTCTTTGTAATGATGTTTTTAATATATTTCATGAACAACGAACAGGAAGATTCGGTTAAAAGCGTAGTCAATACCACAATTAAAATATTGAACATGGAAATTAAAATTTACTATGGAATCATAGCAGGAATACTGGCTGTTGTAGGCTACATCTACATTTCAAGAACAGGACATGAAACAAACATTCAGCCATCAAACATTGAAATGATTTCTAGAAACTTTATGGAATATGTTCTTCTTGCAAGGCCGAGAACAAAGGAATTTTTAATTGCATTTCCTTCTATTTTTGCCGCTGTTTATGCTGCAAGCAAAAAATCAATTTTTTATACAGGTCTGTTCATGCTGGCTTCTGCCATTGGAACATCATCAGTAATAAATACATTCTCTCATTTGAGAACTCCTGTCTATTTATCATTTGCAAGGACATTGATTGCTCTTGGATTTGGTGTAATCATAGGATGCATTCTGGTTGTTGTACTTGATTGGCTTAATAAATTATTCGTTAAATTACAGGAGAGACTTAAGTGAAAAAAATATTGTTAGCGGGGTATTATGGCTTTGGCAACTTAGGTGACGAAGCAATATTGGAAATGGCCCTTGAGCAAATCCTGCAAATAACGGACAGAAAAAGCATAACCATTTTGTCGGGCAACAAGGAAGCGACCGCAAGAAAATACGACATTGATACCATAGACCGATACAATGTGCTTTCCATATTGGGAAAACTCAAATCATCTGACGCCATAGTGTTCGGAGGAGGAAGCCTTCTTCAGGACATAACAAGCAAAAGAAGCATATATTACTATTTGTTTCTCATAAGGCTTGCAAAGCTCATGAATAACAAAATTATAATGCTCAGCCAGGGAATAGGGCCCATTGTAAATAAAAAGAGCAAAAATGCAGTTGCAAGCACACTTAAGCTTGTGGATTACATCACTGTCCGTGACAAACATTCAAAGGAATATTTAGAGGCCCTGGGAGTAAATCAAGAAAAGATTTTTTTGTCAACGGACCCGGTTATTAACTTAAAGGCCGGCGAAAGCATTAACAAAAATCCCGATGGACCGAAAAGGATTTGTTTTTCACTGAGAAACTGGAAAAATGCAGATGTGAGCACAAAAATCGTCCAGGTTGCGGAAAAGCTCATAAGTGATGGCATGGAGTGCTGTTTCATACCTTTTTATTACAATGAAGATTTGCTTCTCATTGACGAAGTTGAAAAAAGTCTTGGTGACAAGGCAGTTTATTACAAGGAAAGGCTTACAACAACTGATGCATTTGACATAATCAAAAATATGGATGTGATGGTTGGAGTGAGACTTCATTCTCTAATTTTTGCAGCTGCAGCCAACGTACCGTTTGTTGCTGTATCATACGACCACAAGGTTGACCATTTTGCAAACAGCGTCAACATGAAGGTTTCCTGCAAAATAGACAACATAGATGCCATGCAGCTATACAATGAAATTGTAATGAAAATAGAAAATGAAGATGAAGAAAAGCTGCTTCTAAACCAAAGCGTATCAAAACTTCGTGAACTGACAAACGTAAATTATAAAATTTTAAAGGAAATATAAAATGGATAAAATAAGTATTATGGGTGTGAGAATTGACAACAAGTCAATGGACGAGGTCATGAGCACTGTTACGGACAAATTGTCAAAGGGAGAAAAATACATTATTTATACTCCCAATACAGAAATAGTCATGATGTGCCAGAATGATGAAGAATTCTTAAACTTCATGAACAAATCAAGCATCAATATACCTGATGGAATAGGTCTTGTTTATGCTTCCAAAATTAAGAATCATCCTTTGAAGGGAAAAGTTGCAGGATTTGATTTGTCAATGAAACTTCTTGAACTTGCTGACAAAAAAGGATTGAAGCTTTACGCCGTTGGAGGAAAGCCCGGAATTGCTGAAACTGCCATGAAAAATGTCCATGAAAAATATCCGGGAATTAAAATTGCCGGATACCATCACGGTTATTTCAAGGGAGCACACTTAAGCCAGGGCGGACATGAAGAAGAACTCAAAGTTGTTGATGAAATAAATATGCAGGAACCTGACATATTGTTTGTTGGATTCGGAGCAAAAAAACAGGAACAGTGGATTGAATTCAACAAGGATAAAGTCAATGCAAAAATTATCATAGGCAACGGCGGAACAATCGACGTACTTGCAGGCAATGTGAAAAGGGCTCCTGACATATATGTGAACTTAGGGCTTGAGTGGTTGTACAGACTCATAAAGGAACCAAAAAGAATATCAAGACAGGCAGTGCTGCCAGTATTTATGCTAAAGGTTATTTTTGGAAATAAAAATATAGTGAAAGAAATAAAATAGGAGGCATAAAATGAAATTATTTATCGATACAGCTAATGTTGAAGAAATAAGAAAAGCAAATGACATGGGTGTAATTTGCGGAGTTACCACAAATCCATCCCTTATTGCCAAAGAAGGAAGAAAATTTGAAGAAGTTGTAAGAGAAATTACACAAATTGTTGACGGTCCTATTAGTGCCGAAGTGATCAGTCTTGATTCAGAAGGAATGATAAAGGAAGCAGTCGAACTGGCTAAAATACATAAGAACATCATAATAAAAATACCTATGACTGCTGAAGGGCTCAAGGCTGTGAAGGTTTTAAGCAGTGAAAACATCAAAACCAACGTAACGCTGATATTTTCAGCAGGGCAGGCTCTTCTTGCAGCAAGAGCAGGAGCAACATATGTAAGCCCCTTTGTGGGAAGACTTGATGATATAAGCACAGACGGAATGGAACTTATTTCAGAAATTGTTGATATATTCAACTATCACAACATAAAATCAGAAATCATTGCTGCAAGCATCAGACACCCTATGCATGTAACACAAGCTGCAAGAATAGGCTGCCACATAGCAACAGTTCCATACAAGGTTCTTGTTCAAATGACAAAGCATCCTCTTACAGACAGGGGAATCGAGCAGTTCCTTAAGGACTGGGAAACAGTTCCTAAAAATTAAAATAATTATGAGAGAGTTAAGTTAAAGTTAGAACTTAATTACCTCAATTAATAAAAAAGCGGAGGAAAATATGAAATATGATGATTTGAAACTCACAGCACAGAATTTAAGAAAAAACATTCTGACTATGATTTATGAAGCAAAATCAGGGCACCCTGGCGGTTCTCTTTCAGCTGTTGAAATTGTTACTTATCTTTACTTCAAGGAAATGAACATAAATGATCCTCATGATGAGGGAAGGGACCGCTTCGTTCTTTCAAAAGGACACGGAGCTCCAGTTCTGTACTCAGCACTGATGGAAAAGGGCTTCATAAGTAAGGAGCTCATGGGAACATTAAGACAGGTTAACTCAAAGCTTCAGGGACACCCTGACATGAAAAAGCTTCCAGGAATTGAAGCTTCAACAGGATCTCTTGGACAGGGACTTTCCATTGCAAACGGAATGGCTCTTGCTTTCAAGCTCGACAAAAAGGAAAACAGAGTGTTTGCTCTTCTTGGAGACGGAGAAATTCAGGAAGGAATGATTTGGGAAGCTGCTATGCTTGCAAATCACTACCATCTTGACAACCTCACTGCTATTCTTGACCACAACGGCCTTCAGATAGACGGCAAAAACAACGATGTTATGACAGTTGAGCCAATAGATGAGAAATTCAAAGCTTTCGGATGGCATGTCATTAAAGCAGACGGTCACGACTTTGAGTCTCTGGAAAAAGCATTTGAAGAAAGAAAAAAAATTACAGAAAAACCTGCATTGATCATAGCCGAAACTACAAAAGGAAAAGGCTGCTCCTTCATGGAAGATAAGGCTTCATGGCACGGGAAAGCACCTAACTACGAAGAGTTCTGCATGGCAATGGAAGAAATAGGAGGTGGCTTGAATGGCTAAAGCAACTAGAGAAGCATACGGCGAGGCATTAAAAAAGCTTGCAGCAAACAATCCGAATGTTGTGGTATTGGATGCTGATTTGTCCGGTTCCACCAAGACATCAGAATTTAAGAAGGTAAGTCCTGAAAGATTTTTCAACGTTGGAATCGCAGAACAAAATTTAATCGGTACAGCAGCAGGAATGTCTCTTGCAGGAAAAATTCCATTTGCAAGCTCATTTGCAATGTTTGCTGCCGGAAGAGCATTTGAAATAATCAGAAATACTGTTGCATATCCATTTTTAAACGTAAAAATAGCTGCAACTCACGCAGGCCTTACAGTTGGAGAAGATGGAGCATCACATCAGGCCATTGAAGACATAAGCCTTATGAGAAGCATTCCAAACATGACTGTTATAAATCCTGCAGACTGTATAGAAGCAGAACAGGCAGTTTTAAAAGCTGCGGAATATGTGGGACCTGTTTATATAAGACTTGGAAGAATGGCGGTTGAAGATGTCTATAGTTCCTCATATCAGTTTGAAATAGGTAAGGGTGTTGAACTTAAGAACGGAAACGATGTGACAATAATTGCCACTGGAATAATGGTTCAGAAAGCTTTAAAGGCAGCAGCATCATTAAATGCACAGGGAATTGATGCAAGAGTTATAAACATACACACAATCAAGCCTATTGACAAGGAAATTATCATAAAGGCTGCCATAGAAACAAGAGCAATAGTAACAGTAGAAGAACACAGCGTAATCGGCGGATTGGGCAGCGCAGTGCTGGAAGTTCTTTCGGACACATGCCCTGTCCCTGTGAGAAGAATTGGAGTTATGGACACATTTGGAGAATCAGGAAAGCCTGAAGACCTGATGGAAAAATACATGCTCACTGAGAAAAATATAGAAGATTCATGCAAGGAAATCATGAAAATGAAATAATTACAGGTGCCGAAAGGCACTTTTTTTATATAAGTCAAAAAATATTTTATAAAATATTAAAAAATATTTTTTTTGAAAATTTATGCACATCGTTTTCATGCGAATATAACGTTATAAGAAAAAACCAAAAAATAAGTTGAAATTTTAATAAATAAATCAATATTTCTTATTGACAATGGCATAAGGCCAAGGTATAATGATAAATTTGACATAAGTTGCCCGATAGTGTATACTATAAATAATAGGAGGTGACAATATGTTTAATTTGGGAGATAAGGTAGTTTACCCCATGCACGGTGCTGGGGTAATAGAGACATTGGAATCAAAGGAAATTTTAGGCGAAGTAAAAAGTTATTACGTTTTGAAAATGCCGATTGGTGAAATGAAGCTTATGATACCTGTGGACAATGTAAACAATATCGGCTTGAGAAACATTATTGATAAAAGCCTTGTTGAAGGAGTCTACAGCATATTGAGGCAGGCTGCGGTATTGAATGATTCGAACTGGAACAAAAGATTCCGCGACAATATGATCAAGATGAAAACAGGAGACATTTTTGAAGTTGCCCAGGTGGTCAGAGACCTGACATACAGGGACAAGGAGAAAGGGCTTTCAACCGGAGAGAAGAAAATGCTTGTAAGCGCAAAGCAAATGCTTGTAAGTGAAATTTCACTTTCAACAGAGACAGAATCCGGCGGAATACAGGAATATTTAGACAATATAATAAATGAAGATGCACTGAATATTTAGAAACTCATGCTTAGTGCATTCTTTTTTTATCCGGGTTAAGATTTGTTTAATAAAAATACGTTATAATTTCATTTAAATGTAGCCAAACTAGAAAAAATGTGTTACATTAAATAATATAACAAAATTTGGGTATAATAGTAAGGAGGTGATTAAATGATAGATAAAATTGTAAGAGCTGTTATTACTACCGTGGGAGCATCTATAGGGGCTTTTATAGGAGTAGTGTTAAATCAAAATGGTCTTCTTAAATTTTCAGGTTTGCAAAACATTTTAATAATTGTTGGCATCAGTTTAATTTTTGGAATAATATTTTTTCTACTTTCTGTTAAAATTAAAAAGACTGGTCAGAGGATAGCTGAAGCTTTCGAAAAAGAATTGCTGAAATTTTCAACTATCGATATTATCTGGGGCGCTTTGGGTCTTATTGTGGGATTTGTTATAGCTTTCTTAATAAGCCAGCCATTTGCTGAAATCAAGTATGTGGGAACAATAGTTTCCATATTGTCATACTTGCTGTTTGGTTATTTGGGAATAAAAATATCCACAAGAAAAAAAGACGATGTAATTTGGCCGCAGTTAAATCTAAAAAAAGTCCAGCCGGTTAAGAAAGACAAAAGTGCGAAAAAAGAAATGGTTTCTCCAAAGATACTTGATACAAGCGTTATTATTGACGGTAGAATTTCCGATATATGCAAGACTGGATTTGTTGAAGGCACGCTTGTAATTCCTGAATTTGTACTTAAGGAATTAAGGCATATAGCAGATTCTTCAGACAGCCTTAAAAGAAACAGGGGAAGAAGAGGTCTTGATATTTTAAATATTCTTCAAAAGGATGACACTGTAAATGTATTGATTGAATCAAAAGATTATGGTGACAACATTGAAGTGGATGTGAAGCTTTTAAAGCTTGCCAAAGAACTTGGCGGCAAGGTTTTGACAAACGACTTCAACCTCAACAAGGTTGCTGAATTCCAGGGAGTTGAGGTGCTAAACATCAACGAGCTGGCAAATGCAGTTAAACCGATTGTCCTTCCGGGTGAGGAAATGACTGTCATGGTTGTTAAAGACGGAAAAGAATCAGGCCAGGGACTTGCATATCTTGACGACGGCACAATGATAGTTGTGGAAGGTGGCAAAAAATGCATTGGAGATTCTGTCGTGGTTACTGTAACCAGCGTTTTACAGACTGCTGCAGGAAGAATGATTTTTGCAAAACTTAAAAACGTAATAAACAAAGCTGTGTAACAGTTTAAAAAATACTCAAAAATGAGTATTTTTTTTATGCAATCAACCAATAATACAAATGAAGCAAAATTCACGATTATGCTTCATTTGTTTTTAGCATTTTTAAGTTAATATATTAAAACAGAGAGGTAAAAATGATTATTGTTGCTGTCAGATCTGTAATACTGTATGCAATTTTGCTTTTATCCATGAGAATAATGGGAAAGGGAGAGCTTGGAGAACTGCAGCCATTTGACCTGGTTGTTTCGCTTATGCTTGCAGAGCTGGCTGTAATGCCCATGGAAGATCTTGGAGCCCCCTTGGTCCACGGTTTCATGGCAATAGCTGTTATTATGTTTTTGCAGTGCTTCATATCCTATGTCACATTGAAGAGCAATAAGGCAAGAAAAATATTATGCGGCACTCCCACGATAATAATAGATCATGGACAATTTAACACAAAGGACATGAACAAATTAAGAATCAACGTCAATGATGTCCTCGGGCAAATGCGCCTGAAAGGATATTACAGCGTTGAAGACATAGATTACCTGATTATGGAGACAAACGGAGAGATGAGCATCATAGCTCCAGATGAAGAGCCGGGCAAAAGGTGTGAAAGAATTCCCATAGCGGTGATTCTTGACGGTGAGATAATGCAAAAAAACTTAAAGAAGTTTAATATTTCTGAATCCGATTTGCAAGATGAGCTCAAAAAGAATAAGCTTAAGCATCGGCAGGTATTGTATGGTTTTGTTGACGAAGAAGACAAATTTATTTTTTATAAGAGGTAGCATATGAAAATGGTAATTATTTCACTGATTGTCTTGATTGTTATGATAGGGGTGTGGGTGTGGTTCCATTTCACATCTGTTGAGCCTGTTACTTCATATTACTGGGAAAATCTGTTCCTTTTATCACAGTCCATAGAAGAAGGCAACTGGGAAAAAGCAGGAGATGATTATGAAAACTATTACATCAGGTGGGAAAAAGCAAGAGGTTTATGGGTGTACTTCATCAACCAGGATGAAATAGACAACATTGACTCCTCCATCAAAAAGCTTGAATCTTTCATTAAAAACAAGGACAAAAATATGGCTCAAGCAGAACTTGAGCATTTAAGGATACAATTTAATATTATTAAGGAAAATGAATGTCTTGCTCTGGATAATATTTTTTGATTATTTTACCGTGTTAACAAGAGTTCCTATTCCTTCTATGAAGCATTCCATTTTATCTCCGGGGTTAAGATATTTCGGAGGGTTAAATCCTGCTCCAACTCCTGCAGGTGTTCCTGTGAGGATTATGTCTCCCGGATAAAGTGTAATTCCTGAAGAAAGATCGCTTATGATTGTGGGTATGTCAAATATGAGCTGTTTAGTGTTGCTGTTCTGTCTGATTTCGCCATTGATAAAGCTTTTTATTTCTAGTGCAGGCGGGTATGCAATATTTGATTTGTGAGCAATTACCGGTCCTAATGGGCAAAATGTGTCAAATGATTTTCCCTTGTGCCACTGCACGTGTTCCTGCTGCAAATCTCTAGCAGAGATGTCATTGCAAATTGTATATCCGAATATATAATCTTCTGCATCTTCTTTAGATATGTTCTTGCCTTTCTTGCCTATTATAACTGCAAGCTCAGCTTCGTAATCCAGTTCCTTCACAATTCCCTGATGCATATCTACAAAATCATCCTGTCCTATGGCAGGATATGCAATTTTGCTGAAATAGATAGGCTTTGATGGTATGTCAGCACTTACATTTTTCAGGTTTTTAACTTCTTTAACATGATCCAGATAGTTTTTTCCAAGGCATATTACATTTCTTCTAGGGTAAGGAATTGGAGACAGGATTTTAACTTTGTCCAAGTCAATAAATTCAGAGCAGGATGCAATTGCTTCGTTGATTTCATCCAAATCCAAATCATCAAAAGCATCAATTATATTAAGCATGTCTGATGGCGCCGGAACATCTAATTTTGAAAAGACAACTGATGCAGGAATGATGCCATTTTTGTTATTATTCAGAAATCCTGCAGCTTCTGAACCTTCGTAAAAATAAGTTAATAAAAACATTTTAGCCTCCAATAATTTTATTTGTTATACAGTTTATTTATTCAATAAAATGATTTTATGTGTAATTTAATATAATACATTTCAGATTATTTTACAAGGGTAAATCGTTTGTTTTGTTGAATTATGATGGTTTGTGAATTTTATGATATTCTTGCAGTAAACTTTTACCTATGATATAATGTGTGCAATTAAATCTAATTTTAGAGGTATATTATGAGCAGATTTATGTTGAACGAATTGCACAAAGAGATATTACAAAGTTTGACTCAAAAAGAGTTTTTGAAAAGAATAAATTATTCTGAAGAAAAAATGCAGTCATTTATTATAAACAAGAAATTTGTAAATAATCTGCTGATTCTTATAAACAAAAAACAGTTCATGTGCAAGGATGTAATCGACCTTTCAGTTGACATACTGGACATTGTTTGCGCTGAAGCTCCTAAAGACTGGCTGTCCTATATTTTTCAGTACGTCTTGCACAAATCGTTCCCAGAGGCAGCAACCATTAAGCTTAACCCCAAATATGAAAACGGAGCTCTCATATACCTGGAAATATTGAGAACAATATTGAGTCATGCAAAAAACAGCGATGTTTATGACAAGTTTGCTGACTTCAAATTCCTGTCTGAAGAAGAAATAAGCGATCTTCCAAATCCTGACGAATATGTAAATTTTTTGGATAAGTTTGACAAAAATTTCATATATGAACTCATGATGCTTGATGCTGAAGTAAACGGCTACAACACATTGAAACATGTTGCTGCTGTGCACTATGTTGCAATGCACGTCGCAAGACAACTAAAGAAAGTAGGAACTAATGTAAACTTAGGGCTTGTGTCAGGGGCAGCAGCGGGACATGACATAGGTAAGTACGGATGTAAAGGACTCGAAAAAAGAAGAGTCGCATATCTTCACTACTATTACACTGACCAATGGTTCATGAAATACAACATGCCCGGCATATCCCTCATTGCTGCAAACCATTCCACATGGGATTTGGAACTTGAAAATCTTCCTCTTGAATCCCTTATTTTGATATATGCAGATTTCAGAGTAAAAAACAAGCAGTCAAAAAACGGCTACGAGATGCATATATACGATTTGAGCGAATCATTTCAGATAATTCTCGATAAACTTGACAATGTGGATGAAGCAAAAGAAAAGAGATATATGAGAGTATATTCTAAATTGAAGGATTTTGAAAACTTCATAATACACAAAGGTATAAACATAGATTTCAAAACCGATGAACCTTCTCCTAACAAAATAATAGATTATGCTCTCATAGATGGATATGATGTTGTTGAAAATTTCAAATACATGGCAATATCACACAATACCACACTCATGAGCAAACTGAACAATGAAATAAACTTCACCAGCATGATAGAAGCTGCAAGAAGTGAACAGGACTGGAAAAACTTAAGATCTTATCTGAACATACTTGAAGAGTATTCCATTTATCTTTCTCAGAAAGAAAAACTGTTTACCCTCAGCTTTTTGTATGAACTTCTGGTGCACAGGGAAGGTGACATAAGGCGGCAGGCGGCAAACCTCATGGGCATCATAATTGTATCATTTGACCTAGAGTATACAAAAGAAATTCCTGATGACGTTAAAATAGAAATAAATGAAGAGATGACCGGTCTTGCTTTATGGGACAAATATCTGGGCCTTTTTCTTGACCCGGGATATAAAGTAACTGACAACCACAAGGAATGGATAGGGTATTCACTGAGGATATTTGTTGATTCAGTCATAAATTCAAGAAGAAACAATAACAAAAATGGTTATTTGAATCTTCTATTAGACTATTACAAAACTGAAAACAATGAATATGTGGCAAGATTAAGCTGCCTGAATTCTCTCTTGAGCATTCCGGTTGATTTGTATGAGCCTGAACAGCTTGATTTTATTATTGATTATGCAATGAGTTCACTGGACAATTCTGCAGCAGACATAAGGCTCATGGCAGTTCAGTTTTTCAATATTGTTGTAAAAAATAAAGTCATTATAAACTCGTCACTTGACAAAATATATGATTTGACTTCTTCTATTTCAGAAAATGACGGGCTGTGCATAAACTATCTGAAATATAAAATAGCAAAAAATTTGAACATGTCCTATGATTTGATAACTAAGTATAAGACTCTTATCACAAGCAGCAGGTACAAAACTTCAGACTTGTTCCTCAACAATCTGAAGGCAGCCACACCATGGAATGTAAAAACAATTAGCATTGACTATATAATGGACCACATCAAGAACAAGAATGACGTTGCACTTCTTCAGACAGCAACACATCTTGCAAACCTAGTGAAGGTTAGCGCAAAGGAATCTGTAAGAAACAAGGCAGGAAACTCACTTGTTGAAATAGGGCCTCTTCTTACTATTGACCAGAGAAATGAAATTGCATTCGAGCTTATTAAGGGTTTAGAAATTGATGAGCTTCAGTATGCAAAATACATCCCAGAATATCTGGGGAAATTTGTAATGCTATTGTATCCAAAGGAACTTGATGAGTTTATCACAGACCTTAAAAATATTTACAAAGGCACCAGTGAAAGAGCTAGCGCCCTTGTAATAAACACATTTGGAGTAATGGTTCAGCACTATCCTGAATACAAGGAAAGATTCGGTGAGGATGATGAAACATACAACAACAGGCTTGTAAAAATACTTGGAATTATTTTAAGCGGGCTTGCTAATTACAACATGCAGGTAAAGCAGGAAACTTTCCTTGTAATAGGTCAGCACATTTTTGGTTCGAAAAAACTGACAATTCAAGAAAAAAACAAGGTGTTCCTTTTGATTTACAAAAAACTTCTTACTCTTATAAATGAAAGAGAAATAGGAGACTTGTTTTTCTTCAACAACTCAGCTTCATTCAACCACATTTACCGTTTTATCAATGAGTATGAATTCAACTTCAAGAATTTCAACATAAAGGAAAATAAAAACATCGCGTTTTTTCCGGGTACCTTTGACCCGTTTTCACTGAGCCATAAGGGAATTGTAACGGAAATAAGAAATCTTGGCTACGACGTATACCTGGCTGTTGATGAATTTTCCTGGTCCAAGAAAGTACAGCCAAGACTTATAAGGCGTCAGATAATAAACATGTCTATAGCAGATGAGCTTGGAGTATTTTTGTTTCCTGATGATGTTCCAACAAACCTTTCTAGTGCTGCAGACCTGAAGGGACTTAAATCATTGTTTCCTGAAAAGGACATTTACATTGTTGTGGGAAGCGACGTATTGATGAATGCAACCGCCTACAAGGCACGACCTACAAAGAATTCAATTCACAGTTTCAACCACATAGTCTTCAAGAGAACAAAAGACGACATGTCTGTAAGCGCTGTGAAAAAAGCAGAAGAAACAAAGGCAAGAATAAAGGGATCACTGGTTGAGCTTCAGCTGCCGGTTTACCTTGAAGACATAAGTTCAACTCAAATACGAGAAAACATAGACAACAACAGAGACATTTCCAACCTCATAGATCCGCTTGCTCAAAGCTTCATATACGACAGAAATCTGTACATCAGAGAGCCTCTCAACAAGAGCGTCTTGAAGTCAAAACCTTTTGTAATAGAGATTGTTGAGGATTTAAGCAAAAAAATCGTGGATGAAATAGGTCACTATATTTTCATGTACACAAACCTTTATGAAAATATAGGCGAAAAGTTGATTTCCAAAAAAATAAAACTTCTGGTTATAAGAGACAGCAAAAATTCAAACAAACTACTGGGATTTTCAGCGTTCCATCAGATAGGATCCTCTGAAGTATATTCAGAGTTTGAAAGTCAGTACATCGCCAACTATGTGCGTGAAAAAACTGCAGGCAGACTCATCATTATAGACGGAATCTTTATTAATCCAAGCAAGTTATATGACAACATGGAACAGATATTAATCACAGAAACTCTGGCGCATTGTCTTAAAAATGATTTTACTTATGCCATGTACTTCAACATACTTTCAAACACAAACAGCGAGGCTGTAATTGAAACGCTTGAGCTTCAGGGTTTCACAAAAATAAAGGATGAAAGCCAGAGCAAGACTGTTTATGCCGTGGACATGAAATTCCCCGTATGCCTCACTTTGAACCTGGAAAGCTTCATAAAGGAACCTTTGAACACAAATCCAAGAGTTCATGAAGCAATTGTAAATGCCAGAAAAAGGCTTCAGAAATCTATGACTGAGCTGTATCCGGGAAGTCTGGTTCTTTCAATTGACAACGACATGATAAACCAGACACTCATAAACAAAATATGCAGCATCAACAACGTCAGCAACGAAGTACAGGTTCCGAAGGTAATAGGAGACTACATGTGTGTTCCTTTCGGCAATATTTTAAAGGGAATGGTCGTTCCGAACACCGTGACTAAATCTCTTCATACAGAAAAAGTGTACTCAACAGATGCAACGCAGTTTATGATAACCGAATATCCTTTTTATTCACCTATAGAAAATCAGGTCAAGACTATAAAGTCCTTTGAAAAGCCGGTAATCCTGGTAGATGACTTGTTGCACAAAGGCTACAGAATCAAGGAACTTGACCCAATACTCAAGAAGCACGACATTGAGGTAAAGAAAATAATACTTGGAATCATGTCAGGCCGCGGTAAGGACCTTATGGACATACAGGGAAGGGATGCAGATTGTGCATATTTCATTCCAAATCTTAGAATTTGGTTTAACGAAAACCTCATGTATCCGTTTTTAGGCGGCGACGGAATGTGGCTTAACAATGAAAATATGCTGAATCTCATACCGTCAATCAACCTGATTCTTCCATATTATTCGCCAATGTACATCAATGGCGCTACAAACGAAGCAATATACAATTTGTCCATGGTAAGTCTTGAAAACGCCAAAAACATACTGCATGTGCTTGAAGCAGAATTTCAGGATTTATATGAGAAAAAACTAACGGTAAAAAGGCTTGGTGAAGTCCTGCTTTCTCCGAGACTTCCATACCTTGGAGACAATATTTATTACGATTTAAACATGGAAGCTTCCGGTTACATGGATGTGAACATTGAAACATTAATCAAGCTGGAAAGGATCATAAAATAATGTTTAACTATTATAAATTAAAAGATAAATATTTGTTTTCAGCACAGGAATTTGACTATGAAGAAACAATTATTCCAGCAGATGCAAATGAATTATACTTTTTGTACAAATCTGACAGGAACAATTCAAAAAGAACTTACGCCCTGTGCCATGCATCTGAACTTTTCACATGCAACGAAGGAGTAGAACTTCTAGAAATCGGTTCTGATGACTTTGAAAAAGAAGTACCGGAAGAAATCCTGAAATTGATCCTTGAAAGAAAAATTAAGGCTGTAAATACAGATTATGATGATTATGAACAATGTTTCACCATGGATGAATTTAAGAAGAAAGGAGTGAACGTGCTGGCTCTTGGAGATGTGGGGAGCACACTTCTTATGGGGCTTAAGCTTCTTGGAGGAAATGCAGTTGAATCCATTGGAATATTTGACAGAAGCCAGGATAAAATCAACAGATGGGAATATGAAATGAACCAGACATCATTTCCGTTTGAAGATTCTCTTCCTCATGTGCACGGAATAGAAAAAAATGAACTGTTTGACTGTGACATGTTCGTGTTTTGTGCTTCTAAGGGAGTCCCTCCCGTTGGAAGCGAGAGTGTTGATGTTAGAATGGTTCAGTTTGAAGAAAACTATAAGCTCATCAAGGAATATGCAGCTCTTGCTGCCCATGAGAATTTCAAAGGAATATTTGCGGTGGTTTCAGATCCCGTTGATTTGCTGTGTGCTGCAGTTTTAAAAGAAAGCAGAGGCGTGCTGGCACCAGAGCAAATAAAAGGTTACGGCCTTGGAGTAATGAATGCAAGGGCAATGTACTATGCAAAAAAACGCCTTGAATATTCTTCCTACCTGAAGGAAGGAAGAGCCTTCGGCCCCCACGGAAACGACCTTGTAATAGCAAACAGCATAGAAAATTACGATGACAAACTTTCAAAAGAACTTACAAAGCTTGCAGTGGAAGCAAATCTTGAAGTGAGAAAAACAGGGTTCAAACCATACATTGCTCCGGCACTTTCTTCAGGGGCAATATCAATAATACTCACACTTGAGGGTAAATTTCATTACAGCTCAAACTTTCTGGGGGGAGTTTTCATGGGCGCAAAAAACAGAAACCTTCCATCAGGGCTTGAAATAGAAAAAATCCATATGCCGGATGAACTTTTTGTAAGAATAAGTCACACGTATGATGAATTGTCAAAAATTATAAATGAAAAGATAAAATTCAAGAATTAGTAATTAAGGGTGCATTCGGTTATAAGCTGAATGTTCCTTATTTTTAGCTATATTAAATAAAAAGAGGGTGTTTTTTTGGAAAAACTAAATGTTTTCATTCCCGGGGAAATATCACCTAGACTTGAAAATATGCTCGAATTTTCATTAAAAGGTCATGAAGTTGTGATTTTCAGATCAAGCGAAGAAATTAATGACATGAAAAATAAGAAAATTCTGTTTGCAGTGGAATTGGGAGAATCCGGAATCAATATCGAGCATTTTAAAATGCTTGAAAAAATAAGAATGTCCGGTGAAAACTTCATGGAAAATTCAGTTGGAAGCATTATTGTCAACAGCAGCAACGAACTTTTTTCAAGAGATATTTCAAGAAAGACAATACTTTATGCAAACATGGCAGGCTGCATGTTTCCTGGAAGACCTCTTTCAGAAGCCACAGGTTCATTAAAAAACCTTAACACACGAAAAAAAATGACTGATTTAAGTTTGGATGAAGTGTGTTTACAGGAATGCAAAAGCGTTGTTGACAAACTCATAGAATTTAAGATGAACAAACTGGACAGACCGAAAATACTTGCTCTTCACGCAAGCAACTACAACACATCAAACACTTTGTCCCTCTGGAAAATGGTCAAAAGCAATTTAGAGGATTTCGATATAAATGAAATACATATAGAAAATGGCTCTGTAAGAGACTGCAAGGGATGTTCTTACAAGGCGTGCAAGCACTATTCCCAAAGCAACAACTGCTTCTACGGAGGTGTGATGGTAGAAGAAATATACCCTGCAATAATAAACTGCGATGTACTTGTAATGCTGTGCCCTAATTACAATGACTCCATAAGCGCAAACATGTCAGCAGCCATAAATAGGCTCACAGCACTTTTCAGAAAGTTTAAGTTTTACGACAAGTATATCTATGCAGTGATTGTGTCGGGATTCAGCGGAAGCGACATAATTGCACAGCAGCTCATAAGTGCCCTTAACATTAATAAAACATTCATGCTGCCACCAGAATTTGCGCTGATGGAAACAGCCAATGATTACGGTGAAGTGGAAAAAATTGAAAACATCAAAGAAAAGGCAAAGAAATTTGCAGACAACATAAGAAAGTGTACAGTTAAGTAAATAATTTCAAATGGAGGTATACCCTCTATTTTTTTTATAAAAATAATTTAGAAAGTACTTGACCTGTCGTAGTAAATGTACTATAATTACTTCATCAGATAAAGTACGACAGATGAAGTAAAATTATTAGAAAGAGGTATTTTATGATTAGCAGTGATGTAATCAGGGGCTACAATGATACGATGATATTATATCTTTTGCTTGATGAACCATCTTATGGCTATGAAATTTCCAAAAGAATCAGAGAATTAACACATGAAAAATATGTTATGAAGGAAACAACTCTTTACTCTGCATTTAAGAGAATGGAATCAAATGGTTATATTGAATCTTTCTCAGGCAGCGAAACAAACGGAAAACCAAGAACATATTACAAAATAACTCAAGAAGGCAAAAAATATTATAAGGAAAGATGCGAAGAATGGGAAATTACCCGTGAAGTTATTGAAAAATTTATAGTTGAGGAGAATAATCATGAATACAATTAGGAATTATCTTGACAACATGTTTTTAGGATTGCCACAGACAGAAGATGTGGCAAGAGCAAAAAAGGAATTACTTGCAATGATGGAAGATAAGTACAATGAACTTAAAAATAACGGAAAAACTGAAAATGAAGCTATTGGAATTGTAATATCTGAATTTGGAAATCTGGATGAATTGGGAGATACTTTGGGAATAAAGCAAGTCATAGAAAATAAGACTGACATTCCTTTGGTTACTTATGAAGAAGCTAAAGATTATATAGACGAATCAAGAGCAACAGCTCCAAAAACAGCATTGGGAGTATTGCTTTGTATAATTTCTCCGGTGACTCTGTTGTTTTTAATAGGATTAAAAGAACTTAATGTTGTTCATGCTAAAGAAGATTTGTTGATAGCTGCTGGATTAGTAGTTCTTATATGTTTAGTGGCAACAGGAGTTTTACACTTTATAAGATATACAAGCAAACTGGAAAAATATGAATACCTTAAATTCAATGTTTTTGAACTTGACTATAAGGCTGAAGAAATGGTTCGAAATATACAAAAGCAAGATGACCCGACTTATAAAGCTGCAGTAAGTATTTCAGTGGTATGCTATATTTTAAGTGCTTTGCCTGTAATTGTTACTCCTCTGGTAAGTGAAATTGATGGATTAAGTGTAATAGCTGTAACAATAACATTAATAATTGTTGCACTCTCCACCTATAACTTAATCAACAAGAGCAGCTATTACGAACCGTGCAATGTGTTGTTGCAGCAAGGTGATTATTCTGCAAAAAATAAATCAAACAAAACATTCCAGACTGTTTCTAAAGTATATTGGTGCGTAATCGTTGCTGTTTATCTTGGATACAGTTTCATTACAAATAATTGGAGAATGTCATGGATCATATGGCCTGTAGCCGGCGTTTTATTTGGAGCCATAAAAGCAATTTCAGAGGGAAGATAATAAATAGATTAATAAAAGAGAGCGCAATTATGACAGAGGGATTTAATCCTTACTGTCATTTTTTATTGACACATATGTCAACATGTAATATAATTATACTGACAGTACAGTCAGTATAGTGAAAGGATGCTAAAATGCCTAAGAAAATATATGATAAAGAACAAATTTTAGATGCTTGTATGGAAGTGTTTGCAAATCATGGATATGATAATACTTCAACATTAATGCTGGCAGAAGCAGCGGGTATATCCAGAACTCTGATTTTTCATCATTTCAAAGGAAAGAAGGAATTATACCTCGACCTTTTGGATAGATGTTTTGAAAAAGGCAAAGTTGAAATGGGTTTTGATACACTTCCAGAATATGAAGATTTTTTTAAAGCTAAAGAAAAGTTCAGCATAATCAAATTCGAATACTATAAAAAGAATCCAGTCTTGTACAAGTTTGTAATTGATGCCTTTTATGAAACTCCGGAAGAATTGAAAATAGAAATCAATGAAAGGTATGGTGAATTGATTTCTAATAAAAACTTAATGTGGAAGCAAATGTTTAAGAAGGTTAATCTGAAAGAAGGAATAGATTCTAATCAAGCGTTCCAGCTTGTAATGCTTGCATTGGATTATTGTGACAATAAGTTTTTATCAGAGCTTGAAAATGATAATAATTTAAATAATGCTAATCTTCAAAAATTTATAGAAGAAAGGAACAGTTTTCTTTCTATGATACGTTACGGCATAGAAAAGACTGTAGGATAACAATATGCTAGACGCTGTAAAACATTTTAGAGAATTGAGTCCTGAACTTTATAAATTTGCAGGTGGTAAAGGCGGAATGCTTGCTAAAATGTATAAGGGAGGTTATCCGGTTCCAGAAGGTTTTGTAATTTTGCCCTCAGCTTTTGGAGAAGATACATTAAATAATGAAGCATGGAAAGAAACACAATTTTTATTGAATGAAATTAGAAAAAATAATAAAGATGCAATGTTTGCTGTAAGGTCGTCAGCCTTAAGTGAAGACTCAGAATCGGCCTCTTTTGCAGGGGAATTTGAAACAGTGTTAAATGTAGAAACAGACGAAAAAATTTTAGAAGCAATTTATACAGTTTTTAAGTCAAGACAATCGGAGCGAGTAAAAGTCTACAGCTCTGTTCAAGGTGTTGATGAGCTTCACCGGATTGCAATTGTGGTTCAACTTATGGTACATTCTGATATTTCAGGTGTATTGTTTTCTGCTGATCCCATAACAGGAAGCTATGTCAATATGATAGGAAACTATGTACATGGTTTAGGTGAGCAGCTTGTATCAGGAGAAGCTGACGCATTTCCTTTTAAATTAATGCGTCCAAAAGGAAGTTATCATGGACCGGATGAGTTAAAAAAATATGCCTCCGTCCTCTATGAATATGCCGCAAAACTAGAAAAAGAAATGAAGAGTCCCCAAGATATTGAATGGGCTGTTGCAGATGGAAAATTATATCTGTTGCAGTGTAGACCAATAACTACTCTGACATCAGGAAATTTAGACACTTACGATATAAATGAAAGTTTAACAGGTGATAGTCTATGGGTAAATACAAATGTTGGAGAAGCAATTCCTGATGTAATTACTCCACTGACCTGGAGTATAGTAAGGGCATTAGATGTTGAATCTGGGTTTATTCCCGGATATTATTTATGGTCAGGCAATATTTGCGGAAGGATATATTCAAATATCAGTCAAAGATTATCAGCCATTACAGCCTTGTATGGTTTTGATGTAAAACGCGGTATGTCACTGATGGGAGACTTGTTCGGACAATTTCCTGAAGGAATGAACGTGCCTGTTTATCCCTTTGCACGTTTAGAATTAATTAAGATTATGTTTCCGAGAATAAAGAATTTAATAAAGAACACAATGAAGGCTTCCAAAAATATGCATGAGCATATTGAGAATACTCCTGAATGGTGCAGTAACATGTCAGAGAAGATTAAAGTCGCTAGTACACCTGAAGAATTGCTTTCCTTATGGAATGATGAACTTCAGCCATATAATTCAAAAGCATGGTGGATACATGTGGCAGGCGGCAGCAAATCTATTATAGCCATGACGTTAAGCAAGAAACTTAAAGAAATGGTTGGAGTAGAAGATGCTAATGCGCTGTTGTCAAATCTAAGAGGGGATTCTCTTCTTGCCAGTCTTGGACCTGTCGTTGGAATATCAAATGTAGTAAAAGGAAGCATCAGCCGTGAGGAATATTTAACAATGTATGGGCACAGGGGTCCTCATGAATTTGAATTATCAATTTCTGATCCTTCAGAGGATGAATCATGGCTCGAAAGGCAGATAAAAGAATTTGTAGATTCTGAAACTGATGTAGAAAAGCTTTTAAAAGAACAACATGCCAAGTTTGAAGATGCTTTGAAAAGATATAAAGATAAATTTCCAAATAAAATAAAATGGCTTGACAAGCAATTAAAAAAGGCAGCAGAAGGTGCCAGAAACAGAGAGTCAGCGCGTTCGGAGCTAGTCAGAGTATTCAGAATCAACAGAGCATTTGCACTAAAAGTAGGAGAAATAACGGGAATAGGTGAAGATGTATTTTTTCTTTACATTGATGATATTATAAATATACTTTCAAAAAATGATAAGTCAGCATTGAGGTTTATTTCTGCAAGAAAAGAAAATTATGAAAAGTTTAAGAACTTACCGCCATTTCCATCTATTATAAAAGGACGATTTAATCCTGAGGGATGGATTAAGGATCCTAACAGAAGAATGGACTATTTTGATTCATCAATGACTGTCAGCACTTCTCCAGATTCCGAAATACTTAAAGGTTTCCCCGGAGCAGGGGGCAAGGTAGAAGGAAAGGTGCGGGTTCTGTCAAATCCGGAAGATGGTGATAAATTCCTGCAAGGTGAAATATTAGTTGCCACAACTACCAATGTAGGGTGGACACCGCTTTTCCCAAGAGCAGCTGCCGTTATAACTGATGTTGGGGCACCGCTGTCGCATGCAGCTATTGTAGCCAGAGAGATGGGAATACCTGCAGTTGTCGGATGTGGTAATGCTACCTTAAGACTAAAAACCGGAGATAGAGTAATTGTTGATGGAGGGAATGGAATAGTAGAAAAATTAAAGAACTAAAATTTTAGTAATAAACCTTGACCACCATGGTCATATATTGTATAATAAATACATGACCATGGTGGTCATTTAATTTAAGAATTGAGGTGGTTATAATTTTTAAGAAGTTTTACACTTTAGAACCGGAGAAACAAAGACGTATAATAAATGCTGCATTAAAAGAGTTTGCCAAAAATGGATATGAGAGAGCTTCAACAAATGAAATTATTAAGGAAGCTGATATTTCAAAGGGTTCATTGTTTAATTATTTTAAAAGCAAAAAAGAATTATTTTTTTACCTAATTGATTATGTTGCTGAAATTATTGAAAACATGTATGACGAAATAGACTTAAGTGAAGCTGATTTTTTTGAAAGAATAAGAGATGTGGGAATTATAAAATTTAATATTATGAAAAAAGTTCCTCAGGCATTTGATTTTATTAATGCGATTGGAAAAGAAGAATCTGCTGAGGTTAGATCAGAAATAAAAAATAAAAGCAAAATAATTATTGAAAATGGTATGTCAAGGATTTATAAAAATATTGATTTTTCTAAATTCCGTGATGATATTGATATTAATAAAACTATAAATATTATAAATTGGACGATGCTCAGCTTTTCAGAGCAGCAGAGAAATTCATTAAATTCATTTGAAGATATTGGCATAGAACTTCTCGGTGAGTGGGATGATTATTTTAATATCATGAAACGTTGTTTCTATAAATAGGAGGATGTATGAGTACAAATGTGATTGAAATCAAAAATCTTTCAAAATTTTACGGCAAACACAGAGGTATCGAAGATGTAAGCTTTACAGTAGAGGAAGGAGAAATTTTCGGATTCATAGGACCAAACGGAGCAGGAAAATCTACTACAATCAGGACACTTTTAGCACTTATTCATCCAACATCAGGCAGTGCAAATATTTTCAATATGGACTGTGTCAAAGAGGCTCACAAGATAGCCAAGAACGTGGGGTATCTTCCTTCGGAAGCATATTACTATGAGAACATGACAGTAAAAGAATTGCTTAAGTATTCAGCTGAACTTTACCAGATGGACTGCAACGCTAGAATAGATGAGTTAAAAGAAAGACTGAAGCTTGATGATACACGTAAAATCAGTGATCTTTCATTTGGAAACAAAAAGAAAGTGGGAATAGTAGCAGCACTCTTACATTCTCCAAAATTAATAATACTCGATGAACCAACAAACGGACTTGATCCATTGATTAAAGAGACATTTTTTGAAATTCTGAAAGAAGAAAATAAAAAAGGAGCCGCAATTTTATACTCTTCTCACGTATTGAGCGAAGTACAGAGGATATGCAGCAAGGTTGCCATTATAAAAGAAGGCAGGATTATTAACGTCCAGAACATGAATGAATTAAGAAAAAACGGATACAAAAAAGTACAATTGATAGTTTCTGAACCAATTGCAAAGGATTATTTTAAAGAAGACAGTGTTGCGGATTATAAGGTGAAGGGTAATCAAGTAACGTTTATTTATAGAGGTGAAGCAGATAAAATTATTGAAAAGTTATATAATCTTAAGATCGAAGATGTTTTTATAGAAGAGCCTACTCTCGAAGAAATATTTTTACATTATTACAAATAGGGAGGATACTATGGTAATTTTTAAATTTGAAATGAGACAGTTAAGAAAATCTATTATTGTTTGGTCACTGGCTTTATCTTCAGCAATATTTTTCATGCTTCCTGTTTATATAAAAATGATAACTAGTGCAGGCTATGGAATGGAATCATTTAGTGATAATACTTTTTTTGATTCTATTGGTCTTAATATGGAGATTTTAAATACTCCAATGGGTATATACTACTTTCTGACATTTTTTATTATGTTTGCTTGTGCTATCAATGGATTTAACAAGGGCCTTGCCATTATGACTAAAGAATATAAACAAAACTCTGCTGACTTTTTATTGACAAAGCCATGGAGCAGAGGGAATGTATATGTATCAAAATTTTCTGCCTCAGCTATAGAAGCAATTATTGTCGGAGTTTTTTACACTGTAATGTCTTATGTAAGTATGTCCAGGGGAACAAATGACAGCTTCAATCTCCAAACACTTATTTTAATTGCTGCCTTAATCACTTGGGTTCAGTTGATTTTCCTGACTTTTGGTATGTTCATAGGAACCATATTTCCAAAAATAAGGGCAACACTGCCTATATCAACGGGAGTTGTATTTGTATCCTATGCAACGGGTTCAATGTCTCGTATTGTAGGAATAAATTATCTTAGGTATTTATCACCGCTTCATTATTTTAATGGTTCGGAAATAATTACAACTGCTTCATATGAAGTGAAATATATAGTTGTACTGATAATTTTAATGCTGTTATTCTTAGCTGCAGGATATAAAATTTTTTGCCAAAAAGATATTGGGCTTGTTTCTTAAGGAGGTGTGACAATGAAATCTATAATTATAAAAGAATTAAAACTAAGCAAAAAGGGATTAATCATCTGGTGTATAGTAACATTAGTAACCATTTTGTATGGGTTAGCTGAGTATCCCATGGTATCACAATATTCAGACAGTATTATGGACAGCATGAATTCCATGCCTAGAATTGTAGTCATAATGTTTGGCATGGAAGGATTGTCCATGGACACATCATTGGATTACCATCTCATCATGTTTTACTGGATTTGTTTAATTACATTTATCCATGCTGTCTATATAGGAGTCACCATTCTTTCCAGAGATCAAAGAGACAAGACATTTGAATTTATTTATTCAAAACCATATAAAAGGAATGAAATTATTACTGCCAAGATACTGGTAGGTGTTATAAATATATTTGTGCTGGCATTTGTTTCATGGATAGGAAGCATATTTACCATTATGGTCATAGATGGTACCGCTACGGGGGTTATAAACGGCAAATTAGTTATAGAATTGATTACTATAACAATAATTGGTATGGTATTGACTCAAGTGGTGTTTTTATCAATTGGCCTTTTGTTAGCAGCATCACTTAATACTCACAATGCAGCACTTAAATCCGGTTTTTTGTTTGTACTTGTGACATATGTAATTGGTATTGTGATTGAATATGTGGGAAATATAGACTATCTTAATTTTTTGTCTCCATTTAGATATTTTATTGGAACAGAGGTAGTGAATAATGGAATAAACATTATATATGTTTTAATTGGAACACTGATTACAGTTACTTCAGTTTATTTGACCTATGCTTTATTTAATAGAAAAGATTTACTTTGATAACATATAATTCAACAAATAAAAACTTACTGTGTATTGACCTATTAGGTAAATGGTGATATAATTTCATTAACCTAATAGGTCAATTTTGTTATAAGAAGGTGTTATATTGTTTGAAAAATTGTTAAATTTAGAGCCCAAAAGACGTGAAGAAATAATAAATGCAGCATTGAAAGAATTTGCAGCAAAGGGTTTTGATGATGCTTCCACAAATGTAATAGCAAAAGAAGCAGGAATTTCTAAAAGCTTGATGTTTCATTATGTAAATAATAAAAAGGACTTTTTTCTGTTTTTGTATGAATATTGTTTAGAGATTATAAAAAAAGAATACTTTTATTTAGTTGACTTGAGTGAAAAAGATATATTTGAGAGATTGAGACAGACATATATGCTTAAAGTAAAGGTTTTAAAGAAATATCCGTGGATATTTGATTTTACGAAAGTTGTTGTTTTTACAGATTCTGAAGCTGTTAAGAATGAATTGGATGAAAGACGAAAAAATCTAGACGAATACAGTTTGCTGAATTTTTATGGTGATATTGATATTTCAAAATTCAGAGAAAACTTGGATGTTGAAAAATCAAAGCAGCTTATTTATTGGGCTATTGGAGGTTATGCTAATCAAATTCTTGAAGAAATGCGAAGCGATGAAAATTATAAGGCAGACTATGAGAAAATAGGTATAGAGTTTAATGGATATTTAAATGAATTAAGAAAAAGTTTTTATAAATAATTGGGAGGGTATTTATGAATGCAATTGAAATTAATAAACTGACGAAATCTTTTGGAAAACAAAAAGCTTTGGATGGTGTTGATTTAACTGTTAAAGAAGGTGAAATATATGGATTCATAGGTCCAAATGGAGCAGGCAAATCTACTACAATACGAATTTTGTTGGGGATGCTTCGAAAGGATACGGGAGATGTAAGATTACTTGGGGGGAATCCATGGAATGATGCGGTTAAATTGCATGAACATATTGCATATGTGCCTGGAGATGTGACCCTCTGGCCTAACTTAACAGGCGGTGAGGTAATTAATTTTTTAGGGCGTTTGCACGGAAACGTTGACTCTGTAAAGCAAAAGGAATTGATCGAAACTTTTCAATTGGATATAAGAAAAAAGTGCAAGTCATATTCTAAAGGTAATCGTCAAAAGGTAGCTTTAATTGCAGCATTGGCTTCAAATGCAAAAATGCTTATATTGGATGAACCAACTTCCGGCTTGGATCCACTTATGGAACTGATTTTTCAAGATTATATTCATAAAGCAAAAAAAGAGGGAAAGACAGTGTTTCTGTCAAGTCATATTTTGGCTGAGGTAGAAGCTGTGTGCGATAAAATAGGAATTATCAGACAGGGAAAAATCGTAGAATCAGGAACATTAGATGAGCTTCGTCATTTAACACGTACAACTTTGACTGTTGAACTGAAAAGTGATCTGGATTTAAATAAGCTTGTAGGAATTCATGATATTTCTCATGATGGAGGAAAGGTTCGTTTTTCTGCAGATGCAGAATATTTAGATCAAATTATAAGCAAATTATCAACTTCCGGAATAAAGTCACTAACAGCAGAACCACCTACTTTAGAAGAACTTTTCATGCGCCATTATGGAAAAAACCAAGGCATAATGTCACATAATACTGCTCATAAGGAGTTGAAGTAATATGGCTGACAATAATTTTAAAGGAACGTTGAATATATTGAGATTTTATTTGCGTCGAGATAGATTTATATTGCCTGTTTGGATACTTCTGCCGCTATTTTTAATTGCCGGACAGATTTCTTTCATTGAATCAATGGCTGACTGGCGGGATTTTATGGCAGAACTTTCTGCTAATGCACTTACCAACGCAATTCTTGGCCCAATTGTGCCTTTGAGCAAGGAAGGTGCAGTTCTATGGCGAGGAATGCTTCAATCATCTATTGTAGTCATGATAGGAAGTTCATTTACAGCAATTCGACATACCCGTTCCGATGAAGAATCCGGAAGATATGAATTGATTTATGGAAACGGAAAAGGAAGATATGCCTCTATTACTGCTGCATTTTTAATAAGCTCTGCAGGAAGTTTCATATCAGCATTGCTTGTATCTCTAATACTGATCATCAGTGGATTTTCATTTACAGGTTCTTTATTGGCAGGATTGACACTATGTGCGGTGGGACTTCTTTTTACCGGAATTGGAGTCCTTATATCACAGATTCTTCAAGATTCAGGTAGTGCAAGAGGTCTTATTTTTGCATTGTATTTTTTAAGCATGGTTCCAATGATGATAAACAATGTTGGAGGAGGCAACACATTTTGGATATGGCTGGTGCCAGAATCATGGTTTAAAATAACTGAGCCTTTTGGAGGAAATAATTTTTCTCCTCTGTTAGTTTTTATAGTACTATCAATTTTACCTGTTGTTTTTGCATATTACTTGATGGAAAACAGAGATTTAGGCAGCAGCATTTTCAAGGAAAAACTTGGTCCGGAGAATTCTGATGAACTTAAGAGTCCATTGGCTCTGTCTTTCAGACAGCATAAGAAAACTATAATAATTTGGTGTATCGGAATGGCTTTTATAGGAGGTGCTGTTGGATTCATAACTCCCAGTATATCTGAAAATATAAGTGAAATGCTTGTAAACATGAGTACTTGGGCAGAGACTATGTCAAAACTGGGAAACAGGGAAGGCTTTGTTTCAGTTACAATTTATATTATGGGTCTCATGGCAGGAACTTCCGTCTATGGTATAGCAACAGTACTTAATCTTAAAAAAGAAGAGTCAGAGCATTTTGCAGAAATTTTGTTAGCCAATCCTGTAAGCAGAATCAAGTGGATGAGCAGTTATTTAATTATTGCATATGCAGGAAGTGCGATTATACTTTTAGTTCTTGGAGCATCAGTAGGATGGGGATGGGGTTACTCATCAGGGGACATGTCATTAGTTTCAAAGGCCATTGTAATGAGTTTGACAAAAATACCATCCGTCTGGGTTATAATCGGTATTGCTGCACTGCTGTACGGTTGGCTGCCGCGTATTTCTGCTGTATTGAGCTGGGTTTTCCTTGGACTGTTTATTGTTATAGAAATGCTGTGGGAGGCAGGAATTGTAGGCTGGTCTGCAATGGAACTGACTCCATTTGGATACGCTCACTACAGCATTCCAATTAATGAGTTGTCTTTTTTATCACTGTCATTTCTTGTTTTATTGTCAATAACTTTTACTTTCGTTGGCTTAGTAGGATTTAAAAATAGAAACATCATATAAATAAATCCAGCAGCAATCATTATTGCTGCTGGGTAAATTATGTATTGTTTGAAATATTTTTATTTTAATGATATAATTTATAAAAATATTATATATTCAAACAATGAATACGCAGAATAAGAATAGGGGAATAATATGAAAGTTGTAGTACTTACAGGAAGTCCGCACACAAATGGAACAACATCGTTGCTAGCAGATGAATTTTGCAGTGGTGCAATGGAATCAGATCATGAAGTTATTCGTTTTGATACAGCAAAATTAAAACTCAATCCATGTATTGGATGTGATCACTGCCGAAAGAATGAAGGTAAATGTGTATATGAATATGATGACATGATTGAAATAATATTACACTTACTAACTGCCGATGCAGTTGTTTTGGTTTCTCCGCTGTATTATTTTGGTATGACATCTCAATTAAAAATGGTAATAGACAGATTTTATTCTGTTAATGCACTGCTTAGGGAAAATTCAAAAAAATTATATCTGATAGCTGCCGGTGCAGATAAAGATGAATGGGCTATGGATGGAATAAAAGCTCATTACAAGTGCTTATGCAACTACCTTCAGTGGCAGGAAAGCGGAATGCTTTTGGCTTATGGATTAGGCACAAGACAGGATGCCGAGAACAGTGAATATAAAGAACTGGCCAGAAAACTTGGAAAAGAAATGTGTCATAGTTAAATTGGATGAAAACACTTCAGAATGTTTGACAAAATAAAATTTTTTAAAATTTTAATTGACAAACCTTTTTTTGGATGTTATACTTCTAAAAAATACAAATTAATAAACACATAAACGCTGTGAAAAGGAGTAGTATGCATTTTCAGCGATTTCAGAGAGTTGTTGGATTGGTGAAAGACAATATCAGATGAAATGCAGAAGTAGCCTTGGAGCGGACCTTCCGAAATTAAAGTAGGATGGTACGAAGAAGCCAATCGTTAAAAGTGGCAGGATATCGATTAGAAATATTCCGTATCCGGAGAGGGCATTTCGTATGAAATGAATAAGAGTGGTACCGCGAAAGATTTATATCTTCCGTCTCTTAGGGATTAGTTTACCCTGAGAGAGGAAGATTTTTTTATGCCATAACTTTCTCATGGACAACTAGTGTAAATGTAGGTTTGTCAAATGACATAACTAATAAACTAAAATTATATTTCACGGAGGAAGTAAAATGGGAACAATGTATTATGACAAGGATGCAGATTTAAAATATCTGGAGGGAAAGACAGTGGCAATAATAGGCTATGGAAGCCAAGGCCATGCACATGCTCTAAATCTTATGGAAAGCGGAATAAATGTAGTCGTAGGACTTCAGGAAGGAAGCAAATCCAAGGCAAAGGCAGAATCACACGGACTTAAAGTTATGACAGTTGCTGAAGCTGCTCGTTCAGCTGATGTAATTATGATGCTTGCACCGGATACTGTTCAAAAACAAATTTATGAAGAAAGTATAGCGCCTAATCTGGAAGAAGGAAATGCTATTGCATTTGCTCATGGATTCAATATTCACTACAATCAAATCATACCACCAAAAAATATAGATGTATTCATGGTTGCACCTAAGGGACCGGGTCATTTGGTTAGAAGAACTTATGTTGACGGAAAAGGCGTTCCAGATGTTTATGCAATACATCAGGACTTCACAGGAAAATGCAAGGAAATTACACTGGCTTATGCCAAGGGCATAGGCGGAACAAGGGCAGGTGTTATTGAAACAACATTTAAGGAAGAGACTGAAACAGATTTATTTGGAGAACAGGCAATTATTTGCGGAGGAATAACTGAACTGATTAAAGCAGGTTTCGATACATTGACTCAAGCAGGATATCAGCCTGAAATAGCATACTTTGAATGCTTACATGAAATGAAACTCATAGTTGATTTAATATATGAAGGCGGATTTGAAAATATGAGATATTCTATAAGTGATACAGCAGAATACGGAGATTATATAACAGGAACCAAAATAATTACTAAAGATACAAGAGAATCTATGAAAAAAGTATTAAATGATATTCAAGACGGAACATTTGCCTACGACTGGATATCAGAAAACAAAGCAGGAAAACCAAGATTCCAGGCAATGAAAAAAATGCAAATTGAGCATCCTATAATTGGAACTGGCAGGAAATTAAGGTCAATGATGTCCTGGATTGGAAAGTCAGCAGAAGGACAAGAATAATTTTTAAAACTATTTAAATCTGGTAATGATAAATCAATTACCAGATTTTTATATGTAAATAAAATAATATGATTTATGTTTCAATTTATATCATAATCTAGTAGAATATAACTAAGAGTATTTATCAGGAGACATTATGAAAAAAATAGTTAAAGTGGGGATTTTTATTTCTAAAGCAATTATTTCATTGATTATATTATCAATTTTATTAACTATATTTATCAATATTCATGTGAAATCTTCCACTGAAGATATGATAATATCAGCTGAAGAATCATTAGATAAAGATGCGGACTGCATATTGGTTCTTGGTGCCGGAGTTAGAAGAGACGGATCTCCAAGTCCAATGTTGGAGGACAGAATCTTGACAGGCATGGATTTATATAATAAAGGGGTTTCCGACAGATTGATTATGAGCGGTGATCACAGCACCAAAGGATACGATGAGGTCAACACAATGAAGAGATATGCAGTTGAGATGGGAATACCTTCCGAGCATGTTTTCATGGATCATGCCGGCATATCAACCTATGACAGCATTTATCGTGCAAAAGAAATATTTCAGGCAGATAAAATTATAATTGTTACTCAACAGTATCATCTGTATAGAGCTATATACACTGCAAGATCCCTTGGAATAGAAGCATATGGGGTATCAGCAGACATCAGGGTATATGCAGGTCAGGATTTAAGAGAAATTAGAGAAAAAGCTGCAAGAGTCAAGGATTTTTTTATGGCTATTTTCAAGCCGAACTCTAAATTTCTGGGTGATACAATACCTGTCAGTGGAAACGGCGATATAACAAATGATAATTAGCAAAATTAAAGCAGTTCCTTTAAAAGGGGAATAAAGAAATGTATCTGCATTTTCTACAGATACATTTCTTGAGTGTGTGAAAGAATTTCTGTAAATTGACTTTCTTATATCATTTATTAAAATGATTCTTCCGTTACGTTCTCAGTTAAACCAGCCTTATTTAATAAAAAGTATAATATAACACCAGTGACAATGAATGCGCTGCCGCCAACTATTCCTGTTGCCCCGGGACCTACAAATGGATTTCCTCCGTCAGCCGTAAAATACATGGCCACTGCAGCAAAACCGTTTAAGCTGCCATGGGCGATAACTGCAGGAATGCAACTTTTTGTCTTGATAGCCAAATATGAAAAAATAGTTCCAAGAACAATGCAAAACATGCACATTGCAAATATTCCGGCAAAAGGGAACCATGCATAGTTTAATCCATAGTTATGTCCTAAAACGGTTAAAGGAGCGTGCCACAGTCCCCATATAACCCCGTTTATTAAGAGCATAGGCAACAGTTTGAATTTTTTCATCATCTTCGGAAGCAAATATCCTCTCCACGCCCATTCTTCTCCGAAACAAAATAAGGCATTGAGTATTGGCGAGAGAAATATAGCCATTGCTACTTGTATAAACATTTTACTTTTTAAAGTTTCAGCTGATACATTTTGGCCTGTTGCTTTATACATATTTATTAAATATGTCATATTCCCATCAAATTTATCAGGAAAAACAGTAAAATATATTGCAGCGCCAATTAATGTAAGTGCAATCATTCCAAACCATGCAAACACATAATATTTTATATTACCTTTGATATTAGGCTTTATCCAAAGATTTTTAAAACCCTCTTTAGTAATGATGCGAGTAATGACAACCCCTATTGATGGGATTAACATCACAGATGCCACTAAAAACTGAAAAACTGCCTGTATAGCTGGATCTGCAGATACTGCAAGTCTGCCAATCACGAAGATTTCCACAAAATAAGTAATAATAAACGTTACTGCTAAAAACGTCATTATTCTTTTAGTTTCCATATTGCTTGAATTACTTGAATTTTCCATTTATGCAACTGCCTCCATTATTTTTTCATATTTTGCTCTAAGCGGCTCATCAATAACTTGTATTTATCATCGCCTTTAATTGATTCAAAAATAGGATTATATAACACCTCTATAAAACTTTTTTTTACTGCATTTTCATCCCTGGGAATAATAGAACCCAGAGGTATGCTTTCTTCAATCCATTCATCAATATAGTTGAAATAGCTGTTGCCTCTGATTTTAAGCGGGTAAGTGTAGCTGCACACAATATCGACGTATTCTTCTATTGCATCCAATGCTTTTTCATTATCCTGCTGCATTATATAGCTTTGAGCAGCTATTAAATGTATTCCTGCGACTGGATTACAGACCATATTTTTCAAATCAAAAGATTTGATAATCTGACAACCCTGTTGATAAATTGTTTCAAACGTCGCAGGCTCTGACATGTGCATCGAAGCATTTATTGAAAGCAGCGATAAAATACTTATTACTTTCTGATAGAGGTTTACCTGACATATTTTTGCAGCCTTTTTTGAGTCTCCTACAGACATATATGCTTGAATAAGCAGTTCATCCTCTCCTGAAACAGGAACGATTGTACTGTCTAATAAATCAATCACGCGGGTAAAGTTGCTGCTAAACATTTCCGCAACAGCCTCCATAGAATTAGCCTGCCTGATTTCATCCACAACATCAGATTCATCCTTAATGCGCTGGCAAAGAAAAACACATTTCTGCAAAAGAGCTTTCTTGTTTTCATCTGTGTCAGTTAAAGTAAAATGATTCAAAAGAAGCTGAACCATTGTGAGAAGAAAGGGAAAACATGAATAATATTCTTTTGTCATCTGTTCGTATTCATTCATCACTTCACCGAACGGCCTTGTTGCAAAGTCCTTGCAAAATTTCGTATATATTTTTTTTATATCATCTTTTGTCAGCTGAGGAGAATATCCTATCAGCTCATCAACAGTAATATTGAAATAAGTTGCTATTTCAGGGAGAAGAAGAATGTCCGGATAACTTTGCGATGACTCCCATTTTGAAACAGAAGCCTTTGAAACACCAATGTAATCAGCTAATTGCTCCTGTGTAATTCCTTTTTCTTTTCTTTTTTGAATGATGCATTTACTAATATTTAATTCTTTCATTTGTTTCACCTCTGATAATATCTTATAACCTTGAATATATGCTGTCAATGGATTCACAGTTGATTTTGGTAGAAAAAGTTAACTTGCAAGAAACTTTGTTTTTAATTATAGTTTAAAATAAACCACTTTTACCAAGTAAAGGTAAAGCATATATAACAATTACCATTTTAAGGAAACATTTATTGCAGTTTTCTCCATATTATGCTAGTATTGTTTTAATGAATATATTGTACGATTAACTTAATACTTGATTATTTATTTACATTAGGGGGTGTAAAAAATGATTGAAATACCAGAGGCATCAACATTATCAATGCAATTAAACAAAACTGTTGAAGGAAAACGAATTAAGGATGTTATAGCTTCACAATCTCCTCATAAATTTGCATGGTTCAACAATGATCCGCAGGACTACAAAAGTATGCTCTCAGGAAAAGTGATAACCAGAGCAGAAGCAGTAGCCGGATATGTTGAAATCACAGTTGAGGATGCAGTATTATTATTTGGGGATGGAGTCAATTTAAGATTCCATGGGATTGAAGAAAAAAGACCGCAAAAGCACCAGCTTCTAGTTGAATTTGATGATTTTACAGCCTTAAGCGCATCAGTTCAAATGTATGGAGGTCTATGGTGCTTTAATATTAGAGAATTTGACAACTCATATTATTTACGCGCCAAAGAAAGTATATCTCCCATCTCTGAAGAATTTGACAGAGAATATTTTAATGCAATTTTATCTGCACCAGGAGCAGAAAAATTAAGTGCAAAAGCTTTGCTTGCAACTGAGCAAAGAATACCAGGCTTAGGCAACGGCACATTGCAGGATATTCTCTTCAATGCCAGAATACATCCAAAGAAAAAAGTTTCATCATTTACCGAAAGCGATAAAGAACTCCTCTTTAATTCAATTAAAACTACCCTAAAAGAAATGATAGAACAAGGCGGCAGGGACACCGAAAAAGATCTGTTCGGAAACCCGGGCGACTACATAACAAAACTAAGCAAAAACACAGCCAACAAACCATGTAAAATATGCGGCACCACGATAATAAAAGAAGCATACATGGGCGGCAGCATTTATTATTGTCCGAAATGCCAAAAGATATAAATGAGTTCGGAAAGCAAAGTAAGATAATTATAAAGTTATAAAATAAACTTCTCGTTTGGCGAATAATGGGAAGTTCGTTAATGTACGTATTGTATCAATAATTAGCAGTTCGTCGCACAGTATTAGGTACCATAATGTGAAGTAAGGGCCGCATAAGTTAAGTTCGGATGATGTTTAGTTCATCATTTTCATAAAAAAAGATATAAAGGACCACCAAAGAGCATGAAATTAGAAAATCCAAAGATACATTGTCCCAATGTTATGAATTAAATTACCAAGGAAAGAGGATCTAGATAATGGGTAGGGAAATAAGTGAACACGTTCAAAGAAAATTATATGCTGAGTCAATGGGAAGATGTATGAACCCAGATTGTAAGGAAGAGTTGTTTAAAGATAATGGTGACATAATTGAAAAAGCACACATAATACCTTTCTGTGATACAACGGATAATTCATTTGAGAACTTAATCGTTTTATGTCCAAACTGCCATACAAATTTTGATAAAAACTCTGCATTCAGTTCAGATGATGTTAAAATGTGGAAACAGATTAGGAAACAGGAGTTTGATAGATTTTTTAGTAAAAAGTATGCAACTTTTGACGATTTGAGTAATAAAGTAGCCCCCTTACTCTTAGAAAATAAAACTATTTATGAACACTATTATCTAGATGATAAAAAAGAACTATGGAACAATTTTGAAGGTAAAATATTAGCAAACAACAGGAAGTTAAGAAAAATCTTAGAGAATAATTTTGATTTAATTCAAAGGCATCCTAATAAAGACTATTCAAATTTAGAATTAGTTCATTCATTTCTAACTCATATTGATGAATTTGAAGCTACTCGGCTTGAAGAAGAAAAGAATAGACATGTCTTATTCCCAATAGAAATAAACTCTATGTTTGGAATATCTCCAGTTAAAGATTCCCTCTTGCCTTCAGTGGAGTCGCTAGAGGCATTAATAACTGAACTACAAAAAGAAGGTAAACTTATTAGCATATCTATTGGAAATGATGACCCTTACATTCAGTTGAATGAAGATGAGAAATCTATTAAAGTTTTTTTATATGATACACCTAGATTAAGACAATTTTACTTTGATTATAATTGCTTTAAAAAAACAACAGTTCGATTAGCAAGTCTTAATTTTGCCTTGAAGTACATAAATTCTAGAAATGTAATGTTTAAAATTTTGGACTATAATAACTTAAGGGAAGTTTTAGTAAATAACGTTAAGATAATATTTATTTATGAATATTGTTTAAGCAAAGTCACGTTAACGCAGTTATCACCAGAAGCCAATAGTGTTATTGTAAATTTGCATAATTGGAATGGTAGCTGCTGTATTTCAAAGGAAGCATATGATTTTTCAGAAGTAATAGATGTAACTCTATTAACTATGGATGGTTTCTATGGATATATTAATGAACTCAAACGCAACCGATAATATTTCTCACTTAATTAATCAACATATAAAGTTGTTTAACTCTTTTAATAATATTTATTTGTTTGGGTCTATATTAAATATCGAAAAAGCTCCAAATGATATTGATATATTGCTGATATACTCAGAGTATTCAAATAATATAATAAATGATTTAAACATTATATGTTCTGTTTTTGCAAACCTGAGTGAATTGCCTATAGACTTAACGGTGTTAAGCGTTGAAGAAGAGAAGGATACAACGTTTTTAAAAAGACTTAATTCAAAATATTTGAAGTTGAAATAAACTAACATCCTATAAGATGTCAGTTTCAAAGCATTTCCCTTTTCTTTGATGAAGTGGAATATTACTTATAAGTTAATAATCTTAAGATATAGAGCAATGCGTGTACTAATGGATAACGTCAGAAACTATAGGAACGGTTACACAGGCGCATTTGATTAATAAAAACATTTGATAATAACGGTCAGCGAAAAAAGATCATAGCTAAATGAGCTTCCCATTATGGTACGCAAATGCCAGTAGAAGCGAAATGCTCATTATCCATATAATATATCAGTTCAACAGAGTTTTGAACTGCCAATTATGTTTATAATATGGCAAGCATTGTGCTTGCCATAAAGCCATAGGGTACGGTTCTATGTGGCAAATCGCCAATCACAAGACTAAAGGTGTTAAAAGATATAATGAAATGACCAAGGAGTACCGGATACTATGACATATGTCTATTAAGCAATCAATATCAAACAATGCGAAATACAAATTTCTTATATTTTATGAAGGAGGAACAAAACATATGGAAATATTGAATACAGAACAATTACCAGAAGAATTTTTATGGAATGATTCCGTTGGCTTGGTTACAAAATCGTTAGGTGCTGCAGCAGGGAGCCAAAAGATTTATGTGAACATTGATTACGTTCCGCCGAAAGCATATAGCACCAAATATCATAGCCACTCCCAACAAGAAGAGTTTTTTATGATCCTCTCTGGCTCTGGAACTTTGCGCTTAAACGACCAAGAGTGGCTTGTGAAACAAGGTGACTTCATTGCAAAACCGGCGGCGCAAGAAATCGCGCATACGTTTTATAACTCTGGCAATGATAGTCTGGTCATTTTAGATGTAGGAACCAACGAAAAAGAGGATACCTGCTACTATCCGGATGAGGATATGTATCTTCAGAAATCGAATGACCAACGCCGAATTTTCAGAGGAAAAGATTTAGATTCGTCGTGGACGTCTGAGCCAAATCACACAAAATGATCAAGCTTCCCCTATGACCTATATTAGAAAAGGAGATTAACGTGCTGGAACAAATAGAAAACAGAAGAAGCATACGTAAATATCTAAATAAAAAAATTGAAAAAGAGAAGGTTGTTCAAATATTAGAAAGTGCCAGATTAGCACCATCTGGCAGTAATACTCAACCATGGACTTTCATCATAGTTGAATCGGAAGAAACGAAAGAGAAATTATCAATTGCTGATCATCATCAAGAATGGATGATGACAGCTCCAGTATTTATTGTGTGTGTAGCTGATATTCGCTGTCGTATTTCTGAAGGTATCAGGCTGGATGAGAACAGCCCTGAGCCAGAGCTTAAGCAAATTATCAGAGATACAGCTATTGCGATAGAACATATATTGCTTGAAGCAGAGCATTTGGGGTTGGCAACCTGTTGGACAGCGTGGTTTGAACAAGATGCTGTCAGACCTATTCTAAACATTCCGGAAGATAAATATGTGTGCGGAATAATTACGTTGGGATATGGTGATGAAGCACCAAATCAACGACCAAGAAAAAAGATGAATGAAATTGTTCGGTATGAAAAATGGCAATGAAATTATAAAAAAGGGTTGAAGAATAAAACAGTTTGCTGAATAAAACAAAAGTGGGCAAATCAGAGAAAAATCTTGATTTGCCCTTTCTTAATATTTATAGTGATTAATTTAGTGTTTGTTGGAATTCCAGTCCATAATATGGATCAAGGTTTAAATTACAGTAACTGTGCCGCTGTCATCAATTGTAATCTGCATCCCATCCTTCACATAAGCGAGGAATTCTTCCCCGAGAGAGTCAACGACCGGCATGGAAACACCATCCAGCCAAATATTAGCCAGAATGGCACCTGCTGCAGCCAATGAGTCAATATGGTTGGCAAACAGCATACACGCAGGTTGACGGCCCATGGAGCAGGCAGTGTAGAGCACCAGACCGCCAGTTGTAGAGCCGATAGTCTGAGGCAGACATAAAGCCTTGCCGGCCATGGGCTTTCCATAAAGCTCCTCATTATTCTGATCACTGCACTTGGAAGTCTTATCCCCGAACTGCAGCGCTTTCTGGAATGAAGCAAGTGTATTCAGACCACTGTGGGAGACAAGAGCTTCCGCCTTTGAGGTGCCAGGTGTTACAACGCGTCCTTTAAATGTTTTCATTTACTTCCCTCCTTTTGTAATCTGGACCAGTATTTCATCATCGGTGAAATAGCGTGCGGTGGTATATGTGCGCAGCTTGTTGCTTGAGGTTATGACCGGCATTTTTCCGCTCAGAGGGTTGTTCATGTACATCAGGGGGCATATATAGGAGGTAATGACACCGGCAGCATTCAGCCGCGCTGAATAGGACGTGGTTTCAAACTCCTTTAAAACTCCTGGTGCTGCCGTAAACACAGTGGGAATAACGACCTTCTTGTTTCCATACTGCCTCAGTGATGATTCTACCTTGTCTGTCCATTCCTTAAGTTGCTGTAGGCTCATATGAGGACAGCCCATGAAGCATAGCTTGGGTTTGGCATCAAGGTTTTTCCACATTACAGGATAGTTGTCATAAACACGCTGTAGTTCGGCATCGTCTATGACGTAGACCTTTGCACCGTCAGTAATAAGCTGTTCTCCTTGCTCTACGGCTTCCGGCGTCAGACCGTCAATGTGATATAGACCCACTGCACCATTGGATGCGGTCGCTGCGCCGAAGTCCTTAAGGTATGTACAGGCATCATCATCTAGGCTGTTGCCCAGCCATTTGTCAAGGCCTTTTACATATGGAACATCTTCCATTACCTTCATGCCTATTGCAGATCCAAGAAGCTGCGCTTCCGGCTTTTTAGATGTTTTAATTTCTACAATCCAGGTTGCCTTGCGGCCTTCATCGGTAAGAAGGCCAAAGTATGGTACAAAGCCTACGATTGAGCCCATGATGTCGAGTATACCGGAATTGCGGTTGCAACGGGCACCCAGCACGGAGTTGGCATAGACAACGGCAGAGGATTCAGACCAGGATAGGACATCACCCTTGTTGGGCTTATTTCCTACGGCATCCATATAGCAGGTGCAGGTAAAAGCATCGTCGTTGAGAAGGCCCAGCTTTTTTAACTGATTCTCATAGTAATCTTGTTTGTTGTACATAAAATTTTTGAAAACCAGATTTTGTAAGAGACCGGAGGGAACATTTTTATCCATGGGTCTTGGGTCTGCTGTGAACTTTTGGCTGGACAAAGCACCCGCGTCAATAAGCTGGTTCATCAGATCATATACTGGCTGTAGAGCACCGAGTCCAAAAGAGGTGACAAGGTGGTTATATTTACTGGTTACAGGTACCATTGTTTCTGCGTCAAAGGCTTCACCAAACATGACTAAGGTCTTCATTACCTTTGCCAGCGTTTCACCCTTTTCACCGTTTAAAATGGCTTGTTGCTCAGGTTTTAAATTCATAGATCTCCTCCTTACAGCTTTACAGCAAGATTATATGCTGTCCGGTTTGCTTCCAGCACTCTGCCGGCGGCGAAGCTGTCTCCGATATTGTAGATTTCAGGTGATGCGTGGGCTTCCTGCAAAGCAAAGTACAGGCTGTCATCAGGTCTGCCACCCATGGCAAACACTACCAGATCAGCAGCCAGAAACTCTTCTTGATATTCGTCCTTTACCTTGGGCGCAAGGGGATTTTCAATGTTTTTTGGCAGGATGGGCTGCCAGGTGTTATATGGGTTGGGAACATTCTTATGAGTGTTGCGGGAAATCTTTACCTTGCTGTTTTCAAAGCCCTTCACCATTGCCATATTGATGAGTTTTACACCGTTTTTTTTCATATAATAGATCAAATGCCCGCGGTTCGCGGTGCAGGCTCCATCCATAATGTAAGGCAGCATTTCTACCACAGTAACATCCATATTTTTTTCAAAAGACAGCCAGTAGGCAGTTTCGCAGCCAACCACACCTCCTCCTATAATTACAACCTTCTTTGCCTCTCCTAGCAGCTCAGGATTCTCCAGCAGTTCTGTTGCCTGCGCAGTCTTTATATTTTCATAGCCTGGGAGATTAAGTGCAGCTGCTTTGGTGCCGATGGCGGTCACAATTGTATCATAGCTTTTCTTCTTCAGGGTATCCAGATTACATTCTGTATTAAGAAAAATATCGATCATGCCTTCTTCGGCCGATTTATTCATTGTTGCTTCCACATACATTCTGTAGTTGTTAAAGTCAAATTTTCCCTTAGGTGTTGAGCCGGGAATCATCTTGCCGCCAATGCTGCCGGATTTTTCATACAAGTCAACCTTATGGCCCCGTGCAACAGCTTGCAAGGCAAAGTTGCATCCGGCTGGCCCTGCGCCAATAACTGCAATGTGTTTTTTTATTTTTGCATCTGTGGGAATTGCCGGATGCACATCCTCAAATCCGGTTCTGGGATTGACAGCGCACTGGGGATGGCCGCCATCCACGAATTCATTGATGCATCCTTCCTGACAACCTATGCAGGGACAGATTTCTTCAACTTTACCGGCATACACCTTGTTTGGCCATTCAGGATCTGCCAGAAGCGGGCGTCCCAGCATCACCATGTCGCACATGTTGTCCCGAAGTGCCTGTTCTGCAAGGTCAGGATAGCCAAGCTTTCCTACAGCCACAATGGGAACCTCTACACCTGCATTAGACTTGATGCCCTTATTATTGAAATAATCCTTGGCGTACTTGCTTATCTCCAGGAAGCAGCCTGCGGGCATGCCTGCAGGGGGATGGGGCAGCCACCAGTTATCGTAGCATCCCAGGTCAACGTCGAACATGTCAACGCCGGCTCTGACTAAATTTTCCATGTACTCAAGCGTATCCTCAATGGAGCGGCCGTTGGTGAATTTTTTTAAAGCACTTTCCTTTTCCATGGTTGAACCATAGGTTTCATTCAAAGCAAGACTTAAGTCTATGCGGTACATAATAGGATATGATGGACCTGTTCTATTGCGGATTTCTGTAATAAGGTCAATGCCGAACTGTTTCCAGTTGGCATAACGTCCCATTTTTCTGCGGTTAAAGGCAGGATTGGTCATTTGCTCAAGCAGGTAACCCTCATGACCGTGGAGATAGACACCGTCTAAGCCGCAGGCCTTGGCATCTGCCGCTGCCTGTCCTGTGTTTTTGACAATCTTCTTCAGTTTCCCGTCGGAAATCCTGGCGCAGGGAATCTGAGAAATATAGAAATTAGGATTCCACGATGCTGAAACCGGGAATTTTAATTCATTGACCAGGCATTGTGGATTACCCACACGACCAAGACCTGGTGTTAGCTGTATAAAAATTCTGGAGCCGAAAGCGTGGCAGCCCTGCGCCAGATCGCGCCAGCCAGCTTGTACTGTGCGGCTGCGGTCTATTCTGGGGAAGTAAGACAGTTTGCCCATTTCTGTGATAGAGTTGTCAATACCGTGAGAAATTGGTATGAGTCCGGTGGTCAGAAGACCGGTGCCGCCCTTTGCTCTTGCGAAGAAATACTGGAGCATCTTGTCGCTGGGACGTCCTGTTTCCTCGCACATGTCGATGTTGCCCATAGGAGCCATGACGATGCGGTTCTTGATAACCAGATGATTTACACTAATGGGACGGAATAAAGAATCATATGGGTATAGATTCTTTGTCATGGAGCCCATTGATTGTTGTGAACGTTTTCCGTCAGAAACCCAGTTGCCGTAGCTGTCGATCAGTCTTTGTACCAATGCATCTGTTTTCATACTTAACACTTCCTTTGCTTTTATAGTAGTGCGTTTTTCCATTTATTTACATATAGTTACTTTTATGATATAATAAAGATAAGAAAAGCACAAGATATTATTTTGTGAAATATTCAACAAATGAATAGACGTTTGTCAAAAAATCTTTGCTTAATTGATGCTTTAGATGGATAATGGATGTAGGGACGGGGCCTTTTTCGTAAGGTCCTTCACTAGAATAGTACATAATTTATATAAACAGGAGGAAGAAGTGGAAACTAAAAAAAAGAAACTGGACGTTAAGGTTGCATGTTTGCAGATGGATGTAAAAATAGGCGACATTGCGGGAAATATAAAAAAATCTGTGCATATGATAAATGAAGCTGCAGATAATGGGGCCAAGCTTATAGTTATGCCTGAAATGGCCAATTCAGGATACAATTTTGATAACAGACAAGAAGCAATTGACTTAGCAGAGAACATCAATGACAGTGAAAGCGTAAAAGCATGGAGCAAGACAGCCCGTGACAGAAATGTCTACATAGTGTCAGGAATTACAGAAATTGATGGTTCTGATTTATACAACACTGCAGTATTGATTGGACCTGAGGGTTTAATTGGAAAATATAGAAAGCTTCATTTGTGGGAAGATGAATTTTTGTGGTTTGAACCTGGAAACCTGGGACTCCCTGTATTTCATACACCAATTGGCAAAATTGGAATTATAATTTGTTATGACATGTGGTTTCCTGAAACATACAGAATTCTTGCGGCACAGGGAGCAGATATAATTTGTATTCCTACAAACTGGGTTACCATTGATAGTCTGCCTGATAATATGAAAAACTTCGGACCTGTACTTGCAATGGCAGCTGCACATTCCAACGGAATATACATAGCTGCTGCAGACAGGGTTGGAATAGAAAGAGAAATGGCATTTCCAGGCAGAAGTTTAATTGTAAGAACAGCGGGGATTCCAATTGTAGGACCGGCAGATGATACAGAACAAATTATATATGGAGATTGCAATTTTGCTAAAGTAAGAGCCCATGGAACAACTAAGTACAATTCAACCAAAAAAGACAGAAGATTAGACGTATATGATGAATTTTTAGGATACGATCCATCAAATTTTAGGTAATACAGTGATAAGTGATTTTTATTGCTTACAATATAAAAGCAAAATGGATATTAAGTTCTGCAAAGTTCTGAGTTTATTTTACTTCAATAATGGGTATAACAAAGAAAAGAACTTTAATGCAAAGGAGCTAATATGATAAACAAAATATTAATTTTTTCGGATTATGCGTGACCATTCTGTTATATAGGCAAAGGTATTGTCGATGAGTTAAAAAAAGAATTTGAGATAGAAGATGAATGGATACCATATGAGCTGCATCCTGAGGTTTCTAAAGAAGGCGACAAAGTTTCAGATCTTTTCCCGGGAATGTCAGTGGAAGATATGTTTAAAAACATAAATAATATGAGCAATAAATATGGTATTAAATTTAGCGGTATAGACTTGATTTCAAATACACATATGGCTTTGCTTGCCAGTGAATATGCTAAAGAAAAAGGTAAATTCCATGAGTTTCATGATAAATTGTTTTATACTTATTTTACTCAGGGAAAAAATATCGGTGATGTTGAATTGCTGAAATCAATAGCAGAAAGTATTGGCCTGAATAAAGATGAAATGGTGAAAAAGCTGGAAGATGGTTCTTATGAAAATAACTTGGCAGAAGCAAAGAAATCAGCAACGCATTATGAAGTAAACAGCACTCCAACATTTATAATAAACGATAAATATGCTATAGTTGGAGCGCAATCAATAGAATCATTTAAAAATGTATTGAATAAATAAGTAATCCTTGGGTTCAGTCTCAAGGATTTTTATTTGCGAAATCATCATTTGTATAGGTTGATTAATATTCTTTAAATAGTTATAATATTGTTAATGCAGATAAAATCAGGAGGAAAATATAAAGGATGAATGATTTTGTTAAGTAGTAAAACGATTGCAAATAATATATAGAATTGGCATTTTTTTTGAGCATATTAACTTTCTGAGTTAATATTATTGTTAAGATAGAAAAAGATATTGAAAAATTTATATTTTTAGGAGGAGAACATGAAATATGAAATTAGAAAATTAAATCCTGAGTTAGCTCTAACATTTGCAGATTATCTTGGAAATCTTGATTTTGGACATGCACCACATTGGGCAACTTGTTATTGCAGGTATTATCACAATAACTGCTCTAGGGATGAATGGCAGCAAAGAACGGGTGCAAGAAATCGTCAAGAAGCAATAGAGCACATAAGATCAGGTAATATGAAGGGTTATCTGGCATTTGATGATGATAAATGTATTGGCTGGTGCAATGCAAATAATGTTAACGAATATTTGAGGTTAGAAAATGATTTTGATGCAATAATCAAGGACAAAAAGGTAGGCTGTGTAATTTGCTTTGTTATTCATCCTGAGTATAGAGGGCGAGGTGTTGCGAGACAATTGCTTAAACAATCAGTTGAAGGTTTCAAGGCTCAAGGATATGAGGCTGTAATTGCTCTTCCAATTGATAATAAAAACGAACCTGAGAAACTCTACAGGGGTACATTGAATATGTATAAAGAAAATGGCTTTAAGGAAATAGAAAGGCATGATAATATGAGTATCATGTGGTTAGATTTATAAGAAAGGATAATTAAATGTCAAAAAAGATATCGTTGATAAGGTCGGAAAATCTGGCAAAAGTAAGTTACGCTTATGCCAGCAAAGTACCAGAAGGAATGGAATTGTTATTTTTAGCCGGTTCGTGCCCTATTAATAATGATAGAAAAGTCAGTTTAATAAATGATTTTGAAGGACAGGCTAAATTGTGTGTTGAAAATTTAATAGAAGCACTAAAAGAATGTGGTGCTTCAATAACAGATGTTGCATATACAAGAATATTAGTAGCATCTCAAGACAGAGCAGACTTAGTTAAAGTGTGGAATGTAATAAGTGATGAGTTTGGTGAACATGATGTACCAAGCACTTTATCAGGTGTTACTGTATTAGGATATGAAAACCAATTGGTTGAAATTGAAGCAGTTGCTGCTGTAGAAAGAAAAGAAACATAAAAATATTCAATAATTATTATCAATTTACAAATATAAAATTTCGGAGGAAAAATGAACGAAGTTATAAAACTATTAAAATCTCACACTTCAATCAGAAAGTTCAATGAAGAAAAAATAACAGATGAACAAATTAAACATATTCTCGAAGCAGCTATGCAGGGAGCAACTGCAGGAAATATGATGGCCTACAGTATTATTAAAATCAGATCAAAAGAAACATTGTCAAAGCTTGCAAAAAGTTGTGATGACCAGCCATTTATAGCCGATGCGGACTTAGCACTTTTGTTCGTTGCTGACAGCCACAAATGGCATAGATTATATGAACAAAGAAATATTATTGATGTCTTTCCAGATTATAATGGACCATGCATAAGTGATTTCATGCTTGGAGTAGAGGATGCAATGATTGCTGCTCAAAATACTGTTATTGCTGCTGAAAGTCTAAGTATAGGAACCTGCTACATAGGTGATATTATGGAAAATTATGAATATCACAAGGAACTTTTTAATCTGCCAAAGTACACAATGCCCATAGCTTTAGTAGTAATGGGCAACTATGACACAAAGCCACAAATAAGAGATAGATTTGATAAATCATGTATAGTGTTTGATGAATCTTATCCTTCAATAACAGAAGAATTCATCAATCGTATGTTTTCAAAAGAAGAATTAAAGGATAAAGAGTTTGCCGTAAAGTTTTACAAAAGAAAAATGGATGCACCATTTTTCAAGGAGATGATCAGATCTATAAAACTTTATATTGATGAATGGAACGATTGAAGGAATCAACGGTTTTTTATAGATTTTCAAAATGTAACATTAATCCTATGGTAAAAGTAGACGATTTTACATATATTCGCCGGAGATGTCACTTATTATAATATATTTTCATAATTGACTGTTAATGTATGAAAAACATGAAATTGACTTGAAATCAGCTGTCATGATAATCTGAATATGCAAGTAATTTAACAAACAAGGAGAGAGTCATGAACAGAAATAATTCAAATTTTAAACTAGTTTTTTCAGCATTAGCAATTGCAATCAATATTGTATTAGGAACTGTAATAGGATTATTGAACATACCATTGTTGTTTCTTGATACAGTGGGAACAATTTTCTCGGCTGTATTATTCGGACCTTGGTACGGAGCAGTAGTTGGAGGATTAACCAACGTAATTCAGGGTATATTGACAAACCCGAAAGATATTCCATTTGCATTGGTTAATATTGCAGTAGGTATTATAGTGGGATTAATAGCAAGAAAATGGAAATTTAATTTTGCAACATCTATTTTTACAGGGTTAATTTTATCTGTGGTTGCTCCGCTCATAGGAACTCCAATCGCCACATATGTGTATGGAGGTATTACGGGAGACATCAACGACGTGTTTTTTACATGGCTAGTTCAATCCGGACAATCTATTTTTACTGCAGCATTCATACCTAGAATAACAAGCAATATCGTTGATAAAATTGCAAGCTGTATATTTGTGTCTTTATTAATTAGCAAATTACCTGTAAAGTATACCCAAGGAAATAATTAAATGGAAAGAAGCAAGCGTGTTATACTGGTTTCTCATTGCATATTAAATCAGAATACAGTTGTATATCCCTTGGCAAGAGCCAAAGGTGCGTATAAAGACATAGTGATGGAATTAATTAAAAATGATATAGGAATCCATCAGCTTCCATGTCCTGAATACAGATTTTTAGGATTAAAAAGAGAACCTATGACAAAAGCGCAATACAATACTGAAGGTTTCAGAAACATTAATAAAAGCATTGCAGTTGATACAGTAAATATTATAAAGGAATACATAAACAATGGTTACGAAGTTTTAGGAGTTATAGGCATTAATGAAAGTCCTACTTGCAGTATATATGGTGATATGGGAATATTAATGGAAGAACTCATAAAAATATTAAATGATGCGAATATCAAGATAAGTTATATGGACGTTCCAACTGATTATCACGATGGTGAAAAAGGCAAGAAGTTTATTGAAGAGCTAAAAGGTTTGTTATCAAAACTTCTTTAAAATCAATGGTATAGTTTTTATACAAATATTTTAAATGCATGGTATCTTGTGCCATGCATTTAGTTTTGTCTATGCAATTAATTTTTTTATGTTTATTAAAAGGTCTTTTAAGTTAACAGCAAAGATTAAAACAAATGAAAATATTTCAAACAATATCCAATGAGGTACTTCAAAAATCATAATTATGCTTTGTAACAATAGTATAGCTGTATTAAATAACAGTTTTTTATTGCTAATGTTTATTTTTATGAATTTTCTGGTATTGAGAGCTCTTAACACAAATACGGCAGCATAGCTTAAAAATGTTGCAAAACCAGCCCCATTTACTCCAAATTTCGGTATAAGTATTAAGTTTAGTATAATATTGACCAAGGCCCCAATAAAAGTTGTTATAAGTGATAAGTTGCTTTTCTTTTCTACAAAATATATGCTGCCTAAAAATGTAGCCAAGCATGAATAAGTAGTTGCCATAACTAAAAAAGGAACATAGCTCCAGGATGCATAAAAAGCATCTGAAACCAATATTTTTGTAATTGCTTTTACTGATAAAATCAATGCAGATGCAGAGATAAAAATCAGAGATGAATATGATTTAAAAACATTTGTAAAGAACTTTTCGCGATATTGTGCATCCTTTTCTGAAACTGCTGATAACTGCCATGCTTCTGAAAAAATGCTGGACAGTAATGTTACAACTGTAGGTATTTTGTAAGAGATGGCATAAAGACCATTTGCTTCAGCACCAAGCATGTAGGCTACAATAAATCTATCAGATACATTTGTAATCCACCAAAAAATAGTTGATGGAATCAGCGGTATTGAGTATTTAAGCATATTTATTGGTGTTGATTTTTTCTTTTGCTTAAACTTTATAAATTTATACAGCTTTGCAGTATAAAATAAAAAGACAACTGATAAAAAATCAGATGAAATAATCGCCAGAACATACCCGTTAATGCCGAGCTTTAATACTACAAGGTATAAAATGTTAAAAGAAATAGTTGTTATTGTGCTTAAAACACCTTCAAAGGCATACAGTCTCACTAGTTTTCTTGCTCTTATAAATTGTGAACATAATGTGCGAAGAGATGACATTAATACAAAAATATATATAAGTGCAGTATAATCTGATACATATTTTATTTTAGACAGTAAAGGTTCTAATAATAGAAATATTAAGAAACCTCCTAAAATGGTAAATAAACCAGTTGAAAAAACGTCAGTTGAGTTATTGCTTTTATCTAGTCCAAATCTTATTACACCATTTGCTATTCCAAGTGATACAATCGGAATAAGCAAATTTGATGTTTGAACAATAAGATCCACAACTCCATAATCGGTATTTGAAAGTACTCTTGTATATAAGGGTAACAGCAAAAAGACTAATATTTTTGAACTAAAGGTGCTGATACCAAATATGAATGTATTATAAATAAGGTTTTTATATTTATTCACTGCTGTTCTCCTTAGAAATTCCTAGAAAATCCTTTATTATGATACAGCATAAACATGATAATAGCAATATACAAAAGCAATTATCCTATTCGTTGCAAATGAAGACATGAAAAGGCATTCATAACGTCACATAATTTCCTGACTTATAGGATCAACGTCATAGCTTTGTTTAAAATAGAACTAAAATCTGCCTCCCTATAATTAGCTATACAATTAATAGTTATTGGGATATAATTTACATGTGAAAACATACAACCTATTAAAGTTCAGGAGGTAAAAAATGAATTACCGAAGTGCTGAATTAAAAGATATTCCTGGTATTATATTGCTGGAGAAAAAATATCACAAAAATTTAATCAGTGAACAAGATAAACCTGACGGATTTATTACAACCTTTTTTTCTGAGAATAAGCTGAAGAGATTAATAGAAGAAGAAAAGAGTTTGGCAGTTGCTTGCGATGGGGACAGAGTGGTTGGTTTTGCAGGGGCTGCATCTTGGCAGTTTTGGAAAACATGGTCGGTATTCCATCCCATGATGGATGACTTACCTAATATTAAGTATAAAGACAGAGTATTGTCAATAGATAATTCCTATCAGTATGGACCAGCTTGTATAGATAAAGATTACAGGGGGACTGAGGTATTGCCTAATTTGTTTGAATGTTCAAGGCTCTTGATGAAAGACAGGTACCCGATTTTAGTAACTTATGTAGATCAAAACAATCAAAGGTCCTTTCAAGCTCATTCAAGAAAGCTAAGGCTTGATGTTGTTAAGCAGTTTGAATTCCATGGCAACAAGCTTTTCGTTCTTTGTTATGACACATCAAAGAAAACACTGGGGTCTAAAGAGTAAAATGTTGATGAGAAGGCATCCATAATTGCAAGCACTATAATAGGAGGAAAAGGAAATGGCATTTATAAACATTAAGGGGGTAATCCCCCCAATGGTAACACCGTTTGACGAATATGATAAGGTTGATTATGATAAATTTATTAAGAATATTGAAAGATGGAATGAATATGATCTGGCCGGTTACTTAGTTCTTGGTTCAAACAGTGAAACTGTATATTTGACCGAAGATGAAAAACTAGAGTTGATAGAACTTACAGTCAAACATAGAAAACAAGGAAATCTCGTAGTTGCCGGAACCGGCATGGAATCAACAAGTGCAACTATTGATTTAACAAATAAGGCTGCTGTCCTGGGAGCTGATATCGCACTTATAGTTACACCGTTTTATTATGGCGGGAAAATGAATGATGAAGCATTAATTAATTTTTATACTGAAGTTGCAGACAATGTAGACATTCCAATAATGATTTATAACGTTACCAAATTTACACATGTAAATATATCACCTAATGCTGTTGGTGTATTGTGCAAGCACCCAAATATTATAGGAATGAAAGACAGTTCAGGTAATGTTTCGCAGCTTATTGATTTTAAGAGGGTTGTTGGTGATGCAGAATTTAATTTAATGATTGGAACTGCATCTATTTGGTATCCTGCGCTTGCTTTAGGAGTTAAAGGTTCTGTTATGGCTCTTGCAAATTGCTGTCCTGGAGAATGTATTGAAGTTCAAAAGGAATTTGAAGCAGGTAATTTAGAAAAAGCAAGAGAATTGTATGAAAGAATTTTTCCGGTTAACAGTGCTGTAACCGGTAAATATGGTATAGCAGGACTAAAATATGCATGTGAATTGTTAGGATTCCAAGGCGGATATGTGAGAAAGCCATTAATTCAATTGAAAGATCAAGAAAAGATAGAATTAATAGAAATATTGAAAAAAGCTGAAGTACTAGAAGAGCACTGGATGTAAACAATCCTAAAACAGAGGATAAATACAATCACTTTTATTATGTTGTAGAAGAAGATAAACAAAATGACATAATTATAATTGCTGAGTATTATTCATCCTATTTAAAGATGAAGAATGATTGAAAGTAAAATATATATGAACAGTAAAAAGACCTTCTATGATTTATGTTTTATCATAGAAGGCCGTTTCTTAATATCTAATTTACAGACTTTTTCCTGCTGGTTCTCGAATATCTAGTTTAACCCTAAGCTTTTCAAGCATATCTTTTGTCATGGACTGTAGGTCATATTTTGGATTCCAGTCCCATTGTTCTCTGGCAGCTGAATCATCTAAAGAATTTGGCCATGAATCTGCAATTTCCTGTCTTATAGGATCCACATCATAGAGTAGCTCAAATTCAGGTATGAATTTTCTTATGGAATCAGCCAACATCTCTGGGTCAAAGCTCATGGCTGTGACATTATAAGCATTGCGGTGCATCAGTCTATCAGGATTAGCCTCAATTAAATCAATAATTGCACTTATTGCATCCGGCATGTACATCATATCCATGTAAGTTCCTTTTCGGATAAAGCTAGTGTATTTTTTGTTTTTTAAGGCGTCATAATATATGTGTACTGCATAATCCGTCGTTCCTCCTCCGGGCAGCGTCTTGTATGAAATAAGCCCCGGGAAACGGACGCCCCTTGTGTCAACACCAAATTTTTTATAGTAATAGTCACATAACAGTTCGCCAGCTGCTTTTGTTACTCCATACATAGTGTTGGGCCTTTGAATTGTTTCCTGTGGAGTGTTGTCCTTAGGTGTTGAAGGACCGAATGCAGCGATGGATGAAGGTGTGAATACCATACAATTTTTTTCCCTGGCTGTTTCTAGGACGTTGTACAGTCCGTTCATATTTATATTCCAGCATTGTTGAGGATCTTTTTCCCCTATTGCTGATAGAATGGCTGCAAGGTTTACAATTGTGTTTATTTTGTGTTTATCTACTGCAGTTGACAATGTTACAGGGTCATTGATATCAATGATTTCAAATGGCCCAGATTCTATCAGCTCTTCATGACCTTTCTTCACACTTCTGTTACTAGCCACCACATTGTCAGAACCGTAAATTTTACGCATTTCTGCCGTTAATTCGGAACCTATTTGCCCCAATGCCCCTGTTATTAATATTTTTCTCACCATATACCTCCCATATTAATTACATAATATTATGCTATAACTAATTAAATATATTCAGAATAAATTAAATTGACAATTATAAAAAATCCTAGAGCTAAGACTAAAATTTTTTGTCTTTTTAAAACTCTCATATTATATATATATCCATTATTCCATTAATTTAAACTGATTAAAGAATAAAATAAAAATGTGGAGCATATTTGTGTGTGCTTTAGTTAAATGAAAATGAAATTTACTTGATGTAGATTATTGCTCTATACTAGATTTCAAATTATACTTATTTATTTTGCGATAAACATTTGATAAGTTAAGCTTTAGTATTTGTGCAACCTTTGATGGTGATTTATACTGTGTCAAAAGATTAATTAATAACTGTTTTTCGCATTCATCCATATAAGAGCTTAACGAAAAAGTTTCATCATATTTTATAGGTATATCTGTAACTGATTGCAAATTTGTCTGCGAAACTGTGCTCATGTCTTCTTTTTCGATTTGCAGCAGAAGTTCTTTTGGAACAGTTGAAATCAGCAATTCTGTATCAGGGGAAGATATAATCAGCCGCTCGATAAAATTTCGCAGCTCTCGTACATTTCCAGGCCATTCATAAGAAAGCATTGAGTTTAATACAATTTCATCCAATGCTTTTACACAGCTGTATTTTTTGCAGAAATATTGCATATAAAACAAAGATAATGGAATTATATCTTCTTTGCGCTCACTGAGCGGCGGAATATAGACTGATATTACATTGACACGGTAAAATAAATCCGAACGAAAGAGTTTTTTGCTGACAAGAGTTTGAAGATTCTCATTTGTAGCGCATACTAGACGAAAGTCTATTTCTTTTGGAACAACAGATCCCAGGCGTGTTACTTGTTTTGTTTCAAGTACACGCAGCAGTTTTGCCTGAAGCCCAAGGGGCATGGAGTTGATTTCGTCTAAAAATAAGGTACCACCGTTAGCTGCTTCAATCAAACCTTCTTTTCCGGAAGAAGAGGCTCCGCTGAATGCACCTTTTTCGTATCCATATAATTCAGATTCTATGAGGTTTTCTGGAATTGCAGCACAATTCAATACAACAAATGGGCCTTTATTACGGAGGCTGTTTTGATGAATATATTTTGTTAAAACTTCTTTACCAACGCCTGAAGGTCCGGAAATTAATATAGAGGCATCCGTCTTTGACACTTGAAACAGCATTTCAAGCAATTGTTTCATTTGAGGACTTTCAGCTATAATATCAAAATGCTGAGCTTTGGGATTCACTAGATGGCTTGTAATTACATGTCGATTTAATACGCCGGACTGAATGCGTTTGCTTGTTTTTTCAATGGGTTCCTGTGTGAAAAAAATATATTTAATTGAGCCATCAGAATTGAAGGTTGGCTTAGCAGTAGTAAGAAAATGATATGTTTTATTAAATATTATATCATTAATTGTGACAATAGTGGTCACAGGTGCATTTTTCTCTATAACCATCTCATAGACGCTATACGTCAGGTATCCCTGTTCTTTAAATTTCGGAATAGACATACCCTCATAACTATCCCTTGACCTATTAAGAATATTACAATATTCATCGTTAACGTATAGATAATTGCCTTGTGCGTCCAACACAAAAATGCCAATATCTATATTTTCCAGCACTGTCGTTAAAAATTCGTAATTACTTTCCATAGAATCTCCCGTTATGATAATTTGTTGTTAATTAATTATATTACTAATTTTGCAATATCGCAAGAATAGAATGCGCAAACGCAAAAATTTGCGTTATTGCGAAATATTTGTGGATGTCAAAAACACAAAATGTTTAATTTGTAAATTATATCCTTAATAATTTTGTTGCGATTTCAACATTTAAAATAAAAAAATACACCTATTAAAAAATAAAACAAATTGGCATTATAGTTGCTATCAATAGGTTGTATCAAAATTTGAATGAAATAAAGGAGGTTAATATTATGAGAATTGCTATTGTAGGCTGCGGGGCTATGGGCACAGTCCTGGGAGCATTTTTGACCAAGAACGGATGTCCTGTAGATTTTATCGATAACTACGAAGAGCATGTAAAAGCATTGAATGAAAAGGGTGCTCATATTATTGGAAAGGTCGATTTTACGGTTCCTGTCAAGGCATACACACCTGACAAAATGGAAGGAATTTACGATATTGTCTTTTTGTTTACTAAGCAAACAGCCAATGAAGTTATTCTTCCTCAGTTGATTTCTCATCTTGATGAGAACAGTACTGTTTGTACCCTCCAAAACGGTGTACCGGAACCTTTTGTTGCAAAGTATGTTGGTGAAAACCGGACAGTAGGCGGTGCAGTATTATGGAGTGCAACATTTTCTGCTCCAGGTGTCTCAGAATTGACTCAGGATGTGAGCAATCTTGATCATTTTTTTGATATCGGAGAAATCAACGGAAAGGTAACGGATCGTATCAAGAAAATTGCAGATATTTTGAACCATATGGGTACAGCAGCTGTGTCAGCCAACCTTATGGCTTCCAGATGGGGCAAGCTGGTTAACAATGTATGTGTGAGCGGCATGTCTGCTGCATGCGGATGTACATTTGGCGAAGTTATGCAAAATGAAAAAGCAAGAGCATGCGTGAGTTACTTAGGGCGCGAGGTTAAAATTTGCTGCGAGGCAGAAGGCTATGAATTGCCACAATTGGTTTTGGGGCTGTCTCCCTCTTCTTTATCGCTTAAAGATCAAGAGCAATTTAATGAAAATCAGCAGATGTTCATATACATGTATTCTTTCGCTCCAGGTGCTAAGGCAAGTATGCTTCAGGATTTGGAAAAGGGCAAGGTTACAGAAGTTCAAATGATCAACGGCTATGTTTCAGAAATGGGCAAAAAACACGGAATCCCAACTCCATTTAATGATACTGTCATCGAAATTGTTAAGAAAATCGAAAACAAGGAATTACCTTTGTCCATGAGTAATCTTGAATTTTTTAAAGATGATTGGTTCACTTACCAGATGTACAAAGTGAAATAGTGTAATTTACATTTGCAAATATTTTATAGATAAAAATGAATTTAGGAGAATTAATTATGAATGACAAAGTAATAATTTCATGTGCTTTAACAGGCGCACTTACACCAAAAGAAAAGAATCCGGCTGTTCCATATACACCTCAGGAAATAGCTGATGCAGCTTATGCTTGCTGGCAGGCAGGTGCCGCTGTTGTACATCTTCATATGAGAGATGATAATGGCATTGGAACTATGGATAAAGAAAGATTTAAAGAAAGTGTTCGCTTAATAAGAGAACATAAGGATTGTGATGTAGTTATAAACTGCACATCTTCCGGTGGTTTTGTTACAAATGAAGATGACAGGATGACTCATTTTGTCGAAGTTCCTGATATTGAAATGGGTTCATTCGATATCGGTTCCTTTAACTGGGGTGATACTTTTGTATTTGATAACAATCCTTCTTTCCTAAAAAAGCTATGCCATGTTTATAATCAATATGATGTTAAACCGGAAGTAGAGATATTCGATTATGGAATGCTTGGAAATGCTAAACACTACATTGAAAAAGGATATATTAAGAATCCAATGTGGTGTCAATTGGTTCTTGGTGTTTTAGGCGGAATGGATGCTACAGTTGATAATTTATTATACTTAGTCAGACATTTGCCGGAAAATGCTGTATGGTCTGCAACAGGCATCGGAACCGGACATCTTCCAATAATGTATGCAGCGCTAGCATTAGGCGGTCATATACGTGTTGGTCTTGAGGATAATCTATATATGTCTCGCGGAGAGAAAGCAACAAATCCATTGATGGTTGAAAGAGCTGTAAGAATTGTCAAAGAATTTGGAAAGCAACCGGCTACTCCTCAAGAAGCACGTGAAATTCTTGGTATTAAGACATTTGTCCAATAATTTAGCTTGTTTACATATAGTAAGGTATGTGTATACCTGCTGATAAATTAAAAATTTAGGAGGCAATTATGAATAATAAAAGGGATGCTGTGATAGTGGCGTACGGACGTTCACCGCTGGCTAAAGCATTTAAGGGATCTTTCGCAAAGACTCATCCCATAGAATATGGTGCACAGACACTGAAAGGTGTCATAGCAAAGCTGCCTGGCTTTGATCCGAAAGATGTTGATGACGTCATTGTAGGATGTGCTACGCCGGAAAAATATACAGGATACAATATAGGCCGTCTGATAGCTCAGCGTGCAAATTTGCCTGATTCTGTCCCGGGTCAAACAGTGAACAGGTTTTGTTCATCTGGTCTTCAGACTATTGCCACAGCTGCAAATGCCATCATGGCAAATCAGATGGATGTGATAATAGCTGGCGGAATTGAAATGATGACTGACATGAACATGTTACACCCTCAGGAATATCAGGATGTGCTGTTGGCAGAACAAGTTCCCGGAACTTATATTTCTATGGGCTTAACTGCTGAAAATGTTGCAGAACGCTATGGTATTACAAGACATGATATGGAAGTTATGGCTGTAGAAAGCCATAAGAAAGCAGCTGCTGCTCAAGGTGCAGGAAAGTTTATTGATGAGATTATTCCAATAACAGTAAATACAGAAATTGGACAGATTGTTGTGACTCAAGATGAAGGCATCCGCCCAAATACAAATATAGAAGACTTGGTTGCACTTAAAACACCATTTAAGGAAGACGGAGTAGTAACTGCTGCTACATCATCACAGATGACTGATGGTACTGGTTTTGTTGTATTGATGGCACGTGAAAAGGCTGAAGAACTTGGCTATACTCCTGTCGCAAAGTTTGTATCATTTGCTGTGGGTGGTGTTGCTGCTGACATGATGGGTGTAGGTCCTTTAGTTGCTGTTCTTAAAGTGATGAAGAGAGCAGGGCTCACTTTAGATGATATGGATGTAATTGAAATTAATGAAGCATTTGCATCACAAGCAATTGCTTGCATACGTGAACTTAAGATGCCTTTGGAGAAAGTTAATCCAAATGGTGGGGCTATGGCTCTTGGACATCCGCTTGGTGCTACCGGAGCAATACTTACCTGTAAGGCGCTATCAGAACTTAAACGAATTAATGGCAGATATGCGCTTATCACCATGTGTATTGGCGGGGGAATGGGTGCAGCCGGCATTTTTGAGATGGAGCAATACTAAATAAAAAGACTTAAATATTCAAACTTGGGATTATGGGCAAAAATTAAGGAGGCATATGATGATATTTTATAACAGAGTTGCAGTTGTAACAGGTTCAACTCAAGGCATTGGACTTGCAATAGCAAAAAGGCTTGCTAAAGAAGGAGTAATAGTTGTAGTAACCAGCAGAAATATAGATAAAGTTAATGAAGCTGTCGATGAGATAAAAAGCGAGGGAGGAGAAGCATTTGGACTTAAATGCAATGTGACAAACAGAGAAGAAGTTAAAGCACTTGGGGAAAAGGTAATGGATAAATACGGAAGAATTGATATATTAGTCAACAATGCAGGGATAACCAAAGATTCATCTTTTAAAAAGATGACTGATGAACAATGGGATGAAGTGCTTGATTCTGATTTGAAGTCTGTATTTATAGTTACACAGGAATTAAGCAAATATATGGAATCAAACAAATATGGCAGAATCATAAACTTAAGTTCAGTTGTTGGTCTTTCAGGGAACTTTGGACAAGCAAATTATTCAGCAGCAAAAGCAGGAATAATTGGAATGACTAAAACATTATCCATGGAGTTGGGAAAAAAAGGAATTACTGTTAATGCCATAGCACCAGGTTTTATTGAAACATCCATGACACATGAAATTCCTGAAAATATCAGGACAGAAATTATTGCAAGCATTCCGGTTGGCAGGACAGGGGAACCTGAAGATATAGCAGCAGCTACAGCATTCCTTGCGTCTGAAGAGGCTGGATTTATAAGCGGGGTTACACTCAGTGTTAATGGAGCAATGTATAGAGCGTAGAAAAAATAGGACATTTATTAAGTATTTGTATTTTTGAATTCTTCAACATACTTGAAATAAAAATAAATTCACAGATAAATTATAAATATCAAAATTAGTTTTAATATCAAGTTAATTTAGAGAAATTGAATATAAGTTCATCCTTCAATTTCTTTAAAAATAAAAAAATTAAAGGAGAAAAAACATGAATACACTAGGAATTATTGGTCTTTTATTAGCTGTAATGGTACTTGCTGTTGGCGCATACAAAGGATTTGGTGCCCTTGCATCTACACTGATCGCATCTCTTGTAGTAATACTTACAAATGGAATAGGTATATGGCAGGGATTTTCAGAATTTTATATGAATGGTTACGTAGGTGCTTATTCGGGTTATTTCTTGTTATTATGTTGTTCAAGCATGTACGCTAGTTTTATGAATGAATCTGGATGTGCAACATCTATTGCGTATCAGTTTATTGACTGGTTCGGAAGGGCAAGAGTGTTACTTGTTTGCTATGCGATTACTGTAGTGCTGACATATGGCGGTATAAGTTTGTTTGTCGTTATATATGCTTTGGCACCAATTGCGTACACGCTATTTAGAGAAGCAAATTTGCCACGACATTTAATAGTAGCTGCAACAGCGGCTGGCTCGTCGACACTTACAATGACTTCTCTTCCGGGAACGCCAGCGCTTACAAACGTTATTCCTACCCAGTTTTTGGGGACGACATTAACTGCAGGTCCTATTTTTGGAATTATTGCTTCAATAGCTTTTATTGTAATGACGTTGTTCTATTTTAATTACGCTGAAAAGAAAGCAAGAGCTAATAACGAATGCTGGATAAACCCTGTAGGTTTTGATATTGCAAAGAATGAAGCTGAGAGTCGCAGCATGCTGCCATCATCTTTTATAGCATTTTTACCGATAATAATACTGCTAGCTATACTTGTAGTGGGAAGCAGATTTGGGCTTAATTCCACCATGCTTGCTACGGGAGCTATGTTAGTTGGTACTGCGGTTGTATTTGTTCTTAACTTTGATAAATTCAAAGGGAAAAGTATTAAAAAGATACTATCCTCCGGATTAGAAGGCGGTATAGGCGCTATTGGGGGATTTGCAGCAGTTGTTGCTTTTGGTGCTGTTGTATCAAAATCTCAAGCTTTTGCATCAATAGTTGAATGGGTACTAAGCTTAAAAATGAATCCATATACACAAGGTGTTGTTGCAACGGGCGTAGTATCTGCTATAACAGGATCATCATCAGGTGGATTAAAAATAATGTTTGGTTCATTTACGGATAGCTTTTTAGCTTCAGGTGTGAACCTAGATCTATTACACCGTTTGGTAAGTATTGCTGCCGGTGCATTAGATACCTTACCTCATTCACCAGGAATATTCTTGACACTTGCAGTACTTGGGCTTACTCACAAGGACGCATACAAACACGTATTTGTTACAACTGTAGTAATACCTACTATTATTACATTAGTATCCTTAGTGATATTAATCATGTTTTTCTAAAAGTCAAAAAAATTTATTCATATATTGCTAATATAAAATACTGCGATGTGTCAGATACATCGCAGTATTAATAACATTATAAATTTATATTTAATAATCAACAAGTTATTAGGAGGAAAATATGAACTGGTGTAATGAATATAAACAAAAATTAATGAATGCAGAAGAAGCAGTCAGACTTATTAATTCTGGGGAAAGAGTTTATGTCGGTACTAGTTCTAGCGTAGCCTTTGAATTAATGAAGGCGTTGTGGGACATGCGAGAAGAGCTTGAAGACATTGAGATAACAAGCAGTCTAGTATTAAAACCAATGCCATTATATGATGAAATAGAAGGGAATCCTTTTGCATTTGGTACCTTTTTTATGGGAGTCGAAGAAAGAAAAGCTAGAGACAATGGGATGAAGCTAGACTTCACATCGGTTCATCTCAGTCAAATTGACAGCTGGTGCAAAGAAGTTGCACGACCAGATGTATGTTTGTTTGACGTTTCAGAACCAGATGAGAATGGATATATGTGTTTTGGACCATCCGGCATCGCACTTCACAAATTCCTGAAGGAAAATGCGGATAGGGTGATTGTACAGTCTAACAAGCAGACACCATACATATTCGGGCAAAATAATCTGATCCATGTTTCTGAGGTAGATGCAATAGTTGAGGTGGATGATGCACCTGTAACTTTACCAAATCCAAAAATCGACGAAGTAACAAAGACACTTTCAAATATCATTGTTGACCAGGTTCCGGATGGTGCAACAATCCAGCTTGGGCTGGGCTCACTTTCAACTGCAATAGGATTTGGGCTTCTTAACAAGAATGATCTCGGAATCCATTCTGAATTGCTGAGCGAACCGATGATGGAATTAATGATTAATGGAAATGTTACAAACAAGTACAAAGGATATATGGATGGAAAAAGTGTTTTTGCGTTTGCTCTTGGATCAACAAAATTATACCAATACCTGAACAAGAATGAAAATGTTTATGGTGCAGAATTTCCATTTGTAAATGATCCGAGAATTATAGCAAAAAATAAGAAAATGATTTCAATCAATTCAACGATGGCCTTTGACATTTTTGGCCAAGCAGCATCTGATTCATTAGGGTGGAAACAACAAAGTGCTACAGGTGGACAACTGGATTTCGTAAGAGGTGCTCAGTGGTCGGAAGGCGGTAAGTCCTTCATTGCAACTACTTCAAGCTTTATAAAAAATGGAAAAAGGATTAGCAAAATAGTGACTTCACTCCCAGCCGGAACAGCAATTTCAACACCTAGATCGGATGTTCAATATGTTGCTACTGAGTACGGTTGTGTCAATTTAAAGATACTGAATATGTCAGACAGGGTAAAGGCAATGATTAGTCTTGCTCATCCAGAATTTAGGGATCAGCTATCAGAGGATGCTAAAAAGTTTAATCTTATTTGATTTATAAATATATTCTTCTAAAGGTAAGTCACCTTGGGGGGAATTTAATGATATTAAAAAAGTACGTTTAGCTGTAAAAAAGGCAGCTAACGTACTTCTATTCTGAAATTGAGGAATCTAATAATTGATAAATGCATCATATTAATTACTGCTTTGTTATTTTAGTTTGGAATTATCATAATTGTATGGGATGCTTGTACCAACTGTTACATCTTCAATTTTTTCAATGATCAGCCAATCATCCATATTGCTTTGGTGATCAAAATTTAATGGCGTAATTTCTTCAACATTATCAAATTCAACAAGACAAAGACATTTTTTATTCCATCTTTCAACTTGCTTTTGTGATAAATTTAATTTGGATTGATTTTTGTTTATTATTTCCAAGGGTTCTTCAGGAGTAAGCTTAATGTAATTTTGCACTGAAGTTACTGTTGCCTTTGCAGTTATTAATCCTGTCCCCTTTTTCATGAAATACAAATTTTCGCCTTCAAACACTCTGCTGTGGGGTATTTTCCTTCCTGCAGCACCTCTGATTACCATATGCTTTGATTTGTTTAATATTTTTTCTAATACTTTTTCCTTATCGTCACAATATACCAAATGTACCATACTTCCTCCATGAGCGTAAATCGCTACCACTTTTATGATTTCAGACAATCATCTATTTATACCAAAATATCCCATATAGCATAAATTGTCAATATATAATTATTTCAAGCAGTTACTTTGTTTTCATAACTCGAATTTAATGATATAATATTTCATGATTAAAAAAGCATAATAAGTCTATTTTTAGAAAATACTTAAATATAGAGAGTATTGAAAAAGAAAGCTGGTAGCCCTTTGTCCTTTAAAATAGTCAAAAGGGGTTTTGACCCTGACGATATTAAAAACTTTTCGGCAGAAAATATAGAAAAACTTAAAATTGCTCAGGAAGAGGTTCAATGGTTGTTGGACCGTGGGTATAAAATAAAACCCATCATTGATATTGTTGGTAATCACAACCAGTTTTCTGCTAGAGCAAGATCAGCTCTTCAAAGAACTACATCCTCAACTGTTGAGTGCGAAAAAAGAAAATTTACCATGCTTTCATTGGATTATGCAAAGGAAGGATGCTTATTTATTGATGGGTTCAATTTGATTATCACCTTGGAAGTTGCTTTGTCAGGAAGTCCTGTATTGCTTGGCATAGATGGAGTTTTAAGAGACTTGGCAGGACTTCGAGGTACTTATAAAATAATAGATAAAACAGACATTGCCTTAGAGTTAATTGGAAAAACATTAAAAGAATTATCAGTTCCTAATGTTAAATTTTATTTGGATTCCCCGGTTTCAAATTCAGGCAGATTGAAAAGCAAAATATTAGAGTGCTCAGAATCATGGGGTATACCGGTTGATGTTGAGCTTATACCAAATGTTGACGTTGAATTGTCACATATGGAAAGGGTTGTAACAGGAGATTCAATTATATTGGATGAATGCAAAAGCTGGTTTAATTTATCAAGAAAAATTGTTGATGATCACATACAAGATGCCTGGATTGTAGATTTACACTGATACAAAATACGAACTGATGGGTTATTCATGTAATATTTCCATCATATTTGAATATTAATGTGGTTTATAAATAAATGTAGAATTATTTGGTGTAAATGTTATAATATAATTGAAAGACATCATTTTATTGCAGTATGATAATGGAGGCAGTTATGAATAGAAGTGACGGCAGGTTATTAAAATCATTAAGGCCCTTTGTTCAAATAATTCCTTACATAATGGAAAAAAGAAGCGATGCACAGAACTTTTCAAAACAAGTTTTATGTGCAGATAGTATTGACAGATATATTGCTGAAAAAAGGGAGCAGGGGTTTAGATTAAACTATATGCATTTGTTTATAGCCTGCTATGTGAGACTCATTGCTGAAAGACCTGAACTCAACCGTTTTATTATGAACAATAAGATTTATCAGCGCAACGGCATCTATGTTTCCATGGCTGTTAAACGGTCATTGAGCGATGATGGGCAGGAAACAACTGTTAAATTTAAATTTACAGGCAATGAAGACATATATGAAATAACTGAAATCATAAATAAAAAGGTTAATGATGCATTATCCTATAAAATCGGCACAGATACAGACAAGCTTGCGGAGCTGGTAATGTCAATGCCTGGGCTTGTTAAGAAGCTGTTGGTTAGAACATTGAAGACTATGGACAAATTCAACATTCTTCCCTCAAATGTCATTGATGCAAGTCCGTTTCACACATCACTGTTTTTCACTTATTTGAAATCAATTGACACAAATTATATTTATCATCATCTTTATGATTTTGGAACAACGGGTATATTTGTGGCACTGGGTAAGACAGTGAAACTGCCTGTTGTTGAGGGGGACAAGGTGGTGGTGAAGAAATGCTGCCAAATAGGATATACATTGGATGAAAGAATTTGTGACGGGTTGTATTTTGCCAGGTCATTTAAGCTTTTGGAAAAATATCTGGATGATCCTCATATGCTGGAAACAGTTTTAAATAAAAATGTTGTATATGCAGAGTAATATAGTATAAGCGCAATTAATCAAATTTGATAGTTGCGTTTTTTTATTCAAAAGATTTCTTCAAATTATATAAAGTATGCAAAGGAGTGTTTTAAACTATAATAAATAGTTGCTCATGTTGTGAAGCATTATATATAAATATATATATCTAGCAAATATCCGATTTATGTAATTTTAGAGTTATATGAACATATACTTTATTGTACATAAAACTTTAGGGGGATGTTGTGGCAAACAGGGCTTTAGTTATTTCATTATCTTTAATAATGCAGATTTCTATTTATACCGTCCAGGACGTAGATGCTAATATTAATAATGACACAGCAGATTATAGCATGAACGAACATGAGTATAATGAGAACTACGATCAGCATTCTGATATATTAGAATTTGATACTGAAAATTTAATCACAGCTGATGAAAGTTTTCAGAATCCAGAAATTGAAACAATAAATACTGACATAAAGCAAGAAAATAAAAGAGGAATTGATCTGGACAAGCCAATGATAGCTCTGACATACGATGATGGTCCGTCAAAATATACTCAAGAAATTCTTGATTTATTGAAGGAAAATAATTCGGCTGCAACATTCTTTGTTTTAGGGTCACAGGCAAGCAAGTATGAAGAGACTATTAAACAAATGATTGAAGACGGAAATCAAATTGGAAACCACAGCTATGACCACAAAAGGTTGACTTCATTGAATGATGAAGAACTATATGATCAAATAAATAGGACTGACAATTTAATCTATGAGATAGCCTTATACAAGCCCTTTGTTATGCGGCCGCCATATGGCTCAACAACGGAGGCTTTAATTGATAAACTTCAAAAGCCGATTATCAACTGGTCAATAGATACCCGTGACTGGGAAAGCAGGAATGCAGAAGCAATCACAGAAATTATTTTCGAAAATGTAAAGGATGGAGATATAATCTTAATGCACGATTTATATGAATCTTCCCTGGAAGCTTCAAAAATAGTAATTCCGGAGCTCATAAACAGAGGCTACCAGCTAGTTACAATAAGCGAGCTGTCGGAAAGCAGAAAAGTAATTTTAAGAGCAGGACAAACATATTACAAAATGTACAAATGAAAAATAGTATAGTTTTCATGTATATGTTCTGATAAATAGCTCCGTCTATTAAAGATGGAGTTTCTTGTGCAGATGTACTATTAGCTAGATAAGATGTAAACTACAAGTATATGGAACAAATTGTAAAATTAATCGTCATATATAATGTTAGTTTCCAATATGACTTAAATTTTTAATATAAAAAATGATTATAAAAGCTTTAAACAATATGACAATGTATACCTAATAACCGTAACGTTTTATGATAAGTTTATAGATTTAAGAAATGTTCAGGAATCTCTTAGCAACAGCAAATAAGTATACTTATTTAGAAAATGATAACAACGATTATATCTCACTAATAGACAAAGGAGTATGTTATGAAAAAATTAGTTTATATTGCTATGGTTCTTTTTATTTCTTCATTTTCGCTGGTTTTTGCAAATTCAGGACCTGTTTATTGGCAGGGGTACCCATCATCAGACATCATGACCATCGACAGGAATTCTCCCATTGAAGTAAAAAGCGAAAATCTCATTTTTGATTTTTCTGATGGAAACAATGATTCGTATTCTGTTCAAGCCAATGTAACTGCTGAATATGAAATGACTAATACCACTGATGAAACTCAATCCGTTCAAATGGCATTTCCCTTTGTTGAAAGACTATATGATATTAATCATGATAACATAAAAATAACTGCCGACGGCAAAGAAATTCCTTACGAGGTTTATACAGGCAATGCCGTTAATAGCTATGGAAACAGTTTTGAAGAGAATAAGGAAGAAAACTTTGATTTTAATGAAATCGTAAACACAATTTCCAATGATATTTATGATGCAAAAAGTTTTTCAGCAGATAAAATTGGAAAATTATATTCCATTGAAATAAAACCAACCACTGACAAGGGAATAGATTTTACTGTTGATTTTACTTATGACCAGGATAAAACCAATATCCTCACAAAAAATTTTAACGGGTTCAGCCTAAGTGATGAAAAAGTAAGAATTACGTCCGGCTGCTTTGACACTCAAATTGCAGAGATTTATGTTTTAGGTGAAGACATTGATATGGATTTCAATGGATATGCCATTGGAGCCTCAAATGAAGAAACAGATCTGTTTACTTATGAAATAACTGAAAAAGAAGTTGATGTCAGGACATACTTGTTTGACAGTATGAAAAGTTATTCTTTTATAGATTTTGAGCACATCTCAGATATTCAGCTATATAACCTTTATGCAGAAGCATTGGATAGGTATTTCATAAATAATATGGGATTTTGTACGGTAGGTGATGTATTAGCTGAAAGTGGTTCTGTGAGAATTATTACTTTAGTGTACACTGTTGAGTTTCTTCCATCTCAAAGCCAAAATGTAAGTGTAAGTTACACCACAAAGGGTACAATGGACAAAAGAAACACTTCAAGTCCTCAGTATTTGTTTGATTATATATTAAACCCTGCAAAAAACTGGAACAGTTTTAATAATTTAAACATTAAAGTTATAACCCCAAAAGAAGCACCTTACATTATTGACAGCAGCATTGAATTTAATAAAGAAGAAGACAATATTTACACTGCAACATTAGAAAAACTTCCGGAAGAAGATTTGTCATTTACACTTTATCAGAAGGAAAAAATAACATTCTATGATACAATAGAAGGACAAATAAACAGGAGTTTCGGCTATTTTGCTCCAATAGTTATTGGGGTAATCATACTTTTTATGATAATCATCAGCATTATAATCGTACGGAAAATTAAAAAAAGTAATTAGCTCTATATGTCTAAACTTTTATGCTATTTATAAATTTCAAAGGGGGAAAATCATGCAAAAAATCTTTGGCACAATATTTATTGTATTGCTTGTAATTTGTATTTTCTTACTTTCAACAGACAATTTAGCTTTTGGAATGGATTTTAATGATGACATACAAAAAATAACATTGGATTACTATTACTATGATGGATTTGGGCAGGACAAAGTAGTTCAAAGTGTTGAGGATGGAAGCTGGCATATTTTAAAACCAGATGGAAGTTTAATAAATCTAAAGGGAAAATATCTGGCTTTTGCAGGAATGGAAGGAATAAATCAAAATTTTGATGATGATTATTACCGCTTCGTAATAGGAAATGACAGTTACCATATAGATTATTCAAACAGATTCATATATGTTGATAAAAATGGTCTGGAATGCTTTGTGGATGGATATAAATATGTTGATCCTACAAAAGGAGAAAATTATTTCATTTTGAGGAATGTAAAGGGTAACGGGTATGAAACAGGCTTATACCATAAATATAACAAGACGTTGGTTATCCCTGCTGTATACGATACCTTGAATTATATTAGCGATGACAGGATCACAGCTTGTAAAAATGACAGATATGGAATGATAAACATCGAACAGGAAGAAATAATTCCATTTGAATATAAATATATTGATTACATTAATGACAATTTCATTATTGCTATTAATGATGATGAAAAATATGGAGTAATCAATATAGATAATGAAGTGGTACTTTCATTTGAATATGATGAAATTTATAATATTCACGAATACTATGGCTACTTGAGAGTTTCTAAAAATAATAAATTTGGATTAGTGAATTCTGCCAATGCTGAAATAGTAGTTCCTTTGGAGTATGAAAGCATTGAATATACAAGGAATGAAACTGCTGTAGCCATAAAAGAAGGGCGCTTTGGAGTAATAGATGTAAGAAATAAAATTGTTGTTCCCTTTATATATGATTCCATAATGAATCACTATGACGGTTTTGCAGTGTACAAAGATGAACTGGCAGGCTTTATCAATGAAGAAGGAAGTGTAATACTGCCTGTTGAATTTTATAACATTTCAGAAGTTAAGGACGGATATATTACAGCAGTTATAAATGATGAAAATGACGAACATAAATATGCTGTTTATGATTTAAATGGCGAAGAAATAGTTCCTCCCATATATGATTACATAGACTATTATGCCACTGATAAATACATGCTTGTAAATAAGGGATGGTATGCATACCTAATCGAAAAAGAAACTGGAAAAGAGATGATAGCTGATTCTAATTTGTATTTTACAGATGTAAAATATATAAATGATAAATATTACGCTGGTGGAGCCAGTGGCAGTTATGCTATTGTTAATTTTGCAGGACAGCTATTAACACTGCACAATTATAATGATATTTCAATTATAAATATTGATGGCGAAGACACAATAGCAGCAAAATATAATTCTGAAAGGTTTAATACTTATTTTGATTATTTTAAGCAAACTAATGGTCCTTCAACATGGGCAAAAGAAGAAGTAGTCAAGGCTATTGAAAGCAATTTGGTTCCCTTTGAATACCAATCAGCGTTTACTTTTAATATAAAGAGATATGAATTTTGCAGCATAATAGTGGAGTTCCTGGAAGAATATAATAATACTTCAAGAGAAGAAATACTTAGAAATAATAAAATAGACCTTGTAAATCCGCCAATAACAGACGGTTTCAGCGATGATATTGCTATATGTCTTAATTTAGGTATTGTCAATGGCAGAGGAAACGGTATATTTGATGCTGAAAGTGAAATTACAAGAGAAGAAGCGGCTGTCATGCTTACTAATCTGGCAAAGTATTTAGGATTGTACAAATACGCAGATGATGTTTATTTAAATGACAAATCAAGTGTGTCACCATGGGCAATGGATGCAGTCAATTTTGTTTTTCAAAACAAAATGATGCAGGGAGTAGGTAACGACATGTTCTCTCCTAAAACCAATATTACCAGAGAACAGACTTACATTATTATGTATAGAATATTGAATGACATTGATTTTTAAACAGTATTTTATATAGCATGAGTGTTTTTCATCAAGGGAGAGCAATTACAAAGTTGTGACAAAAAATGGTTCTTGGAGGTATCATGAAGAAGATTAATATATTTATTGTATTGTTAATATTATTAACTGCATGTACAAATAATGTTAACAACACAAATAATGACTTAATAGATAATGCAGGTGTTGAAAAAGAACCAGAAGAAAATTCAATTGAAGGTGCTGTGAATGACAAAGAAGGTATTTTATCAGGTGAAATAATTACTGATGGGATTTACGGAAAGTCAGGTAAATATGTCTTGTACTTTGTTCCTGATAAGGAAACTAGGGAGTTTCTTTATAAGGACCATCCCCTCGAAATTGGTGAAAGTTTGATGATGCAATTTGACGATATATCCCTGATTAAAGGTATCCCTAAAGAATTAGGTATATATAAAGTTGAAATCGATGCTGATTTTTCTGGTAAATGGGTAGCTAACTTAAAATCCATCAAATTGACTGATAATATCGGAGCTGTTGAATACGAGGGAAAGTCATATGCAACAAACGATTTGGATGAAAATGTACAGCCTAAAGACAGTGTGTGTGGATTGATAGTTGAAAATGTTAGAAGGTTTGATGGTGGTGGCGTAATAATTTCCTTTGCAGGTGAAATTGAAAGCGGAGGCTATTACAATGTATATCCCGGAGGAGATGTATTTCAATATAATAAAATAGGAGAAATCATAGTAGAAGAAGAATATTTAAAAAATTTTCCTACATACAAGGGAAAGGGGAATAATTTTTCTGTTTGGTTTACTGAAACCAATGAATTATATGATGAGCTTGCAAATTTTTCAACTATAGGAAGGGGAAAATTTAAATCATCAAATTATTATATAGTTTACAATTATGGTATGAGTGCAGGCCCTGGGGAAATTCTTACTGAAATAGTATCACTGGATGAAAATTATAAAGGATTGTTTGAATATAACGAAAATGAAATAAGAATAATGGGATTTGATGATGATTATTTAATTGCAGTTGAACATAAAATAGATGGGTTAGAATTAGTTGAAAGCAAGTACTATTTTGTGGGGCTGGAAGAATTTTCAAAGATAAAAATAGCTTCTTCAGGTAGTAAATCCGGATACAAGTTTGAAAAATCTCATGAAGATATGTCAAATAAAAATAGTACTGATTTTAAAATGATAAGTCAAACATATGGCAATTCCATAAATAATCCGGAAATGTCTCACGCCATAGGCTACAGATATTTTAATAAGGACCGTAACAGCAGTGAGAAAGACTATTTGACTAAAGATGTTAATTATGGGATTTTTAAAGATGGCGACAATAAAGTTGAGCTATATGAAGGTAATGCATTTTTAGGTATGGTAGCAGAAGATATTTCTGTTGTTTATCGCTGTACAGAGGATATGCCGGAAGAATTAGAAAGAATAAGAATAAAATTCACAGGAGAAACCACTCTTACAGGAAAATTAAATGTCAGCATGGATGATGAATTTGGGTACCAGGTATATTTTGTTGCTGATTCCGAAAGTATTAGTAAACTTCCTCACCACATAGAAGATACAAGAGACAGCGCAGGTCTAAAATTTGTTAATGAAAATCTCAAGGAAATTTTAGGCGAAGAGCCTTTTAGCAAAAAGTGCGAAATAACAATCAAAGATTATAATATACACTATGCTGCCACAGAAGCTTCTAATACTGCAGAATTAGTGGCAGTTAAATATATTGAATAAATTAAATATGTAAATATGGGGATGTACCTTATTGTTGTAATATTTTAAGTAATGTAACTAATAATATATATAAACAAATATTACAATATAAAAAGAAAGGTGCAAAAACATGGCTAATAAATATGAAAAGGAACTAAACAACAGTAGGGACAAATATAACGAAAAACAGGACACATACAGAAATGACAGTGAATTAGCAGATAAAAACAGCTACATGATTTATGAACTGAACAATACATTTCATGACAAAGGCAAAAATGTTCTAAATGAAAATGTAGAACGCATGATTAAAAACAGCAGCAATAGCTTTTCCAGTAAAAGCAGCAACAACAATTTTGAAAGTAAACAAAACAATAAGAACAAATGAACTTAAAACTTAAGGGACGGATCTTTTATTTGAAAGGTACGTCCCCGCAATATTTTCTAGCAGGGGGAACATATGAAAAAAAATGAAACAATAGTACTCTTAATTTTACTATTATTATTACTGCCGATAACATCTGCCTGTATCAATGTGAAAACATTAAATGACAGAATAGAAAGAAGTGATTTCAAGGTTGTTGGATATTATTCCGGAGATTTGTTTAATGAATCTGTTGAAAAGATTCAAACAAATAAATTGACTCATATAATGTATTCTTTTGTAATTCCAAAAAAAGATGGAACATTGCATGAACTGAAAAATCCTGAACAGCTAATAGAACTTGTGGAGAAGGCCCATGGAGATGGAACTAAAGTTTTCATTTCATTGGGGGGATGGTCATATGAAGGTAATGTGCTCGAACCTGTATTTAAGGAATTAGCTCTAACAGATGAAAAAAGGAAAATCTTCATAGATAATGTTTGTGCGTTAGTTGATGAATACAATCTGGATGGAGTTGAACTGGACTGGGAGCATCCAAATAAGAGCACAGCAGAAATTTATGAAAAACTTGTTATAGAATTAAGTGATGCACTAAAATTGAAAGGAAAAGAATTGACTGCAGCCCTTAACGGTTCATGGTACGAAAATTGGGCAGCTGAGGATACTAGTGTTATTACGGAAATGAGTCTTGAAAGATTCAGTTTTATAAATGTAATGGCTTATGATATGAACAATGCAGATCACAGCCCCATATGGTTTTTTGAAAATTCTATTTCATATTGGCTCAACAGAGGCCTTCCTCCAGAAAAGATTGTAATGGGAATTCCGCTTTATGCGAAGCCAAGCTGGAAGCAATACAGACACCTTGTAGCTGAAAATCCTGACTATGCCTTTACAGATTATGCTCCTACAACACCTCTTGAGTCCTATTACAACGGTATCAATACATTAAGAGAAAAAACAGTAATTGCACTTAATCGAACCGGAGGTTTAATGCTGTTTGATGTAAATGAAGATACAAACGACGAATACAGCATTGTGTCAATGATACATGATATGCTTACCAGAACAGAGAAGCTCACAAAAGAAGAGTTAAGTAATTACGTCACGGTAGTAATAGATAATAGAGAACTTGTTTTTCTTAAGGAAGAAGGTTATGGTGTTCCGTATGTTGATAATCGCGGAAGATTGATGATTCCAATAAGAAAATCATTGGAAGTTATCGGAGCTGAAGTAAGCTATGACAGTCAAAATCAAATGATTACAGCAAAGAAATCCGGTGTAATTATAGAAATCCCTGTAGGTGAAAAGTATATAGAAGTAAACGGTCAAAATGTCAAGCTTGATACTTCTTCAGTTATTAATGACAACAGGACATACATTCCTGTAAGAGCTGTTTTTAATGCATTTGGTTATGAAGTCCAATGGCATGATAATAGTAATACAGCAATATTAATTAAATGAAACTGAAAAAGGTGCATATAGAAACATTTTGCCCTGTGACTAAAGCAAACAGGACAGACAAAGAGAATAAATGTATTCATTGTCGTTTCTGAATTTCATAACGGGGATGATATGGAAAAAACCATACATAGGAGTGATTATGCCATGTATGCAGAAAAACAAAGCAGTTTAAAGGCAGTGTTTGACATTAGTTCAATTTAAACAAGCACCAGAATTTCAAAAAGAAAGATATAGGCAATATTTGTTGAATCAATTAGGCTTAATTAATCAAATAAAAAACTAAAGATGCTGTAGGGGTGAAGTTTAAATTAAACCTCAGCCCCTTATTAATTTATTTGTTCTTCTTTGCCATAGGGTCGGTGATCATCTCATAACCTCCCATGCTGGTTATGGTTATTAAAATAGCATTTAGTATCATCATTATAATATCTTGTGCTCTATCGCCTGTATTAGCAAAAAAGAAAGTTAGAATTAATGATATTATAAAACTGTAAATTCTTACAAATGAATCTCCTAGTTTATTTTTAATTATAGATTTAGTAAACTGTACGATTAGCATAGTAGCACCTGTGATACCTGCAAAGGTTGTAAGGACATCAGCGGTCATAAAGTCATTAAACATTTAATCACTCCCTAAATTATAGTATTAGTAAATTTTATGCTTGGTTTATAGTTTAAGAATTAGATTTGCTTCTTGGGCTTAAATTATTAGAGCTACAAAGAACTACGAATAATTTATAAAAAAGCGTAAATCAAGTATATTTCTATTCAATTATAAAAAATATTTTATCAAACTCATATTAGAAAGGTATGTAATCTATGAAAAGACAAGAACTTCCTGAAGCTTTGTTTAATAAAATAAATATGGTTGCTCCTTATCCAAGTGGTGTAAAGCCTATTGAAAAAATGCTTAATATGACAGCTTTTTTTCCGGGTGGCCGAGGACTATGGTCTGAAGAGTACTCAGATGAGTTTCCAAGCATATTAATTTTGGGACAAGATTTTTCTACAGTAGAAGAATATAATGCCATGTTGAAAAACAATAAAAATGATTTGCAATGCTCCACATGGAGAAATTTAATTAAATTATTTCAAGAAGCAAATATAGATTTGAAAAAATGCTTTTACTCCAATGTATTTATAGGATTAAGAGATGGCGTAACAAAAAATACCGGAGAGTTTCCAGGCTTTAAGGATAAAGAGTTTATTAAAAGGAACCTTAAACTACTTTCTGTTCAAGTAGATATAATAAAACCAAAGTTAATAATTACATTAGGAAAATATGCAGCAGAAATGTTATATCGAATTTCTGATTCTGGATTAGAAGATTGGGCAAATTGGAGAGCATTAAGTGACGAAAATACCGGATTCAAAGATGATGTCAATTTCAATGGACATAGGTGCAGGTGTGTTGCATTAGTACATACATCATTAAGACATTTAAATGTAGGCAGAAGAGTTTATATAAATGAAAATGGAAAGTTTTTTGGTAATTCTGCAGAATTACATATGTTAGAAGATGCATTGGCAGAAACGAAAATAAATACTCCTTCTATCACATTAAATCATGTTGGCAGTATAACTCTTATAACAGACAGATTAATTTTGAGACGCTTTACTCATGACGATTCAGAAGCAGTATATAACAATTGGACAAGTGACAGTGAAGTAAGCAAGTACATGAGATGGCAGCATCATAAAAACATAAAGGAAACTGAATCAAAGATAAATGATTGGGTTAATCGATACAAAAATAATAATTTTTATCAATGGGCTATTACATTTAAAGATAGCGATGAACCAATAGGAGCTATTGGTTTATTTGTGGTTAATGAAAGTGATATGTGCGGAGATTTTGGTTACAGCATCAGCAGGAAATACTGGGGAATGGGAGTTGCAACAGAGGCATTGAAGGCGGTGTTGAAGTTTTCGTTTGAAACAATTGGATTTAACAGAATTGAGTCCTATCATTCTGTAAACAATCCTGCATCTGGAAAAGTGATGTTAAAAGTCGGAATGAAAGTAGAAGGCTTAGCAAAGCAGAAATATAAAAGCAATGTAGGGTTTGAAGATAGCTATATGTATTCAATTTTGAAGGAAGAATTTAATAGGAGGTTATCATGAAATTTAAGAGTCCATTATTGGTTGTAAATGATATTGAAAAATCAAAAAAATTCTATAAAGATGTACTGGGATTAAGGGTTATTCTGGATTTTGGAGCTAATGTCACTTTAACTGGTGGCGTTTCATTGCAGACAAAAGAAAGCTGGAAAGTGTTTATTCATAAAGAAAACAATGAAATAACTTTTAAAGGCAATGACACTGAATTGTACTTTGAAGAAGATGATTTTAACAGCTTTATTGAAAAATTGAATGATCTTAATTTTATTGAATATGTTCATCCTGTTATGGAACATTCATGGGGGCAAAGAGTGGTACGCTTCTATGATTTGGACAAACATATTATCGAAGTCGGAGAAAATATGAAATCTGTATGCAAGCGATTCTTGATGAGCGGGCTTTCTGTGGAAGAAACAGCAAAGAAGATGGATGTTCCAGTCAAATATGTTTATCAATGTTCAAAATGACAGCGTCATAGGACTAGACGAAGAAGTCATTAAAACTATTGCACAGCTAAATCAATAATAGACAGATTGTTTGCCCGGCCCTTTGGTAGAGAACCGGGCATTGTTTTTACTGAATCATATTTTCCACAAGCCTTGTCACCATTGCTTGAGTGCTGTTTATTTTATAGCTGTTTTGGGACATTGCTATTGCATCTTTTACCGCAATCTCACCGGCTATCTTTGCAACTTCTTCAGACGGACTTTTACCAATCAGATACTCTTCCACTTCTGTTAGTTTGACAGGAACAGGTGCAGCACCGCCAAACACCAATGAGATGTGCTTGATTTTTCCGTCTTCTCATTTATATGCATATGCCAGTCCCAACAGTGCAAAATCAATGGCAGTACGTATACGCATCTTCTCGTAGCCGGTAATATATCCAGACATATCCGGAATCTGTACTGGACTCCCATTTTCCCTAAAGCCGCAGCAATCATTACCGATATTGGAGCTCCTTTATCACATGCCGCTATAGTCGCAAGAGAGCTTGGTATACCTGCTGTAGTTGGATGCACAAATGCAACTTCAAGGCTGAAGACGGGAGATAAGGTTCTGGTTGACGGCGGGCATGGTAAGGTGCAGATACTTGGATAATATAAGGTGCTTGCCAGCACTGTGTTGAAGCTTTATAAATATATATATATGAAACACTTGCTTTTGCATGAGAAGATGATATAATCACCCATCAGCCGGCTTTCCGGCAAGGGAGAGTATATTCTCAAAAATTCCTATTGACATATATAGATAACAGTGTTATATTACTAACAGGGTTAGCTAATATGTATTAAGGAGGTGTTGAAATGGAATATGAGGTATTAGCCAGGGAGTTTATGGAATGCATGCATACGATAAAAAAGGCGGGACCGCAAAAGCCTATCGAAGAATCCATGCGGGGAGAAGCGTTTGTTATCCAGTTCCTTTCACATCATGGAGGCTCTGTATTACCAAGTGAAATCAGCAATATCATGGGAATCAGCACAGCTCGGGTTGCAGCAACTTTAAACAGTCTGGAGAAAAAAGGATGGATAACACGTCGGATTGACACGGACGATCGGCGCAGAATTCTGGTGGATTTGACTTCGGAAGGAAAAGCCCATGCAGAGCAGCATCATCGCCACATGATGGAAAATACGATAAAACTGCTATCAATGCTGGGGGAAGAAGATGCCAGGGAATATGTCAGACTCAGCAGAAAGCTTGCTGAAAAAGTAGCAGCACAATATAAAGAAACCGATTAATCAGCGGTCGCGGTTGAAGTGACCGCCATTTTATCCCATAAAGCTAACACTATTAGATACTAATACTATTACTATAATGGAGGATGTTCGATGTTAAAAATAATAAAGCGTTTGAACTCGATGGAATGGCTGCAGGCAGGCATCAGCCTTGTGTTCATCATTGCACAGGTATGGCTTGACCTGAAGCTTCCGGACTATATGTCAAGGATTACACAGCTTACCCAGACACCCGGAGGCGAGATGTCGGAGATATGGAAGGCCGGCGGCTATATGCTGCTCTGTGCGTTAGGAAGCTTTGCAGCGGCTATGATTGTAGGATTTTTTGCAGCCCGGATTGGTGCATCAGTTTCTCAAAGGCTGCGCAGCCAGCTGTTTAATAAGGTCGATTCCTTTTCGATGGAAGAGATCAGCCGTTTTTCCACTGCCAGCCTGATTACGCGTTCCACCAATGATATTACACAGGTTCAGCTTCTGATAACTATGGGGCTGCAGATGTTTATCAAAGCTCCGATAATGGCAGTGTGGGCAGTCACGAAGATTGCCGGGAAGGGCTTTGAATGGACAGCAGCAACCGGAGTTGCTTTATTTTTACTTGTTGCCGTAATCTCGGTGATTTTTGCTTTTATTATGCCAAAATTCAAAAAAATGCAGGTGCTGACAGATAATATAAACCGCATAACAATGGAAAATCTGACAGGTCTGCGTGTGGTTCGTGCATATAATGCAGAAAACTATCAAAATGATAAGTTTGAAGCAGCCAATGAGGACCTGACGGCCACACAGCTGTATACCAGCCGGGGGATGGCGGTACTTCATCCGACGATGAATATGATGATGAGCGGACTGAGTCTGGCAATCTATTGGATCGGGGCATATCTGATCGACAGTGCCAATGCTATGGATAAACTGACTCTATTTTCCAACATGGTGGTCTTTTCATCCTATGCAATGCAGATTATTATGGCATTCATGATGGTGGTAATGATATTCATTATGATGCCAAGGGCAATGGTATCCGCAAAGCGTATCAATGAAGTGCTGGAAACCGAGCCTGCCATAATCGATGGCAGACTAACAAGCGGTAAGGACGGAATGGAAGGAGAAGTAATATTTAACCATGTCAGCTTTCGTTACCCGGGAGCTTCCGATTATGTGCTTCAGGATATAAGCTTTTCTGTAAAGAAGGGAGAAACGGCGGCATTTATCGGCTCCACCGGAAGCGGAAAGAGCACCTTGATAAATCTGGTACCCAGATTTTTTGATGCTACCGAAGGTGAGATCCAGGTTGATGGTGTCAATGTAAAAAATTACACCCAGGAAGCTCTTAATAACAAAATCGGCTATGTTCCGCAAAAGGCAGTGATGTTCAAGGGTTCGGTCAGCTCTAATGTGGGATATGGTGATAATGGTCGTGAGGCAGCATCTCTGTCAGATGTTCAGAAGGCAGTCCATATTGCTCAGGGAACAGAATTCGTTGAGAAAATGGCAGGGAAGTATGAGGCAGAGATCGCTCAGGGGGGCACCAATATATCCGGCGGACAAAAGCAGCGGCTGGTGATTGCCCGTGCAGTCTGCCGCAAGCCGGAAATCTACATCTTTGATGACAGCTTTTCCGCATTGGACTATAAGACCGACCGGGTGCTGCGGTCTGCGTTAAAGGAGGAAACTGCCGGCGTGACCAGCTTAATTGTAGCCCAGCGTATCGGAACAATTATGGATGCGGATCAGATTATTGTGCTGGATGAAGGCAGGATTGTCGGCAAGGGAACCCATAAATATCTGCTGAATAACTGCGGTGTATATCGGGAAATTGCAATGTCACAATTGAGTGAGGAGGAGCTTGCAATATGAGTGAAAATAATGTAAGAAGAAATAATCAGGGACCTATGAGAAGCGGTCACGAAATGTCCGGACCGGTAGAAAAACCCAAAAACTTTAAAGAAACCATGAGCAAGCTGATTCAGTACTGCAAAAGCTATTTACCGGCTATTATCATTGCATTGGTTGCAGCCGCGGCAGGAACGATTCTGCAGATTGTCGGACCGGATAAACTCAAGGACATGACCAATGAAATCAGTAAAGGTCTTCCGTCTCTGATAGGCGGTGTACCGGTAATGAATAGCATTGATATGGATGCCGTTGCAGATATTGCATGGTTATTGGTGGTTTTTTATGCCGGTTCCATGCTGCTAAATCTGTCACAGAGTCTTATGATGGCGACAGTAACACAGAGAATTTCGAAAAGGATGCGTTCGGATATTTCCCGGAAGATTAACCGCCTGCCCCTGAAGTATTTTGACAGCACCAGCCACGGGGATGTATTGAGCCGCGTGACCAATGACGTGGATACCATCGGTCAGACCTTGAATCAAAGCATCGGAACCATGGTAACCTCCATAACCATGCTGTTCGGCTCGTTTGTCATGATGTTTTACAACAACTGGATTATGGCGCTGACCGCGGTTGGTTCCAGCGTTATCGGATTTGTTCTGATGATGCTTATAATGCGTAAATCACAGAAGTATTTTGCAGTGCAGCAGAAAGAGCTTGGCAGGATTAACGGACATATCGAGGAAATCTATACCGGGCATAATGTTGTAAAGGTCTATAACGGCAGTAAGGATGCAAAGAAAACTTTTGAGGAAATAAACAGCAAGCTTTATCACAGCGCTTGGAAATCTCAGTTTTTATCAGGGCTTATGATGCCCCTCATGGGCTTGGTCGGTAATCTCGGTTATGTGGCAGTCTGTGTGGTTGGCGCATCTCTCGCGATGAATGGAACCATTTCCTTCGGAGTCGTTGTTGCATTTATGATGTATGTACGTCTCTTTACACAGCCACTTTCCCAGATAGCTCAGGCATTCAATAATCTGCAGAGGACAGCTGCAGCGGGAGAGCGTGTGTTTGAGTTCCTTGAGGAAAAAGAACTGATCAATGAGGACCAGAAACAGAAGCAGCTTTATAATATAAAAGGTGATGTTGAATTTAAGCATGTGAAATTCGGTTATTCTCCGGATAAGACTATCATTCATGACTTCTCTGCCAGAGTAAGGGCAGGACAGAAAGTTGCCATCGTCGGTCCCACCGGTGCAGGAAAGACGACCATAGTGAATCTGCTGATGCGGTTTTATGAGCTGGATGGCGGTGAAATCTGTCTGGATAATATCCCCATCAGCCAGGTTCCGAGAGAAAATGTTCATGAACAGTTTGGTATGGTTTTACAGGATACCTGGCTCTTTGAAGGAACCATCCGGGATAACATCATATATGGCAAGCAGGGTGTTACACAAGAGCAAGTTGTTGCTGCCTGTAAGACTGTGGGACTTCATCATTTCATAAAAACCATGCCGGAGGGATACGATACAGTTCTGAATTCCAAGGCAAGTCTTTCCGAAGGACAAAAGCAGTTAATTACCATTGCACGTGCAATGATACAGAATGCACCGCTTTTGATACTTGATGAGGCAACCAGTTCTGTGGATACCCGAACCGAACGAATTGTTCAGCGTGCAATGGATCAGCTGACTCACGGACGAACATCCTTTGTTATTGCCCATCGACTTTCTACAATCAAAAATGCTGATTTAATCATGGTTATGAAAGACGGAGATATCATTGAAAGCGGCACTCATGATGAGCTGCTCAAAAATGCCGGATTTTATGCCGAACTGTATAACAGCCAATTTGAACAAGCCGCTTAGCAGACTGGCGGCAACATATACTATATGAAATAAAATGTAAAAATATATCTCTACATATGGTCGGGATTTGAGAGAATTCTGTGTTTGTAGAGGTATATTTTTTATGCAGTAGACGTTCCATAGACTGACGATATATTTGAGGATAAATGGTTTGCGCAACTTCATCGGCTACCGGGAATATCCGAAGCACCTGATGGTTGAGCATTACTGGATTATCATTAATCAGAAATGCCACAAAGAGATGGCTGAAGAAACATGGCTTTCACGATGAACCGGTGATAACCAGGTCTGACAATTTAAAGCTTGAACTTATTTTTATACAAAAATAGTATGAAATTTACAAAATAAGATTGTAGTCGGGAATCCCTGAGTTTCAACGAAAAATATTGCCGTCTTGTTTGGAAATTTTTAATTTTTGTTCCATACGTGTGTAAAATGACCTTTCGCTGAATTTTGATTATATGTGAATTGGATAAATATGCACATCTTTGATCTGTAATCCTGATGCTCTTATCTATTATATGCTTGTCTTTACGGGATGATACAAATATAAGTTATCCCACATCCGGTACCCTTCCGTTGAAAAGATATATGCTACGAAGTGCTATTTATCTTTTTTATTTATTTGCTCCTGAGCAGCGGCTGTTAAAATAGTCTGACTAACATTATTGATAAATTTTCCAAGTATAATTTGATCTTTTGTATCGATGCTGTCAATTAATAGAATACCGATCAAAGATGATAAAAGTATAAATTGCTTGGGAGGCAGTGAAGTAATGTATGAAACCAACGCCTTGTATGTATTGTTTGATACATTATTTTCTCTGACTGTTTCAGTAGTGTTATCAATACCTAAAGTTCTAATTATATCTTCAAAGCCCATATTCTCTTTATCCATACAAAACCATTCCTTCTTAAAGTCACTATATTTTAATATATGTTTTAATAAAGCTAGAGTGAAAGGTTTTGCAATAAATTATATGAAAAACATAATCTACTTATGGACAATCCACTAAATAATGCGCTGTGGATTTTTTTATAAAAATTTCTTGAACGAGGAAAACGATACTATGAAATTTAATATAAACTTATAAATTCCCTGATATATTTACTATTAAACTCTTTTGATATATTCTTGACATAAATCAATTAATAAACATTAAGGAGATAGGTATGGCAGAAAAGTTTCTAAGCGACATTGAAATTGCTCAACAGGCAAAAATGGAAGTAATTAACAATATTGCAGAAAAAATTGGTATCCCAGATCAATATGTAGAAAACTACGGCAAGTACAAGGCAAAGGTTGACTACAGATATTTACAAAATGAATTAAAAAGCAATAAGGATGCTAAATTGATTTTAGTAACTGCAATAAACCCAACACCTGCAGGTGAAGGAAAAACAACAACAACCATAGGATTGGGAGACTCACTAACCAAGTTAGGAAAGAAAACGATTATTGCCCTTCGTGAACCATCATTAGGACCGGTATTTGGGGTAAAAGGGGGAGCTGCAGGCGGAGGATATGCTCAGGTAGTTCCTATGGAAGATATTAATCTCCACTTTACAGGAGACTTCCATGCCATAGGTGCAGCTAATAATCTGTTGGCAGCTATGCTTGACAATCACATTCACCAGGGGAATGAACTTAACATTGACACAAGAAGAATAGTATGGAGAAGATGCGTTGACATGAATGATAGACAATTAAGACGCATCGTTGACGGATTGGGAGGAAAGTCTGAAGGTGTCGTTAGAGAAGACGGATTTGATATCACTGTTGCATCAGAAGTAATGGCTGCATTTTGCTTGTCCAGTGACGTTATTGATTTAAAGCAAAACCTCTCAAGAATTATTGTAGCATATACAAGAGATGGGAAGGCCGTCACTGCAGGTCAATTGAAAGCTGAAGGTGCAATGGCAGCACTTCTGAAAGATGCGCTAAAGCCAAATCTTGTACAAACTTTGGAAGGAACACCTGCATTTATACACGGAGGACCATTTGCAAACATTGCACACGGATGTAATTCCGTCATAGCAACAAGAATGGCCAGCAAAATAGCTGACTACATTGTTACAGAAGCAGGCTTTGGAGCTGACCTTGGAGCAGAGAAATTCATTGATATAAAATGCCGTAAAACGGGATTGAGACCAAGTGCTGTGGTAATAGTTGCAACTGTAAAGGCATTAAAATACAATGGCGGAATTCCAAAATCAGAATTAGGGGTTGAAAACCTGGTTGCTCTGGAAAAGGGTCTTCCAAACTTATTAAAACATGTTGAAAACGTAACTACAGTGTTTAAGCTTCCAACAGTGGTTGCAATAAACAAATTTCCAACAGACTCAGATGCGGAAATAAACCTTATTAAGGAAAAATGCAGTGAACTTGGTGTTAATGTAGTGCTGTCCGAAGTATGGGGAAAAGGATCAGAAGGAGGAGTAGAACTTGCTGAAGAAGTTATAAGACTTTCCAATAGCACAAGCAATGTTGAATTCACTTATGACTTAAATCTGCCTATAAAAGAAAAAATAAAAGCAATTGCTACAAAGGTTTATGGAGCAGCTTCTGTTGAGTTTTCACTAAAAGCAAGCAATGAAATTGCAAACTTTGAGAAAATGGGATTTGGTAATCTTCCTATATGTATGGCAAAAAATCAATATTCATTGACAGACGATCCCAATGTATTAGGGAGACCCAGTGGATTCAAAATAACAATAAGAGACATTACCATATCGGCTGGTGCAGGATTCTTAGTAGCACTTACCGGCGATATAATGAAAATGCCCGGGCTTCCTAAAGTGCCTGCAGCAGAAAGCATTGATGTTGATGTTGATGGCAAAATAAAGGGACTGTTTTAACAGCCTTTAAAAATAGTTAAAGGAGAAGAAAAATATGAGTTCCGTATGTTTAACTCCAAAAGAAACAAGTGATGCATTGATACAATCAGCAGTTAAAAAAACTTCATATTTAACTTTAGAAAGATTGTTGCTAAGTATAATGGCAGGAGCTTATATTGCCCTTGGAGCTCAGGGATTTATGATGGCATATGACAATGCATTCTTAAGGGCTGCAGTGTTTCCTGTAGGTTTAATGCTCATAGTTTTAGTTGGCGGTGAATTATATACTGGTAATTGCCTAATGACTTTTGGGTTAATACAAAAGAAGATAAATATAAGGGAATATGTCTTGTCGTTATTGCAGGTGTTGTTTGGAAATCTAATAGGTTCATTAGCAGTTGCTGTAATTTTGTATTATGGAGGAATATATAACAAACCTGAAATGGCTGAAGCCATTGTTAAAGTTGCAAAAGCTAAAGTATCATTGACAACTTCACAGATTATATTGAAGGGTATTTTATGCAATATACTTGTAGCATTGGGTGTATGGCTTGCTACAACATCTAAGGATACTACCGGAAAGTTACTGGGGTGTTGGTTTCCGGTTATGCTGTTTGTATTCTGCGGATATGAGCATAGTGTAGCCAATATGTTTTTCTTACCGTTGGGGGCAATTATGGATAACACCATTTCAATGCTTCAAATATTGCATAATTTAGTACCTGCAATTATAGGTAATTACATTGGGGGAGGTCTTATTATTCCGGTAATATATAACAAAGTATATTACAAATAGCAATTAATCTTGCAGAATTAGAATGTAGAGGTGACAAAAATGGTTTCACAGTTTTCTTGCAGGAAATTTACAATTGAATTGGCAGCTAAAAAACCAGTGCCAGGAGGCGGAGGAGCTGCAGCTTTAACTGCGGCATTAGGTACAGCCTTAAACTCTATGGTTGCAAACTTTTCTCTTGGTAAGAATAAATTTATTGATTATAAAGAGGAATATGAAAACTTGTTAAAGAAGGGCAAAATTCTAAGAGAAAGATTTCTTGATCTAGTAGATAAGGATGCCGAACTTTTTGAACCACTGTCCAAAGCATATGTAATGCCTACAAATACTGAAGAAGAAAAGAAACAAAAGGAAGAAGTGCTGCAAAATTGTTTAAAGGTTGCATGTTCTGCTCCAATGGAAACATTGGAATGTACATATGAAGCAATAATAATGCACAAGGAAATAGTAGACATTTCTTCTAAAAATATAATAAGCGATGTTGGTGTAGAAGTTCAATGCTTAAAAGCAGCATTAAACAGCGCCTACCTGAATGTATTGATCAATTTAAATTCCATAAAAGATACAAATTATATTTTGGAACACAGGGAAAAAGCGGAAAAACTTGTATCAGAAGGAATTAAAATTGCTGACGAGGTTTTCAGTGAAGTGCTCAGAATTTTAAATGAATAAAAAATATAAGTAAACTGAGTAGAAACCAGTGCGTTAAGTACCGAAGGATGGGAGGTTGCCTTCGGGCGAGGAGCTTTAATAAAGCTTGCGATACAGTTTCGCATCCGCAATTTAATGTAAAAGCTTCTTTCGTAGTTGGACTGATGAAAGGAGAAATGAAATGATTAAAAATGATTTAATTAACAGTATGAGACTAAATTCAAGAACTGTTTCAATAATGGGGGTTTTGATAGCTTCAGAAATCGTATTATCACGTTTTGCATCTATATCAGCATGGAACATAAGAATAGGTTTTGGATTTGTTCCGTTAGTAATTGCAGCAATGTTACTTGGTCCGGTTAAAGCAGGAATTATAGGGGCATTGTCTGACATCCTTGGTGCAACGTTGTTTCCTATCGGAGCATATTTTCCGGGGTTTACCCTGACAGCATTATGCACAGGAATTATTTACGGAGTTTTCCTCCATAAAAGGGAGACGCTTTTAAGGATAGTTCTTGCTGTAGGAATTAATCAGCTGATTTTAAGCCTTTTGCTTAATACACTTTGGATATCGGTTTTATATGGTTCACCTTATGGTACATTGTTCATGACAAGGATAGTTCAATGTGCAATTTTGATTCCGGTGCAAATTGTTGTTATAACCTCAATTTCTAAAACAGCTATATTAAAAATGGCTGTTCCAGCCTATAAGTGTTGAGCGTATGGTGGGGACGTTAGTCAAAAATAATATCATAAGCATGTTTAGAGCAGGGGGATGTAGTTTTAAAATAATGGAGGATAATTATGGGAGTGATTATAAAAGGCAAACCAGTAGCTGACAGCATTACAGAAAATTTAATTAATGAAGTGAAAGATTTAAGGCAAGCGGATATTGTTCCAAAACTAGTTATGGTAAGAATCGGGAACAACGAAAGCGATATTGCTTATCAGACAGGTGCTATGAAAAAATGCCAAACAATTGGAATCGATACGGAAGTCAAAGAATATGATGTTGATATTTCACAAGATGATTTTATAGCTGAAATAGAAAAACTTAACAGAGACAGTTCAGTAAATGGGATTTTAATATTCAGACCTTTTCCCAAACATATAGATGAAAGTGAAATAAAACACATCATTGCTAAAGAAAAAGATGTAGATTGCTTTAATCCGTTAAATTGCGCAGGTGTTATGGAAAATGACAATGCAGGTTTTCCGCCTTGCACCCCAGCAGCAGTAATGGAAATTCTAAACTATTATAATGTCCAGTTGGCTGGAAAAAGAGCAGCGGTGCTGGGGAGTTCAATGGTTGTAGGAAAACCTGCAGCAATGATGCTTCTAAATGCAAATTCCACAACCACCATGTGTGACATATTTACTAAAAATAATCCAGAAGTTTGCTCAAAGGCGGATGTGTTGGTTGTAGCTATAGGGAAATCCAGACTTATAGGCTCAGACTATGTTAAGGATGGGGCAGTTGTGGTTGATGTTGGAATCAACGTTGATAAAGACGGAAAAGTTACCGGTGATGTGGATACTGATAAAGTAATGGACAAGGTATCGATGATTACGCCTGTTCCAGGAGGCGTTGGTTCTGTTACTACATCTGTTCTAGCTAAACATGTTGTCAAAGCTTGCAAACAGCAAAGTCAGGCAAAATGCTTAGCGGACTAAAAAAAGTTGGAAGTCATAACTGCATATAGACAATAAAGGACGGACCGAAATAGGTAGATTCAGATACTCATACTTAGAGGAGAAAAAAATGAAAATTGAAAATGTTAAAGTATATGATTTGGAAGAATGTGTGAAAGCAAGCAAATACCCAATGGCCGTTGATACCCATAAATGTTCTAGTGAAATCACCAAAACAACACTTAGTTTGGCACAGTCTCCAAAAGGGGAAGCTCATGATCAGTTTTTGACCGGAATCAGAGTGAATTTTGATTTAACTTTCAGCAACAAGGCTTGGGTTGAACTGGAAAGATACAGATTCATAGAGTTTGTGTCAAGTCAAAGTACAATGCATAGAATTGCCAAGTTTAATTTAAGAGAACAATATAACGAATATGTGGACTGCAGAATAATTGACATCATGGATGAACTTAAAGAAAAATACAATCTGACTCAAGACAAGGATGATTACTTAAGGTTATTATACAGTAATCCTGCAGGTTTTGAATTGACCGCGAGATTAACAACTAATTACAGGAGCCTTAAAGGGGTTTATACACAGCGTAAATACCACAAGCTGCCGGAATGGCGTGAATTTTGTAATTGGATAGAAACCTTGCCTTATGCTGAGGAATTTATAATCGGCGAAAAAACAGAGGAATCATAAAATCCTTAAATGCTTTTTATGGATATCAGAATAAGGATTAAGAGATTATGAACATGTAAGCTATTAAATTTTATAGAAGCTAATAATTTTAATGGGTACTTATAAATTTCTTACTATATTTACTTTACTGATTCATTTAACTAAACTGTATGTAACAAAAATAGTGGAGTTGATTTGAAATATAAAGCATATTAGGAGGAAATAAAGATGAGGTATGAACCAAAACTGGAGAAAGAATTTATGTGTCCGGTCGAGTATGCTCTTAACACTTTTGGAGGTAAGTGGAAAATAAGGATTATAGGCTTATTGAATGGCTATAACATTATGAGGTATAACGAAATAAAAAAAGAACTCGACAATATCACCCATCCCGTGCTAGCTGCGATGCTAAAGGAATTAAATGAAGCAGAGATTATCGACCGCATGCAATATGATGAAGTTCCGCCTAGGGTAGAGTATTCCCTCACCGAAAAAGGAAAGGACGCAATTCCCATTCTTCAGGAATTATGCCTATGGTCAAAGAAAAACTCGGATTTAGATTTTATGAAACTAAAACCTTGCATAACTTGTGACATTCATAATGATTAATATTAAAATTAATAGCTGCTTATAAATTTGCTACTATATTTACTATTAAAAAAGGCTTTGTTATATTTAAAAAAATATATAATACATAAGGAGATTTATATGATAACAATGAATCCAAGTGAAAAAAGCAGGGTAATTTCGGCTGCAGAAATGGCATCTGTATCTAATGTTTCGAATTTGTCAGCAGACAGAGTTGTAGCGCTGACAGGAGGTCATGGTATGGTAAACATGGCTATACATACAGTTGCAAACGTTATTACAGAAGAACTGCTTAAAGGCAGCAGTCTTTCAATTGAGTTTGCCGATGTTCGAAGGCTGCCAATTGAAGACCTCATGGAAAAAGCGATCAAGGTCGCAAAAAAATCAGGAGCTGACGGAGCAAATGCAGCTTTAATTGTAGCATGCATCATGTACTTGGCCGGCTCTAAGGCACAGGTTGGTATACCTGCAGGGAACAGAAAACTGGGCGCTACAGCGAGAATGCTGGCAGGTGTTGACAGAAGCGGCGTTGCAGCAGTTCCAACGGCTAAAATGAATAACAAGCTATCCGGCTTCCCTGCAGTTGCGGCAATTTATCAAGCAATGATGGATGGAAAGCTTACAACAATTAACGGCAAAAATGTTCCGCAGTTTGTAGCGGGAGGACCATTGTATGGGCATAGCGCGTTAGGTGAAGATATTGTGTGGCCTGAAATGGCTGAAAATGGAGCACGTATCGGCACACAAGCAATGCTTGATGCCATGGCGGGAGCAGGCATGCATCCACATGGATTTACTGCTGCTGTTTTAGGTTCAGCTGCAATCTTAGAAATAATACATCCAGACGCTGAAGTTCCTGAAGAAAGCGGAACCTATGGTCGTACAAGCTCTGTTTACTTAGTTGGCAAGACAGCCGTGAAAACTGCAGGACTTCCTGAAAAGTTACATTTAAAAGTTACTGGAGAAGAATTTGAAACAGCCAAGATCGTTGGTGATTTAGGATTAATTATAAAAGATATCGGAGGACCGTCAGTTATAGGAATGATGGCTTTTGATGAAATTGTTGCAGCTTTTGAATATCTAGAAATATTCTCAGGATTTTCAGGTTCTCCTGTGAATGCGCCTATAGGTCATATAGGAGCTTATGCGGTAATCGGTATGAAAGCATTGCTCCAGAATAATGGAGATATGGACAAGGTTGCAAAGATGATTGCTAAAGAACGCGAATCTTGTACAGTTGATCCTGAAGTTGCCATGTTATGTATAAATTTAATTTCAAGAAAAGCAAATGAGTTACATTCAGGACCTGTTACAAATATGTTAATTGAAGCCACAGAACCTGCAAGAGCAAAAGCGTTGCATGTCAGAGCTGAATATGCCTATGATCAACTGTCTGCAGGCAAAACTCTTGAAGAAATAGTTCGTACATTGGATGACCAGCGAGTTGCCAAAGTTGAGCAAAATAGCGGTAACATTCTTTCTGCCGTACATGGAACAGAAATCAAAATAAAAGTATCTAAAATTACTAACGGAGCAAGAAGAACAGCAAAACTGTCAAAAAAATATCTGGCTTTTGATCCATTGGTTGATGTGACTGTAACAATGGGAGATAAAACTGCTGTAATGAACAATTTTGTGCATCAAGTTATCCCAGAAGTAAGTAAAGGAGAGCGTGAGGATGTTGCTTGGGCAGTTCCTTTAGCAGCTGTGGCAATTAATGAATTGGTTCTTGCTTCCGTAAGTCTCCTTAATCTTGTAGTACCTGCTGCTGTGGCTTCGGCAATGAAATTGCATGAGCCTACTGAAGCTGCCGGTATTGCAGAAAAATCTGCTTATATTACTGCAGCTATTCCTGGAGGAAAAGCTGCTGCAACAAAAGTTGCAAAGCTTGCATTAGAAATTGTAGAGTATTAAAGCTTATATTTTATAAAATGAACTGGATATAAGTAACAGTTATTTTAATAACTGTTACTTATTCTTAAGGGAGAAAAGACATGAGAGACATATTTTCTAAAAAAGGTACACTTTTTATAGTACAAATAGACCATATTAGTGGAGAAATAATTGGCTCTATTTTTGATTGCCTTTATCAGGCAGGTGCCTTAAATGTTCAGTGCTTACAAACGATTACAAAAAAGAACAGACCTGGAAATGTATTTATAATTGACGTTCCACCTGAAAAGGCTGATTTCATAGAAAAACTAATAATAAATGAACTTGATTCTACCGGATGGCACAAGATAGAAACAGATCACAGGCATGTTCCAGTGGAAATGGTATATAAAAAAATTGAGGTCGTACATGATCTAAGTAAGTTCGCTTTTGAAGTTAAAGGAAAGCAGATGAAGGGAATCCCTGAAAGTGTTAGACCAGAACATAGTTGCTGCGTAGAGCTAAAGGAAAAGCTTAAGATTTTAAGCGGCATAGATATTTCCTTAAAGCAAATATACATGAAATTGCAAGCTGTTTTATGGAAAGAAGATCAAGCGATTTTGTATTTATAGTCTCATATACTTTAGATGAATCTGACATAACTACGGTTTTTATGGAAAAATATTTGACATGAGAGGTAAGTGGTGGAGACAGTATATATTGAATGCTATTCAGGTATAAGCGGTGATATGACCGTAGGTGCCCTATTGGATCTTGGTGCTGATAGGGAAATTCTTATAAACGGTCTAAAAAGTATGAACATAAAGGGGTTTAAAATAAACATATCAAAAATTAGAAAAAATAACTTAGAAGCATGTGATTTCGATGTGGTACTTGAAGATGAGGAAGAAAGTGAAGATTATTTTAAAATAAACAGAAACTACTATGATGTATGTAAAATCATAGATGAATCTTCAATTTCAGAAAATGCTAAAAATATTTCTAAAAAAATATTTAAGATCAAAGCAGAAACAGAATCTAAAATCCATGATATTCCTTTAGAAATATTTAATTTCCATGAATCCGGTGCTGTTGATTCATTAGTTGACATTGTTGGAACTGCAATATGCCTTGATAATTTGAAAATAAGCCAGGTAATTGTTTCTGAGATAAATGATGGACATGGTTTTATAAAATGCAGAAAGGGCATGATTCCTGTGCCTGTGCCTGCAGTAGCCTATATAGCAGATAAATATAGACTTAAAGTAATAAGCACAAATATTGAAGGCGAAATGGTTACACCAACTGGTGCAGCAATTGTAGCCGCAATAAGGACAGGGGGGAAACTCCCGAAAAATTACAAAATAAAGAAAATTGGGCTGGGTACTGGTAAAAGAATATATGAGTGTGAAGGTGTATTACGCATATGTTTGATTGAATAAAATAATTGTTATTAATAGAATCGATGGTTTTAATCAGTAATATCAAAAGGAGTTACAATGAAAGATATAGAAATTGCTAAAAATTTGCTTACAAAAGAAGATCTTACCTTGGTTATAGTTAAAAATGGTGAAGTTATTTATATGAGTAATAAAAAGGGTATTAGTCCGTTATTTTGGGCTGTAAAAGATGTAAAGGAGTCGCTTAAAGATTCTTCTGTTGCTGATAAGGTAATCGGTAAAGCAGCGGCTATGCTTTGTTCATATGCAGGTATTAATGAACTTCATACAAATGTTGTTTCTGAAAAAGCAATTGAGATATTAAATAGAACTAAAATTATGTATCAATATGAAAATTTATGTTCCTTCATAAAAAACCGGGACAATACAGGAATATGTCCTGTTGAGGCATTAGCTTTGAATACTGAAAGTATTGAAGAACTTTTGACAGGAATACAAAAATTTTTAATAAACATAAGTAATGAACAACGATTTTGGATTTAAGCATAAATTTTTAGTTTGGAGGACAAATTATGTATAAAAATATTACAACAAAAGAAACGGTCTTAAGTGGACTATTACTTGCTACAGGGATTATCTTGCCTATGATTTTTCATATTTTTGGAATGACAGGGCCTGTTTTTTTGCCAATGCATATTCCTGTTTTATTGGGAGGAATGCTACTTTCGCCTGTATTAGCACTAATACTGGGAATAATTACACCAATTTCAAGCAGCATATTTACTGGAATGCCCGTTTTATTTCCTATGGCTATAATTATGGCATTTGAATTAGGCACATATGGTTTGGTGTCATCACTTGCAGTAAGGAAATTTAAACTAAATACTTTTACATCGCTATTAATTGCAATGGTAAGTGGCAGGATTGCCGCAGGACTGTCAGTTGAACTGCTAATTAAGCTGTTTGGGATAAATATGAATCCTCTTATATATATCAAGGGAGCAATAATAACTGGCATACCAGGTCTTATAATACAACTAATATTTATACCTTCAATGGTTTATGCAATCGATCGTTATTGCAGTAAATCATATCAATGTTAATAAAATTATATAAACTTTCTTATCATTTCCATTGTTTTGTGTTATACTTTTTCACAGTATTACCTTTTAGTTTTGATGAATAGTTATCATGATTTGTTTACAAAGAGTGATTTTATGCTGCTCATTTAATGATAGTCCTTTATTATCCAGGGAATATGTATAATGGCATTAGAGTATAGCTGATCAATATTATAACAAAAAACAAAATTTCAATCTTAAAAGAAATTTAAAAATTATGGGAAAGATTAGGAGGAATAATAATGAAGTATGAACCAAAGCTTGAAAAGGAAATAATGTGTCCGTTAGAATATGGTTTAAATATTTTTGGAGGCAAGTGGAAGTCAAGGATTATATGTATATTAGCTTCGAAAGATGCCAGCAGATATAGTGAAATTAGAAAAGAACTGAACAATATAACAGATGCAGTCCTTGCTGCAATGCTTAAAGAGCTAATCGAAGATAACATTATTAATAGGGTACAATACAATGAAATTCCGCCGAAAGTAGAGTATTCTCTTACTGAAGGTGGGAAATCAGTGCTGCCGATTTTACAAAACATTTGTCAATGGTCAAAAAACCATACTGATGGCGAACTAGACAAGAAATTGCCTATTTGCAAAACATGCGATCAATTATAACTATGAAATTTAATAGTAACTATTAAAATTCCTAATATATTTACTTTCTATAGTTCCCCTGTTATACTTCGGCTATGGATCCATACAATAAATAATATTTAGCGGAGGTTATAACATGAGTGCAAAAGCATATTTGGAAATAACAATGGTAATAAATGAAGCAAATCGTCCGGCAGCAGCTAAGGTATACAATGATTATCGCCAGCCTTTTCTTACACAAATAAAAGGTGCTGTTTCTAAGGAACTACTTATTAGAAATGAAGACGTTCAAGTGCTTCACGGCTTTGACAGCGTTGAAAACGCAAAAGCATATTTGTCAAGCGACATTTTCACCAGTGATGTATTTATCGGCCTTAAGCCTTTGTTGAGTGCAGACCCTGAAGTGAAAATTTACAGCGTGGCATAATGCGGAGTAGTCAAATACATTAATTTGAACCCCATAATTTGTTATCTAAAGCAATTACCTATAAAAGGGTACAAAAAGCCACATTTATGAAATGAATGTGGCTTTTAAAGTTTTTGCAGGTATTGTAATTCAACAATCAAAGACTATCTTAACAACAATTGTTACGTCACCGAAATCATATTATAAAGCTTCAAAAGGCGGATATCTTCTTTTGAAACTTTTAGTTGTTCTATAAGAGACTCATCTTCTTTTAATATCTTTTTGGAAAAAAGCATTTTTACTGCTATTGGCATCATAGGCCGTGAAGAAATCCCAAAGAACAGTCCCCATTTTGTATCTGAATCAAGAAAAGATGCTAAAATACTGGCAGTAACCTGTTCCATTGGTGTATCCTGATTCCTCATTAAGATGTTTGTGAGAGCATCATAATGTTCTATATAACCCCAATAAGTATTTTCACAGTTTTGATAATTGCTATAATCTTTAAAATTCATGTACATCATGATTTTATATCTGGACTCTCCTGCTTCAGATAGAACATCAAAAACGCATCTGATTATCCGGTTTGCCCTTCCGTCAAATACATAGGAATAAAATTGAGATAGGCCGCTGAAGAATGCCGGATTCTTACCTTTTTCAGATATCCTCGTTCGTTCGGGTCTGCAGTAAAGAAGTTGTTCAACGTGGACCTGGAGAGCAGCGGCTATATCATACAATGTAACAATGTCTATAACTATTTCCCCTTTTTCATATTTGGAAACAGTTGCTTTGCTTTTTCTGATAATTTTAGATAGCTCTTCTATTGTCATCTTTCTTTTCTTACGGAAGTTTCTTATTATCTTACCTATTTCAATGTTAATTTCAGACATAGATCCTCCTAAAAAGTTTATTTAAAATAGATTTATTGATTACTTTATAAGTTCAAAATAAAAACTTAACTAAGTGTAGCACAAATGAGACGAAAATTCAATTCTGAATAGAATATTTAAATTAAATTTCTACTTTAAAGAAACTTGTGTCACTTTGACGTGGAAACGTATTATTAGTAAAATTATCTCAAATATTTCAATAACAGAAGGTAGGACAAGATTATGTATAATTTTGATGAAATTATTGACAGAAGAAATACGAATGCAATGAATACAGATGGTTTTCGCAGTTATATATTCCATGCGGATGAATCAATGGTATTTCCTTACAAGGATGAGGAGTTTATCAGAATGTGGGTTGCAGATATGGAGTTTGCAACTCCGAAGGTTATCATTGATGCAATCAAAGAACGCCTGGACAAAAGAATATTTGGATATACTAGAATATTTTCAAACGACTATTACAATGCTTTTGTGAACTGGTGCATTAGTAGGTATGGATGGAGTTTTGAAAAAAAACATCTGGTTATGTCTAATGGTATTATACCAGCATTATACGAACTTGTTAACTTTATCTGCAAGCCGGATGAAAAGATTATATTTTTGACTCCAAGTTATGCCTATTTTAAATATGCGGCAGATTTCAACCATCGTGAGAGCATATATTCAGATCTTATAAATGATAATGGTTATTATAGAATTGATTTTGATGATTTTGAACAGAAAGCTGCAGATGAGAAAAATACACTCTTAATTTTGTGCAATCCTCATAATCCTTCTGGACGTGTATGGACTGAAGAAGAGCTGAGAAGATTAGGTGACATATGCGTCAAAAACAATATGTGGATTATCTCAGACGAAATTCACTGTGATCTTCTGAGAGTTAACAAAAAACACACTCCATTAGCTAAGTTATTTCCTGAGTATGATAAGTTGGTTACCTGTATGGCACCGAGCAAGACGTTTAATATGGCAGGGCTTATGATTTCAAATATAATTATCCCAAATGAAGGATTAAGAGAAGTTTGGCTTTCAAGACATTATAATTTTGATAATCCTCTTAGCATAGCAGGTGCTCAGGCAGCTTATGAAAAGGGTGAACACTGGTTAGAGGAGCTTAGAATTTATCTTGATAACAATTTTGCATTTACTAAGGAATATTTATCAGAAAATCTACCAAAAGCCAGTTTTGAAATTTCAGAGTCAACGTACCTTGCATGGGTGGATTTAAGCACATATTTTGGCAAGGATGAAGATCTTCCGATGTTTTTTGCCAATGAGGCTGGTGTGTTGCTAGAAGGCGGAAATATGTTTGTTCATAATTCGGACTGCTTCATAAGGCTAAATCTGGCATGCCCGAAATCTGTATTGGCTGAAGGTTTGAAAAGAATATGTGATGCTGTAAATACAAAGACAGAAAAAGAAATGTTAATTAATTAAGTGACGCGCATAAAGCGCAAGAATATAAAATAAAACGGATTAAATTAACTGAGTTAGGAGGTGAATGTTTATAACAAAATGAAAATGCAATGAAATAGAACTTCATTTGAGAAGGTGGTGATAATAAGTTATTAAAATAAATGTGTCATTTAAGTCAAACTAAAGAAATCAATTCAAAATAAACCACAATAAGACCGGGAGGTTAATATGGAAAATATTTTATCAACATTAGCAGATATTTTATGGGGACTGCCACTTATAATACTTGTAATCGGTGCAGGCTCATTCTTTACAATTGGTTCGAGGTTTTTCCAGTTTAGAAAATTTGGCTATATAATGAAAAATACATTCGGGGAAATTTTTAAAAATGATCATAAAAATAGTAAGGAAAAAGGGATTGTATCGCCGTTTCAAGCAGTTAGTATAGCATTAGCGAGCACAATCGGCGTTGGGAATATAGCAGGGGTAGCAAGCGCCATAGCGCTTGGAGGACCGGGAGCAGTGTTCTGGATGTGGATAGCTGCACTTGTAGGAATGATGACTAAAATGGTTGAGGTAACGCTTGCGGTACATTATAGGGAAGAAAATTCTGACGGAAGTACATTCGGTGGACCAACGTACTACATCAAAAAAGGCTTAGGGATAGAGCGCGGTATGAAATGGTGGAAATTGCCTGCAACTATATTTATAATTGGAATGTTCTTTGTAATATTTATTAGTCTGCAGTCATATACGGTTGCAGAATCATTTGAATCAACATTTGGCATACCAATGTTAGTTACCGGGACTGTATATGTTATCCTTACTTATATTGTTTTATTTGGTGGAATTAGAAGAATTGCTGAAATGGCGTCAAAAGTTGTTCCATTCATGGCTGCTTTCTATATAATTGGCGGATTAATAATTATAATTAAGAATATCGAAAACGTAGTGCCTAGTTTTCAACTCATTTTTACTGCTGCATTTAATCCTATGGCTGCAGTTGGAGGATTTGCAGGCACTGGTGTATCAGCAGCAATCAGGAGAGGTGTTTCAAGATCAGTATATAGTAATGAAGCTGGATTCGGTACGGCACCAATGGCACATGCAACTGCTAAGGCAAAAAGCGCTATTGACCAAGGTATGTGGGGAGTATTCGAAGTATTTGTTGATACTATGCTTGTTTGTACTATGACAGCATTAATAATAATTTCTTCAGGAGTATGGTCGTCAGGAGTTTCTGGTGCATCATTGACACTGCTGGCATTTGAAACAGGACTTGGTTTGCCCGGAAAAGTTTTGTTAACTGCATCAATATTTATATTTGCATGGACAACTTCAACAGGTCAGTGGACATATGCTGAAACAATACTAAGATTTATGTTTGGTGAATCAAAAATTAACGAACAAATTATTAAAGTTATAAGATATATATATCCTTTATCGCAATACGGAATGATTGTACTTGCTGTTACAGCAGGGCTTCCACCAAAGATAATGTGGTTGTTTGCAGATGTAATGACGGCTTTGCCTACATTTATTAACGTGTTTGTCTGCATAGCACTGAGCGGAACATTCTTTAAGTTGCTTAAAGATTATGAAATAAGGATTAAAAATAATGAAAATGTGAAGATAACAAATCAGCAGTGAAAACGTTGAAATTATATAATTCTATTTGGATATAAAGAAATGTTTGGTATAGTGCATACTGGATTAATTGAATCGAATATTACAGAAAGAAATTCCAGGTAGCACTATACCATGTTTAGAAATATGAAATTGGAGGATAAAAATTTAGTTATAGAGACAATACATGCACCAGGAGCAATAGGACCTTATTCACAGGGATTTATTGTTAATGGGTTAATATATACATCTGGTCAGATTCCAGTGAATCCGGAAGATGGGACTATAGGCAATTCTATTGAAAAACAGTCAGAACAAAGTTGTCATAATGTTGGGGCAATTCTCGAAGAAGCGGGAAGTGGGTTTGAACATGTGTTTAAAACAACTTGTTTCTTGTCAGATATGAAAGATTTTGCAGCTTTTAATGAGGTTTACTCAAGATATTTTGTGTCAAAACCAGCCAGAAGCTGCGTAGCTGTTAAAGAACTTCCAAAGGGTGTACTTTGCGAAATAGAAGCAATTGCAATTATGCCGTCAAATGTATAAATTAATTTTTATTTAAGATGAAAGGTAAATGATATGAAGGTAACAGTAATCGGAAGCCACTTGTGCCCGGATACATTATATGCACTCAATGTGCTTATGGAAAAAGGCGCGAATATTAATTTTTATAACATTTCTGCAAGCTTTGAAGCGTTAAAGGACTTTCTTTATGTGAGGGAAAACTGTGCTTTATTTGATACAGTCCGTAAAACTGGAGGCGTGGGAATCCCTTATTTTGAAATGAAGGATGGAATACAAACTCTGGATTTAGATGTAATATTAAACAGGTTATGATTGGAGGCGAATAACTATGAAAGTAAAATTAATTGGAAGTCACTTGTGCCCTGATACACTTTACGCACTCAACAAATTGAAAGAAAAGAATGCAGATATAGATTTTCAAGATATTTCTGCAAGCTTTGCGGCGTTAAAAGACTATTTGCAGGTAAGGGAAAAAAGTACTTTGTATGAATCGGTACGCAATTCTGTAGGCATCGGAATTCCGTATTTTGAATTGAATGATGGAACGCAGACTCTAGATTTAAATGTTGTATTAAAGAAGTTATGATTGGAGACTGAAATTTGAATAAGAACGAATTTATTAAAAAATATGCTGTAGAACGCAATGGTACAGACTCTCTTAAGTGGGATGATTTAGAAGTACGATACAAAGACAAGGACTTAATTTCTATGTGGGTGGCAGATATGGACTTTAAGACAAGTGAAAAGATAATTGAATCTATGATTTCCAGAGTGAATCATGGTGTGTTTGGTTACTCATATGTTCCTGATAATTATTATCAGGTTTTTTCAAACTGGATGGAAAACCATCATAATTTTCCAATCCAAAAAGAATGGGTGCGTTTTTCTACAGGTATTGTAACTGCAATAAACTGGATGATAAATATCTATACAAATCCTGGTGAATCTTGCTTAATTCTGACTCCCGTATACTATCCTTTTCATAATGCGGTTAAAAACAATAACAGAAAGTTAGTAACTGTTGATTTAAAAAACAATGACGGTTATTTTAATATTGATTATGAAGCAACTGAAAAAGCAATTATTGAAAACAATGTAAAGTTGTTTATCCAGTGTTCCCCACATAATCCAGCAGGAAGAGTGTGGACTGAGAAAGAATTGGACACAATACTCAACATTTGCAAAAAACATGATGTATTGGTTATAAGTGATGAAATTCATCAGGATATTATTTTGGGAGATAAAAAGTTTATTCCGGCAGCAATTGTTTCGGAAGGTAAATATAGAGATAATCTAATAACACTTTCTTCAGCATCCAAGACATTTAATATTGCTGGTCTGCTTCATTCCCATATTGTCATATCTGATGAAAATTTGCGCTGCAGATATGATGAATATATAAAGAAAATTAATCAGACGGAAACAAATATTATGGGAATTACAGCAACACAAGCTGGATATGCTTATGGTGAAGAATGGCTTAGAAATGTACTGGAAGTTATCAGGGATAATTATGAATATGTGAAAACTGAATTGAATGATAAAGCACCAGGGGTTATTTTATCAGCTTTAGAAGGCACTTATTTACTTTTTTTAGACTTGCGTAATTATATTGACCCTGAAAATACAAAAGAATTTATTCAGGATCAATGTCGTCTGGCCATTGACTTTGGGGAGTGGTTCGGAGATAATTATAAAGGATTTGTAAGATTGAATTTAGCAACTAATCCAAAATATGTTCAGAAAGCTGTTTTTAATATTGTCAAAGAGATACAAAAGTTGTAATATATAAAGAAAATTATATGGAGGTTTTTATGGAAATAAGATTTTCTGATAGGGCAAATGGTTTAAAGGCTTCTGAAATAAGAGAGCTTCTTAAATTAACAGAAATGCCTGAAATAATTTCATTTGCTGGCGGTCTTCCGGCAAAGGAATTATTTCCAATAGAAAAAATAAAAGAAGTAATGCTGGAAGTTATGGACAAAGATGGTACCGCTGCATTACAGTACGGCCCTACAGAGGGATACAAACCTCTTAGAGAAATAGTTGCAACAGAGAGGATGTCAACTGCACACATGAATCTTACTGCAGATGATGTGATTATAACCACAGGTTCACAGCAGGGCCTTGAGTTTTCAGCAAAACTGTTTCTGAACAAGGGTGATACAGTAATTTGCGAAAGTCCAAGTTATCTCGGAGCTATAAATGCATTCAAGGCTTATGAACCAAGGTTTGTTGAAGTTGAAATGGATGAAAATGGCATGATAATGTCAGAGCTTGAAAAAGCTTTAAAGGATAATCCGGATGCAAAAATGATATATACAATTCCTGATTTTCAGAATCCAACAGGTATAACCTTGTCTGATGACAGAAGAAAAAAAATAGCTGAATTAGCCTCTGAATACAAAATTCCTGTAATCGAAGACAATCCATATGGAGAGCTTATATATGAAGGAACAGTTCATCCTGCAATTAAGAGCTTTGACAAAGAAGGCTGGGTTGTGTTTCTTGGAACCTTCTCAAAAACCTTTACTCCTGGTTTGAGGTTGGGATGGATATGTGCTTCTCCTGAAATACTTAATAAGTATGTGCTTATAAAACAAGGAGCAGACCTTCAGTCAAGCTCACTGGATCAAAGAATTGCTGCAGCATTTATGCAGAAGTATGATTTGAATGAACATATAGAAAAAATCAGGGATGTTTACGGAAAACGCAGAACACTAATGCTTGAAAGCATGGACAAGTATTTTCCTGAAGGAGTAAAACATACAAACCCATATGGAGGACTTTTTACCTGGGTTGAATTAAGAGATGATCTGGATGCAGCTTTAATTATGGAAGAATGCATAAAGGAAAATGTTGCTTATGTTCCGGGAGGAAGTTTCTTCCCAAACAGTGCTCGCAAGAATTTTTTCAGGGTTAATTATTCATGCATGCCTGAAGAAAAAATTGTCGAGGGCATAAAAAGGTTAGGAAAAGTTTTAAGCATGTACTACTAGCATTCATATAAAAACGGCTGTGGATTACTGTCCGCAGCCGCATATGTTTGAAATTTTAATGTCCATTGAAAATTTTGTTATGTTGTCCATATTTTCATAAATATCAGTTATCAATTTTAAAACCTTGCTTTTCTCGCCTCTGACGAAAGTTGAAAGAACTCCAACACTGTTTTCAAGTCCTGAACTTTTTATAATATCCAGAATTTTTTTTACATCGTCCATATAATTATCACTAACTATAGGTGTGAATGTTATTTGACATGAAGCTACTTTTTCCAAAGGGCACATATGTAACCTCCTACAGCAGTACCTGCTAATTCATTTTCTTTTTCGTAATTATAATCTTCTTCAGGGGAAAGGGGTGAAACGAAGAGACATTGCCCAAAATCAACAAGTTTTTCTTTATTCCAGCTTTTCATATCATCCAAGGTTTTAAATTTAGCATATTCAAATACTGTGTTTTTCTTGAATGATTCATCCTGATATAATTCTCCCCAGCTGCTGTTGCTTGAAATAGTTCCAATCAATACTTGTCCGCCATTTTTTACAACATTTAACATTCCTTCCAGGGCTTTTGGAGCATCCCCATGGTCTACAAATTCAAAGGCAGCCATGGAAAATACCGCATCAAATTTATTCTCTTTAAAATTCAAATCATTTAAATCCATATGTAAAAATTGAATATCTAGATTTTCATCTTTTGCTTTTTTTCGTGCAATTTCTAACATGTTGTCTGAAATATCAATTCCTGTAACATTACAGCCCATTTTTGCAAGCTTTATGCTGAAGTTTCCAGTTCCGCAGCCAACGTCTAAAACTTTCATTCCCTTTTCAACTTTTATCATTTTAAAAGCAAGGTCTGTTTCTACCTTATCCACAAAGCTTCCTTTTTTATCTGTGTACCATGCATCGTAATCAGATGCAACATTATCAAATATAGCCATAAATTTGCTCCCAATTTTATTTATCGTTTACTCAAGACTCTTAATAATGTGTTTTTTATAATTCATAAAATTTTCGCTTACTATGAAATCCTTATGTCTTGGTTTTCTTTCGTCAATTACTATTTCTTCTGTAATTTTGCCGGGTTTACCTGCAATAATATAAATTCTGTCAGACAGCAATATTGCTTCATCAATATCGTGAGTAATAAGAAATGTGGAAAGTTTTATTTGCTCCATCACCTGCAGATACCATTGATGCATATTGCCCTTTGTAATGTTGTCCAGTGCACTGAAAGGTTCGTCCAGCAATGCAACCTGGTTTGAAAAAAGATATGTTCTAAGCAGAGCTGCTCTTTGCCTCATACCGCCTGACAGCTGTTTTGGATATTTGTTTTCAGTACCGGACAACCCAAACTCTTCAAAATATCTGGCAGTATATTCCTTTGCTTTTGATTTTTTCTCTCCCCTTATAATCAAGGGGAGAGATACATTATCAATTATTGTTTTATAGGGAAGAAGCAGATCTTTTTGCAGCATGTAACTTACATTGCCTGTTGTACCTGTAATGTTTTTGCCGTCAAGCTCAACTGTTCCGCCATCAGGCATTACAAGACCTGATATTACATTAAATAATGTTGTTTTCCCAACACCACTAACTCCTAAAATGCTGACAATTTCACCTTGTCTCAACTCTATGGAAATATCATCTATAACTTTAGAACCGTCATAAAAAACGGTTATATTTTTAGTAGTTAGTTTATTCATAATTTTCCTCTAATCTTTTATTTATCATTTATTTAGGAAGATATTCGTTAGTAAATCCTGTACCTTCAGGAATTTCATTTTCAACTAATTTGTTTTCAAACAGCCATCCGTAGAAGCCATCCCATCTTTCCTGGTCAATATATCCCCATTTTTCTGCATCTGCAATATATTGATCAGCAAGCCATTTTTGACTTTCTACAACTATTTCAGGATTTAATTCAGGAGCTGCTTCTAACAATATTTGAGCTGCTTCTTCAGGATTTTCTATTGCAAATTCATATCCTTGTTTTATGGCAGTCAATGCTTTTGTTACAGTTTCAGAATTTTCCTGTGCATATTCAGTATTTGTAATCAAGACTGGGCAGTAGTAATCCAGCTCCTTGCCATAATCAGCAAAGTTCAAATAATTAGTATCCAACCCCTTAACTTTTGTTGCTATTCCATCCCATGCATAAAATACCCACACAGTATCAATATCTGTTTGCAATGCTGTAATAACGTCAGTTACTGTGCTTGGCACCATTTCAATTTCATCAAAGTTTCCACCGTCATCTTCAACTATTTTTTTAATGATTGCCTTTTCTATTGGCATATCCCATGTTGCATAGTTGTGTCCTGCCATTTTAGCGGGGGAGTCAATTCCGTCTTCTTTCAATGAAATAATCCCTGAAGTGTTGTGCTGAATTAATGCAGCAACTGCTGTAACAGGCATTGAATTTGCAGAAGCAAAATTAGGCGCCAGACTGTCCTGGAAGCTTACTCCAAATTCAGCTCCGCCTCCGCCAACCAAAGCTACAGCTCCGTCTTCAGGTGGCTGCATGATTTCAACTTCTAATCCTTGTTCTGCAAAATAACCTTTTGCTTGAGCAACATATAAACCTGTATGGTTTGTATTAGGTGTCCAGTCCAGTACTATTCTTACTTTTTCATTTGTTCCTTTGTCTGAATTTTGTGGTTCATTTGCACTGCATGATGTGAACATAAACAGTGAAAGCACCACCATAACAATCAGATAAAATGATGTTCTTTTTATATTTTTCATTTTAATTTAATTTCCTTTCAAATTTTGTTTCAATTAATATTAATAATTTTCTTTTTTTGTATTTTCCCATGGCATTGATGCTTTTTTTAGAAATGATACTGCAAACATCAATATTAAGCTTATTGCTGAAATAAAGAATATTACAGCAAACATTTTATCAAAGGAATAAGATTTTCTTACTCTTGTCATATAAACTCCAAGTCCAGTGAAACCTCCCAGCCATTCAGAAACAACGGCTCCCACAACAGAATAAGAAACTGAAATTCTTAATCCTGAGAAAAACTGATTTAATGCACTGGGCAATTTAATATGTATGAAACATTGAAGTCTGTTTGCTCCCATTGCCTTCAACAAATTTATTGCATCAGTGTCAGCAGATTTAAATCCTTCCAGCAAACTTACAGCTATAGGAAAAAATGTTGTAATAACAATTAGTGTAATTTTAGGCAAAATGCCATACCCCAGCCACAGAACCAAAAGGGGAGCTATGGCCACAGTAGGAACTGTCTGTGTCATAACCATGATTGGATAGACAGATTTGTAAAAAAAGTTGAACCTGTCCATTAAAACAGCTATAACAAATCCAAGTGCAGTTCCTATAGTTAAACCTAAAAATGCTTCAGTTAATGTTGCTTGTGCATGTTCCATCAGCAATGGAAAATCATTGATAAATGCCATTACCACATCAATAGGAGAAGGAAGCATATATTTTGGAACAACTCCCGTAGAAGACAACAGCTGCCATATTGTCAATATAACAACTATTGCAAAATATGGAGATATTTTATTGATGATGTTTTGTAACTTTTTTTTCAATAGTAAGCACACCACCATCCGGAGCAAAACTAATTTTTACATAGGCAGATACCTTTGGAGCTCCTGCCTTAACTGCTACTAATTGACAGTTCTTTATAATTTCCATCAACTGGTCATAATCTCCTTCAATTGCTGTTTCACTTGGTCCAACATAGTAGTTTAATCCCGTGCTCTTAATATACGCAATTACTTCATCAACAATACGGATAACCTCTTCATCTGAATCTACGTGCGGTAATACTTGAATAGCTACATTTGCTTGCATAAAGCCCTCCTAGAATTTAGTATTGGTAAAATAAAAACCTCTCCCGGTAATGGAAGAGGTTGTAATCCTAAAGGTATGCGCCAATATATACAATCCCTACGCCAGCATTACCTGGATCAGGTTCCAAACAGTTTTACTGTTTTAGGGTTTTGAACATTGAGTAGTTCTTTTCTCAGCCTAATTCATTAAGCTCCCCTTAGATTAAATTGATATTATCACATCAGTACAGCATTGTCAATGATTCGCTAGTAATTATAAAATATATTAACACCATGAATCCTTTTATGGTTGTACCAGGATTCAATAATACCAATTGGTGTGGCTAATACAACAATATCAATTCCGTTAAATCAGATTTCCTGCCATTCATTCTTTATCATATCCATATTTCTTCCTAAGCGATCCAATTCTTTAATGACTAATGTGCACCATCCCTAAGTAAACTATTTTTCAGTGTCAAGTACCCGTTTCTGTTAAAGTCTTGCTAGCCTTATCTTCAATAATATCTCTTTCATCAACTCCATATTCTAATAATGCTTGTTTTTGTCTATCAGCATTCTGTTCCTTGCTACTAACCCATATGTATCCAATACCTTATTTGACATTGTTTCGTCCCTTTAACATACATCGTGTTTCAGTAGAATTAAGGGGGGTTGCGATACGTTTCATAATAGCTTTTTGGAAGTTATGTGGGACTATTTATTTGTAATTTTTATTGTGCATTGAGGTATACTCTATTGACATATATTAGTTCTGTTATTTTAAAATACGAACCGCAACTATTTATATGTTTGTTTAACAGTAATGATAAATCCTTATATAAGAGCTTTTTAGCTTGTCTGACCAAGTAGATGCATTAACTATAAGCATATTTTTCATAAATCAACATTTATAATATAATAAATTATAAAAACATATGGAAATTTTTGTAATGTTAAGTTATGATTGTTTTAAAGAGCTGAAAATAATTTTGTAGCACATTTGTAGAATAGTGCGAAGTAAATGTGTTATCTTAAATGGTGGTGATTGGCGTGTGTCAAATATGTGATGATTTACATGAGACAATAAGAATTGAACATCCGTATCAATACTACAGTATTGTTAAACAAATTAAAAATATGATGCAAGAAGGTATATTAGTCTTAATTCAAGGTAACTGTGAATTTAGTCTAATAAAAAGAGAGATGCCTTTTCTTGATGATGTTCTGTGCCATGTTTTCATGTGTACAAGTTGCGAATGTAAATTTGAATTATGTGTTGAAACATTCCACGGAAGCGGAGGCCGTTGGGAAGTTATACATGAGTAGTTTAGCAGTTATGTTTCAATTAGTGATGTAAACGTAAAATACTACTGATTATTAGGGGGAAATAATGAATATTAGATGGGAGCAAGAATGGGATAAAATATATAAAGACCAAGGTGAAGTTCAATTTGATATACTACCAACGGTAAAAGTAGCGACAGATATTTTTAAGAGAAATGGCAGTAAAAGAATAATGGATTTAGGATGTGGTACAGGAAGACATTCAATATACCTTGCAGAACAGGGTTTCAAAGTATATGCTACCGATATTTCTAAAACAGGATTAGAAATAACTAAATCAAAGGCTGAAAAACTGAATTTGAGTAATATCGAGTTTAAGCAACATGATATGAGAGATATATTATATGATAACAATACATTTGATGGAATCTTATGCGTATGGACAACAGGACATGGGACATTGGAGGACTCTCGTAAAAATATTAATGAAATATACAGAGTGTTAAGACCTGATGGAATAGTAGTTATTGATTATGTTTCAATATATGATGAAAACTATGGAAAAGGTAGAGAGATAGAAAAAAATACTTTTATTAATAATGTTGAAGGTGAAGAAAATATTCCACACCATTATTCCACAATTGAAGAATTAAAAGAATTATATTCGAATTTTTCTCATGTTGAGATAACACCAGTAGATTATCATTTTTCTGATAATTATGGAGAGAAACACACTATAAATGCATTTGTAGTAATCTCTATCAAATAATGTATATAGATAAATAGGAATTTTTAGTAGTTATTTTAACATTCTTCATGTGAAACGTCACAATTGTATCAAATTGCGTCTTAATAAATTTAATATTAATGAGGTGAAAATGTCTAGCATTTACTTTTTCAGAGGCAAAGCGGCAACTGGAAAAACAACTATAACCAATATTTTAAGCAGTAAAATAAATGTATCAATCTTACGGAAAGATGATATTTTTGATGTTCTATCTCATTGCATAAGGAATAATCCACAAAATAACAGCATTTCGTATGACTTACTCTCAAAATTAATTCAAACAAACATAAATAATAAAACTGATATTATTGTGGATATCGGCCTGTCCGACACCAATGAGTGGAGGACATTTCAGTCTAAACTTGACTTCAAAGATTGCAAAACTTTCACTTTTCTATGTGACTGTAGTGATTTGGTTATTTGGAAAATGAGATTTATTGAACGGCTAAAAAACCCGACACCTAATCAATATTTTAATACAATTGAAGAAGCGATAGCGTATTATAAAAAAATCGAGATTGAACTATTAGATAATGAATATTATGTTGATAGCTCTGATAGCATAGAAAACATATTAGGCTTTATCCGTGAAAAGATTAGTGGCTAAATACTGTTATTGTTACGCATCTTTTGAAATTTACGTAGAATCAGTTGAAACAGGGGAGCATTTTGTATGATTAGAGAATTTAAGAAGGAAGATGCAATTGAGGTATCTGCCTTAATCGCCAGAACATTGAGAGAAACGAATATCAGAGATTATTCGGAGGAGTATATTGAAAATGACGTAGAAACTTTAACTCCAGAATATTTAATAGAACGTTCTAAATGGACACATAGTTATGTTGTATGCGATAAAGATAAAATAATCGGATGTGGTTCGATAGGACCTTATTGGGGAAAAGAAGATGAAAGTAGCCTATTTACAATATTTGTTTTGCCCGAGTATCAGGGACAAGGTATTGGCAGAAAAATAATTGAAACATTAGAAAAGGATGAATTTTTTATGAGAGCAAAAAGAATTGAAATTCCTGCTTCTATTACAGCATGTCAATTCTATCGAAAAATGAGATATGATTTTAAAAATAGCATTGATACCATAGATGGAGAACAATTATATCGATTAGAAAAGTTCAGATAAGTATACAAATTCCAATATGTTGTTGAGCTAATATGTATAATTCAAATATTAGTATTACAGTGCAACCTATTAATTATTATAAAAAAACAGCAAATAGGAATTTATATGAGAATTATTTTAATAGTTTCTAGAGATAATTTGTATTTGTGGAGGAGAATAATGAAACTCAAATATGTAGAACAGAGCTTTAAAGACTTTTGGATGAGCATAGATGATCACGTGAATGAATTAGGATTTCAAAATCGAGTATTTACTAAAACCGGCTACATAATGTGGGAAAATGAAATTTCTGTTGGAATCCTGCATTATTGTGTTCTCTGGGACAATTTACCTTTCTTGAATTTTATTTTTGTTAAAGAAGACTACCGCCATAAATCCTTTGCTTCACAAGCAATGCAGCAATGGGAAGAAGATATGAAACAACAAGGATATAAAGTGCTTTTAATTTCAACTCAAGTAGATGAAACTGCACAGCATTTTTATCGAAAGATAGGATATGTCGATTGTGGCGGGTTATTGTTAAATAATCCCCCGTTTGAACAGCCAATGGAAATGTTTATGCAGAAAGTAATTTAGGTAAAAGTACCGATTTGTTTGAATAAGAAGATTATGAGCATAATCCACATCCCAACAAATTCCAAATTTGTAGTAAAACTAATACGTATCATTAAAATGCTACTTATTAATAAGAAATTTATATATATAGGAGTAACCGGCATTTAGGAATTTGTCAAGTAGATTTGAATTTTTATTATTTAATCATAAAATTTCGAGGTGATAGTAAATGGAGATAAAAAAACTACTGCAGTCTGAAAAGACGGATGCTATAAATCTTGTATGGAATGTTTTTTTAGAATTTGAAGCTCCTGATTATTTAGATGAAGGTATAAATACGTTTCGTGATTTTATTAATAATGAGGACGCAATAAATGGACTTGAAATATACGGTGCATACGAAAAGGGAAATCTTACTGGCGTCATAGCAACAAGAAACGAGGGCAGCCATATTGCATTATTCTTTGTACATGGAAAATATCACAGGAAAGGAATCGGGCGGAAGTTATTTGAAGTGGTAGTAAAAAATAGCACCTTAGAATTAATCACTGTAAATTCATCACCTTATGCAGCAGAAATATATCATAAACTTGGATTTGTAGATACAGATATAGAACAGACAAGAGAAGGTATGAAATTTACACCAATGAAATACAAAAAATGAGTATAACACTAAATTAACTTATTCCAATTTGAAAGGGTAAAATTATGAGGGATACTATTTTGATTGTTAATGAGGAAGATATTATACAAAAACATAAAAATGAACATAATCCTTATGCTTATTCAAAACGTGAAATTACAAGTCGAGAAGATTTTGGACAATGTTATGTTGCTATTTACGAAATACCACCTAAAAAGTCCAACTATCCGTTACATTATCATGCTGCAAATACAGAAGTATTTTATATAATCCAAGGAAAAGGGATATTAGTTACTTCAGATGGTCAAAAATCAATAAAGCAAGGAGATTTTATAGTGTGTCCACCTACCGAAAAATCAGCGCACAAAATAATTAATACATCAGAAAATGAAGTATTGAAGTATGTTGATTTTGATACAACCAATTCGCCTGATATAGTACATTATCCGGACTCTGGCAAGGTAGGGATTATAATTCATAATAAATCAAGTAACTTTTTTAGGAGTGAAGAAGAAGTAGATTATTACGACGGAGAGTAAGTAACAGACAAAATCCAATTTGTAAGGGAGATGAGGTTATGAGGTTAAGAACTATTATGATTTTTCCTAAATTTGAAAATATTGATGTTATTAATGATATCCGCAAGAAATATGACCCATTGGCAGATTTAGTATTGCCACATATTACTTTGGTTTTTCCTTTTGATAGTGAGTTAACTAATGAGGAACTTAATTTGCATTTGAAAGAGTGTTTAAGTGACATAAAACCATTTAAGATGGAATTAGAAGGGTTCGGTAAGCAGATAAATAATTATGGGAATTATTTGTTATTAAATGTAGTACAAGGTATAGATGAAATAAAAAACATTCATAATAGGCTATATAAAGGTAAACTAAAACAATTTGATCCAGGCTATGATTATATTCCACATATGACGGTTGGAAAAGTATCAACTCTTGAGTTGCTTAATAAAGCATTTGATGCCGTAAGTAACTATAGTGATAAATTTAGTACTGTGCTCAAAAAGATATCAGTTGAAATGATTGGCGATCAAGAAGAATCAATTATCATAATAGAACATGAGCTAAATTGAAGAATTCCTATATTTAGTTTAGTAAATACCTTTAAGGGGGTACTAATATGAGCTTAGAAGAAAGAGAAGCATCAGTTATTGATTATTACAATAATTATAATGAAAAGGATAGATTAAAATCAACGTACGGAAAATTAGAATTTTCTCACATGACAGAGTTACTTATGCGTTATTTTCCTAAATCTCCAGCAAAAATTTGTGATATTGGGGGAGCAAATGGAGACTATGCATTTTATTTTGCGAAACTTGGATATGATGCGCACCTATTAGATATAGTGCCACGACATATTAATCAAGCTAAAGAACGTGCTAAGGTTGAAAACTATGCAAATTCAAGTAAATTCATAGTTGGTGATGCCTTACAATTGCCTTATGAAGATAACAGCTTTGATGCTGTTTTTCTTAGCGGACCTTTATATCATTTGCCCAAAAGGAGCGACCGAATCATAGCTTTAAGTGAGGTTAAAAGGGTTTTAAAAAATGATGGTATTATTGCTGCATATGCAATTGGTAGATTTGCTACTATGTTTTATGGTATAAGTACAGGTTTGATTTATGATTTGGATTTTATGATAAATCTCAAAAAGGAAGTTAGCACTGGATTACGATATAAATATGCTGAAGGAGCTCTTGACAAAGCATATTTTCATCTGTCTGAAGAACTTAAGCAAGAAGTATGTGAAGTAGGTTTTAACTTTATGGCTTTACATGGAGTTATAGGAGCTGGATGGATGGCACCTGATTTTGACAATGCATGGGATAACGAAGAGCGTAAGAATTTTATTTTGGATATTGCAAGAATGAGTGAGAGTATTCCTGATTCATGTTCAAAGATTTTTATAGTGGCAAAAAAGTAGATAAAATATTCAGTAAGGGTATTTAATATTTAATTGTGTATATTTATTAATTAAAAATTTATGTGAGATTAATTTTGCCCGGGGCAAATCTCGGGCAAAATTTTGTACTTTAAAATTAATTAAGATTAATTTAAAACAAAAATATTACCACAAAAATCATTGAAGATATGGTAAAATTACTTAAAAGTAATAAAAACACTATTCAATGACCTAATACGCCGCATGTGGAGATGGTAATCCTGATGACTCGTTGTGGTAAAAACGATAAATAAGGCATTTTCTACAAGATGTTGTAAGCTTTGAAGCAAAAAAATGGGCAAAAATTAGGCTAAAAAATGCCCGATTTTTAGGGGAAAATATAGATGACATCGGATATTTTCGATGTTATACGAGATAAAACAGATGATGATAAATGAAAATGCTAATAACTATGGTATAGAAACATCAAAGTATCTGTAAAAGCGGTCTGTTTCTGAAGCTAGAAGAAAGCTACGGATTTGCAGCCGCTATTTTTCTACTCTCAGCAGATGCGTTTGTCTGGAGTAAGGAAAAAAGTTGTGTAGACAGCCAACTCATCCATTTTGAAGCTATCGGCATTCATGGTGTGGATTTAGATGGATATCCCATTTTTTCATATGCAAAGGAGCTTTACTTTGGAAAGTCGCATATCACTTTTTCAGAATTAAGCGATCCAGAACTTATTAATGATAAGCTCCGGAGACTTATTGTTAATGCCTTTTTAGTGAGGCGATATTGAATAAATGTAATCAAAGGAGGAATGTAAGATGCCAAATCATGTATCTAATATTATGAAAGTGCGGGTTATATATGTCGGTGCTGCCAAATATGAAAACACAGAAACATGACTGCATTTTCTAGGGATACCTCGATGCTCCGGAGGATATAACGACAGCATGAAAATGCAGAGGCTCACAGAGGAATATCAAAGTGAAACCGATGTGCTTAAACAGCTTGAAAAAGCTAAAATTTCTCTGATTGAAGTTGAGCTTCGTTGTTTTGTAGCAGCTCACAAGCTCGTAACATGGTAAAGGGGTTGCCAGTGGAAAAACAAAAAATACTGATCGACTATTTTGAAAAGACAAATATGATAGCAGATCTTAAGTGTGCATCCATCTATGTGCAGGTCGCAAAGGATTGTGTAGAGTTGCTGAAAAAAGTTAGGTGCATTGTAAATATCAAATGGTTAGTGGAAGACTCTGCAGTGTAGCAGAAGCTTTTGCATAGTCATAGATTCTTGATGACTTACTTAATGGTGGATGATATAATATTATAAAATTTGTAATCTTTGTAAACAGAATTCGAGCATAAACGAGTGCAATTTATATGATGTATAAAAATTGAAACTGTAATCAAGTTTTGAAATATAAAAGAAGATATAATATAACGGCGGGGAGTGAACAGGATTGTCTATTAAAACAATTGAAAATATGGTAAATTGGGTTGAAGAAAATTTAGAAGAATGTCCAACTTTAGAAGAAATGTCCGATTTTGTAGGGTATTCACCTTGTTATTGCTCTACTAAGTTCCACGAATATGTCGGTGTTTCATTCAAAGATTATATTCAGAAGCGGCAACTAAGTATGGCAGCGGTGGCGTTACAGAAAACAAAGTATCGAATTATTGACATTGCTATACAATATGGATTTTCATCACATGAAGCATTTACAAGGGCTTTTGTGCGTGTTTATGGTTATACACCCTTTCAATATCGTAAATTGTTGCCGGAAATCTTAACATTTGATAAAGCTCAAATAGATATTTGAACACTCCTCAGTAAATGTAAGGAGTGTTTTTAATGTTAAAAAAAATTGGGCGAAATGATTTTTGTTGGTGTGGAAGTGGAATTAAGTATAAAAAATGTCATGAGTCTTTTGACGAAAAGCTATCATGGTACAAAACCCAAGGTTGTATTGTTCCACCCAGAAAAATTATAAAAAACCCAGAACAAATTATTGGGCTTAGAGAAAGTGGAAAAATCAATATAGCAGTTTTAGATTTCATATCTGAACAGCTACATATAGGAATGACAACAGAACAAATTGATCTTTTGATTTATGAAAAAACTGTGGCTTTGGGTGGAATTCCAGCAACACTAAATTTTGAAGGTTTTCCTAAAAGCGTATGCACATCAATCAATGATCAAGTATGCCATGGCATACCATCAAGTGATGTTTTACTGAATGCTGGAGATATTATAAATATTGATGTTTCTACAATATACAATGGATTTTTTTCGGATTCATCAAGAATGTTTTGTATCGGAAATGTAAGTCCTGAAAAAAAGAAACTGGTGGATGTGGCTAAGGAATGCATTGAATTAGGATTAGCACAAATAAAGCCTTGGGGATTTTTAGGCGATATAGGGCAAGCTGTGCATGAACATGCTATGAGTAATGGATATACGGTTGTACAGGAAATAGGCGGACACGGTATTGGTTTGCAATTTCATGAAGAACCGTGGGTAAGCTATGTTTCAAAAAAAGGAACAGAAATGCTTTTAGTCCCGGGCATGGTATTTACGATTGAGCCAATGGTCAACATGGGAACTGATGAAATTTTTGTAGATGATAATGATGGCTGGACAGTTTATACGGCAGATGGAATGCCATCAGCCCAATGGGAAGTTATGGTTTTAGTTACTAATGATGGCTATGAGATATTAGCCTATTAGCGCCACCAAATCATCGATATATTCAAGAACACATTCGTCATCCGACGCTAAATCATCATAAAAATCAGAAAGTAACCTCATGCAAATTTCCAGGAGAAATACATCATTGTTGTTTTTTAAAGATAGGGATGTTAATTCTTCAATTTTATTTAATTGATATAACAGTGACTGTCTGTGCAAATGAAGAAGTCTGCTTGCTTTACTTATATTTTTTACTTTTATATAAATCAGAAGTGTTTTTATTAAAGTTGTATTTTTCTTTTCGTCATGTTCCCTGACGGGAGCAATAATATTATAGGCCGCTGTGCTGATATCCTTGTTTGATGATAATCGCGAAAGAAAACGGAAGCAAATCAGAAAGGGCTTAGGTCAGTGGATAATGGTCATGCCGAAGACGCTCTGTTTTATTAATTATTACTTATTCATAATACGTATAAATTTGCAATGGTCTTCTTTAAATCAGAAATCTCATAATTTCAAGAAAAAATGGGGATGAATTATTTATAAATCTTAATATTTTGCCTCATACGGATAAAACGCGCTGTTTTAATTAAACTGAATTTTTTTATTTTTGCATAATTTTACATTTTCAATACAACACATTACATAATCAGCTAGCATAGTGTACAACCATAATATGTATTAATTATATTTTTGTTAATAACTCAACTAAATTGGGAGATTAATTACTTTTTCCGGGAAATTTAAATAAGGGGTAAGCGGAATTTGTAATTTATTATGGTCCGTCAATAATTGCTCATGGTGTTTGTATATCAACATTAGCTCCAATCAAAAGTGTTGCATGTAGATGTTTTAAATCATGAAACCTTATGCGAGTTAAGTTGTTATTTTCTAATACTCTGGCAAATCTTTTGAATGTATTCTTTGATGTTAATACAGGTGACGTTTTCTCAGCATCAGAGCAAACTGGATATGATGAAGAAGGGCATTCTACTTGGAAGGAAATAAATGTGCAATGAAAGTAAAATTAACTTCCAAGATTTTTAGCTTCATTTACAAGAGATAAAAAAACTGATTTCTAAGGAAAGAAAAATTTGGGACATTAACTTGAAATTCAAGGCTTATCTTCAAAGTATTATGAACTTTATTCATAGATAATCGTCTTATTTAATGTAAGTGCGATATATTAGTACATAATTAAAATGAATATTTTGTAGGAGGGCAAAACATGAAAATTAAGTTGTTTATGATAATTCTTATTGTAGCTTTATTTTTGACAGCACCATTTAACATGGCAGACGTATATGGAGCTGAGTTTGTCAAAGGGCAGTCAATAATTGCAGAAGACCAGGTAAAGGCAAGTATGGGGCTGAATTTTCCGGGACTTAATATCACCTGGCTTGATATTGGAGACTCACATATACAGTCCTATTCTCAGATGGATGTATTTAGCGAAGGAATTTTTACTCTGAGATTATCAGGACAAACCATATGCTTTGACACAACCGGTAAAATAATAGCTGCCGGTGATTACGATGGGATATATGAATTTTCTGACGGTATGGCAAAAGTATATAAATATATACCTCGTCCTGAACCTGATGTTCCGGGGAGACTTATGGCACCTCCCGGTGCTATGGAAGGTTTTATAGACAGTGAAGGAAATGAAGTAATACCTCTTGGTAAACATAGCGGGATGGAAGATAAGTATCATGAAGGTTATGCAATTATAGGGCGTGGTTATGACCAGCTTAAAGGATTTATTAATAAAACAGGTGAAATAGTAATTCCCCAAATATATAAGGATGCAGGAAATTTTTCTGAAGGACTTGCTGCTGTGCAAAGTATTGAAACAGAGCTTTGGGGTTACATAGATAAAGACGGTGAACTTGTTATTCCTATGATATATGAAGCAGCTAAACCGTTTAGAGAAGAAGCTGCCTATGTGGTGAAAGATGGTCTTGCAGGCTACATAGACAAAGACGGAAACATTATAATCGATTTTAAGTTTACAACTGAGAGTGATAATTATATTGATAACAGTTTCTATGGAGGTCTTGCGGTTGCACAGGACAGCTCCGGAAAATATGGATATATAGATAAAAACGGCGATTTTGTCATACCGGCAAAATACAAAGAAGCAAATCCGTTTATAGGAGAAACTGCTTTTGTTGTTATAGAAAATCAAAATTATCCTAACGGATACGGCTCAAGTTTTTTAATTAATAGGGATGAAGAAAGGCTGACTCCTCTTTGGCAATACGGAAGATATAGCGGAGAATACATGAGAGATGATCTCATCAGAGTACTTTCAACCTATGGTCCCAGTCCTGACGAATCCGTCGTCATGCTAAATAAATATGGTGCTGAAGTAATCCCATCATCACTTAATATACAATATTTAAGCTCTTTTAATGATGGTTATGCACTTCTTATTGCTTATAATAATGGGGGTACGGCAGTAGGTTTAGTAAAAAAACCGGAAAATATTGATGCATATAAGGATAGAAAAATCATTAAAGTGTTTATTGATGATAAGCTATTAGAGTTTGAGGATACAGATCCAATAATAGAAAACTCAAGAACCCTTGTGCCCATGAGAGTAATATTTGAAGCTCTTGGAGCAGAAGTTGGGTGGGACGATGCAAATAAAACAGCTATTGCAAAGAAGGATGATATAACCATATCTTTGAAAATTGACGGCAATATAGGATATATTAATAATGAGCCTGTGGAATTAGATGTACCTGCAAGAATTAAAAATTCCAGAACATTAGTACCTATAAGATTCGTTGCAGAAAGCTTTAATGCAGATGTAACATGGGATGATACGTTACGGGCAGTTATAATTGATATGGGTAATGGATATGAACAAGAGAAATTTCAAATAGAAAACTTGGTTAAAGATTTTGGAGAAAATTTAAAAAAGGTTTTTTTGATGGCACCGGAAGATATTGTTAAAGATAGTTTAAAAGAAAATTATGGAGAGTTTGTTTCACTGAGAAAAGCAAGTCTTTGAACTCACAAATGAAACAACATATACCTTTGTTGACTATAACATTCTATTTGTTAAAAAAGAAGATGGTGACAGGCTTTATACAACAACAAAAAAAGAAGAGTTTAGTCAGCATTTAGATGAATCCTATTCTGACTTTCCACCAGCACAGAAAGTTCCTTTTTTCGTTGAAGTAAAAGATGGTAAAGTAATTAGCATTATTGAAAAATTTGAATATACAATTTAATATATTAAAAAGCAAAAAGATTAAAGTAACTGAAATTCCAAAATGGGGAACTTTTCTACGAAAACAATGGGAAGATAACTTTACTAATCATTTAAGTCCGGAAGAGAAACATATCTTTATTTATCTACATCTATTACAGCATTCGCTAGTACAAGCTGGATAGGTTACACTTAGTGGGACAGTTATATTAAGGTCATTTAAAATGAAACTACCCTTCCGCCAAGGAGCCAGTGGGTCCTCACGACATCATTATTGCACTCTCAAGGCATGTTGAGACGGTGGTAAGGCTGGAGAGGACTTAGTAGCGAAAGGACCTAAACCTTAGGGTTCAAGTCCTTCTAGCTCAATTACTAAGAGGCTGATTCCATATTTTTTTGAAGTATTTGATAATGTCCACGGCCTTTTGTATCCCAAGTTCGAACATCTCCTCACCTGTAAGCTCGCCGCTGAAGTATTTTGCCAAAAACCTGTCGCCCATAGAATCAAGCGCGAGCTCCACAATTTCAAGCGTTTGCGACTGATGCGACGTTAACCCGTGCTGTGCGGCCTTTGACCAGAAGGATATGTCACGCTTGATTTCCTCGCCATCAGCTTGAAATTCTCTCGGAAAAAAGCGTATTTCCTCCATGACCACGCGATATACCGACGGATACGCCGAAAAGAGCTCCAATTTTTTTTTGCATAAGTCGAGCATGGTTTCAAATATATCGCTTGTCTCTGCACTGTCATATACGAACGCCACAACCCATTCGCGCAACATGCGGCAAAGCTGCAAAAAGAGTGTTTTCTTGTCCTTGAAGTAGTAGTACATTAATCCGTTTGCTACACCCGCGCATTTCGCTATCGAACGGGTCGAAGCGCCGCTGTAACCTTTTTCGGCGAACTCATGCAGAGCCGCCTTCAATATAGCCTGTTTTTTGGGATCATCGCTGAATACGGGATAATCCGGCTGTCCGCTTATCAAAGTGAAAACCTCCATATGACTCTGTCCCCGTCGAGTACCGGCTCAACCGCACAGGGGATACCCTGCACTTGAAGCCCCAACCAGAAATGGCAGGCACAAATGCCCATGTCCATATCGCAATGTTCCCATTTGAAATGCTTGTAGCCATGTGGTTTTGCGATTGTTACTGTTTTGATATCACCGGAAACCTCAAAACGCCAGTGCTGGCTGTTTGCGGCAGAGGGCGCTTTACGCGCGAAGTCCAGCGCGTATTGGATTTCAGACGGCAGCTTTTCGGGGTCCGAGCCGTTCTCCATAAGCTCGGCAAGAGGCTTGCGCTTAAAGCTCATCATACTGCTTGCGATCCGATCGGTAAGGCGCAACCCTTTTTGTTCCCAATAGCCGAGTGGGGTTATGCAAATAGCACGAATTCCTTCCACTTCGTCTTTGCCATAGCCGAATGACGGTGCAGGATCGTTTGCGTGCTTGCCCAAATGCGGCATTGCACGTTCGACCTCCGGCAAAATATAGTGGCCGAACCAACAGGTGTTAACCCCCAAGCCTGTGGCATACAACATAAAGAGTTCCCCGGCGAATCCTGTCTTACCGATGGACATGAGGTCAGACCCGGACATAAACGCCAAACAGTCCGGCGGCGGGTTTTTCAAATTATTAGCAAGCGGTCGTCCAATAGACTTGAAGAAACGCAGCTCAAAATCATCATGCTCAAAGGGCATATCCATAGAAATTACAAACGCTTTGAGCTTTTCCATAACCCTGGCTTCAACCGGACGATCCTGGTAGCTGCGGCACGAATGGCGATCGTTTATCGCGTTTTCCCAAAATTGCTTATTTGCGATGAAATCCATAATATCAACTCCCGAATAGTATTTGAGCGATTGCTCAAATATATTATAACAGGTTTTGAGCGATTGTTCAAGGGAGTTAATAAAAGGGATAACTTTCCAACATTCCCGCCAAGGCACTCTCTAAAAGCTGTGAAAGCTGTAAACTTGAGTTTGAAAATTACGTACTGCCAATTCAAAAAGAAGTTGACGATAAAAGAGTATTGTCTTCAATCAAGAAGAAACTCTTTCTTATCACATCAGTATTATTATTCCTAGGAACTTTTATTGGTATGGTGTTAAACAAAAGCACATCTCCAAACTTCATACCGATGATAATCCTCCTTTAATTTAATTAATCTTTTTACTGCATTTCTTGACATCTCAAGTTGCTTTGCAATCTGTTGTTTGGAAACTTTCCGTTTTTGAAGCTCCTGTACAGCTGACCACTGTTTCAAATCTTTCACTTCCTTTTGTCCACCTTTCGTTTGTCTACGAAAGTATGGTATATTATCTTAATGAACCCTCATCAAGTTGTGGTTCATGACGGTAGCATATTTTATTAAAATATTTACAAACAATGGATATGGTGATAAAATTTTTAAGAATAATTAAAAAGAGGTACGCGATGGATATGATGGACAAAAATAATCTGATTTCAGCTAATAATTCTGCAAGTGCAATAGCTTTGTTTGCCATACCGATTATTCTTGGGAATATTTTTCAACAATTATACAACACAGTGGATGCAATTGTGGTTGGCAAGTATTTAGGGGACAATGCATTGGCAGCCATCAGCGTGGCGAACCCCATTATGGACATACTGTATTCTCTGTTTATAGGAAGTTGCATAGGTGTTGGGGTATTGATGGCTCAGCAGTATGGAGCTCAAAATCATAAAGATTTAAAAACAACAACATCAACAGGGTTATTCATGGGAATTGGGCTGACAGTTGTCATATCAATTTTTGGTCTTATATATCTGCGTTCCATATTAATGTGGCAAAAGGTCCCTGAAGCAGTCATAGGTGAAACTATTACTTATCTTCGAATTATTATTTTTGGTCTAATATTTTCATTTCTGTACAATTACTACTCATCAGCACTTCGTGCCTGCGGTGATTCTAAAGCACCTTTTTTAATATTGCTAATATCTTCAATATTGCATGCTATATTGGATGTTGTTTTTATTAAAGTTTTCAGTATGGGTGTAAATGGAGTTGCCATATCAACAGTTCTTTCGCAATTTTTTGCAGCACTGTGCTGCATAATTTATGCGTACCACAAGCAATTAGTTATAGCATTGAAAAAAGAGGAATTAGTATTTGAACAGAGTAAATGTGTTTTAATTTTGCGTTTTGCATGGGCAGCAGCGCTTCAGCAAGAAGTTGTTTGTGTGGGCAGGTTTTTAACACAGGGTTTGTTAAATCCTCTTGGAGAAACTACAATTGTGGGATATAACATGGCCATGCGTACTGAGGCTTTTGTTTTTTCATTTTCCCAGGGTATAGGAGCTGCATCTATTACATATATTGCGCAAAATATGGGTGCCGGTCAGAGTAAAAAAGTGCGAGATGGTTTTAAATCAAGCTTATTGATGAATGCAGTGATTGCATTGATCATATGTTTATTGTTTAGGTTCATGTCCGAACCAATTTTAAGAATATTCTCCAATAATGCAGATATTATTGCTGTTGGAGTAACATATATGACTACAATGTCATTTGCTTACATTTTTGCTGCATTCGGCGAAATTTTGCAGTGTTTTTTTAGAGGAATTGGTATGTTATGGATAACAATGGCAGCATCTACTTTCCAGATTGTACTCAGAGTTGTACTTTCAAACATTCTAGTTCCTATTATAGGTATGCAGGGCATATGCTACTCTACAATATTAGGATGGGTTTTGCTTTGCATATTTGAAGGAGTATACAGTCGCATAGTATTGAATCGTATTAATAATGATTACAAATCTATTAATTGATTTAATATGATTATAGATTTTTGAGCGGCTGTATGGAAAATTATATTGATTTATCAGCAGCCATTTTTATGAAATAAAATTATTAATTAGCTGGGTTTGCAAGTTCTTATTAGGGGTATAACTAATTGTAAAGCTGATTTTATGAGTAAATTGATATTCTATTTAAAGGGAAAGGTGGCGGTCATTATTGGGCAAAAGGAAAAGGGATAGTGTGATTCTGTTTAATTCCATATCGCAAATATATGGATTGTTTTATAAAATTCAGAAAAAAAGGTTTAAAGATGTAATAGAAATCGTTAAAAAAGAACTGGATATAAAGGAATTCAAAACAATTCTAGATGTGGGATGCGGGACTGGTGCGTTATGTTCTGTTCTCAATGATAAGGGGCTAAATGTAACAGGCGTTGATCCAGCTGAAAAAATGCTGAATATAGCCAGAGAAAAGCCTGAGAATAAAGATATCAGTTTTGCTCGTGCCAATATTCTTGAAGGGCTACCTTTTGAGGATAAATTTTTTGATGCAGCGATTGCCTCTTATGTAGCTCATGGCATGGGGCAGGAAGAAAGAAAATTGATGTATGCCGAAATGAGCAGGGTAGCAAAATATAAGGTCATAATCTATGATTATAATGAAAAAAGATCTCTCCCGACTACAATTATAGAATGGTTAGAGGGAGGGGACTATTTCAATTTCATAAAAAATGCTGAATCAGAAATGAGAGAGTGTTTTTCTGATGTTAAGACTGTATATGTGGGTGTAAGGGCAACCTGGTATATTTGTACTCCAAAATAGCAACGCTGTTTACGGTCAGAAACAAGCAAACTCAATGAACAAGAAGCATATCTGAATCTCTATGAATAAAGAAGTTATCCCAAACTGATTAATTCCCGCAGAAGACATTTTGAGGGGATATTTTAGTTGAAAAACTATTTTCATTAGTAAATGGAATTTGCTTAATATGCAGTATTAAAGTATTAAAATCATAATTTTAAAATTTGCACCAAATAATTGAAAACTGTCATAAAGAGTAATAAAATAAATATGAAAATAGTTTAGCGTTGCAATTAAGTATTTCTTCGAAGGAAGACTTAAATAAGATTGTATCAGAAAATTATCAGCATTATTTGGAGAATAAAATGGAAGTTAATATGAAACCAATTGGATATATCAGGACTAATTACAATGATGATTCTGATATACCAAGACAATCGATTAATAATATGAAGGAAAAAGGCACAATAGAAATATTGGATGAATTTAAGGATGGAATAAAGGATATTGAAATAGGGTCATATATAGTTGTTTTGTTTTATTTTCACAAATCGGAATATCAGCATTTAATTTCAAAAAAACGCAATAATGCCGGTATCTATTCAACAAGATCGCCTCATAGACCTAATGGCATAGGAATGTCTGTTGTGAAGATAATGAATATAGAAAATAACAAATTAGAATTTCTTGGTGTAGATATGCTGGATGGTACTCCTGTTTTAGATATTAAACCATATATTGAAGATTTAAATTCCATATAAAATTGTTTAATCAGCAGTGTTGGATTTTTTATTAATAAGGCCATCGGCTGGGCTCTTATAGGGTAAGTGAATTTATAGATAATAACAAGTTATCAAGCTTGAGCATAAGAGAAGGAAGTAAATATCTGCATTAATGATTACAGATGAGATCGACACACATAATATGATAATTCTATTTACAGCATTGGACTATTGCTTGCGCTGTAAGAGAAGATTAGGAGAAATCGATATGAAAAATGTGAAAATAACAGTGATGAAACAAACAATTTATCAAGATTTGATAGACAAATATGAAAATCCCATACAGCACGCCTGCGATATGGAGATTGGGCAGGTTTTTGTTGCTCATGGCTGGCAAAAGCCTGAAGGATTGTGCGACAGCGCATGGGAAAGCATGTCTTCGTTTGTGATGACACTTGCCCATGGTGGAGAAGACTTCTACGAAGGCTGGATGAAGAATAAAAGGTCAGCAATGATTTCTTGTAATGACGGCTTCCGTCCTGTGAGTTTTTTGATTGAAACACTGGATTAGCCGTATTAATCAATTTATAGAGAAAAAATACTATTCGCAATTATTAGATCTGATAATGACATACGGTTTGAAATCAGACTATGACAAAGATATGAAAAACAATTGATAAATAGTAATTTGTTTAGAAGAATAAAGTATTCATATTTAATATGGAGGTTTTTATGAAAGAACATATAGTAGATAATGAAAGCAATAAAATAAGGTATCATGATTTACCAGGTAAAGATACGCCAATATTATTTATTCATGGGTTAGGATGTGCTGGATCTTTTGATTATCCTGAAGTTGCAGCACAAACTGATTTAATTGAACATAGACGAATATTAATAGATTTGCTAGGCAGTGGTTTTAGTGATAAACCAGATAATTATTTATATACTGTTAAAGACCATGCAAAATATTTGTATAATTTTGTACAAGACCTAAAACTAAATAAGTTCATTATTTTTGCACATAGTCTAGGTGGACCTATTGCACTTGAACTTGCAGATAAATGCAGAGAAAATGTTGAAACAATTATTCTTAGTGAAGCTAATTTGGATAAAAGTAGTCAGGGATCATCAAGTTATGAGTTTGGAACTTGTAATGAAGATGACTTTGTAAATAATATATTTGATGAAGTTGTTAATGAAAACACCATTGAAAATTCTATGTGGGCAGCGACATTATCAGTTTGTTCTCCTACAGCAATTAGCAGAATTTCCAAGTCAGCAGTTGCTGGAGGAAACCCATCATGGCGTGAGATACTATATTCATTAAAATGTAAAAGGACTTTTATTTTTGGAGAAAACTCTTTACCGGATGATGAAGAAATTGAGTTGGAAAAACAAATGATAAATATTGAAATTGTCAAATCATCAGGACATTCTATGGCATGGGAAAATCCAAAAGGTTTAGCAGAAGCAATTAAGAAAGGTATTCTTTATGCACGAGGATTATAGGGTTTAAAAATAAATTAACAAAACACAGAGTTCCAGCAAATGATGAAATTCTGTGTATATGACTGGTTATACTTTACAAAATCGACAGTTGAGTTTTACTAGTAACAATTTTATTGGATATTATGGGCGATGGGCACTTATATTTAAGGATTTTATTTTCGCTTGAAGATTTTTTCTTGCAATACCCATGAATTCGGCAGTCTTAGTGATGTTCCAAAAAAATCTAGAAAATTTGGCTCCTATAATACTTAGTCCTGATAATGATGCAAAAGTTGCTTTGACAAAAATAAAAGCATAGACTATTAAAAAACAGAGCCTTTATTTATTATATAGGCTCTGTTTTTTTGTATTGTTTTTTCTTTTATTACCATTCGTTTTAACAGTTTGGATACCAGCCAATAGTTTTATAGTAAACACTACTTTACTCTTATCGCAACTGTAATGATCGTCAGTTAAGAAGCAGAACATATTTATGGTACACTTCTTTTCGAGAAAGTATTGCATTTTAATCAGAAAATATTGTATATTTTGGTAAATTATGATAATATGACGTTTGATATGTTTAATTAAAATAAAGAATATTGAGGAGGAATGTAAACAATGAAAAAACCAATGATAAAAAGTGTTTTATTGGCAATTGCTTTTATGTTTGTTTTTACACAATCAGTTTTAGCGTTGGAAAGCGGATCTTTTTCTGATATGCCAAATGATTGGTCAACAATTGCAATTGAAAACGCTATCTCAAACGGACTTTTAAGCGGTGACAATGACAAAATTATGCCAAGTGAAAATCTTACACGTGCACAAATGGCAGCAATCATAGTAAGAGCTTTTGGAACAAATGAAAAGACTTCGTTAGCATCTTTTAGTGATATTTCCGATAAAGACTGGTATTATGAAGCAATGGCAAAAGCAGTACAAATGAAAGCATTTGTTGGGGATGGAGGCAAGCTGTATCCTAATAACAACATTACTCGTGAAGAAGCATTTGTTGTTCTTGCTCGTGCATTTAAGTTATCTGGAAGCAATGAAAGTTTTCTGGACAGTTTTAAAGATAAATCTAATGTAAGTGACTGGGCAAAAGATTGTGTATCTTCTCTTGCAGCATATGGGTATATTTCAGGTTCTGAGGGCATGATCAATCCTAAAAAAAATATTACAAGAGCGGAATTTGCTCAGCTTATGGACAACATTTTACAAAATTACATAGTAAAATCAGGCACATACACAAATGATTATGACGGCAATGTTATGATTAATAGACCAGATGTAGTCTTAAAAAACATAACAATAAACGGAGATTTGGTTATTGGTGACGGTGTAGGCGATGGTGATGTGACATTAGACGGAGTAATGGTAACCGGTAAAGTTTTAATCCGCGGAGGCGGTATAAATTCAATTAAAATAGTTGGTGATTCAAGCATAAAAAATATCGTTATAGCACGTGTTGATGGCCAGGTTAGAGTATATTCCGGTGATGGAACAGAAATTGGACAAATTATTGCAGATGGATATGATGATGTTATAATTGATGGTAATATTGGAAATATGACTGTTACAGCTCCCAATGTTACTGTGACTGCAGTCAATGCAGATGTTAGAACGGCTTTAATTGAAGGTGAAAACTCCAATATTATTTTTGGATCTGGTTCAAGTGCAGACAAAGTTATTATAAATGCTGCAAATACTACTGTAAAGGTTGAAGGATCAGTTGCTAAGATTTTGGCAAATGGTCCAGGTGCAGCCATAGAGGGAAATGGTAATGTAGGATCAGTTGAAGCGAATGCAGATGAAATTGAGGTTACAACACCTAATACTAAAGTTACAGCAAGTAAAGGTACAACTGGCATTACTGCAGGCGGTGTAGAAATTAGAAGCGGTTCAAGTGCAACAACAAACACTAACGGCACAGGAATCATAACAAATAAAGGTAGTTCTGCAAAACAGCTGACAATTTCAGAACCTACATTGAATAAATCAAAAACATACGACGGAAGTACAACAGCTGATGTTACAGCAGGTACATTAGTCGGAGTTTCTGCTGGAGATGTTGTAACAGTAAATGCTTCAGCTTCATATGACACTTCATTAACAGGCACAAACAAAACAATAACAGTTGTTTATACTCTTGGGGGTAAAGATGCCGGTAAATATGTTAAACCTACAGACTATTCTGTTAATGATGGCGAAATAACAGCAAAACAACTGACAGTATCAGCAGCTTCATTAATAAAAACAAAAACCTATGACGGAAGCACTTCAGCATCAGTGAGTGCAGGAACATTGAGCGGAGTTGTTGGTGATGATGTTGTTACAATAATTGCTGTTGCAAATTATAATACTTCTTTAGTAGGTACAGGAAAAACAATAGTAGTTGAATATACTCTTGACGGAGCAGATAAAAATAATTATATCAAACCTTTAGACTCTTCTGTTACAGGCGGTGAAATAAATGAAAAACAGCTGACAATATCAGATCCCGTATTGAATGCAACAAAAACATATGACGGAAGTAATTCAGCAGCGGTGGCTGCAGGAACACTAAACGGAGTTGTTGCCGGAGATGATATAACAGTAAGCGCTGTTGCAGAGTATGATACTTCTATAACAAACACAAACAAAACAATAACAGTTGTATATACTTTAGGTGGAGCAGATAAAAATAACTATATTAAGCCGGCAGACTATTCTATTACTGACGGTGAAATAACAGCAAAACAATTGACAGTGGCAGCACCTTCATTGACAACAACAAAAACATATGACGGAAGTAAAACAGCAGCAGTGTCTGCAGGAACATTAAGCGGAGTTGCTGTGGGGGATGATGTGACAATAAGCGCTGTTGCAGAGTATGATACTTCTTCAGCAGGAACAAACAAAACAATAACAGTTGTATATACTTTAGGCGGAACAGATAAAAACAACTACATTAAGCCAGCAGACTATGCAGTTACTGACGGTGAAATAACAGCAAAACAATTGACATTGACAGTTCCTTCACTGACAACAACAAAGACATATGACGGAAATACAACAGCAGCAGTGACTGCAGGAACATTAAGCGGAGTTGCTGCCGGAGATGATGTAACAGTAAGCGCAGTTTCAGATTATGATACTTCTTCAGTCGGTACAAACAAAACAATAACAGTTGTTTATTCTCTTTTGGGTGAAGATGCCGGCAAATATATTAAACCATCAGACTATATTATTACTGACGGCGAAATAACAGCAAAACAACTGACAGTAACAGCACCTTCATTGACAACAACAAAAGCATATGACGGAAGTACAACAGCAGCAGTGTCTTCGGGAACATTGAGCGGAGTTGTTGATGGTGACGATGTAACAGTAAGCGCTGCTGCAGATTATGATACTTCAACAGCAGGTACAGATAAAACAATAACAGTTGTATATACTCTAAGCGGAGCAGATAAAGACAACTATACTAAACCGGCAAATCATTCTTTTGTTGACGGTGAAATAACAGCAATACAATTAACAGTAACAACTCCTTCGTTGACAACAACGAAAACATATGACGGAAATACAACAGCAGCAGTGACTGAAGGAACATTAAATGGAGTTGTTGCTGGTGATGATGTAACAGTAAGCGCTGATGCGGATTATGATACTTCTGTAACAGGCACAAATAAAACAATAACAGTTGTATATACTTTAGGCGGAACAGATAAAAACAACTATATTAAACCAATAGACTATTTTGTAGCTGACGGTGAAATAACAGCAAAACAATTGACAGTGACGGCACCTTCATTGACAACAACAAAAACATATGACGGAAGTACAACAGCAGCAGTGACTGCAGGAACATTAAACGGAGTTATTGATGGAGATGATGTAACGGTAAGCGCCGCTGCTTCCTATGATACATCAGAAAAAGGCACAAACAAAACAATAACTGTAGTTTATACTCTTGGGGGTGAAGATGCCGGCAAATATATTAAACCTTCAGACTATTCAGTTACTGTGGGCGAAATAGCAGCAAAACAACTGACAGTAACAGCACCTTCATTGACAACAACAAAAACATATGACGGAAGTGCAACAGCAGCAGTGACTGCAGGAACATTGAGCGGAGTTATTGATGGGGATGATGTAACAGTTAGTGCTTCAGCTTCATATAGTACTTCTTCTGCAGGCACAAACAAAACAATAACAGTTGGTTATACTCTTGGTGGTGAAGATGCCGGCAAATATATTAAACCAGCAGACTATTCTTTTACTGACGGCGAAATAGCAGCAAAACAATTGACAGTAACAGCTCCTTCATTGGCAACAACAAAGACATATGATGGAAGTACAACAGCAGCAGTGTCTTCGGGAACATTGAGCGGAATTGTTGATGGAGATGATGTAACAGTAAGCGCTGATGCAGATTATGATACTTCATCAGCCGGGATGAACAAAACAATAACAGTTGTTTACACTCTTGGCGGAACAGATAAAGGCAACTATATTAAACCTGCAAATTATACTGCTGCTGACGGTGAAATAACAGCAATACAATTGACTATAACAGCTCCTTCATTGACAACAACAAAGATATTTGACGGAAGTACAACAGCAGCAGTGACTGCGGGAACATTGAGCGGAGTTTTTGATGGAGATGATGTAACGGTAAGCGCCGCTGCAGATTATGATACTTCTATAGCAGGCACAAACAAAACAATAACAGTTGTTTATACACTTGGTGGAGCAGATAAAGATAACTATGTTAAGCCAGCAAACTATTCAGTTACTGACGGTGAAATAACAGTTCCAAATTTAGATCAGCCAAAACCAACAGGCTTAGTTGGAGTGGCTCCATCATCATCAAGCAACAATGATGGTAAAATCACAGGTGTTGATAATACTATGGAATATAAACTTTCTTCAGATGAAAACTGGACTTTAGTTACAGGAACAGAAATTAACAACTTGTCTGCAGGTACTTACAATGTAAGATATGCAGCAATACCTGGTTATAATCCAGGAACAATTGCTAATGTTACAGTTCCTGCTTATGTGGAGTCATTGACAAGCAAGGTCATTACAAAGTTTGATTATTCTACGATATATGCATCTCAGGCACAATTGACAAGCAAGGTAATCACAACGTCTGATTTTTCAGTAAATAACAAATATTTTACAGTGATGGACAATCAAGGACATGTTATTCCAGTAGACCTATGGTGGAATATACCACAGAATGAATATGCAACAACCCCGGCTTCATCTGTTGGATCCGGAGTTGAAAGTTTTATTCAGCAATGGTTTTATGATAACTATGGATTAGATGGATTTTCAATCAGAACACTCTCTGCAAATTCGTTTGATGGCAGTCATTTTGTTATCAGCACATTTGCAACAGGAACAGATGCCACTATTTTTGTAGATGGTGCTGACTGGGCATATTTCTTTGATAGTCAGTCTGCCCATGGTACAAGTGATGATTCATCTGCCAATGCTTCGTTTACAATAAGTGATGGTGTTGATACAGCTACAATATTGTTTGAATATTACTACAATGATATAAATGATTTAGTTGATGAAATAAATTATCAAATCAATTCAAGCTCTATTAATGCCACAGCAACATCAGTTGGAACTGACAGATTCAAAATAACAGGCAATGACTTAACGATAGACGGTACAAATAAAACAGATTTTTTTGATGTATTTGTAACAGAATAGCAACATCGGTCCTGTAATTAAATAATGTATTAAAGAAATCCATTTGACAGTTATATAGAACTGTCAAATGGATTTTAAATTCAATCGTGAAAATAGTTTGTTATAAAGTGTAATTATTGTATTTAAAAAACAAAAATCCAGTCTGGTAAATCAATACATGACTGGAAAAAATAATCCCATTTAATAACTTAACTTTCTTACCCACATAAGGGCTTTTGTATACAAACTCATAAATTTTTCTTGAGTTATTCCTAAAGCTTTTTTATTAACCCCAAAACTATTCCATTTTAATAATTCAAAGTTAATAACCATGTCCAGAACATTTTTTATTTTATTGTCTCTACCCAGCAACGCTTCTTTAACATCATCGGTCAAGCTTATTTCATCAACAATTATACTCATGTCTTTATTCAACAAAACATCAATGGAGGAAAACATTCCTGTCATAAAATATTCCAATCTCATATCGTCCATTCCTGTTTCTGTTGCCAGCAACTCCATGAATTTTGCTCTTATGAAACAGGTTTTTATCAGTTCTTTATTTTCTATAATCTGTATATCTTTTAGCATCATTACATAAATCCATTTTCTGATTTCAAGTATGCCTAATTGAACTAATGCTTGTTTTATAGAAAGTATTTTATTTCTTGATCCAAAGAAAGCAGAATTAGCTAGCTTTAACAATCTATATGACAGACCTAAATCTGATTCTATAATCTCGGTAATTTGCTGATAATCAGGCTCCTTATTATTTAATAAACTCATAATTTTAATCAAGTTTATATTTAAGCTATCTATTTCTTTACCTTTCATAATCACAGGCTTGCTAAAAAAATAACCTTGGAAATAATCATATCCCATATCAACAGCCAATTGATATTCTTCCCGTGTTTCAACCTTATCTGCTATAAACTTGATTTTGTTTTTGTATTGTTTTATTAACTGGCGTTGTTTTAAGTAGTTTACAGCGGAAAATTCTATCTTAACTATATGTGCAATTTCCATGAGCGGCAAATAGGATTCTTTGCTGATGACAAAGTCACCAAGGGCTATTATATAACCTTTTTCTCGTAACTTCTTGCATGCTCTGATTACATTTTCGTTAATTTCAACATTTTCTAATACTTCCACAACTACTGAGTCAGCAGGTAATAACAAAGGAATTTCCTCTATGAGAAGTTTCTCGGAAAAATTTATAAAAGCTTTTGTTTCATCAGTTAGTTCGTGAATATCCATAGTTAAAAAGGCATTACTGATTAATTCAGCTGTTATCTTATTATCATCATTTCGTTCATTAAAATTATTTATACTTCCGCGATATAGTAATTCATATCCAAATACATTTATATTGCTATCAAATATGGGCTGACGAGCTACATAAACATCCATTTATAAATCCTTCCAATCTTTAAAGTATTTATTTGCCACTTTCTAGATTTTCATAAAAAATCTTGTGTTAATGATACTTTTATTTATTATAACATAATTTTTTCCATTTTAATACAAAATTTTGCATCTTTTTTATAATCCAAAGATATAAGCTTAATAAAAACTTTCCGAAAAGGCCTTGTCATTCGGGAATAATATGAGAATTCATTCATCATTCATAAGAGGATCACTTTAACATTTAACACCACCTAGTACATGTAAGATATGTATGACAGTTGATGGTTAATATTACATATATTGACTGATTTTTTTACAGTATAAGCTTTATATTTCTAAGAATACTGACTTAGAATAGTGCATAACAAAATATTTTTTCAATATAGTCTTTAAATAGAGCTCTAAAAATAATGTTATGAATATTATGACAAATTTCTCAATAGTTTGGTTTGGCATTTGCATTTGTATAAGTGTGTGAAAACTACAATAGGAAATATGCTACATCATCGACTACATTAGGACAATCCGAACGATAAAAAGTATTAGAAGTAATCATCTCCATTCAGTTTATATATTTCAAGCTTAATTATATCAAAAGAGTCTGATATTTTTATTTCAAAGAGATAATGAGGCCGACCATACCTCTCACCCCATATATTTATTATATGTGTAGAGTTTTGTGCAAGCCTTATATATAATAAAAGGAGTGATAATATTGAAAAAAACATCTCTACTGTTTCTGGTGCTTTTGGGTATGATACTGCTTTTTTCCTTTGCGGCACATGAGGCAACGGCGTTTGCGGAAGACGTCGATCCTGTTGAGGGAACCTCTTCAAACCAACAAATATTCTCTGAACCGTCTTCTGAAGAAGACATTGAAGAAGAGGAAGATGAAAGCCTGGGTATAAGCATTACCAGCTCTAGCGCCATCACTGGCAATCTTGGCAAGGTCTATTTGATCACAGGCAATGAAATTGAAATTGAATTTGATGAAGAAGTATTAAACGATGTTGATGCGCATGATATTTTTACAATTAAGGTTGATGGCACACCTGCAGAGTGGGAATTCCTCTCCTATTTTGATTTCGGTCCCTACGAAGACAGGGGCGGGGTCGTAAATGTACGCCTCAAAGATTCCATGGATATTGGCAAGCCGCGAATTCAAAGACGTAATGTAACGCTTTTTGCCAATACTCAAAATGAAATGGGCCTGGATGCAGCCAAAAGAATAACGGTTGAAGTTTATGACATGACGAAAACTGCTGATTTTATGCCGTTCTACGAAGAAATTCAGCTGGGGCACATGTCTCAAATAGAGGCTTGGGGCGCTACGGGTTCAGGCAACAGTACATCAGATAATTTCTCAGGTGCCATAGGCAACCCTAAATATACCACAAATTACTTGACAAAACAGCTGGGTGAAGGCATTAACGCCATGGTTGGCCGTGCTGAATATCTGAACATACCTGCTGTTGATGCAGGCCTTCAGGCTCATGTGGTAGGCTCAGACCAATCCGTTTATGAAATTCCCGCGTATCGCGAACTGTATGAATTCGGTGTTACCGACGATACATACACCCGTACACGTATAGAAGGCAGTGTGGAAAACACGATTATCGTCACCACTGCAGATGAGGTTATGCGTCATGATAGCATTGCCATAGATGAAGACACCATGGAACCGGCTCGCCTCAGAGATGACTATTTTGATTTCGGCGAGGATTTCCTGCGACTATATTATAATTTCGGTATAAAGGAAGGAAGCAAGCTTTTCCCGATAGGGCAGTTTAACGACTGGGACGAATACCTATATGATCTTCAGCTCAAAAGGGCATACGACAAAGCCATGGATGAAGGTAAATGGACAGGCACCATCATGGCTGAAAATGTTGAAAACTACTACATATACGGCGCAATGATTCATTTTGAAATGATACCTGAATCTGCTGACGGATCTTGGGAGTACTACAGATTCCCGGTAAATACCCGCGAGGAGTTAAATGATTACGACAAGGATCTGTATAGGGCATTGTGTGGCATACACGGAAGATTCAACTATTTTTCAGGTACTCCGGATCAAAATGGCAGTTTTACCAGCGATTCCATGAAGAACAGCCATCCATGGTTCTGGCGCAGTCAGGCGGATAATTTCGTTGTTGGCGGAAACGGTCAGCCTGAAGAGCGTGAACCCCTGAAAATAGAGCATGTACGTATAATTTCCGACAGGCAGATAGAAGTGAAGTTCAACCGTGAAATAAACACTGTATCGCCTGCGGCAACCGCAGGCAACTGGAAAATATATAAAGACGGCACACCGCTTAATGTATCCATAGTAGGCGGCTACGCTTGGCGTACGGTTACCCTGCAGGTGCCAACAGGAACAGCAAACCGTCTGGACAATGGAAATCCTTACGGCAGAGCCTTCTCCGGTTTTACGCAAAAAGACATTGATGAGCGAAAGATAGATGCAGGAGGCTGGATAGCCAATAATCAGCAGCCCGGTCAGTATCCGCTTGAATATGGTCAATTTGTAAGCCTTGAAGATGCCATAAACGATTGGGGTGCAGGACCAAGCGGAACAATAGAGGTGGAATACGCAGGTGCAGCCAACGTTAAGGACTGGGACGGCAACGTGCTCGAGAAAAATATCAGACAGGAGGCGGAATTTCTGCCATACATAGGCAATGCCTACCGTAGTCCGCTTACAGGATTTTACGTTTACGCCGATACTGTTGTGGATCTGGACACCATTAAGGCCGGTGCACAAATGTATGACATCGAATTATCCAACAACCAGACTATAACCTATGAAATGAGCGCCGGAGGAGAAGATTTTCCTGAGAATCCTTCAGCTGTAGTAGCTGCTGGCACACCTCATAACAGTTCTGACAGAAGCTATGTAAGTTCCCTGCCGGCTGATTTTGGCACCAGCCCGGTCGAATATGACAGAGTTGGCCAAAGAATCGCAGACGGTTCTGTACGCCTTGGGGGAGGCATGCAGATTATCGGAGGATCGCATTTCGGCCATCACGCAGCTATGCAGCCTACTCACAGAAACCAGATAGGCAGCAGCAACTTCCATGTTTATCTGTATGTTGAAGGATGGGGCGGAACAACGTTCCAGGCTGATGAAGTGCTCATACTTAAAGACACACAGCTGTCGAGATACAAAAACGAGAACCTCATATTCCACGAAGGCGGACACGGCATTGACAGTTTTACAAATGCCGGAAGTTACGCCGAATTCGTAAAATTTGACACCACGGCCGCATGGGTAACAGCAGTGGCCCCGGAGAACGGCAGAAGGTGGTGGAACCAGTATAACACTGAGGGTGCCTACCTGCGCAACAGAGGCGAGCATGTTTCAACCGGCTCCACATTCTGGGACGGAACCATGCGCGAATCGTTCCTGGGCATCAACGATGGCACATGGACGCCAATCAACACCCGTGAAGAACTGTACCGTTACGACCCGTATTCCTTCGAGGTGTTCAAGAGGATGTTCTTCAACGGTGAACTGGGGCTTTACTATCACGACGAAGAAGGCAACCCGAGGGTAGGGGACCCGAATTACAGGGTTTTGCCGGAAGACTGGGAACTTCTTAGAGATCAGTATGAGGAATTCAGCCATTGGACAAGCGTGGACGACTTGATAGCCTGGGGCTGCACCATTCCGGAAATTGCGCGCAGCAACCCTTACACCAGAGAATATAATCCTCTGGTTAACTGGATATCGTGGAACACTCCAAACGTTTGGGACATCGGTTTGATTGAAGACCCTGCAGTTCCATCAAACAAATTCGATTTCATAGGCCGAGATGCGTACTACCCTGAATATCCTTCTCCTACACAGAGCCAGACACACCCATTCTTCAGGACAGGCGGCGTGCAAAAGCCTGTAAGGTCATCAGAAATTGAAGCGCTTGTAAGACCTGTGAAATGTGTGATAGTAGCAGATTCCATCACAATGCCTCGTCCTGTTCTTGTGCAGTTCAAATTAGAAAATTACGACGGCGCAATAACCAGGAACAATGCACAGGACAGCTTTGTACTTAAGATAGATGGGCAACAGACGCATTTTTACTTCTGGGACTTTGAAGAATCTAATGGTGATGCCATAGTTACCCTTCGCTTGGATTGGCCTGTAGAAGACGTAGCGGAAATTGAGATAGCCAATGTTACGCTAGTTAGCGCAACACCGATGGCATATGTTGAGAAAATCAATGATAACGAAAATCTTCTTTCAATAAAAGTAACAGAGATTTATGAGAACGGGTCAGAACTAGTCTTCACAACAACCGCTGTAATCAAGAATAACGCAGAAGGAACTTACGAAACAGGTGATTACCTGGTATATGTTAATACAAAGGGTAACACTCAGATCCGCGACTGCCATATTGTAGCCGATCCGAAATAGATAAAGAACGACAGGAGATATTATTAACCACATCAACCACACCCTTTTACAAGGGTGTGGTTTTTGTTATAAATAAAATTAAACTTCTTCACGGAACAGTATTTTGTGGCTATGTTCTGAATTTTATTCTTGTCTGGCAGTCTGACCAGACATGATTGAATCGCCGTTAAAAAACTGAAAAAATATTATGATTCTATGGTAATAGCAGCATTTTATGAACCTAAGTAGGAACGAAGTTGATTTATCACGATTTTAAAATAAATAAAGCCATTATTAAGGAGGCCTCTTTATTAGTGGTTTTTATATTTATGTGATTTCAGTTTTTACAGAACTTATGATGTACATTTCTTGTCGCTGTGTTATATAATATAAATGAAACACTAATAATTAAAGTTAAAATAGAATAACTTAAGTCAGTTATCTGATTTGAGAAAGCCATTTAAATGTTTTTTAGACTATAAAAATTGAAAGGAATTATAAATGATTAGCATTAATGTAGAAAAGTGCATTGGCTGCGGTATTTGTGCTCAGGATTGTCAATGCAGCGATATTAAGATTATTGAAGGTAAGGCACAACCTTTGTTTAAATCCTGCTTAAACTGTGGACATTGCATTGCAGTATGCCCTCAAAATGCCGTGTCAATAGATGGATATGACATGAACGAGGTAATAGACTATAGCAAGAATGAATTTTATGTTGAGCCGGAAAATGTATTAAATTCTATTAAATATAGAAGAAGCATCAGGCAATTCATGGACAAGTCTGTAGAAAAAGAAAAGCTTATAAAAATTATTGATGCAGGAAGATTTACTCCAAGTGGCGGTAACAGGCAGCCTGTAAGCTTCGTGGTTGTTCAGGACAACATGAGTGAACTGACAAAATTAACGCTCGATGTTCTTAATGATATAGCATGCAGCTATGAGCCAAATGAAAATGACCCTCTTGACAGTGAGAAAAAAAGATATTCAGTTATGTGGAAAATGATGCACAGGCAATATAACAAATATGGCAATGATAAATTGTTTTATAATGCACCTGCAATTATCATAGTTCTCAGCGATAAAAATTTATCCTTTAATCCATATGTTGATGGAGGAGTGGCAGCTTCCAATATGCAAACAATGGCTGATGCATTAAATTTAGGTGTTTGTTTCAATGGATTTTTCACGTTTGCATCACATGACAAGAATATCAGAGAGTTTCTGAATATTTCGGACAGTAAAGTTGTTGTCACATCATTGTTGTTAGGATACACAAACAATAAGTATTATAGAACTGTTCCAAGAAAAAGTGCAGAAGTTAATTGGAAATAAAAAAGGGTTTCAGCTATTGCTGAAACCCTGAATTTACGATGGTCGGGATGAGAAGATTCGAACTTCCGACCCCAAGTCCCCCAGACTTGTACGCTAACCAAGCTGCGCTACATCCCGAATACATATGAAATTATAACCTATTTTGACAATTCTGTAAAGAGTTATTGAACAAAAATTTTAAAAGTGAATAAGAATTTAAATTTAATGTTGCTTTTTAAATTGTATTCTGTTAAAGTTTAAATATCCATGTATGTTGGATAAAATATAATATAAGGACGTACAAAAAATGAGTGAAGATAAAGATTTATTTGGATGCGATTGCTCTGATGAAGGATGCGATTGCAATGACGAAGGATGCGGATGCGGTTGCGGAGACCACGACGAAGAAATAATGACAATTACGCTTGAAGACGGAACAGAAGTTGAATGTGCAATAATTGCCATTTTCCCAGTAGAAGACAAAGACTACATAGCATTGCTGCCTTTAGAAAATCAGGAAGACGGAGAAGTATTCCTGTATGGCTTTGAAGAATATGAAGACGGAAGCTTTGAATTGTTAAGCATAGAATCTGACGATGAATATGAACAAGTTACAAAAGCTTTTGATGAAATTCTTGATGAAGCTGAAATTGACGAATTACTTGACGACGAAGACGAAGAAGAAGACGAAGATAAATAAATCAAGGCAAATATAAAACCTGTCATCTGACAGGTTTTTTTGTGCAGGTTAGTATTTAGAATTATTGATCATTTAGTATTACGTTGTGAGCTGAACCTTCTGATATGCTTGTTGCTGATACTAGACAAAGTCTTCCGTTTTCTTGAAGTTCTTTTAACAGCTGTTAACACAGGTCTGACAGTATGAACAAAATCGTATTTCGAAGCATATAGTGATTTTGTAACTAAATATTATAGATAGGAGAAGTTTTATGCAACGCTATATTGTTAAGCCTTGGGATACATTGTTTAGTATTTCTCATAGATTTGGAGTTCCATATACACAATTCTTAGCTGCAAACCCGCAAATTCTGCGTCATAATTATATTACAGTTGGACAGATAATGACTATTCCGGGAGTTCCAATATCTGTTGCTGCTCCTGAACAATTAGAATCGATCGAGTCAATTGCTGAGGACGTCATGGATGATATTGATAAGCAGGATTGGAATAATGCTAGTGATAAAGTAGCTTTGATAAAAAGTAATTTTGCAGAATTAGAACCGATGATTCAGGCAATTCCAGTAAACTTAAGCTATAATCTCAACAATGCCATATTAAATTTGGAAGAAGAAGTTGCTTTGCAAAACACATATGAATCCAGAGTACAGGCTAATCGTATCACTCTTTACATTTCATATATACTTGATTATTACAAAACAGAAATACCGGCAAACATTAGCAGATTAAAATATTCAGGAAGAGAAATAATTTTGAATGTGGAAAATAATAATTGGAGTTCTGCAGCTGATAATATGGATTTTATAAATGTGGTCTGGAAGAATTTTAAAACAAAACTGCCCGGCGGGCATGACAGGGATATTAATGAGTTTAGTCAGATAGTAGACTCATTAGGACAATTTATAAAGAACAAGGATTCTGTTCAAACAATTATAACAGTAAATGATATGTTTGATAAAATTGAGACATTGAAAGGGATTTTTTAAATCTAATTTACAGGCTTTTCTTCACAACACTAATGCTTTATTTCACCCTAGTTTTATTCGTTTCAATTTTTATAATTTAAAGCCACAATCCTCCTTTTATGAGCGATTGTGGCTTTAAAATGTAAAAACATCTTTTCAATAAGTCAATATTGTACTGAGAAAAAGAATTGAGAACCATATGATTTTCATATTTCTCGAAAACCGCATTAATATTCAATCATTTTACTGCCCACAATCATCAATTTTTGTTTTGAAACTGCGGATTGTAATTTATTTAAAACCGTATATAAATTTAATAAAAATATTTAATTATAATCAACGGCAATATTTTATAAAATCTATAGTATTATTGGTTTTTTAATATTACGTCGTGAGCTGAACCTTCTGAAATGCTGGTTGAGGATACAAGACAAAGTCTTCCATTTTTCTGAATATCTTTGATTGCCTTAGCACCACAGTTGCAGAATGTTGATTTGATTTTGTAGAGTGTGCTTCCAAGACCGTCATCAAGTTTTCCGGCATATGGAACGTATGAGTCTACGCCTTCTTCAAATTGAAGTCCAGCCTTGCCGCCTAAATCGTATCTTGCCCAGTTCCTTGCCCTGTTGGAACCTTCGCCCCAATATTCCTTCACATATCCGTTGCCGTACTTTATTTTTGCTGTAGGGCTTTCATCAAATCCTGCAAAATATCTTCCAAGCATTACGAAATCTGCACCCATTGCCAAGGCCAAAGTAATGTGGTAATCAAGAACAATTCCGCCGTCTGAGCAGACAGGGACATAAATTCCTGTCTCTTCGAAATATTCGTCACGAGCTGCAGCAACATCAAGCACTGCCGAAGCTTGGCCTCTTCCTATACCTTTTTGCTCTCTTGTTATGCAAATTGAGCCTCCGCCGATGCCTATCTTAACGAAATCAGCTCCTGCATCTGCCAGATATCTGAATCCTTCTCTTTCAACAACGTTTCCGGCTCCAACCTTAACCTTGTCTCCATAAGTGTCTTTAATCCATTTTATAGTATCAGACTGCCATTCGCTGAATCCTTCTGAAGAGTCGATGCATACAATGTCAACTCCTGCTTCTACAAGAGCAGGAACTCTTTCTTTGTAATCTCTTGAATTGATGCCGGCACCAACAATGTATCTTTTCTGGCTGTCAAGTAGTGAACGTGGGTTTTCTTTGTCTTCTGAATAGTCTTTTCTGAAAACCATGTATACCAGATTGAAATCATCATCAACTATAGGCAGCGAATTTAACTTGTGCTCCCAAATGATGTTGTTTGCTTCAGTGAGGGAAATTCCTTCGTGTCCGACGATCAAGGATTTGGCAGGTGTCATGAATTCTTTAACTTTTTTATCAAGAGGGTCCCTTGTGGTTCTGTAATCTCTGCTTGTTACAATTCCCAGCAGTTTTCCTGTAGGAGTTCCATCTTCTGTAATTGCCATTGTTGAGTGGCCTGATCTTTGTTTAAGATCAAGAACATCACTTAAAGTGTGTTCAGAAGTCAGATTTGAATCGCTAATAACAAAACCAGCCTTGTATTTCTTAACTTTACGAACCATTTCTGCTTCGCTTTCAATTGACTGAGATCCGTAAATAAATGAAATACCGCCGTTTTTTGCTAATGCAATTGCCATGTTGTTGTCAGAAACTGACTGCATTATGGCTGAAGAGAATGGTATGTTAAGTTTTAAATCAGGTTCTTCACCTTTTTTAAATCTACAAATGGGTGTGCTTAAATCAACATTTTCAACAATGCAATCTTTGGTGGTGAGGTTTGGTAAAAGTAAATATTCTCCAAATGTTCTGGACGGCTCGTTGATAATTCTTGCCATGGTTATCTCCTTTTCGAATGTATGGTTACACATATTATAATTATTCTTGATAGATTACCATATCATAACTTTATTGTCAACTCTATAATTTCATAATAAACTTCAACTTGTGCCTCATAAATTCCTGTACAGCATTGAATAACAAAGTGTAAAAAAAGCCGTCCATTGCACACGAAAATCACTCCGTTCATATGATAAAATAATAACCATTTTATGATAGATATTATTAAGATTGGTTTAATAATAAGTATATATAATGCAATAATATATATTGAATATAGATATTATGAAACTTAAACATACTAACGGAGGACGTATGAAAGAACATAAAAACAACAAAAAACCATTTGTCTATTATTATATGATAGTCATGTTTGTGGTAATACTTTTAAATGCAATGGTGTTTCCATATTTGAACCAGATGCAGTCAAAAATAAGCGAAGTTGACTACGGAACATTTTTATCAATGGTTGAGTCCGGAGATGTAACAAAAGTTGAAATAAATGAAACACAAATAGCTTTTAAAGCAAATTCAAATCCTGAAGGAGTGTATGTCACAGGTAAAATGGAAGACCCCATGCTTGTTGACAGGCTTCTTGCGTCAGGAACAAAAATTGAATTTGGCAAGATAGTGCCCAAGGAAAATTCAGTGTTGATGGATGCCATATTGTCATGGGTCATTCCTGTCTTGATATTTATAGTTGTAGGACAGATTTTATCGAGACAGTTTTCTAAAAAAATGGGTTCATTCGGCAATTCCATGCAGTTTGGAAAATCAAATGCCAAAGTTTATGTAGAGGCACAGACAGGAAAAAGGTTTGAAGATGTTGCAGGACAGGATGAAGCAAAGGAAGCGTTGACTGAAATAGTTGACTTTTTACACAATCCTAAAAAATATGAAGAAATAGGTGCAACCATGCCAAAGGGAGCACTGCTGGTGGGACCTCCGGGAACAGGTAAGACTTTACTTGCAAAAGCTGTAGCAGGAGAGGCCAAAGTTCCTTTCTTTTCAATTTCTGGTTCTGAATTTGTGGAGATGTTCGTTGGTATGGGAGCTGCAAAAGTAAGAGATTTGTTCAAGCAGGCTCAGGAAAAAGCTCCATGCATAGTGTTCATAGATGAAATAGATACCATAGGCAAGAAAAGAGACGGAGGCGGTATAGGCGGAAATGATGAAAGGGAGCAGACATTGAATCAGCTGCTTACTGAAATGGACGGATTTGACGGCAAAAAAGGAGTTGTAATTCTTGCAGCTACAAACAGGCCTGAATCTCTGGACAAAGCATTGTTAAGACCGGGACGTTTTGACAGAAGAATACCTGTGGAACTTCCTGACTTGGCAGGACGTGAGGCAATTCTAAAGGTCCACGCCAAAAACGTGCATCTTGATGAAAATATAGATTTCAATGCAATAGCAAGAGCTACAGCAGGGGCTAGCGGAGCTGAGCTTGCCAACATTATAAATGAAGGCGCCCTGAGAGCTGTTAAAAATAAAAGATCAACTACTTCACAGGAAGATCTGGAAGAAGCAGTTGAAGTAGTCATAGCAGGTTATCAAAGAAAAAATGCTGTTATTTCTCCTAAGGAAAAGAAAATCGTAGCTTATCATGAGATAGGTCATGCTCTTGTGGCGGCCAAGCAGACAGAATCTTCTCCTGTCCACAAAATAACCATTATACCGCGTACATCTGGAGCACTTGGGTACACAATGCAGGTTGCAGAAGAAGAAACATTCCTGTTGTCCAAGGAAGAAGCATTCAATAAAATTGCCACCTTTACAGGTGGTCGTGCAGCTGAAGAAGTTGTTTTCAACACATTTACAACTGGTGCTTCAAATGACATCGCTCAGGCAACAAACCTTGCCAGAGCAATGGTTACACGTTATGGAATGAGCGAAGAATTCGACATGATGGCACTTGAAACAGTGAACAATCCTTACCTTGGGGGAGAATCATCTCTTGCATGTTCATCAAACACTTCGAGTAAAATTGACGATGAAGTGTTAAAAATTATAAAATCAGCTCATAACAAGGCTATACAGATATTGAAGGACAATGAAGAAAAACTTCATGAACTTGCAAGTTACCTGCTTGAAAAAGAAACAATAACTGGTGAAGAGTTCATGGAAATATTGAACAAATAATCAAAGAAGGTGCTGTATGCGAAATGAATTGTTGAGAAAAGAGCTGTGGGACATGATCAGATTTGCAAACATAAATCTGGAGACAGCCTTCAAGCCTTTTGTGGAGATACACGGGCTCACCATGATGCAAAGCAGAATACTTGTAGCCGTGAAGGAAAGTGAACAGGCCACAGTGGGAACTGTGTCGAAAATCATTGATGTCAAAAGCGGCAACGGATCAAATATGTGCAAAAAGCTTGAACAAGAAGGGTTTATAAAAAGAATCAGAAGTTTGCAGGATGAAAGGGTTGTAAAGTTGGTTCTAACAGAAAAAGGTGAAGAAACCCTTGAAAAAATAAATGAGGATATTCTGAAAAAATACGGACCGGTTCTTGACTGCAAGACAGATGAGGAATTTGAACAAATGATCAGAGGAATAAAGTTACTTAATCAGCTGCTGATAGACTTTGACAAAATATCTCAGTCATAAATAAAAAAATGTAAAAAATTGAGTTTGTACCCCAAAATTTTGAGGGCTTGTTCGAATTATATTTTTAGTAAGTAATATTTAACCAAAAAGCCCCCCTTGTAAAGAGTTATTAATTATGAGTCTTTACTTTAATAGAAGATGATTTCTGCAGAGATCATCTTTTATTTTTTTATGCCCTAACCCAATTGTTGCGAGCGTGAGCGAAGCAAGAATTGATGGTAGGTCAAACGCAACGATTATGATTTACCCAATTTCTTAGACCGTCAGAGAGAAAGAAATTGTAGGTAATTCAAACGCAATGAGTTCCATATTTGCATGAGCGAAGCGAATAAGCAAATATGTGAACGAAACTGCGCATCCAAATTTATGCGAACGTAGTGAGCTGATAAATTTGTGATTGAGACTGCGATATGAGACTGTCATCCTCGTTTTCGGTAAATCTGTACCTTTAGAAAGTTCAGGAATAAGGTTATATTTATTTTATAAAATCATGAGGGGATATTATTATGAAAAACGTTCCTAAAATTGCAGCTATACATGACATGTCAGGCGTTGGAAGATGTTCTATGACAGTGCTTATGCCTGTTCTGTCGTCTCTTGGATGCCAGGTTTGTCCTCTTCCCACTGCTCTTTTAAGCAATCATTCAGAATATAAAAATTTTTATTTTTTTGACTTTACAGAACATATGGAAGAATACTATTCAAACTGGGAAAAAAACAACGAAGAATTTGACTGCTTGTACAGCGGCTTCATAGGTTCTGAAAAACAAATCAACATCATGCTTGAAATTATAAATAAAATGAAATCAAAAAAAGATGTGCTTGTTGTTGTGGATCCCGTTATGGGAGACCACGGCATTACATACAAGACATATACCGATAAAATGGTAGAAAAAATGAGCCAGCTGGTGCACAAAGCAGATTTAATCACACCTAACATGACTGAAGCAAGCATATTACTTGGAGAAAAATATTCGGATGACAGAATTGACACAAAACTCTTGAAAAGCTATTTGCAGAGACTTTGCAGTCTTGGTCCAGACATATGTGTCATTACAGGAATAGCAACCGTGGATGGTGAAAACATCAATGCTTGTTACGATAAAAGAACTGATGAATACTGGAAAATTCCGTTCCAGTTTGTTGACAAGAGGTATCCCGGCACAGGAGATTTGTTCACTTCTCTTTTGGTGGGATATGTGATGAATGGTAAAAAACTTCCTGAAGCAATTGAAGACGCATCAAGATTTGTTTCCCTGGCTGTAAAGGTAACTTACGAGGCAGGAACACCCAGCCGCGAAGGAGTATTGTTTGAGAAAATAATGAAAGAATTGTACAATGAAATAGAAGTTTATAAATATTCAAAATTATAAAAGATAATCCTGAATTAAGCAGCTGTTTATGCAGCTGCTTAATTTTTATATTTTTGGAATATATTTTGAAAAACTGTAAATAATAATCATAATTTACATAGATTTTACTTTCTTGAATGCCTCTCTATGGCATGGAATGAGCAAGACCTTGGTCAAAATGTCAAAATAATTAAAAAAAAACTTGCAAAAAAACAGTAAGTGTTGTACAATATCATTTGTTCAAAAAATGTGGGATTTTGAAAAGGGATTGCCAATAATGCGTAAATTTATACTTATGCAAAAAGTAAATTTTCTTATGAAAATTTATACCTTTAATTGACAACGCCAAGTCAATTACTGAGAAACTATTAAAGGTTGGTGTTAAAATGAAAAAGAACAAAATGTACCCGTTTATAATATTAACAGTATTGATAATGAGCTTTGTTTTAACTTATTATAACCGTGGTAACACGAAAAATATTGCATTTGCAGATACAGAAAAAACTGTAACAACAGATGCAGTAACTCCATTTAAAGAACTAAAGTACGATATTGACAGAAGCAGCGTAGAACATGAGACAAAAATAGTATATAACGATGAAAAGTATGTTGACTACAAAGAAGTAGTCCAAGAAGGATCAGACGGAATGAAAAAATCCGTCTACCAAGAATCATATGTGGATGGAGATCTTATTTCCAAATCTTTGGAAGAAGAAATCGTCTATATAGAACCTGTTGAAGAAATAATTGAAGTGGGAACAAGGGAATATGTGGTAGCTACATCAAGAGGCGGATTCCGTTTTGATCAGGAACTTGATATGGTTGCTTCAGCCTATGACTTATCTTATGAAAGCTGCGGCAAGTATCCCGACCACCCCGAATATGGTATAACAGCATCTGGCACAAAAGCTCAGCCAGGTACAGTTGCAGTAGACCCGAGTGTAATACCTCTTGGAACGAAGCTTTACATAGCTTCTACAGATGGCAGTCCTGACTATGGTTTTGCAACGGCTCTTGATACAGGTGGAGCGATCAATGGTTACAGAATAGACTTGTTCATGGAAAATGGAACAGATGCACAAAATTATGGAATAAGGCAAGTAAAAGTCTACATACTGGAGTAACCAGAAAGAAAAAATTGCTTAAAAGAGCGATTTTTTCTTTTTTTGAATATAAATATAGGCAAAATTATAAAAGTAGTGTATATTATTATTAGATTAACATTAGACGAGGAGTAAGATTTTATGAAAAAACCAATATTCATAGGAATATGTGGAGGAACCGGTTCAGGAAAAACTACAATAGTGAACAAAATATATTCTGAAGTTCCGAAAAAAAGCATAGCAATAATGGAACATGATTCATACTATAAAGATCAAAGCTCTATTACATACGAAGAAAGATGCAAGACTAATTACGACCATCCATTTGCATTTGACACAGATTTGTTTGTGGAACACATCAAGGAACTTAAAGAAGGAAAATCCATAAACAAACCCATATATGACTACGGAATCCACAACAGGAAAACAGATACAATTGCTGTCCAGCCAAGGGAAATAATAATTGTTGAAGGCCTTCTCGTGTTTTATGAAGAAAGAATAAGGGACCTTCTGGACATTAAAATTTATGTTGACACAGATGCGGATATTAGAATTTTAAGAAGAATCATCAGGGACATAAATGAAAGAGCAAGAAGCCTTGATTCTATAATAAACCAGTATATGAACACTGTACGTCCTGCTCATGAGCAGTTTATAGAACCAAGCAAGAAATATGCGGATATAATTGTAACAGAAGGAGGCAACAATCTGGTTGCCATAGATTTAATGGTTACAAAAATAAAATCCCTTTTGAACATTGAACAATTAAAGGAGCAGCAGCTTGATTAAAGAAATAATAGTGGTTGAAGGCAAGTCAGACATATCAGCGGTGAAAAAAGCTGTTGATGCGCAGGTGATAGCAACCAGCGGACTTGGCATAAACGATCAAATAATAAAAACAATTAAAAAAGCATCAAAGAACAAGGGAATAATAATACTTACAGATCCGGATTATCCTGGCAAAAAAATAAGAAACATTCTTTCTTCTGAAATAGAAAACTGCAAGCATGCTTTCATTCCGAGAAACCTGGCAAACAAGGACGGAGACATAGGAGTTGAAAATGCAAGCCCGGAGGTCATAAGGGAAGCACTTGAAAATGCCAGGGCTGAAATATCAGAAAACATCCAGGAATTTTCAAACAGTGACATGGTATATTATGAGCTGCTTGGGAATGAAGATGCTTCCAAAAGAAGAGGTTTAATTGGAGATGAGCTTGGAATAGGCTACTGCAGTGCCAAGCAATTTTTAAAAAGGCTTAACACTTTTGGAATAACAAGAGAAGAATTGGAAGAAGCTATAATTAAAATTGAAAATTCTAAGGTTGATAAGGAAACGGATAAATAATGGATGATAAAAAACTGTATTCACCGAAGGTGATGAAGTACATACTCGACAAGTACGGATTCAAATTCAGCAAAAGTCTTGGGCAGAACTTTCTCATAGACGGCAACATTATAAACAAAATTGCTGAGACGGCAGAGCTAGATGAAAAATCCGGGGTAATAGAAATAGGTCCTGGTTTTGGAACATTGACTCAAGTTTTATGCAGCAAGGCAAAAAAAGTTGTTGCCATAGAAGTAGACAAAAGCCTTGAGAAAGTCCACAAGGAAACACTTGATTATGACAACATAAAAATCATATACGAAGATTTCATGAAAGTTGATGTTGTAAGACTAATAGACGAAGAATTCCAGGGAATGGACGTTAAGATTGTGGCAAATCTTCCATATTACATAACAACACCCATCATAATGAAAATACTTGAAGAAAGATACAAAATATCAAAAATAGTTGTAATGGTTCAAAAGGAAGTAGCTGAGAGGCTTAATTCCACAGCAGGAAGCAAGGAGTACGGTGCAATCACACTTGCCGTAAATTACAGGGCTGATACCAATATTGCCATGATTGTTCCAAATACAGTGTTCATGCCACGACCAAAAGTTGATTCAGCAGTAATTTCCTTTGACATTCTTGATAAACCTAGAATCCAGGTTCTCGATGAAAACATGCTTTTTGCAGTAATAAAGGCGTCATTCGGACAAAGAAGGAAGACACTTCTTAACGGCCTCAGCAACAATTTGAAATTGCCCAAGGAACAAATAAAAATGGTTTTAGAAAGAGCAGGAATTGATCCGGGAGTGAGAGGGGAAACATTGAACCTCCAACAGTTCGGTGATATTTCTGATGAAATTATGAAACTAAGCAATTAGAATTAGGAGGTATTTATGATTATTTATACTAAGACGGGAGATAAAGGTCAGACTTCGCTTTATGACGGAACAAGAGTCGACAAGGATTCACTGAGGGTTGAGTCTTACGGAACAATTGATGAACTCAATTCTTCTATAGGGTTTGCATCAAAGTTTGTTGAAGATGAAACGATCAGAGACCAGCTTCTTAAAATTCAGATAAGGCTGTTTTTTGCAGCCGGTGAACTTGCAACTGTTGAAGAAGGAGTTTACAAGTACAAAATCAGAGAAGAAGACATTAAAGCCCTTGAAGGAATAATTGATGAATATCTGCCGAAAATTTCCGGTGCAGACAAATTTATAGTTCCAGGTTCTTCAAAGGCAGCAGCTGCACTTCATGTTTCAAGGACAGTGTGCAGAAGAGCCGAAAGAAGGATACTGTCTCTAAAAAGACACGAGACAGTCAGCGATGTGCTGCTTAAGTTTATAAACAGGCTTTCGGATGTTCTTTACACATATGCAAGATTTCTTGAAAGCAACTTGACTATAATGGATTTTGACAAATATTACAAAGAAGGACTGTAATATTCGTGTAGGGGAGGACTAGTCCTCCCGAAGATTACAGAATCATTGATATAATAACACGGGCGGGCACAAGACCCGCCCCTACGCATCGATAAATTGATATCTTACGATGAATTTGAAATCACGGGTTGTAGGGGAGGACCTCGTGTCCTCCCGCATGGTGAGCACAAGACAATCATCAGAGAAAGGCATAAGTCTTTCTTTTTTGTTTATAAAATATTAAGATTTATAATCTTTACAAAAGAAATATTTGTGATATTATATATCAGTGAGTAATGTAATAGTTTTGGAGGAATATAAATTGAAGCATTTTTTTAAAGTGTTCTTCATATCGCTGTTTTGTTTTTCGTTAGTTATAATAGGCGGATTTGTTATGCTCAACGGACTTCACGGCGGAAATGCAGATGCCACTGATATTTTTAACATGATAGGCAGCAACAAGGACGAAAGGGTCAATATCCTTCTTTTAGGACTTGAACATGAACGTTCGGACACAATAATGGTAGCAAGCTACAACACAAAAACTAAGAAAGCAGATGTTATATCAATTCCAAGAGATACATATGTGGACAGAGATGGTTTTGTAAATAGCGCAAACAACAAAATAAATTCCGTTTACACTGTAAAAGGTATCGAAGGCTTGGAAGAAATGATTCAAAGCATAACTGGAATAGAAATAGACAAATATGTTACTATAGATTATGACGGTGTGAGAGCAGCAGTAGACGCTGTGGGAGGAGTTGAAGTTGACGTTCCTTTCCATATGAGATATACAGATCCATATTCCGATTCACCACTTGACATAAACATACCTGCAGGCAAGCAGGTTATAAACGGCGATAACGCAATGGAATTCTTAAGATTCAGAAAGACTAACTATGCAGGTTATTCTGGATATGCTGAAGGAGATCTTGGAAGAATAGAAGCTCAGCAGGGATTTGTGAAATCAGCAATAAAAAAAGCCTTGACTTTCAGGCTTCCGAAGGTTGTTTCTGAAGTATTCCCTTACGTAGATACAGATTTTTCTCTTTCTGAGTCAACATCAATGGCTGCAAGCTGTGTTGGACTTTCCGCAGACACGATTAATTTCCATGTGCTCCCTGGAACAACTCAGACTATTAACGGACTTTCATTTTTTGTAATGAATCAGGCAGAAACAAAGGATCTTGTTTACACAATCCTTGATATACAGCAGTAATCAAAAAAAACGCCATGAGGCGTTTTTTTGTTAGTATGCAACAAATTAAAACATGTCATTGTCAGATGGAGAAGCATTGTTTTGTACCAGCATTTTTTCACCCATGCGCACCATTTCTCTGACACTTAATCCGTTCACAATAGCAGGATACATAGCTGTTGCATTCACATTTAACGTCGGTATTCCAAGTTCATTGGATATTTCCATTTTTAAGCTGTTTATAGCCTGCTGTGCTTCCGGTACGATTAATTTATTTCTACTCATACTTACAGCTCCTTTCATTTGAGCTATATTATATTATTGACTTAAGTATTAAAATTAAACTGATAAAATTTTCATTAAATGATAATTATTGTTATGTAAAAAATGAGCAGATATACTGCTCATTATTATTTCTTATCTTGGAACAGTTGTGGGAGTTTCAAGATCGTTCCACAACCAATTATCATGTCTGCAGCGATGGTGCCTTCTTCCGCCAGTACCCATTACTTCTTCACATCTGTCTTCGCCTGTTCCTAAAACTCCGTTGCATATACATCTTCCGCCTGTTCCAAGAACGCCCTGACAACGTCCTGTTCCATCTATGCACCCTGGTCCTCTAAGAGCAATGCGCTGAATTCCGAAGTCTCCTGCTACATTATTGTCATGTTTTCTTCTGCACCTGTGTGATCTATTGCAACACATCATAACACCTTATTCTATTAAATTTGAGCCAAGCTCATTAATATCATATTCACAGTGTCCAAATGTGTTACGTGTTTTTAAAGATTAATCAATAATTTTTACATTATATTCTTCCATCCACAGATTGAGCTGAATGAAATATGCTATAAGCTGCGGTCCGGCCATCAATTGTCCATACCAAGGTTTCGTGAAGGATTTTCCGCCTGACTGAACAATTTCTGTGACTTTTTGTTTATCGATTAGCTGATAGATTGGTGCACTCTTGTTGGACAAAATGTCGGCCATCCATTTTTTGACTGCATTGGTGTAGTCAATGTGGTGAGTCTTTGGGTATGGGCTTTTCTTTCTGTCAATTATGTCATCAGGAAGCATTCCTCTCAGGGATTCCCTTAAAAGTCCTTTTTCTCTGCCATTATAAAATTTGATGCTGTTAGGAATGTTGAAGGCATATTCAACAATTCTGTAGTCGGCAAAAGGAACCCTTACTTCAAGACTGTTTTCCATGCTCATGCGGTCCTTTCTGTTGAGAAGCGTCATCATGAACCACTTTATGTTAAGATAAAACAGTTCCCTCATCCTTGATTCTTCTTTTGATTCTCCATTAAGTTTAGGAACCTTTTTTATTGTGTCCGTGTACATTTGATGGACGTATTCTTCCAGCGGCAGGTTAATGAATTCTTTGCTCAGTATTTCCCTTCGTTCCTTTGTTGATTTTGACCAAGGGAATGTGTCTGCATTAATATCTTCTGCCCTTGTGAACCATGGGTAGCCTCCGAAAATTTCGTCTGCACATTCGCCGGAAAGAGCCACTGTTTCATTTTTTCTTATTTCCCTGCAGAACAACAAAAGAGAAGAATCTATATCAGCCATTCCGGGAAGGTCGTTTGCTTTCACTGCATCTTCAAGAGCCTTGACCAGACTGGAATTTTCAAGTATTACTGTGTGGTGTTTGCTTCCGATGTACTCTGCCATCCTTTCAGCAAAAATTTGGTCGGATGTAGGCTGAAACAAGTTTGCCTGAAAATATTTGTCATTGTCTCTGTAGTCTATGGAATAGGTAGGGAGAATACCTCTTCCTGCTCTTTTATAATAGTCTGCTGCAATAGCAGAAATAGCGCTGGAGTCCAGTCCTCCTGAAAGGAATGTGCATACAGGAACGTCAGATACAAGCTGTCTTTCCACTGCGTCAACCAAAAGTCTTCTTGTTGTGTTTTTTGTTTGTTCAAAGTTTTCTTCATGGGATTTTGCTTCAAGTTTCCAATACTCCTTAAGAATGACTTTTCCGTCTTTGTATGTCATGCAGTGTGCCGGAGGAATTTCCTTTATATCTTTGAAAACTCCGTTTCCAAGTGAGCGAGCAGGGCCAAGGCCGAGTATTTCCATTATTCCTTCTTTGTTTATTACAGGCTCAACAATAGGGTGGGCGAGAAGTGCCTTTATTTGTGAAGCAAACAAAAGATTGTCATTTTTAAGGGAGTAAAACAAAGGCTTTACGCCAAGAGGATCTCTTGCCAGAAACAATGATTTTTCATCCTGGTCCCAAACACCAAACGCATAAATTCCGTTTATGTGTTTTAAGACTTCTTCGCCCCATTCCATGTAGGCAATAAGAAGTACTTCTGTGTCTGAATATGATTCAAATTTGCAACCAAGTTTTTTTAAATCATCTCGTACTTCATCTGTATTGTAAAGCTCACCGTTGTAAACAAGCACATATTTGTGTTCATCCCTGTATCTTGTCATAGGCTGAGCTCCGCCTTCGGCATCCACTATTATAAGTCTTCTATGGCCTAAAATTGCATTTTCTTCCGTGTAGAAACCTGAATTGTCCGGACCTCTTCTTTCAAGCTTATCTGTCATTTTTTCTACTGATGTTATATTGTCACTGATATTTTCCCGGAAGTTTATCCATCCTGCTATTCCGCACATATAATGCCTCCTTTTTTTTACATAAAACATTATTATGTTGTATAAATTCTATTGTTCCAAGTTTTGAGATTTTTAATAAAAAAACAAGGATTAATATATCCTTGCTTCAGGTTGATGACAAATTTGTTTCAATAATGTAGGGGAGGACCTCGTGTCCTCCCGAAGATAACAAAATTATTGAATTTATAACACGGGCGGATACAAGATCCACCCCTACAATTTATGGGAAAATAGGTTTGTCAATAGTCTGAGGCAAGGATTCAGAAATCCTTGCTATATTAAAATGCCTCTTTATTTTATATGTGATGCATAATCCTTGTAGGATTCTTTAAATTTTTTGCTAATGCTTTTTTTTCTGCATGATTCGCAAATGTGTTCAGAACTTTCTTCACCAAGCTTTTTATTGATAAAATTCAAAGCTTCTTTTGTAGTGTAATATTTTCCGCAGCTTGTGCATTTCACGAGATTAAATTCCTTTTTCCAAATGGTCCTGGTGCTGTTTTTATCTTCAAGACTTATGGCTTTGGTCGGGCATACTTCTGCACATGCTCCGCAGCCTATGCAGTCCTTGGAGGAGTCATCATAGGGAGTGGAAATTTTTTTTGTTGTTCCTCTGTTCACAAGAGAAATTGCAGATGTTCCCATCTTTTCGCAGGCCTTGACGCACAATCCGCACAAAATGCAGTCTTCCGTGTTTGTTAAATCTTCGTATCTTTCAGGTGCTGTGACTTCATATTCTTCAGCCAGTTTTTTAATGTACTGGTTGTTTGGAGTTTTAAGCAAAAGAAGCAAGATTATATCCTTGCGCATTTTTTTAATCTTATCGGAATTTGTAACTACCTCCAGGCCGTCTTTAATGGGGAATACACATGATGAAACAACTTTTGTGCGTCTTCCTTCATTTACTTCAACCATGCACAGCCTGCAGCGTCCCTGGCCTTCAAATCCTATCTTGTGACAAAGGTTGGGGATTTCCACATTGTTTCTTTTGGCAAGCTCCATAAGAGTTTCTCCGGGAATTCCTTCGTAAAGATTACCATCAATTTTAATTTTCATTTGCAGCACCTCCGATTACAACAGCTCCTGACGGACATACAGAGAAGCATGTGCCGCATTTAATGCATGTGTCATGACTAATTTCGTGAGGAGATTTAAGCGTTCCTGAAATTGCACCTGTTGGGCATTTCTTTGCACATAATCCACATCCTATACATGTGTCTTTGTCAATAGAGTAGGATGTGAGATTCTTGCACACACCTGCGCTGCACTTTTTATTAACAATGTGATCAATATATTCGTCCCTGAAATATTTCAATGTTGTCATAACAGGATTTGGTGCAGTCTTTCCAAGACCGCAAAGAGATGCATCCTTGATTGTGCCGCTCAAACTTTCAAGGAGATCCAAATCTTCCATTTTTCCGTTGCCGTTTGTAATGTTGTTTAGAATTTTAACCATTGTGCTGATGCCTTCTCTGCATGTTGTGCATTTTCCGCAGGATTCTTCAGCAAGAAATTCCATGTAGTATCTTGCAAGTTCAACCATACACGTGGTGTCGTCCATTACTATGACGCCGCCTGAGCCCATCATGGAGCCGATATTGTTAAGAGAATCAAAGTCCATGGAAACATCAAGGTGTTCCTTAGGAATACATCCTCCGGAAGGACCTCCTGTCTGCACCGCTTTGAACGGCCTGTCCTTGATTATTCCACCGCCTATGTCAAAAACAAGCTCTCTTAGGGTTGTTCCCATTGGAATTTCCACAAGGCCAGTATTTTTTACTTTTCCTACAAGAGAGAAAACTTTTGTGCCGGAATTTTTTTCTGTTCCTAAGTTTCTGAACCAATCGGCTCCGTTTAATATAATGGGGGGGACATTGGCCCATGTTTCAACGTTGTTAAGTACAGTAGGCTGGTCCCACAAACCTTTTTCTACGCTTCTTATGTACTTGGCTCTGGGCTCGCCGACGCTTCCTTCAATTGAAGCCATGAGTGCGCTTGACTCACCGCATACAAAAGCTCCTCCGCCTCTTACGATTTCAAGGTCAAAGTCAAAACCGCTTCCCATGATGTTTTTCCCGAGATAACCATGAGCCATGGCACTTTCAATGGCCAGCTGCATATTTTTTCTCGCCAGTTGGTACTCGTCCCTTATGTATAGGAAACCTCTGTTTGAATTAATTGCAAATGCACAGATTATCATTCCTTCAATTACAGTGTTAGGGTCGCCTTCCATGACGCTTCTGTCCATGAAAGCGCCGGGGTCACCTTCATCACCGTTGCAAACAACGTATTTTGGATTGTTTTCAAATTGAAAGCATGTTCTCCACTTGTTTCCGGTGGGGAATCCGGCTCCGCCTCTTCCTCTTAATCCTGAAGATTCAATTTCCTTAATTATCTGTTCGGGAGTCATTGAAAACAAAACTTTTTCAAGTGCCATGTAGCCACCCCGCTCCTTGTAGTCTTCAATGCTTTGAGGGTCTATTTCACCTATGTTTCGAAGGGCAATTTTGTTTTGATGCTTGTAAAAGGATGCATCCTTGTGAGACACAATTCTTTTTTTCTCGTTGGTGTCAAAGTAGAGGAGCCGGTCAACAACTTCACCGTTAAGTATGTTTTTTTCAACTATTTCATCTACATCTGATTCTTTTACCTTGAAATATGAAATTTCATCAGGAAGAATTTTAACAACCGGTCCTTTTTCGCACAGACCGTTGCATCCGGTAGACTTAACTGAGGGAACCACATCTATTGATGTATTTTTCAATCTGTCAAGAAACTTTGTGTACACATTGTAGCTGTTGTTGGCAAGACAGCCGGTACCGCAGCACACCAGTATTTTTCTTTTTTCGCTGCTCATTTTGCCCTCCTGTATTCTTCAATTACTGACTTCACTTTTTCCTTGGTCATTCCGCCATAATATTTATCATCAATAACCATGACAGGAGCCAGTGCACAGGCACCGAGACAGTTAACAATTTCAATTGAAAACAATCCGTCGGACGTTGTTTCTCCAGGAATGATGTCAAGAACCTCCGCAACTTCATCCATCAATGCATTTGAACCCCTTATGTGACAGGCTGTGCCATTACAGACCTTGATGATGTATTTTCCTTTGGCCTTGAGGCTTAGTGCCTTATAAAATGTGGCCATGCTGTAAATTTCACTTACGGGCTGGCTTAAGTATTCAGCAATTAAATTCATGGTTTCTCTGGGCACATATCCGTATTGTTTTTGAACATCCTGAAGTATTGCAAGAGTGAACCTTTTTTCAGGAGGATATTTTTTTAATATTTCATTTGATTCCATCAAGTCGATGCTAGAATCAACCATCGTTATCACCTTCATTTAAAATTCAGAACATCCATAAATGATGTTCAGTTTGATGACATTTATCTAAATTTAGTAGGGGAGGGCACTGCCACCTGAGCGGGTACAAGACCCGCCCCTACAACTTGTAGAATTCGAGGATTGTCATTCAATCGGAACATCCTAAAAGGATGTCCTGTTTTATTTATTAGTATTAATATGCTGCCTGTGCTGATTTCATTTCCAGACCAAGTTCTTCAAGCTTATCATCTGTAGGAACGCCATATTCGTCCCATCCTCTTGCAGCGTAATATTCATTGAGCATTACCTCAAGTTCAGTAACCTTTCCTTTTGAAGGACCGCTTGTTACAGGTTCCTTGAGAAGTCTTGGAGGAAGGTAATCATCTTCTCTGGTGAGTCCTGCTTCAAGGTTGAATATTTTTTCGAGATTCCAGATTCTTTCTCCTGCTTTTAATATTTCTTCGTCTGTCATTTCAATTCCTGCGGTTCCTCGAAGAAGATTTGATACTTCAGGAAGACCAATTGCAAATGTAGTGAACAGACAAATGTCTGAAGAGTCAACAACTGCAGTAAGATCCTGGAACAATTTAACCAGACCAGCTTTTCCTTCTGTAGTGAGAGGATCAGTCTTCATTGGGATTCCAAGAACTTCTGTGCTTGTTACATATCCTCTTACATGGCAGCCGCCGCGGTTGCTTGTAGCGTAGGAAAGTCCCATGCCTTGAATTGCTCTGCCGTCATATGCAGGCATTTCCTGTTTTTTAACAGTCATTGAAAATTCAGGATGACCATATTTTTCTGCCATTCTGTATGAACCTAGAGCAAGTATGTCACCAAAACCTTCTCTGTAGCCGGCTTTTTCAGTCCATTTCATTATTGACTGAGCATCTCCGAATACAAGCTCTTCGCCGCCTAAATCTTCTTTAGGCAGATATCCTTTTTCGTAAAGTTCCATTGCACATGCAATTGTAGCTCCCATTGTTATAGGGTCCATTCCAAGCATGTTGCACACATGGTTTGCCTTATCTATTTCATTGATGTCGTTTATTCCGCAGGAAGCTCCATATGACCAGCCTGCTTCATATTCAGGACCTGCAACTATTCCTTTGTATTTTCCGTCAGGAATTTTTACAACTCTACCACAGCCTATTGGACATGCAAAACAAGCTTTGTTTTTTACGAGATATTTTTCAACCAAGTATTCGCCGCTTATTTTTTCTGCATCTTCAAATCTTGAAGACTGCCAGTTGTTTGTAGGAAGGGCATGCATTTCATTCAATATGTTTACAAGAACTTCTGTTCCGTAAGTTTGAAGTCCGCCGTTTTTTCCGGTTACTCCGTTTGCTAGAACTTTTTCTCTTGCATCCTGTGCTGCTTTGTTAAACTGCATTGCATTGGCAACACCTATGCCGTTTGTTCCTTTTACAACAACTGCTTTTAAATTCTTGCTTCCCATAACAGCGCCAAGACCTGATCTTCCGGCAGCTCTGTCGCGGTCATTCATTATAGCTGCGAAAAGAACAAGTTTTTCTCCTGCAGGGCCTATGCATGCAACTTTTGCATCGTCTTCATTTTCAGCAAGAAGCATGTCTGTTGTTTCAAAAACATTTTTACCCCAGAGGTGAGAAGCATCTTTTATTTCTACTAAATCATCATTTATGTGCAAGTAAACCGGTGTGTTTGATTTTCCTTCAAATATTATTCCGTCATAGCCTGCAAATTTGAGCTCAGGTCCAAAGTATCCGCCTGAGTTAGCAGCGCCTATTGTTCCAGTGAGAGGAGCTTTTGCAACAACGTTGAATCTTCCTGCGCATGTGGCATATGTACCTGTAACAGGACCGGTCATGAATATTAGCTTGTTTTCAGGACTTAAAGCATCTATGGTAGGATCAACTTCTTCGTACAAGTATTTAGAACCAAGTCCTCTTCCGCCGAAATAGTCCTTGGCATAATTCATGTTAAGTTTTTCTGTTTTGATAGTCTTGTTTGTCAAATCAACTCTTATTAATTTTCCAGTATAACCTTTCATTATTTAGCCCCCTCTCCAAATGCTTCTTTAAATTGGTTGGCAATAATTTTCCTCTTATCCAATGCGCTGTCCAATTCCTTGTACTCAATAGCGCCATAGCCGCACATTTTAACACATTGAGGATCTCCGCCGCACATATCGCATTTTATTACTCTTTTTAATCTTGAACTGTAAGTCATGTTGCCGAATGGGCATGCGCTTACGCACATTTTGCATCCAATACATTTTTCTCTGTCATAATTTACCACGCCTGTTTTTTCATCCTTGGTGAGGGCGTTAACAACACATACAGTCATACAGTGCGGTTCATCGCATTGCATGCACATCATAGGAATCTGCAGACCAATTTCGTCATAAAACATAACTGAAACAGCAGAATCTTTTGGATTGAAATTATCCCCTTTGCTGTAGGAACATGCCAGTTCACATGTTCTGCAACCAGTACATTTTTCTGGCGATACAACTAAACCTTTTGACATTTTACCTTCTGACACCTTGTGTCAGAATCCACCTCCTTCAGTGCAATGTATTTTATAAGAGCATTATTTTAATCATCGATTAAAATAAAAGGGACACAAATAAACAACAGTTTATTTGTGTCCCTTTGCGCAATGGCAGGTGCAAAAATTGCTTTTCACGCCCTAACGTTCACAGCGGCCCATGAGGTCAACCATGAATCGGAACATTAACCTCCTGCAACAGGAGGAAAAATTGCCAAAATATCTTCATTATTCAATTTTTCATCAACTTCCTTGTAACTTCCGTTAACAAGAACCAGTCCAAGTTCTTCTTTTTTGATGTCCAGATAATCCAGAACATCTATTATCTTAGCATCATCCTGAAATGACAAACGTTTGCTCATCCATCTGCCAATCCTAAATGTTGCAAACAATCTAACTTCTATTTCCATAGCTATCCTCAAACGTTATTTCCATCTTCTATATTTTACCACATAAAAAACGATTTTTCAAGACGAAATATGACTAAAGGTAAATCTTTTTCAATTTTGTGAACTTATAGTAGAATAAAATTATTGACAGTAAAAAAACATCCTGTAGTCAGGATGCTTAGGTTGATGATAGATTACTTCACTTGTAGAAAGGCCTGGTTACTCCGGCGCGGGCGGGTACAAGACTCGCCCTAAGATTAAAATTTAATGTTGTTTGAAATAATATCTATTATCTCTTCAGTTGTTACATATTTTTTATTTGCAGCACAAGACATTTCAAAAAGGTCTTTTGTCATGATACCGCTGTTGATAGTGTCATGGCATGCTTTTTCCAGGCTGTCTGCAAATTCCACAAGTTCAAGATTCCCATCCAGCTCTCCGCGTTTTTTCAGTGCTCCTGTCCATGCAAATATAATTGCAATGGGATTAGTTGAAGTTTTTTCTCCCTTAAGATGTCTGTAATAGTGCATTTTGACGGTTCCGTGGGAAGCTTCGAATTCATGAGCGCCGTCAGGGGATACAAGCACTGAAGTCATGAGGGCCAGGCTTCCGAAGACTGTGGCAATCATGTCGCTCATTACATCTCCGTCGTAATTTTTGCAGGCCCAGATTATTCCGCCTTCAGACTTGATTATTCTTGAAACTGCATCGTCAATGAGGGTGTAAGTGTACTTGATTCCAAGGTTTTCAAATTGTTCTTCATATTTATTTTTGTACAGTTCTTCAAATATGTCCTTAAACTTGTTGTCGTATGCCTTAACAACCGTATCTTTTGCTGAAAACATGAGGTCGGTTTTTTCTTCAACAGCATGTTTGAAGCAGGATTCAGCGAAAAACCTGATAGAGGAATCTAAGTTGTATTCTCCTATTATGATTCCTTTTTCCTTAAAGTCATACACCAATGTTCTTTTTTCATTGTTGTCCTTGTCGGTAAGGACTAATTCTGCTTTAGTGAAAGCATCAACCTCCATGCTTGTGGAGGCGTATATGTCTCCATACGAATGTCTGGCTATAGTGATTGGTTTTTTCCATCTTGGTATCAAAGGAGTTATGGTTTCAATGGTAATAGGTTTTCTGAACACTGTTCCGTCAAGAATGTCTCTGATGGTGCCGTTGGGACTTTTTAAAAAGTTCTTTAAGTCATACTCAATTTTTCTGTCACTGTTTGATGTTATTGTAGCACATTTTACTCCAACGCCATGTTTTCTGATGGCATTTGCAGCATCTACTGTAACTTTGTCATTGGTATTATCTCTGTTTTTCAAGTGCAGGTCGTAATATTCCGTCTTCAGTTCTACATGGGGGAGAATTAATTTTTCTTTAACCATGTGCCATATTATGCGTGCCATTTCGTCCCCGTCAAGTTCAACAAGGGGAGTTGTCATTTTAATTTTATCCATAGTCCTCCTTAAATTATAATGGTTTAATGGCCTTTAAAATTCCAAGGAATATTTAAAGGCCATATTTTTTATAAATTTCTTTTATTGTAATTGATAAGTGAGCCGCTTAAGAGTATTTCTCTTTCTTTGTCAGTAAGAGCTCCCAGTGACAGTGTTATTTTTCTTGGTTCTTCGTCTAATACATAAGCTGTAATTTCATCAACTTTGTTTTCTATTGCGCTTTTGATGCCTGGAACAAATACGAAATCATCTTTTTTAATCAAGTTCTCATCTTTGATGAGGAATGGAAGTATACCCCAGTTAAGCAAGTTTGATCTGTATCTTTTTGTAGCATATTCCTTTGCAATGTTTGCCCATGCTCCTAAAATTCTCTGGCATGAAGCAGCTTGTTCTCTGGCAGAACCGTCTCCCGGCTTGTTTGCATATATTGTGCTTCCGATTCCAGTTTCAGAAGGGTCGATCAAAGCAAAGCCTTCAATTTTTCTTATTCTTTCAAAAGCTTGCTTAAGTTCAACAAATTCTCCTGCAATGTCTTTTCCTTGTTCACGGGCTAATTCATATTCATGAACTTTCTTTGAATTTTCAACATAATCAGGATCCTTTCTGCTTAATGTAAATTCTGCAAGTCTGATTGGATTTGATCTGTATGAAGAAGTTTCTCCAGAAGGTATCAATTCGTCAGTTGTTGTAACAGGGTCTGTAATGTGAGTAACAACTTTTACAACTATGTTTTCTGTTACTTCAGGCATTTTAGGCCAAGGTTTAATGTTTGGTCCGAAAACAAGCTCAACAGAATCATCTGCCTTACCCCATCCGTTGTAAACTTTCTTTTCATAGATTGATTTGTCAAAATGGTATTCTGTTTCTGAATAATCCACATCAATTTCATCTGCACCTGTTAAAATACCGCTGTTTATGGCTGTTGCTGCAATTGATCTTGCATCCATCAGAGCAACCATTGAAACTTGTCCTTCAGTTGGTTTTGAACCATCCCTGTTAGGGAAGTTTCTTGTAGCATGTCTTATGGAGAACTCGTTGTTTGCAGGTGTATCTCCGGCACCGAAGCAAGGTCCGCAGAATGCTGGTTTGATAACAGCTCCTGCTTCCATAAGATCAGCTATAACTCCGTTTCTTACAAGCTCAATATGAGCTGGCTGACTTCCAGGATATACACTCAATGAGAACTTATCATTGCCTGTTGATTTGCCTTTCATTATGTCGGCTGCAGCTACTATGTTGTCAAAAGTTCCGCCTGAACATCCTGCGATGATTCCCTGATCAACATATATGTTGTCGTCAACTATTTTGCTCATCATGTCAATTTTTACGTTGTTTGATTCAAATGTTTTCTTACTTGCTTCTTCTATTTTTGCAAATATTTCCTGAGGATTTTTTTTCACTTCTTCAATTGTATATACGTTGCTTGGATGGAAAGGAAGAGCTATTGATGGTTTTATTTGTGATAAGTCGACTTCCACAATTCCATCGTACAATGCAATTGCCTCAGTCTTCAGCATGCTGTAATCTTCTTCTCTTCCATGAACTTCATAGAAATTTTTAACTTTTTCATCTGTTTCCCAAATAGAGCTCCAGCATGTTGTTTCAGTGGTCATAACGTCGATTCCGTTTCTGTATTCAACAGACAGATGCTCGATTCCGTCACCAATAAATTCCATAACCTTGTTTTTAACGAAGTTGTTGTTGTAAACTTCCTTAATTATATTAAGGGCAACGTCGTGAGGACCGACGCCTTTGTTTGGTTTGCCTTTGAGATAAATTGCTATAACTTCCGGGTAGCTTATGTCATAAGTCTGTTCAAGGAGCTGTTTTGCAAGCTCTCCGCCGCCTTCGCCTATTGCCATTGTACCAAGAGCACCATATCTGGTGTGGCTGTCAGAACCCAAAATCATGTTTCCGCACTTAGTCATCATTTCTCTGTTGTAAGAGTGAATTACAGCTAAATTTGGCGGAACATAAATTCCTCCGAATTTCTTTGCAGAAGACAATGCAAATTTATGGTCGTCTTCATTTATTGTACCGCCTACTGCACAAAGGCTGTTGTGGCAGTTAGTCATTACATATGGAAGAGGGAACTTCTTCATTCCGCTGGCAATTGCAGTCTGAGTTATGCCAACGTATGTTATGTCATGGGCAGTTATTGAATCAAATTTAAGCTGCAACTTTTCCATGCTTTTTGAATGATTGTGTTTTTCTAGAATTCCATAGGTCATAGTGCCCTTTTTTGCTTCATTTTTATCATATGTCATGTTGTTTGATTTTACTGCTTCACAAAAATTATTTTCTTGAGAAACAATTGTCCTGCCGTTGATAATGAGGACAGGATTGTTAACAATTTTAATCATTTAAAATCCTCCAAGGTTTTGAAATTTTTAATTGTACATTTTACTTACTAAGTGTATAATAATTGTGAAATATAGTCTAATATCGATTTTGTTATATTTTATATAGGCAAAACCTATGATTGGAGAAAGTTATGAACGACAGGGAATTGATATATGTAAAAACAATTGCTGAAACAAAGAGCATTTCAAAAGCAGCGCAAAAACTTTTTATCGCCCAGCCTTCCCTCAGCCAGGCTATACAAAAAATTGAAGATGATTTGGGAACAAAACTTTTCATCAGAAAACACGACGGAATTTCTCTTACGATGGCAGGTGAAAAATATTACCTGGCAGCAACTGAAATACTGAACATTTATGATGATTATAAAAATGAAGTTACTTACATCAATGATTTGAAAAGAGGAAGAGTAACTATAGGTATAACAGGTTTCATGGGAACATATCTGCTGCCGAAACTACTGCCTATGTTTGCAGTAAATTTCCCCAATATCGAAATATATATAAAGGAACTTGATTCTGTTAATATGGAAAAATCTCTGCTGGATGGAACCATAGATTTTGCAGTCATGCATACGCATCCGCTGAAAAATAACGAGCCTTTGAATCATGAAGTTTTGTACAAAGATCCTTTCATGATTGTAACACAAAAAAATCATCCGATGTCTCAATACGCCAAAAAAGTTCCGGACAGCCATCACTTATCAATTGATCTAAATTTGTTCAAGGAAGAAAAGTTCATAATGCTTCGAAAAGATAAAAGAATCAGACAAGTTTGCGATATAATTTTTCACAGGGCAGGAATGAATCCGCCAACATGCCTGACGCTGCAAAGCTATGAAAGTGCCAGAAGGTTGGCAAGCGCAGGCTATGGTGTAACCATGATTCCGCTTCAGTACATCAGCATATTCGAAGGTCAGTATGATGCGGACTACTTTTTCATAGAGGATAATGAATATGCATTTTGGTATACATGCATATCTACAAATCCTAATATGTACTTGTCAAAAGCAGCCAAGGTTTTCATCAATATGATTCATGGTTATTTCAGCGAGAATCAGCCTATTTAAATTTAAACTTAAAATTCATGCGACAATAGGGAGGATATATGTTTAGGGAATCAATAGATGTTTCATGTTCAATAATAAGAGGCGGTTCAAGCAAGGGCGTTTTTTTTCTGGAAAATTCACTGCCGCCTCAGGGTGAATTAAGGGACAGAATGTTGCTTGCTGCTTTTGGAAGCCCTGATGCAAGGCAGATAGACGGCTTGGGAGGTGCTAATTCACTTACAAGCAAAGTATGTATTGTAGGTCCTTCAAACAGGGATGATGCAGATGTGGATTATACATATGGACAGGTAAGTATAGATAAGGCCATGATTGACTGGAAAGGAAACTGCGGCAACATGATTTCTGCAGTTGGAATTTTTGCTGTACAAAATAATTTGTTAAAGGCTGTTGAACCTTCCACAAAAGTTAGAATTTACAACACAAACAGCAACAAGATAATACATGTAACATATCCAGTGAAAGATGGCCGTGTGTTGTCGGAAGGAGATTACAGCATACCGGGAGTTCCCGGCACAGGCGCAAAGATTAAGGTCGAATTTTTTGATCCGGCCGGTTCAGTAACAAAAAAGTTGCTGCCAACGGGAAATACAAAGGACACTATAAATTTAGGGCAGAACAAAATATTTACGGTTTCAATCGTTGATTCAGGAAATCCTGTAATATTTGTGAAAGCTGAAGATTTAGGAATGAAGGGAACAGAACTTCCGGCAGAAATCGAATCCACACCTGGCATATTAAATATCCTTGAAGAAATCAGAAGCGTATGTGCAGAAATGACAGGAATAGTTTCAGACAGAAAAGATGCTCTTTCTAAAAGTCCGGCATATCCTAAAATCTGCATCGTTACTGAATCCAAAGATTATATAAATTCAGAAGGAGTATTGGTCAAGTCTGAAGAAAGTGATCTTCTTGCAAGGATGGCAGCACTTCAGAAAATGCATAAAACTTTTGCCGTTACTGCTGCTGTGGCAACAGGGGCTGCATCAAAAATTAAAGGAACAATAGTTAATGAAATAGTTGGTGATAAAGTTTCAGAAACATTAATTATAGGTCAGCCATACGGACCTATGGAAGTTACAGTCCACATGGAAGACGGTAAAATAATCAAAGAAGGTATTTACAGAACTGCCCGCAAAATAATGGACGGAAATGTTTTTATTCCATATTCCAGATTAGGGGTATAGGCATTGCCTATATTAGGTATAACATAAATATATTTGCTTAAATAAAACTATTAACATATAATTGTATACAAAGATTGTATACAATTATTTTTATGTTGGTGAACACAGTACAGTTAACGAAAAATTCATAATTGGATGTGAATATATGAATGAGTTAGAACAGCTTTCAGATTTTATTTTCAACTTCGACTTGGAAAAAACTCATTATAATGTTGTAGAAACAGCGAAAATATGCGTATTGGACTCATTTTCTGCAGCAGTGGGCGCTTCAAAGGATAAATTGATAGTTGATATAATCGGAAAATATAAAGAATTTTATAATTTTGAAAATGAAAACGGTATTTCCGTTTGGGGACATAACGTAAAACTTCCGGTTGTACAAGCTGCATTTTTAAATGCAATGATGGGACACAAACTGGAACTTGATGATGTCCACACAAATTCAAAGACACACATTGGAACTGTTGTGGTTCCTACGGCAATGTGCCTGGCTCAATATTTAAAGTCTTCCTCAAAGCAATTCCTTGAAGCAGTAATATGCGGCTATGAAGTGATGTCAAGAATTGGAATGGGTTTTGGAGTATCAAGCCACAGAAACAAAGGATGGCACGTTACTTCCACAGCAGGTACTTTCGGAGCTGCAGCAGCTGCAGCAAAGCTTTTAAAATTAAATGTTAATGAAACAACAAATGCATTAGGAATGGCCGGAACTCAATCTTTCGGATTGTGGGCTTTTCTTGAGGACAGCGCAAGTTCCAAGATTCTGCATCCTGCAAGAGCTGCATCAAGCGGAATTGAAGCTGCAATGCTGGCTAAAGCAGGAATGACAGGACCGGTAAGTATACTTTGTGCAAATGACGGAAACCTGTTTAAAGCCATGTCTGATGAATACGATCTGACAATGGTAACAAAGGACCTTGGTGTGGTATTTGAAATAAATAATGTTGACAACAAGCCATATCCATGCTGCAGGAGCACACATTGTGCCATTGATTCAGCAATATATTTGAAAAATTCGTACAATATAGATATTGATGATATTGAAGAAGTTCAAATTGGAACTTATCTTGTTGGATACAAACAGTGCGGACTGACTGAAGGAAGCAAAAATCCTAGAACATCAACAGAAGCAAAATTTTCAACGCCTTATACATTTGCGACAGCTTTGATAAACGGAAATGTATCACTTGAACATTTTACTACTGAATCTATTAACAATGAAAATGTACAATCATTGCTGAAAAAAGTTTCGGTTTTTTCTGAAGAAGAATTTACACTGAGGTATCCCATGCATTGGGGCTGCAAAGCAAAAATAATCATGAAGAGTGGAAATGTATATGAAACTGAAATTAAAGATGCATCAGGCAGTACATACAATCCTGTTTCTAAAAATGACATAAAAAATAAAGCAATTCCTCTCTTGAAAGTAGCATATGAGGAAAATAGTGTTATAGAAAAAATACTAAATATTGAAAAATATACAAATTTGTTTCTGGAATCTTTCATGACGCAGGAGGCACAATAGTGAAAAAAATCATAGTTCCATACGGCAATAGTTATCAAGAAGCGGAAATTCATGACAGCATAACAGTAGAAAACATTGATTTGGCAGGCAATGATTTTATAGATTGTGAAGAGACTCTTATAAAAAAAGCAATGGACAATCCTGTTGGTTCGTCAAGACTTGAAGACATGGTAAAAAATGATGACAAAATACTTATAGTTGTCAATGACCACACAAGACCGGGACCAAATAAAATTATAGTCAATGAAATAATAAGCAGAATAGCACCTAAAGTTGATGATTATAAGCAAATAAAGTTTATCATTGCAACCGGCAGCCACAGAAAGTCCACAAGGGAAGAACTGACCAACATACTAGGTGAAGAAGTAATAGATAAATATGAAGTATTGATACATGAGTGCAAAGATGAAGAAAGTCTTAAATATCTTGGAGAGTCATTGTACAACGTTCCTATTTATGTGAACAAGGCTTTGACTGAATGCACGTTTTGTATAGTAACAGGACTTATAGCTCCACACCATTCAGCTGGGTACAGCGGTGGAAGAAAGAGCATAGTGCCTGGCCTGGCTGGATTTAAAACACTTAAAATCCACCACTCGTTACCTATAAGGCCGTATGAACCGGCCATGGGAAATATAAATGGTAATCCATTCCACGAGGTTGCTTTGGATGTTGCTTTAAAGGCTAATGTGAAATTTATGGTTAATGCAGTTCAAAATCCACATAAACAAAACATAGCTTTTGTAGCAGGAAATCTAATTGAAGCACACAAAAAGGGAGTTGATATATGCAAGAACGCCAGTGAGGTGATTATTTCAGAAAAGGCTGATATTGTTATTGCCAGTCCTGGGGGATATCCCAGAGATAGAAATCTTTATCAGTCACAGAAAGCATTATCAGTGGCGGAAATGCTTGGAAATCCTGATTGTACTTTTATCATATCTGCAGAGTGCAGAGACGGGTATGGGGAAGGAGTACTTAAGGAATGGTTATCTGCCGCAGCTAACCCTCAGGAAGTAGTTGAAAGATTTAAAATTGAAGGTTATGATGTGGGCAGCAACAAAGCGTTTATGTATGCCAGGGCAATGATTAAAGGAAAAATAATTGTTGTTTCTGAATACCTGAACAAAGATGAGCTTGATGAAATGATGTTGGGATGGGCTCCTAATCTTGAGCAAGCTTTACAAGAAGCATTTAAGAAAAAAATACCGAATAAAATTCTGGTATTGCCCAATGCAGTAAATATAATTCCTACAACTTTAAAAGGAGAATAAAAATGAAAAAAAGAATTTTGTTAGCTACAATGGCACTAGTTTTATCCCTTTCTATCATGGGATGCAGCAAGAAAGAAGCAGCTCCTGCTCCAGCTGATGGAAATGACGCAGCTTGGAAATTTGAAAGACCTATTGAAATTGTAATACCTTTCGGACCAGGTAGCGGAACTGATACAACTATCAGAGCTTGGGCTCCATTGATGGAAAAAGAACTTGGAACAACTATCAACATCAACAACGTTGCAGGTGCCGGCGGAGTACAGGGTGCTGAATTCTTCGTTAACCAGCCTGCAGACGGATATACTTTTGCAATGTATACTCCTTCACACATTATAGCAGCTGTTGACGGAACTGCATCTTTTGATATATTGAATGACACTATGCCTGTAGTAAGACTTGTACAGGACTCTAACATAATATTGGCTGGAAAAAATGTTCCATACAACAATTTAGAAGAACTTATTGCATACGCTAAATCTAATCCAGACAAGAAACCTACACTTGGTATGATGTCAATTAACGGTATAGACGGCGCTTCTGCTAAACAACTTTTCGATGCTGCAGGTATTGAAGTTCAGTTCATACCATATGCAAGTGGAGCTGAAGCAAACGCAGCAATAATGGGCGGACACACAGACATGGTTTTAACAAGCCCATTTGATGGTAATGCTTACCTTGAATCAGGCGACATGAAAGCCATCGTATTGCTAGCTGAAGAAAGAGCAACAAACCTTCCAGACGTACAGTGTACAGGTGAACTTGGATACGAAGCATACATCGGACCTTGGAGAGGAATCGTTGCAGCAAAAGGAACACCGCAAGAAGCTATTGATGCATTGGAAGCAGCTGCAGTTATAGTTAATGAAAAACAAGAATGGATTGACTGGAAAGAAACTGTAGGACTTAATGACAGACCAGGTTTTGCTACTCAGGAAGAATTTAAAACAATCTGGATGGAATACTATGAAACTATGAAAGCCCTCAGAGGAAAATAGAAACTAAATAGTATGTATATAACCTTCTTGGAATGTATTCAGACAAAAAAGTTCAAAGAAGGTTATATTTTTAAAACGAATATTAGTAATAACAGATGGTAGTAGTTTATTTAAAAATATAAAGGAGTGAAAAACAGTATGACTTTGGAATTATTGTTTAACGTGGGTTTAGCGGTATTTTTCATTTATTGTTTCTTTTTTGTGGGTTCAACTGTACCCGCTGCATCACCCAATACATTGGGAGGAGCTGAATGGTCAAAAATTTTGCTGGTTCTTCTAATAATAAGCTTGATTGCTAATGCTTATAAGATAGCAAGAAGCAGCGGAGGAAACATCAACTTTAAATTTAATTTTGATATTAAAAAGTTTGTTACAAACAAAATGTTCATAGGTAGCGTTATAATGCTTGCTTATGCATATGTACTGGATTCCATAGGTTTCCTTACAAGTTCTTTTATTATGTTCTTGCTGTATTCACGTCTCCTTGGAGAGAAGAAAATCAAGACGCTTCTGCTTTCAGCATTTGGATGCGTTGTGCTTTTATACTTGATTTTCGACGTGGTGCTTGGCATCATGCTTCCAAGAGGAACAGGTATATTCAGAACAATGGCATTGTTCATTGAATCGTATATTTAGGGAGGATTAAAATGGAATTAATTAAATTAGGAATTGGAGTAGTCTTTGTTCCTCAAACACTTCTTCTTATATTCTTTGGTACAGTAATAGGAGTTATTTTCGGCGCATTGCCTGGAGTAAGTGCTTCAATGGCTGTAGTTTTAGGTTTAACATTCACTTATGGACTTGACCCTGTTACTTCAATAGCATTTCTTGTTGCAGTATATTGTGCTGCCATTACCGGAGGCGGTATAACAGCAATTTTGTTTAAAATACCGGGAACACCTTCGAGTGCACCGACAACTTTTGACGGTCACCCTATGGCTCAAAACGGACAGCCGATGAGAGCACTGAGCATTTCTTTGATATGTTCAGCTATAGGCGGAATATTTGCTGCAATTGCAATGTTTTTAATAAGCCCGCAGCTTTCAAAGGCTGCATTGAAGTTTGGTCCTTCTGAACTGTTTGCCATATCATTTATGGGACTGTCTGTACTGACTGCATTAGATGAAGGAAATGTTTTGAAAACTTTGATTTCAGGACTTCTTGGTCTGTGGCTGGCAACTGTGGGAATGGATCCTATCGATGGTTTTGCAAGATTCACATGGGGAAATTCAACTTTATTGTCAGGAATTGAAATGATACCTGTAATGATAGGTATGTTTGCTATCACTCAGATTCTTAAGGAAACCAGAAGCAGAAGCAAGATTGAAAATCTTGATGAATCTAAGTCTGACAAGAAAAATGATAAAATAGTTTCCGTTAAGGAATTGTGGGATATTAAAGGAACAATTGCAAGAACCGGGATATTGGGAACAATAGTAGGTATACTTCCTGGAGCCGGAGCAACTATAGCTTCTTTCTTATGCTATACTTCTGAAGTAAAAATATCTAAACATCCTGAAACATTTGGAAAAGGTGAAATAAGAGGTATTGCTGCTTCTGAAACTGCTAACAACGCAGCTACAGGGGGTTCTATGGTGCCGCTCCTTTCACTTGGTATACCTGGAGGAAACGCTGCTGCCATCATGATGTCTGCTCTTGTAATGAAGGGTGTACAGATGGGACCGCTGCTTCTTCAAAATCAGCCACAGTACATGGGCAGCGTGTTTGTATCAATGATAATCACAAACATAATAATGGTTTTCGTATCATTTGCTGTTGCAAAGGTATTTGGTAAGATATTAGGAATACCTTACAGCATACTTGGAACATTGATAATTATGCTTGCTGTTATAGGAAGCTATGCTCTGCAAAACACTACAGGAAATGTAGTCCTTATGGTTATAGCAGGTATTATCGGATATGCATTTGCTGAATTCGGTTTCAACAATGCTGCTTTGATACTGGGCCTTGTTCTTGGAACAATGGTTGAATCAAACCTAAGAAGAGCAATCATGATTGAACAAGGAAATATTGCAGCTGTATTCACTAAACCTATTACAGCTACTTTGATGGTTGTAAGTGCTGTTTCATTGTTATGGCCAATTGTTAAACCTATGATAATGAAAAAGCGCAATGCTGCTAACTAAAAAATATTAAATATAAATCCTTATTTGCTTAAATGCAAATAAGGGTTTATAAATTATGCCTAAATTACCGCATAAATTTGCAAAAGGTGGAAGCAATGCTTAATTTTATATTGACAATGTTAGCTGGATATTTGACGGGACGTATATTTTTGAAGGTTAAAATTCCAGGGGGGATGATGATTGGAAGCATCGCAGGAGCCGCTGCATTGAATATTGCCACCAATATGGCATATATGCCTTATGCAGGCAGACTTGCTGCTCAGATTATTGCAGGAGCCTTTATTGGAGTAGGGCTGGAAAAGTGTGACCTTAAGAGACTTAAAACAATTTATAAACCGGCAATTACATTAATAGTTGGAATGCTGGTGTTAAACATTGTTTCAGGTTTTCTGATTCACCACTTTAGCCGCTTGGATTTAATGACTTCACTAATGAGTGCCATACCTGGAGGAATAAGCGATATTCCTATTATCAGTGATGAAATGGGTGCTGATTCTTCAAAAGTGGCTTTGATGCAATTTGTAAGGATGGTTTTTGGACTTGGTTTCTTTCCATCCATGATAGCTAAAATATCTAAAATGAAATATTTTGAAAACAGCATCAACAAAGATGTTTACAAAAGGACTGCAAGCAGTTTCTACAATTTAAACTGCATGTTAATGACATTGGCTGTAGCGGCTGTCTTCGGAATAATAGGGAAATTATCAGGCATACCTTCAGCTTCACTGGTTTTTTCTATGATCAGTGTCATTGTCTTGAAACTTTCAACCAATAAGGCATGCATGCCAAGATCCATGAGGCGATTTGCTCAGCTTTTGGCAGGATGCTACATAGGAAGCAGTTTTACGTTGAGTGATGCTGCTGAAATGAGGTTTCTCATAGTGCCGTCAATAATTTTGCTTGTGGGATACTTTACAGCATGTTTTGCAATTGGAAACATTTTAAACAAAAAATACAACATACCTTTGGATGAGGCAATGCTGGCTGCAACACCTGCTGGCGCATCAGACATGGCATTGATTTCAGCTGAAATCGGCATAGAGAGTTCTGATGTTATAGTGCTGCAGATAATTAGAATGATAACAGCAGTATCATTGTTTCCTCAGATAATGAGAGCTATAGCAATGATAGCATCCTGAGATATTAATAAGACTATATAATCTACGAATGATTGAAGGATTTTTCAGTATGTGTTTATTACAATGAATAATACCGGGAGTTGAAAAAATGTTTGGACAAAATGTTGAAATCAGAACTATAAATTTAAACAGTGTCAGAGAAAGAAATGAAGTTGATGTTTTTTTGCAGAAACAAGATTTAATTCTTGAAAGGGATGTTGAATACACCCTGGCCATGTATGATGAAGACAGGATTGTTGGAACAGGTTCAATTTCAGGCAATGTTTTAAAATGCATTGCAATTGATCCGGAATATCAAGGCGGAGGATTTTCAAATAAAATTATATCCTTGCTGTTAAATGAACAATATTACAGGGGCAATACACACCTGTTTATTTTTACAAAGCCTAGGAACAAGAAATTATTTTTGGATTTAGGTTTTTACGAAATTACATCAGTTGATAATTATGTTACTCTGCTGGAAAACGACCCGAGAGGACTCAGAGATTTCACAGAAAATCTTAAACTGCAAAAACACGAAGGAAAAGTGGTTTCAAGCATTGTTATGAATTGCAATCCATTTACTCTGGGGCATAGACATCTTATTGAAACTGCTTCAAAAAACAGCGATGTTGTTCACATATTCGTTGTATGGGAAGACAGGTCGGTTTTTCCAAATGAAGTAAGGTACAAGCTCATAAAAGCAGGTGTAAAACACCTAGACAATGTGTATGTGCACAGAGGCAAAGATTATATAATTTCAAATTCTACATTTCCTTCGTATTTTCTGAAGGAAAAGAATGCAATTGTAAAAATCCATACCATGCTTGATGTAAAAATTTTCGGAGAATTCATAGCACCTGCCCTGGGTATTAACAGAAGGTATGTGGGAGAAGAAAAATCAGACCCCGTTACTAATGAATATAATCTTACAATGAAAGAATTGCTTAAAGATTATAATATAGAAGTTGTTGAAATTCCAAGAATTAAAAACAATGAGGCAGCCATAAGCGCTTCGAGGGTGAGGGAACTTTTAAGAACAGATGATTTTGAATCATTAAAACAATTAGTTCCGCAAACTACATTTGAGTTTTTAATTTCGGATGAAGCCAAGACAATAATTGGCAATATAAAAAATGATAAAAAATAATCTATAAAGGAGGAAGACAGATGGAAATTAAAAAAGTTGGAGTAGCAGGTACTGTTGAATCCAGTGATATAAATATTGTCATAGAGCCATCTGACAAGAAAGGCATTGAAATTGAACTGCAAAGCACTGTAATGAAGCAATTCGGCAGGCAGATCAAGAATTTAATTGAAGAAACGCTTAAAAGCGAAGGTGTGGAAAGCGCAGTTGTAAGGGCAACAGACAAAGGTGCCATAGATTTTGTTATCAAAGCCAGAGCGCTTACAGCTTTATACAGAGCTGCAGAAATAAATGAATATTCTTGGGAGGCTTAATATAAATGGTAAAATTACGTAGAACTATGATGTATGTTACAGGCAACAATCCTGCAAATATTATGGAAGCCCATTTATATGGTTCAGACTCCATAATGTTCGACCTGGAAGACTCTGTTTCTTTAAAGGAAAAAGATTCAGCGAGATTCCTGGTATATAATGCATTGAAAACAATGGATTATGGTAATGTGGAAACTGTAGTAAGAATAAACGGTCTTGATACTCAGTTTGGAAGAGATGACCTTGAGGCAATGGTAAGGGCACAGCCGGACATAATAAGACTGCCAAAGACTGAAACAAAGCAAGATATTATAGATGTAGACAACATGATAGGTGAAATTGAAAAACAAATAGGACTTGAAGTTGGTTCAACAAAGATTATGGCTGCAGTGGAAAGCCCTCTTGGAGTAATGAATGCTTACGAAATCGCAACAGCAAGCAAGAGATTGGTTGCCATTGCCATTGGAGCAGAAGATTTTGTAACAAACATGAAGACTACAAGATCTCCTGAAGGCATTGAACTTCTTGCAGCAAGAAGCAATCTATTAATGGCTGCCAGAGCAGCAGGGATATATGCCCTTGACACAGTATATACAAACATCAAAGATGACGATGGTTTCATGGATGAAGTGAAGCTTATAAAACAGCTTGGTTTTGACGGAAAATCAGTAATTCATCCAAGACAAATAGGCATGGTTCATAAAATTTACACACCTACTGAAAAAGAAATAAGAAACGCCGTTAGAGTGGTAGGAGCAATAAAAGAAGCTGAAAGCAAAGGCAGCGGTGTTATAGCATTAGATGGAAAAATGATTGATGGTCCTGTTGTTGACAGAGCATACAGAGTGCTGGAACTAGCTAAGGCATCAGGAGTTTACAAGGAGGAAGAACAAAATGACTAAAAACGGAGTAGGAAGAGAAATCCCATCATACATTGAAGGAATAGGCCAGATTAAACCCTACGAAAGTCCATTCAGTGTTATTCCTGAAGGAAATAAGGCCGGAGCGAAATTGAAGAGACCCCTGCCTCATAAAAACAAGCTTATAGATTCTATTGAAGAAGCAGTTATTAAAACAGGATTAAAAGACGGAATGACCATATCCTTCCACCATCATTTCAGAAACGGCGACTACATCGTCAACATGGTAATGGATGTAATCGCAAAGTTAGGAATCAAGGACATCCGCATAGCTCCAAGTTCATTGGGAACATGCCACGGTCCGCTGGTTGAGCACATAAAAAACGGAGTAATAACAAGAATTGAAAGCAGCGGCATAAGAGAACCTCTGGGAACTGCCATTTCAGAAGGAATATTACCAAACCCTGTAATACTAAGATCTCACGGTGGAAGAGCAAGAGCAATAGAATCAGGAGAAGTTAAAATTGACGTTGCATTTTTAGGAGTTCCTGCCTGCGATGACTACGGCAATGCCAACGGATTCTCAGGAAGATCTGCATGCGGCTCTTTGGGATATGCCATGGTTGACGCAAAATATGCAGATCAGGTAGTCTTAATCACAGACAATCTTGTGACATATCCATGTCTTCCTGCAAGCATCAATCAAACTCAGGTTGATTATGTTGTTAAAGTAGATGAAGTAGGAGATCCAAAGGGAATAGTTTCAGGCGCAGTAAGAAACACAAGCAACCCTAAGGACCTGCTCATTGCAGAAAATGCTGTAAAGGCAATCATGGCATCAGGTTATTTCAAGGACGGATTCTCATATCAGACAGGTGCAGCAGGATCATCTCTTGCAGTAACAGGATTTTTGAGAGAAAAAATGATTGATCAAAATATAAAAGGAAGTTTTGGACTTGGTGGTATTACATCACAGCTAGTGCAGCTTCTTGACGAAGGTCTCATGGAAGGTTTGTTTGACACTCAGTGTTTCGATCTTGTGGCTGCAGAGTCTCTAGGAAAAAATCCAAAGCATTTTGAAGTTGACGCAGGATTTTATGCCAATGCACACAATTCAGGCTGCCTTGTAAACAATCTTGACATATTAATGCTTGGTGCTCTGGAAATAGACACAGATTTTAATGTAAATGTAATTTCAAAATCAGACGGATATATAAGCCAGGCTGTAGGCGGACATCAGGATACAGCTGCAGGTGCAAAGCTGGCAGTAATATTGGCTCCACTTGTAAGAAGCAGAAATCCAATAATTGTTGACAAGGTTACTACAGTATGCACTCCAGGTGAAACAATAGATGTTGTCGTAACAGACTACGGCATTGCTGTAAATCCTTTGAGAAAGGATTTGATTGAAAACTTCAACAAAGCCGGTCTTAAAACTTATACTATAAATGAACTGAAGGATATTGCTGAAAAACTTACTGGAAAACCGGACAAAATAGAGTTTGACGATAAGATAGTAGGTATAGTAGAATATAGAGACGGATCGGTTATTGATGTAATCAGAAAAGTCAAGTAAGATAAATTTATTAGCCGGTAAATAACGACTGGAGAAACTTATGAAAGATATTAATTCTAACATGAAAACATTAATGGAGATTCTTGAATCAAGAGAATTAAGGGCAAAAAAACAAATAGAACTTTTAACAAGATACCCTTACACATTAATATCATTTACTTTAAATACACCAGGACCTATAAAAAGCTCTGATCTATACACAAACATTCACAAGGCTGGAATACAGCATTTGATGAAGGTTTTGCAGGATATGGATGTAAATATAGTTCATATGGAAACAATCGAAAAAAATACCGGAAGAGAAGGATTTATATCAGTGGATTTGGACCCTTACCAAGTAAAGAAAATTGCCGCTGAAATAGAAGATACGCATGATCTGGGAAGAATATTCGACATTGATGTGTTTGACCAGCTGCACAACCAGCTAAACAGGGCAGCTATCCAATTAAAGCCAAGAAAGTGTCTGCTATGCGATGAAGAAGCTTTAGTTTGTATGAAGATGAAGACTCATACCTATGAAGAATTAATCGAGAAGGTAGAAGAGATTGGAAATTCATACTTCAGTCCAACAAGCAAGGAAAAGAAGGACAACTTTAAATCCAAGATTTCAATGAGTGAAAAAGTATATCAAAGAATAAAGTCGGACATTTTGGAAAACAAGCTGAAACCCGGCGAAAAGCTCATAGAAGAAAACCTGGCCAATGAATTCAATGTGAGCAGGACTCCTGTAAGAGAAGCGTTGAAGCAGCTTGACCAGGATGGCCTCATAACATATTATCCAAGAAAAGGCTCTGTGGTAAGCCAGATATCCATGAAGGACGCTCAGGAACTTTATGAAATAAGAGAAGTGCTTGAAGGGCTGGCAATAAGGAGCATATGCATGGAAATTAACAGCCACAACATCAAAATTCTTGAAAATATAATTACTAGTATGGACAAGGCCATCGAAAGCAATGATTACAGCTCCATGGAAAGACTTCACAGAAACTGGACTGAAGCAACTCTTGAAATGACAAACAATGAACTCTTGAAAAGTTATCTTCTGTCTGTCACAAAAAACCTTGGAAGGCTAAGAAAAATATCTTTGTACAGACCTGTGCAGAGCATTGATGCTTACAAGGAAACAAAAGACATGTACAATGCAATTGCGAACAATGACCCGGATGAAAGCGAAAGACTTGCAAAACTTCATGTTAGAAATGCAAGAAAAAGATTTGAAAAGAATTTACTAGAATTGTAAAAACCTGCCTCGGCAGGTTTTTTTATATAATTGGAAAGTTCTCTTTCCTATTATATAAAAACGAGGATTACAAAGGACGGGACGTCCTTAACCTTAAGGGGGGTGCGGAGTCAAAAACGTTTTTACGCCGAAGGGGGACATAGGTCCCCCTAGCGGAGTTGCGGAGCAACTTTTTTAATACAACCTCTCTTCACCAAACTTCAAATTGCGATATACATCTACCATCACGTTCCATGTATCTTCATCAACTATGCCGTTAGGCTCAAGTCCGAACTCCTCTTGAAATGTGATGACAGCAGATTTTGTTATAGGGCCAAACACGCCATCCACAAGTTCGTATGGCACATATGTTATATCAGGTAGCACAGAAGAAATGTATGCAAGATATTCTTGAATTACTACTACTCCTGGACCTTCAGAGCCTCTTCTGTAAACTATTCCGGGAAACGCAATCCTTGGAAAAGCCAATTGACCAGGGGGAAGTGTTATTAATATTCCTAAAAGCACTTCGTTGATTTTAAACCAGGTTGCATCGTCAATTATTCCAGTGATTGGGAGCTTCATTGTTTTTTGAAATTCGATTAGCGATTTACTTGTGGCAGTATCCAGCACTCCGGTTACCTCAACAGCAGGAATCGTATTGTAATATGATGACAGTATATTTAAATAATACTGAACAATCTGTACTCTGGGCACAACTATGCCGTTGCCAATACGCGGCAGTTCGCTTAAAAGCAGCCCTCTTGAAGTTGTTTCTGCCAGTTTTCTCACAGCTGCATGAATATATTTGATTCTATACCACGTACCCTTGTCAATTATTCCTGTAGCAGGAAGATTGAAAATTGTTTGAAATGATTTTACAGCTGATTCTGTCTGAGGCGTAAATAATCCGTCAACTGGAAATATTTTTGGAATTGCAGGAAAGTTAATTGAAATATTGTTAAGCTGAAGCTGCGCCGTGTAAACCGGTACACCTGAATCACCCAGCTTAAGGGGAGTTCCGGGATAAGATATTTCTATTTCCCCCAAAGGAGCGTTATATACAATATCTATGTCTTCCCCGTAATAGTATCTCAGTATTTCAATTGGTGTATAACCTTGGTTTGCCAAATCAACAGATCCCCACTGATACATGCCGTTGCATTGTGCTATACGACCGTCGCAGAAAACAGCAAAAAGAGGTTCTACCCTTACACCTCTTACTATATAATCATCAAATGTTTCATCAACAATTTTTGATATGTTATCAAATATACCTCTATTAGGCACATATGACTGGTCAAACTGTGTTGAGTTTGTTATGTCAAAATCATAGCCCCTGCTCGGGTACCATTCCGTGTATATCCTATTAAGGGCAATAGACACTATGGCGTTAACATTGGCTCTTAACGCGTCTTCTGGCCACGTGGGAAACAATTCACTGCTGGCAACATTCTTTACATAATCAATAAATGGGATTGTAACATTTTCTGCAGTGGAATCCGGCGGTCCAAGATGGACAGTAATAGTTTCAGGTATATGAATATATGAAAATTCGGACGGTTGAACACTCATAATAGTCCTCCATACAAATAAAAATATTTATAGTAATAAATATTATATGTTTAATATATGCACCCTTAATCATTTGATTACTTTAATACTTTAAGTCTTACTGCTTTTTCAATATATGAATTTTTAAATTACTTAAATCCTATTAATTAATTATATTTATTGAATCATTAAGAAATAATAACTATAAAATCAATAAATAAAGGAGAAGCAAATGTTAAGATTTACATTACCTAGAGACATGTATTATGGAAAAGGTGCATTGGAGCAGCTTAAAAATTTGGAAGGGAAAAAGGCAATACTGGTAATAGGCGGCGGTTCCATGAAAAAATTCGGTTTTGTGGATAAGGTTCTTGGATATTTAAAAGAAGCGGGTATTGAAACTTCGTTGTTTGAAAACGTCGAAGCAGATCCTTCTGTTGAAACTGTTATGAGAGGTGCTGCATCAATGAGAGAGTTTCAGCCGGATTGGATAATATCAATGGGAGGAGGTTCACCCATAGATGCAGCAAAAGCTATGTGGGTGTTTTATGAATATCCTGAAACAACATTTGAGGAAATCATAAAGCCTTTTTCATTTCCTACCTTAAGAAAAAAAGCAAGATTTTTAGCAATTCCATCAACTTCAGGAACAGCTACAGAAGTGACTGCATTTTCTGTAATTACTGATTATTCTACAGGTGTTAAGTATCCGCTCGCTGATTTTAACATAACCCCAGACATTGCAATTCTAGATCCTTCCCTGGCCGAAACAATGCCTCCAAAATTAACTGCATATACAGGAATGGATGCCTTGACTCATGCAATTGAAGCATATGTTTCTACATTAAACAGTCCTTTCACAGATCCTCTTGCACTCAAAGCAATAAACATGATATTTGAGCATCTTATGGACTCCTATAAGGGAGATATGGAAGCAAGAGAGCAAATGCACTATGCCCAATGTCTGGCTGGTCAGGCGTTTACAAATGCCCTGCTTGGAATCACACATTCAATTGCTCATAAAACAGGTGCAGCATTTTCTACAGGCCATATACCTCATGGATGTGCAAACGCCATTTATCTGCCGTATATAATAAAATTCAATGCAAAAAATGCAGAGAAGCGATACGCTGACATAGCAAGAAGCATCGGTATTTCAGGAACAGATTCTGAATGCGTCATAACTTTGTGCGATAAAATCGATGATTATAATTTAAAGCTTGACATTCCAAAGAGCCTGAAGGATTATGGAATCAACGAAGAAGAATTTAAAAACAAAGTTGCCAGGATTTCTGAATTGGCTATTTCAGATGCTTGTACTGGTTCTAATCCAAGAGACATCAGTCCTAAAGAAATGGAAAAACTGCTTACAAGTATTTATTACGGAACAGAAGTAAATATATAAATAAAATCAAGCGTCAAACTGACAATTGTGTTTGTTTGACGCTTTTAATAAATTTATTTATGATAGGCTTCTCCAGCATTTATTTTGAAAGCCCTGTAAACTTGCTCTAACAGTATTACTTTGAATAGCTGGTGGGGAAATGTCATTTTTGAAAATGAAAGCTTGAAATTGGCTGCTGTTAAAACTTCGCTTGAAAGTCCGTTGCTCCCACCTATTATAAATGTTATGTCGGATGTGCCGTCTATTCCAAGCTGGTTTATTTTTTGAGCCAGATCCTCAGAGCTTATTTGTATTCCTTTAACATCAAGAGCAATGACATATGAATTCTTGGGTATCTTTGCAAGTATTTTCAAACCTTCCTTAATCTTAACCTGTTCAATTTCTGAATCAGAGAAATTTTCATCTGCCCTTTCGTCCTGTATTACTTCTTCAGTGAATTTACAGAACTTGGACAGTCTTTTTGCATATTCGTTTATTGCTTCAGTATAGAATTTCTCTTTAATTTTTCCTACGGATATTACAGTAATTTTCATTTTGCCACCTTGGTTATTAATTTCTATTTTCATAATATAATATTATATGACTATATTCAAGATTTACATCATTAAATATCACAGTAAACGTTTACAAATTTATATTGAAAATGATTTCACGTTGTGCTATAATTTTAATACTGCTATATAAATTTAACGGAGGTATGATATGAATACATTTAAAAGGATTTTATGCATTATTTTATGTTTTTATATGCTTAATTCTCCAGCCTACGGTTTTACTGAAAAAATTGAACCTCTAGATGAATCTGAAATAAAAACAAACATAGAGGAGGAATATGGATTAAAAATCATTTACTCCCAAGTTGATGAAAATATAGATTACATGGACTGCATGCTTGTTCTTGAAAGAAGTTTAAGAAGATTTCCAGAAGGTGTAATAAAAGAAATTACAGATTATTATTCTAAAATGGGTATAGAAACAAATGTTGTTATAAATAAGACTGAAAAGATTTCAGATTTATTTTCTGAATATGTGCTTGCGGACAAGTCGGCTACTGTATACATAAACGCTCTTCAAAACAGCATGTACAATGACGAATGCGTGGCATCTGAAGAAAGCACGATTCATGAACTCAGCCATTTAATCAGCGATTACATGTATGAAATATATGGACATGACAAAATGAAAAATGACTTCTCAAAATTCAACTCGGGTTATGAGTACGGCAATTGGGAAGAATGCAGCGATATTTTTATAAACAAACATTCTGCAATGAGCTTTGAAGATGAAGTTGCAGATTTAATCTGGTACACTGAAGTTCATCCTGAACTTTTAAGGACTCTGGATTGCGAAGAAAAAGAAATAATTCATGAAAAGATTGAATACCTGGCTGAAGCATTTGATCAGTGTTTTGATTCCGTATCGGAGAATACAAAGTTATGGATGGAAGCTATTCCACAGGAACCTGACAAATGGGCACTTGAAACAATTACTCAACTGAAAAACGCCTCCATTATTCCCGAAGAATTTGATGGAATGTATGATGCTTACATTACAAAGGAAAATTTCTACACTTTAGTAATGAATGTTGTGGAAAGCAAGCTTGGAGCCGACGAGCTAAGCAATAGCTTCGATTTGTACATGCAGGAAGAATATGTTTCACTTGACCCAGTTAAAGGTGAAATATTTATAAATGACGGAATGACTGTGCCTGACAACACATTGCTGTGCAGCAACAAAGAAGTTATATACAAGGCTTACCAGATGGGATTTTTAGGTCATGAAGGAGCTAACATTGAGCCTGACAGTTACATGACGAGGCTTGAAGCAGCAAAGATGTTTGCATATATTGCAAATGGCCAGGGAATGGACATCTCCGACTATGAAGTGATTAATTACAATGATTTAGATGACGTTCAAGACTCAGACAAACCTTTCATATATTATGCTGCCACAAAGGGGATTTTAAGAGGTTATGGATACAGTTTTAATCCCAATGGCTATTGCACATATCAGGAAACATACATAATGCTCATGAGGCTTTACAACATATTGTAGACTAAAAAATTATATATTTAATAATTACTTCATATATGGTATAATGGTTAAAATTAAATGAGGGATAGCACTATGTTTGACGTGAGAAGCATTGTAATTGGCATTATATTAATGCTGAGAAAATATACCTGCATCAACATTACCATATATGAAGAGTCAAGCGATGAAGATTATAAAAACGGCATAATGGCACTGCCTTTAATTGGACTGGCCATAGGCTTTGTGGCTTTTTTATTAGCTTCACTGGAATTTGTTTATGACGGATTTTTTGTAAGTGTTCTTGTGCTGGGATTTTACTGCATAGTTACAAGAACGGTTAATTTGACTGATACATACAGGACTTTAAATTATATTATAAAACCTAAGAATCAATCAGAACAAATTGTGGGTATCATAGGAACCACAATAATTCTTTTGTTGTATTTTTCGCTTTTCAGGATAGTTCCGGTTACTTCCCTTATAATAATGCCTGTTGCAGGCTACTCAAGCCTTATTATTTTAAGTCCTGTAATCAAGAGAAACAAGGAAATTACAGCAATAATGAAGCATTGTGGAAAGTATCATATTCTTGCTGCTTTTGCCATTTCGTTTTTAATTGCTGCTGTGTTTAACTACAAGCTTGTTATCTCATTGTCGCTTACATACATGATTTCCGGATTTGTTGTTTCCTATTTGGACAATAAATTAAATGTTCTTCCAAATTCTGTGGAAGGATTGATTGTTGAATCAGCACAGCTCATATTTTTAATCATAACATATTTAATAAGAATATAAGGCTGCCAGACAGCCAAAAAATTTTGACAAATAAATGCTGTTGTAGTATAATCACAAAAACGAGACTTTTAGAGTTTTCGCGTCCTTTGAGGAAGAAAGCTCTTTTTTATTATATATGGAGGATAAATATGGAAAACAAAAAAGTTATATTCAGCGGAATGCAGCCTTCCGGTTCACTGACACTGGGAAATTATTTGGGAGCACTTAAAAACTGGGTGAAACTACAAAACGAATATGATTGCTACTACTGCGTTGTTGATATGCATGCAATAACAGTTCCCAAGGAACCAAAGGATTTGAGAAAAAACACACTTGAAGTGCTGGCAAACTACATAGCTGCAGGTTTGGATCCTGAACAGGTTACATTATTCATACAATCTCACGTTTCAGCCCATGCAGAGCTGGGATGGCTGTTAAATTGTTTTTCTTATTACGGAGAACTTGGAAGGATGACACAGTTTAAAGACAAATCCAAGAAGCAGGACAGCAACGCCATAACTGCGGGACTTTTCACTTACCCTGTGCTCATGGCAGCTGACATTCTTTTATATCAGGCAGACCTGGTACCTGTGGGAGAAGATCAAAGACAGCACCTTGAAATAACAAGAGACATCGCTCAGCGTTTCAATAACCGTTTCAGCGAAACATTCAAGGTTCCGGATCCTTTTATATCAAAAGACGGAGCAAAGATCATGAGCCTTCAGGAACCTGAAAGCAAGATGTCAAAATCAGAATCAAACAATAATTCATATATATTGCTCATGGATGACGCTGATGTCATAAGAAGAAAATTTAAACGAGCTGTAACAGATTCTGAAGGAATTGTAAGATTTTCAGATACGCAGCCTGGAGTTAAAAATCTTATTAACATTCATTCAAAAATAACTGACAAGACTCCTGCTGAGATTGTGGCAGAATATGAAGGCAAGGGATATGCTCAGTTCAAAGACGATGTTGCAGAAATAGTCGTTGGGGAACTAAAACCAATTCAGGAAAAAATAGATTATCTTTTGAAGAATAAAGACTACCTGGAGAAAATATATATACATGGAGCAGAAAAAGCAGAGGTAGTTGCACGCAAGACTTTAAGGAAAGTATACAAAAAAGTAGGCTTCATACCAAGATTTTAATACCATAAATATGGAGGAAACATGTTAGCAATAATTAATGGTTTGGTAAAAACCATGATCGGGAAAGATTTACAAAAGGGACAAATAATAATTGAAGATGGTAAAATAAAGGCCGTGGGCACAAATTTAGAAATACCGGATGATGCGGAAATAATAGATGCTGCAGGACTTCTTGTAACACCGGGTCTTGTGGACGGACACTGCCACATAGGAATGTGGGAAGAAGGAATAGGATTTGAAGGTGAAGACGGCAACGAAGATGTTGAACCAATAACACCTCAGCTTAGAGCAATAGATGCAATTAATCCAATGGATATGGGATTTCAGGATGCAATTGAAGGCGGTGTCACAACTGCTGTAACAGGCCCTGGAAGCGCCAATGTTATAGGAGGCACTTTCCTTGCCATGAAGACTTACGGTAAAAGAGTTGATGACATGGTAATAAAGGATCCTGTAGCCATGAAAATTGCTTTTGGAGAAAATCCAAAAAGAGTTTATAACGATCAGCACAAATCTCCTGTAACAAGGATGGCAATTGCTGCAATGCTTAGAGAAACTCTCTATGAAGCCAAGCAGTATATGGAAGATCTGGAAGCTTCTGTGGAAGATCCGGACAGAAAACCTGATTTTGACTTGAAGCTTGATGCTCTCTTACCTGTCATGAAAAAACAAATTCCTTTAAAGGCACATGCTCACAGAGCTGACGACATATTTACAGCTCTTAGGATTGCAAAGGAATTTGATCTTAATATAACACTTGACCACTGCACCGAAGGACATTTGATTGCAGAAGAGCTTGCTGCTGCAGGTAAACCGTGCCTCATTGGTCCAACATTTGGCTCCAGAACTAAAGTAGAACTTAAAAACAAAAGTTTTGAAACCCCTAAGGTTCTCATGGATGCCGGACTTAAGGTGGCAATCATAACAGATTCAAACGTCATTCCAATACAGCACATCAACATGTGCGCAGGAATGGCAGTAAAGGCCGGACTAGCTGAAGATGAAGCATGGAAATCAATCACCATTTATCCGGCTGAAATAAATGGCATTAACTCAAGAGTTGGAAGCATAGAAGAAGGCAAGGATGCAGATATTGCAATTTTTAAGGGAAATCCTCTTTTGGACATAGATTACGAAACTGTGATGACTATTATAGATGGAAAAATTGTTTACCGGAACAAAAAAGCAAACATATAATAAATCCTTGCTAAATGTCTAGGTTTAAGTTTGCAAGTGAAATTCATTGTGAAATTAAAATACAGTTAATGGATGATTCACCAATTCTTCCAAGAATTAAATGCAAAAATAATCAAAAAATAGTATCATAAATGCATGTAAGTTTTAAATGAACAAAATTGAATTTATTTAGTTAAAAGGGGACGCAAAATGCGTTCCGTTTTAAATTTCGGAAGTTTAAAAAAATATTATAGATATTGATAAAAAAAACTTGCAAATTGTCAATAAAAAGAATACACTAAGCTGTGGAAAAAAAGAGGAAGGTAATTATGAAGAAAAAGATTATAAATATAGCAGTTATAGCGCACGTAGATGCAGGAAAATCAACCCTGGTGGATGCTTTCCTGCAGCAAAGCGGAGTTTTTAGAGAAAACCAGGAAGTAGTAGACCAGGTAATGGATTCAAATGATATTGAGCGTGAAAGAGGAATAACAATTTATTCAAAAAACTGCTCAGTAATGCATAATGATATAAAAATAAACATTGTAGACACACCGGGACATGCTGACTTCTCTTCAGAAGTTGAACGTATAATGAAGACCGTTGATACAGTTATATTGTTGGTGGATTCTGTGGAAGGCCCTATGCCTCAGACACGTTTCGTTCTGCAGAAATCACTTGAAGTAGGATTAAGACCGATTTTATTGATCAATAAGATCGATAAGAAAAACCACAGAGCCGAAGAAGTTGTAAACATGGTATTTGACCTGTTCGTTGAACTCAATGCCAATGATGAGCAGCTTGACTTCCCAATATTGTATGGTATAGCAAAAGAAGGTATTGTTCAGTATGAACTGGACGAGCCAAGCGAAAATATTGTGCCGTTGTTTGACACCATAACCAAGCATGTTTCTGCGTATCCTGACAGAGACTCAGAAGACCTTCAGTGCCAAATATCATCACTTGCTTATGATGATTATATAGGAAGACTTGGTATCGGAAGAGTTACAGCAGGAACAATCAGAGAAGGCCAGACAGTTTCTGTTGCCAAGCATGATGGTTCTGTTGAAAGACAAAAAATTACAAGCATATTTGTGTATGAAGGATTAAAAAGAACTCAGGTTTCTGAAGCATACAGCGGAGATATAATTGTTGTATCAGGTATTTCTAATATTTCCATAGGAGATACAATTTGTACTGAAGGCAAGGTTGTTCCTATGGATACAATAAAAATTGAAGAACCTACATTGTCCATGAACTTCCTTATCAATACATCACCTTTTGTAGGTATGTCTGGAAAGTTTGTAACAACAAGACACCTTAAGGCAAGGCTTGAAAAAGAACTTGAAGTAAACGTAGGTCTTAGAGTTGAACAGCTTGAAGGAGCACTTGACGGTTACAAGGTATCTGGAAGAGGAGAGCTCCACTTGTCAATACTTCTTGAAAACATGAGAAGAGAAGGTTATGAAGTTGCCGTGTCAAGACCTGAAGTTATTCTTCACAGAGAAGACAGCGTTGTGAAAGAGCCAATAGAAAAAGTAATTATAAATGTTCCGGAAATGTATTCAGGATCTGTTATTTCAAAGTTAAACCTGAGAAAAGGAATGATGAATTCCATGACTCCCGACGGAAATTTCGTTAAAATTGAATTCATGGTTCCAACCAGAGGACTTCTCGGATATCGTACAGAGCTTATAAACGATACAAGAGGAGAAGGTACAATGGTCAGAAGCTTTGACCACTATGAAAAATACAGGGGAGAAATTCCTCAGAGACTTAACGGCGTGCTCATATCAAACGATCAAGGTGATGCAATTGCTTATTCATTGAACAACATTGAAAGTAGAGGAACTTTGTTCATAAATCCAGGAGACAAAGTTTATGAAGGTATGATAATCGGCATGAATGCAAGGGGAGAAGACATTGTTGTAAATCCTTGCAAGGCAAAGAAACAGTCAAACACAAGATCATCTTCAGCAGATGATGCAATAAAATTGGCACCCCCAAGAGTCATGACTCTTGAAACAGCGCTGGAATTCATCAACGATGATGAACTTGTAGAAGTAACACCGGACAGCATTAGGGTAAGAAAAAGATATCTGACTGAAATGGAAAGAAGAAAAAACGCAAACAAATTGAAAACCAATTAAAAACAAATTAAGAATTAAGAGTTAAGAA
>DIWF01000003.1 GCA_002422545.1 Firmicutes bacterium UBA6113 | reverse complement strand
GGGAAAGTAGGACGTCGCCGGGTTAAGTCAACCGCAACGAATTCCCAAATTTTGTGACGATTATATGTATAGGGACACACCTCTATTATGAGGTACGTCTTTGTGGGTATGAGGAATGTCCCTGATATATAAATTGGTGAATGAGACTGCGAAACCATAAATGAATTGAAAAGAATATAAACAGTTGAAAATTTCAACTGTTTTTTTGTTTTTACAGTGATTTAAAATATATACAAATATTAATCAAATAGCTCACAGGTATCAAGACTTTTTTTTATGATTTGCATAAGTTTATTGACAGAACAAGCACCTTGAATTTAAGGCTTAAAAAGTATATACTAGTGTAAAGATTAAGAGGAGGTGTGAAGATGGAAAGAGTGGTTTTTCTGGTTGATATGAATGCTTTTTTTATAAGTTGCGAGAGTACGCGCCATCCTGAAATTGCGGGGAAGCCTGCAGCAGTAGCAGGTGACCCTGAAAATCGAACCGGAATAATTTTAACCGCAAATTATGAAGCTAGAAAATATGGAATCAGGACAACTATGGTTCTCAGGGAAGCGTTCAGGCTGTGCCCTAATCTTGTTGTAATCGCACCGGACCATCGGTTCTATGAAGAAAAATCAAGTGAAGTCATGGAAGTTTTATCTTCATACACTCCTGTTGTAGAACAAAACAGCATCGATGAAGCATGGCTTGATATGACAGGAACCGGAAAAATTTTCGGAGAACCTCTGGAAGCTGCTAATAATATAATGGAACGTATAAAAAATGAACTTAATCTATGGTGCTCCATTGGTATTTCTGAAAATAAATTTTTGTCCAAAATGGCTTCAGAAATGAAAAAACCTCTTGGAATTACAGAGCTGTGGAAAAGAGATATACAAGAAAAAATGTGGATTCTTCCCGTTGGAAACATGTATGGAGTGGGAAAACAAACTTCTATTAAGCTTCAAAACATGGGAATGAGAACAATAAAGGACCTGGCGCTTTCAGACAGGGACTATTTAATAAACAAACTTGGAAAGATGGGAGGAGAACTTCATCTTCTGGCAAACGGCATTGATATGTCGCCGGTATCCCCTCACTCTGAAGGTGATATGAAATCAATCGGAAGATCTGTTACTCTGTCACATGACACTACCGACATAGAATTTGCAAAATCAGTTCTTTTAGAGCTTTCAGATGATGTGGGAATGACTGCAAGAAAGTACAAAAAGAAAGGCCATACAGTGCAAATTGTAATCAAGTATTCTGATTTTAAAAGCATTACCAGGCAAATGAGCGTTCCTGCCACATGTCTTGTAAAGGATATTTATGCTGCAGGAGTACAGCTTCTTAAGGCCAATTGGAACAGAAGTCCTGTGAGGCTACTTGGCATAAGCTTAAGCGGTTTTGATAAAAATTGTGAATCAAAACAAATGTCATTGTTTGAACTTCCAAAATCGAGCAACGACATAACAGGTAAAAACAAAATCGACAGCCTTGAAAATGCCATACACAACATACGTCAAAAATACGGTTCATCAATAATAAAGCCAGGAACGTTGATGGACTTTGATAATAAAAAACATTAAAAAATTAATAAATTAAATCCCCGATAGGTTCGGGGATTTGCGCTATGTGATTTTTGTTCCTTTGTGTTCTATGTTGAATTGTTTTTTTGCCTTTTCTATATATCCACCCACGTAGCCGTTTTGCCTTGATGTAAGATTTCCTCTGTCCGTTGCCTGCGGGTTTGCTATATCAAGTTCTATGGACATTTCAGCTTTCATTTGATTTAAAGCCATTCTTGCTTCAGGTGAGACAATATTTTTATTTAATATTTTATCATCCATATAATTTTCCTCTCTTTATGAATATTATTGTCTCAATTTTTAAAATTAAACGTGAAATTAATTGTTATTATATTTTTATTTGGAAACAATATTAAAAAAGCTTTGCATTTTGAAAAAAATGTTATATAATAATCAAAACAAATATTTTAAGCGATGATTAAAGCTTCGATTTATGAATTTCTCAAGAGAGCCGGTGGTTGGTGCGAACCGGTGAAAGACTGAATCTTTCCACTTTAGGAGCTGTCGGTGATGAATCGAAGGTTAGTAATCTTTAAAATACTGCGAGTGGTCAGTTTGTACTGACAATTTGGGTGGCACCACGGTTCTTTCGTCCCATGTATGGGATGGAAGATTTTTTTATTGTTTAAAAATATTGCGGCGTTTGCCGGTAAAAAAATAATTTGGAGGTTTAACATGTTAGATTTAAAATTTGTGAGAGAAAACCCTGAAGTAGTAAAAGAAAATATTAAGAAGAAATTTCAGGACAACAAACTGCCTATGGTGGATGAAGTAATAGCCCTGGATATTGAAAGCAGAGAAACAAAACAAAAGGCAGACAATTTAAGAGCCGACAGAAACAAAATATCCAAGGAAATCGGCGGACTTATGGCTAAAGGCAATAAGGAAGAAGCTGATGAGCTGAAGAAGCAGGTTACAAAGGATTCTGAAATGCTGGCTGAACTTGAAGTAAAAGAAGCAGAGCTTGAAGAAAAGATAAAAAAAATAATGATGACACTTCCTAATATCATTGATCCAAGCGTTCCAATAGGCAAGGATGATAGCGAAAATGTGGAAGTTCAGAAATACGGAGATCCAGTTGTTCCCGACTTTGAAATACCATACCACACTGAAATAATGGAAAGGTTTAACGGACTTGATCTTGAAAGTGCAAGAAAGGTTGCCGGAAACGGATTCTACTACCTGATGGGAGATATTGCAAGGCTTCATTCAGCAGTTATTTCATATGCAAGAGATTTTATGATAAACAGAGGGTTTACATACTGCGTTCCACCATTCATGATAAGAAGTGAAGTGGTAACAGGAGTAATGAGCTTTGCTGAAATGGATGCCATGATGTATAAGATCGAAGGCGAAGATTTATACCTTATAGGAACAAGCGAACACTCAATGATAGGCAAGTTCATAGACACAATCCTTCCCGAAAGCTCACTGCCTCAGACTTTAACAAGCTATTCACCTTGCTTCAGAAAAGAAAAGGGAGCTCACGGCATTGAGGAAAGAGGAGTTTACAGAATCCACCAGTTTGAAAAACAAGAAATGATAGTTGTTTGCAAACCAGAAGAAAGCCCAATGTGGTTTGACAAGCTGTGGCAGAACACTGTTGATTTGTTCCGCACGCTGGATGTTCCTGTAAGAACTTTGGAATGCTGTTCAGGAGATTTAGCAGACCTTAAGGTTAAATCTGTTGATGTTGAAGCATGGTCACCAAGGCAGAAAAAATATTTCGAAGTTGGAAGCTGCTCTAATTTAGGAGATGCACAGGCAAGACGCCTGAAAATACGTGTAAACGGAGAAGAAGGCAAGTATTTTGCCCACACTCTGAACAATACTGTTGTTGCTCCTCCTAGAATGCTTATAGCTTTCCTGGAAAACAACCTGAATGAAGATGGCTCAGTAAATATTCCAGTTGCTCTTCAGCCATACATGGGCGGCATGACTGTTATAAAGTAGAGATTTTGCTAAAATTTTGTTTGATTTTGTAACAAAAAGATAAAGATGGAATAATATATACAAGTACAAAATAAAGGATTTGATAATATGTGTACTTTATTCCCATGGTTTATACTTGGTTTTGGAATTGGCAGATGCAACCGCTGTTGCAGAAGATGCTGTAGAAGATGTTAGCTCATAAAAAAAGCGTCAGCTTTATATAAACAGATGAAAAAAAGCTGCAGTTGTATTAGTTACAACTGCGGCTTTTTTTATGTCCGTTAACCAGGTAGAACCAAATTGGTTTTCTCTGCATTTTTTCAATCTAATGTTTTGTCCATTTTAATGCTCAGTTTATCCATTTTGTAATAAAGCGTCTGCCTTGGAAGTCCAAGTTTTTTTGAAGTTTTGGAAATGTTGCAGTCATATTGCTTAAGTGCGTTTATTATTACTTTTCTTTCAAACTGGTCAACCTGTTCACTTAGTGACATGAAAGAAGAACTATCATCTGTTTTTAACTCGTCAATTTCAACAACATTTATTTTTTTGTTTTTCAGTTTAAAGTAATCAGGAAGATCACTTTTTGAAATAAAGCTGCTTTCAGTTATATTTACAGCATACTCAATAGAATGTTTTAGCTCCCTGACGTTTCCGGGCCAGTCATAGCTCTTGAAAAACTCCAACACTTCATCAGAAAAACCTTTGATTTCTTTGTTCAATTTGTTGTTGAAAAAGTTAAGGAAGTAGTTGCTTATTTCAACTATGTCTTTTTTGTTTTCTCTTAGAGGAGGAAGGCTGAAATTAATGACGCTCAGCCTGTAAAACAAATCTTTTCGCAGTGTCCCCGCTTCTATTGCATCATAAGGGTCTTCATTCAAGGCTGCTATTACGCGCACATCAACCTCATGGCACTTGTTTTCTCCAAGCCTTCTTATGTAGCCTTCCTGCAGAAATCTGAGGAGTTTTGCCTGCAATGTTATGTCCATGGAATTAATCTCATCCAGAAATAAAGTTCCTCCTTCAGCTGCTTCAATGAGTCCCTTTGAATCCTTAGCTCCCGTAAAACTTCCAAGGGCAGTTCCGAACAATATGCTTTCGAAAAGTGTGCTGGGTATGGCAGCGCAGTTTTGTGCAATAAAAGGTTTATTTCTTCTTGTGCTTTCGCTGTGAAGGCACTGAACAACCAGTTCTTTTCCCGTTCCCGTCTCACCGTACACAAGAACAGGTGAATTGCTGTTGGCGGTTTTTTTGATTTTATTTTTAAGCTCTTTTTTTCCTTTGCTGTTTCCAATGATGTCATCAAGGGTGTATATGGTATTTTCCATGAAGCTTTTGCTGCTTTTGCTCTGGCTCATGTTGTTGTATTTGTCCACATCAGAAAATATCTCAACAACTCCTTCAAGTTGCCCGTTTTCATAGTAAGGAACTGTGCTTGAAAGAATTGTTACACGCTTATCCTGATAGTTGTAATAATTTTGCACATAGTTTTTCAAACCTTCTCCGGTTTTCAATGTTCTCAAAATGGTGCTTGTTTCTTCTGTAAGTTTCGGAAATATTTCCAGCATATGTTTTCCTACAGCATTCTCCACATTTAAACCCGCAAGATCATTGATTGACTGATTATAGAATATTACCTTTCCGTTCTTATCAACAATGAAAATTCCGCAATATAAGTTTTCAGATATTAACTTCAAAATATTTTTATAGTCCATGGCAGCCTCTTCAATAAAATTTTAAGCAAGACATACTTTTTTAAATATAATAACACTGACTTCAGTGAAAAACAACATATTTGAACAAATTAAGTTTGTTTGGTCCTCTCATATACTTTGCAAAACACAGCAGCATCATGAGAAAAATAAAAACTAAATAATAAGTTGAATTTTGTCGGCGTTTGTTGTAATATCAGCACTAGAGTCGATTTATTGGAAATATATGAAAATTTTACAACTGTAAAAAAAATGGGCATATTTAATGTATCAAAAATCATACATAAAATTAGGAATATTGAAATTTAAATACTGATAATTTGGCTCGAAAATTGCATATATAATTATATGAAAATATATTGGAGAAAAAATGAATAGAGCAAATATTTTTAACATACAGAAGTTTTCTGTACATGACGGTCCCGGTATCAGGACAACTGTGTTTTTCAAGGGATGTCCTCTTAAATGCCTTTGGTGCCATAATCCAGAGAGTCAGTATATAAACACTCAAATTCTTTACGACAGGGACAAATGCGCTCTTTGCGGAACATGTGAAAAAATCTGTCCTAAAAAAGCCATTAAAATTGAAAACAGCCTTCTTACTACAGATGAAGCCAAGTGTGACTGCTGCGGGCAATGTGTAATATACTGCATTCAGGGTGCAAGGCAGATTGCTGGAAAAGAATACACTGTTGATGATGTGTTGAAGGAAGTTTTGAAGGACAGGGTTTTCTATGAAAAATCCAGCGGAGGAGTGACATTATCCGGAGGAGAGCCCTTGATTCACATTGATTTTGTGGAAGAACTCCTTAAAAAACTTAAAGATAATAATATTCATACGGCAGTTGACACCTGTGGCGCTGTGAGCTTTGACAATCTAAAAAGAGCTGCAGAGTACACAGATGTGTTCCTTTACGACATCAAGCTCATGGATGATGAAAAGCACTTGGAGTTTACAGGAATGTCAAATAAGTTGATTCTGGAAAACTTAAAAAAAGTATCTGAAATCCACAAAAATATCAATCTCAGAATGCCCATAATTGAAGGTGTCAATGGAGATGAAGAACACATTATAAAAACAATTGAATTTATTGAAGGATTAAACATCAGCAAGGTAAACCTTCTCCCATACCATGATATTGCAAAGCACAAATACAAAAAGCTGGGAAAAGTATATGAAGATGACAGGATGTCAAAGCCATCCGATGAAAAGATGCAAAAATTTAAAGAAATGTTTGAAAATAAGGGATATAAAGCAAAAATAGGAGGTTAACATGAGAGGCTATACAGAAAGAACAAAGATGTTGAGACAGGAAAGTGTGTCCACACAGCCCAGAGTAAGTTTGGAAAGGGCACTGCTTGAAACAGAATTTTATAAAAACAATTTTGGAACCGTTGAAATTCCGGTGCTCCGTGCAATGAATTTCAAATATCTCATGGAGAACAGGAAGCTGTATATCGGTGAAGGCGAGCTTATAGTTGGTGAAAAAAGTGAAGGACCGCAGGTTGTTCCGACATTCCCAGAACTTTGCGCCCATACGGTTGAAGACATGACTGTAATGAACGAAAGAAAATTCATCAATTTCAAGGTTATTGAAGAAGACAAAATAGTTCAAGCTGAAACAATTCTACCGTACTGGCAGAACAAGTCCACAAGAGACAAGATTCTATCTTCAATGACACAGGAATGGAAAGATTGCTACGCTGCAGGAATGTTCACTGAATTCATGGAACAAAGAGCTCCCGGACACACAGTTGCAGATGACAAATTTTATCACAAGGGATTTTTGGAATTTAAAAAGGAAATCGCAGAAGCAATAGATGAATTGGATTTTTTAAATGACAATGTTGCATACGATAAAAAGGCACAGCTTGAAGCAATGGCAATTTCTTGCGATGCTATAATGATTTATGGACAAAGATATGCTGCATATGCAAGAGGACTGGCTGAAAAGGAAACTAATCCCCAAAGGAAAGAAGAACTTTTGTGGATTGCCGGAAACTGCGACGTTGTTCCTGCAAATAAACCAGAAACATACGCACAGGCTCTTCAGATGTACTGGTTCGTCCACATAGGAATCACCACTGAACTGAACACGTGGGATGCATTCTCTCCAGGGAAACTTGATCAATATCTGTATCCTTTCTACAAGAAGGAAAAAGAGGAAGGAACAATTGATTATCACAAGGCAAGAGAGCTTATGGAATGTCTGTGGATAAAATTCAACAACCAGCCTGCTCCTCCGAAGGTGGGAATAACCCTCAAGGAAAGCGGAACATACACAGATTTTGCAAACTTCAACTCAGGAGGAATAGATCCTTACACAGGAGATGACGGAGTGAATGACGTTTCATACATCATACTTGATACCATGGATGAAATGAGACTTCTTCAGCCAAGCTCAAATGTGCAGATAAGCGAAAAAACCCCTGATGAATTTTTGAGACGCGCTGTTGAAATTTCAAGAAAGGGATGGGGGCAGCCTGCATTTTACAACACAGAGGAACTCATACAGGAGCTGCTAAACGCAGGAAAAACACTTGAAGATGCACGATTCGGCGGTTCAAGCGGATGTGTTGAAACAGGATGCCATGGAAGAGAAGCATACGTCTTGACGGGATATCTCAATGTTCCTAAAATATTCGAGCTTACAATGAACAACGGTTTTGACAAGTACACAAACAAACTAATAGGCATTCAAACAGGCAATCCGGAAGACTTCAAATCATATGAGGAGCTTGAAGCAGCACTTTTCAATCAACTTGAATATATCATCAATGTTAAGATAAGAGGAAACAACGTAATAGAAAAAATATTTGCAGAACACATGCCTTCACCATTCATGTCTGTTCTCACAACAGGCTGCAAGGAAACCGGAAAAGATTACAACGCAGGAGGGGCAAAGTATAACACAAGATACATTCAGATTGTTGGAATAGGAACAATTACAGACTGTCTTGCATCAGTAAAATACAACGTGTTCGAACAAAGACGATTCACAATGAAGGAACTCCTTGCTGCCATAGATGCAAATTTTGAAGGCCATGATATGCTTCATAACCTTGTTCTGAACCATACACCAAAGTATGGCAATGATGATGATTACGCAGATGACATTATGCTGGATGTGTTTAAAAATGTAAGGGATGTAATAAGAGGAAGAAAGGCAGTGTGCGGCGGGACATACCAGATAGACATGCTTCCAACAACATGCCACATATACTTCGGTTCTGTCATGACAGCTTCAGCAAATGGGAGGCTCAAGGAAAAACCTGTTACAGACGGGATTTCACCTGAAAAGGGAGCAGACACAAACGGTCCTACTGCAGTTATAAAATCATGTGCAAAAATGGATCACACTTCAACTGGAGGAACACTATTAAATCAGAAGTTTACGCCGTCATCAATATCAGGGGAAGAAGGACTTGACAATGTGTCAGCTCTTATAAGGGCATACTTCCACATGATGGGACACCACATTCAGTTCAATGTAATAGACAAGAGCACTCTTCTTGACGCACAGAAAAATCCTGATGAATACAAGGACCTTATAGTGAGGGTTGCAGGATATTCAGACCATTTCAACAACCTTGAAAAGGCTTTGCAGGATGAAATTATAGACAGAACTGAGCAGTCATTTAACTAAATAGATTACTCACGGCAAATGTGAATGAAAATCACATTTGCCTTTTGTTTTACCAGCTATAAAATTGGTATGTTGTTCATGAGGATATTAAAAAATAATTATTGAATTATTGACTTTGCAGTTGAAGTGATATAACATCAGAATGATATTCTTTTGATTGGAGCAAATAATGAGGCATAATACTAATAAACATGATATAACTGAAGGGGTTATCTGGAAACAGATATTGATTTTCTTTTTTCCTATTTTGCTGGGCACATTTTTTCAGCAGCTTTACAACACAACAGATGCCATTGTTGTGGGAAGATTCATAGGAAAACAGGCGCTGTCGGCTGTGGGTGGAACAACAGGCACTCTTATAAACCTGCTTGTCGGTTTTTTTGTTGGGCTTTCTTCAGGAGCTACAGTAATAATTTCACAGTATTACGGAGCAAGGAAGCATGATGATTTAAATGTTGCCGTACACACTGCCATAGCAATGGCAACCATAGGAGGAGCACTTTTCACCATGGGAGGAATACTGATTGCTCCTATTGCTCTTCAAGCAATGGGAACTCCTGAAGATGTAATACAATATTCCCTGATTTACATAAGAATATACTTTGCTGGAATGATTCCAAACATGATTTACAATATAGGTTCAGGAATTCTCAGAGCAGTGGGGGATTCAAGGAGACCTCTTTATTTTTTGATTGCAAGCTGCATTATAAACATAGTGCTTGATCTGTTGTTTGTAGCTGTGTTTGGTCTTGGAATTTACGGTGTTGCCATAGCTACAGTGCTGTCCCAGTGCATAAGTGCCATTCTTGTAATTTATATATTAATGCATACATCCGAACCATACAGGATAATGCTTGGTAAAATTAAAATAGAAAAAGAAAAACTTGCACAAATTTTCAGAATAGGACTTCCGGCAGGGTTTCAGTCTTCAATGTACAACATAGCAAATATAGTAATACAGTCAAGTATAAATTCCTTCGGTACAGACACGGTTGCTGCCTGGACTGCATTTTCAAAAATTGATGGATTGTTCTGGATGATTATGGGGGCTTTTGGTGTTTCTATTACAACTTTTGCGGGACAAAATTACGGAGCTGAAAAAATTGAAAGGGTCAAAAAGGGAGTGCGTCAGACCCTTGTTATGTGCATGGGAGCAGCAGTTGCCTTAAGTGTAATATTGTATTTTTCAGGACAGTATGTGTACCTTTTGTTCACGGAAGATGCTGCTGTTATAGAAAAAGGAATGGAAATCTTAAAATTCCTCGTTCCCACATATTTCACATTTGTATTTATAGAAATATTGTCAGGAGCGCTGCGTGGTATGGGAAATTCTTTGGTACCAATGCTTCTCACTAGCATCGGCGTGTGCGGATTAAGGGTTTTATGGATAATCATAGCAGTTCCCAAAAGACCTGAAATCAAGACTGTTATATTCAGCTATCCTTTGAGCTGGGCTGTAACCTCAGTGCTGTTTATTATATACTACATGTATTTTTGGAAAAAAAGAAACCATGAAAGCAATAAGGGTGAAGTTAAAATAGAATCAAAAATACAATCAAAAATGGCATAAACTTGACATATAACTTCAATAATTTATAATGTAAATAGATGTAATTTTTGGAATAATAAACTTAATTGCATTTAGCGCTGATTTACCGGATAAACTTCGACTGAATCTGCATTGTTTTTATGATAAAATAATTTGTAAAATAAAAAAAGGAGTTATAATATGTCTGATTTTATTGTCACATCCTGTTCAACAGCAGATATGCCTCTTGAATTTTTTAAATCTAGAAATGTCCCGTTTGTTTGCTTTCATTTTATTATGGACGGAATAGAATACGAGGACGATTTAGGTCAATCAATGTCCTTTGAAGAATTTTATAAAAAGATATCGGATGGAGCACAACCCACTACGTCTCAAGTCAACGTAGCTCAATTTGTCGAATTTTTCGAGCCGTTACTTAAAGAAGGAAAGGACATCCTGCACATTTCGTTGTCATCTGGACTTTCCGGTACATACAACTCTGCTAACATTGCAAAGGAAGAACTCATGGAAAGGTATCCTGAAAGAAAAATAATGATTGTGGATTCTCTTGGGGCATCATCAGGTTACGGACTGCTTGTAACATCCGCATGCGATATGCGGGATGGAGAGAGCACAATTGAGGAAGCATTCCACTGGCTTGAGGAAAACAAGCTAAGAGTCAACCACTGGTTTTTTTCAACTGACCTTACAAGTTACTACAGGGGCGGCAGAATTTCAGCAGCTTCAAATATAGTCGGAACAATGCTTCATATTTGCCCTCTCCTTAACATGGACTATGAAGGGAAACTCATCCCTCGGTCAAAATATAGAGGGAAAAAGCATGTCATTGAAGAAATTGTAACAAGAATGGAAGTACATGCGGACAACAAGCTTGATTATTCGGGCAGGTGCTACATATCAAACTCAGCTTGCTATGAAGATGCCAGAAAAGTTGCCGATTTAATCGAAAGCAAATTCCAAAAACTTGACGGTAAAATAATGATAAACAGCGTTGGAACCGTAATAGGATCACACACTGGTCCGGGCACAGTTGCCTTATTTTTCTACGGTGACAAAAGGATAGATTAATTGTATAGTAATCAGGTTCCGGCAAATTTGCCGGAACTTATTATGTGAAGCTTTATAAGGCTCAGACTATTGACAACGTCAAATGTTACTTTGCCATCAACCTGAGCCGTATAAGGCTTTTTTTAATGCAAAATCATGGATTAATATGGCTGAAAAACTAAGTGCAAAACAACTTGCCATATATTGCATTACCTTAATAAAAGGGCCTATGCTATACTTGTATCACCACAACATAGGAGAATTATCATGAATAAGAACTTAAAAATTAAAAAAACGTTATCAATTGTTCTTGCCTTTGTGCTGCTTGTTTTGTCTTCTGACAACTTTGCATTTGCAGACAAAACGGACAAGCAGCCACCAACAGCCCCAGCCAATCTTCATATGACGAATGCAAATGAAACATCGGTTACTCTAGAATGGGATGCATCAACGGACAATGTTGGTGTCAATGCGTACAGCATCTACAAGGACGGTACATATTTCGCATCAACTTTAAACTGCACTTATACAGTTGAAAATTTAACTCCAGGAATTGAATATGAATTTTACATAAAGGCTAAGGATGTGAAGAGAAATCTCTCAAAGCCAAGCAATGTTTTAACTGTGACTTTGTCAAAAGATTATGTACCTAATCCTCCAACAAGAGCAAAGAAAATTGTCGGATATTATGCTGCGTGGTCTGCATATTCCGGATTTACTCCAGACAAGCTGGATGCAAACAAGCTCACCCATATAAATTACGCATTTGCTAATATCGGTTCTGATTTTAAATTAGTAATGGGATATCCTGACAAGGATACTGCTAATTTTAAAATGCTGCAGGACTTAAAAATAGTCAACCCTGATTTGAAAATATTGATTTCAGTTGGCGGATGGACATGGTCCGTAAAGTTTTCCGATGCTGCTGCTACTGAAACATCAAGATCAGCCTTTGCAGCTGGGTGTGTTGAGTTCCTTACCAGGTACGGACTTGACGGGGTGGACCTTGACTGGGAATATCCTGTTGGCGGTGGTTTGGCTGAAAATTCAAGGCGCCCTGAAGACAAGCAAAACTTTACACTGCTTCTGAAAAAAATACGTGAGAAATTGGATGAACAGGGCTTGAAGGACAACAAGCATTATCTTCTGACAATTGCAGGAGGGGCAGGCAATTACTACATAGGAAACACTGAGCCTGGAATTTTTCATGAATATGTGGACTATGCTACTCTCATGACATATGATATTCACGGCACATGGGATTCATACACGGATTTCAATGCACCTCTTTACAACAACCAGGATTTGTCTCCACAATACAAGTGGAGCGTTGATTCAAGCATCAATGCATGGATAAATGCAGGTTTTCCAAAGGAAAAACTGGTTGCAGGCGTTCCATTTTACGGATATTTGTATGAAACTTCAAGCACAGGCAACAACGGTCTCTATCAGACTTTTTCGACTGGAAAATCTTTGAGCTACTTTAATATCGAAGCAAATTACATCAACAAAGATGGTTTCGTAAGGTATTTTCATGAGCAGTCCATGGTTCCTTGGCTTTATAACGGAAAAGTGTTCATAAGCTATGATGATGCTACGTCAATGTCTCTTAAAGCAGATTACATCAAAACTAAGGGTCTTGGGGGAGCAGCAGTGTGGGAATTAAGCCAGGATCCAAACAAGGTTCTATTGAATTCTCTCTATGATAATCTTAATAATTAATTTCTATAATAAGATTTAATAATCAGTAAATTTATTGCAACAAAAAAAGTCAATGTAAATTGACTTTTTTTAATCTTCAAGTATTTTTTTCAGCATCATGAGCTGAGAAATTTCATATGTAGGTTTAAATTTTGATTTATTGACGTTTTTAGCCGGATTGTACCAGCATGTATCGATTCCTGAGTTGATTCCTCCCTGTATGTCCGTGGTGAGACTGTCCCCCACCATTATTACCTTGCTTTTGTCATGGTAATTGATTTTTTTTAGGGCATAGTCAAAAATTCTGAAATCCGGTTTTGAAAGCCCCACTTCCTCTGATATTATAACTTCTTCCATGTACTTACCTATGGCAGAATTTCTAACCCTGTTGTGCTGCACATCTGTAAGGCCGTTTGTTATAATTGCCATCCGGTAATCATTCATGAGGCTCTCCACGAGAGGGATGCTGTCTGCATACAAGAATGAACCTTGAGACAAATTTTTCATATAAATTTTTGCAAACTCAAACTCATCAAATCCTGCATTCAGTCTATCTGAAAGTTTTTTGAAACGCTGGTATTTCAAATCTTCCTGTGTTATGAGCCCATTATCAAAGTCTCTCCACAGGGCAGTGTTTATTTCATCATATATTTTGTAGTGGTAATCTTCATCATAATTGATACCGTAACCAACCATTGTATTTTTAAAAGCTTCTTTTTCTGCTTTTTTAAAATCAAAAAGTGTGTCATCTGCGTCAAACATTATTACTTCATATTTCATAGTCATTCTCCCAAATTTGTTATTTTATTTTACATTTATTTTTCTTTGGAGTCAACATTTGCTTTTGCCTTTGAGACTTCAGAAAATTTGAAAAAATAATCTCTTTTTGTCGTCAAAAATATTTCACGAAATACCTTTGTGTGATATAATCTATGCAAATATCAATAAATAACAACTTGCTTCGTATTATACAGGAGGGAAAATTATGCACTGTGTACAAAATATAAACAACGAAATAATTTGGGTGGGGGGAAATGACAGACGGCTTGAGCGTTTTGAAAACATGTTTCCCATACCATCAGGGGTATGCTACAACTCATTTGTGATCATAGATCGTGAAACTGCGCTCATAGACACGGTTGACCAGTCCATAAGCAGACAGTTTATTGAAAACATAACTGAAGCACTTGGAGGAAGAAATCTTGATTATCTTGTTTTAAACCACATGGAGCCTGACCATTGCGCAAACATAGAAGAAATTGTAAAAAGATACCCATCCATTAAAATTGTAGGAAACAAAAAAACTTTCCAGATGATAAGCCAGTTTTACAATTTTGACTTCCAGATGAACATACATGAAGTAAAAGATGGCGATGTTCTCAGTCTTGGAGAACACAATCTGAAATTTATATTTGCACCCATGGTTCATTGGCCTGAAGTTATGTTCACCTATGAAATGACTGAAAAAATTCTATTCTCAGCAGATGCTTTTGGTTCGTTTGGAGCCCTTTCAGGAAATCTTTTTTCCGATGACACTGATTTTGAATGCACATATGCGGAAGAAGCAAGACGCTATTATGCAAATATAGTGGGCAAGTATGGACAACAGGTTCAAGCTGTAATGAAGAAACTGTCATCATGTGAAATAAAAATGATTTGTCCTCTTCACGGACCGGTGTGGAGAAACAACCTGTCTTATATTTTAAACAAATATGATTTGTGGAGCAGGTACGAACCTGAAAAGAAAAGTGTCATGTTGGTTTATGCCTCAATGTACGGCAATACGGAAAATGTAATGAATGTAATTGCAAATAAGCTTGCTATCAAGGGCGTGAAAGATATGCACATGTATGATGTGTCTAAGACACATCCTTCATACATCATTGCTGACGCATGGAAATACAGCCATATAATTTTTGCATCTCCAACATACAACCTTGGCCTTTACTATGGAATGGAAAACCTCATGAAGGAACTTGCAGCACTGCAGTTCCAGAACAGGAAAATTGCACTGGTGGGAAACGGCTCCTGGGCCCCAAGGGCTTCAAAGGTCATGGAAGAAATAGCATGCACAATGAAAAATGTTGAAATAATAGGAAATCCCCTTGAAATAACATCATCAATGAAAGAAGAGCAGCATAAAGCAATTGATGAATTTGTTGACAAAATAATTGAATCAATGATGTAAATAAGTAATTAAGGCGCAGAGAATTCTTTGCGCCTTTAATAAATTTCCACCTGACTGAAATACTAATCCTGCATTTTCGTGCAATAAAAGTTGGGAACATAAAAATGAAATTTGTTACTATTGTTTTAAAGGAGGTCATATGGATTCTATTAAAAAAATGAATGAAGCGTTAAGCTATGTGGAAGAAAATCTTGACAATGAAATTGACTTCAAGGAAGTGTCAAGAATCGCATTATGCTCTGAATATCATTTCAGCAGGATGTTTTCATTTCTGGCCGGAATGAGTCTGTCTGAATACATTCGCAAGAGGCGCCTCACGCTGGCTGCATTCGAACTTTCAAGCACGGATATCAAAGTAGTGGATGTAGCAGTGAAATACGGATATAATTCACCGGATTCATTTGCCAGAGCATTTTTCAATATGCATGGTCTGACACCTTCAGAAGCCAGATTAAACGGCAAATCATTGAAAGCATATCCAAAAATGACTTTCCAGCTTTCAATAAGAGGAGGAATAGAAATGAATTACAGAATTGTGGAACGAAAACCATTTAAAATTGCAGGCATTATGAAAAGAGTCAATATTGTTTTTGAAGGAGAAAACCCAGAAATTACAGGTATGTACAAAAGTTTAAACGAAGAACTTATCAACAGGATGAAAAGTCTTTCAAATGTGGAGCCTTACGGCATAATAAACGCATCAACGAATTTTTCGGAAGGCAGGATGGAGGAAAAGGGAAAACTGGACCATTATATAGGTGTGGCAACAGACAAAAATGAAACAGATGGATTGGCGGTACTTGAAGTGTCATCCAATACCTGGGCTGTTTTTGAAGCCATAGGTCCATTTCCGGAAACACTGCAGAACGTGTGGGGACGAATTTATTCAGAATGGTTTCCGTCTTCAAATTATGAACTCGCAGAAGGTCCTGAAATTTTATGGAATGAAAGCAAAGACACTTCAAAGGCGGATTACAAAAGTGAAATATGGATTCCAGTTTCAATGAAAAAATAAGAAAAGTGCATTCAACGAATGCACTTTTTTCTATATTCCTTTTTTGTAAAGCATGTATGAGTATACTGTCGGAACAACAACCAGGCCAAATATTATGCCAAGGAGAAGCGGCAGAGAATTCACGTTTAAAAATGTGGTCAGGACAAGAAGTATTCCCCCTATAGTCCAAATGAAACCTGCCAAGTGATGTGTCTTGTTCCAGTTTTCCTCACTGTTCAATGTCCAAGGGAGTTTGATTCCCATTGTGTAATTTTGTTTGCACTTAGGCAGATAGTTGCCGCATATTATTATAATAATTCCCACAAATGTCGGAACAATTACATTTATTTTGATGTCATAGCCCATGGAAATGAGAAGAGTAACAGGAACCAGGAACAATGTCATCACAGGAATGAGCCACATGGAAAACTGCTTAAGAACAACTGAATAGTTGGCTTTCTTGGGATCATTGTTCAGTCCCATATGCACTATGAAGTTAATGAAAGCCATTAAAAACGGAAGTCCAAATGCTCCGAGTTCTTTTGAGGCGTAGTTGTCTACCTCGCCTTTGAAGTTCCAGTGTACAGGAATCTGGTCTGGAAGACGGTCAAAGACCATCAGTGACATAATTATGGGAAGAATACATATAACAGTGGTTACAATAAGCATTTTGTCAAATTTAATTTTCATTTTTCATACCTCCAAACTGGGTGAACCATAACATAACATCTTCAAATACGGAAATATTTATTTCGTAATAAATAAAATTTTTATATTTACTTTCAAAAATCAATCCTGCTTTCTTAAGCTGTGACAGGTGGTAGGATATGGTAGCGCCTGTCATGTTAAAACGTTCTGATATTTCTCCTGCCGACATTTTTCCATCCCTTAGCATCACAAGTATTTCTCTTCTGACCGGATCAGAAAGCGCTTTAAAAGTTTCTGGAAATCCCAATTTATCACCTCTAACTATTTAGATGTTTTTCTAAATAGATTATAATCCTGTGCAGTATTAATGTCAATATCTATTTTGAAATTTTTCTAAATAGATTGCTGTATGAAATAATGACTATGCAATTGTAAATTGTTCGGGATTAAGATATAATATATATTGATGTATAGAATAAAATTCATTGATATAGAGGGATAAAATGTCTAAGCAATTAAAAGCAGATTTAATGCTGCTGCTTGTAACATTAAGCTGGGGGGTTTCTTACTACCTGGTGGATTTGAGTCTTGAAGATATGGGGTCGTTTACACTGAATGCAAACAGGTTTCTGATTGCATTTGCTGTTGCAGGAATATTGGCTTTTCCAAAACTGAAAAACGTTACTAAGGTTACACTGAAGTACAGCGTTCTGCTGTCAATCATTCTAGTTTTTGTGTACATTGGAGCAACGTTTGGCATTCAGTATACAACGCTGTCAAACACGGGATTTCTTTGCGGACTGACTGTAATTTTCACACCTATATTGTCAAGCATCGTGTACAGAAAGATACCAGACAAAAAAGTCATTCTTGCTGTGTTTTTGACTTTCATTGGAATAGGGCTCTTGACACTTACTGAAAGTTTCACCATTAACTATGCAAATTTAAAGGGAGACCTTCTTTCCATCATGTGTGCTTTCATGTATGCCATTGATTTATTGGTAACTGAAAAAGTTGTTGCTCATGAAGAAGTGAATCCATTCCAACTGGGAGTTTTTCAGCTTGGATTTACAGGAGTTTTCAATTTGATCCTCGCTTTCATATTTGAAGCGCCCCATCTGCCAACAGAACCGAGTATTTGGGCTCCTGTTTTATTCCTGGCTGTGTTCTGCACAGGGGTGGCATTTATTGTTCAGGCAATTGCCCAGCAGTATACCAGCGCCTCTCACGTAGGTATTATATTTTCGCTTGAAACTTTGTTTGCGGGAATTGTTGCATTTTTTATTGCAGGTGAGGTTTTGACTGCAAAATCATATGTTGGAGCAGTGCTTATGATTACAAGCATTTTTATAATGGAAATAAATTTTGGTGAATTTAAATCATCACGTAATAAAAATAAAATAAAGCAGGAATGATATGGAGAGAGATGTTATTAACAGAAGGATAAGCGCATTTTATTTCAGTGCCACAGGAACAACAAAAAAAATCACTGAAAAATTAGCTTTAGAGATTTCAGCCAGATTAGGGCAGGATTCATGGGATATCATTGATATAACACTTCCTGAAGCAAGAAAAAAACAGTATTCATTTTCCGGCGGGGACATAGTGGTTGTAGGCGTTCCTGTTATAGCAGGAAGGGTTCCAAACGTACTTCTTAAGTTCTTGAACACAATCAAAGGAAACGGCGCCACGGCTGTAGCCATTGTCATGTACGGAAACAGAAACTATGATGATGCCTTGAAGGAACTATGGGACATACTTAAAAAAAATGGATTTAATGTTGCATCAGGCTGTGCATTTATTGGTGAACATTCATTTTCTGAAACTCTTGCCAAGAACAGGCCAGACGAAGAAGATTTGAGAACAGCAGATGACTTTGCAGCAAAAATAGCAGATATGATAAACAACACATCAGATATTCTTGTGACAAATGATAATGAAGTAAAGGAAAAGATTTACAGGGATTACTACAAGCCAAGGGACAGGGAAGGTAATTTGGTGGATTTCAGAAAAATTACGCCAAAGACAGGTGATTCATGTACAGATTGCAAAATTTGCGCAAAAGTATGTCCCATGGGAAGCATCGATTATGAAGATGTGACAACACTCAATGGCATCTGCATAAAGTGCTGCGCGTGCATAAAAAAATGCCCTGTACATGCAAAATATTTCGATGATGAGAATTTTATCACACACAAAAGAGAACTGGAAGAAGAATATGAGGCTAGAAAGTTGCCTGAACTGATATTTAATATTTAAAGATAGAGTTGCACAGCAACTCTTTTACATAATATTTCCGTAAATCATGCCGCCCTCATAATGATTAGAGCAGCCTTCATTTAAAAATGCAGTGACAACTCCTATGAAATATTCTGATTCTCTTCTTATGTGGTTTACTACAGCTACTGCTGCTGGATTTTCCTTTACTGCTTCACTATCCCGAAGAAGCATTCCGAGGAAGTCAACAAAGACTTTGCTCTGTCTTATTGATAGATCAACAATGTTCACTATGTTTTCGTACATTTCTCCTGATAGGATGTTGCTGCAGTTTATAGCTGCCTGTGAATACTGGACTGCACGATCGTGGGTTGAGTCGAAAATCTGTTTGTATTGTTCAAGTTTTTCAACATATTCGTTTTCCAGGTCCGGAGCAACCTCCATTATTACATCTGTATGCTCGCTTTCCTGATGTTTCCAGAATTCAGTTTCTTCCAGAGCTCTAAGAATGTTTTTATCACCATAAAAGAATCTCATTTTAGTCCTCCTCAACATTATATGTCATTATACGCAAGCTGCTGCGTTTGGTTATTAATGCTAATTTAGAGAAATAATAAATTAAGAAATAATATGTTGATTAAGGCATAAAATAATGATATTGTTAGAAAGATTAAAATTTATTAATTAGTAAAGGATGCAAATGAATAACAAATTAAGGATAGCGCCCTGGATACCTGCCGCAGTCTGGATGCTGATAATATTTTCCCTTTCAGCTCAGCCTGCTTTAGCTTCAAACAGTCTGAGCAGGGGTGTGACTAAAATTATTGTTGAAACTGTTGGGAAAATAATTCCTTTAGATATTGAAATGAGCACGTTAAATGACATTGTTTCTCAGTTCAATCATTTTGTGAGAAAATTTGCACATTTTTCTGCATATGCTGTCCTGGGTATACTGATTTTATTTGCTTTGGCAAAAAATGAAATCCGCGGCAAAAAAGCCTTTGCTTTGTCCCTGGCAATCTGCATAATTTATGCTGTAAGCGATGAACTTCACCAGCTTTTTGTGCCCGGCAGGGGATGTCAACTGAAAGATGTGATTATAGACACTTCAGGAGCGTTGATAGGAACAGCAATTTATAAGGCAGTAAATATATTAAGAGCTAATCATATAAGCAAATAAGTTTCAAAGGGTATGGGGAAATGCAATAAACCAGTATTTGCAATAGCAAATGTTGTTTTTTGCATTCTTGTTTTTTTAGGATATTTACAAGGAGAACCATATGAAGAGTTGTAAAAGTATAGCAAAAAAAATTATAATAATATGCATGGCTTTGCTTACATTTTTTGATGTGACGGCAGAAGCGCTGAAGCAAGAACATCACAAAATCCGTGCAGCACTGCCTATGCAAACAGGATTTGCAGAAAAGGACACGGAAGGTAATTACAGAGGATATACATATGATTACCTTGTTAAAATATCCCACTATACAAACTGGAATTATGAATTTGTGGAAATTTACGGCAGTGCTGAAGAACAAAGTGAAAAAATAAAAGTATTGTTTGAAAAAGGTGAAATTGATGTGGCAGGGCCGGTGTTTAACAATGAAGAGGTTTCTGATCTCTATGATTTAACTGGATACAATTACGGCACTGCATACAGCACATTGTCCGTACTAACAGAAAACACAAAAGTCAGCGAAAAAGATTACCGCACTATGAAAGGCTTAAAGATTGCAGTACTTAAGTCAGATGTTGACAGAATTAAGGAACTTGAAAAATTCTGCTCATCCAACAACATTACATATGAACTGGTTGAATGCAAAAACATTGAAGAAATTAACAATTTACTGGCTGACGGAAGGACAGATGCGGTTCTTGGCATAAGCACATTTCCGCTTTATAACACAAGTGTGATTGCAAAGTTTTCTGAAGAACCGTTTTATTTTGCAGCAGCAAAGAGTGACTTTTATATTTTAAACGGTCTTAACATGGCACTTAATAAAATTGACCAGACAGCCCCTTATTTTTCAGTTGAATTAAATAAAAAATATTTTATGGATGTGATTAAAAATCTTATTCTTACAGAAGCAGAAAAAGAATATATAAATGAAAATCCGGTTTTAACCGTGGTAGGATATAATCGTACTGCCCCCATCCAATATTTCGATGAAAAAGGTAAAATCCAGGGAATTTCTAAAAACGTCATGGAAGAAATAGCGGAAATGACAGGATTTATAACTAATTATGTGCAGGTAGATTCTGATAAAGATATGTACAATGTTTCGAGTGCAGACATAATCATAGGTCTCCCAACAAACTACATATCTTATCTGAAGCCCAATATATCTTTATCCCAACCTTTTCTGAAGACAAGTATAATTCTCTTTATGAGGGCCGATATGATATCAAACAAATTGGAAGACATGAATTATGGGGCCGTAAGAGGAGGGAAACTTCCTGAGGGAGTGAAGGAAGAAAATGTTGTTTACTTCAATACCCTTGAAGAAATAATGGATGCAGTTGAAAAAGGAACAGTTGATTACGGCTATGGCAATGCTTATTCAGTATCATTTTATACAATTCAAAATGGATACAAAAACATTGTAACGGTACCCAATGAAAAAGAAACAATAGAATACAACATGGGCTTTATCAATGAAGATAAATTGCTTGTATCCATAATAAACAAATCAATCAGCTCAATTGATAACAACAAAATGCATAATTTAATTCTTGAAGCAAACAGCAAGGCAGAGAGAAAAGTTACACTTCCTATAGTATTTGAAGCATACAGGGCTCAGGTTTCGGCAATTTCTTTTTCTGTAATTGTCTTTGTAACGATGTTCATTTTTTATTTTATAAGGACAAATTCAGAACTTAAAATCAAGAACAGGCGATATACAATGCTTGCTGAAATTTCAAACGAATATTTTTTTGAGTATGACGTTAAAAAAGATATTTTGATACTTTCAGAGAAAAGCGCTTCACTTCTTGGAACTGAAAGAAAAATTAAAGGATATGGGAACAGCCTTAAAAACCATCTTGTTGATGTTATTCATAAAAATTCTTTTGAATCTATGGAATTGAAAAAAGTGATTCAGGAAAATGACAAATCATATGAAATTGAAATTCCATTTTCTGACGGAAGGAAAGGATATTTCAAGGTTATAAACACAAACCTCTATGGAAACCATCAAAAAATTGAATATGTGGTAGGAAAGCTTGTAGACATAAGCGAAGATGTGGCTGAGAAGAAGGCTCTTATCAGAAAAGCTCAAATTGATGGGATGACAGGTTTGTACAATCCGACTTCAACCAGAGAGAAAATCAAAAATATGCTTGCAAAAAGACAAGCAGGCACCGTCGATGCATTCATTCTTATTGATGTGGACTTCTTCAAGGAAATAAATGACAATTATGGTCACTACACAGGAGATCAGGTCTTGCAGAGCCTTTCCGAAACAATTAGAAAAACATTTCGTAAAACAGATGTAGCAGGCAGGTTTGGAGGAGATGAGTTTTGTATTTACATGCAGAACATACCTTCAGAAAAATTTGTCAAATCCAGATGCAGGCAGCTTAATGAAGAAATTAGCGGTTCTGTAGATGGAATGAATATATCATTGAGTATAGGTATTTCTCTTGTAGATGGAAAAAAGACATTCGATGACATATACAAGGAAGCAGACCAAGCATTGTATGAAGCGAAAAGAAACGGCAAAAACCAGTATGCTGTCTATGAAGATACCACAAAGGAGAAATAATGAGAAATTTATTAGTATGTTACAAAAATATTGCAGGACAGTTGTGGGTTTCAGTGAAGAAGAATGGAAAGACTATTAAAGTAAAGACAGAGGAGAAAATATGAGCAGGATAATATTGAAAGATGCCTATATAATAACAATGAACAAATATAGGCAGGTTTATGAAAAGGGAAGTATAATTATTGAAAATGATAAAATAATCAAAATCGGAGAGCTTATTGATTCTGACTTAAATGAAGGTGCAGATATAATGGACCTTAAAGGAAAAATTGTCATGCCAGGATTAATAAACACTCACGTCCACCTGTCACAGCAGCTTGGAAGAGGACTGGCTGATGATGTTGATTTGTTGACATGGCTCAGGGAAAGAATTTGGCCCTACGAAAGCAGCATGACAGAAGAAGAGCAATATGTTTCTGCACTTGCATGCTGTGTTGAAATGATTAAATCAGGTGTTACATCATTTGCTGAATCGGGAGGCTTCCATGTGGACGGTCTCGGAAGGGCAGTTGATGAAGCAGGATTGAGATGTGCTCTTGCCCGTTCAACTATGGATTCCGGTGAAGGCCTTCCGCTGGTATGGAGAGAAAGCACTGACTACACATTGAACAAGCAGGAAGAAGCTTTTGAAAAATGGAATAACAAAGGAAACGGCAGAATAAAGTATTGGTTTGCAATAAGGACCATATTCAACGCTACTGATGAACTTCTTTTAAGGACGAAAGGGCTAGCTGACAGATATGGCACAGGAATTCACATGCACATAGCTGAAATTCCGGGAGAAATAGATTATGTTAAGGAAAGAACAGGAGGGTATTCAACTGTTGAGCACTTATCAAGAATAGGGTTCTTGGACAAAAACATACTTGGTGCCCATACAGTGTGGCTCACTGACAAAGAAGTTGATTTGTTCAGGCTGCACAACGTGAAATCATCTCACAACCCTGCTGCTGCCATGAGAGTTCTCGGTTTTGCCAAGGTACCTGAAATGTTGAAAAAAGGAGTTGTTGTATCCATAGGAACTGACGGTGCCCCATGCAACAACAGAATGGACATGGTTGATGAAATGTATCTGACTGCTCTCATCCACAAAGGAAGAACTCTGAGTCCCAAAACAACTCCAGCTGAAACAATAATTGAAATGGCAACCATAAACGGAGCGAAGACAATATTGAGAGAAGATGAAACAGGAAGTTTAGAAGTTGGAAAAAAAGCGGATTTGATTGTTATAGACCCAAGGAGCATTGGAAACATGCCTCAGCATGACCCCGTATCAAGCATTGTATATTCAATGCATTCAACTAATATTGAGTCAACCATGTGCGACGGTAAATGGCTCATGAAAAACAGAAAAGTTGTGGTTGTATCAGAAGAAGATATATTGGACAGAACAGAAGAAATGGCCGAATCAATAAGAAAAAGAGCGGGAATTGTAATACCTGATCGTTTCCCGACCATAAGATAGTAATTAATGAATTAATAATACGGGCGGACACAAGGTCCGCCCCTACGACTTGTGGAATAAAGTTTGTCAATATACCAAAGAACTCTATGAGTTCTTTTTTAATTTTTCAAAAAACATGTTGACAAGGAGAGTTAGCAATGGTAAACTCATAACAGTTAGCGATGACTAACAACTATGCAAGGGAGTGATTTTTATGCCTTTAACAATGGCCAAGGCTGGAGAAGATTTGTTAATTAAAAAAATACTGGGCAGAGATGAAACAAAAAATTTTTTGGAAACTTTGGGTTTTGTAATTGGAGGAATTGTCACTGTAGTATCTGAAAACAATGGAAATGTTATTGTTATGGTCAAAAATTCCAGGGTTGCAATCGATAAATCGATGGCAAACAGAATAATGGTCTAATTATATGGAGGAGAAATGAAAACTTTAAAAGAAACTGAATGTAGGGAAACTGTGAAAGTTGTAAAAATTTCAGGTGAAGCTGCTGTAAAAAGAAGGATTATGGATATGGGAATTACAAAAGGTACGGAACTATGTGTTAAAAAGGTTGCTCCTCTTGGAGATCCTATAGAAATAACGGTGAGGGGATATGAACTGTCCCTAAGAAAAGAAGATGCAGATAAAATAATTGTTGAGTAATAACTAATTTTTTTGAGAATAGGTTAGCAATAGCTAACAAGGGAGGGTTTATGAATATTAAAATAGCACTAGCCGGAAATCCTAATTCCGGTAAAACCACTATGTTCAACGAACTTACAGGAAGTTCGCAGCATGTGGGAAACTGGCCGGGAGTAACGGTTGAAAAAAAAGAAGGAAATCTAAAGGGATACAAGGGTGTTACGGTAGTGGATTTGCCGGGAATTTATTCACTTTCTCCATATACGCTGGAAGAGGTTGTTGCAAGAGATTTTTTACTTAAAGAACAACCGGATGCAATTATAAATATTATTGATGCTTCAAATATAGAACGAAATCTATATCTTACAACACAGTTAGCAGAACTAAACATACCGGTTGTAGCAGCTCTAAACATGATGGATATTGTTGAAAAAACCGGCATTAAGATAAATACAGAAAAACTTTCAAAACTTCTTAACTGCTCTGTAGTGGAAACTTCAGCTGTCAAAGGTACAGGACTTAAGGAATTGGTTTCAAAGGCTGTTGAAGCAGCAAAAACCAATGTTAAAAATGTTCCGACCCTTGAATTCAGCAAATATGTATCGGACGCTATAACAGGAATAGAAAATATTTATAACAGCTATGAGTATTCTCCTAATTCAAGATGGATTGCAGCAAAACTTTTTGAAAAAGATAAGCTTGTCATGGAAAATATCAAACTTCCTGAAGACCTTAAATCAGCAATAATGGAAATAGTAGAAGAAGCTGAAAATAAATATGACGATGATTCTGAAAGCATAATTACAAATCAGAGGTATGAGTACATAGAAAAAATCGTCAAGGATACGGTTGTCAAGCAGAAAAGAAGCGGATTGTCTTCATCTGACAAAATTGACAGCGTTGTAACAAACAAGTTACTTGCGCTTCCCATATTTTTTGCAGTGATGTGGTTAATATACTATGTATCAATTTCAACCATAGGTGACATGACCATAGGATATGTCGAGACAATCGTGGGATTCATACAAGTAGGAGTAGAAAATCTTCTTACAAGCGCAGGAGCTTCCTTCTGGGCAATTGACCTGGCAGTTAACGGTATAATAGGAAGTATAGGAGCAATATTCACATTTGTTCCTCAGCTTATGATCTTATTTTTCTTCCTTTCTCTTCTGGAAGACAGCGGGTATATGGCAAGAGTTGCATTCATCATGGACAGGATATTCAGAAAGTTTGGACTTTCCGGAAAATCATTTATACCAATGCTCATAGGAACAGGATGCTCCATTCCTGGTATAATGGCCAGCAGGACTGTGGAAAATGAAAAAGACAGAAGAATGACCATAATGCTTACTCCTTTTGTTCCCTGCGGAGCAAAACTTCCTGTGTTTGCAATGTTTATAGCACTCATGTTCCCCAATGATGCATGGGTTGGACCGTCAATGTACTTAATTGGAATTTCAGCTGTTATAATTTCAGGAATAGTGTTGAAAAAAACAAAATTGTTTGCTGGAGACCCTGCACCGTTTATTATGGAGCTTCCAAACTACAAGATGCCTAGAATGAAAGGCGTCGCAATTCACATGTGGGAAAAGGCAAAATCTTTTGTTATAAAGGCAGGAACTGTCATATTTCTTTCGTGCACAGTGTTGTGGGTACTTCAGAATTTCAGCGCAACATTTGAATATCTCGGTGCCGAGAGAGTTGATGAGAGCATGCTTGCGTCCATAGGCGGAGCCATAAGGTGGATATTTGTACCTCTTGGATTTGGCGATTCTTGGGCCGCCAGCGTAGCTTCAATTACAGGTCTTATTGCAAAAGAAGTTGTTGTCGCAACATTTGCATCTGTTGGAAGTGTTATTCCAATTGAATTTACACAGGTTACAGCTTTTGCATTCATGGTATTCACTCTTCTGGCAGCACCTTGCTTTGCTGCAATAGGAGCAATAAGAAATGAGATGGGCAACTGGAAATGGACTTTGATTGCCATAGGATATCAGACCGGATTGGCGTATGTGCTTTCCTTCCTTGTGAACACAGTTGGAAGTTTCATATTCAGAGGTACTTCTGCAACAGAAAGAAAAATTCTTGATATATCTATCATGGAAGAAGCAGCTGAAGGAGCTGTTGTAAACGGTGATATTGTACTCATAATCTTTGCAGCAATCCTTTTTGTGGCCATTGGATTTATGATTTACAATAAATTCAGTCTATCTGTAAAAAAAGCTGAAGCAAAAGCATAAAAAATTAACTCCTGCGTTATTTCGCAGGAGTTTTTATGTATTCCTTCATTTTCTGAAAAGTTTCCTCACTTACTATGTGTTCAATTCTACAGGATTCTTTTTCAGCTGTTTCTCTTGATATTCCCAGAGATGCAATCATGAATTCTGCAATGACTTTGTGACGTTCATAAATTCTTTCTGCAGTTTCTCTGCCAAGGTCAGTAAGAAGGATATGGCCGTTCTTGTCCACTGTTATGTAATCTGAATTTTTCAAAATGCTCACGGCACGGCTTATGCTTGGTTTTGTGTAATTCAACTCATTGGCTATATCTATCGATCTCACATAACCGTTTTTGTTGTGAAGCATAAGTATGGTTTCTAAATAATCTTCTCCGGATTCGTGTATCATGACATCCTCCCAAAATAGTTTAACTGATTATAACATATGCTGCAGGTATTTTCAAGGAATGCTGATTTGTTACTTAACAATATAATTTTTGATGAATATGTTTACAATTGAAAAATGTAGGTATAAATATAATATACAATATAAATGATTTTTAAAAATAAAGGGAGGTACGAATATGAAAAAAATTCTTGTTCCAATTGATGGTTCTGTTGCCTCACAGAAAGCAGCAGAAAAGGGTGTGGAATTGGCAAAATTGTTCAACAGTGAACTGACATTTATTCATGTTATATATATTCCTGACACTGTAGGCCATACAAAGTACGGTATTTACATGGAATATGACTTTAAAGAAATGAAAGAAAAAATGATTGCTACAGGTACTAAATTCTTGGACTCCTTCCTTGAAGGACTTGATTTGACAGGTGTAGCAGTCGAGAAATTGGTTGTTACGGGACAGCCGTATGAAGAAATTCTTGCAGCAGCTGAAGATGGCGGTTATGATTTGATTGTAATGGGAAGAAGGGGATTCTCAAAGGTTAAGAGATTCTTTGTAGGTTCGGTTACACAAAGGGTAATTTCTGATTCTCCTTGCCCGGTGTTTATTGTACTTGAATAAAATTAAGAAGCACTGTCACGACAGTGCTTCTTTAATGTGCGCTGAAATTATTTTTCACTTTTAAGGCCAGCACCGCAAAGAGGTATGAGGGTGTCACCTTCAAGGTTGTTTTTTGAAGTGTAGTCCATGTATGCTGCATAAGTTGCCGCAGTAGTGTGTTCCACAAAAAATCCTCCCAAAGCCAGCTTACTTCTTGCAGGAAGTATATCTTCCTCAAGGGCAAGAATTATTTCCTGATCCCCGGGATAAGTACTGTTTAGTATTTCATTTCCACGCATTGGCTTTCCAACTGCAATTCCTTCAGCATATGTAGAGAGAGGAACAATTTCAAGAGGAGTGTCCGTTGCATTGAAAAGAGGAGCGCATTTCTCGCTTTGTACAATGAAAAGTTTCGGAAGTTTCTTAATTAATCCTGCTTCATACAATTCCATTAAGGCTAGGCGGCAACCCATAAGGAGAGTTCCATTTCCAACGGGTATGAACAAGTTGTCTGGAATCTTCCCGAGCTGTTCATAAACCTCATAAATATATGTCTTTGTTCCCTGATAGAACATGGGGTTGTACACGTGGTTGGCGTAGTAGATATTTTCTTCAGCTGCTTTTTTTCTGCATGCATCTGCTGTTTCATCCCTTGTACCATCAAATACTGTTACGGTTGCACCGTGAGATTCAATCATTTTTATTTTCTTGGGAGACGTCCCTTTAGGAACAAATATTTCGCATTCTATTCCTGCTCGGGCACAATAAGCTGCAACAGAATTTCCGGCGTTTCCGCTGCTGTCCTGCACAACTTTTTTAACACCAATGGTTTTTAAAAGCCACACAAGACATGCTGCTCCTCTGTCTTTAAAAGAAAGAGTGGGCATTGCATAATCAAGTTTCAGGTACAAATTTTCACTGTAATGTATTGTTGAAGTCAGCCCTTCTCCAAGGGTGACGCTGCTCCATAAATCATTATCCAGAGGCATGAAAGATCTGTACCTAAAAATATTGAACTCCTTCGTATCTATTAAATCCATGGAAAATTTCGGCGGAGAAAACTCCAGTTCATAAAGACCGCCGCAGCTGCACTTAAATGACAACGTGCTTAGGGGCGCTGTAGTTTTGCATGAAGAACACTTGAATTGTGCCATGTAATCCTCCTGTTTAATTTGATTTTGCTTATAATTTAAGATATAATAATTGAAAGAAAATGTCAATAAGCTCGGAGGGGTAGAGGATGAACTATGGATAAATTCATTTTAGGCATTGAAGATTTTGTTGAACCGTCAGAGTTGGAGGCTAATAACGCAAAATTAATAACCATTGATGATGTGAGTAAGATAATAACGAAGAGGAAGAGAGATTCCCACAAGGGAACATACGGAAAAGCTGCTTTTGTTTCAGGTTCCATAGGAATGGCAGGAGCAGCAGTTCTTAACCTTAACGCTGCATTAAGAAGCGGAATAGGGCTGGTGAAAGGTTTTATACCTGCTTCAATTTACAATGTTGTTGAAACAATGTCTCTTGAAGCCATCACACATCCGTTTGATGAAGAAAGATTGTATTTTGATGAGTTCAGCAAGGAAGTTCTTTCATTTGCAGATGTGGTTTCAACTGGTTCAGGATGTACTAATTTGTTCAATTATGAAAAAATATTGAATAGTCTTCTGGATGAATGTTTAAGTCCTCTGGTACTTGATGCTGAAGCCATAAATTTATTAAGTCTTGAAAAATTAAAAAATCACCGTCAAGAAGTTGTTTTGACCTCTCATTACGGAGAAATGGCGAGGCTTTTAAATAAAAATGTTGCGGAATTAAGAGAAAATATAATTGACACAGCAAGAAGTTTTTCTTTATTCTACAATGCATACCTTGTGCTTAAAGGAGCAAGGACTTTAATATCATGTCCCGATGGAAACATCTTTGTAAACACCACAGGTAATCCGGGAATGGCAACTGCAGGAAGCGGAGATGTATTAACAGGTATCATAACATCATTTATTGGGCAAAAAATTGATATTAAGCATGCTCTTATGTCTGCTGTATTCATTCACGGCCTTGCAGGAGACATTGCTGCCAAAAACTCTGGAGAATATTCGCTGATTGCAGGTGATATAATCAAGTATCTTCCTGAAGCATTCAAGGAAATCTCAGTATTCTGAGATTTCCTTTTGCTTAACCTCTTTCAAGGGCAGTGGGGCCTGTTCTCGTCATTTCCACAATTCCGAATGGTTTAAGAAGCTCGAGAAAAGCATTGTTTTTGTCTTCGTCTCCGGTTATTGAAACAATCAAGTTTTTATGGCTCACATCAATTATGTTTGCCTTGAATATATTTACTATCTGCACGATTTCAGACCTTTTTTGTCCTTCAGAGTTCACCTTTATCATCATAAGTTCGCGCTGCACTGAGGATTCAGATGAAAGTATTGAAATTTTAATAACATTGATAAGTTTATGAAGCTGTTTTGTTATTTGTTCTATGACATAGGAGTCGCCGGTTACGGTTACTGTAATCCTTGAGATTTTAGGATCCTGCGTTTCTGCTACATTGAGGGTATCAATGTTGTATCCTCTTCTGGTAAAAAGTCCAGCTACCTTGCTCAGAGTTCCTGAATAGTTTTCAACAAGTATTGACAACAATATTTTTTTGTTTTCGCTCATGATCTTCCTCCTAAACGCGGTACTGAAGGTATTTCAGGATCCACAATGCACTCAAGAACAAATGGTTCATTGTTCTTGAACATTTCCTGAATTGCTTTGTCAATTTCTTCATTGTTTGAAATTTTCATAGAATTGATGCTATATGCATCTGCAATTTTTATAAAATCAGGATTGAACCCGAACTCTATACCGAAGTATGACTGCCTTCCATAGGAATTTTTTTGCAGTTCCCTTACCATGCCAAGTTTTCCATTGTTAAAAATAATGAATTTGACACCAACATTGTGTTCTCTGGCAACAGCAATGTCGCTCATGAGCATTTGAAATCCGCCATCTCCCATGGAAGCAATTACGAAATCTTCAGTCGATGCCATTTTTGCACCTATTGCAGCAGGAAGACTGTATCCCATTGTGCCTAGTCCGCCGGAAGTAAAGAATCTCTTGTTTAAACCTGCTGAAAAGCTGTGGGCTGCCCATATCTGATTAAGACCTACATCAGCAACCCATGTTCCTTTTTCTCCAAGAAAGTCAGAAATTTTCTTGATTAACAGTCTAGGATTCATGGTAGTATCATGGGAGTAAATTTTCTCCATGTAGTCTTTGCGCATGTGTTGTGAAGCATTAATCCATTCAACAGTGTTTAAGCTGTAATCGCAAACTAATAAATCAGTGAGTATGTCCTTTGCATTTCCTACTATGGGGACACTAGTTTCAAAATTTTTACCTATTTCCGCTGGGTCAATATCAATGTGAATAATATTCCTGCTAAAGGAATTCTTCATCATTGATGTGGATCTGTCTGCAAAACGTGCTCCGATAACTATCAACAAATCAGAATCATTTATCATCCTGTTTACAAACGGGTAGCCATGAGAGCCTATGAGGCCTGCAAAATAAGGGCTTGTGTTAGAAAAAGAATCTACTCCCATAAGGGTACACACAACCGGAATTTTTGTTTTTTCAACAAACATATTAAGTTCATAAAAAGCCTTGGCAGACCTGATACCTCCGCCTATACAAATTACCGGCCTTTTAGACTTGTTGATCATTTCAACAGCTTTTTTGATTTGCTTAGCATTGCCACTCAGTGTAGGTTTGTATCCTCTTATGTTAACTATTTCAGGGTAAGAAAAGTCTATTGAAGTTTCCTGAACATCACGGGGAATGTCTATCAATACAGGTCCTTTTCTTCCGGTGGAAGCAATATAAAAAGCTTCTTTCAGTATTCGCGGAAGTTCATTTGCATCCTTTACAAGGTAGCTGTTTTTGGTGAAACATTGGGTTGCCCCGATGATATCAGCCTCCTGAAACATGTCTCTTCCGATGGTTGATGAGTTTACCTGACCTGTTATGGCAACAAGAGGTATTGAATCCATATATGCCGTTGCAATTCCCGTGATTAAATTGGTTGCGCCGGGACCTGAAGTAGCAATACATACTCCAACTTTGTCCAGAGCTCGTCCGTAACCGCTTGCCATATGTGCTGCTGATTGTTCCTGCCTTACAATTATGTGTTTGACGGCAGAATTTCGAAGGGCTTCATAAAGGGGGAGCACTGCTCCTCCAGGATATCCGAATACCAAGTCTACGTTTTCTGCTTCAAAACATTTTACGATTGCTTCTGATGCTTTCATTTTCATACACGTACCTCTTTCTTTTTTTTGTAAACAAAAAGCGGGAATTCTCACATAAGGACGAGAATACCCGCGGTACCACCAAATTTCCATAAAGGCTCTTAATATTATAACGGAATAACCGTTTAATCCTACTGCTAGTTCAGATTAAATGCTCCAAAGCTACCTTCAATACAAATTCAACTGTGAAATCTTTCAGCCGGTGCATTTCACTCTCTGTGAGCATTTGTACTTACTCCTCTTTTTCATGGCATGTTTTAAATTTATCCTATATTATTAGAATCTATATATTTTGTCAAGAGTAATTTATAAAATAATTTCGATTTGTTTGTGAAATATAAAAAACCCCAATTTTTCAACTGAGGATTTTATAAATTATATTAACTTAAGTACATATATTGGCTTATATATCTTTATCTTCTTCATCTTTCTTAGTTTCTGCTGTTGTACTATCTGAAACCTTATTAGCGTGAGCCTTAAATTGTCCCAATGCTTCTCCTAAAGATTTTCCAACTTCAGGAAGCTTGGAAGGACCAAATATAATAAGCGCAATAGCTAAAATTAATATAAGCTCTGTTGCTCCAATTCTACCCATAAGTACCTCCTACATTTATATGTACATTGTAAATCATTTATCAATTTTAATCAAGCATTATTAATAAAACGAGGATTTCTCCTCGTTTTTATTAAGCGAATTTTGCATTTAAAAGTTCTACCATTTTTCCTGTAACGTCTGCTGCAACTCCAGCACAACGAGCTTTTCTTTCAGGATCACCCATTGCAAATCCGGATTTTGCCATAAAGTTTCCTACAGAGTCTGCACACAATATTGAACCAGCTACAGTTGTTGGTAAGTTTAGATTTTCTGGTTGATACATTGGAAGTTCTGCTTCTTTGTACCAGTTTTCCAATTCTCCTAATACTGCTTTTGCTGTATCTGCATCACATACTGAACCAATACATGCTGCAGCGCATCCCAGTGAACCGCATAAAGATGCCTGAGTGAAGCCTGCTCCGTAGTTTGTAAACATTTGTGCTGGGTATTGATTGAATGGATATCCAACTTGTTCAGCTAATGTACCGAAGAACCCTTCGGCTACGCCGCTGCCTCAGCCACCTTTTTCTTTATAGCCTGCATAAGCTTTTTCTTGTGCAACTGCTACGTCGATTTTCTCATATTTAAATGGCCATGCTGGAGCCTGTGATGTATCTACTGCCGCTGCAACAGCTGCTGGTGCTGGCGCTTCGGCTTCCTTAGTTGAACATCCTGTTAAAACTCCGGTTAGAGATCCTGTTACTGCAACGCCTGCTACAGTAAGGCCCATTCCCTTAAGAAAATCCTTCCTTGAAATTTGTTTGTTTTCTGTCATATTATTTCTCCCGATATAATTATAATATGTAAGACAAAGTTTGTCCTCATTAATAGTTTAGCATCGAATATATGAAAGCACAAGACATATTTTTGGATGAACGCGTTCAATAATATTGAAATATGAACAAAATATTGAGTTTTCAACATTTGTCAAGAATAATTAAAATAATAACAAAGTCATTTTTGTATTACTTTATTTTATAATTAACCCTCAATTTGAAATATTAATAACTGGTTTAAGAGGAATATTATAGATTATTATTCGTTAATATAAAATCATAGTCACATGACAACAGACATTTTTAAAAATTTATTGATATATTTTATTTTATTGATTTCATATAAATAATACTGCAATAAAAAAGTGGCAATGCCACTTTTTTATTGCACGTTGTACATACCGTTGCTTTCCATATATTTGAAAATTGATTCTCCGTGCTGTTGTTCTTCTTTTTGAATGTGGTTAAGAATGTTTCTTACCTGAGTGTCTCTGAATTCAAATATTGCAGTGTTGTACGCTCCTGAAACATATTTTTCAGTCATGAGCATATCTGTGCAAAGATCTCTGTCGTTTGTATTCATATTTCCGCTGCTCTGGGAACCGGACTGATTAACGTTCTGGAAAATCATATTCTGCTGTGTGCTGTTTTGTTGTCCTTGAGACTGCATACCTTTAGACTGCATCCCACCGGACTGCTGCTGACCGCCGCTTTGCTGTCCCATAGCAGGCATCTGTCCTTTAAGAAGCTGGTCAATTGTATTGTAATGTTCTTGTTCAATTTGACCATTTTGCTTAAAAATGTTTTTAAGATTAGGGTCTGATGCTAAATTAGCATAATTAGCATACTTCTGAATACAAAGTTTTTCATGGTTTTTCTGGTCTTCAAGCAAATATCTTTCTTTTGTAGAAAAATTCATATAAACACCTCCTACAATATTATTTTCAAAACTATAAAATATATCCTTTCAATTAACGAATTTTTTTAAATATTAAATTAAAATTTAAAAACTGGGTTGTGTAATGCTTAAAAAGTATTATAATGTTATCAGCATGCTGGAAACATTTGCTTAATACTTTACATAGGAGAGATATATGAAATACACCATTGACAAATCAGTATTTGAACTGAACAAAGACATTAAGTTTGGAATTTTAATCGGAGAAAACATAAAAAATTCAGAAACAACTGTTTCAGACGAAGAAAGATTAAGACATGCAGAAAATAAAATGAGAGAAGAAATAAAGCCTGAAAACCTTAGAAGCCTTCACAATGTTGAGCTGTACAGAGATGTGATGATAAAATCAGGAATAAATCCCAACAAATATCCTCCTTCTGTAGAAGCAATGTTTAAAAGAATAATCAAGGGAGCTCATCTTCCTGTCATTAATGCGTTGGTTGATCTATGCAACGCCGTTTCCATAGAAAACGGAATTTCATTGGGAGGACACGACCTAAGGGACATGCACCAGGACCTAGAAGTAAGATTCAGCAGAAAAGGTGACATTTTTCTTCCTTTCGGTGCTGAAGAATATGAGGATGTTCCTGAAGGAGAGCTTGTTTTTACCAGCGGCAATGTTGTTCAGACGTTAAAGTGGGTATGGAGACAAAGCGAGCTGGGCAAACTTACCAATGAAAGCAGCAATGTATTTTTTCAGTTGGTGGGGTTTGAATACAACCAAGATTCAACATTAAATAAGGCAATGGATGAAATAGAAAATTTGGTAATAAACAGATTCGACGGAAAAGTAAAGAGATTTCTGGTTGATATGAACAATGATTCCATTGAATTCTAATATTTGTTTGTTACCCCCAAAAAACTTACTAATAGTACGAAAATTATTATGTATCTGTGTTACAACCTTAATACAGAAATATAATTAAAATATATTGTGTAAAATGGAGGGAAAAAAATGAAAAACAAAAGTATGCTAAGAGTATTAGCATTGGTGGTTGTGTTAAGCATGATATTTACGACAGCCGCATTTGCAGTTTCACCGGGGAATAAAAAAGTCAAGAATGAAAAAAGCTATAAAATTGCTGTTGAATCCCTGATAGAAAAGCAAATAATTAGAGGATATGGGCATGGTGATTACGGTTTAGAAGGCAACGTAAAACGCGGGGATGTTATCGTCATGATTGTAAGAGCCTTTAATATTGAAATCAGCAACGAAGATTTAGTTGAAAACTTTGCTGATATTACCGAAGATGAATATTTTTACGGACCTGTTAAAGCTGCTAAAAGGCTTGGCATTGCAAAGGGAGATGGCAAGTATTTCAATCCTAACAAACCTGTAACTGTTCAGGAAGCAATATGGCTGATTGAAAGAGCTGGAGATTTAGTAGGTGACAAAAATCTTGATATTGAAGATGTAGATCTAGATGAGTTGTTTGAAGAAGACGAACTAGGTAAATTTGCAAAAAGAAAAGATATCGCATTGATGCTTCATTACATGATAACAGGCGAGAATGACTATGAAGACGATGAAGATGATGAAGATAATGAAGATGATGAAATCGACGATATTAAATTTGAAATAAATGAAGATGAAGTTCTTGCGTTTACATCAGCAGATAATAACTTTAATGATTCAATCGAAGATATTCTTAAAGATTTTGATTCAGACATAGAATATGTAAAATTTGATTATCCTGTAAAAAACGGCACACTTTATTATGAATATGTTGCCAAGAGCAGCGAGAATGATTTGGTTACAGAAAATACAAAATACTATTTAGATGATACTGACAAAGATTTACTTGAAAAAATCACATTTGTTCCTAAATATGATTTCAGCGGTACAGTAAATATTAGCTACTATGCATATGATGATGAAGGTGACTATTATTCAGGCAAGATTATAATAACAGTTGTTGATGATGAAGATGAAGATCTTGCTTTAATCAAATATACAACTAATGAAAACACTGTAAAAGAATTTGAAGACGACCTGGACAGCAACATGGATGAAGTGAAATTTGTTCAGCCTAATGACACAAAAGGAACTTTATACTTTGACTATAACGATGACGGAGACCTTTTAGATACAAACGACGTAAAAGTTAGTGGAAGTCATTCCTACGATGACAGCGAATTTGACCAGATAGTATTTGTTCCTGCACAGGATTTCAGCGGCATAGTTGACATAGAATACACTGCAAAGGATGGAGATGATTCTTATTCAGGAATGATTAGGATCACAGTAAAAGAGGTTCAGGAAATTAAGACATTGGAACTTTCGGTTGATGAAGAAGACGATTTGACTATTGACTTTGTAGACGAACTTGATGATTTGACAGAAAGCGGCAAAATATTTACACAGGCAGTGTTTGATGCAGTTGATTATGTTACTTTTGAACTTCCGGCTCAAGGCGAACTGATGATTGATATAAGTGGCGACAGCGACGGATATGAAGATGTTGATGCTGATGAAGAATATGACATTGATGATATCATTGGATTGAAATACGTTCCGATTGATGATTCTGACAATGATGATGAGTTGATAGAAATAAACTTCACAGCAGTTGACGAAAACAAAGCTGACAAAGAATACAACGGTGTAATCGAAATTACAGTTATTGATTAACTCAAATAAAAATGCTAATCCTTACGGATTAGCATTTTTTATGTGTACTATTTGCTTACTTTTTCTTTAGCAAAGAATTCCTTTGTAAGCTTGAATACAGTGCCGCTTAATGCAAGAACACCTATTAAGTTTGGAATTGCCATCAAACCATTTAATGTATCAGCCAAAGACCATACAAATTCAAGTCCGCCTATAGCTCCTACCAATACAAATGGAATCCATAAGATTCTGTATATCATGTTTGCTTTTGGTCCAAACAAGTATTCAGCACATCTTTCTCCGTAATATTCCCAACCAACGATAGTTGAAAAAGCAAACAATACGATGCCTATTGAAACAATGTATCCGCCGCCTGGAATTGCCTGTTCAAACGCTGCTGTAGTAAGAGCAGCACCTGTAGCACCTGATTCCCAAACACCTGAAGTAACTATAGCAAGTGCTGTAATTGAGCATATTACTAATGTGTCTGCAAATACTTCAAATACTCCCCATAAACCTTGACGTACAGGATGATCTGTTGTAGCAGCAGCGTGAGCTATAGGTGCACTACCTAAGCCTGCTTCATTTGTAAATACTCCACGAGCAATACCGAATCTAATTGCTTGAGCAATTGTAGCTCCAGCAAATCCGCCTACAGCAGCTTTTCCTGTGAATGCGCTAGAAAATATCAAAGCAAATGCTGCTGGAATTTTAGCTGCATTAATAAATATAATAACCAATCCGCCGAGAATGTAAATAGCAGCCATGAAAGGAACTAATTTTTCAGTAAAAGCACCTATTCTTTTAATTCCACCTATAATAACCAGTGCTGTTACAACTGCCAATACTATACCTGTTACCCAAGGATTAAGATTGAATGAAGACTGTAGGGCAGCTGCTACTGAGTTAGATTGAACCATGTTGCCTATACCGAATGCTGCAAATGCTCCGAATAATGCAAACAACACTGCAAGCCATTTCCATCCAAGTCCGTTTGTGATGTAGTACATAGGTCCACCGACAAAACGGCCGTCTTCAGTTTTTTCTCTGAAGTTAACTGCCAGTACAACCTCAGCAAACTTTGTAGTCATACCTAAGATTGCTGCCAACCACATCCAGAATACTGCACCTGGTCCACCTGCTGCAATAGCTGTTGCTACGCCGGCTATGTTCCCTGTTCCAACTGTAGCAGCCAAAGCTGTAGCAACTGCCTGGAAAGCTGTTACTTCTCCTTCACCTTTGTTTTCTTTAGAGAACATTTTTAACAGTGTGTTTTTAAGGATATAACCAAGTTTAAATATTGAAAAGAAGCCGGTTTTTGCTGACAGGAAGAGTCCTGCTCCAACAATTAAAATAAGAATAGGTGGTCCCCACACAATACCGTTGATGGCATTGTTAATGTTCATTATTGTTTCCATAAATACCTCCAAATTTAATTTGTGTTAATATTTTTACCAATAATAATTAAAAAAAACAAAATTTTAATAAAGACTGAAAAACAAATGTTTTCCCGCAAAGGGCAATGCTTTGCTATAAATGCAAAATATAACGAGAGTCAATTTAAATATTGCAAAATCATAAATTATGCCGGTTGCCAAAAAGCAAAGCTTCATTATATAATGAATTGTTTTTGCCGTAAAGTATGTTCTAACATTTGCTGCAAGCTGCGGCAACAGCTTTGGGTAGTTATTCCATAGCGCAGAACAAAGAACATTAATAGAAGTGGTAATACAGGAAAAGTAAAGGTGAGAATTATGGTAGAGTGAATTATAAGTCAGACAGGCGGTTCCCGCATAATTTTGTCTATTATCAAAGGTGTAACTGCATCTTAGTTCCTCCCGTATGTTTTTAGAAAACAAACATTAATAACGTTTGCTTTTAAATTATAGCACATAATACAGCAGTGTTCAATTATAATATAATGAAAAAAACTTCATAATAATTAAGTAGTGTGTGGATTTTTATCTTTCATATAGTTGAGAATCATAATTTTTCGATAAGAAAATATTATATTTTACATTTATTTAACAGATAGTTAATTAAATAACATTTGCCTCTTACAAATCGAATTGCGAAATGGTTTTCAAATTCCATATTTTTCAACATCTCATAGTTTTTATAAACATATGTTGTTTTGCTTGAGCGTTTTATGTATTTGTATAGACGAATAATTTAGTTAGTTGACTAATATTTTGTACAAATCATGAGACTTTCATAATAATATTTCATATGTGATATAAGTTGTAATAAACATTTCACTGTGATATTATTCATTTATACATACGAGAGGGCATATTATGAGTAAAATTAAAATTGAACCAATGAAAGAACCAAACAAGCTGATTAATTATTGGAAGAAAGAAAAATTTGCGGTTATGTGCATCATAATTTTTGGACTTGCCTACAATGTCTCAATGGTTTTAGGGCCTGTATATCAGGGTAAACTTATAGATTCCATTGCAGACGGAACATTGGAACAAGTAACTTTTTCAGCTATTAGATTTATATTAATAATTGCAGCCATACAGATTTTCAGATATTTCAAGCGGTTTTACATTAGGCGTTTTGCCAACCGCACCAGTGCTGTAATGCGCTTTATGATTTATAATAACATAATGCATGAAACTGCTGAAAAATTGGACGAAGAAAATGCAGGAAACCTTATGACAAGAGCTGTTTCCGACGTAGAATTTTGTGTGGAAGGAATGCGTAAGTTTACAACCGAGGTTTTTGACACCGGTGTAATGATGGCAGCATATTTTGTTTCTATGATTTTTTATGATGTAAAATTAACACTGTTATCAATTGTATTTATACCTGCAGCAATGCTTCTTGCCGAAAAACTAAAAGTCAAAATATATAAGTATTCTATGGAATATAGGGCAAAAAGCAGTGAGGTTGCTGAAGTTACTTACAGCACTATTGAAAATGCAATGCTTTTCAGGATAAGCGGCATGGAAGCAACAAACAGAAGAAATTATGAAAAAGAAATAAATGACCTTAAGAACAAGACTGTTAAAGCTAATCTGCTTGAAAATTCCATGCATCCAATTTATAATGCCATTGCTATGTCAGGAATTATTATTGTAATCTACATGGGTGGAAATATGGTTATAAGAGGTATCTGGACAATAGGAACTTTTACTGCATATGCTGCAATGTTTGGGGATTTGGCTATAAAAGCGAGCAAGGCAGCAAAACTTTTCAATACAGTTCAAAAATCACGGCCTTCATGGAACAGAATAAAAGATTATCTGACAGAATATAAACAAGATGAAAAGAAATTGTTCACAATGGAAGAAAATATAAGACTAACTGTTGCCAACTTATTTTTTAGATATCCGGGAACAGAAGACAACATAATAGAAAACATTACATTTGAAGGAAGACAAGGAGAACTCATAGGCATAACCGGACCTGTTGCATGCGGAAAATCTACTCTGGGTGTAGCATTTCTAGGCCTTTATCCATATGGAGGAAGCATCAAGATAAATGGAAGAGAATTAAAGGACTTTTCCGGACAAGAGAGAAGTGAAATGATTTCTTATTTGAGCCACAAGCCTCAGCTTTTGTCTGACACCATATACAACAACATAACTCTTGGAAGCAACAAGGAAATTGATGAAGTTTTAAAAGATGTGTGCTTTGACCAGGATTTGACTGAAATGTCAGAGGGACAAAATACCAGGGTGGGCAACGGAGGAGTAAGATTAAGCGGAGGTCAGCAGGGAAGAATAGCATTGGCAAGAACTCTTATAAACAAAAATAAAATTATCATACTGGATGACCCTTTTTCCGCTGTTGACATGAAGACAGAAGAAAAAATAATTGAAAACATTAAAGCAAAATATCAAGACAGTCTCATTATTTTAATTTCTCACAGGATTGCTATATTTGAAAAAGCTAGTAAAGTGCTGTTCATGAACAAAGACAAGACTTTTGAATTTTCAACCCATGAGCATATGATGAAGAACAATCCTATATACAGGGAAATATACAATTTGCAAAGTGCTGCAGGTGATGACAATGAAAAAATATAATATGAAAAATTCAGTTATTAACACTGTGAAGAACAACAAGGGATTAATTGCGCTTCTGTTGGTTCTTGTGGCTGCCGCAACAATTTCAAACATTGTTCCTCCTTTGATAATGAAACAATTGATAGATTACAATTTTACGCTGAAAACTGAGGACAAACTTATTTTTACGGCAGTTATTTACATAATGGTTATTTTTGCATCAGGAATTGTTAATTTTTTAAAGGAAGCAGTTCTTACAGTGTTGGGTCAAAATATAACTAAGGACATTCGTCTATTGATGATGGAAAAACTTGAAAAAATAAGCGCCTCTTATTTTTCAAGGAATGAATCGGGGCAAATAGCTTCGAGACTAATAAATGACGTGGATGCTGTAAGTTCAATGTTTACTTCAGGAATAGCAGGGATGGCTATAGATTTGTTTAAAATAATCGGAGTGCTGATTTCTGTTTTCTATTTAAGCAGAGGTCTTGGAATTATAGCCCTTGTGCTGTTGCCGGCAATTTATTTTATAACAAGATTTTTTCAAAAGAAAATGCTTGGGGCGCAAATTGAAAACAGGAAGCAGGTGGGGGAAGTAAACAACCATATTGCTGAAAGCTTCAAAAACATCTTCATGATAAAGTCATTTTCCAAAGAAAGTTACATGGAAGGCAAGTATGGCATAATACTTGAAAACAATTATGAAACTCTGGAAAAGGTAAACTTTTATGATTCGATATTTTCTCCCATAATAAGGATAATCCGTGCTGCAGTAATTGCTTTTGTTGCAGTTATGTCTTCTAAGGAACTTGATTATCTTGGCATTTCCGTAGGTATGGCAGCTGCAAGCATAGATTTAATATCCAGCTTGTTCACACCTGTGGAAAATCTGGGAATGGAGCTTCAAAGCATACAAAAATCATTGTCCGGTGTTAAAAGGGTGGATGAATTTTTAGGTGAAGATGAAGACATAAAAGAAAACATAGATGTATTTAATTTAGATATAAACAGCGTTGACATAAGATTCAACAATGTATCATTTGCATATGAAAAAGGAAAAAAAGTTCTGAAAGACATCAATGTTCAAGTTAATCCCTGTGAAAAGGTGACATTCACTGGAAGAACCGGGGTTGGAAAATCCACTCTTTTTAAGCTTGTTGTTGGGCTGTTGAAACCTACTGAAGGAAGTATCACAATTAATGGAACAGATGTGTTTCAAATACCAAACAAGGATAAGAGGAAAATATTTGGTTATGTTGAGCAGAACTTCCATATGATAAAGGGCACTGTTGCAGATCAGGTAAGTCTTGGAGATTGTGACATTACCATGGATCAGATTAAAAATGCCTTGAACATGGTCGGCCTTCTGGAATATGTGGAGGGATTCGAACAGGGTTGCAGCACAATTGTTCAAAATGACAATATTTTTTCCCAGGGACAAAGACAGCTTTTGTCTATTGCAAGAGCACTGGTAAACAATCCTCCCATATTGATACTTGATGAAATTACGGCAAATCTTGATCAGGTGACTGAAGAAAAAATAGTTTCTGTTCTTGAAAAAGCAGGGGAAAACAGAACAATACTCACAATATCCCATCGTCTGTCGTCAATGGCTGCATCTGACAAAATTGTAATACTTGAAGCAGGAAGGGTGAAAAATATTGGAACGCCTGAAATGCTTCTAAAAAATGACCAGTGGTACAAAAACCATATGAAGCTTGAAAATCTAACATGGACATAAAAATAAAGCATCAGGGATGCTTTATTTTTATGCTTATTAGTTTCTTTCGAATACAAATTCTCCGCCTATCATTGTTTTTTCTGCTCTTATATCTTTTATTTCATTGTGTTCTACAGTGAAAATGTCTCTGTCTAATACAACCAGATCGGCAAGAAAGCCTTCCTTGATCCTTCCTTTTGTGTCTTCCTTGAACTCATTGAATGCACTGCCAATAGTATATGCATCAACACAATTTTCAACAGTCATTTTTTCAACCGGATTAAATCCTCCCTCAGGTTTTAAGTCCATTCCTTGTCTTGTTACTGCACAGTAGATGTTGTTGAATGGATTTAAGTCTTCAACAGGCGAATCAGTTCCAAAGCTTATAACTGCTCCAAGATTTTTAAGGGTGTTAAAGGCATATGATGTGGAAGCTAATTCTTTCCCAACTCGGGATTCAACGATTTTTAAGTCATAATCCAAAAATATGGGCTGGTACATTACAGGAATGCTCAGATTTGAAATTCTTTCCAGCTGTTCCATGCTTGTTATCTGGCAGTGTACAATGCCGTGGCGAAGTGGGTTATTCAAGCCTTTCATTGTTTTTTCATAAGCGTTTATGACGCTTTCAACTGCACCGTCTCCTATGGCGTGAGTTACTACCTTTATGTTGTTTTTTGCAGCCAGGTCGCACAAACTTTGAAGCTGTTCATCGCTTAAAGCTGCAACTCCCTTAGTGGCAGGAGAATCATGATATGGACTTAACATTAATGCTGTTCGTCCGCCTAAGGAACCATCCTTGAAAAGCTTCAAGGCACCTCTGGACAGGTATTTTTCGTCATATACGCCTGCTTTAAATTCAGTATCCAGATATTTTTCAAAATCCTCAATTTTCTGAAAATTAAACTGATGACTGTATCTAAGTTTAGTTTTTCCATTTTTATATATGCTGTTGATTAAGTCAAACATATTTTGAAAGTCTGATTCCATTATGTCACAGGATTGAATGGATGTTAGCCCCATGCTTACCGCATAAAGTGCAGCCTTTAAAAATTCATTTTCTATGTCTTGATTTTCTTTCTGAGGAATGGCTTCCCTGATGAGGCGTATTGCATTTTCATTGAACACTCCGTTTGGGTTGCCGTCAGGTCCAAGTTCAATGACACCTCCGTCAACCCTTGTGTTTTCATCGACTCCTAGAACTTCCAATGCTTTTGTGTTGCCTGATACTATGTGGCCGCAAACTCTTTCAAAAACAACCGGAATGTCCGCTGAAATTTTGTCAAGGTCAAGGCGGTTTAAGTTTCGTTTTTCTCCTTCTGCAAAATTATCCTGGTTCCATCCTCTTCCCTTGACTGCCTTGAGACCCGGATTTGTACTGATGAAGTTTTTGCCTGTTTCAATTATATCATCAATAGATTTTGCAGATGTCAAATTGCATGAAGTCATGGCATCTCCAACAAGGGAAATGTGCATGTGACTGTCGTTTAGACCAGGAAGTACAGTCTTATCATCAAGATCTACTATTTTGTCTGCACTGTTTTTAAGTATTTCTTCATTTGAGCCTACTTGTTTGATGATGTCGTCTTCAATTAGTACTGCTTCTTTAAAGATATTTTTTTCAACATAAAATTTTCCGTTTTTCAAAATTGTTTTCAAAATATCGTCTCCTAGTACAAAATTTTGTTTGCATTTATAATAAATTCGCTCAGAAAAATCTGCAAATCAAATGTTTTCCCTATAGATTCAGTATAACAGAAATTTCGCACTGTTACAACGATGTTGAAGAGGTCGAAACATAAAATAAAATTTGGTGCTTAAGTCTCCGGAAATCGGGTATATAAGAATTATAATAAATGTATTTAATTTTTAGGAGGAATAAATGAAAATATATGATTTTAAAGTGAAAGATGCAGAAGATAAAGAAGTATCTTTATCAGAATATGAAGGAAAAGTGTTGCTTGTTGTAAACGGCGCAACAGGATGCGGTTTTACAAAGCAATATGACGGACTAGAAAAGCTGTATGGAAAATACAAAAATGACGGTTTTGAAATTCTGGACTTTCCAAGCAATCAATTTTTAGGGCAGGCACCGGGAACAAATGAAGAAATCGTAGGTTTTTGCAGATTGAACTTTGGAGTTGATTTCAAACAGTTTTCGAAAATAGAAGTTAACGGCGAGAATCAGGAACCGTTGTACAAATATTTGAAGACTACAGCTGTTGAATATAGAAACAAGGAAACTTTGGACTTTTATGAAAAGGTTGCACAGTACACACCGGGCATTGCAGAGGATGATATTAGATGGAATTTCACAAAATTTTTAATTGACAAGGACGGAGAAGTTGTTGCAAGATTTGCTCCAAACATAACTCCAGAAGAAATCGATCAACACGTTGCAAGACTCATATCCGGCGAAGAAGTTGAAATTGTGTGCCACCCTGATTTCTCACAGGGATGCCTGTAGGAAATTAAGAATTAAGAGTTAATAATTTAAAATTAGAACCTAAATTAACAAAGGCTTTGTGCAATGCACAAAGCCTTTTTAATCAAAAATATTAATCTTGACTTATTTTACTAAATCTTCATATTCAGGATGTTTTTCAAACCAGCCCACAGCGTAAGAGCAGGTTGCAACTGCTTTTTTATTTTTGCTTCTAAGCTCCTGAGCCAGTTCTGTAAGAAGTTTGTCTGCTACACCCTGTCCTCTCAAAGAGCCATCCACGAATGTATGGTTTATGTCTACTCTGTTATCAGAAGCTTCCGGAAAAGTTACTTCCGCAATAGTCTTTCCTTTTTCGTTGTTAAGGAATATTCTGCTCTTTTCATGTTTGAATTCCATAAATACCTCCAATATATTTATTTGTAAATAAAACATACATTAAAATTTTACAGGTGTCAAGCTTGAATGGATTTATTAAATTTTACATAAGATTAACTTATACAAACGAGGGTATAAAATTATCAAAACAAAGGAAAAAAATAATATTGGTAACATATGTTACAGAAAAAGTGTCGTCTTTATTTTATGATGTACCTACAAACGAAAAAAAAAATCTGGAGGAATTAAAAAATGGAAAATGCAATGTTTTGTTATCAATGTCAAGAAACTGCCGGATGCACAGGCTGCACAAAAGTCGGGGTATGCGGAAAGAAACCTGAAACTGCAAGAATGCAAGACCTACTTATATATACATCAAAAGGATTGTCTGAAGTAACCACAAGACTGAGAAAAGAAGGAAAAGAAATAGAATCAGACGTAGATTTCCTTATTACACTGAACTTGTTTACAACAATCACAAATGCAAACTTTGATGATGATGTATTTTATGACAGAGTAAAAATGACATTAAAAGTTAAAAATGACTTATTAAATAAATTAACAAACAAAGAAAACTTAAGCGAAGCTGCACTTTGGACATCAGAAGATGAAAATGAATCTGACAAAAAAGCAATGACTGTTGGTGTGCTTGCAACTGAAAATGAAGATGTGAGAAGCTTAAGAGAACTCATCACTTACGGATTAAAAGGTATGTCAGCATATGTTAAGCATGCAAATGCTTTAGGATTCAATGATGTTTCAGTAAATGCATTTATGCAGGAAACTCTGGCTAAACTTCTTGATGATACATTAACAGCTGATGAACTGGTTGCCCTGACAATGGAAACAGGAAAATTCGGCGTTAATGGAATGGCACTTTTGGACAAGGCGAACACAAGCACATACGGAAATCCTGAAATTACAAAGGTAAACATCGGTGTTGGAACAAACCCCGGAATCCTTGTTTCAGGCCATGACCTTAAAGACCTTGAAGCACTTTTAATTCAGACTGAAGGCACCGGAGTTGATGTTTACACACATTCAGAAATGCTTCCAGCTCACTACTATCCGCATTTGAAAAAATACAAACACTTAGTAGGAAACTACGGAAATGCATGGTGGAAACAAAAAGAAGAATTCGAGTCATTCAACGGACCAATTCTTATGACAACAAACTGCATCGTTCCGCCTAAAGACAGCTACAAGGACAGACTGTTCACAACGGGAGCTGCAGGATATCCAGGATGCAGACACATTGAAGGTTTCTCAGGAGACAAGAAGAATTTCTCAGAAATCATCGAACTTGCAAAGAAATGCCCTGCTCCTACAGAAATTGAAACTGGTGAAATAATCGGAGGATTTGCTCACGAACAGGTATTTGCACTGGCTGACAAGGTTATTGATGCAGTTAAATCAGGAGCAATCAAGAAGTTCTTCGTTATGGCAGGATGCGACGGAAGAGCAAAATCAAGAAATTACTACACTGAATTTGCACAGGCACTTCCAAAGGATGCTGTAATATTGACAGCAGGCTGCGCAAAATACAAATACAACAAACTGGACTTAGGAGATATCGGCGGAATTCCAAGAGTTCTTGATGCAGGACAGTGCAATGACTCATATTCATTGGCATTAATCGCACTTAAACTTAAAGAAGTGTTTGGACTTGACGATGTCAATGAACTTCCTATAGCTTACAACATTGCATGGTATGAGCAAAAAGCAGTTATAGTTCTTCTTTCACTGCTGTACCTGGGAGTTAAGAATATTCATTTAGGACCTACACTTCCTGCATTCCTTTCACCAAACGTGGCAAAAGTATTGGTTGATACATTTGGAATAGCTGGAATAGGAACTGTTGAAGACGACTTAAAAATATTTTTAGGATAATTCAATTAAAATTAAAAATTAAGAGTGTAGAATTAATAATTAATAGTCAAATGGGCAAATTATGATTAATTGCCAACAAAGGAGATATCATATGAAAGAAGTTACAAAAGGAATGTATATAGGTGAAGTTCTGCAGATGGACAGAGGACTTGCAGAAATATTGATGAACGCTGGCATGCATTGCCTGGGCTGCCCTTCTTCACAGATGGAAACAATTGAAGAAGCAGCAATGGTTCACGGTTTCAATGCTGATGATTTGATTAGTCAGCTGAATAATTACCTTAAATCAGCAGAATAATAAAAGAGATGAGCATGAATTAATTCATGCTCATTATTATAAATACAGAATATCGGAGGAAATATGAGCGCATTTTTAGGGCCAATACATTTTTGGCTGTACAATAAAATTAAAATTCAAAACAATATAGTTGAAGAAATACTGAATTTCTCAGAAAGTAAGGGCGTAAATCTTAGAGAAGACCTCTACAATGAGTATGGAGACGGAGATTTAAAAGAACTTGATCAGGTTATAGACACATCAAACATTCACGGCTGGCTTCAGGAACAAATCATAAAAGTTGAAAACAAACTGGCTATTTCAGTAACTGAGATAATAAATAAGGATTCAGCTTCAATTGAAACTCTGAAGGAAATTTTCTACAAAAACGGAGTTGCGGCTTCAACATTAAATGAAAATTCATCTGTTGAAGAAGCATTTAAATCAATAAACGACACGCTTCTTGACGGAATGCCATGCGACCACGCCCTCGGCTTAGTATCAAAGGATGAAAATGAAGCAATATGGAAAAGATATGAATGCGTGCACAGCAGATTCTGGGAAGCTGCCAAAGGAGACAGTGCTGTATATTATTCATTGAGAGACGAATTCATAAAAGGACTCATTGAAAAAGCAAATTTAAGTTATGAAAAAATAGATGAAACAACAAGTAAAATTTCCAGGAGGTAAAGATGAACAGTGTTGAATTGATGGTTAAGGAACATGACAATATACTTCGAATGCTCAAGGTTGTACGCAAGGCATGCATGAACATTTTAAATGGTGGTGAAATAAATTATGACGATTTCAACAACATGATTGATTTCGTAAGAAAATATGCAGATGCACATCACCATGGAAAGGAAGAAAAGTTTCTTTTCAAGGAAATGCAGCTTAAACTTGGAAAACTGGGTGAAAATCTCATCACTCACGGAATGCTGGTTGAACATGATTACGGAAGACTTTTCATGAATGATCTTACAGAAGCCCTTCACAGAGTTAAAAACGGAGACGATGAAAGTAAACTGGATGTAATAAGCAACGCCATAGGATATGCTTCTCTTCTCACAAGACACATAAACAAAGAAAATGATGCGGTATACAAGTTCGGGGAAAAGAACCTTCCTGCGGATGTTTTAGAAGAAATAAACAAAAAGTCTGAAGAATTTGAAAATGAAGCAGAAAAACAGGGAACACAAAAATATTATCTGGATATGTTAGAAAATTTGGAGAAGAAATACCTGGCTTAAAAAATAATTTCATGTTTATTGCAGATAATAAGAAAAAATATCTGGAGGCTTACATGAATTACAGAAATACAGAAAGTAGCATAATTTTTAACGACAATCAGTTTACGAAAAGAATAGTCTTTGAGGATGAAGATGTATTGAGCTTTGTTCTTAACTTCAAACCCGGACAGTCACTTCCCACCCATCAGCATGAAAATTCAGCTGTAACATTCATTGTTATTCAAGGCAAAGGTGAAGTGCAGGTTGGAGAGGAAGTTCAGAAAATTCAAAAAGGCTCTGCAGTTCTTGCCAAAGGAAAAGAGCCCTTTGGAATACCAAAAGTTGAAGAAGACTTATCCATTTTCGTCACAATAACTCCTAAACCAAACAACACAAAATATGCTCAGGAAATAGGATAAAATTAAGGGGAGAATCTATGAGGTTCTTCCCTGGATACTTACAAGGAGGAAATATGTTTAAAATAACTGATACAGTAAACTGGGTCGGAAAAATCGACTGGGAACTAAATCGCTTCCACGGCGATGAATATTCAACACACAAAGGCTCGTCATACAATTCATATTTAATAAGAGACGAAAAAACAGTGCTTATAGACACAGTATGGGAACCATATGCTAAAGAATTTGTAAGCAATCTTAAAAAAGAAATAGATTTGAACAAAATTGATTACATAATCATAAATCATTCAGAAGTTGACCATGCAGGTGCTCTTCTTGAACTCATGAAAGAAATACCCCATACTCCTATATACTGCACAAAAAACGGAGCAAAAATAATCAAGGGGCTACACCATAAGGATTTCAATTTTGTGGAAGTCAAAACTGGGGACACTCTTGACATAGGAAAAAACAAGCTTGTGTTTGTAGAGGCAAGAATGCTTCATTGGCCTGATTCAATGATGACGTACATGTCCGGCGAAAACATTCTTTTCAGCAACGATGCCTTTGGTCAGCACTATGCTTCTGAGCTCATGTACAATGACATTGTGGATCAGGATGAACTGTATGATGAAGCCATAAAATACTATGCAAACATCCTCACCCCTTTTTCCAAGTTTGTAACGGCTAAAATTAATGAAGTGCTTGATATGAAAATCCCCGTAGAAATGATTTGCCCAAGCCACGGGATAATATGGAGAGACAATCCTCTGCAAATTGTAGAAAAGTACATGAAATGGGCCGATTCATACCAGGAAAATCAAGTTACAATAATTTATGATACCATGTGGAATGCTACCCGCAAAATGGCAGAAGCTATTGCAGAAGGAATAAGGGCAAAGGATCCATCTGTGGATGTGAAATTGTATAACTGTGCAAAGAGGGATAAAAACGACATAATAACGGAAGTTTTCAAATCGAAAATGATTCTGGTGGGTTCCTCCACTATCAACAATGGCATTCTTTTTGCAGCGGCAGGTATTCTTGAGATGATAAAAGGCCTAAAGTTTACGGGGAAAAAGGCTGCAGCATTCGGCTCCTACGGCTGGAGCGGCGAATCATTGAAAATCATACAAGATGAACTTAAGGAAGCAAAGCTTGAAGTGGTTTCTGAAGGAATAAAAGAACTTTGGTACCCGGATGCTGATGTCTTAGAAAGATGCAGTGAATTTGGAAAAAACATCATATAAACGTCTTCGGACGTTTTTTTTGCAAATAAAAGATATATAAAATGTAAGTCAGATTAAATTAACATAAACAAAAATATTGCTATACTAAAACCTATGGTTTATAATGTAGTAATTAATTCTAAAGAGTCATTGATTCTTTGGAATGTTTACAAGTAAATTGAAAAAAGAAAGGTAGTGGTGTTAGGGTTGGAAAAAAAGCTGGCATTGTATGGCTTTAATAATCTTACTAAATCTCTTAGCTTTAACATTTACGATGTTTGCTATGCCAAAGGCGAGAGAGAACAAAAGGAGTATATAGAATATATTGACGAACAATATAATTCTGAAAGGCTTACGAAAATATTGTGCAATGTAACGGATGTTATTGGAGCACACATTCTGAATATTTCCAAGCAGGACTATGATCCTCAGGGTGCTTCGGTTAATATTCTGATTGCGGAAGGTGCATTGACCCCGGAAGAAATTGATGAATCATGCAACCATGGAATAATTGGATGCAAGAAAAAGTTGGAACATGAAACAATACATGCCCATTTGGACAAAAGTCATGTAACTGTACATTCTTATCCGGAGCATCATCCTGAAAATGCCATATCAACATTCCGTGTTGACATAGATGTTTCTACATGCGGGCAGATTTCACCTCTTAATGCATTGGATTATCTTATTGACAGTTTTGATTCTGATATAATCACAATAGATTACCGCGTCAGAGGTTTCACAAGAGATATTTCAGGCAAAAAGTTTTTCATAGACCATGATATTAAATCCATTCAGGATTATATAGACAAGGATACTCTGAACAAATATGATGCCATAGACATAAATGTGTTTCAATCAAATACGTTTCATACGAAGATGCTCATAAAGGACATAGATTTGCAAAACTATCTTTTTAATAAGGATGTTAATGAACTTGCTCCTAAGAAAAGGCTTGAAATTTCAGACAGCTTGAGGAAAGAGATGATTGAGATTTTCAGCGGAATGAATATTTTTCAGGAGGATAAATAAATGGAATTATGGTTTACGGAAGAGCACACAAAGGATGTGAGGTTTACCATCAGGGTGGACGAACAGCTTGAAAGTGTGCAGAGTGAATTTCAAAAGATTGATGTTTTTCAGACTCCCGAGTTTGGAAAAGTGCTGGTTATAGACGGATATATAATGCTCACTGAAAAGGATGAGTTCGTATATCATGAAATGATAACACATGTGCCCATGTCCGTTAATCCAGGGATTAAAAAAATTCTTGTGATCGGAGCAGGGGACGGAGGAACCGTAAGGGAACTTACACGCTACAATACTGTTGAAAGAATAGATATGGTTGAAATCGACAAAATGGTTGTTGACGTCTGTGTGGAACACATTCCACAAACAGCATGCAAATTGAGCGATGAAAAAGTCAATTTATATTTCGAGGATGGTTTGAAGTTTGTAAAGACCAAGGAAAATGAATATGATTTGATAATTGTGGATTCAACAGATCCTGTAGGCCCTGGAATGGAACTTTTTACAGTTGATTTCTATGAAAATTGCTTCAAGGCACTGAAGGAAGACGGAATTCTTGTGAATCAGCATGAAAGCCCGTACTATGCAAGGGAAGCGGCAGCAATGCAGCGTGCTCACGAAAAAATCAAGAAGGTGTTCCCTGTGGCTAAAGTATACCAGGCACATATTCCCACTTATGGTTCAGGCCACTGGCTGTTTGGGTTTGCTTCAAAGAAGTACGACCCCATAAGCCATATGGATGAAGAAGCATGGAACAAACTTGGTTTAAAAACAAAGTACTACAACAGCGCTCTTCACAAAGGAGCATTTGCACTTCCAAATTACGTGCTTGAAATGCTTGAACAAAATAAAATATAACAGAAAAATGATGACATGCCTTAAGCAGTGTATTTTCAGTCTTTGACTAATGATACGCTGCTTTAATATTTATAGAGAAAGTTAAATTTTTAATTAGTCTAAAAGGATTGCCATATGTTGCTAATTTTATTATAATATATTAAATATCAGCAAAGGGAGTTTAATATGAAGATTAATAATGTTGCTTTAATAGGAATGGGAGCCGTTGGAACTGTATACGGCAATATACTGAACAATCACTTTGGCAATAATTTTGCCGTTATATCTGATGCTTCACGAAAGGAAAAACTGCTTAAACAAGGATTTACGTTAAACGGAAAAACATTTCACACAAATGTTCTGTCAAGGGGAGATTCTGTTGTTAAATTTGATTTGATAATATTCTGCGTTAAAAATTATCAGCTTGAAGGAGCCATAGAAGATGTTAAAAGCTTTGTTGATGACAACACAATTTTAATAACATTTTTAAACGGCGTTACTGCAAGAACGAGAATTCATACGGCTTATCCAAACAACAAAGTGCTTTACGGACTATCCATGAAAATCGATGCTGAAAGAGTTGAAAATGGTGTTGTAAACACAGAAGACGGTGAAATTCATTTCGGTGAAGCCGACAACACTGTACTATCTACTGAAGTCAAGACAGTGCAGGAATGTTTCAACGAATCCGGAATTAAAAACATAGTATTTCCGGACATGATTAGGATGATATGGAAAAAGTTCATGCTGAATGTTGGAGTAAATCAGGTTACAGCTGTTACTGGAGCCCCTTACGGCAAAGTGACAAAAATAGGTACAAACCTTACCCTTTTCAGGGAAGCCATGATGGAGGTTCTTTTAATAGCCAAAGCTTCAAACATTGATCTTCGCGAAGAAGACATAGAAGATTTTGTAACATTGATGGACAATTTTTCTCCATCAGGAAGGACATCCATGCTTCAGGACGTGGAAGCAGGACGTAAGACTGAAGTGGATTATTTTGCAGGAACAGTTGTTGAACTTGGAAAGAAACTTAACATTCCAACACCGGTCAATCATGTTTTGTATTGCATAATTAAGTCGCTGGAAGAATTATACTGATAATAAAAATGATATTTTGTTGACAAACATAAGCTATAAAGGTAAAATATATTTTATGCAAATACAAGCTTAACTTGAAGGTAAATTATGATAAGAAGAAAAGAAAAAGTAGAAGATGTAAAGAATTTAACACTGGTCGGACATCTGACCGAACTGAGAAAAAGGCTTGTTTATTCAAGCATAGTGCTTTTGGTTGCTATTTTGGGATGCTATAACTTTTCTGAGTTTGTAGTCAAGGATATAATAGGAATAGTCCCTGAAATACAATTTGTCTTTATAGCCCCTGCCGAACTTCTAATGTCCTATGTGAAGATAGCTGTAATAGGCGGATTTGTTATAGCAGCACCATTTCTGATTCTTCAGTTGTGGCTGTTTATAAGTCCGGGCCTTAAGAAAACAGAAAAAAGAACAATTGCCGTTTCATTGTTTGTAGGCGGAATATTTTTTATAATCGGAATTGTTTTTTCCTACATGGTCGTTATGCCTATAATGCTCAAATTCTTCATGGGTTTCCAGATTGAGGAAATTCAAGAAATGATAAGTTTTGAAAATTACCTGAGTTTCGTCATAAGAACTTTATTGTCGTTCGGTCTTATATTTGAGCTCCCAATAATAATGGTCATATTGACAAAATTCAGAATAATTAAAGTTGATTTCCTGAAACAAAACAGAAAATACTTCATTCTGGCTATATTTGTAGTAGCTGCAATATTAACGCCACCGGATGTAATCACACAGACGCTGTTGGCAGCTCCAATGCTTATTTTGTTTGAAGTTGGAATAATTTTCTCCACATTGGTTGAAAAAACCAACAAGAAGAAAGCTGAAGACAAAGAGGAAGATTAACAATTGACATTAAAAAGCTACAGCTATATAATGTAATAAAGAACTTTTAGACAGGACAGAAATGTCCTGTTTTTTAGAATAGGAGATATTAATGAATAAAAAAGTAATGGTTGCCATGAGCGGCGGAGTTGACAGCTCAGTTGCCGCAGTACTTTTGAGGGACCAGGGTTACGACATATGCGGTGCTACGTTAAAACTCTTTTCAAATGAAGATGTAGAAACTTCATGCAGAACAAGAACTTGCTGCTCCTTAGAGGATGTGGAAGATGCAAGACGGGTGTGCTACAAGATTGGTATAGAGCATTTTGTGTTCAACTTCGGTGAAACATTCAAGGAAGAAGTTATTAGTAAGTTTGCTCACAGCTATGAAATGGGAAATACGCCTAATCCGTGCATAGACTGCAATAGATTTATAAAGTTTTCAAAACTTATCCAAAGAGCAATTTTAATGGAAAAAGATTATATAGCAACAGGTCATTATGCACAAATTGAACTGGACAAAGGAAGCGGAAGATATTTGCTTAAAAAAGCCGTTGACGCTTCAAAGGACCAAAGCTATGTTCTTTACGTTCTTTCTCAGCATGATTTATCCAGAACACTTCTGCCTCTTGGAGGAATGTACAAGACGGATGTTCGAAAAATTGCAGAAGAAAGAGACCTCATAAATGCAAGGAAGCCTGACAGCCAGGACATATGCTTTGTCAAGGACGGGGATTATGCCGGATTCCTTGAAAATATAATGGGGGTTGAATCTCCCCGTGGAAATTTTGTTGACACGAAAGGTAATGTCATAGGACAGCACCAGGGCATCATCCATTACACCGTTGGACAAAGAAAGGGTCTTGGAGTTGCATTCGGAAAGCCTGCATATGTTGTGAGCAAGAGCAAGAATATGAACACTGTTACCATTGGAGATGAAAAAGATTTGTATTCAAACAGGTTGACGGCTTCAGACATTAACATGATTGCACTTGAAAAGCTCACTGCACCCATTAAGGCATTGGTCAAAACAAGGTACAGCCAGAAGGAAACTGAGGCTACTCTTCATCCTGTTGATGATGACAAAATTCTTGTGGAGTTCAAGGACAAACAAAGAGCAATAACTCCCGGACAGGCAGCTGTTTTTTATGATGGCGACATTGTAATAGGCGGCGGTACGATAATTTAACAATCTAGCAGCATGCATTAGCATGCTGTTTTTGTTTATCTGCAGGGTATTTGGGTATCATTTATAAAAATGAAGAATTTGGAGGAGACATGATAAGAGAAATTAAAAAGACCGTTGAAGGAGCAAGAGCTGTTGACGGTGCAGGAGTAAGATTAGTAAGGGTAATAGGTCACAGAGATGTAGAAGATTTTGATCCGTTTTTAATGCTTGATGCATTTGATTCAACAAATCCTGAGGATTACATCAAAGGATTCCCATGGCATCCCCACAGGGGAATTGAGACCATAACATATCTCATCAATGGTGACATAGAGCATGGTGACAGCCTGGGCAACAAAGGGAGCATCAAGGACGGATGCTGTCAATGGATGACTGCAGGCAGAGGAATAATGCATCAGGAAATGCCCCAGGCGTCAGACAGAATGCTAGGGACTCAGCTATGGCTGAATCTTCCAGGTAAGGATAAAATGGTGGAACCTGCTTACTGTGACATTACAAATGACATGGTGCCGGTTGTTCATGAGGGAAATGCAGAAATAAGGGTTATTTCAGGTGACTATAAGGAAAACACAAGCACTGTTTTTGGCAATTATGTAAAAATGCTTTATCTTGACGTTTCGTTAAAGCCGAATACAACATGGAGTCTGAATGTTGACAAGGAAAATACTTTGTTTGTTTATATAGTTGAAGGCGAAGGTTTTTTTGGTACATCAGACGAACTTGTAAAAAGCAAGAGAGCACTGCTGTTTGGCGAAGGCGATGAGTTTAATGCAAAGACTTCAGACAGTGAAATAAGATTTTTCCTGCATGCTGCAAAACCTCTCAAGGAGCCTGTGGCATGGGGAGGCCCAATTGTCATGAACACAAGAGAACAGCTTAACCAAGCTTTTAAAGAGCTGGAAGAAGGAACTTTCATAACACATTAATAAAGATGGCATACGCCATCTTTATAAACAAATATTTTATTCTGGTGAAAACATATCTTTGCCAACACCACACAATGGGCAAACCCAATCATCCGGCAAAGCATCAAATGATGTTCCAGGAGCGATTCCGTTGTCCGGATCTCCTTCGGCTGGATCATAAACATAACCACAAGCGTCGCATACGTATTTTTGCATAGTTTCCTCCTAAATTATATTTTGTTCACTTATTATTTTAATATATTATGAACAAAAGTCAACCAAAAAAGGAAATGATTTTCTGAAGATAGGATAGAGACTACTTTGTCAAATTTTAAAAGAAATGTAGACACTTATTATTTTTATATATATAATGATGTAAAATAATAATATGAGGTAAATATGGCAATAAATAAGGTTGTAAGAGCTGCCCTAAAGGCATTGTCCTACAAAGATATAGATGTAAAAAAAAATTATGAGCTTCAGCGAAACTTTGTAAATATTACTCACAGGCACTACCTTAAACCGTTCTTCAAGACCTGGGACTGCGAGGTTGATTCAGAAAATCACAGCATTCCGGTGAGAATTTTTTCTCCTGAAAAGGAAGGAGACTATCCCATACTTCTATTTTTCCATGGAGGAGGATGGGTTACGGGAAACATAGATTCTTACAGCAAAGTGTGCGCCAACATGGCAAGAATAACAAATCACAACGTTGTTTCAGTGGATTACAGGCTTGCTCCAGAACATCCTTTTCCAGCTGGACTGGAAGACTGTTATCAGGCAGCGAAAGCCTATATAACCAAAGAAGAGAACAATTTTAAAGAAGTCACCATAATAGGCGACAGCGCAGGAGGCAATTTAGCTGCAGCATTGTCCTTGATGGCCAGGGAAAGGAAGGAATTCAACATAAAAAAACAAATATTGATATATCCTTCCACTTACAATGATCACAGCGAAACAACGCCATTTCAGTCTGTTCATTTAAATGGAACAGATTACCTTCTAACAGCCAAAAGAGTATGTGATTACATGGAATTATATAAATCAAATGACAGCGATTATTCAAATCCTTATTTTGCGCCTCTCCTTGCAGAGGATTTGTCGAATCAGCCTGATACACTTATAATAACAGCTGAATTCTGCCCTCTCAGAGATGAAGGGGAGGAATACGGAAGGAAGCTTCGGGCTGCCGGAAATAATGTTGAAATATTTCGAATCAAGGATGCCCTACACGGATTCTTTGCTCTGCCTCCCAGCTTTCCGCAGGTGAAGCTTTGCTATGAAATAATAAACCGCTTTTTAAGCGAGGTGAGTTAGTTGAAGAATAAAAAAGTATCAGAATGGAGCAAGCTGGACAATGCTGCAAAAATATTTCCACCAAACAGCAAAAACAGCGATACAAAGGTGTTCAGGTTTGCATGCGAACTGTATGAGAATGTTGACAAAAATGCACTTCAGAGTGCCCTTGACATTACAATCGAAGCATTTCCTCTTTACAAGTCCATAATCAAGAGCGGCTTGTTCTGGTATTATTTTGAAAAAAGCCACTTTAAGGCAGTTGTCACTGAGGAAAATCTTCCTCCATGCTCAACATTGTACGATAAAAACAACAAGACGCTTCTTTTCAGAGTTATGTACTTTAAAAAACGCATAAGCTTTGAGGTTTACCACGCCTTGTCTGACGGTGCCGGTGCGTTGCAGTTTTTCAAGACTCTGGTTTTTCATTACATAACCATAAAGTACGAAGGCCGTTTTAAGGAACATGTTCCGGTATTGTTAAGCGATGCGTCCAGAACGCAGAAAATGGACGACAGCTTTCAAAAATATTATTCCAAGACAAGCACATCAAAGGGCAAAAAAAGTCAGAAGGCTTTTAGAATAAGAGGTTTGAAGCTGCCTGAATACAGAATAAGAATAATAGAAGGAGTGATTCCTGTTGATTCGATACTTGCAAAGGTAAAGGAATACAACACATCTCTAACCATATTTTTGGCTGCAATATTGATGATTTCAATTAATGATGAAATTCCTGCAAGGCTCAAGAAAAGACCTGTTGTTCTCAGCATACCGGTAAACCTAAGAAATTATTATTATTCCCAGACAGCGAGAAATTTCTTCGGGGTAATAAATGTTGATCATAATTTTTCCCAGGGTAGCAACGAAATAGAGGAAGTCATAGAAGCTTTAAAAAACAGCTTCAGGGAAAACTTGACTCCGGAGCACCTGGGAAGAAGGATAAACTCTTTGGCTTCGCTTGAACACAATTATCTATTGAGAGCCATCCCTTTGTCTGTGAAGGACTTTTTTCTTAAAATTGCCAACAGCTTTGTTGACAGAAGCTATACTTCAACATTGTCAAATGTGGGGAAAGTTAACATGCCCGATGAAATAAAGCCATACATTTCATCCTTTGATATTTTTGTAAGCACAAACAAGCTTCAGGCATGTGTATGCTCCTATGAAAACATACTAAGAATAAGCTTTACTTCAGCTTTTGTAAGCACGGAAATTCAAAGGCGGTTTTTTAAAACTCTTTCTGACATGGGAATATCTGTTGACATAGCATCCAACAAAGTTGATGAAGAATAGGAAGTGCTGCCATGAAATATTGTAATAACTGCAAAGTAAATGTAGTGGGAAACCGAAAATATTGCCCTCTCTGCCAGGAAGCAATAAAAGGGGACCCTACTGATGAAGTGTTTCCAACCATATCATTTGTGTACAGAGAACACGGGTTGTTCTTTAAAATAATGCTGCTTGCTTCAATAGTCATAGCCACAGTATCTGTAGCCATGAACATTCTTTTTCCTCAAAGAGGGGCATGGTCACTTTTCGTGCTTGGAGGATTAGGCTCCGTTTGGGCCAGCCTTATTACGGCCATAAACAAAAGAAACAACATTCCTAAGAACCTTGTGTACCAGGTTATGATTATTTCAGTCATATCAATTCTGTGGGATTTGATAACAGGATGGAGGGGATGGTCCATAACATATGTTATTCCCCTTGCATGTGTCTTTGCCATAATATCAATGGCAATTATTTCAAAGGTAAGAAATCTTCACGTTGAAGATTACATCCTTTACATAATAATTGATGGATTGTTCGGCATAATTCCGGTTATATTCATATTGATGGGGCTGACAAATTCTTTGTTTCCTTCGCTGCTGTGCATAGTAACAAGCATAATTTCACTTTCCACAATACTCATATTTGAGGAACAAAAATTGCGTGCCGAAATTAAACGAAGGCTGCACATGTAGATAATTAAGAATTAAAAATTAAGAGTTAAAAATGATTGAAGGCATTGTGCATAAACACAATGCCTTACCTTTAATTCTTAATTCTTCACTCTTAATTCTTCATTTCTTTACAGCAGGTGTATTTCATTTCTCTTGCACAGCTCTATCATGTTTTGAGGCCATACAGATGACTGAACTTCACCTATGTGGGCTTTCTGAAGGAAGAACATGCATATTCTTGACTGTCCGATACCGCCGCCAATGGTGAAAGGAAGTCTTTCATTGATGACATCCTGATGGAACGGGAATTGTGATTTGTGTATTTGGTCTCTTTCTTCAAGCTGAGAAAGAAGGGCGTCTTTGTCAACTCTTATACCCATGGATGAAAGCTCAAGGGCAATGTCGAGAGATGAAAAATAAAACAAAATGTCGCCGTTTAATGACCAGTCGTCATAGTCGGCTGCACGGCCGTCGTGTATTTTTCCGTCAGACAGTTTCTTTCCAACTTCCATTAAAAATACCGCCTTCTTTTCTTTTGTAATCAGGTATTCTCTTTCCTTAGGAGTTTTGTCCGGATAAAGGTCAAGAAGTTCCTGTGTAGTTATAAAATGAATTTCTGAAGGTAGTTCATTCCTGAGAAATGGATACAAACTTTCAAGATATTTTTCTGTAGATTTGAAAACATTATAAATCTGTGTAACAACATACTTAAGTGTGTCCTTGTTGCGGTCTGTTTTCTTTATTATTTTTTCCCAGTCCCATTGGTCAACATAAATAGAATGTATGTTATCCAAATCCTCATCACGTCTGATGGCATTCATGTCTGTGTAAAGCCCCGTGTATGTGTCAAAGCGGTAGCTTCCCAATGCATTTCTTTTCCATTTTGCCAGAGACTGTACTATTTCAACATCATATTTTGTATCAAGCATATCGAAACGCACTGCTCTTTCAAAGCCATTCAAATCATCGTTAAGCCCTGATTCAGGTCGTACCATAAGTGGTGCAGACACTCTTATGAGTGACAGGTTTTTTGAAAGTTCACTTTCAAAATAATCTTTTATTTTTTTGATTGCAATTTGAGTTTCCAGCAGTGAAAGTTTGCTGGTGTAGTTTTCGGGAATTATAAGGTTTTCTAAAGACATTTTTCCTCCAATTTTCTATACTATATTTTCCTTTTTAACTTTTTTGTTGATTAATATCAGCATTGTCAAACATCCTATCATAGAGACAGGTGCAACGTAAAATGCCGCATATGTTCCAAGTAAATCATTTAAATATCCTGTCATGTTAAATATGATAACATATAAAATGTTGCTCAATGTCACTGAATAACCAATGGCTAGAGATGACTTCTGTTTGAATACGGAATTAATTATGACCATCATTGTAGGGAATGTTATTGAAATAAAAAATCCCGACATGGCAATTAACATAATTCCTTCCCTTTTAAACTTAAGTCCTGCCAAAAGGCAGACGGCCCCTGCCAATAAAAATATCTGCAGTCCCTTTGAATCTCCTATTTTGTTTACTATGAATCCGCCTAAAAGCCTTCCCATAGCAAACATTAGAAAGAATACTGAAGCGTACTTTGCTGCTGTTGCTGGATCAAGACTGTACGAGCTTCTTATGTAGCTTATAAACCATGTATTTATAACAGCTTCTGTTATCAATCCGAATGTTATTGCAAACATGAACAAGTATATCAACGGCTCCTTGAACATGTTGTTTTTCATTGGTGAATCTTCGCTTTTTATTACTTTGACACTTGGTGTCTTTACAATCAAGCTTAATATTACCGATACCACATAGAATATCCCAAGGAACAGATATATTCTCCTCCATTCCACGCCTCCTGAAAGAAAGTGGCCATAGGCATTTTGTCCTGCAAAGCTGCCCAGACCGTATGTAAAATGGGTTATGTTCATCAATATTGATTCAAATCCTATTGACAAAACAGGAACCATGGAGTCTACTCCCACGGATATGGCTGAACGCCCGATTCCGAATATGAAATTAAAAAGTCCAAGCATAAATATATTTGAAGTGAAAGGTGCGATTAATACACCAATGGTTGATAAAACCGAACCTGATATGTAAACAAATTTATGTCCGAATTTCTCGCAAAAATATCCTCCCAGGAAGCTTCCTATTACGCACCCCACTGTGTTCAGCGAAAGCACAAGGCTTAATTCGGCATTGCTTATCTTGAATTCTTCCAAAAAAAACGGAACAAAGTTTCCTTTGGAACTTTCAAAAAGAGCCATAATAAAGTACAAATAAAATAATGTGAATATCAGGAATACATTTTTTCTTTTGATTATCTCTCCCGCCCCCATTCAAGTCAGTTATAATAAAGTATACTATCACAAATAAAATGCTTAGTAAAGCAAAATAAGTTGACTTATGGACTAATGAAATATAAAATTGTAATAGTCTTAAGGGGAGTGATTTGATGTTTAAACAGACAAGATATGAAACGGAAAGGCTTTATCTCAGAATTTTAAAACCTGTTTACGGCAGGGAGGTTCTGGAATATTACAAAAGAAATCATAATTTCCTGAGTGAGTGGGAACCAAAAAGGATGAGAGATTTTTATACCCTTTCATATCATAAAAGACAGCTTAACTATGAGTACAACACGTTCAAGAACAATAGCCTGGTTCGCTTCTGGATTGTAAAAAAAGAAGACAACAAAATCATAGGCAATGTTTGCTACAGCAACATTATAATGGGAAATTTCAAATCCTGTTTTTTGGGATACAAGCTAGATAAGGATGAAATTAACAAGGGTTATATGACAGAAGCAATTGAAAAGACGGTTCAAATAATGTTTGACGACTTCGGCCTACACAGAATAGAAGTCAATGTGGTTCCAAGGAATCAGAGATCCTTGAAGGTCATGGAAAAACTCAAGTTTGAACAGGAAGGATTTTCAAAGCGCTATCTTGAAATAAACGGGGTTTGGGAAGACCACGTTCATTTTGCTGTATACAATGATAAATAAAACAAACAGTACTGGTAGTGCTGTTTTTTTATATGGTAGGATATAAAAACGAGGATTGCAAAGGACGGTACGTCCTTGCCGTTAAGGGGGGGCTCAGTTAAAACGCGTATGCGTTTTAACGCCGAAGGGGGACATAGGTCCCCCTAGCGGAGTTGCGGAGCAACTTTTTTATACAAGAAAAGAATAACGACGACTGTATGATTTTATGATGACTTTTTAAAATAGCTATATTATAATAAAAGGAGGTAATAATTGCTTTCAAACAATACATAATATGAATATAAGCGAGGTGTCATATGGTGTTAACTGAATTGTCATGCAGGGATTTTGTAGCGGAGCTTGCAGCAAAAAAACCTGTTCCAGGGGGAGGGGGAGCAGCAGCACTTGCAGGTGCCTTAGGCGCTGCCCTTAATTCAATGGTTGTAAATTATTCTGTGGGCAAGAAAAAATTGCTGCAGTTTGAAGAACAGCACATGGACATTTTAAGAAGAGCAGAAGACTTGAGAATCAGGCTGCTGGACCTTGTGGAAAAGGATGCAAAGAGCTTTGAGCCTTTGTCAAGAGCATACGTCATGCCCAAGGAAACAGAACAGGAACAAAAAATAAAGGAAGAAACTTTGCAGAAGTGCCTTAAGGCAGCATGCGAAGCACCTTTGGAAACATTGAAACTTTCATACGAAGGAATACTTCTTCATGAAGAACTCATAGAAATATGTACAAAAACAATAGTAAGCGATGTGGGCGTTGGAATACAGTGCTTGAAGGCTTCTATAAACAGTGCGTATTTGAATGTTCTCATAAACCTGAATTCCATAACAGATGAAGAATATGTCAAAGATAATCTGGAAAGTTCAAAAATACTTCTCCAGGACGGCAATAAAAAGGCTGATGATGTTTATGAAAGAGTAGTTGAAATATTGAGCAATTAATTGATAGGAGAATAATATGGGACTATTAGCAAAAGGAAAGCCTGTTGCAGATAAAATAACAGAGGAAGTTAAAAAAGAAACAGAACAGTTCAAGAAAAACAACATCTTTCCAAAACTTAAAATAGTGAGGGTTGGTGAGAGAGAAGATGACTTGTCGTATGAAAGGTCAGCTGTTAAAAGAATGGCAGCCTGTGGAATTGAATATGATGTGCTTACACTTTCTTCTGACATAAGCCAGGATGACTTTGCGGCGGAGCTTAAAAAAGTTGACGGGGATGAAACTGTCCACGGAATACTTTTGTTCAGACCTCTTCCAAAACAAATAAATGAAAATGACGTGAAGTTTATCATAAGTCCTGAAAAAGACATTGACTGCTTCAACCCAATAAATGTGGCAAAGGTAATGGAAGGTGATGATACAGGATTTCCTCCATGCACACCTACGGCAGCAATTGAAATACTTAAACACTACAACGTGCCCATGAAGGGCAAAAACGCTGTAGTTCTTGGAAGATCCATGGTTGTTGGAAAACCTGCCGCCATGATTCTTTTGAAGGAAAATGCATCAGTTACTATTTGCCATTCAAAAACAGAAAATTTGCCGGAGGTTGCAGCAAAGGCTGACATTCTCATAGCTGCCATAGGAAAATCAAACATGGTAACATCTGAGTTTGTAAAGGAAGGGGCAGCAGTAATTGATGTTGGCATCAACGTTGACAGCCAAGGAAACATGACAGGAGATGTGAACACTACAGACTGCATTGAAAAGTGTGGACTCATAACTCCGGTACCTGCAGGTGTGGGGTCTGTGACAACAGCTGTTTTGGCAAAGCATGTTGTGAAAGCATGTAGACAAATAAACAATAAAATATAGAATCGAGGATGATAAAATGAAATTTATTGATTTGAGAAGCGATACTGTAACAATGCCTACGGATGAAATGAGACAGGCAATGGCAAATGCTGAGGTTGGCGATGATGTTTACGGGGACGATCCAACAATAAACATGCTTGAAAAGCTTGCTGCTGAAAAGGTTGGCAAGGAAGCAGCAATTTTTGTTCCAAGCGGCACTTTTGGAAACCAGCTTGCTCTTTTCACTCATGCAAGAAGAGGCCAGGAAGTTATTATAGGAAAAAACAACCACATCGTTGTTCATGAAGTGGGAGCATCTGCAGTAATAGCCGGCGTCCAGCTTCGTACACTTGAAACTAAAAATGGAGCCATGAATCCGCATGATGTTGAAAAGGCAATCAGAGTTGAAGACATACATGAACCTGAAACTGGACTCATATGCGTGGAAAACGCCCACGGCTGCGGAGCTGTTATTCCTCTTGAAACAATGAAAGAAATAAAGAACATAGCAGAAAAACATTCCATTCCTGTTCACATGGATGGTGCAAGACTGTTCAATGCTGCAATATCATTGGGAGTTGATGTTAAGGAACTTGCTGCATGTGCCGACACAGTGATGTTTTGTCTTTCTAAGGGACTGGCTGCTCCGGCAGGGTCAATGCTTGCAGGAAGCAAATCGTTCATAGACAGGGCTAGAAAAAACAGAAAATTGATGGGCGGCGGAATGCGACAGGTAGGAATACTTGCAGCTGCCGGAATAATTGCACTGGAAAAAATGACACTGAGACTTGAAGAAGACCACAAAAATGCAAAATACATGGCTGAAGAACTTTCAAAGATTGACGGTGTAAAGGTTGTAACTGACAGGCTTGACATAGACATGGTTTTCTTTGAAATAAGCGAAGACATTGTTTCAAGCAATACACTTGTTGAAAAGCTCTATGAGAAAAACATAAAGATAAACGGTGAAGAAGGCGGCGAATACCGTTTTGTATGCCATATAGGAGTTACAAGAGAAGACATTGATTTCACCATAAGATGTCTTAAGGAGATTTTAAAATAAATATTATTAATTCAGTTAACGGTGTTATACTAAGGAAAAATTAATCCGGAGAAAAAAATGGAGAATATCAGCTTAAATCCAGTTAAGAGCAAGAAAGCATACATGCAGATAGTTGAAGGCGTACTGACAAGCATACATGAAAACAAGATTGAATATGGAGATAAGCTATACAGTGAGCCTGAACTGACTAAAATGCTCAATGTAAGCAGACCAACCCTAAGGGAGGCCCTGAGAGTCTTGGAGTTTCTAGGCATAGTTACGGTAAGTCCGCGCAAGGGAATAAGAATCAATAAACCGGACATGACTGACAGTTACATGCCGCTGATTTATATGCTGATGTTTGAAAAAACAACAGAGCTTGAACTGTTTGAACTAAGACGTGCAATACAGATTGCCATGGCTGAAGCTGCAGCAAAAAACAGGTCAGAGGAAGATTTGCAAGTGCTCGAAGAAATAATTAAAAACAACAAGGAACACATAAATGAAGGCTATGAGTATTTTGCAAGGCTTGATTATGATTTCCACCAGCAGGTGGTTAAGTGCTCAGGCAACAACATGTGCTTCAAGCTTATGGAAACCTTGAACATTCTCATGAAAAAACAAATGGTTGAAATTATCTACAACCTTCCTGTGGAAGACCGTAAGCTTACAGTGAACCTTCATGAAAAAGTATATGAATTCATACGGGACCAAAAGCCTGAACATGCAAGGGAAGCAATGCAGGAGCACATGGAAAGGCCATACAGGTTTTATAAAAATAAATAACAAGCAGACGAAATCTTCAAACTATTGATAACTTAATTTTTCACAAATCGTAGGGGTGGATCTTGTAAAAGCCATTGAAAAAGTCTATTTATGTCATCCTGAACGTTAGTGAAGGATCTCATCTTTGTTGAAAACATGAGATTCTTCGAGCAAGCTCTCAGAATGACAGTGAATAAATGTGCAGTTTTTCAGTAGTCTAATCTTGTATCCGCCCATGTTATTATCTTCGGGAGGACACGAGGTCCTCCCCTACATTATTGAAACAAGCAGTCATAAAACAAACAGACAAAAGTCTGTTTGTTTTATTTTACATGTATATTGACAGCATTTAATTAATATGCTAAGCTTTCTTCAATCAGTTAACTAAATTAATTCAATCATATTAGTGGAGGACCGATGGAGAATAATAATACCTTTGCTGAAATGTACAGTGAGTACCTAAGGGATGAATCACGTCAGACAGGAATGGCTGAAAGCATTTCATTTCCAAAGACAGAAGAAGAAATCATAAGTGACCTTAAGAAATGTGTTTATAAAAACATGGAGATAACAACACAGGGAGCAAGAACAGGACTTGCTGCTTCTGCTGTTCCTTTTGGCGGTCACATAATAAATCTGAGCAAGATGAACAAAGTTACCGGAGCAAGGTACGAAAAAGAAAGCGGGCGCTTTTTCTTAAAGGTTCAACCAGGTGTTCTTTTGACTGAAGTGAGGAAATATCTTACAAACAAATCATTTGTGACTCTGGACTGGGATGAGCAATCAAGGGAAGCGCTCAATTATATGGAAAAAAACCAGTGGTTTTATTCTACGGATCCAACAGAAATTTCTGCTTCAATAGGAGGAATGACTGCATGCAACGCCTCCGGAGCAAAAAGTTTCAGGTATGGCTCAACAAGGGATCACGTTGAATCATTGCGAGTTGTTCTTGCAGACGGAGATATTCTGAGCCTCAGGAGAGGACAGTGCATGGCCAGAGATGGACACTTCGAGCTAGTCACAGAGAGTGGAAGAACAATCAAGGGAGAACTTCCAAAATACAAGATGCCTCATGTAAGGAAAAACACTTCCGGATACTACAACAAGCCCCACATGGACATGATTGACCTATTCATTGGGGCGGATGGAACTCTTGGAATAATAAGCGAAATAGAAATTGAACTCAGCAAAAAGCAAGCGGCAAACTGGGGAGTTACAGTCTTCATGCCGGATGAGGACAAGGCTCTTGATCTCGTGCGCGTAGCTAGAGGAGAGAAGGTTTTTGAAGATATGGAAGCACTTAGCTTAAAACCTTCAGCCATTGAATTTTTCAGCCACAATGCACTGGAAATGCTTAAAGTGCAGCAAAAAACAAATTCTGCATTTGCATCCATACAGGAAATTAAGGACGTATATCACACAGCCGTCTACATTGAAATAGAAAATGATTCTGACGATGAAATATGGAAGGGCATAGATTGTCTTGGAACTTGCATAGAAAAACTTGGAGGAGACGAAGATGCCACTTGGGTTGCAAACAATCCAACAAGTCTTGAAAAACTTCACAGCTTCAGGCATGCATGCCCGGAATGTGTGAACATGCAAATAGATATTGCCAAGAAAACAGATTCAAGAATTACAAAGCTTGGAACTGATATGTCCGTTCCTGATGACAAGCTCAAGGAAGTAATGAAAATGTACAATGAAGACATAAAAAAAAATAATCTTCATGCTGTCATATTCGGCCACGTAGGTAACAACCACCTCCATGTAAACACAATTCCAAGAAACATGGAAGAATACAAAAGGGGAAAGGAACTGTACCTCACTTGGGCTGAAAAAATAGCTGCCATGGGAGGAGCTGTTTCTGCTGAACACGGGGTAGGAAAGCTTAAGGTTCCTTTCCTTCAGAAAATGTACAGCAAGGAAGAGCTGGATGAAATGAGAAGTCTTAAAAAATTATTCGATCACACTCAGCTATTAAACAGAGGTGCTGTGTTTCCATTCGAAAAAGGGGAGGACATATAAATGAAAATCATTGTGTGCATCAAGCAGGTTCCGGGAACTAACGAAGTAAAAATGGATCCTACAACCAATACAATAATAAGAGAAAATGTTGCATCCATCATAAATCCCTTTGACACCTATGCCATTGAAGAAGCTGTGCGCATAAAGGAAAGATACGGTGCTGAAATTTACGGCCTTTCAATGGGTATCCCTGCAGCTAGTGAAATGCTCAGGGAAGCAATTTCACTTAAAATAGACAAGGCAATGCTTCTCACGGACAGAAAATTTGCGGGAGCAGACACTCTTGCAACATCCTATGCACTTAGTAGGGGCGTTGAGAAAATAGGAGCATATGATCTTATCATATGCGGCAAGCAGGCAACCGATGGAGACACTGCCCAAGTAGGACCAAGCCTTGCAAAGACATTGGGAATTGCCTATGCAACAGACATAAGCAAAATAATTGAATTAAACTATGGCTTTATGCGCTGCATGAAAATAACAGATGACGGATATGAAGAAATAGAAATAAAGCTTCCTGCCCTCATAACAGTTGTGAAGGAAATAAACATGCCAAGGCTTCCTTCCATAAAAAGCATGAGAAATGCTAAAAGTGCGGAAATTGAAATTGTCACATCAAAGGATGCAGCAGCAGATGAAAACAGAACAGGTCTCAAGGGTTCACCCACACAGGTTCGAAAGACATTCGTTCCTGTTCATGATGTTAACAGCATCTATATTTCAGGCAGTACTGAAGAACAATCAAAGAAATTAGCTGAAATATTGCTGGGGAAGGAATCGTAAGATATGGCAAACATAAGCATAATTAAAGAAAAATGTGTTGGCTGCAAGAAGTGTGTGGGAGCATGTCCCTTTGGAGCCATTGATATTAAGGATAAAAAAGCAGACATAAATGAAAAATGTACATTGTGCGGTTCATGTGCTGATAGCTGCAAGTTCCATGCAATTAATTTTGTAAGAGATGAAATTGTTCAAAAAGATTTAAGCTCTTACAGAGGAATATGGGTTTTTGCTGAGCAGAGATATGGGAAATTAAAGACAGTATCGTTTGAACTCTTTGCAAAAGCAAGGGATCTTTCAGAAAGATTAGAAGTGCCTGTTACAGCCGTGCTGCTTGGAAACAACATAAAAAATCTTGCACAGGAACTTTGTGCATATGGAGCTGATGAAGTTCTTGTTATGGAAGCAGAATGGCTGGATGATTTCAATGACCATGTGTATGGAGAAGTGATGATACAACTTATTAATGAGTATAAGCCTGAAATAGTACTCATAGGTGCAACATCAAACGGAAGATCTTTAGCTCCCCACATTTCATCCACATTGAGAACAGGCCTTACGGCAGACTGCACTGTGCTTGAAGCCGACAAAGGAGAAAGGCTTCTTCTCCAGACAAGGCCTGCATTTGGGGGAAATCTGATGGCAACCATAGTGTGCCCCAACAACCGCCCTCAGATGGCTACAGTAAGACCAAAAGTTTTCAAGCCCCTTGTGCCTGACTATACAAAAACAGGAAAAATTACAATTCTTCCTGTTCCTTCACCAATAGAAAGTTTTGTAAAGAAAATCAGAAACATTGACAATGAAGAAGGAGCAAATCTTTCAGATGCTGATATTATTGTAAGTGTGGGAAGAGGAATAGGAAGTGAAAAAAATATACAGCTTGCACAGGAACTGGCAGATTCCCTTGGGGGAGCATTAGGATCTTCAAGACCTGTGGTTGACCAGGGATGGATGCCCTACAGCCAACAAGTGGGACAGACAGGCAAGACAGTTGCCCCCAAAATATATATAGCTTGCGGAATTTCTGGAGCAATTCAGCATCTTGCTGGACTGGCAGATATTGAAACAATAGTTGCAATAAACATTGATCCGGATGCACCAATATTCAAAGTTGCAAACTACTGCATAGTTGGAGATGTCAGAGAAATTCTCCCTCTTTTGACAAAGGAAATAAGAGAAGCAAAAAAATAATTTAATGAACCGTTGCCAACCAGCTCCTGCGAATTAATTAATAATATTGACATTTTGCGGTGAGTTTAGAATCCCAGTTTGTAGGGGAGAGCCTTGTGTTCTCCCGCATATAATAAAATTATTGAGGTAATAACTCCGGGCGGATACAAGATCCGCCCCTACGATTTGTGAAAAATTAGGTTTGTCAATATTCATTTTATTCTTCAAAATAATTGTAAAGAAGTTCCATCTGCTCATAAGAAAGCATTCCTACATAACCTCTTACGGCTTCACCCTTTTTATTTACTGCAATTGTTGTAGGATATGAACGTATGCCGTAATTGTTTGCCACAGCCATGTCCTTATCCAGAACTACATTCAGATTGAGTTTGTTTTCTTCCATGAACTTTTGAACAACTTCCTTAGACTCTCCAACATTCACAGTTAAAATGAGCAAATCGTCCTTGTATGTTTCCTGAAGTTTTTGAAGGTCAGGCATTTCAATAACGCAGTACCCACACCATGTAGCCCAGAAATTTATTATTACATTTTTGTCTCTCATTTCGCTTAGTTTTATGGTCGTGCCATCAAGAGACTCGAGTTCAAAATCGGGGGCTATTATTGCATCTTCGGAAGACTGTGGACTTTGCTGCTCCTGAATGTTTGTGTTGCTATTTTCTTCAGTCTCCCTTTTCTCGGAGCATCCTGAAGCAAATAAGGCTATTATTAGTGCTAAAATTAATATTTTTTTCATTTACATCCCTCGCATTCGTCATAAAGCTGATACCCATACCGCAACATTTTTAATCACAAATTTCGATACCTTTTACAGTTGTTTTTGTTTTAAATGTATGGGGAAATTCTTTTACAATGTTATTATATGCTGTTTCCAGTCTTTGTTCGTTTTCAAAAAAACCAAATACTGCTGAGCCGCTTCCTGTCATGTGTGCTGCTGCAGCCTTGTTTTCAAGCAATAAGTCAATGATATCTTTTATTTCAGGATGGAATTTTTCAACCACTTTTTCAAGTGTGTTTGAAGACGACTTTGCAGCCTTGCAATACTCAGCCCTGTTTATAAATTCAATTATTTTGTTTTCTTTGAATGAATTGTAATCCTGGGGCAGAAGATTTTTGTAAACAAATGCCGTAGACATTGAAAAATCAGGTTTTACAATCAATATATTTTCCCATTTAAAATCATTAAGCGGGCTTAACTTTTCCCCAATGCCTTCTGCAAGATAAGTTCCACCAAGAATGCAAAAGGGAACATCGGCTCCAACCTTTAGTCCAATGTCTAGCATTTCATCTTGAGACATGCCTAAGTTCCACAGTTTGTTAAGTCCCGCAATTACAGCTGCACAGTTGCTGCTTCCTCCTGCAAGACCTGCCTCTGATGGAATTTGCTTGTGGATTTTTATTTTAACTCCAGACTTGATATTGTAAAGTGTTTTTATTATATGAGCTGATTTCCAGCAAGTATTTCTTTCATCAGTTGGAATTAAAGGATTGCTGCATTCAATTTCAATTTTGTTTTCATGAACTTCTTCAATTGTAATTTCATCGTGAAGGTCGATAGACTGCATCACAGATTTGATAAGATGGTAGCCGTCAGTGCGCCTTCCTTCAATGTCAAGAAAAAGGTTTATTTTCGCATATGATTTCAACTTCAACATAAGAACCTCACATAAATATAATATGAATATTATATAGCAAACATAAGCTATTAACAATGAATTTAAAATTATTTTAAATTTTTTTAAAACTAATGTTTAAAAAATAAATTGTCGGGTATAAATATATTACAACATAAGTTTTACATATTTTCTAAAATTTAGCTTCAATAAAATTCATAGTTTTAAGTATTTAAGTTAAGTTAATTTAGTTAAATTAAGTAAAGATTTAAAAGAGATTTAAATTAATATCGGCAGTTTAGATTTAAAGTTTATATTTAAAATAAAGCTATTGGATCAAAAATTAAATAAAATTTAATCAAGATTTAGGCTTTAAAATTAAAAGTATTTAAATTTACACAAAAGATTAAGTTTAATATCAATTAAAGATTTATGAGTTTAAGTAGTTTATTTACAAACTTAAAACAAATTGAATTTCCTGAATGTTGAAGTATTAAATTATTGGATGATGTAAAACAAATGTTAACAAATTAGATGAATGGAAGAGGTGAGTCCTCCAAACACAGAAAGTGAAATGATTAAAGAATAACACCCGGTTTTCTAGTGTGTAACTGCAGAAAACCGGGTGTTATTAATTTTTGAAATATTTGAATTTAAAACAGGTTCTTTTTCACAAGTATGAAACCAACTGTTGCAGCAGTCACTACTGAAGCTCCCAAAATAATCCAGAATCCGAAAGGGGAGTTTGAAAATGGCATGTTTATCACGTTCATTCCAAAAAAGCTTGAGAACATGGTTGGAATTGCCATCAATATGGTTATTGACGTCAAAAGCTTCATTACTATGTTCAGGTTGTTGGATATTATGGAAGCAAATGCATCCATGGTGCCGCTTAATATTCCTGAATATATGTTGGCCATTTCAATGGCCTGTTTGTTTTCAATTATAACATCTTCAAGCAAATCCTCGTCTTCGGTATATTTCTTGATGACGTTGATTCTTAATATCTTTTCAAGCACAATCTCGTTGGCCTTCAAAGAAGTTGTGATGTAAACCAATGATTTTTCAAGGTCAAGAAGCTGAATGAGTTCCTTGTTTTTCATTGATTCGTGAAGTTGTTTTTCAATAAAATTGCTCATTCTGTCAATTTGTCTCAAGTACAATAGGTATCTCTGAGCATTCTTATACAATATCTGATACAAAAATCTGTATTTTTTGTATGTGTAGAATGTACGGATTGAGTTTTTTTCAAACTGATCCAGTACAATGGAATTTTTCAAGCAAACTGTTATGATGTTCTTATCGGTTATAATAATTCCAAGAGGAAGTGTCTCATAAATAATATGATCATCAGTTTTCTCCACATATGGAGTATCCACTAAAATTAAAACCTGGTCGTTTTCACTTTCTAAACGTGCACTTTCTTCCTCATCCAGAGCTGCTCTTAAGTAATCTCTGTCAACACCCAGCTCATCCTCGATTAGGTCCAGTTCTTCCGTAGTAGGGTCTACAAGGCTTATCCAAGCACCGTCCTCGATTTCTTCCAGCTTGAATAAAGTGTCGTCAATGGTTTTGAATATATCAAGCATTTTTCACCTCAATTTAATAATAGATTTTCTCTATTGCCAAATTGAAATACAATCAGTAATAGAGAAGTATTCAGTTGTTTTTAACAATTTTATAGACTTGACCGTAGGGACCTCATCCATTACTTTCACATCCTTTTTTATATGATTAATTGCCTTTATTATAATAGTCTATTTTAATCTGTTTTGCAAGACAATTATACGCAAATTAAAGAAAAAGAGAATAAATTTTATGTAAATGGTTAAGATAAAAGCAAATGAATTATATTTCACCACTTTTCATATAATATAGTATAGAAGGTGATTTTTTGACAGTGAGTTCTGTAACAAGAGTAAAGGGAATTGTTGAAGGCTGTGTAGGGCAGAAGGTTAAATTCAAAATTAAAAAAGGCAAAAGCAAACCTCTTATGAGCGAAGGGGTAATAGCTGAAACATACCCGTCTATTTTCACCGTAAGGGTGGAAAGCAAAGGATTAAAAAGAGTTGTATCGTTCAACTATATTGATATATTGACAAATTACGTGGAGCTCTTTATTTGCAATGAGGATGAAACTCGCATTGTGTAGCTTTAGTAAAGTGGAACTTAAGATGGTTTTAAGTTTCACTTTATTTTATTGTTGAAGTTTGATATACTAAAAATTGAAACTTTCCAAGGAGTATAAAGTGAAAAAAATTTTGAGTGTATTATCAATACTTATGACAATTCTAATAATGATTTACATATATGCAAGATTCATAGAGCCAGAACTTCTGACAGTGCGCTATGAAACAATCAACACAGATTATATAAGCAAGGAAGAAATAAAAATACTGCAGTTTTCAGACACACATATTTCTGAATATTTTGACATTGATGATCTGAATAATGCAATAGCTAAGATAAATGAAGAAAACCCGGACATAGTTGTTTTCACAGGAGATCTCATAGATCAATTTAATAATTATGAAAACAAAGACAATATTCATGAAATTTGGGAAGCCTTAGGCTCAATAAATGCCCCCATAAAATATGCAGTCTACGGGAATCACGATTATGGCGGAGGAGCAGAAAAAGTCTACAAGGAAATAATGGAAAAAAGCGGCTTCAAGCTGTTAATAAACGAAAAAGAAGAACTTCTCCAGTACAACATAAACTTCATAGGCATGGACGATTCAATATTCGGTGAATATGAACCTGAAGTGATTTCAGGACACATGGATAAAGACATGTACAACATAGTGCTCAGCCATGAACCGGATGTGGCTGATAAGTTGCTTGAATACAGCATAGATTTATTCTTAGCTGGACACAGCCACGGAGGACAGGTTAATCTTCCTTTCGCAAACTATCTGCCCAGTCTTGGGGAAAAATATGTGAGGGGATTTTATGATTTTGAAAATTTTAGACAAACAAAGATTTATGTAAACATAGGACTTGGAACTTCATCAATTCCCATGCGCTTCATGGCAGCACCGGAACTGACTGTGATAACCCTGAAGAAAAACAATTAATAATTAATATTCGATTCACAAACGGCGATGAGAATGCTGTATTGTAGGGGCGGGTCTTGTGCCCGCCCGTGTTATTAATTCAATAATTTTGTTATCTTCGGGAGGACACGAGGTCCCCCCCTACATAAAGAATTATTTTGAAGGGACTTTTATTACCTGATTCGGGAATATTAAATTTGGATTGCTAAGATTGTTGTATTTTGCCAAAGCTTCCCATGTTGTGTTGTATTTTTCAGCTATTTTCCACAAAACATCTCCTGATATAACTATGTATGAAACTTCAGTTTGTGCAGGAGCAGGAGCTGGTGCTGGCTCAACAACAGGAGCAGGTTCAACAGGTGCTGGAGCAGGTGTTGGTTCTACAGGGGCTGTAGCTTTAACTGTGATTCTTCCTGATACGTCGCTTCCCTTAGTTCCGTTTGTGTTCAGATAATCTGCAAATACTTCTTCATAAGTTCCAACTTCACCGTAAATAGGATAGTTCTTGAACAGTTCATATCCGTCTCCGCCTATACCTAGGAAGTCATTGATTGCAACAGTGTATTCTGCTGACAAATCAAGTTCGCTTTCGCCTACTTTGACTCCAACAACTCTAGAACCTGCAGGCTGTGAAGGATCAAATTCAAAGCTCATTCCGCTTACCTGCAAAAATCCACCTTGAGCTTCAGGATATGTCTGTACAGATATTTCTAGAACCTTTACCAAATCTGCGCCGGTGATTTTCTTAACCTGTACTGTGTTTCCAAATGGGAACAGTTCTGCAAGCTTTCCAAATGTAATGTCTCCAGGCTGAATGTCAACTCTTATGTTTCCGCCGTTAACAAAACCTATGTCTGACCCTGCAGCTTTTCTAACAGCATCTGCTGAAAGGTTTCCAAGGTTTGTTTCCTTTGTTCTTACATTTGCTCTTACACCGTCAAGGTATACGTCAGTTTTTGCAACAACCTCTGCAAATACTTCTGCATTTTCAGCATTTATTTCATCTATTATTTTTGTAACTTCAGGATCTTGAGCAACTTCAGCAACCTTGCTTACGTTGATAAGTTCTGCTGTCTTGTTTACAACTTTTCCGCCTGTTACTTCAATTGTTACTTTTCCAAGATTCTTGTCGTGTTCAAATGTCTGAGCAATGAGTGTATTGTTGACAACCTTTCCATTGTCCAGCTGAGTGTGGCTGTGTCCGTCAATTAAGACATCTATTCCTTCAACTTCATTTGCTAATCTTTCGGAAGTGAATTCTGAACCTCCGTCAAGTCCAAGGTGGACAATACCTATAATGACATCTGTCTGGTCTTTTATTTCATTTACAATTTTTTCTGCAGTTTCAATAGGGTTAGCAAATGTCAGTCCTTCAACATTTGCAGGACTTGTTTTGTACGCTGTTTCAGGAGTTGAAAGTCCAAATATACCAACCTTTACTCCGTTGATTTCCTTAATGACATAAGGAGTGAACAGTGATTTGCCGTCCTTGTCAAGAACATTTGCGCTCAACATTCCAACTGAGCTCATATTTTTGAGTTCTAAAAGTCTTTCCTGTCCATAGTTGAAGTCATGGTTTCCAAGAGTCATGTAATCATATCCTGTTGCTTCAAGGACTTTGACTGCATTTTCACCCTTGCTAATGTTTACTATAGGCATACCGTGAAGCGTGTCTCCTGCATCCAACAACAGGGTGTTTGGATCAGCTTCCCTTGCTTCTTTGATTAATGTAGCAATTTTTGCAAAACCGATGTTTGTGTCATTGCTCAAAAGTCTTGCATGAGTGTCGTTGGTATGAAAAATTGTGATTGTTGCAGTATCGTCAGCTGCAAATGCAAAACTGAAACTGCTTAAAATCAGTAAACTGATCATGACCAAACTCAATACTTTTCTTTTCATAAATTCCCTCCTAAGTAAAATTATGTAACTGATTACATTATACATTCATGGATGTACATTTTCAAGGAAACATTTTCATTTTAAAATATAATGAATTGAAGTTGACAAAAATATAAAACTAATATACTATAATAATAAATTGTTGAATATATAGACTATGAAGAGAATTAGTATTTATACATGGACTCAAGAGAGAAAATCACTGGTGAAAGATTTTTGTCCCTCTGTGTAGAGAACCCGCCTCCGAGTTTTTGGGAAAACCCAAAGGGCTAAAACCCTTATTTAAATGAGATGCTTATAATAAGCAATTAGAGTGGTACCGCGGAATAACCCGCCTCTTGCATGGAGGCGGGTTTTATTTTATTTTTGAAAGGAGAAATTATGGCTAAACAAGAAAAGAATTTTGTAAAAGAAATAACGCCAATGGAAGAAGACTTCAGCAGGTGGTATACAGACGTTATATTGAAAAATGAACTGGTAGATTATTCACCGGTTAAGGGATTCATGGTTATAAGACCTTACGGATATGCTTTGTGGGAAAAAATTCAAGAATATGCAGATGAAAAGTTCAAAGCTACAGGACACAAGAACATGTATTTTCCTCTTTTGATTCCTGAAAGTCTATTGACAAAGGAAAAAGAACACGTGGAAGGTTTTGCTCCTGAAGTTGCATGGGTTACTCACGGAGGAAATCAGGAACTTGCAGAAAGACTTGTCATTAGACCTACATCAGAAACAATAATATGCCACATGTACAAGAAATGGCTGAGTTCATACAGAGACCTACCATACCTTTACAACCAGTGGTGCAGCGTTGTTAGATGGGAAAAAACTACAAGACCATTCCTTAGAACTTCAGAATTCTTGTGGCAGGAAGGCCACACTCTTCATGAAACAGAAGAAGAAGCCCAGAAGGAAACTCTTCAGATGCTTGACATTTACAGACAGGTAGCAGAAGATCTGATGGCAATGCCTGTTGTTGTAGGACAAAAAAGCGAAAAGGAAAAATTTGCAGGAGCTCATGCAACATACACAATGGAAGCATTGATGCATGACGGTCAGGCTCTTCAGGCAGGAACATCACACAACTTAGGTCAGCATTTCACAAAGGCTTTTGAAATCAAATTCCAGGGAAGAACAGGCAAGGAAGAATTCCCTTACCACACTTCATGGGGTATTTCAACAAGACTTATAGGAGGACTCATAATGGTTCACTCCGACAACAGAGGTCTGGTTCTTCCTCCTAAAATGGCGCCTGTTCAGGTTGTTATTATTCCAATAGCTCAGAAGAAAGAAGGCGTTCTGGAAAAAGCAAATGAACTTTTCGACAAACTAAAAGCAAAAGGAATTAGAGTTGAGCTTGATGATGACACAGAAAATTCACCAGGATGGAAATTCAACCAGTATGAAATGAAGGGATATCCAATCCGTATTGAAATAGGACCAAGAGACATTGAAAGCAATCAGGCTGTGACTGTAAGAAGAGATAAACTTGAAAAAGAAATCATATCACTTGACAACATAGAAGAAACACTGTCTGTAATGCTTGAAACAATGCAAAAAGACATGTTTGAAAAAGCAAAATCACACAGAGAAGCTCACACATACATCGTGAAAGATTATGAACAGTATAAAAAGGATCTTCCAAACAAGCCTGGTTTTGCTAAAATGATGTGGTGTGGATGCAGAGAATGTGAAGATAAACTGAAAGAAGAAACAGGAGCAACAATCAGATGCATTCCTTTTGAGCAGGAAGATTTAGGCGACAAATGCCACATCTGCGGCAAAGAAGCAAAGCACATGATTTATGCTGCAAGAGCTTATTAAAAAATAAGTAATCAAAAATATATTAATATTGTAGATAAAGATAGTAGGGATGGCTCAGCCATCCCTATTTTTGTTATAGAAGGGATATTCGAATATATTGTATGAGCTCCTAGTTAAATCCTGTTAATATATACTGTTTTTTCCTGACAAACGTTGTAAAAGAAAGTTCAACCTGTATATTCAAGGACTGGAAATATGAAAAGAACAAAAAACAGAAGAAAATGAAATAAAATTAAGATATGTGCAAACTTTACTAACTAATAGATAACAAAACATATTATTATATCAAAAAAGCATAAAAGGTTACAATAAATAAAAGTCAATATAAATCAAACTATTTTAATCAAAGATACATAAGAATCACTGCAATTGATAAATAATTAACACAAAAACATTTACATAATCATGATTCAGTTATTACTAATACGAAAAAAGGAGGTGAGTGTAATGAATCATTTAGCAGAAGAATTAATGCATGAACTTACTTGTGAGACAGTGTTTATTATTCCGGTGCTTGGAGGAATAGAAGTACTTGAATCGGTTGCAGTAACATGGGTCATAATGGCAATTTTATTTATTGCTTCCGTATTGCTTACAAGGGACTTAAAAGTAGAAAATATCAGCAAAAGACAGCTTATATTAGAAACAGCTGTTGTTGGCATTCAAGGTATGATTGAAGGTATAATTGGGGAACATGGGAAGAAATTTGTACCATATTTGGCGACGGTTCTAATTTTTCTTGGAATAGCCAATACAAGTGCTCTTTTTGGATTTAAGCCGCCTACAAAGGACCTTAATATAACTTTAGGACTGGCCATAATGAGCATAGTCTTAACAGAATTGGCTAAATTTCGAAAAAAGGGAGCAAGAAAATTCTTTAAAAGTTTTGCAGAACCTGTTGCTGTTGTAACACCAATAAATATTCTGGAGATATTTATTCGTCCATTGTCCCTTTGCATGCGACTGTACGGAAATGTGCTTGGAGCTTTTGTAGTTATGGAATTAATCAAAATCATAATACCAGTGGGCATACCGGTTCCCTTTAGTTTGTATTTTGATATCTTTGATGGGCTTATACAAGCATACGTCTTTGTTTTTTTAACATCACTTTTTATCAAAGAAGCAATTGAATAAAACACTAAAAAAGAAAAGGAGTATTATATGACAACATTATTAGCAATCGGAGCTGGAATAGCAGTATTAACAGGTATAGGAGCAGGTATAAGCATAGGCATAGCAACAGGTAAGGCTACAGAGTCAGTGGCAAGACAGCCGGAAGCTGAGGGAGCAATCACTAAATTGTTGTTATTGGGATGCGCACTTGCAGAAGCGACTGCAATATATGGATTCGTAGTAGCCATATTAATTATTTTGTTTTTGGCATAACATTAAGAAAAAGAAAGGTAGGAGAAATCGTTGCTTAAATTAAATATAAATCTCTTGTTCACAATCATAAATCTGCTTGTTCTCTATTTCTTGATGAAAAAATTCTTGTTTAATCCATTAAACAACATATTGGATAAAAGAAAGAACTTGCTGGAACAACAGTATGCAGAAGCTTATCTAACTAAAGACAATGCATTAAAATTGAAAAATGAATATGAAGATGCTTTAAAAACTACAAACGATTTATCAAAACAAATAATTGATGAAACAAAGGCACAGGCAAGAGTAGAATACGACAACATAATAAGAAGTGCAAATGAGGAAGCCGGAAAAATAATTGCAAATGCTAATAAAAACATTAAATCTCAACATAGTAAAGAACTTCTTAAGATGAAGACAGAAATTGCTAATCTTGCAATGGAAACTGCAACTAAAATCATTGGTGCAAATGTTACACCAGAGAGCAATAAGATAATCTATGAAAGGTTCTTAACCGAAGCAGGTGAATTAGATGGTACAAAAGGCAGCAGATGAAAATAGGAAAAAGCTCTCTATAATTATTTCATATGTAACTGCGCCTGATGAAGCGCAGTATAAAAAAATTATAAATTTCTTGTCAAAAAAATATGAAGTAAATATTAATGATATGAAAATTGATTTAGAAGAAGAACCTAAACTTTTGGGTGGATTTATAATACGTGTCGGTAATCAGGAATACGATTGTAGCATGCGTGGACTTCTTAACCAAGTGAAGCAGGAAGTTTTAGATAACAACACTACTTTCTCAAGTTCCGAAGAAATAATTTCTTTGCTCAGAACAAAAATAGAAAATTTGGAGTTTGAAAAAACAGAAAAGGAAATTGGATTTGTAAAACGTATCGGAGATGGTATAGTTGCAGTAGACGGCATAGATCATGCAATGTTTGGTGAAATAGTAATTTTTGAATCAGGCGTTAAAGGAATGGTTCAGGATATAAGATTTGACGAAATAGGATGCATTTTATTTGGAAGTGAAAATGATTTAAAAGAAGGTTCACGTGTAATCAGGACAGGCAAAATAGCAGGCGTCTTTGTAGGGGATAATTTTTTAGGAAGAGTAGTTGATGCTTTAGGCGCTCCTATAGATGGAAAGGGAGAAATTCTAGCCGATGATTTTCGGCCAATAGAATGCAAGGCGCCGAGTATTGTAGACAGAAAATCAGTTAATACACCTTTGCAAACAGGAATTCTTGCAATTGATTCCATGTTCCCCATAGGGCGCGGGCAGAGGGAACTTATCATCGGTGACAGGCAGACAGGTAAAACAACCATTGCTACTGACACTATAATAAACCAAAAAGGACAAAATGTAATTTGTATATATGTAGCTATAGGACAGAAAGCATCAACAGTTGCGAAGGTAGAAAATACCTTGAGAAAGTATGGTGCCATGGATTATACAATCATTGTATCATCAGTTGCAAGTGATCCAGCTTCCTTGCAATATATTGCTCCATATGCAGGCACCTCAATGGCAGAATATTTTATGTATAAGGGAAAAGATGTATTGATAGTCTATGATGATTTGTCTAAACATGCGGTAGCATACAGATCTCTGTCTCTTTTACTTGAACGTTCACCAGGCCGTGAGGCATATCCGGGAGATGTTTTTTATTTGCATTCCAGACTTCTTGAGAGGTCCAGCAAACTTGTACCAGAATTAGGCGGAGGTTCCATAACTGCACTTCCAATTGTTGAAACACAAGCAAATGATGTTTCTGCATATATACCAACAAATGTTATATCAATTACGGACGGTCAGATTTATTTAGAGAGTGACCTCTTCTTCGCTGGACAACGTCCTGCTGTTAATGTTGGGCTTTCTGTGTCTCGTGTAGGGGGTGCAGCACAGACAAAAGCAATGAAAAAGTCTTCAGGTAGCATTCGTATAGATCTTGCCCAGTACCGTGAAATGGAAGTTTTCACTCAGTTCAGTTCTGATTTGGATGAAGCAACATTCGCACAGCTGAATTATGGAAAAGGATTGATGGAGCTTTTAAAACAGCCGTTATGTGAACCTTTAAGTATGGCGAAACAGGTTATTTTACTTTGTGCTGCAACTAAGAAGTGTATGACAGGCATTGATATTAAACGCTTTAATGAATATAAGAACGGATTGTTGGAATTTTTTGAACAGTATCATCTAGATATCATTCAGGAACTGGAAACTTCAAAAATGCTGAGTGATGAGCTTGAGATAAGAATATTAAAAGCATCCTCCGATTATAAAAGCAGGTGGTAGGATATGTCAAATGCAAGGGAAATCAAAAATAGAATAAGCAGCGTTAAGGATACCATGAAGATTACAAATGCAATGTATATGATTTCTTCTTCAAAATTAAAAAGGGCGAAAACTAACCTTAAAAATACTCAGCCATATTTTTATTCATTACAAGAAGCCATTGTTCGCGTAATTAAGAGAATACCAGAAGATGTAAAACTCAGTTATTTTGATGACAAGCCGGATAAGATAAACAGGAATAAAGGTTATATTGTAATAACTGGAGACAAAGGTTTGGCAGGTGCATATAACAATAATGTTATCAAAATTGCTGAAGATGAACTTAAAAAAGATGGGAATCATGTTTTATTTGTAGCCGGTAATGTTGGAAGAAGCTACTTTGAAAACAAAGGAATTAATTATGATGCTGAGTTTAAATATACAGTTCAAAATCCTACACTACATAGAGCAAGGGTTATTTCAGGAAGGATTGTTCAATTGTTTAATGAACAGGAGCTGGATGAAATCTATATTATATATACAAGGATGATTAATTCTTTGGAGTGCAAGGCTGAAATTCAGAAAATTTTGCCTTTAAGGAAAGTTGATTTCATGGATGAAGATGGAACTGACGATACTATAGATGAAACGAGTTACATTCCGACACCCCATGATGTTTTAAACAATTTAATACCGAATTTTGTAACCGGTTTCATTTACGGTGCTTTAACAGAAGCTTATTCAAGTGAGCAGAATGCCAGAATGATGGCAATGGAAGCAGCTACTGATAATGCAAAAGACATGCTAAAAGAATTATCGATTATTTATAATAGAGCTAGGCAGGCAGCTATTACTCAAGAGGTAACAGAAGTAATCAGCGGTGCTAAAGCACAGAAGAGGAAGAAGCTATGAATAAAGGAAAAATAGTTCAGATTTTAGGCCCTGTTGTAGATGTTGAATTTGATGAAAATAAACTTCCCTCTATAAAAGAAGCATTAGAAGTGATAAAAGATGGTGAAGTTCGTGTTATGGAGGTAGCGCAGCACATTGGCAATAATACCGTGCGATGCATCATGCTTTCATCTAGTGATGGCCTTTTTAGAAACATGGAAGTAACAGCAACAGGTGATGGAATTAAGGTCCCTGTTGGAAAAAAGACGCTTGGAAGGTTGTTCAATGTAGTAGGAAATACAATAGATAAAGAAGAACATTTAGAAAATGTGGAAAAATGGGTTATTCACAGAAAACCGCCAAAATTTGAGGACCAAAATCCGGTTGTAGAAATTTTGGAAACTGGAATCAAGGTAATAGACCTCCTTGCGCCTTACGCAAAAGGTGGTAAGATTGGTCTTTTTGGTGGAGCAGGAGTTGGTAAGACAGTATTGATTCAGGAATTAATACGAAATATCGCAACAGAACATGGAGGTTACTCTATTTTTACAGGAGTAGGAGAACGTTCAAGAGAAGGTAACGATTTGTGGATAGAAATGAAAGAATCCGGTGTATTGGAAAAAACAGCGCTTGTATTCGGTCAAATGAATGAACCGCCGGGAGCACGTATGAGAGTTGCAGAATCTGGTCTTACAATGGCTGAATATTTCAGGGATGTGGAACATCAAAATGTATTACTATTTATAGACAATATATTCAGATTCGTACAGGCAGGTTCTGAAGTTTCAGCACTTCTTGGGCGTATGCCTTCAGCAGTAGGTTATCAGCCTACTCTGGCAACAGAAATGGGCGAACTTCAAGAAAGAATAGCATCAACTAAAAATGGTTCTGTTACGTCCGTGCAGGCAGTATATGTACCAGCAGACGACTTGACGGATCCTGCACCGGCCACTACATTTGCTCATTTGGATGCTACAACAGTACTTTCCAGAAAAATTGTTGAGCAGGGGATTTATCCTGCAGTTGATCCCCTGGAATCTTCTTCAAGAATATTGGAAGTTGATGTTGTTGGAGAGGAACATTATAATACGGCAGTAAGTGTTCAGCAGATATTACAAAAATACAAGGAATTACAGGATATTATTGCCATACTCGGCATGGAAGAACTTTCAGACGATGATAAACTTACGGTTTTAAGAGCAAGAAAAATTCAAAGATTTCTGTCTCAGCCATTCCATGTGGCAGAAGTTTTTACTGGTGTGCCTGGACAATACGTCCCTTTATCAGAAACCATACGTGGTTTCAAATCAATAATTAACGGTGAAATGGATGAATATCCTGAATGGTCATTTTTCAATGTTGGAACCATAGAAGAAGTAATCCAAAAATCAAAAAAAGGCCAGTAACATAATGAGGTGAAAAGATGGGTTCCTTTGAGTTGAAAATAATTGCCATTAATAAAATATTTTACGAAGGTCAATCAAAGCAGTTAATATTGCCGTCAACAGATGGATCAATTGGTATTTTGGCTCATCATGAGGATGCTGTTATAGCTGTTAATGTTGGAGAATTGCGTATACAAACTGCTGATGACAAATGGATTATAGCAGTTACAGGTGCCGGCCATATTCAAATTTCTAAAAATAAAGTAGTTATGATTGTAGATACTGTGGAACTTCCTGATGAAATTGATGAACAAAGAGCGCTGGAAGCAAAAGAACGTGCAGAAGAACAAATGCGTCAGGATCAGAGTACTTATGAATATTATATGTCAAAAGCAAATTTAGCCAGAGCAATGGAACGTCTTAAAATAAAAAAGAAATATACATCAGGACTATAGCAATCAAAAAGAGTGTTTTTCAAGCGGATTAGCTTAATTATTTAAAAAATGGCGTAGTTAAAAACAATGCCATTTTTTTATGCAATCAGCGATTTAATAATGTTATCAAATAGGTGAAAACTTATAAGATTAATATTATTTGTAAAATATGTTGTACAGGCTAACTATTAATTGAGAATAATAAAGTTAATGATGGAAACAATTGATTAAGAAGGAAAATTATATAAAGTTAGCTTTATAATTATTTGGAGGATTGTTATTGAAACCATATTTTACTGAAACCGCAAGCAATGTTTTAACTATAGCATCAGAATCAGCCGGAAAATTTGGGCAAATCAATATTGGAGCTGAGCACATTCTACTAGGGCTAATCCGAGAAAAGACTGGATTTGTTTCAAGGATTCTTAGTGAATATGATGTGGGCGATGAAATAATAACTGAAATGATAAAAAAATGGATTCCTGCTGGTGAAACACCAGTATATGGAGTTGTCCGTGATTATTCACCTTCCGTTATGAAAATAATAGAGAATAGTCATAGTCAGGCAGACTGGTTCCATGCAAAAGCTACAAGTTCCGAACATATTATTTTGGCAATTCTAAAGGACAAAGATAATATGGCGTTAAAATTGATGAAAATATTGGGAGTTGAAGTTCATAAATTATATATAGACATAATTTCGGCTATGAAAGAAAATAAATCCGGCTATGGAGTTAAAGAATCCTATGATGAAAGTGCTGTATGTAAAAAAACAGAAACATTGGATAAGTACAGCAGAGATCTTACTGCATTAGCCAGAGCCGAAAAACTGGATCCTCTAATTGGAAGAGAAAAAGAAATCCGCAGAATGATGCAGACATTAATCCGAAGAACTAAAAATAATCCTTGTCTTATAGGGGAACCAGGAGTTGGAAAAACTGCAATTGCCGAAGGCTTGGCAATGCTTATTACTCAAAACAAGGCACCTGTTTCTATGGCGTGTAAAAGAGTAGTTGCATTAGATCTGTCTGGCATTGTTGCTGGAAGTAAATTTAGGGGAGAATTTGAAGAAAGATTTAAAAAAATTATCGGCGAGGTACTAGATGCAGGTAATATTTTGCTGTTTTTAGATGAAATTCACACAATTGTAGGAGCTGGTGGTGCAGAAGGCGCTATTGATGCTTCTAATATATTGAAGCCATACTTAGCACGAGGAGAAATTCAATTGATAGGCGCAACGACTTTAGAAGAATATCGAAAGTATATAGAAAAGGAAGCTGCATTAGAAAGAAGATTTCAACCAATAATGGTGGAAGAACCTACCACCGAAGAATCCATATCAATACTCAACGGGGTTCTTAAGAAATATGAGGATTATCATAAAGTATATATTTTACCGGAAGCAGTTGAAGCAGCAGTGATTTTGTCCAATCGTTACATCAACGACAGGAGATTGCCGGATAAAGCTTTGGATTTGATTGATGAGGCAGCTGCAGCACTGAGACTAAAAAGTTTTAATACACCTGATGTAGATGGAAAGATATTGACTGTCGGTAAAACAGAAATAGCTGATGTGGTATCCGACCGGACAAATATCCCAGTTAAAAGTCTTACAGAAAAAGAAAGTGAAAAACTTCTAAAGTTAGAAATGATGATTCAAAAAAGTATCATAGGACAAAAATCGGCAGTAAACGCAGTAGCAAGGGCTATGAGGCGCGGCAGAGTAGGAATACAAAATCCAAACAAGCCAATTGGTTCATTCTTGTTTCTTGGTCCTACTGGTGTTGGAAAGACAGAGCTAAGCAAAGTGTTATCAAATATCATGTTTGAAAAAGAACAGTCTTTTATACGAATAGACATGTCAGAATATATGGAGTCTCATTCTATATCAAAAATGATAGGTTCTCCTCCGGGATATGTTGGTTTTGAAGATGGAGGACAATTGAGTGAATTAGTAAGACGTAACCCTTACTCTGTAATATTATTTGATGAGGTGGAAAAAGCTCATACTGATGTATTGAATATTTTGCTGCAAGTATTGGAGGACGGACAGTTAACAGATGCCAAAGGCAAAAAAATTAATTTTAAGAATACTGTTATAATTATGACGTCCAATGTGGGTGCCCATAGGATTATGGTGCCTGAAACTATTGGTTTCACAAGCGTAAACAGCGCTCAAGAAAATTATGAGAAAATGAAATCAAATGTCATGGCTGAAGTTAAGCGAACGTTTAAACCGGAATTCATTAACAGAATTGATGATGTAATGGTGTTCAATGCATTGAATATTGATGATATGAAACAGATTATGACATTGCTTGTAAATGAACTTGCCAATAGGTGCAAGAAATTGTATGGAATTAACCTTATAATTGAAAATGCAGTAAAAGAATATATCATTGAAAAACATAATGATTTAAAAATGGGTGCCAGACCGTTGAAACGTGCAGTTAAGCTGGAACTTGAAGATGCTTTGGCTACTGAACTCTTATCTAAATATGTTGCACCGGGATGTAACATTGAAGTTAAACTTATTGATGAAAAAGTAGTATTTACTGTAACAGAAAACTTAAGTCGTAACATTGAATGCCACGAAAAATTGTATGATAGTGTTAACAATTAAGACGTTAACCTATGGCTGGGAAACAAAAATATTGGAAAGCTCTTAATAACTAGAACAAATAATGAAAGATGTTTAGTAAAAATTCTAAACATCTTTTTTGGATACTTTATAAATATCAATTTTGATAAATTATTTTCAGTTGATGAATTACAAGAACGTTTCCAAAATTTAGTCAATAAACCTAAAAACGTGTCAACATTTGTTGGAAAGTCAAACAATTTAAAGAAAATAAATGCAATAAAATTTTTAAAACTGTGCACTTTTCACTAACCACAAATTTTTGACAGCAGTATAATGAGTTAAATTTAACAAGGAGGAATTGTTATGAGTTCTAATGAAACAAAATTACAAGATGTTTTAAAATCACGCGGCATAGATATTGCTCAAGTAGACGAGCAATTGGAAGCTGAAATACCAGAAGCAAAAGAGTCTTCAAAAAAATTAATGGAAACTTATTACACTTTAAAAGTTACTGCTGATATGGAAGTTCCATACTGGTATAATAGAAGCTGGTGGGAAAATGATGGCGAATTAATCGAAGTTAGAAGAGCCAGAGCTATGGGCGCTGCTTTAGCACACATGACACCAACTATTCAGCCATATGAAAAAATTGTTATGAACAAGACAAAAAATGTCAGAGGCGGATTCCCTTTCCCTTGGACAACATCAAGCTTTTTCCTTGCCCAAGCAGATGCTTTGATGGCAGAAGTTGATGCTCCTGCTGAAAATGAAGCTGATGCTGTTAGTATCGTTGGCGCAGGTGGTGGAAACGTTACTAAAAGCTATGGCAATATTATCTCTTTAGCTAAGAAATTCGGTATGAGAAAAGAAGAAATTCCAGTACTTGTTAAAACATCTGAACCATGGAGAGGCGTTTCCATAGAAGATTTAGCTGATAAATATTCAAGAACATTACCTGGATATGGACAATATAGAGATTTGATGGACAGTGTTGTTTGTATGTTTGACTCCTTTGCAATTGCACAAGGACGTGAAGTATCAAACTACTATGTTCCTTTAGAATATGGCTTTGACAGAATCATAGAAATATGTGAAGAAAAAATGGCTGAAGTAATGGGCGAAGCAGGTGATGATGGAATCCTGGGTATGAGCAGAGGATATTACTATGCAGCTATGAAAGAAATCGTAATGGGTTTGAGCAAATGGTGTGAGAACTATTCAAAACAAGCAGCTTATCTTGCTTCTATTGAACAAGATGCTGAATTAAAAGCTAATTACGAAAAAATCAAAGAAGTTATGCACAATATTGCACATAAGAAACCTGCTAACTTCTGGGAAGCTATACAAATGACAGTATGTTGTCATCTTGGCGTTACAAATGAAGATGCAATGTCAGGATTGTCTATTGGTAGACTTGGACAGGTATTGCAGCCATACTATGAACATGACATCCGTGAAGGAATCATGACTGATGAAGAAGTAATAGAAATTCTCGAATTATACAGAATTAAAATTACTTGTATTGAATGTTTTGCTTCAGCCGGAGTATCAGGCGGAGTTCTTTCAGGAAATACATTCAATAACTTGTCAATGGGTGGATTGAACAAAGAAGGACTTACAGCAGTTGTTCCTTTGGAATATTTGATTATTGAAGCAGGAATGAGAAACAGAACTCCTCAACCAACACTGAGCGTTTTATATGATGAAAAAACACCTGAAGATTTCCTGATGAAAGCTGCATCTTGTACAAAACTTGGACTTGGATATCCTGCATGGATGAATAACCAAGGTGGTATGAACTACATGCTTGACAACTATGGACCGGAAGGCATGAATCTTGAAGATGCAAGAGCATGGTGTCTAGGCGGATGTCTTGAATCTTCACCTGGATGCTTCCAGCCATTACATTTTGACGGAAAAGTAACTTGGGTACCTGGAGGAGCTTCTCCAACTTGCGGTACAGGAGTTCACTTCCTTGCAATGCCAAAGATACTGGAACTTGTATTGACAAACGGTATAGATAAGAGAACAGGTAAAAGGGTATATCCTGCACATAATAAAAATCTGGATTCATTTGAAGCTGTTTATGAACAATGGAAACAATACATGAATGATTCAATACTTATTCTTAATAAAGTAAATAACATTCAGATGGATGTATGGAGAAAATACCTTATGCCAGCTGTTAACTCCTTGTTGAAGCCAGACTGCTTCAAAAAAGGTCAGCATCTGGGAAATATGGGAGCTAGATACAATGCCAGCATCAATGTGGAATCATGCGGAACTATTACATTAATAAACTCATTAGCTTCTATTAAGAAAAACGTATATGATGACAAGAAGTTTACAATTGAAGAAATGACAAATGCAATGATCAACAACTTCGGTTTCAAGACTGCTTATGAAACAGGAGTATTTTCACCAGACTTCAGAGAAAGCACTGAAAACAGTACTAAATATGAAGAAATATTTGCAGCATGTGTTAATGCACCTAAATATGGAAATGCAATCCCATATGTTGACCAATTGCTTAAGACATATGAATATGACATGTATAAAATGGTACACAGCTATAATTCATATTATGGAAAACCATTATACTTATGCCAGATATCAGTTTCAACACATGGTCCTCAAGGCTTTATAACATTGGGTACAGCTGATTCCAGACTTGCAGGAACAACATATTCAGACGGTTCATTGTCAGCAGCACCTGGAACAGATAAGAACGGACTTTATGCATTGTTTGAATCTGCAACTGTATATGATCACGGTATACACCAGAATTCTCAAATGAATCTTAAGCTTCATCCATCGGCAGTAAAAGGTTTGAACGGAACAAGAAAACTTCTTGACGTTGTAAGAGCTTACATGAGAAAGGGCGGATTCCACGTTCAGTTCAATATTGTTGACTCTAAGACATTAAGAAGTGCACAGGTAACACCTGACAAGTACAGAGATCTTATGATTCGTGTTGCCGGATTTACACAGTACTGGTGTGAAATCGGAAAACCGATCCAGGATGAAGTTATCTTTAGAACTCAATATGATGAAGCATAATAAAATTGATGGAGGTATGATGATGAAACATTATGATTGTAAAAATTATATAAACTTGGACTGCGAAAAAGGACAATGCGCATTGACCAAAAATTTAATTCCAATAGATGGAGAAGGCAGCGATGCATGCCCTATGTTCATGCAGGCTGAAAAGTGCGGAGTTTGCAAAAACTTTGCTGATCCTGACAAGTATGGAGTAGGAACTTGTAAAGGTTTTGCCAAAGAAAACTGGGCTTATGCTTCTTGTGGAGCATTTGCATGTGAAAAGTTCAGTAAATAACAAAAAACCAAGCATCAATAGGATTTGATATGGATAAAGAAAATATAAATTTAGGCACTGAAAAAAAAGGATTGATATTTGACATACAAGCATATTCAGTGCATGACGGTCCAGGATGTAGAACTAATGTTTTCTTTGTAGGTTGTCCGATGACATGTAAATGGTGCGCTAATCCTGAAAGCTGGAACAAGAAAAAACATATTATGTTTTCGGATAAAATGTGCAAATGGGATAAGGGATGTGCGGCATGCAGAAATGCGTGCCCCCATCACAACATAAAATTTGATCAGTCAGGTAAGCCGAGCATAGACTGGGGCATTTGTATGAAGTGTGATACATTTGACTGCGTCAATATTTGTCCAAACAATGCTTTCAAACAGGTCGTTAAAGAATATTCGGTTGATGAACTTGTTGCATTATTGAGGCGAGATTTCAACAGTTGGGGCCCGGATGGAGGAGTTACATTTTCTGGCGGAGACCCGCTAATGCATTATGAATTTTTGCTGGAGGTATTAAAAAAATGCCATAAACTGCAAATTCACACAGCAATTGAAACCGAAGCATATGCAAAACAGGAAGAATTTCTGGAAATTATGAAATACATCAATTTTGCATTTATTGATGTCAAGAACATGGACAGAGAAAAACATAAGGAAGGTACAGGAGTTTATAATGATTTAGTACTTTCGAACATCAGGGCCTTGGTGAAAGCAGGATGGAAAGGAAGATTGATCCTGAGACAGCCTACTATAGCAGGGTATAATGACAGCGTTGAAAATGCTCATAAATTAATTGAGTTTATGAATGAAAATGGATTGTACGAAATTAATCTATTAAAATTTCATAGGCTTGGATTGACCAAGTGGGAACAGTTGGGGAAAGAGTATGAATATAGCAACCATGGAGATATGACAGAAGAAGAAATGGAACTTCTTCAAAGATTATATTTAGATAATAATATAGCTTGCTATATTGGTGATGACACTCCTTTCTGATTCATAAGGTACACTAATAGGGCTGGTGGTAATGATTGATTTTCATTTCTCCAGCCTTTATTATAATAAGTAGAATAAAAAATAGAGATAACATGGAGGAAGTAAATGAAAACAGCAAAAAGAGTATGTCTTTATCTATTAGGATTTTTAATATTAGCAATTGGAATAAATATTTCAAAACGAGCAGGGCTCGGTATTTCTCCTGTTAGTTCAATTCCTTATGCTTGTGAACTTGTTTGGGGAGTTGAACTGGGAAAGGCAACATATTTTGTCTACATGGGATTAATGGCACTGCAGATAATCTTGTTGAGAAAAGATTATAAAGTAAGAAACTTGCTGCAGATTGTTCCAACTTTTATTCTTGGCACTTTTATAACATATACCAGCACTAAATATTTATTGTTCTGGTTGCCTGCACCAGGTAATTACGTAATGCAACTTGTATATTTGGTTGTAAGTATAGTTGTTATCGGTATCGGTGTTTCAGGATTCCTTATTCCGAACATCATGCCTCTTCCGGCAGAAGGTCTTTGTGCAGCTATTGTCCAGGTAAGCAAGGATAAAATTAAGTTTGGCAATGCAAAGGTTGGGGTTGACACAGGCATGGTTTTAGTATCAGCACTTTTGTCTCTTGTATTTTTAGGTTCATTGAAGACAGTAAGAGAAGGAACAATTTTAGCTGCACTACTTGTTGGAAAGGTTGTCGGTTTTATTATGAAACATTATAAACAGAGAATTGTTGACTGGTTAAACAAGGGTGAGGTAGCAGAAGAAAATAAAGCTGTTTAGGTTGCTTGTATAGTTTGTAAGTTTGAATTATAATATTTTATTATAATTCAAACTTATATTGGAGGTATTTTATGTTAATTGAAAACTCTCACATATATACTTACATTAAAGAATGTCTAGAAAATATTCCTGTTTTAACTTTGAAAAAGGGAACATGTTTTTCAAAGGCAGAAAATATAGATAATCAAATATATTATATTTTAGAAGGTACAGTTAAAATAGAAAGTTATTCTGACTTGGGTAAAAAAATACTTCTGGATGTTATTTCGGAAAATGAGTTTGCCGGACAGATTAGTTATTTTAGAAAACATAATTTTTACGGTAATAATATTGCCGTGACTGATGTTGTATTGCTGTGTCTGAATACTGATATGATGAACATGTTAATGAAAAATTCAGAATTTTCTACTTTCTTTTATTTTAAGACCAGCAGCAGGGTTTATGTAATGTATAAAAAAATGCTCATGAGCAATTTGTTCTCTCAGTGCGAGCTGGTATCGTATTACGTCTTGGAGAATTCCTGTAATTGCAAATTTATCTATAAAAGCATTTATGACATATGTGACAACTTGAATATTAGCAGAAGAAGTTTATATAACATCTTAAATAAGTTTGAGTCTGAAGGTATTATTGAAAAATTAGATGATGGTCCGTATAAGATTATAAACGAAAAATATTTGAAGGAAAAATCTGATAGAGTTAAAAGATTCTCAGAAAACAACTATTAATGCTATGGATTGATAAAACATTTGCTTTTTATAATAGTATTACTCTTGTATTAAGATTTGAGAGATTTTGAAAAAGAAATAAAATTCTTAGGAAAAGTAAAAAACATTTTTAATTAGTTATGATTAATACCAGACTGTCAAATTGCTCATTGTGGATTGGCAGTCTTGTTTATTAATTTAGGTAAAAGGCATAAATTAATAGGGAGGATAAAATGGAGATTACTTTACAATTAAATTGTTCGAATATTGATTTTAATAATGTTTCTGAAATATTAAAGCTAGTTGGAATGGGGTATTTTGATGGTGAGGTTCATAGAAAAGCATTTGAGAACAGCCACAGTGTTGTCTTTGCTTTCCATGGGAAACAGATGATTGGCTTTGGTCGGGCTATTTCAGACGGAGCTTATGAAGCTGCAGTTTATGATATAGCGGTAGTGCCTGAATACCAGGGTAATGGTGTAGGCAAATTAATCATGGAGAGCATTATTCAACGTCTTTCTCATTGCAATATCATATTGTTTGCTTCTCCAGGGAAAGAACCATTTTATCAAAAGTTAAATTTCAGGAAATTGAAAACAGGAATGGCAATATTCGTTAAAGAACAGCAAATGCATTCAGCAGGATTTACTGAGTAATGAACAAGCAAAGACTACCATAGATGTCAGCCTGTGGTTGTTTATACGATTTTAAGTGGTATGTTATATTTTGTATATATACAATAAATTGAAAAAGATTTAATATAGATATGTATATATTTATTGACAATATATACATCAAAGATTAAAATATAACAATAATGTGAAAGTGATAAAAATAAATTGAAAAGGCAAAACCATTGAAAAGTGGTGACGCAAAGCCCTGAGTCTAAAGCATAATGCCATGATTGTCAGGTTGCCAAAGAATATTAATGACTATTTATAGTCTAATTTTTGTAGGCAACAATGTTGCCTACTTTTTTATTTTTGATGGAAAACGCTGTACAATTATAGTTAAATTTTTAGTAAGGATTGGTACGTACTGCCGTTAGGGGTTTCAGTGAAGGGGCACAGTCCTCCTTTACGGAAGTAGCGCAGCAACATTTTGTTCGGTGAAGTATATCTTTATACTTTTCAGTTAATTTTTATTAACACAAATTTAAAGGAGATCAAATAAGAGGAGGTAAAATTAAAGTATAATAAATTACACATGACCTAAAAGATGTGAAAGCTAAAATTGAATAACAAAAATAAAAGCAAGTATGCTAACGGAATTGGGAAATCTGTTTATTGTCCGTAAATTATTTCTACAGAAAATGATGTGAAAGAAATTTATGAACTAGCTAAATAAAATCAACTTAGGAGAACTTACATGAAGCTTAAAATTAGAAAAGATTTGTCAATTAGAGGAAGATTGCTGCTTGGATTCGGCATAATGACTGTAATTCTTGCATTTATTGGTTTGTTTTCAATTTATTCACTCGGAAATATATATAAAAGCACAGCTATTATTGCTGAAAATAGTCTACCAAGTATAACGTATTCCAGCGATATGAACACAGCCGTTTCAGATTTCAGAATATATGAACTGGGTCATGTTTTATCGGAAGAAAAATCTGAACTTGTTAAATATGAAGAAAAAATGAAATCAAAGAACATTGAAATAAATAATTATATTGATTTGTACAGCGGTGTCATCAGTAATGATACAGACAGGGAACTTTTAGAATCCATAAAATCAAAATGGAATGAATACTTGAAAATAAATGAAGAAATTGTTGCATTAAGTAATAGTCAAAAAACAGAAGAAGCAATAGCCCTTGCAAAAGGAAACTCAAGGGTAGTGTTTGACGAAGTATCAAATATGTTGGTTGAATTATCAGAATTTAATCAACAAAATGCAGATTTGGAACATCAGAGTGCTGAAAACCAGTATTCAACTACAAGCACTATCTTAATAATTGCAGTAATAATCTCAATCATTATAAGTACAGTATTAAGTCTGACAATTACTAAAGGAATAGTAAAACCAATAAACAACCTTGTTGAAGTTTCAGATGAACTGGCAATCGGAAATGTCAATGTAAATGTTGATACCAGTTCAAATGATGAAATTGGAAAGCTCATGAAAGCTTTTGGCAGAATGATTGAGAACATCCGTTCTCAATCATTGACAGCACAAAGCATTGCTGAAGGAGACTTGACAATTCATGTGGAAGCCAGATCAGAAAAAGATATACTTGGAATTAAGCTTGCTGAAATGGTTGCAAACAACAATGCAATTCTATCAAACATCAGTATTGCTTCCGAGGAAGTGGCAGCTGGTGCAAGCCAAATATCTGATTCAAGTATAATGCTGTCACAGGGAGCAACAGAACAAGCAAGCTCAATTGAAGAGCTGACAGCATCTCTTGAAGAAATTTCTGCACAAACATCTATGAGTGCTAAAAATGCAAACAAAGCAAATGAATTTGCAGAAAAAGCTAAATTTACCGCAGAACATGGCAATCAGCAAATGAAGGAAATGCTTAATGCCATGGATGAAATAAATAGTTCTTCAACAAACATATCAAAAATTATAAAGGTGATTGATGATATAGCTTTCCAAACAAATATTCTTGCTCTTAATGCGGCTGTTGAAGCTGCACGAGCTGGACAGCACGGCAAAGGGTTTGCAGTGGTTGCAGAAGAAGTAAGAAATCTTGCTGCACGATCTGCCAGTGCCGCTAAAGAAACAACTGAAATGATAGAAAATTCTATTAAAAAATCACAAGTTGGGACTAACATAGCACAAAATACAGCAAAAGCTTTGAATGAAATTGTTGAAGAAGTTGAAAAAGTAGCAAATCTAGTGAGTGATATTGCAACATCATCAAACGAACAGGCAGCAGGCCTAGAGCAAATAAATATTGGTGTTATGCAGGTGTCACAGGTTGTACAGGCTAATTCAGCAACATCAGAAGAAGGTGCTGCAGCAAGCGAAGAGCTGACAGGTCAGGCACAAATGTTAAGAGAGATGGTAGGAAAGTACAAACTTAAAAAGTAAATAAAAAGATTTGCGATTGACGCAAATCTTTTTTAGTTCTATTTTACTGAAGCATTTTTTCCAGCGATTTTACCAAATACTATATCATCCAGAGTATTGTTTCCGGCAATACGTCCTGCACCATACAAGCCTCCCACAACTTCACCTGCTGCATAAAGTCCTGGTATTGCTTCTCCAGATACGTTTGTTACCTGTGCATTTTCATTTATAGTAATTCCGGCCATTGTGTAGTGTGAAGATGGAGCAACTTTTACGCCGTAAAATGGTCCTACAGTTACTTTACCCATTGTGCCTCTTCCAAACTCATCAATTCCTACATTGTATTTTTGTACAGTATCCTTTAGGGTTGCGGCATCTAGATCAAGTCTAAATATCTATTGCCAAAATGAATAAAATCGTTATGGAAATAGCAGTTACTGTCCTTCCTACTTCAACAGGAAATTTGAATATATTCATGAACATTTGTCTGTTTAATATGTTTGCAGGGAAAAATTCTCTTTCATCAACAATAAGTCCTGATAGAATACCGTAAAGTAAAAATAAATATGAAATTCCTTTCAACCTTGAAGCGATTTTCTTATAATTAAGCAGATTCAGTGCTCTGGCATTTTTATAAAGCGCATAACTTGTTATCAAACTGCCGGGCAGCCCCAAGAAATTTAAGCATCGAAAAAAATGCCAGGCCGTATATGAAAAAAACAAGTGTAGTTTTTTCAGCTTCGAACAATAGTTTCACCTCTAAACTTTTTCTTATATTATACCATCAAATGTGTTGTATAATCATCAGTAAAATTTTTTTAGTTCTTTTAGTTAGTCCTAAAGTGCGTACTTGACGACTCAGGCTGAATATCATACACAACCTTTATATAAAGGAATTAATATTTTAAAAATTTGATTTAAATCAAGGCAATAATAATTAATATCCTTATAATAAAACTAATAAATTATTTATAGGAGATTAGTATGATAGAACAAAATTTTACAATGAAATTGGGAAGCAATGAAAAAGCTGTTGAAAAAGTAATTCAGGATGAAAATGTTCATTACCTGCATATGGTTTTTAATAAAAATGAAGGATTACCTGAACATTTTTCAAATTCTAATGTGTATATGACTGTACTGAGAGGCAGATTGTCAATACAGTTAGATGACCAGGAAAATCGCGAGTACGCTGAAGGGAATATTTTGAAAATCCCATTTAAAACAAAAATGAACGTAAGAAATTTGCACGATGACACCTTAGAATTAATTGTAGTAAAGGCGCCATCGCCTACAAATTAATAGTCAAAAATAAATCATAAACAAACAAAAGTGGTATCTCAAAATAACATTCTGAGATACCGTTTTTATATACTAATCAAGAAATGTGAATTATTTAAGAACACATAACAATAAAAGAAGATTTATGGATATCCATAAATCTTCTTTTATTGTTATGGTTAGTAATTGATAAAAATGATTCTCTATGGTTTTTGCACTAAATCAGAATATTACATTTATATTACAAATTAGCTTAAAAAGCGATTTACACAATTTAGTAAATGTAAAAACACCTTACAAATGCACATGCTTTGACTATTGTATTCGTTATTCAAAAAAGCTAAATTTAATACACGGTGAACGTGAGCGCAATTCTCTTGATCACTGAACTTAAATTAATTTCTATAGGAGGATAAGATGAAAAAAGTTTTATCATTAGTTTTGGCAATGGCTATGATTCTTTCAAGTTTCAGTTTTGCCCTTGCTTTACCATCTGATGTTGAAGGAACTGACTATGCAAATGCAGTAGCAAGACTTGAAGCATTAGATATCATTGTAGGTTATGAAGACGGAACATTTAAACCTGACAATACAATTACAAGAGCTGAATTTGCAGCAATAGCAATCCGTGCGTTAGGTATGGAGGATATTGCAACAGGTTCAGTAGCAAACACAAAATTTGTTGACGTGAGAGGAACTCACTGGGCAAGCGGATATGTTAATCTGGCAACTGCTCAAGGAATAATCGTTGGATATCCTGACGGAACATTCAAACCTGAAAATCAAGTAACATATTCAGAAGCAATAGCTATGATAGTGCGTTTGCTTGGTTATGAACCAGCTTTAAGCAGCAATGAATGGCCTTCAAACTATTTGACAAAGGCTTCTGAAATCGGTTTAACACTAGGTGTAAAATTTAACTACAATGATCCTGCAAAAAGAGGCGTTGTTTCAGTATTGGTTGACAAAGCATTAGATATTGATTTAATGGATTTAACTGAAGTAACATCAGGAGACCAAACTTGGACAATTACAGATGATACACTTCTAACAAAATATTTGAATGTATATGAATTAGAGGATGCATATTTGCTTGAAACTCCAACTCATTCATTGGGAGACTTAGATGCTGATGAAATAATTATAAGAGACGAAGATGAAGACACTTATACTTTTAAATTCTTGGAATCAATTGATGCAGATGCATTATTAGGTCATGAAGTTACTGTGTTCGTAAAAGACATGGATACTGACGGCAAATTAGAAGACGATGATGTAGTTATATCATTGCAGGATACAACTGATTCAAGAGATGTTATAGCATTTGACTATATCGTTGATATTGCAAAAGGTGAAGATGACTATAATGTTAAAAAAAGTAATGTTGAAGTAACATTGGATGAAACAGATGATACTTTTGAAATTGCTGAGGATGCTATAATATTCTACAATTACGAAAGAGTTACAGATCTTGCAAACATGGCGGCTGAAGGTGTTGGTAAAGGATATGTAACTTTAGGCGAAGTTGCAGGTAAATTTATATTAAATGAAGATGATGAAATCATATTTATGGATATGGTTAACTATGACTTACCTGTAGTAATCACAGATGTAGATGTTGACGATGAAAAAGTTAAATATTTCATGTATAGTGACAGCGAAAGTTCTTTGAAACTTGACGGAGAAGATTATTTGGTATTTAAAAATGGCGATTTAGCGGACTTGGAAGCTTTAGCAGCAGAAGATGTTCTTTATTTCTGGGAAGCTACAAGCGGAGAATATGTACTGGATGCTTATGACTATAAAATTGAAGGTACATTGGATTCTGTTGATTCAGACAACAACAATTACTGGGATTATACACTTGTAGTTGATGGCAAGAGCATATCGGTAGGGCCAGCATTTACTATGAGTACTGATGAAAATGAAACAATTGATACTTTAGCTATAGATCCTAAAAATGAAGTTTGGACAGCAGATGATGACAGACTTTCAGATTTGGAAGACATGGTTGGTGAATATGTAACAGTATACATCGGCAAATTCTATGAAGAAACTGAAGGATGGAACTATGGACGCCATATTACTACAGGAATTGATACTGGGGAAGATGATTATTATGTAGTAACAGAAGAACCATGGTCATCAAGAACTGCAGGTTATAAATACTATGTAGAACTTATCAATCAATTTGGTGATGATATAACATATGAATTCTCTGAAGATGAAACTGAATTTAACGGTGATGAATTAGACTTGTCTGTAAGCGCAACTATGAATGATGTAACTGATATGTTACCTCAAGGAACTTTAGTTGATGTGGAATTCAACAGTGATGGGACAATCTCAGCAATTGACGTAATAGAAGCAATTGACAATGCAGGAGATTTTGATTACAGAGATATTGATGATGATTATGACAGAATTACTATTGAAGGCAAAATATACTATGTAAGTGATACTACAGTATTTTTCGGTGTTGCCGTTGATGACTTAGATACAATGAATTTTAAAGATGCTGATGCATATACTTGGGCAGATATAGCTGATATTAATTCAGGATCATTTAAAGCTGTTACAAGCAGTGATGATAACGAATTAGAAGTTATGGTATTCTACTATGAAGATTCGGAAGGTTTTGCATTAGGTAAAAATGATTATGGGTATGTATTGAAACGTGAAATCAGAAGCGACGGATTGTGGGTATTCATGGCTGTAGAAAATGAAGTTGTAGAATACTTTGCAGGAGACTTGACTAAATCAACACAAAACAGTCTGCAAGAAAAAGTTCTTGTTAACTTTACTGCAAGTGGAGAAGATTTAGATGATGCAGAAGTTATCAGCAGAACAAAATTCTATGCTGAGTCAGATGAAATGACAGACAATATGTTTATTGTTGCTCCAACTGTTGAAGTTACAACTGGTTCAGGCATAAAAGTAGCTAAAATTGTGAACAATGATATCAAATTAGATGATGTTGTTATTGCTAAATGGAACAGTATTGATGAAAAACTTGAAAGTATAGCAGAAGGATATACTGCTGATGACTTTAGATTTGCATTCGACAAGTTTGAAATAGTAAGCGGCGGAGTTGACACTAAGAACGGTATTATTGAAGTAATGGCAGTGGGAACTGACGAAGACGAAGATATGACGTGGTTCGTAGATGTTGACAAATATGGCAATGAATCATTCTACTATGATGTAGATACATCTCACAGAAATCTTGAAAATAAGATTCTTTCACTTGTAGATTTAACTGACGGAGATATGATTCACATCTATGATGTACCTGAAGAAACAGTTACTGAATATATCTCAGTATACGACAGATAAAAAATAATAAAAAACCTGCCGATGAAAATCGGCAGATTTTTTTAAAATCTATGTAAGTTAGCACTTACAAAGGTAAAAATATGAGGTGATTATTTTGATAAAAAAAATAGGATTTTTACTTACAGCTATGATTATATTGACATTCGGCATAACTTATGCTGAAGAGCAAGCTCAAAATAAAACGTACAATCTTTCTATGGAGGAAGCAGTAGAGCTTGGTCTTCAAAGCAATAAAACCATAGAAATTGCTCAGTTGGATATTGAAAAAAATCAGGTTATTTCTAAAAAAGCTTCTTCACTGTGGTCAAAGGCTCCTGAAAATTCGATGATTGAGACAAAACTTTTATCAGATGGATATTATAAAAGACAATCTGAGATGGCAGTTAAACTGTCTAGAAAAAGCAAAGAATTAATAGAACAAAAAATAGAGTTGGGAATTAAGAACAGCTATTATGATATCAGCAGAAGTATAAAAGATGTTGAAGTAAAAGAAGAAAACGTCTTGCGCGTAATGGAGCAACAAAGAATATCAGAAGCAAAACTTAAAATTGGTACTGGCATAAAACAGGAAGTTTTAACAGCTCAAGCAGCTGTAGAAGAAGCTAATCTGGCATTGGCAAATGCCAAGGATGATTTGACATACAAGAAAATGGAATTTAATAAGCTCTTAGGGCTTACATCTGATGCAACAGTAAATTTGACTGATGATGTAATAAACAATATAAGATTGCATGCAACAGAAAACATTGATTTAACCACCAAGGTTTCAGAGGCACAAAAAAACAGAATAGAAGTAATAAAAGCACAGGAAAATGAGGAAGTTTCCAAACTTTATTTCCAAATAGTGTCAAGTTACAGTGCAGAAAACACATATGATTACAGGGCAGCAAATTACGAAAAAGAAAAAGCCATAAACGAATTAAATGATGCAAACAGCAATGCTGAATTAAGCGTCCATGATGCTTATTTAAATATGCAGAAAGCTGCCAGGGCTGTAGGTGTTTATGAAAAAAACATAGTGAGTCTCAAAGAAGCTTACAGGTTGGCACAGCTTTCTTATGAAGCAGGAGTGGGAATTCAAATGGATATGTTGAATGCACAAAATATGCTTTACAACGCAGAAATGTCATATGTTCAGTCTTTGCACAACTATAATCTGGCTAATCTTAAATTTACAGCATCCTACGGTATCGGTTATTAGAGGGGGATGTTTATGAAAGAAGAAGATACAAGAGAAAGAATTTTGAATGCAGCAAGAGAAGTGTTTTCTAAAAAAGGATATGCAGGTTCTACCACAAAAGAAATTTCTCTTGTTGCTGAAGTTGCTGAGATTACATTGTTCAGGCATTTCGAAACAAAGAACAATTTGTTTTGTGAGACCATATCAAAGTTTATTGTAAAACCAATGTTAAACTTTAACTCATTACAAATAAATTCAGAGCAGGTTATTCAGAGAATCATTGAAGAAAGAACATATACATTGAGAAAAAACAAGGACTTGTTCATTTGTACAATATATGAAGCCCAATATAATGAAGAAATAAAGGAAATGCTTAAAAGCATATTTTCAAAAGTCTTTTATGAACTTATGAATTTTATGAAAGACGGGTGCGAGAAGCCATGTGAAAAATCAATTGAATACATTGCACAAATTATACTGTCAAATATTGTTGGCTTAATTATATTTGAATCTTTAACAGGCAGCGATATATTTAAAGATGCAAACAAGTTATGTGAAACTATTAAAGCATTAGTATAGTAAGATTGGAGAGATATATGAATAAAAAAAAGATTATTTTAATGGTTATATTTTCAGCAGTTATCTTGGCAGCAGTTGTTAAAAACTTCAATTCAGCTCCAAACAGCAAAGAAAGTGCTGCAAAAGAATCAGAGCTTGGTATTCCCATAGAACTTGAAACTGTTGTCAAAGGCAATCTGACACAGACCATAAACTATGTGGGCACAATTGAACCTAAAAGTTCTACAACAATATCACCTACTATAGCAGGACAGATAGTTCAAGTCTATATTGAAGAAGGAAGTATCGTCAAATATGGAGATATATTGATAAAAATTGATGACAGTCAGCTTAGAGCAAGTCTTGAAACAGCGCAAAAAAAATATGAAACTTTAAATACAAACTATAATTATCTGGTGAATGAAATCAATGATTTTTATGAAACAAATCCACTTATTAAACAGTTAGAAACAGCTAAATCAAATTATGAATTCTTGATAAGCGAAAAAGATAATTACAAAAGTTTGTATGAAGAAGGGGCAATCCCTAAAACAACATATGACAAATTAGAGCAAGAGACAAATAATGCGTACTTCAAATTAGAAGAGTTAAAAGCGACCATTCAAAATTCTTATGATAAATTAGTTCATGAAAAAGACATAGCAGCAAAACAAACGGAAGAATTAAATTCATCAATAAATGAACTTAAAGTGAAAATAGATGACACGATTATTAAGTCGCCAATAAGCGGGGTTGTTAAAATGCTCGAAGGAGATGTGGGTGATTTAGCTGTTATTGGTAAACCTTTAGTTGCCATTGATGACAATAAACAATTGATTGTAAAAGTCAATGTATCTGAACGTGATATAAACAGAATATCTGTTGGCAGCAATGCTTTATTAAAAATAAACGGTCTTGAAAATGAAATAAATACAGCAGTCAGCAAAATTGTTCCAAATGTTAATCCCAACACCAGAATAGGTTTAATAGAATTAGGTCCTATACAAAATGAAAAATCAACCATGATTTTTTCGGGCAACAGCGCAGAAGTTGAAGTTATTATAAGTGAAGCAATAGATAAACTAATTATACCGAAGAACTCCATAAAAAATTTGAATGGTAAGGATATGGTTTATTTGTTTGAGGGGGCATTGGTTAAAGAAACTGAAATAAAAACTGGCATAACTGTAGGAGTGAGTACTGAAGTAATAAGTGGGTTGAAAGAAGGAGATAAAATAGCAACCACAAATTTATCCAAGCTGTATGAAAATGCAGCGGTGTATGTTTTTAAAGGAGAAGAATAATGAATATAGGCAAATTTTCAATTAAAAACAAATACTTCATATTATCTGTTGCTATAGCAATAGTAATTTTGGGGATATATTCAAGAATATCATTAAAAACGCAAATGTCTCCGGATACTAACGCTCCTACAGTTACCGTAATTACCCAGTATCCAGGTGCGTCTTCTCAAGATGTGGTTAAAGATGTTGTTGAACCTATGGAGGATGAATTTGGCAAACTTGAAGGCATTTCCGGCGTAAAATCAACCAGTCAGGACAATATTGCCATTATATCATTAGAGTTTAGCTATGCAACAAATATTGATGAGGCTGCAATTGACATACAAAATTCTATAAGCAGAATAAGAAGTAATTTACCTTCTAATATAAGCGAGCCAAAGGTGTTAAAATTCAGCACTTCAGATAAACCTGTACTGACATTGAGCTTAAACAGCAATTCTGTTGATTTAAGAACTGTAAGACAAATAGCTGAAGATGAAATAGGTTACAGTCTGCAGTTACTGGATGGTGTTGCTTCTGTTGACACATTCGGAGGATATAAATCTTTGGTTAAGGTGAATGTGGACAAAAACAGACTTAATTCTTACGGACTTGCTTTAGAACAAGTGTCTTACATACTTGCCCAAAATAATATAAAGGCACCTGGCGGGAAATTAACTGATAATAACAAAGAAGTATTAATTAGAATCGAAGAAGATTTAAAAACACTTAATGATATAGAAAACATAAGAATACCTTTGAAAGATGGTAATAGTATTTATCTTAAAGATATAGCAGAGGTAGAGTTTTCTACAGAAGATTTGGAAAGCAACTATAGGTATAATGGAAGCGAAGGCATAGCATTATTAGTATTAAAAAGAAGTGATGCCAATACAGTAGAAGTTGTTGAGGATATAAAAAAAGAAGTTGAACATTTAAAAGTAAAATATCCTTTTATTCAATTTGAAATTGCTCAGGATGATTCGATATTCACAAACCAGATGGTTGATAATATGTCTTCCAGCGTTCTGATGTCAATGATTTTTACAATAATTCTCATAATGCTATTCATATCAAACGTAAGTCAGTCACTGGTTGTTTCCTTGTCAATGCCTTTGGTTTTTTTAACTACATTGGCTCTTATGAAGTTTTCAGGCATGAAACTGGATATGGTTACTCTTTCAGCATTGATACTCAGCATAGGATTTGTTGTTGATGCATCCATAGTAGTTGTTGAAAATATAGTAACCCATAAAAATAAAAATAAAGATATTGTTGCAGCAGCCATTGATGGAACTAATGAAATAGCCATGGCCAACATTACCGGCGCTACTACAACATTGGTCGTTTTACTGCCTCTTTTGTTTATAGAAGGTTTTGTAGGAGAAATGTTCAGACCTTTGTCACTGACTGTAATATATGCAATTGGCTCATCTATATTAATTGCCTTATTCATTATACCGTTATTTACGGTAATGCTCAGCAAATTTAAATTTACAAAGGCTGAAACATTAATTAATAAAATTTCATCCCCTTGGAATGATATTATGGATAAGCTAAGCGAGTTTTATATAAGAGTATTAAAATTAGCTTTGAATAACAAGATGAAAACAATAATAATTGCTATAGTTCTTCTTGTATTAAGCGGCAGATTTTTAGTTAATAACGGAATGGAAATGCTTCCTCAATTTGACAGTGGAAAAACATTTATATCAGTTGAAATGGAGGCGGGAACAGCAATAAAAGAAACAAGCAGGGCAGTAGAACATATTGAAAATCTTTTAGATAAAGAAGAAAATGTTATAAATTACGATGCTCAAATTGGTTATGAAAAGGGCAGCAATTCTATGAGCGATTTTGGGGCGATGGGTACTAATCAGGCTGTTCTTACTGTTAATTTAACAACAAGACTGGAAAGAGAAGAAACAATATGGGAATTTCAAGAAAGATTAAGAAATGAAATACAAAAAATTCCCGGAATTAAAAGATATTCTGTTAAGGAGCAGGGAGGCACTGCCTCATCCAGCGCAAAAGCTCCCATTGACATAAAAATAAGTGGTGCTGATCAAGAAATACTATATAGCATTGCTGACAAGCTTCAAAAGGAAATTACTGAAGTTGAAGGAACAACTAATTTATATAAGAGTTTTAATATGGATAACTTGCAAATGAACGTTAAAATGAATCAATCAAGGATACAGGAACTTGGATTGACAAATGCTCAAGTCGCTACTCAAGTTTACACTTCAATGGAAGGAATAGTAGGAACAGACTTGGATATTGATGAATCAGAAAATGTGGGAATTTCAGTTGAATATATGGATAAGTACAAGGAGTCTTCTGACAGCCTTCTGGACACATATATTAATACTCCTTTGGGGGTTAAAGTTCCCTTAAGAGAATTGGCAGATATTGAGTTTAATGAGAGAGCTAACATAATTACAAGAGAAGATTTGGAATATACCATTGATATATTGGGCTACACTCATTCAAGAGCCTTCAGCCACATAACAAAGGATATTAATAAGGTGATTAAGAATTTTCCTGTTCCAAGCGGTTACTCAATAGAACTGACAGGAGATCAGCAAAGTATGTCTGATTCGGCAAAAGACATGATGTTTCTTTTATCACTGTCCGTCATATTGGTCTATTTAGTACTTGTACCACAATTTAAATCATTTATGCATCCTGTTACTGTTATGGCAGCAATACCGTTGGTGGTAATTGGTATTGCACCTGCTTTGGGAATGGCAGGAAAATACATTTCTATGCCGGTACTTTTGGGATTTATACTTTTGGTAGGGACTGTTGTTAATAACGCAATATTGTTGGTTGAATTCATCAATGAAAGGAAAAAAGAAGGCATTGAACTGAATGAAGCTATATTTCAAGCAGTAAAACAAAGGTTCAGACCTATAATGATGACTGCTTTGTCAGACGTAACAGGAATGATTCCTTTGGCAGCACAGCTGGCACTGGGTTCAGAAAGATTTTCTCCACTTGCCATAGCGGTCATAGGAGGTATGGTAGCAGCAACATTTTTGACACTTGTAATAATTCCGGTAGTATATGCATCTTTTGAAGAAGCAATAAGCAAAATTAAAAAGGTTTTAGCAAATTGATAAAACCCCCTAGCAATAGGGGGTTCAAGTTGATGACAAAGTTATTTAAATTAATTAATATTGGTAATTGTCGGTGAACTTGAAATCATATTTTGTAGGGGAGGACCTCGTGTCCTCCCGAAGATAAGAAAATTATTGTATTAATAACCCCGGGCGGATACAAGATCCGCCCCTACGATATGTAGAAATTAGGTTTGTCAATAGTCTGAACCCCCTAGCAATAGGGGGTTTTGCATATGGGGGGGATTTCTAACTAGAGGTTACTCTAGTTAGTTGCTTCATATTCTTTAAGAACGTTTAGCGTAGCTGAATTTAACGTCTTATCTAGCATTTTTACAATTTCCTCGGGATTTTCTTTCATGCCGTTATTTGCCCATTGGATTATGACAGATGTTAATGTAATGGTTTGCAGATTTGCCAAAAAATTTATTTTATCTTCAGGAATATTAATTTCATCTGAAAATTTTGTAATTTTATTTTTGCTGAATTCGTACAAATCCGGATAGATGGATTGTTCAAAGTGTTCACGGCCAACAGATTGAATTGTATATGCAAACATTGATTTATTTTCACGAATAAAATTTAAAATTCCTTTAATTACTTTTTCCCAACTGTTATTTTCTGAAGCGTTTAAAAGGTGTCCTAGTTCATTTTTATAAGTCCAGTCCAACAATTCATATATATCCTGAAAGTGATAGTAAAAGGTCTGCCTTGTTAATTTGCAGTCGTTCACAACATCTTTTACAGTTATTTTATTTAATGGCTTTTTGCTCAATAGTTTTTTAAAAGATTTTGACATTAATAATTTTGTCATTTCAGTCATTATAGAATGTGACACGGTATCCTCCTCTATCAGTTGAGTTTTATATGTCAACTAATATGTAGCCCTTATTTCTTATAGTTTTTAAATATTGATTGTCAGGATCTATTTTGCTGCGAAATCGTTTTATTGCTACCCTAAGCATACCGGGATTGGCGTAAGCCACACTCCATACGCAGTTTAGAATTTGTTCGCTTGATAAGATTTTTCCTTTATTGTCAATGAAAAGACGCAATAATTTGTATTCCCTGTCAGATAAATCGATTTTAGTGTTGTTTCTATAAACTTCAGAATTTTCAAAATTAATGTTTAAAGAGCCATATGTGATAATATTTGATTTTTTCTTATGACTATACTCATAACTTTTTAGTTTTTCCAAGAACTTTTCAACCGTGATTTGCTTATAAGTATTGTCATTGCCTGAAATTTCAAATATTATTATATTATCAAGATCTTCATCGTTTTTATTTAAATTAGAAGTCGCTATACTTTCCACATAAATCTCCTCTATTGAACAATAAATTATTGTTATTAAATTAAAATAGCGACACTACTTATAAGTATTTGCTTATTCATAGTATCGCTACTAAGTCCCCTTAAACAATTTCATAGGAGTTTTGGGGAAATAAAGAATAATATACTTTTTAAAAGTATTCTTGTATAAAATTATATATTTTTAAATATATAAAACAATAGACAATAATAAAGATGTGACAACAAAACTTACAAAACTAGAAAAATGTAAAATAAATCAGTTGTCAATATGTAATTTATTAAGCTTATTTATATCTGTAATGAAAATATACTTTGCGTTGAAATCTATTAAACCATCTTTTTTCATTTTATTTAATTCACGGGAAAGAGATGAGCGCTGGACACCGAATTTTTCAGCTAAATCTTTTTTGGTCATATTAAGTTTTATATCAAGACTGTTTTGAGCATAATATTCAAACAATAAAAAATCAATTATGCATTGTCTCAGGGTTTTCATGCTTAAAGACATTATTTTACTGGATAGTATTAATGCTTTACTGGATAAAGACTGGAGAAACCCAAGTAAAAAGTTTTTATTGCTCTGGCAAAGCATAAGTATTAACTCTCTGTTAATATGTAATATTTCTGCACCGCTTTTAGCTATTATGGTCATTGGGTATTTATTTTCAATTGAAAAAAGTAGGTTTTCTCCAATTATATCACCGTCTGAGAAATCATTAATTGTCAACATATTTCCTTCTGAGTCTATTTTTTGTATGGAAATCATACCGGACAAAATAACGTCAAGAGTTTTGCATTTTTCATTTTGCATATATATTATGGAATTTTTTTTATGGCTTTTATGATTGTAACTATTTTTGTTAAAGATATTCTTTAATTCAGCTTCAGAAAGACTATTAAATAAATTAACCTTTTTTAAAACTTTGACTAAATAATTTTCCATTCTTTTGTTCCTCCCATGTTTAAACTAATATTTGATTATTATAATTGCAGTAAAATTTTTAAAGTGTTACCTTGGTAACTGTTTTGGATATTAATTTGTATTATATTAGAAAAATGATGGTTAATCAATATAAATGGAGGATGTTATGACAAAAATAATTAACAAAATTAAAGGATTTGAAAAATTAAAATTTGTAATTATGCCTGCGATTATAATTACAGTACTTATATCAATTTATATTTTTAACAGTTTGCAGAAAAATGATTCAGCAATTGTATATGCTGATGGCGGAACATATATTGAAGCTTCAGGGATTGTAAAGGACGGTTCTGTCTCCTTAAGCAGTGAGGTTACAGGAACAATAGTTGATAATATGGTAAAGGAAGGCGACATCATCAAGAATGGAGATGTAATAGCAATAATAGAAAATACTACTGTAAGGAATCAATATGATCAGGCATTGATAAATATGCAGGTATCAGAAAAAACCATGGAAATGGTTGAAAAAAGTATTAACAGTTTGTCGATGCAAAACACTGATGTCATACAGCAAGCTCAAAATGCTTATCTGGCAGCAAAAGCGGAATATCAAAAAGTAATGGATGGGGCAAGCCCTGACGAAATAAAACAAGCAGAAGAAGCTGTAAGTCAGGCAAAAACAAATTTAGACTTCATGGAAACAAATTTAGATAGAAGCAAGACATTGCTTGAACAGCAGGCAATATCCCAAAGCAAGTATGATGAATCTTTAAAAAGTTACAATGTTATGGAAGCACAATATAATGCAGCAATCTCACAGCTTAATTTAATAAAATCAGGCCCTACAGTAAATACTGCCGAAGCTGCAGAAAACAAGATGCTCCAGGCAAAAGCAGGATATGAACTTTCAATTTCAAGCGCCGATAATCAGCTCACTCAGCTGAAAGGTCAGCTTGAAATATCCAAGATACAGCTGGAACAATCTAAAAATATTATAGAACAAACTAAAAGAGAGTTAGATAAGTTGACAATAAAGTCACCTATTGACGGAATCGTCAATTCATTGTTAGTAAAAAAAGGTGAATTTGTTTCAATGGGCAAGCTGGTGGCTGAAATATATAATCCGGAAAATCTTGAAATCAGGGCATATGTATCTGAAGCAAACATAGGTCATATTAAAGTAGGCCAGGATGCCAGCATATTCATTGATTCGTATGATGACAGGACTTATTCAGGAAAGGTAACAAGAATAAATAACACAGCTGAATTTACCCCAAAGAACATTCAAACAAAAGAAGAAAGAGTAAACACAGTATTCGAGGTTACTGTTGAAGCCTTGGATTCTGAAGGTGCCATAAAGCCGGGAATGCCTGTGGATGTTATTATTAAGATAGACTAATAAAGGAGCAGAATAATGGAATATGATATTCAAATATTTTCTCTCACAAAAAAATTCGGTAATATTACAGCCGTAGATAACTTAAATGTACAGGTTAAGAAAAATACTATTTTTGGACTAGTTGGACCTGACGGTGCAGGAAAGACAACAACCATGAGGATGATGTGCTCATTGTTGACGCCCGACAGCGGCACAGCTGAAATAGGTAAACATGATATTTTGAAAGAAAGTGAAAAAATAAAACAGCATATAGGATATATGCCTCAGAAGTTTAGTTTGTATGGTGATCTAACTGTTTTGGAAAACCTTGAATTTTATGCAGAAGTTTATCAAATACCAAAGAAAAAAAGAAAAGAAAAAATTGATTTTTTACTGGGGTTCAGCAATCTTACCAAACACTCGTATAAACTGGCCGACCAGCTTTCAGGGGGGATGAAACAAAAATTGGCTTTATCATGCAATTTAATTCATACTCCCAAATATCTGTTTCTCGATGAGCCAACTATTGGAGTTGATCCAGTCGCAAGAAGGGAATTTTGGAAAATTTTGTTTGAACTTAGGGAACAAGGCACTACCATATTTGTGAGCACACCTTACATGGACGAAGCTGAAAGATGTGATGAGGTAGGACTTATGGACAAAGGCAGAATAATAAAGAAGGACACACCTTCTAACATTATCCATAGCTTTGATAAACATATCATATGTGTTTTTTCTGATGAAAATCACATTGCAAGAAGTCTGGCTCAGGAAGAGGAATATGTCCTGGATGCATATATGTTGGGAGAAGAACTTCATGTTGTGGCAGAAGATTTTGATTATGCTTCTGAAAAATTAAAAGAAAAGTTAGAAAATAAGGTCAGGGTAAATTTCATAAGAAGAGCAGCTCCATCCCTGGAAGATGTCTTTGTCAATATTATTAAAAGTGAAAAGAGATGAACGTATGGAAAATGCTATTGAAATAAATAACTTAACTAAAATATTTGGGGATTTTACAGCTGTCAACAATGTGAGCTTCAATGTGAAAAGGGGAGATGTGTTTGGCTTTTTAGGTCCAAACGGATCAGGAAAAACAACTGTCATAAGAATGATTATGGGATTAATAACTCCAACTTCAGGAACGGGAAAGGTTCTGGGATTTGACGTATCAACTGAAAATGAAAAAATCAGGTCGCACATTGGTTATATGTCTCAAAAATTCAGTCTGTATGAAGATTTGACCGTGGAAGAAAATCTTGATTTCTATGCCGGTGTCTACAATTTACCCAAAAATAAAATAAAGGAAAAGAAAAAAGAAATATTGGAAATGTCTGATTTGATTGGAAGAGAAAATATGATTACGTCAAATCTGTCGGGAGGGTGGAAGCAAAGGCTTGCTCTAGGATGCTCTATTATCCATGAACCAGAAATTTTGCTGCTGGATGAGCCCACAGGCGGAGTTGATCCCATAGCCAGAAGGCAGTTTTGGGATATAATCTATGATCTTTCTAAAAAGGGTGTGACCATACTAGTTACAACTCATTATATGGACGAAGCGGAACACTGCAATTTTATAGGTTTTTTGTATTATGGGAATATACTGTCACTGGATACTCCAAATGCCATGAAGGAAAAAGTAATTGAGGGAGACATAGTTGAAATAAAAGTCAACAATACATTAAAATCAATCGAACTGTTAAGAACACAGGAAAAGGTCAAGGATGCGTCTGTCTATGGTGCAGGAATTCATGCTTTAACCAGAGCAGATATGGACTTAAATGAATTGAAAGATTTTTTAAAAGAAAACAATGTAGATGTATACGGCATAAAAAAGGTTAAACCCACATTAGAAGATGTCTTTGTTTTTCTTGTGGAAAAGGAAAGTAAAAAATAAGTTTGATATGGAAGTGATAATGTGAATCATAAAAGAGTTTTATCCATAATAAGAAAAGAATTTTTTCAAATAAAAAGAGATAAAAGAACAATAGCTATAATAATCATGATGCCAATAATGGAACTGTTGCTATTTGGTTATGCAGCATCCACAAGCGTTGACCACATTCCGACCGTCGTTTATAACAACGATATAGGCAGTGAAAGCAGTGAGCTGTTATACAATTTTGTAAACTCTCAGTATTTTGATCTGGATTACAATGCAAATAGTATACAGGAGATTGAAGAATATATTGACAACGGAGATGCTAAAGCCGGAATTGTAATTCCGCCGGAATATTCAGAGGATTTAAAAGACGGCAAATCTGCACAGATACAGCTTATAGTTGACGGAACAGACCCAACAACAGCACAGACGATACTTTCAAGTGCAGGAGGAGTTGTTCAGTCTATGTCTGTAGATATAATTCAGGAAACAAGAGGAGCAATTGTGCCTAAGTCACTGGATTTAAGAAGCAGGGTGTGGTACAATCCGGACATGAGCAGCATTTACTTCAACATCCCAGGGCTAATAGGGGTTATACTTCAAACTGTTACTCTCATGCTTACTTCATTTTCCATAGTGAGGGAAAGGGAAAGAGGTACAATGGAACAACTCATAGTGACTCCCATAACAAAAATGGAGCTAATGATAGGAAAAATCATTCCTTATGTAATAATAGGCTTTGTGGATATTGTTCTGGCACTTGCTCTTTCGGTGTTCTGGTTCAGAGTTCCTATAGCAGGAAGCATTACGCTTCTTTTGCTGTTCTCGGCAGTGTTTTTGTTCGGAGCGCTTGGGGTTGGACTAATCATTTCAACGGTTTCAAAAAGCCAGCTTCAGGCAATGCAGCTTTCAATGTTCATGATTATGCCGAACATACTCCTTTCAGGCTACATGTTTCCAAGAGAAGCAATGCCTGATATTATACATGTTTTAAGCAACGTGCTTCCCCTCACATATTTCATCAAGGTTCTTCGTGGAATAATATTAAAGGGAAACGGATTTGGAGAACTTTACAGAGAATTTGTAATTCTTGTTGTTTTCGGGATAGTCTTTCTAGCCCTTGCAACATTAAAATTTAAAAAGAAAATTGATTAATTAGGAGGATTTTATGACATCGACAATTGCCTTGTATGTAATTGCCATAGCAGCCTTGGCTGTATCTTTTGCAAAAAGCAGACAAAATACAAAACTCGCCTTGAAGAAGGCATGGAAATCATTTGAAAATATTTTACCGCAGTTTCTTTCAATACTAGTTATTATCGGCATCATGCTAGCCATACTAACACCGGAGCAAATTTCAAGCATGATTGGAAGCGAGTCCGGATGGTTTGGAGTAATCATTGCTTCGGTAATAGGAGCAATAACACTTATTCCGGGATTTATTGCATTTCCCCTTGCAGCAGCTCTTTTAAAAAGCGGAGCAGGATATATGCAGATTGCAGCATTCATTTCAACTCTCATGATGGTTGGAGTAGTTACTATGCCTGTTGAAATGAAATTTTTCGGAAAGAAGGCAACTCTCATTAGAAACGCAGAAGCATTTGTGTTTTCTTATATAGTTGCATTTGTTATGGGGGTGTTTCTGTAATGGATAAGTTTAAAAAAATAATAAAAAGATACAAGGTGTTTTTTGCCCTTGCAGCAGTAAACATTGCAGTAATAATTGCAAGACCTGACATAGGAATGAAGTCAATAGACTTGACAATAGACAATGCCCTAGAAATGCTTTCCATATTGCCGCCTATTTTTATACTCCTTGGACTCCTGGATGTATGGGTGAAGAAAGAGACAATGATTAAGTACATGGGAGAAAAATCAGGGATTGTGGGAGTGCTGCTTGCGTTCTTCCTGGGTTCAGCTGCAGCAGGTCCTTTGTATGCAGCATTTCCTGTGGCTGTTGTACTGCTCAAGAAAGGAAGCAAGCTTTCAAATGTGCTTATTATGATAGGAGCATGGTCTACAACAAAAATTCCTCTTCTATTATTTGAGGCTTCTTCCATGGGAATAAAGTTCATGGCACTTAGATTTGTTCTCGATATTTTTGGAATAGCGTTTATTGCATATACAACCGAAAAGATACTTTCCGGTGAAGAAAAGGATGAAATTTACAAAAATGCAGCTAAGGCTGAGTAATCAAAAGTAAAAATTATGCTGTAACTGTATATTTTGTTAATAATAAAATTGACACTTCAGCAACTCAGTGATACAATGAGTTGGAAACCGACCGGTCGGTCGAAATATTTGGAGGGAATTTTGAAAAAAATATTGACATTATTATTGGTTACAGCTTTAGTTTTTACTGGGTGCGGCAAGACAGAAGATATCAGTACAGATACTTCAGAAGAATCATATACAGCTGTAGAGGTGGAAACATTGAAACCAATGGAGCTGCATATTGAAAATATTATGACAGCAAAGACTTATGCAGACAAGGATGTGTATGTTGTGCCTCTCATGTCCGGAAAAGTTGAAAGCATCAATGTGAACGTTGGAGACAGGGTAAACAAGGATGATGTGTTGTTCGTCATGGACACTGATAGCATCACAAACCAGGTCAATCAAGCTCTTGCTGCATATGATTCAGCCAAGGCAGGATATGAAGTAAGCGTATCACAAATTGAAAATGCGAAAAAATCATTTGAAAGAATTCAAAAGCTTTATGAAGAAGGAGCAGTACCTGAAAGTCAATACGATCAGGCAAAGCTTGCTGCATCAGACGAGTCACTTGAAGCCGCTTCTAAGGGAGTAGATCAAGCAAGAATTGCCTATGAAAACGCAGCAGATGCTTTGGACAATGCAGTTGTAAAGGCTCCCATATCAGGTGTTATTTCTGACATAAGCATTGTTGAAGGAGAATTTGCATCTTCAGCCAAGCCACCTGTTACAATTGTTGATTCAGACAGTATAACAATTGAACTTGCTGTACCGGGAAACATGGTTAACAAACTTCATAAGGGAACAGAAGCTAATGTTGAAATCAGTGCTGCAAATTACAGCGAAAAAGCAGTAATCGACAGTATCAGTACCAGTGCGGATCAAATGACAAATCTTTATACAGTGAACATCATACTTGAAAACAACGGTTCAATAAAACCCGGAATGTTCGCCAAAGTAAACTTTGAAACAGACAAAATCGAAAATGCTTTAGCAGTTAAGACAGAAGCTGTTGTTGAAAGAGACGGAAAAAGTTATGTGTTTGTTGTAAGCGGCGATGTATCTGAAGAAAGAGAAGTTATTACAGGACTTGACACAGGTTCATACATAGAAATTAAGTCTGGTCTTTCAGCAGGAGACACTGTAATTGTGAAAGGACAGGATTACATCACAGGCGGCAGCAAAATAAAGGTAGTAAGGGGTGAATAAGCATGTTTGCTAAGTTTTCAGTAAAAAAACCCGTTACAATAACCATGATGATATTGATAGTTATAGTTCTAGGAGCCATATCCCTGAGCAAGCTGTCAATAGACTTGCTTCCTAACATCGAGCTTCCAATAGCAATTGTTCAAACCACTTACTCAGGAGCAGGACCTGAAGAAGTTGAAAATCTCATAACTGTTCCAATGGAACAAGCGGTTGGCACCATAGAAAATATCGACACAATTACTTCTTATTCAAATGAAGGAAGCTCACTTTTGCTGATGCAGTTTAATTTCGGCACAGACATGGATGAAGCAACACTTCAGATGAGAGAAAAAATAGATATGATCAAAGGCTTCCTGCCTGACGGAACGACGTCACCTATTGTAATGAAAATAGATCTTGACAGCATGCCAATAGTGCAGCTTGCAATATCAAGCAAGGGAAGTCTTCAGACAACTCAGAAGCTAGCAGAGGATGTAATTCAGCCTCGACTTGAAAGAATAGAAGGAACTGCTTCAGCAGATGTTTCAGGCGGACTTGAGCGCGAAGTTGAAATAATGCTCAAGGAAGAAATGACTAAGGGCTACAACTTAAGCCAAAGTTACATTTCCGGAATACTTAAGTCTGAAAACCTAAACCTTTCAGGCGGAACGGTTATGAAGGGAAGCAACGAACTTACGGTAAGAACTGTAGGGGAATTTAAAGATATTGAAGAAATCAGAAATTTGAATATTCCTCTTCCCAAAGGAGGAACAGTTAGATTAAGCGACGTAGCTGATGTTGAATTTGTCAACAAAGATCAGTCTACTGTGACAAAACTTAACGGCCAGGACGTTGTTCAAATATCCGTTATGAAACAATCAGACGGAAATACTGTAAGTGTTGCAAAAGACGTAACTAAAGAACTTGAAAAAATTCAGAAGGAATACCCTGATTTAAAGATTGAAACGGTTTTTAACCAGGCAGATTACATAAACCAGGCCATTGACAATTTGAAAAACACTGCTATTACAGGAGCAATGCTTGCTGTTGTAATACTATTGATATTTTTGAGAAGCTTCAAAACAACATTGGTAATAGCTCTCTCCATACCAATATCAATAATAACCACATTTGTTCTTTTATACTTTGCAGGAATAACGCTGAACATGATGACCATAGGCGGTCTTGCTCTAGGTGTTGGTATGCTGGTTGACAACTCTATAGTTGTGCTTGAGAATATTTACAGGCACCGAAGTCTTGGAATGGACAGAATAAATGCTTCCGTTGAGGGAGCAAACGAAGTTTCAATGGCAGTAACAGCTTCCACACTTACAACAGTTGCCGTATTTATACCAATTGTGTTTACTGGAGGACTTGCAGCCACCATATTCAGAGATTTTGCCCTAACAATAGTAATGGCACTCATGAGTTCATTGCTTGTAGCGCTGACACTTGTTCCAATGATGTCATCAAAGTTGATAACAGTAAGAAATCTTGAGTCTGAAGAAGAGCAGGAGAAAAAACACGGTAAAATAGTTACAACATACAAGAGAGTTCTCAGCTGGAGTTTGAGACATCGAATCACAACTGTCTTGGCAGCAATAGGAATATTTGCAGCAAGTATTGCAATGGTAGCTTCAGTGGGTGCAGAGTTTTTCCCGGCTACGGACGAAGGACAAATCAGCATAAGTGTTACTCTTCCTGACGGAGCGGAAGTTACTCAAGTTGATGACACTTTAAGCGAAGTAAATGAAATTATAAAAGAAATACCTGAAGTCAAGACAGTGTTCACCTCAGCAGGCAGCGGAGGAATGATGGGCATATCAAGCGGCTCAAATGCAGGAAGCATAATGGTAATGCTGACAGACCTGGCTGACAGAGACAGAAGCGTCAAGGAAGTCAGCGACGAAATGAGAACATTGCTTAAAGATGTTCCGGGAGCTGAAATAAGCGTTACAGAAACTTCAACCATGTCCATGGGGATGAGCGGCGGAGCAATATCAATAGCTATCAAGGGTGACAATCTTGACACTTTAAAAGGCATTGGCGAAGACTTCAAGAAAATTATAGAAAATGTAGAAGGAACAAGAGAAGTAGAATCAAGTTATGAAGACGGAATACCTCAGGTACAGATTATAGCTGATAGAGGAATTGCATCTCAATATGGTCTTACAACTGCACAAATAGGTTCTCAGGTAGGAAGCACTCTTGCAGGTTCAACTGTAACCAAGTTCAAAGTTGACGGCGATGAACTTGATGTGGTTTTAAAAGGAGACAATATGTACGGACAAAGCATGTCACTTTTAGATATGCTGCCAATAACAACTCCGGCAGGAGGAACAATTCCGCTTTCTGAAGTAGCGGAAATTCAAACAGCAAAGGGACCTGTAAGAATAACAAGAGAAAATCAGACAAGGACGCTCACCGTTACAGGAAGTGTTGCAGGAAGAGACGTTCAGTCAGTTTCCAACGACATTACAAAAGCTCTTGCTGAATATGAGATGCCAAACGGATACAGCTACACATTTGGTGGAGAGACAGAACAAATACAGGAAACTTTTGCAGATTTGTTCATGGTCATGATAGTTGCCGTAGCGCTTGTTTACATGATAATAGCAGCACAGTTTGAATCGCTGATTCAGCCGTTGTCAATCATGTTTTCTGTTCCTCTGGCTCTGTCAGGGGGATTTATAGGACTGTTCGTTACAGGACTTCCTCTAAATGTAATAGGGCTCATAGGTTTGATCATACTTGTTGGTATAGTTGTTAACAACGCCATAGTGCTTGTTGACTATGTGAACAACAGGAGAAGAAACGGTGAAGACAGAACTTCAGCAATCATGAAGGCAGGTCCTATAAGAATAAGACCAATTATGATGACTGCACTAACAACTATTCTAGGTCTGGTACCCATGGCTTTAGGAATCGGAGAAGGAACAGAGCTAACACAGTCTATGGGTGTTGTAGTAATCGGAGGCTTGGCATTGTCCACTGTTTTGACATTGATTCTTGTACCGGTTATGTACACAATATTTGATGATATTACAGAATTTTTCAAAAGAAAATTCATTAAACATGAAAATATAGTAGAACAAAATTAGGAGGATTCAGTGGCGGAATTCAATCAAAAAAGACAAGATATTTTAAACTCTGCCATGGAGTTGTTTAAAGAAAAGGGATTTCACAATACCAGGATGGAAGAAATTGCTTTGAAGGCAGGGGTAGGCAAAGGTACACTGTATGAATACTTCACCAGCAAGCAGGAAATATTCGATGAAACTTGCATTGAAAAGGTGACAGGAGTCAAAGATAAAATAGAGGAAATAAGCTTAAAGGACATTACTTTCAGGGAAAAGCTCACAGAAATGATAGCAATGAAACAAGGCAACGAAAAATGTCCTGAATCAACTATCGAAGGTATAATGTCCAATAAAAACATAATTTCCGAGAAAGTGGTTTATGCCATGATGAACCATGTATCAGACATGAATAAAATCATAATAAGAATGGTAGAGCAGGGCAAAAAAGAAGGAGTTGTTGAGAAAAATATTCCTTCCGATTTGATAGTAACAATGATTGTTGGAACCGTCAGTGAGTATATCAGAAACAAATGTATAAATAATCACACTGGAAATAACGAAGAGGAAATTATAATAAATTTACTTTTCAACGGTTTTGGTGTAAAATAAATTAAAACATTAAATACGGGAGGGCGTATGAAAAGAAAAATTGCGCTGTTATTGGCGATGGTACTTACATTGAGTACAATACAAACAAATTATGCTTTGGCAGATGAAGAAACAGCAGTTGAAACAACTGCTGAAACCACGGAAGTGACTGCACAGCCTCTTCAGCTTTCAATTGAAGATGCCATTAAGCTGGCGGTTGAAAACGACAGAGAAATGTGGAAGATTGACGATGGAATAAAACAAATGCAACAAATGAGAAAAGACGGAAGTGATGCCAAGAAACAGGCTGAAATGTTAATGGATCTTGACCTTGGGACATTGTCCATGCTGGAAATAGACGTTACAGGAAACTATGTTGAAACACTTCTTGCAAAAAACGGATATTACATAAAAACAGCTGACACTCAGATGAAGCTTCTTGAAAAAAACAAGGAAGTTCTTGCGGTTGGAATAGAAATTAAAACAAAATCTCTTTACTACAATGTATTGATTGCAGAAAAAACAATAGAAATAAATCAGGCGAAGCTCGCCAGCGCAAATGAACAGTTAAGGGTAATAAACCTGAAGTTCAACAACGGTTCCGCAACAAAAGCAGAGGTTTTAAAAGGAGAAATGTCAGTTCAGCAGGCTCAGGCAGACCTTGATTCTGCCAATGACGACGTGAACATGGCAAAGCTCAATTTATTAAACGGATTGAATCTGCCTTTTGACACAGAAATAATTCTAACAAGCAATGATTTGAACTATGTGCCAACACAACAGTTAAATCTTGATGCAGCAATAGAAAAGGCAAAGTCTGACAGACCGGAAATAATCAAAGCAGAAAATGCATTAGAGCTTCAGAAAATTGAAACTCATGTATATACTGCATATTACACTTCAAACTTAAGACAGAACAAATCTGCTGTAGAAAAGCTGAAAGATGCAGAACTTAATGTACCTCAGGCATACAAAAATGTGGAACTTGATGTAAGAACATCATATTTGAACCTTGTTAAAGCTGAAAGAGCATTAGTAAACATGGATAAGACTGTTGAGCTGGCAAAGGAAGCAGCAAGAATCAACAAGCTTCTCTATGCAAACGGTATGGCTGCTGCAGCTGATGTAATTTCTGCTGATGCAAGTCTTGCTCAGGCTGAAATTGGACGTTACCAGCTATTGGCTGCTTACAACTTAAGCAAGCTTATGTTTGACAATTCAAACTTGATGGGTTCAGCTTCAGCAGGTATATAGAGGCAAAGATGAACGAGATAATAGTTGGTAACATGAAAATTGAAATAAGAAATGCAAAGCAAGAGGATCTTGACGGAATTGCACACCTAGAGTCGGTGTGCTTTCCTCCTGAAGAAGCGGCCACCAGGGATTCATTCAAAAGAAGAATAAACACATTTCCTGAAAGCTTTTTTGTGGCTGAAGCAGAAGGCAGAATTATAGGAGTTGTGAACGGATGCATGACAAACAGTCCTGTAATATTTGATGAAATGTTCCATGACGACACTACTCATCTTCCCAATGGTGAAAATCAGGCAATATTTGGACTGCTGGTTGACCCTAACCACCAAAGGAAAGGTATTGCAGAAAAGCTTCTTAATCATATTATCGAATTGTCCAGAGAAAGAGGCAAGAAAGCCGTAATTCTCACATGCAAGGAAAAACTTATACATTATTACGCAAAGTTTGGCTTTGAAAACCTGGGAGTTTCAGGTTCGACACACGGCGGAGCTAAATGGTATGACATGGTTTTAAAATTGAAATAAATTAGTATATGGGGAAGTCAAATTAGACTTCCTCTTTTTAATTAATATTGAAAATTGGCGGTAAAATTGGAATTCCAGATTGTAGGGGAGGACCTCGTGTCCTCCCGCAGGTAATAAATTTATTAAATTCAAAACCCGGGCGGGCACAAGACCCGCCCCTACGAGAAATTAATATTGAAATTGGCAGTGAATTTGGAATCCCAGATTGTAGGGGAGGACCTCGTGTCCTCCCGTAGGTAATAAATTTATTGAATTCAAAACCCGGGCGGGCACAAGACCCGCCCCTACGAGTTAGGTAACAAAATTATTGAATTAATAAACCATGGCGGATACAAGGTCCACCCCTACATTTCTAAAATCCAAAAATTAGTAGGCAATATGCCAATTTAGTCCAAATACTGCTTAATATTGATAAAATAGTTGAAATATAACCGTAATTGTTGTATAATTGAAAAAGTTGGCTTAAAATCTGCTTGTATTTAACGTTTAGTCATGAAATCATTATTATTTTAACAAACTCTTGTTAATCATAATGGTTGAATCATAATTATATCGTCTAAAAAAACGTTATCACAAGAAAGCCTGCATTTTTGAATGGGAGGTTAAAAAGTATCTATCAACAAAAAATTAACAATACACGGGAGGTAAAAATGTCAAATTTAAATTCAACAGATGAAAGAGGTTCATGGGGATCCAGAATAGGATTTTTGCTCGCAGCAGCAGGTTCTGCCATAGGACTTGGAAACGTATGGAAGTTTCCGTATTTGTGCGGTGAATATGGTGGTGCAGTCTTTATTTTCACTTATATAGCAATACTTGTAATGGTTGGTTTCACGATTATGCTCACAGAGCTCATTCTGGGCAGGCATTCCCACCAGGGACCAGTAGGAGCCTACAGGGCAATCAAGAAGAGATGGTCTTGGGTTGGCATAATAGGAATACTGGCATCATATTTAATATTGACCTATTACAGCGTAATAGGCGGATGGATCATAAAATATATTGTTTCTGCCTTCACAGGTAACTTTAACACAACAGATATCGATGCTCTTGGAAACATATTTACAACTTTCATAGGCAAACCATTTGAACCTTTGATATACCATGCTATATTCATGATACTGACTTTGGGCATTGTTATGGGTGGTATACAGGGAGGCATAGAAAAGGCAAGCAAGATGATGATGCCTGCATTATTTATAATATTGTTTGTTGTAGTTATCAGAGCGGTTACTCTGCCCGGAGCTTCTGTAGGTCTTGAGTACATGTTGAAACCTGACTGGTCAAAGTTTGGCATTGATGTAATAATTGCAGCTCTTGTACAGGTGTTCTTCTCTCTGAGTCTTGGTATGGGAGTTATAATCACATATGGAAGCTACCTTGACAAAAATGAAAAGCTTACAACAAGTTCGGTACAAATTCCACTTATGGATTCTGCTGCAGCACTTTTATCAGCATTTGCAGTCTTACCGGCAGTATTTGCTCTTGGCTACAACCCATCAGCAGGACCTGGACTTTTGTTCATAACATTGCCTGGAGTATTTGCAAAAATGCCAATGGGTTCGCTGTTTGGTTCTATGTTTTTCATATTTGTTCTTTTCGCAGCATTATCATCATCAATATCACTGCTTGAAGCTGCGGTGACATATTTTGTAGACGAGCATGGCTGGAAAAGAAAATATGCAACAATTGTTTTGGCAGCAGTGGCATTTTTAATAGGTGTACCTTCATCATTGGCCAATGGACCTTTATTTAGCGAAATAACATTTATTAACGGAATGAATTTCTTTGATTCAATTAGCTTCTTGGCTGAAAATCTCCTTCTGCCTCTGAGCGCATTCATGCTGAGCATTTTTGTTGGATGGGTATGGGGAACAGATAAGGCTCTCAAAGAGGCAACAAATGATGGAAGTGTCAAGTTTGGCTTAGCCGGCATGTGGGCATTCTCAATCAAATATTTAGCACCAATAGGAATAGGCTTTATCTTGATTCAAAATATCATAGCTTTATTTTAAATAAACAAAAATGTGCTTATAATAGCACATTTTTTTGTTTTTCTTTGCCAAACAATCCTGATATTGCTTTCAATGCAGTGAGTCCGAAACCTATATACATGTTGATTCCAAAAACAAAGCCACCAAAACCATATAACATCAAACGGCTGAAATATTTCTCCCCAAAGGAGTTGAACATTTCATGAATTTTCTTTGGTTCCATTTTTTCAATTTCTTCTCTTGCTATCTGGTCAAACTGAACAGCTTTCAATATGTCATCAAGATTTTTCTTCAGGCTCAAAATGCATGAATCAACAAACATGTTCAAAATATAATTCTTTGTTTTTTCATCAATGAAACTGAAATTATCGTCGGCAGCTTCATCAAAGGAAGAAATCATGATGTTCCTTGCTAATTCTTCAAATTCCTTGCCGTTTGTGATCCTTTTAATAAAGGTGCTTCCTGATTTTATGAATTCATCCCTGTCTACAACATCAGAAATGTTTAATTCTCCCAAACATGATGCGATTTCTTTGAAAGCTTCTGCTGTAAGATTTTGAAGTTTTTCATCTTTTTCAAGAGCCGTAAATAAGCTTGATACCATCTTATTTAAATCTTCTTTGCTGAATCCTTCGAAAATTTCCCTCAGCGGAATTTTCGAAAAGCCGTTCAGCACTTCATTTATAAATTCAGAAATCTTATCATGCAGATTATGACTGCATGTTGTAAGGGAAGAGCTCAATTCCTGGGTGAATGCATCGATTTCTCCGCCATAAGTATCAAAGATGCTTTCAATGTCATTAATAAAAATAAATCGTAATAGCTCATTCATATCCTTGGCAGCTTCAGTGTACATTAAGTCCTTAACCATTTTCTGAATATTGCTTTCAATTTTAGCTGAATTTCCTTCATCAAGGTATCTGTCAATCATACTGCTAATTTCTATCCTATCAAGTTTTGAACGTAGAACCTGTACCTTTGATTTGTAAAATTTATCTTCGATTACTGCTCTGAAAATGCTTCCCAGCTCTTCTTCCTTGTTATCAATGAAACGAGGCAATTTCTCTAACATTACCTTTTTCATCAGTTCATCCACAACAGCATCGCCGCCCATGAATGAATACATTCCTCTTTCTATGAATCCGAGACTGCTTTTTATTTCAGCCTGCACCATGAGAGATATTTTGTCCTTGCTTTCTATTGAACTGTTTTTTACAACTTTGGACAATTTTTTTAGAACTCCAGGAAGATTTTTATCTATATAATCTTTTAATTTACCGTCAAAAAGTTCCTCAAATTTTTTGTCGCTGTCAAAATATCTATTTATTATTCTTACAGCACTCTGAGATATTTTTTCTCTGGAGGACTCTGACATTGCCAAGGATGAAATTTTTACAGTTGCAGCATCTAAGAGTTTTTCCGTTTTTTCCTTGCCAAGTATTTCAATCAAAGACCTGTCTGCGAACTTATTGTATTTATCCTGCTGTTTCAAAGCAAGATTTTTGATTTTCTTGCTGTCACTCACAATCTCCTCAAATGATGTATAATATTTACCAACCGCACTTTCAAACATTTTTTTAACCATTGGGGAAGAGATAAACTCAAGGGTGTATTTGTCACTGTTAATCTTTTCATAAGCCATACTGCTTATTTTATCGCTCGATATGCCTTTTAATGCTTCGATTCCGATAGTTTCAGCCGTATTGGTGTCTATAATGCCCGAAAGCTTTGCTCTTCCCGCCTTGTCGTAAAGGGAAGCGGCAATTGTGCCTGAATTTTCTGACAGTTTATTTTTACCGAAGTTCAATACACTTTCTGCAATATTTTTTTTGTTGTCAGACAATATCCTTCCTGCAGTTTCATAATTTTTCTCTGCTGCACTGGCCATGAAGCTTCCCTTTATATTTGATTCATATTCGTTGAAAAGGGAATTGATGCTTTCCTGGCTTAGCAGGCTTTTGTCAATAAAGTCTGCTGTATTCTTTGCAAAAGATTTCTGGTTTTTTAAAATAAATCCATGAGAAAAGTGCCTTAAAAGAGGGAGTTTGCTTAAAGTTTTCACTTCCTTGTAAGGCTTAAAAAGCATGTTTATTGCAAGTACATTTGTTATGAATCCCACGAATGCGTATGTAGCCATTGTTACAACACTTATGCTGCCCGGATCTGCAGGAGCATTTTGATAAGCAGCCAAAATAAGACCGGCAGTAACTCCCAGAACTCCTCCGAAAAACATAATTGGTTTTAACTCGCGTCCTATAAATTCATTTGCAAAATCAACAAGGTTATCATCACTCAGCTTGTTTAGGTTTGAAGACACTATTCCTTTTATTGAGCCCTTGAGAATTGTATCTGTGTTGTTAACCACATATTCACGAAGGGACCTGGAGCTGTTTAGTGAAAGATTTTTGATGGAGTTTAATTTGTCCAGGGCTTCTGAAACATTCATGTCTTTTAATTTTTCCGACGAAGATTTGTATGTACCATATATTTCACCATACACCTGTTCATATATTGACTTGCTTTTTAAAGACGACTTCATATGCCATACATTTTCAATTTTTAGCTCAATCTGCTTCTTAATGTCTCCATCACTGTTCTTAACAAGATTTACAATCAAGTTGTCAGCCTTATCTATAACTTCCTTTGCAGTCTGTTCTGTTGAAAGTTCGGACAATCTTAAGGATAATTTATCATTAGCAGATTGATGTACTTTTTTCTCAGCCATGGATAAAGACATATTTGAGTTTACGATGTTCTTAAGGCTGATGTTTTCAAATGCATAGTCGGGAGCTATGTCGCTTATTTTTAGGTTTGCAGCGCTTTCAACAGCTCCGTTAAATATTGCTTCAAAATTGTTGTTTATGTATGTTGTTGCTGCCTGTGACAACCTTTCAGCTGTTATGTTGTTTTTTTCTGCTTCAAGCATAATTTCGGCAACTGTCATGCTGCTTAGAATTTCTATAGCCTTTGCACTCAATCTTTCGGATAATTTTTCAGGTTCAGCAACCTTTTCCACAAATGATATGATTTTATTAACAATGCTGTATTTCTGACTAAGATTTCCAAAGTATGAGTTTTTAATTGTAGACAGGAGCTTTCCCTTTAAACCATCTGATTCCTTGATAACTTCATCTATTGAATCTTCAAGAAGCTGGTCTATAGATCGGCCATTTTCCTCGATCCATGCTACAATTCTGCCGGTCAGGTGAGGCAGATTTTCTTTGATATATTCCTTAAGATTATTTTCAAATGAAGAATCAAGAAGGTCAAAAATGCTTTTATCAAGTCTTTTTCCGTACTCAAAAATAGAACTGCCAAGCTTTGTAACTAAAGTCTGGCCTGATTCTGAATTTATGAAATCAACAAACTTCTTTGAAATTTCTGCTTCCTTAAGTCTGTCTAAGTTAAGTACAGTTTTTAATTCTCTTTGGTAGAAAACTTGTTTTGTACTGTTCATAGCACTATTTAAGTTTAATAATTCTGAGACATCATCTATATTTGAGCTTGATTTTAATATATCAGGTAATTTTTCAAAAATATTGGTGATTATTGCTGATGAAAAATTCTCTGCTCCGCATAAAAGCTCATTTATCTTATAATCTTTGACTGTTTCATACAAGCTTAGAAGGAATTTTTCTAAAATATCTGTGCTTTCAAGAGTTTCAACAATAAAATCATAAAGAGAAGAGGATATTTTATCAAGCTGTACATGGCTTAAAAATTCTCCTGCCTCCATGCTGTCAACAATCAAATCAGTCCCTGGCGGTACGATTTTATATATCAATGATGAGACATAGTTATCCGTATTGGAAATGGTTGAATTAAATCCATCGATGTCAGAAAATTTGTCATTTCCTGCTGACGCATAAAGGCTTTGCTTGAAGAAGTCATCTGTGAGAAGCTCAAATTTTTCCTTGAACTTGTCGTCTGTAAGGATTTCATGGAGTTTTTCCTTGTTTATAATGTCATTTTCAACCATGGAGCTTAAGTTGTCTATAAACTCGGTTCTTGTTTTCTTGATTACTCCACCTATTTTCAGTGGAGTATATTCCTTGAAAAGCATGTTTATGGCGTAATCGTTTGTTATGTATCCCGAAGCTCCGCCTAAAACTGCCTGCGCTAAAAAATTTAATAATATTTCATTCATAATTTTCCTCTAAATGTTAATAATAGTAGATTATATCACTCTTTTAAAAAAATGCAAATATTCAATATATGTATCATTATTGTCTGCACAAAACAGGCATAATAGTCCCAATATTAAAATTATATTGATTTATCATGTAAATTAATGTAAAATAGAATAAATAAGCAGAATCTATTAGGAGGAATAAAGTAAATGAAAACGTATAGCACAGACAAAATTAGAAACGTTGCCTTAATTGGCCACAGTAACTGTGGCAAAACAACGCTGACGGAATCACTTTTATACTTTACCAATGTTACAAACCGCATGGGCAGAGTAGAAGACGGTAATACAGTTTCAGACTTCGATAAAGAAGAAAAAGACAGACAAGTTTCTATTGGCACTTCAATCATACCAATAGAGTATGACAATACTAAAATTAATTTTCTTGACACTCCTGGATATTTTGATTTCATCGGCGAAGTATATGGAGCCCTCAGGGTTGCAAGCGGCGCTGTTTTAGTAGTAGATGCAAGCTCAGGTATCGAAGTAGGTACAGAGAAGGCATGGAAATACGCTGAACAAAGAAACATGCCAAGAATCATAGTGCTTAATAAAATGGATAAAGAAAACGTTAAATTCGATGAAGTACTTGATTCATTGAGAGAAACATTTGGAAAAAAGGTAGCTCCATTTACAATTCCTCTGGGTAAAGGTGAAAATCACGACGGATACATGGATATCCTAAACAGACAATGCTACATAGGACCAGAACCTGTTGATACACTTCCTGATACAGCTGAAAAGGCTGAAAGAGTCAGATCTCTTTTGATGGAAAGCGTTGCCGAAACAGATGAAGAACTGCTTGAAAAATTCTTCAACGGTGAAGAGTTTACTGATGAAGAAATACATACAGGCTTAAAGAAGGCCGTTCTTGCAGGCGAATTGGTTCCTGTAGTTCTTGGCTCAGCTATCAAAGGTCTTGGAGCTAAGTTGCTTTTAAGAACCATAATCGAGTATCTTCCAAGTGCTCAGGATTTGGCTGAAGTTAAAGGAATGAATGGATCCAAAGAAGAAACAAGAAAGGTTGATACACAATCTCCACTTTCAGCTTTGGTTTTCAAAACAATAGTAGACCCGTTTGTTGGTAAAATTTCGTTGTTTAAAGTTATGTCCGGTTCAATTAAAAAGGATATGGATATTTACAATGCGGATTTAGGCGAAACAGAGAGAATCGGAAGTATTTTCTGTATAAGAGGAAAAGATCAGGTTGAAGCTTCTGAAATAGCAGCAGGAGACATTGGTGCAACTTCTAAATTGCAGTACTTTAAAACAGGAGACACTATTTCAATAAAAACAAACCCAATAGTATACGAAGGCATAGATTTCCCTAAACCATGCTATTTCATGGCAGTAAGTGCTAAATCAAAAGATAATGATGAAAAAGTTGGTACAGGACTTCACAAACTTAACGAAGAAGACCCAACCTTTATAATAGAAAGAAACGTAGAAACAAAGGAACAAATATTAGGAGGACAAGGAAATATTCAGCTTGAGGTTATTGCCAGCAAGCTTAAAAACAACTTTAAGGCTGAAGTAAATCTTACTCCGCCTAAGGTTGCATACAGAGAAACAATAAGAGGAAAATCAGACGTTCAAGGAAAACACAAGAAACAATCAGGTGGAGCAGGACAATATGGCGATGTTCGTGTAAGATTTGAACCTTCACAGACTGAATTCGAATTTGTGGATGAAGTTTTCGGAGGAGCAGTTCCTAGAAACTTTATACCTGCAGTTGAAAAAGGACTCCATGAATGCATGGACAAAGGAGTATTGGCAGGATGCAAGGTAGTAGGCGTAAAAGCAACATTGTATGATGGTTCTTACCACGACGTTGACTCAAATGAAATGTCATTTAAACTGGCAGCATCATTGGCATTCAAAAAAGGTATAACTGAAGCTAAACCTGTTCTTCTCGAGCCAATCGCAAAGGTTGAAATCAGCATACCTGATGAATACTTGGGAGACATCATGGGTGACATGAACAAGAGAAGAGGAAAAATCCTCGGCATGGAACAGCAGGATGACGGAACTCAGCACGTAATGGCAGAAGCTCCAATGGCAGAAATGTACACATATGCCATAGACCTTAAATCCATGACTCAGGCAAGAGGAAGCTTCGTAATGGAATTCCTGAGATACGACGAAATGCCGTTCATGATGGCTGAAAAAGTAGTTGCTGATTACAAGGCTAAGAGTGAAAATTAGACTGATGTAGTTTTAAAAGAAAGTTTGACTTACTAAAACAAAGTCTGACCTAATGAAAAAAAATTTCTTATTTACACCTCTTGGTATTAATTATCGAGAGGTGTTTTATTTTGATAGTATAGGAATTAGAAAAATTTAATTTTGAAGCTACAATTAGAATTAGAAGATGTAATAGTATTATTAAAGCTTTTATTGATTATGAAATACCAATACAATTGTGGAAAGTGCAAAAATTAGCTGGTATTAACAAATTAATATTCAATGAAATTAAAGATAAATTAGTATATAAAGTATAACGATAACTAATAGAGAAAATATAAATGCAGACATTAATAAAATTATCATCAGGATATTTTATTAATGTCTGCATTTTAAATTTAAATAGTTTAATGACATTAGTATTGAGAGTATTATCTAGAAGTGAAATTAAAAGTAAAAAACAAAAACTTGTAGTTATTATAAGTAAGTATTTTGGAGGACGGAGCACAATGGGGAATACTAAATTAGATAGTCGATAGATAATTTGATAACATCGTAAAAAAACATTGTTTTATACGTTTAATTTTGATTTTAGAAGTTTAATAGCAAATTGAGGAATATTTTGTTAAAAAATGCAAAAATATAGTTGATTTTATCATTTCGAGAGAGTAAACTAAAAGTATGATTTGAATACGGGGGGTGTTCAATTGCATATAAAAAACATATCATAAAAACCAAAGAATTTGGATCTTATTGAATTTTAATCTAAATACATACACAATTTTTTATCATAAACAGTATATATTTCCAATAAATAATAAAATTTAAATGTTAATAAAACAGCGATATTTTTTCGAGCCTCTTATGAGAAGCTATATATGATTATAGCTTTTAATTAAATAAATTACATGATTTGAAATTTTTAAAAAATGAAAATTTATATTACAGATAATAGCAATAATGGGTAGTTCGAGAACCCAGGAATAATTTATGTTTAATATGTTAAGTGCAACATCAAAGGAGCTTTCCTATGTCTTGCACCATTATACCAAGCGGTTTTCCAATAGCAACCTATAACTCTGAAAGTATAACATGGGCACAAAGAATAAGTTCTGGAAACGTCAGATAGTTTCAAGCTGCTCGTTATTACAGGGTTAATACTACTTTCTTAAGACGGGAGGAATACAATAAGATGATTTTAACTGTAGGGTTATCTGTTAAAGACGATAAGGACAACCTGTATATTTTGGATGAAATAATTGGACAAGGTGGATTTGGCTATGTATTTAAAGCCCACAGGGAAAAAGATAACTCTGTGTGGGCTGTAAAAACAACGCTTCCGTCATTTGGCAATTCGTCATCGGTTCTATCCTTTAAAAATGAGATTCGTTCGGCTACTAAAGTGTGTGGAGAAAATGTGATTCGATATGAATATGTCCATGATGGAGATGCTTTTCCGGAATTCCCACCCTACATCATAATGGAGTATGCTGATGGCGGCACATTGGGTACTATATTGGAAAAGGGAAAGCACAGTGGCAAAATATACACGGATAATGAACTGATTGGCATTTTTAAGCAATTAGCAAAAGGCATGCGTCAAATTAATAGCAGTTTAGTTCATAGAGATATAAAACCAGACAATATCCTTCTGTGTGGCAACACTTTTAAGATCTCTGACTTTGGTTTATCTAAAGTTGTAGCAGAGAGCACGCGTACATTGTCTTTTAAAGGAGGAGGAACACCATTATATATGGCTCCTGAGGCATGGGATTTGAGCAAGAACACAATACAAATGGACATATATTCTATGGGAATTGTGTTTTATGAATTGGCTACTTTGCAGTATCCGTACACTCCGCTTCCCAATACGCTGGAAGAGTGTAAGTCAACTCATTTATATTCTGCGATTACAAATATTTGTAAGACACATCCCGCTCTGTCGCCAAGTTTAACATCTCTTATTAACAGAATGCTTGAAAAATCTGCAAAGAGGCGGTTTTCAACTTGGGATGAGATTATCGAGCTTCTTGATGCACAATCTACTCCTAATTCTACAGTAGACAAGATGGTTGCAATGGCTATATCTGCAAAAAATGCTGAAGATATTGCGCGCCAAAAGCAAGAAGGTACATTTAAGCATCAGAAAAAGGAAAAAGAAGATTTCTTGAAGTTAGTTTACTCGCAATTTGAGCAAACCATCATTGCGCCAATCATTGAGTATGCCGAAAAAGTAAATTTGCAATATGCAGGGAAAGAGAAACTGACCTTCCCCACAAACCAATATGTCGCACCCGATCAAAAAAACTTCTTTTGGAAATTGATTATTCCCCCGAATAATTATTTGGCAATCAATTTGGAGGCAATTCTAAAAGAGAATTTTGTCCGTGAAGTTCCTATTGACAGGATATTTGGCGGTGAAGGTATGCGGAGAGAAAATTATATTCCGCAGTATAAGGGTAAGAACATCTTAGCATGGGGCGAGATCACAAATAAATCGAGATACGGTTTTAACATTCTCTTATTGGATAGCGGTGATATCTATGGAGATTGGATTATTATGAATAACAAGAATAATTTTAGCTTAGCTACGGGTAAGGAACGGCGAGAACCCTTTGCGTTTTCATTACAAGAATTACCAAAAGAAATTAATAAGGTGCAGGTGACACACCTCTACCGGGCTGATTTTGATGAATTTAACAGTGCCTCATTCTTGGGGTTGATTCAATCGCTTTCTTTCGTTTTTATGTAACAGTATCTAGCTAACAATTCAATAAAGCTAATGTTACTCTCTCTATTTAAAGAGAAAATTAAATTGGACTGGCTTATATAAGTTTCTCATTATGTTTAATCTGTGTATTAATTGATTATAGCAATTATGCGCAATTCGTCAAATGATAGGTTATTGAATAAGAGATAGAATTTTAAATAGAATAAAAAAGTGAAGGAGATTAGAATTTATGGCATTTAGATTTGATATGCAGGGTAAAACTTCCCAGCAGCAAATTATCGTGGCTAAAAGAGATGCGGAGAATAAACGATTGCAGCAAGAGGCAGCAAAGAGAGAAGCAGAAAAAAAGATTCCTGATGATGTTAACATTAATATTCGGATATTAGCTATTGATAAAGACACTTGTCCAACTCAAGATAATATTATTATGAAAGAACAGTGCGCTGGCTGTAAATATTATAAGGAGTTCACTATGTATAATGGACAACCATGTATCAAATGTTCATATAAGTTAGGTAATGAAACCATGAATTAGCAGGAAGACAAATATTAATTCGTACAAATGTTAACTTCCAATTATGTAATATTCATATTAATATGTGTATTAATTGATTATAGCAATAATGGGAAGTTCTTATAATACAGGTATTACGAAACTTTTGTGAAGACACAAGTAAGTGTATAATATGAATTATTTTCATAAGTTATAATTTACTTTTAGAAAGGATGTTTTTGATGAACGAAATAAAACAATATGCTGAGCAATGGAATACCAGCGCACAGTTCTTTTATGAGAAGAAATATTATCAGTGGATGTGCGAAAAGCTGACAGGCTTCAAAACTGTTATGGAAATCGGTTGCGGTACAGGATATAGCACCCTTGCTCTTATTCATAGTGGGCATAAAGTCGTTGCAATTGATAAAAATCTTGAATGTATCATGGCAGCCAAAAAGTTGATTGCTGATAATGGGTACACGAAGGAAAATGTGATTTTTCTTGAAGGAGATGTTGCTGACGCACAGTTCAGGGAACAAACGTTGTCGAAATATGCTTGTGATATAGTGATATGTTGGAATGTTGGGTCGTATTGGAATAAGCAAATGATTCAGTCATATGTACCATACATGCTAGAATATGGCTTGAATATAGACCAAATAAAGGAAAATCCGGAATCTTCTTATTCGGAGTTGATTATATGGGATGCATGCAGGATTTCTAATGTAAAGGGTGTGCCTATACATATCATCGATCGAAGCGGAGAGATAATCAATGAGGATACAGACCCTTATTTCCATGCACTGAAAGATGAATTTCATTTTTCTAAAATAGTCTATGATAATCACAGAGCTAAATCAATATCAAGTGGTGGAAGAGTATTGATTACGAGTGGGAAAGTCAATCATGAAGGGCTAGTTGATATTATATTTATATCTGTTTTAATGAAATAGGTAGTATGGAAAATCAGGGACTGCTAGCCGCCGGGATTGCAAATACAAATATCAATAGCAGCAAGCTTGGAGAAATAGGAGAAATAAATGATAAATAAATTTTTAGAGTATAAAGAATTCCAGGCTTATTATGGCGAAAGTTTCTCAGTTGAAAAAAATCGTGATCTGGTTGAGGTTTTTAATCGTTTGTGTCCATATTGCGGTGCTGTGCTTAGCGAAAAGCACAGTTCACACAGGTTCGATACACATTTTAGAACTGGTGAGTGCATAGAACAAGATGAAACTATTTATTACTGTCAAAATGATGAATGGTGGCAACATAAAATATATATGAGCGCCAGGATCCTTCTCCTAAAAACTGGTATTCGATTATTCTGATAATAACTTGATTACTTTTAGGTGTTTTCACTTGGAAAAAGAGGAAAGCGAGTTGTTTGATAGATATTTAAAATAGTAAGAATATCAATGAATGAGGAATATGTGTTAGTGCATAAAAGAAGATAGAATATTTTTGATTATTCTTTTCTTTAATTATTGCAGACTTCATATATCACCCCTATGCGAAGTAAGAACAATGTATGATGAGAGTATGCTGGGATTAGCAACTTGGAAGAAATTGGAACACATTGCAATATTAATAATGGAGGAAATGAAATGGCATTTAAGACAAGGAAAATTGAATCTAACAGTTTCTCTACACCACAAGAAATGTACCAAGATAACAAATTGAAAACCATTAAAGGAATATTAGATTATCAATCTCAAATGATTGATAATTATTTAAAAACAATAAGTGATTCATCAATTATTAATAAAAATGTGGCTTTTGAGTTGCCAACGGGAAGTGGAAAAACTCTTGTAGGAATATTAATCGCAGAGTTTCATCGAAGAAAATACAAACGCAAGTGTTTATTTCTTTGTCCTACAAATCAGTTGGTGTCGCAAGTATGTGAACAATCGCGTAATCAATATGGTATAGAAGTTATTCCCTTTGTAGGACGACAAGCCGAATATGATGTGTCTGGAAAATCAAAATACATATTAGGGCAAGCTATTGGTGTTACTACGTACAGTTCGTTTTTTGCTGTAAACAGTTTTTTTGATAGCCCTGATATACTTATTTTTGATGATGTACATTCATCAGAAAATTATATAATAGATAATTGGTCTTTAGATGTTGAACGTGACAAGCACGAAACATTATTTTTTCAGATAATCTCTTTACTTGAAGATGTAATAGGTGAATCGGGATTGTATAGATTGCGTATGGATGATCCGTATGAAGAAGATATTATAAACTGGAACAATCTATTGCCTCGTCCTAAGTTGATTTCTAAAATAGGTGAATTGCAACAATTGCTTCAAGTTGGAACAAGTAGTACTAATTTAAAATACGCATGGAGCAGAATATCTGAAAATTTAGCTGATTGTCAAATATATGTAAGTTGGAAGTCCATACTTATCCGTCCATATATTCCACCTACAGAAACTCATGCGGCTTTTAATAATTCATCGCAAAGGATTTTTATGTCTGCAACACTTGGAAATAGCGGAGAATTAGAGAGAATTACTGGATGTAAAAAGATTCAAAGACTTCCAATCGTAAGCGATTGGGATACAAAGGGTCTTGGAAGACGTCTTTTTGTTTTTCCTGATTTATCACTTCAACCAGATGCACATGGTGAAATATTATTTAAACTACATCAAGAAGCAAAACGTAGTGTAGTAATTGTCCCAAGTGACAAAGATGCAGATGACATCTCCGAGTATTTCAAGGAAAAAGTACCAGAAATCAAAATTTTCAATGCAAAAACTCTTAGTGATACCAAAGAAAGCTATTGTCAATCAGAAAATGCTATGGTAGTTATGGCGAATAGATTTGATGGTGTTGATTTTCCAGATGATGAAAGTAGAATGTTGTTTATTTATAACTTGCCGAAAGTCACACACTTGCAAGAAAAATTTCTTGTGGTGAAAATGGCTGCCTCATTGTTGTATGCAGAACGTATTAAAACACGTATCGTACAGGCAGTTGGTAGATGTACAAGAAATGCAAGCGATTATTCTGTTGTGTGTATATTTGGAAATAGCATAATTAACGAAGTCACTTCACCCAAAATACAGTCAACTTATCATCCTGAAATGAGAGCAGAAATTAAATTTGGTATTGATAACTCCACTGATTTTAAAAGTGTAGAAGATATTCTTGAAAATATAAAAATTTTTTATGAGAGAAAAGAAGAATGGGCAAGTGCTGAATCAGAAATTGTAGATTTAAGAGATCAATATGTTGCAGAAGGGAAAAATGCTGAACAAGAAAAATTGTTTGAAAAACTTTTTAGTGCAGCTCAGATTGAAGTAGATATGCAATATGATTTATGGAAGAAAAACTATCAATCTGCATATGAAAAAGCAATTCAAGTCGCAGAAATATTAAATGCCCCTTCTCTATCTGGATATAAATGTTATTGGCAATATATTTGTGGTTCTTTGGCACTTGAAATTGGCGAAACTTCAAATGCAAAACAGTTTTTTTCGGAAGCTATTAAAAATAACAAGGGTGGTGTACGATGGCTTTCAGATTTAATCAGTGAAACTGCTATTGGTATAAGACAAGAAACAATAAACGACTACTTCTTTGACATCGTTAATTTATTAGAAGAGAACATATTAAGAAATCGGAATAATAATCGTTTTGAAGAAAAAGCAAAATCAATTTTAGAAGGATTAAACTCGAGCTTTGGCACTGAATTTGAAAAATGGCATCTTGAACTTGGAATTTTGCTTGGTTATGATGCACATAACAATGATAGTTCTGGTGCTCCAGATCCCTATTGGATCATTAATGATGATTTGTGCATTGTTGCAGAAGATAAAATTTATGAAAGTGAAGAAAAAGAAATACCAATCGACCATGTTAGACAGGCGGCATCACATTTAACATGGATAAAACAAAATGTAAAAACATTAAATAGCAATGCAAAAATAATTACGATATTTATTTCTAACAGTAAATACATTGAATCATCGGCTCGCATTTTTGGTAAAGAAGTTTTTTATTTAGAGCGTAAAGAGTTTTATAATTGGGCAGTAAGAGCAATTAATTCACTTAGAACCGCAAGAAGCACTTGGACAGAAGCAGGCGATTCTGAGTGGCGTATGAAAACTAAAGAGTTGTTTATATGTGACAAAACAACACCACAGGCATTCATTGAGTTAATTTCAAAAAAAATATTGTCAGAAATATAGCATAGAAATCTCATTATGTTTATGATATGGGTGTTTTTGAAAACAGTCCATTATTGGTTTGTTGAGTATATGTATCTGTAGTTGTAAGGTTGTGTTCAAAAAGAAGTGGAAATAAGGTGGTTATTTTGTAATGACAATTGATGGAAAGCTCTTTACGAGTGTAATTATATCAACGATTGTGGTAGTTCAGATGGGAATCCCTGCAGGTGCTTGTGGAGTCCGCAGCCAATGATTATGATAATATAGTGACATTGAAAGACAGCCTTAAACAATTGGAATTAGCGCTGAGAGGGTCGTCCCATCTGGACTCCACCATTTGAAAAAAAAGGCAGATTTGCCAGGCTAGTAAAATATAAATATTAATATCGAGGTGAATCTGCTTTTCGCTAATACATAGAAAATACTGCAGTTGAGAAGTAATTTGAATTTCTTGTTATGTTTTTACTTACTATTAGAATTATGAGCGATGCACGTTTGTAATTAATACTAAAAATCAGTAATAAGTGAGATATGGGGTATGACAGTTAGGGAATTTATTAAGTATGAGGTATGAATTAGTGTAATTTAGGAGGAAAGAGAATTGAAACCGAAGATATTTGTGAGTTCTACATATTATGACATGAAATATATACGAGAAAATATTGAAAAACTATTATTCGATTTAGGGTTTGATAGCATTCTTTTTGAAAGTGGTGATGTAACGTTTGAGCATGATGAGCCACTAGAAAGCTCTTGCTATAAAGAAGTGAGAAATTCGAATATGTTAATACTTATTGTCGGAGGTAGATATGGGGCTGAATCGACCACTATGGGATTAGATGAGTACTCGCGTAAATATGAAAAATATTATACTTCTATAACAAAAAATGAATTTTTAGCTGCCAGAGAGCGTGGAATACCTATATATGCTTTTATTGAAAGTAATGTTTTAACAGAATACGAAACATTTAAAAAGAATCGAGACCTCTATTATAATCTTGAACAGGAGAATAAATTTAAAAAAATAACTTTTGCTTATGTGGATAATGTTAATGTTTTTGAATTCATCAGTGATCTGTATCTAGCAGGCCTTCCAATATTTAGATTTAGCAGATATGAAGATATAGAAAATCAATTTAAGTCTCAGATATCCGGTTTGCTTTACTTATATCTAGATAGTTTAGTAAACAGAAAAACTGATAGCAAAGTATCTGAGTCAGTAGATAATATGAAAAATCTTATTGAACGTATGGAAAAGATGGTTCAAAAGGTTGGCGAAAAGGTACTAGAAAATGATCAAGAAGTACTTGCTACTATTGAGAGAGAACAGAAAAAGTCCATCATTGATTTCTGTATTATTAAAATGGCGAATAAAATAACTACTATAGAAGGTAATGATAATGATGAGTCTGCATGGCTTGGTTTGTCTGAAATTTTAATTAAGGAATATTTTCTAAAAAAGGAGCAGTCAGAATATCACCAGAAAAAGTATGCAAAAGAAGTACTTTTAAAGTATAAATCGTTACAAGAAGATGTCAAAAAAGGTGCGGAAGAATTTTTAAGTAGATACAAAATTAAACTTTTTTCTATAGATTTTATGGCAATGGAAGAGATGTCTAAAGAAATAGTTGAATTTTCAAAATCAAATCCTGACAATTACGAATATGTTATTAAGAAGTTTGCGACTGAATTAAGGAATAATTGGTTTCCTTTTTAGTATTTAAAGCATTTAATTGTACTACCAATAATAATTAATATTTTTGGATTTAGTCAAACTTTGTTTTAAAGACTATTTTGACAATCGAAGTAGTTTATTCAAACTTTGTTTTAAAAACATAAAAGATGGCTAACGAAATTTCAACATTTTTTAGAGGTGTTTAGTCAAACTTTGTTATAAAGTTACACCTGCGTGATTTTATGATAGCGTATCCACGCGAAGTGTTTTTTGTACTGGCGATTTATATTCTTTGATAACGGATCTGTTTGGATTTTCTTCTTGGGCTATATTGGGGACGGTTCTTATTGATCGTTAATTCACATCAATCAAAAAGAACCGTCCCAATATCTACCCAATATCTACCATAAAGAAAACTTTTAGGAAAATCACTATAGAGCGTTTATATCTGCCTGAAGTACAATTAGTTAGATAGAAAATGAAATATGAATAGAATATAGTTGAACAGAAAAATTACTTACATTTTTAATTATCTTGATAGATTTGATAATGTAATTGATTTATTCTCCTTAAGAGCGAATTCCACGGATTTTTGTATATAATTATTCATAATAGGTATAAATTTGCAATGGTGCTTTTTAAATCTATAATCTCATGATTTCAATAAAAAATCGAAATGCGGTATTCGTAAATCTTGAATGCTTGCCTCATACGGATAAAAAGTGCTATTTAAAGTGACTTAAAATTTTTGAATTTTGCATAATTTTACATATTTTACTTAAATTTTGCCGAAGCCTTGTATGCATACCATATTATGTGCTAATTATAACTTTGTTAATTATTCCTTTAAATTCGGGGAGTTAGTTATTTTGCGGGATATTTTGCTATATCTACTGCAGCATAATCTTTGTTCACATTCTTTATATATTGCGATGCTTATAAACAAACCGATAAACAGGAAGTTGTCAAGCAGTTTTGAACCAAGGGTTATTTATAAAATCCTTCCTAACAGTATCATGTTAATCTGTGTTGCTTGCCGCAACGATATACTCTGGATTAAAATGATACTATAAGAAATGGAGGTATCATTTATGTTCAATGAGAATTTAAAGTCACTCAGAAAAGCGAAAGGGTTTTCGCAGGAAGAGCTTGCCATTCGATTGAATGTTGTTCGGCAAACAATTTCTAAATGGGAAAAGGGGCTTTCAGTACCTGATGCAGATATGCTAATTAGAATTGCAGAAATATTCGAAACTTCAGTCAGCAAGTTGTTAGGGGCAAAAATCGTTGATGAAGCTGACACGAATCATGTTGCAGAACAGCTATCAAGAATTAATGAACAGCTTGCTATAAAAAATCGCCGAGCGAAGTTAATCTGGAAAATCATATTGGGTACAATTATTGCAGTGATAGTGTTTAATATTCTTTTAGCAGTTACTGGGATAGTGTCTTTTAACAGTTTAAAAAACGACAAGCGTACAGAAGTAAAATCACAATCCGAAATTGTTATTCCGGAAGAATAGAGGTTATGAATATAACAGGAGCACTACAAATTCCAATTTAATTGTTGTCAAATGTTAGAAATTATTATATAATGAATTGAGATTATTGAAGAAGGAGTAAATCATGATTACAGCAATCGACACTGCGAATTTTAAATTTAATAAACAATGTAAATTCAGCAGTTCTATATCAAAAAATGGTATTTTTTCGTTTTTAGGGAGAAGTGTATCCATTTTTAGAACATACAGTCGATTGTAAATCCATGTGGTCCATCTGCTAATATAATTGAATTTCAATTAATAATTACAGGACTAGGGTTTATATCTGAGTCCTTTTATATTGTATACCCTAACCCTGTTTTTCAGAGTGTTTTTTCTGAAAAACGGCGGTAGGTCAACCGCAACGAACTCCCAAATTATGCGAGCGCAGCGAGCAAATAATTTGGTGAGTGAGACTGTGTTTTTAAATTGGATATTTCTCCCTTGCCCGTTTGCATTAAGATTAATTGCAAGGGCTTATTTTATTTATTAATAAAATTTTTGGAGGAAATATGAATCATAATTTAAAACGAAATATATCAACAGGTTATATATATAACTTTTTTTTACAATTAAACATTACATCGGCTATTTGGGTGTTGTTTCTGGCATTTAAGGGTATGTCCTTGGTTGAAATAGGAATTCTTGAATCAATTTATCATATTACGGGTTTGTTTTTGGAACTCCCAAGTGGCGCTTTAGCGGATTTAAGGGGTAGAAAATTTTGTGTTATCCTTGGTCGTGCTGTTAATGTGCTATCATGCATTTTAATGATAACATCAAGCAGCTTTTGGGGATTTGCAATTTCATTTATATTAAGCAGTGCTGCCATGAATTTAAATTCAGGAGCAGCAGAAGCTTTGATTTTTGATAGCCTAAAAGAATTAGGAGAAGAAGAAAAGTATAAAAAAATATGGGGGCAACTGGCGTTTGTTATGTCAATATCACAAGGCATAGCTGTATTATTGGGAGGAATTTTAGCTGATATCAATTTTTTGTATGCATATATTTTTGGAACAATAGTACAAATGGCAGCTTTGTTCATATCTTTTAATTTCAATGAACCAACTATAAATGCTCATAAAGCTTATAAGCAGGCAAAGAAAGAAAAAATGCTTATTAATCAGTTAATTACAAGCATCAATGTCTTAAGACTGAGAAAAAATGTTTTTTATACAATCATGTTTTCAGCATTGATGGGAAGTCTTCAAACCACAGTGTTTTTCTACAGCCAGCAGTATTTTTCTGATATGGGTTATACAAAGACTATGATTGCAATTATATGTGCGGCAGGAAGCCTTATGGAAGCTTTCAGTTCTAAATATGCCTATAGAATTGAAGATTGGTTAAATTTCAAAGGATCAATATTGATTATTTCAACATTGAACATACTTGTCCTAGCAGGCTTGTCATTATTTAAAAAATATTCGGTAATCTTTTATATTTTAACTTTTGTTACAGGCGGCTTGGCATTTACTATTTTCAGTAATTATATAAACATGAGAATACCATCAGAACATAGAGCAACTATTTTATCATTTGACAGTCTGAGCTTCAGTATATTTATGATATGCATATTCCCTTTGTTTGGAGTAGCAGCAGAGCATATAGGCTTTACAGTAACCTTTGCCATAACAGCAATAGCTTACATTCCGGCAATGATTTTTCTAATGATAAAATTAAACAAGCATACTAACGCTGCGTTAGAAGAAAACTGATGCGAAAAATAATTGTGAATTTCTTTTATATGTTATTTTATTTTTTAAAATTTGCAATTAAAATGTAAATAAGTTACAATTAAATACCAGTAAATTATCATTTTTTGATGATTATGGAGAGAAACACACTCTAAATGCATTTGTGGTAATCTCTATAAAATAATGTATAGTTCGCATTTTCCTTATATTACGTTAAAAGGTAAAAAATTCGACATACGAATTATTTGTTTAAAAACCGATAAATAGGAATTTATGTGGAATATAATATGAATGAAAAAGTAATTGCTATATTAAATATTAAGGAAATAAAAAAAAGCAATTTAGAAAAATATAAAAAACCTGGAGTTTGGGCATTATGGGCTAACAATATAGCAGGGAAAAAGGTATGCCTTGAAGTTGCACAGACAAAAAACATATATGATGAGATAAAGAGTGCGCTCTTTATATTATCGAATAAAGATGATTTAAAGTGTAAACAGTGTAGTAAAGAGTACGATGCAAGGCAAAGGTATGAGCACAGTACCCCATTTAAAATTCATAAATGCAAGTCATGTGAACATGTCAGTGAATTAAGAATAAAATCTTGGAAAAGGAATCCTAGATATATTGATAAATATCAGGATATGATTTTAAAATATCTGGAGTTTGAGTTTATATCAGTAGATATTTCTGATGAAATGAAATACAAATCTAAAAGACTTGAGATAGAAAAGGCATATGCACAAATAAATCAAGCATTATATTGGTGGGGGTAATTTGTGCATTTTGGCAACGGAATAAAATTATTAATCTCATTAAAAGTACAAATTCCAATTTATAGTTGAGCTATTACGTTTAGAGTCACATGATGATTATTATTTGGGTAAGGAGATTAAAATCTGCGGACAAATTCAAAATTCACTTGAATTACTTGGAATGGTTATAAGTCACTAAATCATTTAGTGGATAAGTGGACTTTATCGGCTTTTACTGTAATATAAGGTAATAGTAATATTTATATATCTTTCGGAGGAAGAAAAATACATGAATATATTAGTCTTAGGCGGAACACGATATTTCGGCAAACATATGGTTCAAAGCTTGCTGAAAAACGGTCATAATATCACTATCGCCACACGAGGACAAGCGAAGGATGATTTCGGCAACCAGGTTAACCGGTTAATTGTTGAGCGTACTGATCCCGGCAGTTTGAAAAAAGCTATTCATTGTAGGCATTATGATGTTATATACGATAATTTGGCTTATTGCTCAAATGATGTAAAACATATCTTGGATTTTGCAGACTGCGATAAATATGTGATGACTTCTTCAACAGCTGTATATAACAAGCACTATAACACGAGAGAGGATGAATTTAATCCTAAACCAAGAAATTGATATGGTGCGACAGAACAGATTTTCCATATGCTGAAATCAAACTGCAGGCAGAGTGTGCCCTTTATCAGAAATACCAGCAAATGAAATCAGTAGCTGTGCGCTTTCCATTTGTTATAGGCAAGGACGACTATATTAAATCAATTCGGAATATTGTGTACAGATGCTATCAAGAACATTGATACATCATTTTGTGATACGAATACGAATATATTAACTTATAGTGAACTTACAAAACTTGATATATTACAACACAGAGAAAGTCTTTTGAAATTATGGAGGAGTTTGGCTGACCATTTACAAGCAAGTCCGACGTATTATTATGGAGAAGAGTTTACGGATGAAGCTTATTGGGAATATATTAATGATGTGAACACAAGATTATTTGTTGCGATGTATGAGGGAGAAATTATTGGAATTCTTGATGTATCTTGTGATGGTAATTGTTTTGCTAATAGTGACAAACATACAATAAATGTTGGAGATTTATATTTGAAAAGTGCATATCGTGGAAAGAATATTGCACAAGAACTACTACAGTATGTAAGTAATGTTTTGAAAAAGGAAAATTATAAACGCCTGTGGGTCGAACATGGAACAACAAACCCAAATGCACAAAGGTTCTGGGATAGATATTTTTCTAGATTTACATATACTCTAACAAGGAATATTGATGAAAGAATAGTGAAGCAATATAGGCAATTCGCATGATTGTGAAAAGAATGTAAAGTAAATTTGATTTACTGAAAAAATGAATTAATTTAACATCATATTGTTAATAAAATAATTTATTCAATGGTAAGGAGTAGAAACAGAAAGAAGGTAATGTTAAAATGGTAATATACTATAGCTCAACTGGTAATTCTAAGCATGTCGCTTTAAGATTACAAGAAACACTTAAAGGGGATCTGATAGATGTATCTTGCCTTGAGGGGCACCCCATATTTTACTTAGAAGATGAAGAGACATTATTTTTTGTAACCTTTAATTGTTTTTGGGGAATCTCAAACCGGATGGAAACATTCATCCGAAAAAGTGAATTTTACAATGTTAGTAAAATAATCGTTATTATCACATGCGGCGGATATCTGGGCGGAGGAGACGCTTCGATAGAAAAGCTGTTTTTAGAAAAAGGACTTCCTAAACCAACCGTCTATTCACTCGTCATGGTCACAAACTATTCAATATTGCATGATGTACCGTCGTTAGAGGCTCAGAAAGAGAAATTGATTCGTGCAGAAAAAGCCCTTAGTAAGATTATTCAAGGAACACAAAAAACCTATCATAGTAACTGGCTCATACGACAATTAACGCCTAAGATTCATGCTCAATATGAGAAAGCTCGAATCACTTCACCATTCACTGTGAATAGTTCTTGCATTAGCTGCGGGCTGTGTGAAAAAAATTGTCCGGTTCATGCGATTGAAATAAAAGAAAACAAACCGTTTTGGGTACTCCCAAAATGTGATAATTGCTTACGTTGTCTTCATCGTTGCCCGGTTGAAGCAATCAACTATGGAGATTCCACCCGAAATCGTTTGAGATACACGTATGAGTCCTGCACTCAGGACTAATTAAGAGAAAAACCAGCGAAAAATAGATTTTAATTTGTCAATTAAATTATTAGTATAATATGAAGCCGGTAAAATTAGAACTTATGGAGGTGTGCTATGAAAAAAGATACACATAAGTATTTAACAATAGGTATTATCACTTGGATTATGCTTGGGCGCTGGTATAGGAACTATTATAAGCATTATCATGAATGGGGTTAATTCTATGTTCTCTATACCTTTAGGAGCAGGATTTGGTATGCTAAGTGGCATCGTCGTTGGTTCTATTTTGGATAGTAGCAACAAAAAATAAATTGATTTACAAATTCCAATTTGACGTATAGCCGAAATTAATTAATATTATTTCAATGAACTGCCTGTTATTTATTATAAAACAGAAATTTTATTTGTGGGTATTTTTATTTGAAATACGCATAAGGTTTTGTTATAAAGAAAACTTTTGCATATAATACTTAATAATAGGTATAAATTTGCAATGTGCTTTCTAAATCTATAATCTCATGATTTCAATAGAAAATTGAAATGCGTTATTCGTAAATCTTGAATGTTTGCCTCATACGGATAAAAAGTGCTGTTTAAATTAACTTAAAATTTTTGAAATTTGCATAATCTTACATATTTTACGTAAATTTTCCTAAGTCTTGTGCGCATACCATATTATGTGCTAATTATAACTTTGTTAATTATTCTTTTAAATTCGGGGAGTTAGTTATGTTTGCGGGATATATTGCTATAGAATTTATTTGACTTATCAGAGTAGTAGTACAGATTATTTATTTTATGGAGGGATTATTTAATGAAAAAAATATTTAGGTCCTTTGCCTTTTGGTTTGTTATATTAGCTGTATTGGAAATATACATGCACCAAATAGGACAGGATTCAAAAAGTATTGTTTTGATTTACCTAAATCCAATTTTAAGGACTATGTCTCGTTCTGATAGAGTAAGTGATTTTATAAATTCAGGATTGCAAGTATCTTCTGGAACAATCATTGGCCATATTTCAATATATTGGTATATTGGTTCAATTGTAACTTTTATTTTATATGGTTTAATTTTAGATGTATTTAGATGCCTTATAAGACGTCTCTCCAGTAGCACAAAATGAGCATATAAATTTGACCTGTTGATTATTTATTGTAAGTAGTTTAAGAAAGCGAGGTTAAAATGAATTCATTTATAACATTAATACCACTTATACTTATAAGGTTTGGACTTTTAAACATATTAGACAAGGAGTCTTTAAAACGTGCAGCTTTCTTCGCTCCCTTGATTGGAAAAGAAAAGGTGGCATACTGGTTTTATCAGACTTCAAACATTCTGATTTTTGTATATTTGTGTTTCCTCAAGATTACGACTGATCCATACTGGTTTTATGTAGGTTTGGTGATATATGGATTAGGAGTCTTATTGTGTCTTGTGTCCATATTAAATTTTGCAAAACCTTCGGAGAATGGTATCAATCTTAAAGGAATCTACCGGTTTTCTCGCAATCCAATGTATGTGGCATATTTCATTTATTTTTTAGGTTGTGTGATACTTACTCAATCGTTGATATTGTTTGCAATATTAATAGTTTTTCAAGTATCAGCACATTGGATTATCCTATCGGAAGAAAGATGGTGCGTAAAGAAATTTGGTAAAGAGTACATAAATTACATGACTAAAGTAAGGCGTTATATTTAAGTATGAGCATATATGTGACATGTGAACTAATTATAATCTCATAAATCAGAAATTTAGGAGGAACATCATGAAAAAGCAGATAACAGTTATAGTTATACTGTTATTAACAGTGATGGGTATTTTGTTTTTCATCACTGGTGGAAAAAGAACTGATATTATACTAAATGATTATACTGTATCCGAAGATGGCAGTATCATGACAATTAATGTTGGCGTAGCAAGTAGTATGGGGTACGTAAGAACGCTTAGGGTAAAAGAAGATGGAGACAATAAGTATATTACCTTTTACCAAACATATGGAATAAACAGCACGATTGGTGCTGAAAATGAATTTCAAATTGAGTTGAATCCCTCATGCAAAGGAATATATTTTTATAGAGGAGATGCCGGGTACGATTTGGTGCTGCAAAAGGATGATAAAACACAAGAATGGCAATTGATAAGGTAAGTCTAATTTTTATAAATATAAGAATTATTGTTACGTAGTAAAAATAGAGAGATGTCAGAGATGAATGAAGATAAGTTAAAAGAATTAGTGGGAAACTTTAAGCAGAAAAACGTAGAAGTAAAGTATTTTGAAATAATGAGGATTATTATGGATGTTTTACTTTAAATTAAATTTAGGAGTAAGGTAATGAATATTTATTTATTGAGGCATGGACAAACTAATTTAAATAGAGATGGCAAATTCCAAGGGGATACAGATAAAGATTTAAATGAATTTGGTAAAAAGCAAGCGGATTTATTGGGAAGGAGAATAGAGAAGTTTCATATAGATATTATATATTCAAGTGATTTGAAAAGAGTGACAGAAACATCTAAAATAATAAATAGTTATGTAAACACAAAGATTATTATTAAAGAAGAATTAAGAGAAATCAATATGGGTTCATGGGATGCATTGACTATGAACGAGAGGTATGCTATTAACGAGGACTATGCAATAGAGTGGCATAAGCATTTATCAGATTTGCCATATCCAGATGGTGAGTGTGGACAAGATGTCTGTACGAGAGTTATGAAAGTTATAGACGACATAAAGAAACAACAATACGAGAATGTAGCAATAGTAACCTCTGGAGGTACAATTGCAATACTTTTATGTGAATTTTTAGGGTTAGAACAGCATAAGAGATTTGGGATGGAGATTGATAATTGCAGCATTAGCATTTTACATTATAATGTTATAAATAATAAACTAACTGTAAAGTGTATTAATGATACTGGACATTTAGAGGATTTGGTTTAATGAACATTACGAAACAGTAAGTTCAACAAATTAATTGGGAGGAAGTATGGAAAGATTTAAGGTGTTTACAAAAGGCAACAGAAAACTACATACAGCCTTTATTACTTTATTAATTTGTGCCATCATATTTTCTACCTATAGTTAGTTATATGCATAGTAAAGTAAAAACAGAGAAACAACTATGCACGACGCTATCATAGATAAATATGAAGTTAACAAACAGTATGTTTCCAGAGAAGCAATTTATTAAACAAGGTAAGTATTATAGTGCGGGAGAAAGAATAACTATGTATAAGAATATTTTAAATTATTTGAAAGATAAGCCCCAACTATACGAGCCGAGTACGGCTCCATTTTGGGATGATGAAAATATTTCTAAGTATATGCTTGATGCTCACTTGAATCCAAGCGTAGAAGCAGCTTCCAGACAATTGAATTTTATAAAAAATTCTGTTGAATGGATTAGTTCTATGTTTAAACAAACATCAGGAAAAAAATTACTAGACTTAGGATGTGGTCCTGGAATTTATGCTGAATTATTTTCAGAAATGGGATTTCAGGTTACAGGGATTGATTTTTCAAAAAGATCAATAGAATATGCAATCACAAATGCTAATTTGAATGGGAAAAATATAGATTACATATATAAAAACTATTTGGATATTGAATATCATAACGAATTTGATCTGATAACATTGATTTACTGTGATTTAGGAGTGTTATCTCCAAAAGAAAGAAGAGTTATTTTAGACAGAATTATGAATGCATTAAAACAAGATGGTATTTTAATATTAGATGGGTTTACAAAGAATCAGCTTTCTGATGTACCAGAAAAACAGGATTTATATTATGCAGATGCCGGTTTTTGGTGCTCGAAACCGCATGTGTGTATACAACGAAATTATCATTATATTGAAACGAAAAGTTATCTTGAACAGTATGTAATTATATCGGAAGATAATTGCGATTGTTATAATATATGGAATCAGCTATTTACTATTAAGTCTCTTTCAGATGAGATAAAGTCAGCTGGTTTTGAAAAAATAACATTTTATGATGATGTTTGTGGGAAAAAGCTCTCTGATAAATCAAAAACTATATGTGCAGTGGCACAAAAATAAAACAAGACTGTGATAGCATAAAGACCTTATTTATACAAAATTTTGTTTTAAAGCAAGCTACAATTAAAAATATATCAATCTTGCAATTATAAGAGAAATTATTAAATTAGAGGTGAATAATGAAATTACCACTTTGTATTGATTTAGCTCCATGCAGAGTCTGATATAGGACGGAGGGCGCATGGAGCGGTATATCTACCGTCCTAAATTAGACTTTGCATTACTTAATTTAAATAAAATATTAAGGAGCAAAGTCATGAAACAATTATTTAAAATAAAAGAATTAAGAAGTTTTTTGATTCTTTGGGGCAGTCAAGCAGTTTCTTCTTTTGGTACTGCTATGACTAATTTTGCGCTCATAATCTGGGCTTACAAACAACAAGGAACGGTATCAAGTATAACGCTGCTTTCGGTGTGTTCGTATTTACCGTCTATTCTATTTTGCTTTTTGGCTGGAACCGAATTTACTGCTGCCGTTTTTGAATGCAAATCTAACAACCATTATGCGTACGAAAGTACCAATTGAAATGCAGGGACGAGTATTTTCTGCACGAGATACTTTTCAGTATATCACTATTCCTATTGGACTTTTTCTTGGGGGGTATCTGGCAGACAATATTTTTGAACCATTTATGCTGAATATATCGCCCATTCAACAGATGCTTTCAAAGCTTGTGGGAACAGGAAGAGGGTCTGGTATGGCAGTAATTTATTTGATAACAGGAACAATAGGTTTTTTGGCGAGTTTAAGGAGTGCTAAAGATCCCATTTATAAAAGTTTAGACTGATAAGAGAATCAAAAAACCGGTTCATTACCGATGTGCAAATCCGTAGATGTAATATCTACGGATTTACTGAATTTAATTGCTTCTATTTTATAAATCAGAATTTGTAGAGGAGACTATGTTTAAAGGGGAGACGATATTATGAAGGTAGGAGAAGTTTGCTTGATGACGAATGATGTGATTCGGTTATCAAACTTTTACAAGATGTTGTTTAATATTGATAATGGTAGTGACGATACTGTTCATCAATTTATAATATCAGAGGAAACAACTTTGACGGTTTATAATGATGGAATAGAGCGAAAAACTAACGCTCATAATATTTGCATTGCGTTTACTGTTGATGATGTGGATTCGGATTTTGAAAGATTAAAAGCTCTTGGTGTTGAGATTGTTGAGCCTCCGATGGTAAGACCTTGGGGTGCAAAGAATATGAGTTTTTTAGACCCGGACAATAACTTGATTACTTTTAGGTGTTTCCCAAAGGAATAAAGCTTGTACATTAGGATTAACATTGCTCTGTAGATTATCTTTTAAGGTGTTTAGAACCCTTCTGGGGGCAGTGTTTTTTATTTTACCGCTTCGAATCGTACCACCTGCATAACGCTCATTCCGACAACAATATCACTTATTTTTGTGGCGGAATAGCCTGAAAAGAATCAACATGATTATGAATAGTACTGCCGTTACTAAGACTTTGGTATGCGATATTTCCTCTGTAACTTCATGGCCTGTTTCTACGATATCAATATGTGTACTGTGAATATCAACATCTCCGCCATGCTCCGGGCATGATTTATAGAAAACGCCTGTGACCTTTACAATGTCACCCTTATGTTTATAATCACCGTAAAATCTAATCCGGTCAACATCGCTCTGCTTTACCCAGATACCTATCGCGTTAGTTGTATCATTAACATTAATCCAGGCATATTCGCCCCTTTCAAGGGCTTCCCCGATAACTTCGCCCTGCATGGTAATTACCGTATTATTTAGAGAAGCAGATTTTTCTATCAGATCGTTTATCTTTGTTATATTATCTGATGCGACGCAAGTAACGGTAAACGAAATTGAAATAAGAAAAATCAGAATCAGGATTCTCGAATTTTTAAGCATAATCTCTTTATACCTCCAAGTAAATATCCGATTAGGGCGAAGACTGATAAAAATTCCAGCCTTCCCAGATACATTACAATGATATAGTAAACTTTCATAACGGATGGCATAGACATCGACGTGACTCCTATCGATAAACCGACATTTCCGGTTACGGACGCAGCTTCAAATGCCGAATCAACAAACGAATAACCGTAATATGTCCCCAATGCGGTACCAATTGTAAAAGTTACTATATAGCAGATGATAATTAATGCTGAAGATTTGACAGCCCCATCCTCTAAAACATAGTCTTTAATATGATGATATTTATAAATTCTCATATTTCGTTCCGAAGATAACAGTTTTCTGACATCCGATACAATGCTTTTAAATATAACTCCGACTCTGAGGCCTTTGAAGCCTCCGGCCGTAGAACAGGCAGAGCCGCCAATCAGCATAGCTATAATCATAATCAGAATACCAAAGTCGCCCCATTCCAGAGCAAACTGTCTTGCGTAAATATTACCTAAACCCGTGGTGGTATGAGCTGATAAGACATTATAGACAATTCTTCTGAATACCGAAATTGAATCTGGATATATTTTTGACAAGGCGATTACCAAAAATACTGAAGACAGAAATACTGTAATCATAAAACTTTGTGTTTCAATATTCTTAATAATCTCTTTTTTATTTCCTTGCCAAATCGTATAATGAATCCCAAAGTTCAGTGATCCAAGTAAAAAAAATACCAATGTAACAATTTCATACGAAAAGCTGTGATAATACATTATATTCTGTGTGTTAGGAGCAAATCCTCCCGTACTCCAGGATGAAGCAAACATAAAAAGACCATGGAAAAATGCTGGTATCGGTTCCAGTCCTATAAGCATCCCGTTGATCCACAAAGCTGATGTGCCGGCAATAAGATATACCATGCTTATTTTCCATATAATTCTTGCCGTACCTTTTACATTCGGAACCAGCCCTATATCCTTTGCCTCGCCTACATAAAGCTTATATGCACCGCTGTTTTCCTTGACCAAAAAGGATAGAGCCAGCACTACCATTCCCTGACCGCCCACAAAAGTCAATATATGTCGCCACATATTAAGCCCCAGCGAAATGTGATCCAGGTCCTGAGTCAGGACTAACCCTGTGGTTGTAAAACCGCTCATTACATCAAAGCATGAATCCAGCAGCGAATTGTTATGACCGCTCAGCTTGTAAGGAATGGCGCTCAGCACCATAAGAATTATCCAGGAAAGAGCCGCAACAATAAATCCATGCTTCCATTGAACAAAAATTTTGTTTTCACGTGTTTCCCTGCCAATAATGAGCAGCAGCAGCCCAGCAATTGTTGTTATGGCAATACTGATAAGGAAATCAAGAACCGGATTCCATTCACTTGACACAAGCGATGTAACAAGCGGTATAACCATCAGTAGAGCTATACCGATAATGATGCAGCCTGTATAATAGCATATTATTTTTAAATTTAAAAACCTCACTTTTAAATTGTCCATTTGTTACCTCGCAAAAAGCATAGTAATCAGATAAATGAAGGCTATGAATACAGCTGTGAAAAACAATTCATAAAATAATCCGATTATTTCATTTTTTATTTTTGGCATATTATATGACTCCATTCTTGAATTGCTTCTTTAATTCCAGCAATCCTGAGTTGTTTGTCAAAACGAGAATATTATCAAGCTCCAAAATCCGTGTATTTCCTCTGGGGTAAATAGCTTTGTTGTCACGCAATATACAAGTGATGGCACATTCATCATGCAGAACCAGGTCCTTGATAAAATTATTGCACCAGATGCTGTCTTTGTCTATTTTTATTTCAACTAGTATCATCTCTCCGCGCTCAAAGGTTTGAATTATTTTAAAATCGTCTTTATCAAACTCATACTCAATTAAGTTGGCAATTACAGCGGTACTGCACACGATCTTATCAACGCCCAGTGCTTTGAACATGCTTATATTTTTGGGATTATTAATTCTTGCAATAGTTTTGGAAATATTGAAATTAATTTTTGCTATCTGGCAGATAACTAAATTTTCTTCGTCAGTTCCGGTGACCGCCGCAACAACTTCAGCTCCATCGATACCCGCATCTTCCAGAACATCAATATCGGTACCGTCTCCGCAGATAATGTCGGCATCTATGTCTTCAGCAATTGACCTGCAGTTTGATTTGTCTCTTTCTATCAAAACTACGCTATAATTTTTTTCTTTTAATGTTTTTAACAGATAATATCCGATTTTACCGCCGCCTATAATAATTGATTTCATAAATACTCCTTTCAAATTTCACCAGGGCTTTTTTCTGATAATTTCGCCTTTAAAATATCTACTCCCAGTTGCGTGGTATTGATAGTTTCTATATCAAGCTTTTCGTAAATATACTGTCTGTTTGGGTTTACAATCCTCGCTATGATCCGAGGCACCCTGTATATTTTCTTTGCAATCAGCGAAACGGTTATATTAATATTTTCATCGGGCGTTACAGAAAGAACAGCATCTGAAGTTAAAATACCTGCTTCTTTGAGGATTTCGTCATCATACTCGATTCCTTTTATTATCAATCCGTTGAATCCGCTTCCGAGTACATTCAGCCGCTCGCTGTCTCTGTCTATGACCGAAATATTGTGGCCGGCATTGGAAAGCTCATTTGCCAGAATACTGCCAAGTCTTCCGCAGCCTATAATAATGATATTCATATATTTATTCTCCAATCCAAAATTACCTGTTGTTATTGATGTTATTATTTTTGTATATTTTTACAATATGTCCGATTCCGTTCTCATTATATTCAATCTTGTACAGGTCTCTTTCCTGTTTCTGCGGACAATCTTCCTCAGTATATGTATACTTGCGATTTCTACAGAACATATCGGCATACTGGGTTATATTAATTCGTACCGGAAGATAAGTCGGATCAAGAGCCCATGCCGCACGAAAATGCTTCATGGCTGATATATGGTCGCATTTACTTTCAAGTTGTATCCCCATTAAATTGTGCGGCTGTGGAGCATGTGGAAATTTCGCCATAGCCTTCGCTATAAGATCTTCACTTTCGCGGAATTTTTTCTGACCTATAAATTCTCTGACCGTATTGCACAATTCAGTCAGTTCAGCATCGTCCTTATAATTATTGCTCATCATATCATATTTATCCTCCTGGATTTGATTTGTTTTTCGTCCTAATAATTATTATTACTCATCATATGATATTTATCCTTTGATTTGTTTCCAATGATATATTAGCAAATATTCTGTGAGCGCGGTGTGAGAATAAGCAAAGACGTGTTTTTTAAAGAGTTTTAATCTTACTTTATTTTAAGTCTACAGATGATAATGTGATTATTAATTCATATATTCTGTAGAGGTATATATTTGCGGTTAAAAAAACAAATTAATCTTGTAATAATACAGCCAAAATGATATACTTTAAGAAATATAAGATAATATAATATGTTGTATGGCGATGGTGTTCGCCCTTAAATGCATAAGCTGATGACTCCTACAAATGTTATTTTTTCATTTGTAGGAGTTTTTTATTTAATGCAAGTTAGGTTTATTATTTTTAGAAAATAATCCAATGGTTGGAGCAACAGTATCTGTTGCCGTAGCAGTGGAAGAGGCGATGAAATAAGAGTAAAATAAATTTTTAAATTTACAGAGTCATAGTTATATTCTTGAAAGCATAATTTAATGATTCTGAAACATTACATAATAAATTTACATTACAATCAGGAGGTATTTATGCTAACAAGTTTAGCTTTGATTTTTTTAATAGGAATGCTGATGGGCTCGGTTTTTAAAAAACTGAAGCTGCCAAGTCTATTAGGTATGCTTTTAACAGGAATTGTTTTGGGGCCTCATGTACTCAATTTGCTGGATAGTTCAATACTTGGAATATCAGCCGAACTGCGAAAGTTGGCGCTGATAATAATTCTTGCAAGGGCAGGTCTGTCCCTGGATGTTAAGGATTTAATCAAGGTGGGAAGACCGGCTGTTCTCATGTGCTTTGTTCCAGCCTGCTTTGAAATAGTAGGAATGATTCTTCTGGCGCCAAGACTATTGGGAGTTTCCATCCTTGATGCAGCAATTATGGGAGCTGTGGTTAGTGCAGTTTCGCCTGCCGTAGTGGTACCAAAGATGCTTAACCTTATGGAAAATGGCTATGGCACGGATAAGAGTATTCCTCAGCTTATATTGGCCGGAGCATCAGTTGATGACGTGTTTGTCATAGTAATGTTTACTTCATTTACCGATTTGGCCATGGGAGAAAGTATTTCGGCACCCAGTTTCCTTGAGATTCCAATATCAATTGTTCTGGGGCTGGTCGGCGGAATTGCTGTGGGACTTTTGATTCTGGAGTTGTTTAAAAAGTTTCACATGAGAGACTCAAATAAGGTTATAGTTATGCTGAGCATTGCTTTTTTACTTGTTGCTGCAGAAGACGCACTAGCAGGAATGTTGCCGTTTTCTGGATTGCTGGCAGTAATGAGCATGGGCATAATTGTCCAAAAAAACAATCAAAATCTTGCAGAGCGCGTTTCTTCAAAGTTTTCGAAACTGTGGGTTGCAGCTGAGTTGATTTTATTTGTCCTTGTAGGTGCCGCAGTTGACATTGAGTATGCTGCTGTTGCCGGAATAAGTTCAATATTACTGATAGCAGGTGTGCTGATTTTCAGGATGATTGGAGTTTATATCTGCTTACTTAAAACACAGTTGTCAAATAGGGAACGTCTTTTCTGCATGATAGCTTATACCCCTAAAGCCACCGTTCAGGCGGCAATCGGTTCAGTTCCTCTCGCAATGGGGCTTTCATGCGGCCAAATAGTTCTTACGGTTGCTGTAATAGCAATACTTATAACTGCTCCGCTAGGCGCATTTGGAATAGATATGACCCACAAAAAACTGTTGAATCATAATTTGAATTATTAGACATATAAAAAATAGAGAGGAGATAAGTATGAAGCGAATATTATTGCCTATTGACGGCAGCAAAAGGAGTATAAAATCTATTGATTTGGCAAGAACACTTTATAAACCTGATCAGGTTGATGTTTCAATAATTCTAGTAAAGGAAGACGATGGAATAAGATCTGAAGCTGACTACAAACAATTGAAAGAAGAAACAATGCCATTTTTGGATGAAGTCGCTGGCAGGCTTGAAGGATTTAATGTAAAAAAACATGTGAGAGTAGGAGATGCTGGTGAAGAAATATTGAAATTTGCTGAATCTGATGAAACAGATATCATAATAATGACAAAATCAACAAGAAAAGGGTGGACTCAAATGATAGGCTCAGTTACCGCCCATGTGGTGAAGTATGCCAAGTGCATTGTCATGATAATACCGGAATTATATTGATTATCGGAAGATTAGTGCTGAACAGGTGATGGGTTTCACCATTTTGATGCTGTAAGCTGATGACTCCTACAAAAATATTTATATTTTTGTGGGAGTTTTTTGTTGTATACAGAAAACCACTGGCTATGTCAGTAGTTCAAAAAAGACAGGGTCTAAGCATAATTGACAATATTATTTAATAATACAATATAATTGGAACACAGTCAGAAATAGCAGCAAAAGTTGCCGGAAGAACAATAGAAAAATTAAATTCAAACTTTTCTCATGTTGAGAAAACACCAGTAGATTCAATATTAAACAATGAAATATGGGCGATATATTTAGACCAAGAGGAAGATATTATATTTTTTTCAGGTGTATGTTTGTATTTGATTTTAACAAAAAAAGATGATTACTGCTAAGCAGAAATCACCTTTTTATGTTTTTATATCCTTGACATGGATATTGCTTATCCTCGTAGCTATCGAGGGATAATGTCTGAATGAGAAAGCTCATTTAGATTATTGTTATTAAAACAATACTTTGCAAAAATAATTGTCAGCTATTATGCTAATGCTGCATTTAACAATTCAACCATCTTTTTCGCAGTGTCTGCTGTAACGCCTGCACAACGAGATTTTCTTTCTGGTGAACCATACTCAAAACCTGTTTCTTCCATCCATTTTCCTACTGAATCTCCGCAAAGAATAGAGTCAGCAACAGTTGTTGCAAGATTCAAATTTTCAGGCTGATATGCTGGGAATGCTGCTCCCTTGTACCAATTTTCAAGTTCAACTAATATTTTTTTAGATGTGTCTGCATCACATACAGTACCTATACATGCTGCTGCTGCTCCTAATGAACCACATAAAGATGCTTGCTGGAATCCTGCTCCATAACTAACGAATGCTGCTACAGGGATTTGGTTGAATGGGTATCCAACTTCATCTGCTAATGTACCGAAGAACCCTTCGGCTATACCGGCACCTCAGCCGCCCTTTTCTTTATAACCTTGGAATGCTCTTTGTTCTACAACTGCAGGATCTAATTTCTTGTATGGAAATGGATGTTGTGGTGCTTGAGTAGTATCTACAGCAGTTGCTGCTGCTTCAGGGGCTGGTGCAGCAACTGGAGCTGTTGCACATCCTGTAAGCAATCCGCTGATTGATCCAACTGCAACTACACTTGCTGCAGTGTATCCCATTCCTTTAAGAAATTCCTTTCTTGTTAATTGTTTGTTTTCTGACATTTAAACTCTCCTAATATAATGATATAAATGTGTGTAATACTTAGCAAGTATAACATATAAATATATATTTATCAATCTAAAAGTTTCGGTTCAAAATAAAATGTCGTTTGCAAATTAATATAGTTAGGTATATGTGATTAAATGTCTTATATAATTAAGCTAAATTAAGATTAAGCTAAAATTATGATATTGATTTTGCAAAAAAATAGTTATACATTTATCAATAAAAACAAAAAAATAGTTATATTAAAAATGTTAAAAAGTTACTAATTAAGATTGTGTAATTTTAATGTTATTTTATTTCACTCATACCATTTGCGGACAAAGTATTTATTTCTGCAAAACTATTGGAAATTTGTGTTATCTCTCCATTATTTTCAAGTCATGACATTATTATACTTTACCTATTTAAAGTTTGCCCATATAATTATAATAAAACAATCAATAAATAATTAGTCATACTGTTTAGCAACAATTAATAATTAAATCATAATGGGGGTACTATGAGCAATTTTATCAGTAAATCAGGAAAGTATTTAGCAAGAAATTATAAATACATTATACTAATAACATTGATATTGGTACTATTTATATTGAATTTAGAAAAACAAATAAATGAATATCAAATGAACAAGGATGTTGTAGGAACTTATATTATGGGGGAAGCTGTAACTGGAAATGCAGAATATTTTGTTTTCGATAATAATAATTATTACTGCAGATATAAGCAATTCAATGTCATTCAAGAGGGTGAATATGAGAAAATTCATGGTAACGTATATATTTTAAACAATGAATTAAAAGAATATATTGTTTACAGCAATGACGAAATTTTTTATTTTAATCAAGATGACGTTTGTTTTTATTCACGAATAGATGACATCCCTTTATTTATTAATGTCCAACAAAATAAATAATCTAGAATTATCGTCATGTATTGTTAATGTAGTATTATAAAAACCGGGAATAATGTTGGATTTGCTAAAATTCCTACATGATGTTATAATGAATGTAGAATAACATTTTTAACTGGAAATAAATATTTAATCATCATTAAATTGAGGAGAATCATGGAAGATAAAGATTTTGAAGAGAATTATAAAATAATTAAAGCATTGTCAGACGTAAACAGAATGATGATAATACATTCGCTCACCAGCGGTGAAAAGTGTGCATGCAAGATACTGGCTGATTTTAATATAAAACAGCCTACATTATCACATCACATGAAAATATTGACTGAATGCGGACTTGTGTCGTCCAGAAAAGAAGGCAAATGGATGCACTATAGTTTGAATGTGGAAAAAATAGAACAGTTTCAGAATTTTATCACTGATTTGACATCAATTAAATAATTTTGTTATATAAAAAAGAAGAGTCGTACCTCGGTACACCTCTTCTTTTACTCGTTATCTGCTATTTCACTTTTTGAAGTATTGCTTCTATATCCTTGGGTTTCAGAACTTTACCGTAGGACATAACTTTTTCATCAATAACCAATGCCGGTGTCTGCATAACGCCGTATGATACAATGTCTTTCATCTCTTCAACTTTAATTACTTCTGCTTCAATTCCTGTTGCTTTGAGTGCGGCTTCTGTGTTTTCCTTTAAAGCTACGCAATTTTTACAGCCTGATCCTAAAATTTTAATTATCATTTTATTTCTCCTCATATAATTTAAATAAATATATACCCGAAGGCATTAAAAGCGTATCCGATTATTATTATACCTAAAGTTACTAAACCAAAGAAAGTCCATAAAAGTCTTGGCTTAACAACTTGCTTGAGCATTATCATAGAAGGCAGTGACAATGCCGTAACTCCCATCATGAAGGAAAGTGCCGTTCCAAGTCCTACACCTTTTGCAACTAAAGCTTCAGCAATCGGTAACGTACCAAATATATCCGCATACATGGGTACGCCTACTAATGTTGCTATAAGTACTGAATACCATTTGTCCTGGCCTAGAATTGCACTTATAACTGACTCTGGAATCCAGTTGTGTATTGCTGCACCAATTCCGACACCTATTAATATATACATCCATACTTTTTTTATTATTGATTTAACCTGTTCTTTTCCAAAATCTATTCTGTCCTTAACTGTCAATTCTTCCTGTTCAATATCTGCTGACTTGTTTCCGTATACAAAAGGTTCTACATATTCCTCAAGATGTAGCTTGCTGATTATAGTTCCGCCTAGAACTGCAAGCACAAGACCTACAACAACATAAGCTATAGCAATTTTCCAGTTGAAGATGCTTGCCAGCAATAAAACTGATGCCAGGTCAACAAGAGGTGATGATATTAAAAATGAAAATGTAACGCCTAACGGCAGTCCTGCACTTGTGAATCCAATGAACAACGGAATAGAAGAACATGAACAAAACGGAGTTACTGTGCCGAGCAATGCTCCCAAAATGTTGCCTGATATTCCATTGAATCTTCCTAATATTTTTTTAGTTCTTTCAGGAGGAAAGTAGCTTTGTATATATGATATGGCAAATATCAATACTGAAAGCAAAATGAATATTTTAATTACATCATATATGAAAAAGTGAATGCTCCCTCCAATTCTTTCCTGTACACTCAGTCCAAATACATTTTCTACCATAAGCTTTATTAAATTGGAAAGCCACTCCATTTTAAGTAATTGGTTATTCAACCATTGAAATATAAACAATTTAGTTCTCCTTAATGTTCTGTATTATAATATTTCATATTTTCGTCTATGTCTAAAGTCCAGACCAATCTTGACTAATAATTTATATTGATGCCGTATTTTTTTAATTTTCATGGTCAATTAGAACATTAATGAATCTTCATATTAATACTCATGGCACTTAATACATTGACGACTATCTATTTTTATTATATTCAATACATAGATAAATGTCAATGTGTTTGCAAAATTTTAGTAGCATAAAATAATTAACGACATCAAGCATATTGACATATGTCTATATATAAAATATAATATTAAACATAGATGAATATCAATGTTTAATATATTTTACCGCAATGAAAAGTCTGTTTACATAAAGTGGTTGATTTGATAATGAATTTTTGTAGTAAAAAGGAGAATATAAATGGATAATGAAAAAGCAAAAAAAGAACTTTTGGGTCGTGTAACCGGCATTAAAAAGAAAAGTTCATGTTGTTCGGGTTCAGCCGGATGCTGTTCAAACAAAGGGGAAGTTAAGACTGAGAGGAAAAAAATTACTATAGACTTCCTGTTCCTGGATTTAAGTGTGTGTACGAGGTGTCAGGGAGCAGAAAGTAATCTTGATGAGTCTTTGAAGGATGTTCAAAATGTTCTCGAAGCGACAGGAACAGATGTTGTAATAAACAAAGTCAATGTAAACACTGAAGAACTGGCTGTAAAGTACAAATTCCTCACATCTCCAACAATTCGTGTAAACGGACGCGATATTCAAATGGAATACAAGGAAAGCCTCTGTGAATCCTGCGGAGATTTGTGCGGTGACGAAGTTGACTGCAGAGTTTGGATTTATCAGGGAAATGAATATACTGAACCGCCTAAAGCAATGATAATCGAAGGAATTCTTAAAGAAGTATACGGAGGAATTTTAAACAGCAATTTCGAAGAAAATCAATATGTTGTTCCAGATAACCTAAAACACTTCTACAAGGTTATGAAAGAGAAAAATTAATTATAAAGATAATGGGGCTGTTGCATTAGTGATTATTATCGTGTCATTCTTCGCTGGTGCTCAGGATGACATGAATATGCTTTATGCAACAGTCCCATTTTGTTAATTGGATGTTTTCCATTCTTCAACATACTTTCCTAAAATATCATAAAGAATTTCGCCTATTTTGGAATATGATTCATCGCTTAGATTAGCCAGAGAAATTCTTATGGACCATTCTGAGGCTCCAAATCCGCTGCCGTTCATAAGAACAATGGATGATTGTTCAGCGAGACGTATGAGAATGTCAACCGGTTTGTAATTGTCCTGCAGATACTTGGCAAATTCAACATTGTAATTTGTGGTAGCCCATTCCAGAAGATCAAAGTGGGTGTAGTAAGCTGCATCGTAAGCATCAACGTTAAGCTCCAGGCCCAATCCGTCAAACAACAGTTTCTTGCGGCGGCGGCATATGCTTTTGGTTAATTTTTTATATGTGTTTTCCTTGTCAGTTATGGCAAACAGTGAAAAGAATGCCATCTGAACCTGCTGTGGAGTGGAAAGACCTGCAGTATGGTTGAGAGCAACCTGTCTGCTGTCAGCTACAATTCTGTCTATGAACGGGATCTTGTCAGGATCAGTTGATAATCCGGAATAACGTCTTCTTGCTCTTCCTTTTCTGTCTTCATCCTGTTCTCGCAACAGTTTGTCAAATACATTGTCTTCGTAAAGAGCAATGGTTCCAAGGCGCCATCCAGTAACACCGAAGTACTTGGAGTATGAATACACACCAATGGTGTTGTATGGCAAATCTGCCATTATGGAAACAAAATTATCCACAAATGTACTGTACACGTCGTCTGAAATAATCATTAAATCAGGGTTTGAATTGTTGACTATATCCTTTAGCTGTCTTACGGTCTCAGCCCTCATTGCAACTGACGGAGGATTGTTTGGATTTACAACAAACAATGCTTTGATAGATGTGTCTCTCAGCTTGTCCAGTTCCCCTTCAGGATACTGCCACGTGTGTCTTCCTTTTTCATCAATTTCATCAGCTGAAATGTTCACGACTTCGAAATTATATCTGGGCAAATGCGGGACTTCCAAATATGGAGTGAAAATAGGAGTCATCAACGCAATTTTGTCACCTCTGGACAATATGTTGTTTGCTATGAGTGAATCGAAGATATAGCACATTCCTGCAGTAGCACCTTCAACAGCAAATGTGTTGAACTTCCTTTCAAGAGGCTCATTGTAACAAAGTTCCTGAATCAGATAGTCATTGACTACAAGTTCCACATGGCGCAGCATTCTGTCAGGCTGAGGATAATTGTCGCCAATAATTCCATCAACAAGCTCATGAATCCAGTTATCCGCATTAAAACATTTAACGGTAATTCCATAATTAATCATTTTCTTAAGCAAATTTATTCCAGGAGCATTGGGATTGTTTCTTGCAAATTCTTTGAAACGTTCTGCTATTCCTTCCTTCTTTGGCATGCCGGACAGGTCTCCCTGGTTCCATATTCTGCGGCTTTCTAAAACAGCAAATTGTCCAAATGTAAAAAAGGCTTCTCTTGGTGTTGCAGCAATCCAGTTTGGATTTCCTCTTCCTGCATCAAGCAATGAATGGACACTTCCCTTGCTGGAATCCTCTGCAAGGTTTATCAATTTGTCCTTAAGCTCAAAAGGACTTATTTTTCCGTATACTTTTTCAATTTCTTCACGATGATAACTTGAATTATACATATACCCTCCGAATAGTAGTTTTATATTTAAAAATTTGTTTTCAATCAGATTTAGATTGGATGATTTTATCACAGCGATTTAAAATATGGAATACATTATATAAGGTGTTTTGATATAAATGCATATATTAATAAGTATTATTTATTTTATGCATTAAAAAATAATGCAAATATTGAATATGATTTAACAAAACAAAAAAGTATGAAGGCGCATAAAATTAAATAAAAAACCTCTTTATATTAAAGAGGTTAGGTTGATGTAGAAGGTAGGATTATTTTTTGAAAACAATTCCTTTTTCGGCCATAAAAGTAGGGTAGTAGGATTCTTTTGCCTTTCTTAGGCCTTCAACTCCCATGTCTTCCTCGCGGTTTACAAAAGTAAAGTTATCTGCAAGTTCATTTATGATGAACTGCTGGTTTATCATCTGATATGCACCGTCTATATGAGAAAATGCCTTTTCAAAATGTATTATAAACATGTCATCACCAGATTGTTCGCCCAATGTGAGAGCTATAATTTTTCCTTCTAATCGTATTATGCCGCCGATCATGTTCAGTTCTTTTCTTAATTTGAGACCTTTTATGAGCACACATATTTCATCAGCCTTGGATTTATCCTGGCAGCAACCGTTTTGAGTACACCATTCCTTGACCATTTCTATGCATTCAGATGTGTTATCATCAGTGATTTTTTCATAGGACCAGTCTGTGTGTGTTTTCTTGAACTTGTTCACATGATTTTTCTTGCCGTGGTACTTCTTGCCTGAAAGATTTTTTAAATCTTCAACATTATACACATAGTCTGCATTGTCTCTTTGATAAGAAATTTCAAACATTCCAGGATAAAGACTTTCTATTTCTTCAAACATGGAAGGGTCCACAACGTTCATTTTGAACTCCATGTCATGTTTATTGCAGTAATCAAAAATCCATTCAAATGCATGATTTAATTCACCTTTTCCTGCAGGAAATATGAAATATTCATTGTTGTCCTCAACAAACTTGATAAAAAGATTATCTCCAGCAACTGCATACTGAGTGTTGTAAACATCTGACCATAATATGAGATTTCCGACGCTTAAGTCGCATGCTCTATACTTTCTTAAGCTTAAGTATTCAGTCAGAATGTCTTTATCTTCTATAGTAATTTTTTTAAATTGTTCCATATATACCTCTTTTGTTTTTTTATTGCATTAAGCTTATGTATGATAATACCATTTTAAAAGAATAGCATTAAACATAGATTGTTGTCAATGTGGTAAATAAATTTAATGATGACCAAATATAGTGTTTACAAAAATTTTACATTCTTCTTACAAATTTCATATCGACATATGAGCATATGTTGATATAATATATTAAAAGAACAAATATATCAAGGAGGATGTATGAACAATAAACCGAAAGTAGCATTTATCTGTGTACACAACTCATGTAGAAGCCAAATGGCTGAAGCACTTGGAAAGCATTTTGCAGGAGATGTTTTTGAAAGTTATTCAGCAGGAACTGAAACTAAGCCTCAAATAAATCAGGATGCAGTAAGATTAATTAAAAAAATTTACAACATAGATATGGAACAAACTCAATATTCTAAATTGATCACTGAACTTCCTGAAATTGATATAACAATTAAAATGGGATGTAATGTAGTATGCCCATTTGTTGACAGCAAATACGAGGAAGATTGGGGTCTTGACGATCCAACGGGAAAAAGCGATGAGGAATTTGAAAAAATAATAGCAGAAATTGAAAAGAAGATTAAAGAGCTTGCACATAAAATTTCAAATGAGGGGGATGTAAATTGATAGAAATATTAAAAGCTTTATCAGATGAAACAAGGCTGCGAATTTTAGCTCAGATTCTTAAAAGCGAAATGTGCGTCTGTGAAATTGAAGAGTGCCTCGAGCTAACTCAATCCAATGCTTCAAGGCACCTCACCATTCTCAGGAGAGCAGGTATTTTAGAAAGCTACAAAAATGCAAAGTGGACATATTACAAAATAAACAAAGAATTTATAAGTGAAAACAAGGAATTATATGATTATGTTATTAATAAAGTAAGTCAGCTTCCTTGGTATGAATCAGACTGCAGAAATTTTGAAAACTGCAGGATGCAGGATTTGTGCGCTCAAAATAAAAATTAAATAAGGTTTGGAGGAATATTATGAGTAATGAAAATTCATCAGGAATCGGTTTTTTTCAAAAATATTTGTCTCTTTGGGTGGCTCTTTGCATGGTTGTTGGGGTTCTCATGGGCAGGTTTATGCCAGCTATACCTGCATTTTTAAACAAGTTTGAATATGCAAAAATATCAATACCCATGGCAGTATTAATTTGGGTAATGATTTATCCTATGATGATGAAAGTAGATTTTAAAAGTTTAAAAAATATAAGAAGCAATCCAAAAGGTTTATATGTAACATGGATAACTAACTGGTTAATTAAACCTTTTACAATGTATTTTATATCAGCATTTTTCTTTTATGTTGTGTTTAGAAATTTTATAACCCCAGATCTTGCAAAAGAATATTTGGCGGGTGCAATACTTCTTGGTGCAGCTCCATGTACTGCAATGGTATTTGTATGGAGTACATTAACTAAAGGAAATCCTGCATATACAGTTGTACAGGTTGCTACAAATGATTTAATAATTCTTGTAGCTTTTATTCCGATAGTTAAGTTTTTACTTGGAGTAAGTGATGTAAGTGTTCCGTGGGAAACTTTAATTTTATCAGTTGTTTTGTTTGTTGTTATACCATTAGCTGGAGGAATTCTAACAAGACTCCATGTTGTAAAAAAGAATGGCCTAGAATATTTTGAAAATGAATTTTTATCTAAATTCGACAATGCTACAATAATTGGACTTTTGCTCACATTAGTTTTAATATTTGCATTCCAAAGTGAAGTAATACTTAATAATCCATTGCACATTGTGTTAATTGCAGTGCCATTAACAATACAAACATTTTTAATTTTCTTTATTGCATATTTTGCATGTAAAACATTAAAATTACAATACAATATTGCAGCACCTGCTGGAATGATAGGAGCGTCAAACTTTTTCGAGCTTGCTGTAGCAGTAGCAATTGCATTGTTTGGACCAACATCACCTGCTGCCCTTGCAACAACAGTTGGAGTATTAACAGAAGTTCCTACTATGTTATTTTTAGTAAAAATAGCAAATAATACAAAACATTGGTTTCCAAAACCAAATAAATAAAGTGGAGATATAATATGAAAAAATTACAAATTTATGAACCAGCTATGTGTTGTCCAACTGGTATATGTGGCGTTGGAGTTGATCCTGAACTGCTGAGAATGTCCACAGTTGTAAATACATTAAAGAAAAATAAATTAAATATAGAAAGATTTAATTTAACAAATTCACCTATGGAATTTGTTAATAATCAAGAAGTAAATAAATTAATTAATGAAAGTGGAGTTGAAAAACTACCAGTTACTTTATTAGATGGTCAAATTGTTTTAATAGGTAGATATCCAACAAATGATGAATTAACTTCATTTCTTGAGGTGCCAAAAGAAATTTTAGCTATTAAACCAAGGGTTGTAAAAATTTCAAGGAAATCAAAAGAATCAAATGGTTGCGATTGTACAAATGGAGAATGTAAATGATAAATTTTAATCCACAAAATATTATATTGACAAAATATTTGTTTTATACTGGAAAAGGTGGAGTAGGTAAAACATCCACAGCCTGTGCTACAGCTGTAACTCTTGCTGATAGTGGAAAAAAAGTTCTATTAATAAGCACGGACCCAGCATCAAATTTACAAGATGTTTTTAATACAGAATTAAATAATAAAGGTGTTAATATAAAAGAAGTTCCAAATCTTATGGTAGCAAATCTTGATCCAATTCAAGCAGCTAAAGAGTACCGTGAATCTGTAATTGCGCCATATAAAGGTAAATTGCCTGAATCAGTAATTAAAAATATGGAAGAGCAATTATCAGGTTCCTGTACTGTAGAAATTGCAGCTTTTAATGAGTTTTCAAATTTCCTTACAGATAAAAGAGCTATGGAAGTATTCGATCATATTATTTTTGATACAGCACCAACAGGTCATACACTTAGGATGTTACAACTACCATCAGCATGGAGTAACTTTATAAGTGAAAATACACATGGGGTATCATGCTTAGGACAGCTTTCGGGTTTAGAAAATAAAAAAGAAATATATAAGAATGCTGTAGAAGTATTAGCTAATGAAAAACAAACAACTTTAATTCTTGTTTCCCGCCCTGAGTCAGGACCTCTTGTGGAAGCAGAAAGAGCATCAAAAGAGTTATCCGAAATTGGAATAAATAATCAAACTCTCATAATAAACGGTATATTATCTGATTACGATGATAAAATTTCAGAAAGTTTGTATAACAAGCAACAAAAATCTTTATTAAATATTCCTAAAGGGTTAAAAGAAATTATTACTTATTTTATACCTCTTCGGGCTTATAATATTACAGGTATAGAAAATGTTAGAGCATTTTTAACTAAGGATAAATATATAATAAGCAATGAAAAAATTAATGCAGATGTTATTTTAAATTTAAAAGATGTTGTAAATGACCTTTATAAAAATGGTAAAAAAGTAATATTTACTATGGGAAAAGGTGGAGTAGGAAAAACAACAATAGCTGCAGCAATTGCATTAGGATTATCGAAAAAAGGTAAAAAAGTACATCTTACAACAACGGACCCAGCAGCTCACCTTAAATTTATTATTAATGAACAAAGCGGCATTACCATGAGTCATATTGATGAAAAAGAAGAACTCAAAAAATATCAATATGAAATACTTTCAAAAGCAAGAGAAACAATGTCCGATGAAGATTTAGCATATATAGAAGAAGATTTGCGTTCACCATGTACACAGGAAATTGCTGTGTTTAGAGCTTTTGCAGAAATAGTTGAAAAAGCTGACAACCAAGTAGTTGTAGTAGATACAGCACCTACAGGACACACTTTACTTTTGCTTGATTCCACCCAAAGCTATAATCAAGAAATAATGAGATCACAAGGTGATGTACCTGAATCAGCAAAAAAACTATTACCAAGGTTACGAAATGCAAATGAAACTGAAGTAATTATTGTAACTCTGCCAGAAACTACGCCGGTGTATGAAGCTATGAGATTAGAAGAAGATTTAAAGCGTGCAAATATTTCAGCAAAATGGTGGGTTATCAACTCATCTATTTATCAAACAAATACAACAAATAAAATGTTATATGCAAAGGCAAGTAATGAAATAGAATGGATTAATAAAGTTGATGCTCATTCAAATGGAAAGTTTGTTATAATTCCATGGAGCATGGATGAAATTAAAGGGGAAAGCCTAAATAATTTGTTAGTATAAATAATAAGAGAATTTTATGGAGGAAATATGTATAAACCAAAAGTAGCATTTATTTGCGTACACAATTCATGCAGAAGTCAAATGGCCGAAGCACTTGGAAAGCATTTAGCAAATGACGTATTTGAAAGTTATTCTGCAGGAACTGAAATGAAACCACAAATAAATCAAGATGCAGTAAGACTTATTAAAGAAATTTATAATATAGATATGGAAAAAACTCAAAAGTCTAAATTACTAACAGAATTACCTGAAATAGATATAGTTATTAAAATGGGTTGCAATGTAATTTGTCCGTTTCTTCCAAGTAAATATGAAGAAGACTGGGGACTTAATGATCCAACAGGTAAAAGCGATGAAGAATTTAAAAAAATAATTTCAGAAATAGAAAAGAAAATAAATGAGTTATCTCAAAAAATAAAACAAAATGAAATTAAAGAATTAGAAAATTTATAAAAAACAAGCCATGAATTATTCATTGAATAAATTCATGGCTTGTTTTTATTATAATTTATATTAAGTTTAAATAAGTATGTTAAAGGGTATATATATAATTAGGTTCTATAGCAATTGCAGTTACATTACATAGCAATTGCTTTTGATTTAATTAGCATAGAAATGAATTTTGTATGATTTTTAATATTTTTAGTGTTATTAAATCTGAAACATAGTGGAGGGCTCACATGAAAAAATATATTATTATTTTTATATTATTTATTACAGCAGTTGTTTTTGTTTTAATTAACTTACAAAATATAAAAAATACACTTAATGATAAACAATCAGACGACAAAATTGAAAGTTATTTTCCTATACAGCAAAATATTAAATATATATATGAAGTTAATGAACAAGGACTATTTTATGAGGTTACATCTGACTATACAAGTGAGGATATGATCCAGCTTAGAGTTAGGGGAAATGAAGATGTTATTATTTCTTTAATTCAAGTGAAAGACGGTAAAGCAATAAATAAAATATCAATGGAAGAAAAATATTTTAGACAAAATATATTGAATTTTTCCGAACAAGGAAATAACGGAAATAAAACGGAAATACTACTTATGGAACCATTTATTGTAGGTACTGAATGGATAACAGAGGATTCTAAGAGAAAAATAACAAATGTTGAATCAAAAGTTGAAACTGCAATAGGAACTTATGATGCTATAGAGGTCACTACTAAAGCAAATAATAAAACAACAGTTGATTATTACGCTAAAAATATAGGACTTATTAAATCAGTTATAATAACAGGCGATAAAACAACAACGGTTGTTCTTAAGGAAATTCAGAAAAATTCTTCTTTGGTTGAGGAAATTCAGTATTATTATCCAGATTATAAAAAAATGAAAATCAGCTGTAAAACTCATGTAACTGAATTTCAAACCAATGAAAGTCCCGAATTAGTAATAACTGAAAATTACAAGAAAATCCTGTTTGGAGAACACAGTGTTTTGACCAAAAACACTAAAATTAACAATATTTCATATAATAAGGATAAAACACTTCACATAGATTTTAATAATTTTTTAATTGATGATACTAAACATAAATCTCTTTACGAGGGAATGGTTTTACAAAGTATTACAAATACATACGGAAGATTTTATGGTGCTGATCAAGTAAGATTCACTATAGAAAATGAAGATTATAAATCTAAACACATAAAATTAAACCAAAGACCATTGAAAGTAAATTTTATAGATTATCCGTTATTTTATGATGTTATTGTATATGGTGGAACGGCATCAGGTTTTGCAGCAGCTATTTCTGCAGCAAGGGAAGGATTGGATGTTGCTTTAATCGAGCAAGGTAGTCATATAGGTGGTATGGTAACAGGAGGACTGGGATTTACTGATGGCGGAAACACTTCAATTATTGGGGGGATTACAAAGGAAATTTTTGAAAATATCAGAAAACGTTATGGAAAAGAAAATAGTTGGTTTTTTGAACCCCATGTTGCTGAAGAAGTTATGACTGAAATGCTTGAAAAGGAAAATATTTTTGTTTATTACAATAAAAGCATAAAGGAAAATGATGGAGTTGAAAAAGATGTAGCTAAATTAATCAGCATAGAAATGACTTCAGGGGATTTGTTTTTTTCACAGTTTTTCATTGACAGTTCATATGAAGGGGATTTGATGGCTATGTCACAGGTTTCATATACTGTTGGCAGAGAAGGAAAAGATAAATATGAAGAAAGCTTTGCAGGACAGCTTCCTCCAATGGGTACAAATAATTTTTATTATTATCTTGAAGCATTTGATGAGAATGGCAAATTATATAATGGAATTACCAATGAATATCCAGGAAAAATGGGGAAGGGTGATAATAAAGTTCAAGCATATAATTATAGGTTATGCGTTACAAACAATATTAATAATCTAATACCATTTACTAAACCAAATAATTATAATGCAGAAAATTATAAGATATTATCTGCTTGGCTTAATAAAATAAAAGAATATGAAAACCGTAGCTTAAAATTTACAGATGTAGTATATTTAGGAAAACTACCAAATGATAAATATGATGTTAATAACCTTGGTCCTATTTCAACGGATTTTATTGGCGGAAACTATGAATATCCTGATGGTGATTATAAAAAACGTGAAGAAATCAGAAATAACCACAAGGAATATATACAAGGATTACTTTATTTTATTTCAAATGATTTAAGTGTTCCTGCTGAACTTCGCGAAGATGTAAAAAAATGGGGTTATGCAGCAGATGAGTTTACAGATAATGATTATTGGCCTTATCAAATATATATAAGGGAAGCAAGACGGATGGTTGGAGATTTTGTATTAACAGAATCAGACGTTCGTGAAAAAATAACAAAATATGATTCAATTGGAATGGGTTCTTACGGCATAGACACTCATAATGTTCAAAGATATGTGACAATGGACGGATTTGTATTAAATGAAGGTGAACTTCAAGTTCCTGTTTTAACGCCTTATGAAATTCCATATAGAGTAATGATGCCTAAAATATCTGAAGCTGACAACTTAATTGTATCAGTATGCATTTCAGCTAGTCATATAGCATATTCTACTGTAAGAATGGAACCTCAATTTATGATTATGGGTGAAGCTGCAGGAATAGCAGCAGCAATTTCAATTGAGGAAGAAAATAAGGTGCAAAATATTAATTATAAAACTCTTAAAGAAAAACTGATTAACAATGCTGCTGTATTAGAGTTTTTAGAGAATTAGCATTATAAAAATGAAATTTGTTGAGAAAAAATGCAAATGATATTATAATATAATTACCATTAAAAGTAAAAAATAAATCAAGGAGTGCTTTATGAAAAAAGTTTACCGAATACTAATTTTTTTGCATGTTTTTGTTGGAGTAGGAGCTTTGGGTGGTGGTTATGCTGGCATTAGCAATCCAAATGGACCTTTTGGAATACCAGTTGAAGTATTGAAGAATTCACCATTTGATAACTTTTTTATTCCTGGCATAATTTTATTTACTATAATTGGATTAGGTAATCTATTAAGCTCAGTAATGTTTCTTTTTAAAACAAATTTAAAGATTTATATTAGCTTTGTCTTTAGCTGTGCTTTACCTATTTTTATAATTGTTCAGTGTATAATGCTTAGATCTGTAGTATCTTTGCACGTAATATTTTTTATAATTGGTGTAATTCAAGTGTTATTATCTACAATATTATTTTTTAATTTAAAATTATTTCCAGCTAATATTATATTAGAATTTTATAATGAAAAAATAAATAAGAAAACGAAAAGTTTTTAGATTTAAATTTAAGAAGATCAAAGAGGAGAAAATTTTGGATAAGAATGCACAAATAATGGATAAACTAACTAAGATATGTCTTTGTAAAGGGATTTCGAGAGCTACTATGAAAACTGCTATAAAAAATGGTGCGAAAACTGTTTCTGAAGTACAAAAAGTTACGGGGTCAGGTAGCGGTCCATGTAAAGGCAGAAGATGTACAGAAAAAATTCAACAGATTATAGATGATTACAATGAACAACTATTTTAAAGGGGATCATATGCAAGCAGAGTTAAAAAATATAATTTCAAACAGCAATAATATTGTATTTTTTGGAGGAGCAGGTGTTTCTACAGAAAGCGGTATACCTGATTTTAGAAGTTTGGATGGTTTATATAATTTAAAATACAAATATCCACCTGAAAAAATTATTTCACACAGTTTTTATAAAAATAATACAGAGGAATTTTATGATTTTTATAAAAATAAAATGATTTTTTTAAATGCTAAGCCAAATATGGCACATATAAAACTTGCTGAACTTGAAAAAACAGGAAAGTTAAAGGCGATAATAACACAAAATATAGATGGACTGCATCAAATGGCGGGAAGTAAAAATGTATTAGAGCTTCACGGCTCAGTTCATAGAAATTACTGCATTAAATGCAGAAAATTTTATGATGTAAATTATGTAGTTAATGAAGATGCAATACCAAAATGCAGCTGTGGAGGAACAATAAAACCTGATGTAGTTTTATATGAAGAAGGTCTTGATGAAAATATCTGGCAAAAAGCTATAAAATATATAGAAGAAGCTGATGTGCTTATTATTGGAGGAACTTCTTTAGTTGTATATCCAGCAGCAAGTCTTATTAATTATTATAAAGGAAATAAACTTATATTAATAAACAAATCTTCTACATCAATGGACAAAAAAGCTAATTTAGTTATTAATGAAAGTATAGGAAAAGTTTTTTCGGAAATATGAATATGGTAGTTAATATGACTATCATATTTTTTTTATTAATTAATATTAAAATTATATAAAATAAATTTTAAATGACAAAATAGTGGGTATAATAAAAATAGTTATATTTTACAAATTTGGTATATACATAGAGGATGCATATGGATAAAATTTTAGATTTAAATAAATCAGTTTATGAACTTTCCAATGAAGATTCTGAAATTCCCAAAATATTAGAAAAACTTGGGTTTGATGATATCACAAAACCTGGTATGCTTTCTACTATGGGAAGGTTTATGACTATTCCTAAAGGTTCTAAAGCTAAAAAAATTGATCTTGAATTAATAAAAGAAGAATTTATTAAAAGTGGTTATGAAATTAAAGAATAAATAATAAATAACAAAAAACGGAGGAAAAATGAGCGAACAAATTAATAATCGAGAATACCGCAAAGAAATTATTAAACAAGTGATTAAAGAATTACATAATGGTAAAAGTGTAGAAGAAGTAAAAGAAAAGTTTGAAGAAGCATTTAAAGGGGTTTCTGCTACAGAAATATCTGAAGCTGAACAAGCTTTAATTTCAGAAGGGTTGCCTATAACTGAAGTGCAGAAATTGTGTGATGTTCATTCAGCTGTTTTTAAAGGTTCTATAGAAGAAATACATGCAAAAGCAGATCAAACTGAAATTCCTGGTCATCCAGGTCATACATTAAAACTTGAAAACAGATTATTAGAAAAAATAATAGAGCAAGAATTAAAACCTTGTATAGATAATTTGCAAAATAAAGGTGCAATAGAAAAAATAAAAGATATTTTAGAAAAATTATCAAAAATTGATTTGCATTATTCTAAAAAGGAAAATTTGTTATTCCCTTACATGGAGAAATACGGTATCACTGCTCCACCAAAAGTAATGTGGGGTGTTGATGATGAAATAAGAAATTTATTGAAATCAATTAGAGCCTCTATAAAAGAAGGGGATACTGATTTAAAAGATGATTTAAACAATTTATCAGAAAGAATTACTGAAATGATTTTTAAGGAAGAAAATATTATGCTTCCTATGTTATTGGATACTATGACACAGGATGAATGGAAACAAGTTGCTGATGATAGTTCTGAAATTGGATTTATGATAGATAATGTTCAAACATGGAAAGTAGATTTAAAAGCAAAAAAAGAAATTAAAGAAGAAAAAACTGAAATGGGAGTTATTTCATTACCATCTGGAATATTTAAAACTGAAGAATTAATTGCCGTTTTAAACACTCTTCCTTTTGATATGACTTTTGTTGGAAAAGATGATAAAGTAAAATATTTTTCTCAGGGAACTGAGAGGATTTTCCCAAGAACTAAAACTATTTTAGGAAGGGAAGTATCGAACTGTCATCCACCAGCAAGTGTACATATAGTTGAAGGAATTGTTAAAGATTTAAAATCAGGTAAAAAGCAACATGAAGATTTTTGGATTAAAATGGGTGATAAATATGTTTATATTAGATATTTTGCAGTTAGAAGTGAAGATGGAGAATTTTTAGGTGTTTTAGAAGTTACACAAAACATTAAGCCTATTCAAGAAATCACTGGCGAAAAAAGATTGGTTACAGATTAATTATATTTTATAGCAGTCTATGGCTGCTATTTTTTTTTGAAAATAATTTGGTATTGAAAATTTAGCATATATATGATATTAATATTTAAAATAAAGAAATTATAGGGGATTGAAATGATTAGAAAAGCATTTTTAAGTGATTTAACAAATATTATGGAAATAATAGAACAAACAAAAGAAGAAATGCACCAATACAATAATTTTCAATGGGATGAAAATTATCCTCAAGATAAAGATTTTATAAAAGATATAGAAAATAAATGCTTGTATGTATCCGAAAGAGATGGTAAATTTGCTGGGTTCATATGTGTAAATAATATAGAGCCAAAAGAATATGAGGTATTGAATTGGTCTTTGAATAA